>CAVTDO010000003.1:0-818365 GCA_963733555.1 uncultured Solirubrobacterales bacterium
CCGGCCAAGTCCCTGCCCTCGGCGGCCTATCGGTTGGACGGCTGCAATGCGCCCGAAGGCCGCGGCGATGACCATCAGTTTGATGCCCGGCTCGACAACTACCTCAAAGCTGTCCAGTACCCGGTGCTGTCTACCGGCCTGGTCCCGGCGCAGGCAGGGACCGCCGTCGAGCCGACGTCGCTCAAGACCTACAAGCCTTGGCACGTCGTGGTTCCGTCCAAGCTTCTGTCCAGCGTCCGCGACCGCATGGGCTGCAACGACGTCAAGTCCGAGCGCTCCCTGTTCAAGCGCGCTGGCTGGGACCGCACCCGCAAGATGTTTCCCGACGGCGGCCCACAGAACATCGACATCCAGTTCCCGACGCGCAGCCCGATCCAGACGGGTATGGCCAGCTTCAAGGACTCGCCGATGGTCAGCGTCGCGGTGCCGGTGGAAATACCGTCAATCAGGGGCCGTCGTGTCCGTTTGTGCTAAACGGCGGGCGATCTTCCCGATGTATCCGGGCAACCCGCAGGCTACGTTCCAGTTTCCCACCCAGCTCTGGATGCGCGGACTGCTCGGCGGCTATCTAAACGGCGGCAATCTGCCGGTGACCACCGACAAGACCAAGTGCCCGGTCATCTTATTGACCGGCAAGCTGTCCGATGATGACCGAGTGTGACGCCACGGCGGGCGAGATTGCTCGTCGGGGAATTCGTAGCACCGGTGCCATTTGTCCGCTCACCAACGATCTGTATGTGTCCAAGGACAAAGCGCCGATGGGTTCGAGCTTGAATCTAGCCGATCCGCTGCCCAACGCCAAGATCGCGCTGACGATCGATGGACAAGACCAAGACACGGGCCGCCGACCTGCTGACAATCTTCGCCGCGACGCCTGGACAGCCGGGTTACTCGCCGGTGTGCAAGGTCCACTACTTCGACGCGAGCAAGGTCAATTCCGGGCGTTTTGAGTCCGATGCCATCGCGCCGCGGCCGCTATGCACGGCGGCCGAAATCGTCGCCACGCCGGGCGCGGTCCTGACCACCACGCCAAACGTTTACGTGCACTGCCTGTTCCCGAACCCGCCAGTACCCACCAAGTCTTAAGCGGCCGTCCACCGGCGTTCCTTCGCCAGTTCGCGAAACAAGACCACTAGATAGGTAAACGCGATAAGCGCAACGACTAGCACCGTCGCCACCGGCATCTGCAGCCGACCCGCAATCGGATAGGCCAGGCGGCCGTAGCACAGCGGAATGTGGACGGCGTAGGCCAAAAGAGAGCCGCGCCCAAGCCGCACCAGCCACGTCACCGCGCTCGGCACCGTAGGGTAGGACCGTGCCAACAGGTTCGCCGCGAACAGGCTGGCGAAAAGGACAGCGAGCGCGCGGGTGCCGCCCTCAAGGAAGTCCACACCACTGCCGGGTGGCTGCGCCAAAGCCGCCCCCCGAGCCACGCCAGCGTGCAGCCCAGTCAGGTACTGCCACAGCGACACCAGCGCCACTAGCAGCATGGTAACGATAGCCAGCCGGGCCAGGTGGTTGAGCAGCGGTGGCCGCTGTAGCAACCAGGACCCCACGGCAACCCCTACGGCAGTAAAGCCACACAGAGGCAGCAGCGGGAAGCGTGTGTAAGGGGCGACATCGACGAACAGCGCGACGACCGGCGCGAAGAAACCGTGCGGCTCTGGCAGCCAGCGTCCAGCAGCAATGCCAAGCGACAGCGCCAAGACCGATAACGCCATCGCCCGCCAGAAAGTAGGTCCGTCCGAGCAGCAGCAGCGCGCAGGTGACCATCGACAGACCGATGCAGTGCAGGATGTCAGCCCGGAAAAGCGCAGTCGTGTCGAAGCGTCCTTCAATCAGCGCATAGACCGCGCTTACCACATAGCCGTAGCCGACCACTTCCAGGGCGCGTTTGATCAGGTTTGTCCGGATCGCGGCGTCTGGCGTGCCACGTCGGTGCGCTGCGCTGGCGCCAAAGGCCATGCCGATGCCGGCAAGCAAAAGGAACAGCGGCGCTGGAATGTTGGAAAACGTGCGGCTTAGCGCATAGCCCCAGCCGGTCTTGGCCGCCGCCGACGCCCAGCCATCAAAGGCGTAGGTCTGGACCATCAGCACCACGGCGGCACCGCGCGGCCAGGTCAATGCCGATGCTGCGCTCGATCCGAGGCGGGTCCTGCGTGGGCTGGGGCATGGCCTATGTCCGCACGGTCCGGCTTGGCCGTGCCGCCAGGCCATTACTTCTTCTTGGCGAGCGAAGCACCACATCTTCGATGCGGCGCTCGGTGGCGGTCCCGATCTCGATGGTCACGGGCCCAATCGTCAGCTTCTCGCCGGCTTTGGGGATGTGCTTTAGCTTGTCCAAGAAGCAGCCCGGCCAGGGACTCGTAGTCGTCCGACTCGGGCAGGCAAGGTGCCCAGCTCAGGGTTGAGCTGGCGATGCTGATGCGCGCGGGGACACGGTAGCTGCCGTCGGGCTCCTGCGCACCTGTGGCGGCGCCACATCGTACTCGTCTTCGATCTCACCGACGATCTCTTCCAGGATGTCTTCGACGGTGACCATCCCGACCGCGCCGCCGTACTCGTCGACCACCACGGCCAAGCCCTGCCGCGCCCGTTGCAGGCGGGCCAGGAGCTCCATGGCCTTCTGCGACTCCGGCACGAAGATCGGCGGGCGCATCAGGTCGGCGGCGGTCGGCGCGAGCGGCCCGCCTTCAGCACGTCGAAGGCATGGACCACCCCGACAATCTGATCCATGCGCTCGCGATAAATGGGGATGCGGCTGTACTTCTTGTCGGCGATCTCCCGCGCTAGGTCCTCGATGCTGGCGCCTTCCGGCAGGGCGGTGACATCGGAGAGGGGCACCATCAGCCCATAGACCTCGACGCTGGAGAACTCGAAGATGCGCGAGATCATCGAGCGCTCGCCCTCGGTCACGTCGGAGGGCGCTGCCAGCAGGTCGCCGCCGGTGGACTCGCTGCCCGGGGCGCCGAGTTCGTCTGGACGGACGGCGATCATCACCTCCAGCTCCTCGCGGGTAATCAGCTTGCGCTGCTGCTCGATGCCCAGGCGCCGCTGCACCAGCGTCGACACGCCGGAGAGCACGGAGACCAGGGGCGAGAGCACGCGCATGGCCGCCCGCAGCAGCGGGCCATGACGGGGGCCAGCACGTTGGCGTGCTGCCGGACGATGGCCTTCGGAACGATCTCGCCGAAGATGACGATGACCGGGGTCAGCCCGAGCAAAAGATAGAGCTCGGCCCGCTGCGGCGCGGCCTTGTAGAGCCACAGGGTCATCACCACCGTGGAGGTCACCACCGAGAGCTGGGTGCCAAGCAGGGTCATGGCCAAAAGGCGATGGGGGGCGACCAGGAATTCCTCGACGTAGCGCGCGCCGCGGTGGCCGGCCTGGGCCAGGCGACGAATGTGGGCCTGGTCGGCGCTGACGATGGCGATCTCGGTGCTTGAGAAGAAGGCCTCGAGGATGAGGCACACGAAGGGCGATGGAGAGCGGCGATCAGCCGGCCACTCGGGCGCGAGGGTCACCGCCGGGTCCCGCCGCGGGCTGACTCGCCCAGGCCGCCAAAGAGCGAGTGGAGCAGATCCTCCATGGTCACCAGCCCCGAGAGCTTGCCGTATTCGTCGACGACCAGGGCCAGGTGGGTCTTGCGGCGCTGGAACTCACGGAACAGTCGGTCGGCCTTGGCCCGGCGGGGCACGAAGAGCGGGGAGTGCAGCATCTCGGCCAAAGGGGCCGGCGCAGGATCGCCGCGGGCGTGGCCGACCAGGTCCTTGGCGAACAGGATGCCGACGATGTTGTCCCGGCGCCCGCGATAAAGCGGCACGCGGGAGTAGCGCTCCTTGGATACGGCGTCGACCATGCGGGCAGCGGGCATCTCCACCGGCAGGGCGAAGACCTTGTCGGCGGGGGTCATGACCTTGCCCACGGTCAGGTCGCCGAACTCGAAGACGTTGTGGATCAGGCGGCGCTCAGTGCCCTCGATCTCGCCCTCGGCGGTGCCCAGATCGACCAGGGTGCGGAACTCCTGCTCACGGAGCACGGGGGCGACCTCGTGCTTCTTGCCCTTGCCCATGGCCAGGTAGATGACGGCCTCGGCCACGGCGCTGATCACGGTGCGCGGCAGCCACAGGACCCAGGTCAGCACCATGGTCGGCCCCGACGCCAGCAGGGCCCAGCGCGGGGCCAGCTTGATGCCGATGGTCTTGGGCACCAGCTCGCCGCACAGGATCAGCAGTGGCACGGTCAGCAGCGTGGCCACGACCGCCACCACGGCCTCGTCGCGCAGCGCGGCCGAGAGGCGAGCGGGCAGCATGTGCACGAAGCTCACCGGAGGCCGGTCATCAGGGTGGAGATGGAGATGTTGACGACCTCGTTGCCCAGGATCAGGGTGGTGATCAGGCGCTGCGGGACGTCCAGCAGGCGCAGGATGCGGTTGCTGCGGGCGTCGCCCTGGTCGGCCTGCTGCACCAGGCCCTCGCGCTGCGCCCGGGACAGGGACAAAAGGGCGGTCTCGGTGCCGGCGAAGAAGCCGCCGAGCAGGAGCAGCGGAATCAGCAGCAGTGCCCGTTCGAGGAACATGGGGTCTCGGAGGAAGACAGTCTCAGCATCGCCCACCGTTGCGGGCAGCGTCAGGCGGAAGATCACGCCGCCGCCGGGCTGGCCGTCATCCACACGCGACCGCCGTGGGCCTCGACGATCTGCGCACGATGGACAGGCCCAGGCCGGTGCCCTCGTACTCGCGGGTGGAGGAGCTGTCCACCTGGAAGAAGGGATCGAAGACCTTCTCGTGCAGGTGGGCGGGGATGCCGATGCCGGTGTCGAGACACCGAGAGGAGCAGTTCCCGGGCGGGCGCGGCTTCCGGCAGCGGGCCGCCCGGACCGTTGCGGAGGCGACGAGGGTGATCTGCCCGCCGTCGGGGGTGAACTTGATGGCGTTGCCCACCAGGTTCAGCAGCACCTGCCGCAGCTTGTCGCGGTCGCCGTCGGCCCGCGGCAGGTCGTCGGGGACCTGCACGAGAAAGCCCAGGTGCTTGCGCCGCGCCTGGGGAGTGACGGTGGCGAGCACGTTCTTCACCAGCTCGGCCAGGTCCACCGGCGCCGCGGTCGAGCTCGATGCCGGAGGCCTCGATGCGCGAGATGTCGAGGATGCCGGTGATAAGCTGCAGCAGCTGGTCGCCCTTGTCCATCACCGTGCGCAGGTACTCGCGCTGCTCCTCGTTGAGGGGGCCGGCCAGCCCCTCCATCAGCATCTCGGAGTAGCCGATGACCGAGGTCAGCGGGGTGCGCAGCTCGTGGGACACGGTGGCCAGGAAGTTGGCCTTGATGCGGTCCAGCTCCTGCATGCGCTTGATGGCCTGCTCCAGGCGCTGGTTCTTGCCCTCCAGCTCGTGGTAGGCGTCCTCGACGCTGGCCAGGTGGACGCGGGCGGCCAGGGTGCGGCGCAGGGCGCCGCGGAGCAGGGTCTCACACAGGCGGATGACGTAGTGGGCGATGCGCAGGCCGCGTGTACGGCCGTCGGGTCCGGGCAAGGCGCTGCAGGACCGATCCGGCAGAGTTCCTGCTCGCCGTTGTGGTAGACGGCGGAGCAGAGATACTCACGGCCGCCTTCCTGGACGTACCAGGGCGTGGACTCGGGGGGCGCGGACAGGGCGACCGGAGGTGGCGCGTCGCCGACAATCGCGGTGCCCTGGCAATCGATGAGCGACACCGCGCAGCCAAGCTCGCGGGCGGCGCGCAACGGCTTGGATACTCTTCATCGCACAAAAGGCCGCGGAGCGGGATTTTAGCATGCAGGCCGCCACTTCGTCTCGGGGCTGCCGTCGCTCATGAGCGGCTTGCCCCTTGGTGGCAGGCACGGCACTCAGCAAGACCGGCCAGCGGCCGCTGGCACTTATCGCGGCGGCGGCAGCCTCGGGGTTACTGGCGTGGCCATCGGTCAGCGTGCGAGCGATATCAGTGAGTTCAAGCTGCGGCCAAGCTCTAAAAGTAGCGTGGGCAAATCCAGCTCGCTAGCGGCCAGCACGTCATGCTCGTGAAGCAGACTCGGCCAGACCACCGCCAACAGCCGCAGCAGGGTCTCGACGACGCCCACGCCCCGGTGCGGGCCACAGCAAGGAGACAGTGGCGATGTCAGCGCGGTGGCCACGCAGCCGCTGCGCCGCCGCGGCATCAGTGCGCGCTTCCGGCAGATCGCGTTTGTTGAGCTGGACAACCATCGGCAGCGTATCGGGCGCCCGCCATTGTCGCGCAGGTTCGTGCGTACAGCGGCCAGAGCGTGCTCGTTTTCTTCCACCGATCGCTGGGTATCGGCGATAAACGCCAGCCCATCGGCCCCACACAGCCCGGCGCCGCGTATGGTCGTGCATGACATGACCCGGGCCGGCAAGCAGCCGCAGATCACCCGCACTCCGCAGACGTTAAGCACAATCGGCAGCAGATCGTAGAACATTGTCGGCCGGTGGCTGGCGTGTCTGGGGCTGGCGTGATACAGCATCTCCTCGTCGGTGATGTCGGATAAATCGAGCCGACAACATGCGGCTGCGATAGCGGTCTATAAGGCGGGCATACGGGCGGCGTAGGTTTTCGTCTTGCCCAGAGCCAAAGGGGCCGCAGAAAACCTTCAGGGCAATGCTAGGCGGTGCGTTTTTCGACCTGCGCCATGGCGGGTTTTCTGGGACGACCCGCAGCTTGAGCCGCAGGACAATCTGGGGAGTGGATTCTAGTATGTTGCGGGCTAGACCCAGAGACCAGCGCTTCGCGCAATAACTCTTCCATATCATTGACAAGAATCAACCGCAGCCCGCGCGTAAGCGAGCTGGGCAGAGCGGCCAGTTCCGGTTGATTGTCGCGCGGTACAAAGACTGTGGCTATCCCGGCACGCCGTGCTGCAGCAGCTTCTTTCAATCCACCGACGGGCAAGACGCGTCCACGCAGGGTCACCTCGCCGGTCATCGCGACCGCGGGATGGACCGGCCAACCGACCAGTAGCGACACCAGCGCGCAAGCAATTGTCACCCCAGCCAGAAGGGCCGTCTTTGGGGATGGCGCCCGCGGGCACGTGGACGTGGATCTCCTGGTTTTGCCGAATGGGTCGGTCGCGCCCGCGGCCGTGGCATAGGCGCGGGCGTAGGACAGCGCAGCTGGCCGATTCGCGCATGATCTCGCCCAGCCTGGCCGGTAAGTCGCAGGCCGGACATGCCGGGCATGCGCTGGGTCTCGATGGTCAGGACTTCGCCGCCCGCGGGCGTCCAGGCCAGGCCCAGGCACAGCCCAATCGGTGGCGGCTCGGTCGCCTTATCGACGGTAAATCGCGCCACCGGCGGCGGGCCCAGCGGCCGGCTTGAGGGCGGTTACGGTTCACCGACAGCACCTGACAGCTCGGCGGCAGAATCGGCGGCAGCGGCACCCGCTGCGCGCCAAGGTTCAGCAGGTGCTGTTGGCCATGACTTGGGACCAGAAGGTCCAGGAGCAGCCCTTGGATCGGTTCCGGCACAGGTCCTCTTTGGTCACGACCTTGTGGGCCAGCTTGCGGCATAGCGCGGCGATCTGGCGATCGAGGTCGCGCACGCCGGCTTCGTGGGTGTAATCGCTGATAAGCGAACGCAGTGCCGGGACGGTGATCAGGCAGGCCTTTATAGGTTGGCGACAGGCCGGCAGCGACGATAGCGCGCGGAACCAGGTAGCGCGTCGCGATCGTCAGCTTTTCCTCTTGGGTGTAGCCGGACAGCTCGAAGAATATCTCTTTAGCCGATCGCGCAGCGCCGGGGGGATCCGCTCGACGCTGTTTGCGGTAGCGATAAACAACACCGACGACAGATCGAAGGGCACGCCCGGGCGTGAGATCGCGGAAGGTGCTGTTTTGTTCCGGGATCCAGGACCTCGAGCAGCGCCGCGGGCCGGATCGCCGTGGGCTGTCGGCGCACAGCTTGTCGATTTCATCGAGCAACATCACCGGGTTTGCGGGTTCCCGATTGCCGTAGCCCCTGGATCAGGCGGCCGGGCAGGGCGCCCACATCGGTACGACGGTGGCCGCGAATCTCGGCATCGTCGCGCACGCCCCCAAGCTGGACACGTACAAAGCGGGCCGCCCGAGGGCTCAGCGCGATAGACCGCCCCAGCGTCGTCTTGCCGACCCCGGGCGGGCCAGCGAAGCACGGGGTGCCCGGCGGTGCGTCCGCCCCTTCATCGCTGGCCCGACGCAGCCGCATGACGCTCAAAAACTCCAGGATGCGCTGCTTGATGGCTTGCAGGTCCGCGTGCTCGTCATCAAGGGCACGGCGGGCTTTGGCCGGAATCGAAGCTATCGGTAGTCAGGCTCAGCCAGGGGAGCTCGGTCAGCCAGGTCAGGTGGGCGCGCACCGCCTGCGCCTCCGGGCTCTGGGCGGGCATCGCCTCCAGCCGGCGGAGCTGGCGCTCGGCTTCGGTCAGCGCCTCGCCGGTCATGCCACAGGCGCGGACTTGCTGGCGGAGTTCATCGAATTCGTCGCCGGTGCCGTTGCCATCGAGCTCGGTGTGGATCTGGCGGAGCTGCTCGCGCAAGAAGTGCTCGCGCTGGGCCGGGTCAGGACCTCTTTGGTGCGGCTGCGGATGCCTTCCTGCAGGTGAAAAAGCTGCAGCTCGCGGCGCAGAAAGGCGGCGAGCTCGCGTCCACGGCTCGCGACGTCTGGCGCTTCCAAGATGCGCTGCGCTTCGACGGGAGGGATGTACAGGTTCGCCGCCGCCAGGTCAGCGAAGCGCTCGGCGCTGCCTCGTCGCAGCCATGCAGCAGCTCGGTCAGCGCCGGGGCACGCACCTTGTCGGTCCGGGCATAGCGGTCGATCTTCTTTAATCTGGCGCTGCAGCGCCAAAAGCTCGGCGCCATGTAGCGGCCCCGCGGGATCGGCAAGCAGGTGGCGGCGCAGCTCGGCGCGGTCGTCGGTCGGCCCGGGTGCCCCGAGCGGCAGCAAGCTGGCGGTGGGGTCGGCGGCGGAAGAACGCCGGCCGAGGATGCAGGTTGACACGGATGATGAACTCGGCCTGCCGGAAGGCATGCGTGCCGCGCCGGCACAGCCCCTGGACGATGACTTTGGTCCTGCCATCGGATACCGGCGTCACGCGCAGGATAGTTGCCAGGGTGCCCGTCTCGTGCCATCCCTCGGGGCCCGGCTCATCATCTTCCGCGCGCCGCTGTAAGCATACAAACACCAGCGGGTTTTCACTCTCGGTGGCGCGCTTGACGGCCGCCGCCGAGATGTCCGGCCCACCATAAGCGGCGCTATCATAAGGAAACAGAACAATCCCCCGAGTCGGCAGGACCGGCACCGGCTCGGTCGGCGCCAGCGACTCGGGTAATGCGTAGGGCCCAGGGCCCTGGCCTTGGGATGCTAGCGCCAGCGCCTCAGGTCCAGCGAACGTTAAACCGGTCGGTGATCTGCTCAGGTTTCGGGTCGGTCATTGCCTCACTCGGGCTATTGCCTGTGTCCTGCTGGGGACTGCCCGGAAGAAGTGACTCCTAGCAGTCGAACTTCAGAGTGTAAGCGGAGACTTACAAGGGTAACGAGCTTACTTTTTCGCGTAGTTAGATCTCAATCCTTGATTTGGCCTTGTTTCACGCTAATCCGACCAAAAGGCGCTGGAGCCCTTCATCTCTTTGGCGATAGGCGCCAGTTCCGTGCGGCGTAACGCGGGCAAGCTGTGCGAAAATGACCGTATGCAAGTCGGCTCGTCTGCTCTACTGGACGCGCTGTGCGACCGGCTTATAGGAATCGACTGCGGCACACAAAGTCATGGTGTGCACGCTCGACGGGTCGGTGGTTGCGCGCGCCGGGGAGAGCCAATCCGTCTGGAACACTGGCCGCCGAGCTCGCCGAGCTCGCTGCGGACATGCTGATCGAGACTCAGCAGGCCAGTCACCTGGCCATCCCCGTTGCAAATCGCTTCGGGCACGTCGGCAAGCTGCAGGTCTTCGCGGCGCCGCTTGGTATCTGGCGCTGCTCTTGGTGCTGTTTCCCGAGCCGAGTCGATCCACGCCAGGTGCGCGTGCGCGTCCGGCGGGCGCGGCCCCGGTGCGCATCCTAAGCGGCGCCAGCCACCCGCCCGCGATGGGCTACGCTCGGCAGCGAAGTCGGCGGCGTCTCGACGGCGGGCGGGGGGCACGGCGGCGGGCAGGGGCTACGGCGGCGGCGGCAACGGGTTCAGGCACGGGCGGCGTTCGCCGGCATCGGCGGCAGCGACTTCAATCGCTGGCGCTGGCGGCAGCGCGGGCACCGCCGGGCGGCCGCCGTCGAGCGGCCGGCCGTGGCATCGACGGGGAAGGTCTCGTGAAAGTTGTGGAAGTTGGCGAGCCGTTTGCCGTTGCCGTCGATGTGGTACAAGTCCTTCAGGCGTTCATTCCAGCGCAGATCACTACGTGGTAGTTGTGGCGGACATGGACCGTCTGGGCGAAGGGTTATCGATGCCAACCAGGGTCGCCAGGATACCCACTTCGCCCGCCTGTAGCGACTCTTCGTCTATCCGTACAGCAGGCTCGACTCGTCTATCTGGTGCACCGCGGTCCACGTCATGGTGAACGCCGGCGACTGGTTGCGCACGAGCTACGGTCGTCGTAGCGACGGAACCGCTCGCCTTCCAAGGTGAACTCGGTGCGAAACAGGGTCAAGCGAAGCTGGGCCTCGACGATTTGGTTCGTGCGCTCGTTGGCCAGGCGAAACATCAAGGACGGAACGCCTTCTCCTTGTGATGGACAGCGACCCGCGAAAACAGCACCCGCGCCGTGGGCCGGGCGAACTTCGGCGACAGATGAGGCCCGTGGTAATCGCCGTCCACAAAAGGCCGGCCACCGACTCGACCGTGACCAAAAAGTCGGCGTTTACGTTCGACTGGCGCGAACTTGCCGTAGCCGATGGTCGCCATGGTCTGGATGCTGAAATAAAAGGCATCGGCGTACGAGCCCGCCAGGGCGTTCTCGATGCCGCAGGGAATCGAACAGTAGCAGAAAGCGCGAACAAGCGCATTATTCAGCAAGTAAAGCGCCACCATCAGGCCTAAAAACCGCGGCCATGTCCACGTCGAGCTGGTGATAGATGTCCTTCATCGGTCGTCGGCGAAGGCCGACCAGCTCGATGTTGACGCTGCCGTCCACGGTTTATGACGCGGGGGGTGTGCAAGCAGTATTCTTTTTGGCCACAATAACGTAGATTATAGAGGCAGCGACGCCGGAGTTTGGTGGACTTTCGGGTCGTCCAGCCACGCCCGCAGCAAAGACCCGATGTTGCGAGCCATACTAGGGATGTGCCTAGACGAATTGTGTCGTCTACAAACCCACTTTCCGGCGGCGATACCCGGTACCACTGGCCGAGGCCCAGCGCAGATTGCGGCGGCGCGGATTCCAGGTGGGGAACGGCGACGTCGTGCAACCGGCCTTGAGCGGTGTCCGGCTTCTGCGCCTGGACGGTGCCGCAAATCCAGTAAGCAGGCGACGGCGCTCAACCGGCGGACCGACTTGCTGAAGCTGCGCCGCCGCATATCGGCCGGCCACCGAGCCGAGCGCCGCCCGGCGATTTTTATCGCCCAGCCTGAGCCTGAGGGCTCGCTGCAAACGCTGGATCCGGCGCGCCTTATGGGGTGGGCCATCGCCACCGGTTTTAGCGGCTGCCTGTGGCTCGCGCCCGACGGTGTAATGCAGCCAGTCGCGGGGCCAGTAGAATCATCCGAGCAGCACGCCGCACCGCGAGCTCTATTTTGAACACGGCGTGCTCCTTGGCGCCCACTCGACGGTGGTTGGGGATGGCATCGTCGAGGTTCTGGCCGTGGGCTGGTCCACTCAGCAGGCGCAGCGGGCGCGTGCTGTGGTCGCCAGCTCGCCGCCGCGCAACTTGCGGGAGCAGCTCAGCCGCTTGTGCCGCGCCCGACTGCTCGATGCCAAAGACGCGCCGGTCCGCCTGCATGGGTACCTGGCAGATCGGTCTACCGCGCGCTTTCTCCGGGGCCAGGTCGCTATCGTCTCTCCGCGCGCGCTGATTGCCGGCGAGCGTGTGGCCACGCCGGTCTCGCCGAGACTACTTCTGGTCGAGGGCCTGCGGCGCGAACAGCCTCGAGCTACTACATGGGCACCTCGGCCCGAGCAGCGTCTGTTTGGTTCCGATTGCCGCCGCGCTGGCCCAGGAGGGTGGCGCCGCGCTGCGCGATATCGGGCTTAGTCCCGCCGAGGAAATCGCCCTCCGCTGCTTTGATGGACAGTCGTCGCTGGCCGAGGTTAGCTCGCGCGCGGAGCTGGGCGAGCATGCGACCTACGTCCTTGCCTACGCGCTGTTATGTCTCGGCGCGCTTGCGCTACCGGGCGCAATCCCTGCGCCCCGGTCGGCGCCACCGAGCCGTCCCGACAAAGAGGTCCCCGCCAAGTCGCCGCAGAGCCGTGCCGCCGCGACGACCGGCGAGCTGAACGCCGTCATTGCCCGGGTGCAAGCCGCGGATATCGAGGTGGATCAGTTCCAGGGTCTCCTGGATGCGCTCGCGGCTGAGAACGACCAGCCCGAGCGGTTTGAGGATCCGGTCGACCAGCTGCTCGGCCAGAACGGACAATCCCAGAGGCGCGCGCGTATGTCCGGAACGACTGGAGGTGCTTCGCTTGGCCGGCACAGCTCGGCGAGCCTATCCGAAGGCGCGACGGACCGGACGCGGACGCCTCAGGCGAGGAGGAACTCGAGCAGCGCCTTCTGCACGTGACGCCGATTCTCCGCCTGGTCCCAGATTCGCTGCCGGGGTCCATAGAGGATCTCGGCCGTGATCTCCTCGCCCGGGTGGGCGGGCAGGCAATGCAGGGCGATGGCCTGCGGCGCGGCGCGCTCCAGGAGCTCTGAGTCCACGCGGTAACCGGCCAGTGCGGCGCGGCGGGCGTCGGCCGTCTCCGGCGGATCGCTCATGCTCACCCACACATCGGTGTAGATGGCGTCGGCTCCGTGCACCGCGGCCTGGGGATCGTCGGTGAGCCAGGCGCCGTCGATCGGCGGCTCAAGGGTGAACTCGGACGGCGACGCGATCCGCACCTCGACCCCAGCCAGGCCCCCGAGGAGGGCCAGCGAGCGGGCGACGTTGTTGCCGTCGCCCACGTAGGCGACCGTCAGCCCATCCAGCTGCCCGAAGGTCTCCCGCAGGGTGAGCAGATCAGCCAGGGCCTGGCAGGGATGGTGCCCGGCGGTGAGCATGTTGATCACCGGGACGGTCGCGTGTTCGGCGAATTCGGTGAGAACCGCGTCCGGACCGGTGCGGATGCCGATGGCGGCGACGTGGCGTGAGAGGACGTAGGCAGTGTCCTGGATCGACTCCCCCCGAGTCAGCTGAAGGTCGTCGGTGCGGAGCACCATCGGGTGCCCGCCGAGCTCCACGATTCCCGCCTCGAACGACACCCGGGTCCGTGTCGAGGGCTTCTCGAAGAGCAGGGCGACGGTCCGGCGGGCCAGGATCGACGAGGAGTCGGGAGCCGCCTTGAGCTCGGTCGCGCGATCGAGCAGGGCGATCAGCTCGGTTGGCGTCAGCTCGGCGCCGGTGAGGAAGTGGCGAGTCAAGCCGAGCAGTCTACGTACGCTCGCAAGATGCTTGTGCTGAGCTGGAACCTCTTGCACGGCCGCTCGGTTCCAGGCTCCGGGCGGGACCTCTACGACGAGTTCTCCGAGCTGATCACCTCCTGGGCCTGGGAGGTGGCGCTCCTCCAGGAGGTACCCCCGTGGTGGCCCGAGGGCCTGGCCCGGCGGGCCGGCGCCGAGGCGCGCCAGGTGCTCACCTCACGCAACGGGCTGCTGGCGCTGCGCAGGGCGGTCGCTGTGCGCCGGCCCGACGTGATCAAGTCAAACGGCGGGAGCGCCAATGCGATCCTCGTCCGCGGAGGCGGGATCACCGCGCATCGGACGCAGCGCTTGGGCTGGTGGCCGGAGCGACGCTGGATGCACGCGGTGCGCCTCACGGGGGGGACTTGGGTGGCCAACCTGCACACGAACGCTGACGCGAGCCAGGGGACGCGGGCGGCCGAGGCGCTGCTGGGCTGGGCCGACGGGGCTCCGGCGCTGCTGGGTGGAGACTTCAACGTGTACGAGCCGTCGCTCCCTGGGCTCTCGCGCGCCGGCGGCCACGGCGTGGATCAGGTCTATGTGGGCGGGGGGCTCGTCCCCGAAGGAAAGCCACAGGTGCTCGAGCGGGGGCGACTGTCAGATCACGCGCCGGTGGTCGTGAGCGTCAGAGCTCAGCTGTAGCGAGGTGAGCTTCGCATCAGCTCGATCACCTGCGGGGGTGCTTTCTCCAGGGATCCGGAGTCGAAGGGCGGCTGCGGGTCGTACTCGATCCCCAGCTGGATGGCCTGGGCCACGTCATCGCCGGCAACCCGCGCCGCCAAGACCAGCGCCATGTCGATCCCGGATGAGACTCCAGCAGCGGTGATCACCTTGCCCTGCTCGACGACCCGCCGGGCCACCGGCCTGGCTCCGTTCTGGGCAAGCAGGTCCATGGCGGCGAAGTGGGTCGTCGCCTCGAGCCCGTCGAGGATCCCGGCTGCGGCGAGGACCAGCGAGCCGGTGCACACGGACGTCGTGAAGCGTGAGGACTCATGGGCGTGGCGAAGCCAGCGCAGGAGCGTCTCGTCGCGCATGAGCTGACGGGTTCCGTAGCCCCCGGGGACGACGATGATCTCCGGCTCGGGAAGCTCGTCCAGAGTCCCATCAGCGGTCAGCGCCAGCATCGCGTTCTCCGTCCGCTTGGGCCCGGCAGTAAGGCCCAGGAACCGAACCCGGGCGCCGGGCAGGCGGGAGAGGACCTCGTAGGGACCGACAGCGTCGAGCGCGGTGAGCTGGTCGAAGATCGGGATGACGATGTCCACGACGGCTAACCGCTGTTCCGCCCCGCCCGCAGGCCGAAGCCCCGGAGGACCAGGAGCGCTTTCTCCCCCAGTGTTCCGCGCGCCGGCAGGACCCCGAGCTGGACGGCGGTCTCGTAGAGGTCGAAGAAGGCACGCGCCCGTAGGACGCATTCGTCGCGCAGCTCGAGATAGAAGACGCAGTGGATGACGACGAAGCGGTTCGTGGCCGGCAGTCCCTCCAGCGGCGCGCGGTGCGTCCCGAGCACCTTGCACGGTGCCGCGACGAACCGGCCATTGGTCAGCCGCTCACCCGTCCGGTCCATCCGGGCGTCGGGAAAGGCGGCCCACAGGCGGGCAGCGTGGCGCCCGAGCTCGGCTGCGCCCTCGAGCGGCTCCGCGGTCACCGGATCCTCGTAGTGGACGTCGGCGGTGCAGATCGGAGCGAAGGCGGAGGAGTCCTTGTCCGACCAGGCGGCCTGCCAGCGGTCGATCAGCTCGTCAACCGCGGCCGTGGAGTGGCTGACGCTCATGCCTCAGGGGCGTCGAACACGGGCATTCCGTCCATCGCCGTCGACGCCTCCGCGTGCAGCCGGCGCGGGATCCGGCCGGCGCCCCGGGCCAGGCAGCCCGCCTCGACGCCCAGGCGGATCGCCCGGGCCATGGCCACCGGATCGTGAGCGCGGGAGATGGCACTGGCACACAGAACCGCGTCGCAACCGAGCTCCATGGCCAGGGCCGCATCCGAGGCGGTGCCCACGCCGGCATCGAGGATCACGGGCACCTCGGAGCGCTCAACCATGATCGAGATGTTGTACGGGTTGCGGATCCCCATTCCGCTGCCGATCGGCGATCCCAGAGGCATGACGGCGGCACACCCTACGTCCTGGAGCCGGCGGGCCAGGATCGGGTCATCGTTCGTGTAGGGAAGGACGACGAAGCCGTCGTCGACGAGAGCCTCGGCCGCACCCACGAGCTCGACCGCATCGGGCAGGAGCGTCCGGTCGTCGCCGATCACCTCGAGCTTGATCCAGTTGGTCTCGAAGGCCTCCCGAGCCAGCTGGGCGGTGAGGACAGCGTCGCGGGCGGTGAAGCAGCCCGCTGTGTTGGGCAGCACCGCTACACCCGCGGCCTCCAGTACCTCGAGGATCGATCCGCGGGCGCCGGGGTCGAGGCGCCGGAGGGCCACCGTGCAGAGCCCGGTCCCCGACGCCGAGAGCGCCTCCGCCAGCACGCTGTGGCTCTCAAAGCCACCCGTGCCCAGGATCAACCGCGACGGGAGCTCGCGCCCGGCGATGAGAAACGGCTCGCTCATCCGCCCTGGACCGCCACCACGAGCTCCACCCGTGCCCCGTCGGACAGCCTGGTCTCGGCCCACTCTCCGCGCGGGATCACCTCGCCGTCGAGGGCGGCCGCCACGCCACGGCCCGCCGGGGCGCCGGGCAGCGCGGCGACCGCGTCGGCCAGGCTGCTGGCCGCGTCCAGCTCGTGCGCCTCGCCGTTGATGATCACGCGCATCAGGCCACCACCGCAACGCGACCCCACCGCTCGGGGACAAATTCGGTCGCGTAATCCGGCACGCCGTCGCCGCTGAGTCCGGTCACCACCAGCTCGGCCGTGACGGGGGCCAGGAGGATCCCGCTCCGGTGATGGCCAACCGCCCAGTGCAGTCCGGGCAGCGAAGCGGGGCCGATGGCAGGCGCATTGTCGGGTGTGCTCGGGCGCAGCCCGGCCGCGATCTCGTCGATCACGAGCTCAGAGATCCCTGGCAGGAGCTCGCCGGCGTCACGGAGCAGCTCATACACCGCACGGGCAGTGACCGTGGTGTCAAAGCCGCGTTCCTCCATCGTCGCCCCGAGGACGTAGCGTCCGTCCCCGCGGGGCACGATGTATCCAGCCCCCATCCTCAGCACCTTGGTCAGGAGCCCGGGACCGGCCGGGTCGTGCAGACGCATGATCTGTCCCTTGACCGGGTGGAGCGGGACACGGAGGGCATCCGGAATGCCTTGGATGCTTGCGGCCCAGACGCCGGCGGCGATGACCACCTGCGGGGCCGGGATCAGCTCTCCGTCGCGTAACCGCACGCCGGAGACCGCGCCATCGCCCGAGGCCAGGCCGACGACCTCCGCCCCGGGCCGAAACTCGGCCCCGGCCGCGCGAGCGGCCAGGACCAGTGCCGCCGTGAGCCGGCGAGGGTCAACCGCGTGATCGGCCTCGGCCAGCAGAGCCAGACGCAGGGCCGGGGCGAGCGAGGGCTCGAGCGCTCGGGCCTGGCTGGGACGCAGACGTTGCCCGCCCAGGCCGAGCCGGCGTCTGGCCTCGAACTCACGCTCCAGCGCCTCGGCCTCATCCCGGTCGCGGGCCACGGCCAGCGTCCCGCAGGCCGAGTAGCCGGGATCCGCCCCGGCTACCCCCTCCAGCTCCGCGACGAACCCGGGGTAGAGCTGAGCGCTGCGCAGGCCGAGGCCCAGCAACGCCTGTTCGGTCAGACTGGCCTCGCTGACCGGGGCGAGCATCCCCGCCGCCACTCTCGAGGTGCCTGCGCCCGGCTCGCCACGCTCCAGGACGACCACGCGGAGACCGCGCTGGGCGGCTCGCCAGGCGACCGACAGACCGATCACACCGCCCCCCACGACGGCCACATCAACTGAGCTATTTGGCTTGGGCAGAACGCCTCCCTACGCCGGCGTTAACCGGGTCAGGTTCAGACGGTCGGCGGACCCGTGTCCGCCCTCTCAGCCCGGTGGTGGGGCTCCCGTTCGCACAATCGTAGCGCGGCCCCGGAGGCCGCTTCTTGCCAGACTGGGTCCGTGGGATCACGACATGAGCACCTGGCCGCCGCCCGCCTCTACCTGGTCTGTGGCGATCAGCCGGACAGCTTTCTCGAGGCTGCGCTGCGGGGCGGTGTCGATGTCGTCCAGCTCCGTGTCAAGTCCGCGGATGAGGCGGCGATCGTGTCCGCCGGCCACCGTTTCAGACAGATCACCGAGCGGCACGGAGCCCTGCTCATTCTCAACGACCGCCCCGACCTGGTAGCAGGAATCGACGCCGACGGCGTCCACGTGGGCCAGGACGACGTGCCCGTCGCGGAGGCACGGGGGATCATCGGAGCCGACCGCCTACTCGGCCTGTCCACCCACTCGCCCGCGCAGGTCGAGGCAGCCGGCGCGGCCGGGGTCGACTACATCGGCGTCGGCCCGGTGCATGAGACACCGACCAAACCTGGGCGGCGGGCCGTCGGGCTTGACCTGGTTCGCTACGCGGCCCAGCACGCGACGGTGCCGTTCTTTGCCATCGGCGGGATCGAGCGCGTCAACGTCGATTGCCGTGCGGGATGCAGGAGCTGAGCGGATCGCGGTCGTGCGTGCCCTCACCGAGTCAAGCCACCCGGAGGCGGCAGCACGGGCGCTGCGAAGGCTCCTCACCGAGCGACGGGAGGCGACGGTTGGGACAACGTAGACGCAAGCGAGGCCGGCGGGACACACCGGCTCCGGTGCCCGTGGCCACGGAGGCTCACCTCAGCCGCTCCGAGCGGAAGGACGCAGCGGTACGGGCGGCGCTGATTCCGCTCGCGCCCGGGGAGCGTCCGTGGCCGCTCATTGTCGGCGCGGTTCTGGCCGCGCTCAGTGGGCTGGTTCAGCTGATCCTCTTCCTGGTCGGGGTCAGGCTGAAGGGGACGGGGGTGAAGGCCTCGGCCGGGCAGACGATCGCCTTCGCCGTGCTCATGTCCATCTGCGCCGTAGGCATGTGGCAGTTGCGCTACTGGGCCGTGCTCGGGTTCATGGCGCTCCTGGCCATCCTCATCCTGTTCGCCGTCGGCTCGCTGATCAAAGCTTCGACGATCGTGGGGTTCCTGATCGCGGCGGCCATCGTCGGGCTCGGTGGCTACCTCTTCTTCAGGCTCGTGCGCGTCTTGAGCCGGATCCAGATGCCCAAGTACCCCGGTAGCTGAGCCGGCCCCCACGCTGGCCGCGCGCCGCTCCACCGGATTTCAACCCCGCCTTAGTAGGCTGCGATGAGTGCCTGAATCCGCATACGACTGCCTGGTCATCGGCTCCGGCCCCGGCGGCTACGTGGCCGCGATCCGCGCCGCTCAGCTGGGGATGAAGACCGCCGTGATCGAGCGTGACCGCGTCGGCGGCCGTTGCCTGAACTACGCCTGCATTCCCGCCAAGGCGGTGCTGCGCTCGGCCGACGTTCTCACCGAGGTCCGCGAGGCGGGTGAGTTTGGCATCAGGGTGGCCGAGCCGGAGGTCGACTTCGGTGCCGTCGTCCAGCGGCGAGAGAAGGTCATCTCGACCCTCACCGGCGGTGTGGCCGGACTGTTCAAGAAGAACGGGATCGAATTGATCGAGGGCGATGGGCGACTGACCGGGCCGCATCGGATTGCGGTCGGCGAGCAGGCCATCGAGGCCCGGACGATCATCCTCGCCACCGGTTCGGTCAAGCGATCGATTCCCGGGGTTGAGTTCGGGGGCCGGGTGATCGGCAGCGAGGAGGCGTGGGCCCTCTCCGAGCTCCCGGCGAGCATGGCCGTCGTCGGGGCGGGGGCCTCGGGAGCCGAGATCGCCTCGGCGTACGCCCGCCTTGGCGTCGAGGTCCTCCTCTTCGAAGCTCTCGAGCGCGTGCTTCCCACCGAGGACGCCGACATCTCCAAGCTCGTCGAGCGAGGCTTGAAGCGCCAGGGCATGACCATCCACACGAAGACCTTCGTCACCGACGTCGTCGCCGACGAGGCCAAGGTCAAGTTCACCCACGGCGAGGAGTCCCGCGATGTCGACTGGCTGGTCATCGCCACCGGCCGCGCTCCCGATGTCGAAGGTCTGGGCCTCGACGACGCCGGGGTCAGGCTCGCCGAGACGGGGCTGATCGAGGTCGACGGCGCGATGCGGACGAGCGTGGAGGGCGTGTACGCCATCGGAGACCTCGTGCGCGGGCCGGCGCTGGCCCACAAGGCCTCTGACGAGGGCGTGATCGCGGTCGAGGACGCAGCCGGGATGACGACACACGCGATCGAGTACATCGACGTCCCCCGGGCCACATTCTGCACCCCCAACGTCGGTAGCTTCGGGCTCACCGAGGCGCAGGCACGTGAGGAGGGACACGAGGTCGTCGTGGGCAAGGTGCAGTACGGCGCCGTCGGCGCGGGCACCGTCTACGGCGACCGCGCGGGCCTGATCAAGGTGGTCGGCGAGAGCAGGTACGGCGAGCTCCTCGGCGGCCACATCGTCGGGACGCGGGCCACCGAGCTGATCCAGGAGTTGGTCAACCTCCGCGCCCTCGAGGGCGGCTATCCAGAGCTGGCGCGAATCATCCATGGCCACCCGACCCTGTCGGAGGCAGTGATGGAGGCCGGCCGCGCCGCCGACGGCTGGCTGATCCACGGCTGAGCGTGCCCGAGCTGCCGACCGTGCAGGTGCCGCCGAGCGCCGAGCGCACCGAGCAGCCGGTCTTCTACTACGACCTGGGCGACCCGGCGTGCTATCTGGCCGCCGAGCAGATCCTCGCCGCGCTTCCGGTGGTGCCGGAATGGGAGCCTGTGCTGGCGGCGGAGATCGCACCCGCTCCTCGGCCGCCAGACGTGGCTGAGATCGCTGAGCAAATCCGTCGCCTGGGCCTCCAGCCCCTGCGCTGGCCGGAGCTCTGGCCCCCGGACACCCGTCAGGCGATGCTCGCCGCCACCTACGCCAAGCGGATCGGACGGGCCGTCGCCTTCTCCCTGGCCGCCTTCCGGCAGGCCTTTGCAGGGGGCCGGGATCTCGCCGATCCAGACACGATCCTGATTGCGGGGGCGGCCTGCGAGATGCATCCCTCGGCGCTCGTGAAGGGCATGGGCACCCGGGCGGTGGTGACGGCGCTGAGCCAGGCGACGGCGCGGGCTGCGCAGGCCGGAGTCGACTCGCTACCAGCAATCCAGCTGGAGGATCAGGTGTTCTCCGGCCCCAGCGCGCTGGCCAGCGCCGTCGAGGCACTGCAATGAGAGCAAACCGAGCCTATGAGCTGATCGTTTCCCGCGCGGGCCTCGAGCCCGCCTTTCTGGCCGACGCCAGCCGGCGCGACCGGGTCGAAATCGTCTCGGTCGATGACGGGGAGGTCATTCTCTACTGGGCGCTCGAGCCCAAGCTCGCCAGCCGGCTGCTCAAGGAGCTGCGCCAAGATCTCATAACGCTGGACGCCGAGATGTTCATCGACAAGTGGATCGGGGCCGACGCGGAGGATCTGTTCTGAGTCCTCCGGGCGCCAAGGGCGAGACAACGATCCTTGAGCCGAGCACGGCCGAGCGGACGGTCGCGCGGCGGGCGGCCGAGTCGCGAGCCACCGTGCCGACCCTGGAGCTGAGCCTCGACCTCGGTCCGGAGCACGGCGCCCGGACCGGCCGTCTCGTCCGCGCCTGCGCCGACGCCCTGCGGGCCTGTCCGCGGGCCAACGCCGCCTATCGGGAGGGACGCTTCGAGCTCTATTCACGGATCAACGTCGGCGTCGTGCTCGCCGAGGGCGAGCGCTATCTGATCCCCACCATCTTCGACGCCGAGGCCAAATCAGAGGATGAGATCGAGCAGGAGATCGAGACTCTGTCTGAGGGCGGTGGCGGCCTCCCGTCGACGGCCTTCTCCGGCGCCACCTTCACGGTCTGGCACGCGGCGCGGCATGGGCTGGCGGCGGCGTCGATCCCGGTCGTACCCCCCCAGGCAGCGGCCCTCGCCGCGGGCACTCGGAGCCTCACCCTGGCCTGCGATCACCGGATTCTCTACGGGGCTCCGGCGGCGGCTTTCCTGGAGGAGATCAGGACGCGGCTCGCGCCGGCCGGCTGACCGGCGCTGCGTCTCCCAGGCGCGCCCGCATGACCTCGAGCGCCGCCGGACTCTCGTCGATGAGGACGAAGCGGCGCCCGAGCTGGCGAGACACCGCGCCGAGCGTTCCCGACCCGGCGAATGGATCCAGGCACCACCCGCCCGGGCGCGAGGAAGCGGCGACCATCCGACGCAGCACCCCCTCTGGCTTCTGGGTCGGGTAGCCAGTCTTCTCCCGGCCGTTGGTGGGCACGATCGTGTGGAACCAGACGTCGGTGGGCCGCTTGCCCCGGCGGGCCTTCTCGGCGCTGACCAGACCTGGTGCCATGTAGGGCTCACGCTCAACCGCATCGGGATCGAAGTGATGGGCCCCCGGCGTGCGGACGTAGACGAGGATCGTGTCGTGCTTGGCCGGCCAGCGGCGTCGCGGCTTGGCGCCGTAGTCATAGGCCCAGATCAGTTCGTTGAGGAAGGCTTCGCGGCCGAACACCTCGTCGAGCAGCAGCTTGCAGTAATGCGCCTCGCGATAGTCGATGTGGAAGTAGAGCGTTCCGTGCGGCGCCAGCAGCTCACGCGCGCGGGCCAGGCGCGGTTCCAGGAACCCCAGGTAGTCGGCGAAACCGTCGTCGAAGCTGAGTGTCTGCAGGAGCTCCGACCGGTACCGCCGGCCCGTGAAGCCGACGCGGTCGCCCTCGGGATCGGCGACGGCGCTCAGCATGCGCCTGGATTGGGTCCGTCCCGTGTTGAAGGGCGGGTCCATGTATATGAGGTCGAAAGCGCCGTCCGGCAGAGATCCCAGCACGCCGGCGTTGTCGCCGGCGATGATGAGATCGTCGTCGAGCACGATGGCAGCGCCCGCAGCTTGCACTCGCATTGGACTCCGGAAGGTAGTCCCAGCCCCGGCTGCCACACGCCCGACCGTTCGGCCCGCGCTTTACGCATAGCTGATTTCAGCCGCTAGGATCGCCCTTCGGTGCCGATTAAGAAACTGCTGGAACTACGCCGCTCCGCCCTGGGCGGACGGATCACGCGTTACACGCTCGGCTCGGTGGTCGCCGCAGCGACCAGCGCGGTTGTCTTCGCGCTGCTCTACGTGCTCGGCGCCAGCACGACCGTCTGCTCGGTGACCGCCTTCGTCGCCGGCGCGATTCCCAACTGGGTTCTCAACCGCCGTTGGGCCTGGAAGGTCCAGGGCCGGATCGCCATCGGGCGTGAGGTTGTGGCCTACGTCGTGGTCTCGGTCCTGACACTGGTCGCCACGACTGAGGCGACGGCCTGGACGCAACGCCAGGTCCAGAGCCTCCCCGCCCACCAGGGCATCCGCGTGGCCCTCGTCACGGGCTCCTACCTGGCTGTGTTCGCGATCCTGTTCGTGGCCCGCTTCGCGGTCTACGAGTTCTGGATCTTCTCCGGCCGCAGCCGCGTCCGGGCTGCCCTGCGATCACGCCGCCAGGTGTGGAACGCAGCCCGGGCGAACCGCACCCCGTAGCGAAAGTTTCCGTCCTTCTTCGTGTGCCCGGCGTGGCTGCCGCGGTCACGCATCGTCGTCGGAACCTCCGCCAGGCGAAAGCCATTCAGCGCGGCTGAGATCATCAGCTCCGAGGCCTGGTACTGAGGCTGCTCGAGCGTCACCGCGGCGGTCACCTCAGGCCGCATGGCGCGCAGGCCACACGCCGGATCGGTGATGCGGTGCTTGACGAGCAGACTGAACACCGCTCCGAAAACGAGCACCCCGAGGTGCCGGGTACGGTCGGTCGTGAGCTCGGCACCAAGGCGGCGTGAGCCGGACACGAAGTCCGCCTGCCCAGCCAGGATCGGCTCGACGACACGCCCGAGCTCCTCGGGCTCGTACTGCCCGTCGGCGTCGATGGTGGCAATCACCCTGACTCCCCGCGCCCGGGCCAGCCAGTAGCCCAGCTTGAGCGCTGCGCCCTGCCCGCGGTTGACCGGGACATCACAAACGAGCGCACCCGCTTCGGTGGCCCGCGCCGCGGTCTGATCCTCGGCGCCGTCGACGACCACGATGACCTCGGTCTGAAGCCCCGCCGCCTCACGCGGGATCTCGGAGATGACCTCCGCCACCGCGGGCTCCTCGTTGTACGCCGGAATGATGATGGCCAGCGGAGCCCCCAAGCCGGGTGGGTTGGCCGACAGAAAGGCAGCGGCAGCGTCCCGCTCGACGGGATCGAGCCGATCGAGCTCGGTCGTCAGCTCGAACTGGCCGGTCGAGGAGACGGTCATCGAGACGCTCCCACCGCCCCGCCCCCGGCGCTCACCGTGTCGAGGTCGAGACGCGACCACTCTTCCCACACACCGGCAAGGCCCTCCTCGAACGTGAAGCTCGGCGACCACCCGGCGGCGTGGGCTCGGCTCGGGTCGACGATCACCGCCGGCATCTCGCCGGCCCGTGCCGGCCCGTGCCGCACGTCGATATCCGCCCCGGTGACCTTGCGCACCGCGTCCACCACCTCGAGCACAGACAGCGAGCGCCCGGAGCCGATGACCATGGGGCCACTCCACACCGCGCTGCTCAGGGCCCTGCGCATCGCGGCGCTGACGTCGTGCGAGTGAACGTAGTCACGTACCTGGGTGCCGTCGCCATAGATCTCGAACGTCTTGCCCAGGCGGATGGCCCGCATCAGCCGGGCGACGATGCTGTCCTTGGCCTGCATGCCGGGACCGTAGACGTTGGTCAGACGCAGAACCGCACCGCGGACTCCGTAGGAGGCGGTGTAGGCCGACATCAGCATCTCCCCCGCCGCCTTGGTGGCGCCGTACGGGGTGAGGGGGCCGAGTGGCAGATCTTCGGTGATCGCGGGAGCCTCCGTCAGGCCGGTCACCGCGTTGGTCGAGGCAAAGGCGAGCGAGCTGCACGCCCGCGGCCCGCGCCGCCTCGAGCACGCGGTGCGGTCCCCTCGACGTTGGTGCGATAGGTGAGCTCAGGCTGCTCGACCGAGCGCAGCACCGAGGTCACAGCGGCCAGGTGAACCACGCCATCGAACCCGCCCTCAAAGGCGGCCTCCAACACCTCCGGCTCCGCGATGTCTCCGCGGACGACCTCGACGAGCGGATCGGGGTGCGGCTGGAGGTCGACGACGCGAACCTGCGCGCCGTCGGCCCGGAGGTCGGCCACGACCTGGCGACCGATGAACCCGCTGCCGCCGGTGACGAGGATCCGCTGAGCGCCGGCCACTAGGGAGCGGGCGCCAGCTCGCGTCCCGTCCGTGGAAGCTCGCTGGTCGTATCGGCCCACTTGACCGTCGGCATCAGCGCCGCCTGATCGACACGATCCCGGTAGCGATCGACCACATCGAAGAGGTGGTCGATCAAGCGTGGTCGAGAGCAGCGTCGGCTTGAGACCAAGGCTCTCAAGGGCCGTGTGCACGACCTTGTAGTAGTGGTCGTAGATCTCGACGCGGGGATTGTCGACGTGATCGATCGTGACCTCACCCTGAGCCTTGGGCCAGTTCGGATAGTCGCCGGCCACCGTCTCGGCCAGCTCGTTGATCGACTTCGATTCCGTCATCTGGTTGAAGACGCGGAACTCGCCCCGATCCGCCGGGCTCTCCGAGGCAATCCGGATGCACTCGACGGTGTCGACGATGTTGATGAGACCCCGCGTCTGGGAGCCGTTGCCGTAGACGCTCAGCGAGTGGCCGAGGACCGCCTGGATGATGAACCGGTTGAGCACGGTTCCGAACACGGCGTCGTAGTCAAAGCGCGTGGCCAGGCGGGGGTCGAGCTTGGTCTGTTCGGTTTCGGCCCCGTAGACCACGCCCTGGTTCAGGTCGGTGACGCGCATGCCCCAGATGCGGCACCCGAACTCCAGGTTGACGCTGTCGTGGACCTTCGAACAGTGGTAGAAGGAGCCCGGCCGCTTGGGGTAGATCATGCGGTCGCGGCGTCCCTTGTGCTCAACCTCGAGCCAGCCCTCCTCGATGTCGATGTTGGGCTGCCCATACTCGCCCATGGTCCCGAGCTTGACCAGATGAATGTCACGATCGAACTCGCCGATCGCGTACATCACGTTGAGGTTGCCAACGACGTTGTTGGTCTGCGTGTAGACGGCGTGCGCCTGGTCGATCATCGAGTACGGAGCGGCGCGCTGCTCGGCGAAGTGGACGATCGTCTCGGGCCGGAAGTCACGCACCATCTGGTGCACGAACGCGGCGTCGCACAGGTCGCCGACGTAGGCCTTGATCGGGTTGCCGCTGATCTGGTGCCAGGTCTCGATGCGTTCCTCGAGCGTGGAAATCGGGATCAGGCTCTCGACGCCCATCTCCTCGTCGTAGCCACGGCGGGCAAAGTTGTCGTTCACGGCCACGTCATGACCGACCGCGCTGAGATGCATCGCCGTCGGCCAGCCTAGATATCCGTCACCGCCAAGAACCAAGATTCGCATTCGGGCGCTCCAAGCTGCCTTTTAGTTCGATAAGAAATCCACGGCGCCAGTCCTCGCCGAGCGTCTCAGCACGGCCGCAGGTTGCAGAAAGGGCCGAGCGAGCGCACGAGGATAGCCGACACCCGTGGAAAAGTAGGCAAAAGCGCTCGCGAGGTTACAGTGATTCGGCGCGCGCGGAGGCATGTGCCCACCTGCCGTAGCGGCCGATGACGCGCATGCGGACGGGCCGCGGACGGCCAATTGCTACCGTCGCGCGAGTTCATGTCTGACCAAACGCTCGAGGCGCCGCCGGCGATGAAGCGTCCCGCGAGCCCGCGCCGGCCGGCCGCGCTGGGACGCGAGCGCTCACCCGTCGCCCTTATGCGGAGCTACCCCTGGATCTTCTGGGGGCTGGCGCTGCTCGCCTTCTCCCTCGTCGTCGTCCTCTGGGCCCGGGCCCGGCCCGGCTATGACCCCTACGGCTGGCTCGTGTGGGGCAAGCTCTCCATCAAGGGTGCCCTGGACACCAACGGCGCTCCGTCCTGGAAACCGCTCCCCTTCCTGTTCACGGTGCCCTTCGCGCTCTTTGGGCGCTACCAGCTGTGGCTGTGGATGGTGACCTCAATCGCCGTTTCGCTGGCCGGCCCGGTCTTCGCCTGGCGGATCGCCTTCCGGCTCACCGGCGCCGATCCGGCGCGGCGCTACGCCGCCTACGTGGCAGGGCTGTTCGCGGCTCTCTTCGTCCTCGGAATGCAGGACCCGCTGCTCCCGGCCAACTATCTGCACTACATCCTGAGCGCGGAGTCCGACACGATGATCGTCGCCCTCGTCCTGGCCGCGATCGACTGTCACCTGAACGGCCGGCACCGTTGGGCGTTCTGGATCTGGTGGCTCGGCTCGCTGGGCCGGCCCGAGGTGTGGCCGTTCTGGATTCTGGCCGGGGCCTGGCTCTGGCGCACCGCGCCGGCCTACCGGCGGTGGCTCATCTTCTCGGTCCTGTTCCTGCTCTTCATGTGGTTCGGGATCCCCGGTCTCACCTCGAAGAGCGTCTTCACCGCGGGCAACATCGCCCAGAACTCGGCCCGTGAGTGCCGCAGCAACAAGATCACCTGCACGATCTCCCGCTTTCACCAGATCCACCCCACGACGGTCTGGGTCCTCGCCCTTCTGTCGGTCCTCTGGGCGGTATGGCGGCGAAATCTGGGCATCCTGGTTCTGGCGGCGGGGACGCTGGCCTGGCTCATCATCGAGATCGCGCTGGCTGTCAAGGGCTTCCCGGCAGTGCCGCGCTATATGTTCGAGTCCGGTGCCGTGGTGGCGATCCTGGCCGGCATCTTCGTCGGGCGGGTCATCCTCGCCCTGCCCGCGCTCCTGGCCGGACGCCTGGGGAGAGTGCGTCGCCCGCGCCTGAGTCCCCGGCTGGGCACGCAGCTCGCGGGATGGGGGACGGGGCTCGTCGTCCTCCTTATCGCCGGGTCACTGCTCCCCGCCGCGCATCATCAGTACCGGATGGAGCGCGTCGACCTCTCCCACGAGCGGGCGCGGACCGTACTCATAGGCCGCCTGTCCGGCGTGGTCAAGCAGCTCGGGGGATCGCGGATCCTGGCCTGCGGGCAGCCGAACATCCCGATCGAATACCAGAGCATCTTCGCCTGGTACACAAACGTGAAGATCGGTGAGCTCTACGTGAGCCAGACCTATCTGCGGCTCCATCCCCACCCGCTGGTCAACATCTACCCGATCGCGGGCCCGGGGTGGAAGGTCTTCCCCAGCCACACGAGCGCAGCCAGCGCGGCGCGCTGTAGCGGGCTCACGCTCGTCTACCGCTAGCCCGAGCCAGCTGTGGCGCTGCTCTCTCCTGGGCCCCGTCGGCGCGGCGGGCGAGCTGCCGGGCGGGCTCGGCTCGCGGCGCTCATCGGCGGCCTCGTGCTCCTGGCGGTCATCCTGGCCATCGTCTTCTCCGGCGGCGGGCCTCCGCCGCTCCCGCTGCCCGGCGTCGGCCGACCGGCTCGCAGCGGCGATCCCTTCGCCTACATCCCCAGCCGAGCCGCCGACTTCGCCAACCGGGCCATCGCTGGGGAGGCCCACGTTCTCTTCACCAAGAGCCCGGGTGGAGTGGGGGCGACGGCGCAGCGGGTGGCCGCGTTCCGAGGCCGCATCGACACAGCCGTCGCGGGAAGCGGAATTGATCCGGCCGCGGTCGAGGGAATCGTCTTTCTGGAGAGCGCCGGCGACCCGAATGTGATCGCCGGGGCTGATCCCGCCAACGCCGCCGGCCTGACCCAGATCGTCGCCTCGACCGGAACCTCCCTGCTCGGCATGCATATCAACCTGGCCGCCAGCCGCTCGCTGACCAAGCGGATCAACAGCGCGGCCAGCCTCGGGGAGGCCGGGCTGGTGGCGCGCCTCGAGGCCGCCCGAGCCAAGGTTGATCCGCGCTTCGATCCCCGCCAGGCCCTGGCCGCGACGGTGCGCTACCTCAAGCTGGCCGAGCGTCACTTCGGTCGCCTGGATCTCGCCGTCGCCTCCTACCACATGGGCATCGGAAACCTGACCAGCGTCCTCAGCGCCTACGACGGCGGAGCGGCGGTCCCCTACGTGAAGCTGTTCTTCGACACGGCGCCGGATCACAACGCTCGCGCCTACGGCCTGCTGTCCAACTTCGGCGATGACTCGTGGACGTATCTGTGGCGGGTCCTGGCGGCGGAGCAGATCATGCGCCTCTACCGGTCCGCACCGTCGGTCCTCCGGCACCTGGCGACGCTGCAAACCGTCACCGACTCGGCGGCCTACGTGCTCCACCCGCCTGGCCAGCTTCATCCCTTCGGCGACCCGGGCGCCCTGGACTCGGCCTATAGCCAGCGGGTTATCCTGCCGCTGCCCACGAATGCGACGGCGCTGGGGCTGCGCTACGACCCGAAGATGGGGGCCCTCGCCCGCCGCTTCGGCTTCACGGCCGCGCTCTACCGCGGCCTGCGTTCGCCGGCGCTTGACCTGCTGATCGAGCTCGCCGCCCGGGTCAGGGCGCTGTCCGGCGAGCGGACGACCGCTGATCGTGACCAGCAGCGTGCTCGACGAGAGCTACGAGCGCCGGCTCGGCATCAACGACCCGGTGGCGGCCAGTGGATGGACATTCACGATCGCCCGCACCTACGCCAACGAGCGCCAGGCGCTCGCCTTCCAGGCCATGCTCGACCGCCTCCAGGCACTCAACCTCATCGCCTGGCAGCGCTATCCGTCGGAGATCGAGATCACCGTGGCCGCCGATGCCGCGGCCCGCGCCATCGTGAACGGACCGTAGGGAAGCACTCGCCCCCGCCCGGCAGCCCAACCCCGCGCCGCCCTATAGCGTTCGTCGCATGATCGACGCGGTTCGTACCCCGGACGAGCTCCTCGACAGCCTTCCCGACTTCCCCTTCCCGGTCCGGTATCGCAACTTCGAGGGCCTGCAGCTGGCCCACCTCGACGAGGGCGAGGGCGCACCCGTGATCTTCCTGCACGGGGAGCCGACCTGGTCCTACCTGTGGCGCAAGGTCATCCCGCCGGTCCGCGACGCGGGCTTTCGCTGCATCGCACCTGACCTTCCCGGCTTCGGCCGCTCGGACAAGCCAATCGATCTCGGTTGGTACAGCTACGACCGCCACACCGCGAGTATCGCCACACTGCTTGAGGAGCTCGACCTCCGCGGCGCCACGATCGTCGTTCATGACTGGGGGGGGCCGATCGGCCTTCGCCTCGCCGTCGAACAGCCAGATCGGATCGAGCGGATGGTCATCCTCGACACGGGGCTCTTTACCGGCCGGCAGAGAATGAGTGAAGCCTGGATGGCCTTTCGCGCCTTCGTCGAGCGAACCGAGGACGTCCCGGTGGGCCTGCTCGTCCGCCGGGCCTGTCACACCGACCCCGGCGACGAGGTGATCGCCGGCTACGAGGCGCCCTTCCCCAGCTCGGACGCCAAGGCCGGCGTCCGAGCCTTCCCGCTCATCCTTCCCCTGACCCCGGATGCTCCGGGCGCGCAGGCGGGGCAGCGCGTGCTGGAGGGACTGCGCGGGGATCAGCGAGCCAAGCTCGTCCTATGGGCGGACAGCGACCCGGTGCTCCCTCTGGAGACGGGCGAGCGCTTCGCCCAGGCGCTGGGGACCAGGATCGACCACGTCGTGGCCGAGGCCGGGCACTTCCTTCAGGAGGATGCCGGAGTGGAGATCGGCGGCTTGATCTCCGACTGGCTCGCCTCGGAATCTGGCTGATCGGCGGCCCTGGACACCGGCTCGATGGGCGGCATGGCCTGCGCGGCGTCAGGCGCCTCGGCAGCGGCCATCGTCTGGCCGATCCGCGCCTCGTAGGCGGCACGGACGTTCCGGTCCGGGGCCTTGATGGCGTCGTTCCCACCGATCGCGTTGCCGATCGCCTCGGCGGCCCGGCGCGGAAGCAGTGCACCAATCCGGATGATCGCGTTCATCCGCTTGGGCACGAAGACGTCGACGCGGCCGGTCTGGAGAGCCTCGACGATCGCCTCGCCCACGTCCGCGGGCTCAGGCGTTTCCATGCCCCGGATCTGCTGGAGACCGGAATAGAGCTCGGTGTTGGTGCCGATCGGCATGACGATGCTGAAGTCGATGGCGGTGCCCGCGTACTCCAGGTGCAGGGCCTCGGTGAGCCCGACCACGGCGTGCTTGGTGGCCACGTAGGTGGCCAGGTTGGGCGAGGCCGCCCGCCCCACGATCGAGGCGATGTTGACCAGATGGCCCCGGCCCCGGGTCTGGAAGCGCTCGAGGGCCAGCTTCGAGCCGAGGATCACCCCGTGAACGTTGATGTCGACCAGTCGCTTGGCCAGCGCGTCGCTCTCCTCCACGAACGGCCCGACGGGCATGATCCCGGCGTTGTTGATCATGATGTCGAGCGGGCCCAGGCGGTTCTCGACCTCGGTCAGGAAGGCGCTGAAGCTCGCGCGCTCGGTCACGTCGAGGGGGAGCCCCACCGTGCCCGATCCGAGCTCCGCGGCGGTCTGCTCGGCCAGGGCGGCGTCGATGTCGCCGATCGCCACCTTGACGCCGTTGCGCGATCAGCGCTGCCGCCGTCGCCCGGCCGATCCCGCGCGCACCGCCGGTGACCGCGGCGACCTTGCCGCTCAGCGGCCGTGGAGCTTTTGCCATGAAAGAGCCTCCTGATCGATTAGTCAGGTCAAAGGTATCGGGTGAACGCGCCAGCTAGGGAGTGGGTGCCGGTGCGACGCCCGCCCGCGCCGGCTGGACCGCCGGGGTTGACCGGATGGGGGAGGCTCCATGACCGGAGCATGCTCAGGTCTCACTGGCAACCTGGCCACCCCGCGCCGCTGATGCTCGATCTGGTCTGAGAACTCCTGACAGGCCGGACAATCCCGCAGGTGGCGGCGGAGGTTGCCGCGCCGAAGGGCGCCGCCGCGGAGCGTCGAAAGCTGCTCGCGAATCTCGCTGCAGTCGGTCTCCCGGGCCTTCTGGGCCGCCTGGAGTGATTCGCGGGCCTGGAAGATGAGCGCCTTCACCTTGGTGGCCGGGACGCCCAGCGTGTCGGCCACCTGCTGATGGTTGGACGTGCCCAGGCCAGCCAGCACGAGGGCCGCCCGCTGGTCTTCCGGCAGCCGGCGCATGTCGACGAGCAGCTGGCGCAGGTCCTCGCGCCGGAGCACGTGCGTGGCCAGCCCCTCAGTGACCGGCTCCGCGATGTCGGCCGTCGGCTGCTCCCGTCGTGCCCGGAGGACCGAGTAGCAGCGGTTGCGAGCGATCGCGTAGAGCCAGGCCCGGAGCAGGATCGTCTTCTCAGAGGAGATGATCGCGTTGTAGGCGGCCAGGAAGGTGTGCTGGACGACGTCCGCCGCCTCCTCCGGGTCGCCCAGAAGGTGGCGGCAGAAGGACAGGATCCCGCGGTGGTAGCGATCGTAGATCGACTCGAAGGCCACCACCTCGCCCTCCCTGACCAGGGTGACCAGGCTGGCATCCGAAGTCAGCGCAAGCGCTCGTGAAGAGAGCCGGGCTCTCCCCATTACCGCATCCAGCGGCGACCTCCCCGTCACCGCGTCCGGCGGCACGGCCTGCGCTTCCATGGGCCTATTTATACCCCTCATTGCGCACTTTTTAATCTCTTGGGCAGGAATTTCTTTACTTTGGGCGACGGTTCTCAACGTATGTACGAGGCCATGTTCTAGAACAGCCAACCGGCGGGGCAGGGAAGGCGGCACCGATATCCTCGCGTCCGATGGCGCATTTCAGCTACGGCGGGCAGCGCCTTGCGTACACGATCTATGGCGAGGGACCGCCGACCATCCTCACCCCGGGTCTCCTGCTCTCGCAGAAGATGCAGACGCCGCTCGCCCGCAGCCTGGCCAAGCGGGACAATCAGGTGGTCACCCTCGACCCGCTCGGTCACGGTGCTTCGGACCGCCCCCGCCAGATGTGGCGCTACTCGATCCCCGAGTTCTCGAAGCAGGTGGTTGCCCTCATGGACCACCTCGAGCTCGAGCGGGCCGTGGTGGGCGGCACCTCGCTCGGCGCCAACATCTCGCTTGAGGTGGCCGCCGCCGCACCGGAGCGCCTGGCTGGGGCGATCGTTGAGATGCCAGTTCTCGATCACGCCATCCTGGCCTCCGCCGTGGCCTTCACACCGCTGCTCGTCGCCCTGACACTGGGCGAGCCGGTGATGAACGTGATCGCCCGGGCCGTGCGCGCGCTCCCCCGCTCCCGCCTGCCCCTGCTCATGGAGATCGGCCTCGATTCGCTCGCCCAGGACCCCGGGCCGAGCGGCGCCGTCCTTCAGGGCATCCTCTTCGGGCGCACGGCGCCTGACCACCTGATCCGGCAGACGATCGAGGTTCCCGCGCTCGTCATCGGCCATCCGCGGGATCCCATCCACCCCTTCTCCGACGCTGACATGCTGGCCGGCGAGCTCCCCAACGGCCGCCTGATAGACGCCAACTCGATCATCGAGCTCCGCACCAACCCCCAGCGCCTCACGGCCAAGATCGCCGACTTCATCGCCGGCTGCTGGCGAGGGGTGGGCGAGGAGCGGGGGCGGGCGAAGGTAGCCAGCGCGTAGGCGCTCGCCTACCGCGGTTCCGGTGGCCCGGGCGGCTCGATGATGTCCCGCCCGGTCGGCTGCAGCGACTCGTCGAGCTCGAGCTGCCAGTAGTAGCGGCTGAAGGTGACGCCGGAGCGGAACTCGCCGACGTGGGGCTCCATGACCTCGCCGCTCCCCATGCGCACGATCAGCTCCGGGTAGGTGCGGCCAGGCAGCGCGGCGTACATCGGCGCTGGAAAGGCCCCGCCGAAGCGGGTGTTGACGTCGGTGATGCCAAGGCCGATGTCCGCGTCGCGGAAGACCTGGATGGTCGCCGGGCCCCGCACCCCCAGCGCCTCCGAGACGCGGGCGCCGAGCGAGATCAGCTCCTCGTCCGCGATGACCGTGCCCTTGATCGACTCCCCGCCCCGGGACTCGATCATGGTCCGCGGGATCGCGTTCAGGCAGCGCCCGTTCGGATCGCCGAGGGTGTCGATCGAGAACTCGGGACCGTTCATGAAGCGCTGGACCATCGTCGGCTCCTTCACGTAGTCGACGAAGAACTCGGCCGCCTGAGCGTCGTCGGCCCGGTGGATGGACCGGGCCCCGGAGCCCTGGCGGGGCTTGACCATGACCGGGAATCCCTCGACCGGCTCCCCGGGCAACGCCGTGGGCGGCGAGGGCAGGCCCAGACGGTGCAGCAGAAGATGGGTCTCGTACTTGTCGAACGTGGCCCTGGTTATCTCGGGGTCGGGTACGAGCGCCGGCAGCTCTCCCGCCAGCCGCGCGTGGGCCAGCACCTCCAGATCGAGGTCGGTCAGCGGCAGCACGACGCCCACGTCGTGGCGCTCGCAGAGCTCGGCTAAGGCCGGGACGTACGCCGGATCCTCGATGCGCGGGACGGGATAGCGAAAATGGGCCGCATACTGGGCCGGGGCGAGCGGGTTGGGATCGGCGGCGACCACCGTTGTGTGCTTGGCAAAGGCAGAGACGATGTCGTAGCGCTTGCCCACACCGGTGAGAAGGACGGCGGGCGGCGGAGTGCGTGCCCGGCCGCCGGGCTCAGAGCTGCCCATGCCAGCCCCCGCGCTCGCCCTTGTAGAGGCCCTGGCCCCTCAGGACCATGCCGAGGGTACGGGTGATGATGCGCAGGTCGAGGGCCAGTGTCCGGTGCTCCACGTACCAGAGATCGAGCTCGATCCGCTCCGTCCAGGGCAGAGAGGCCCGGCCGTTGATCTGGGCCCATCCGGTCAGCCCTGGCTTCACGGCCAGGCGGCCGCGCTGCCGAGCCGTGTACTGCTCGACCTGTACCGGCAGCGTCGGACGCGGGCCCACGATCGACATCTCGCCCCGAACCACGTTCCACAGATTGGGCAGTTCGTCGAGCGAATACCGGCGCAAGAGCTGACCCACCCTTGTGATCCGGTCATCTCCCGCCTGAATCGCCAGCCCGGCCCCGGTGAACTCGGCGCCGCGAACCATCGTCCGCAGCTTGTAAATCTGAAACGGCTCGCCGTCCTGGCCGGAACGTGTCTGGGTATAGATCGGGTGCCCGGGCGTCTCGAGCCGGAGGGCCAGCGCCAGCGCAGCGATCACGGGCGCGGTCAGCAGGGTGCCCGGCACGGCGATGGCGAGGTCGATCACCCGCTTGACCCGCTCTCTCACCGGGTGCCCTCTGCAGGCTCCCAGCCGGCCGGGGTCCCGTTGGCCAGCCAGTCCCACAGCCCCGCGGCGAGCGAGGCCGTGGTGAGGACGTAGTAGCGAGCCAAGAGGAACGGGCGAGCCGGAATCACCCGGGCCAGCAGGGCCGCGGCCAGTACCGCCAGCTGCGCCCCGAGGGCCACCTGGTAGACCCACCCCTGGCCGAGCAGGGCGATGCTCGCGCCGAGCGCGATCAGATGCAGGAAGGGCGACAGGTAGCGCAGCACGCGGTGCGAGACGATCATGAGCGCGTAGAGGGGGTCATAGCCGCGGGGCGAGAGCATCCCGCCCCGGACGACGATCGGCCATGTGTGGCCCATCATCCGGCGCTTGCGGGCGAACTCGCCCTCCAGCGAGGGGACCATCGGTTCGCTGGCCCGGGCGCAAGGCGCGTAGAGCGCCCGCTTTCCGCGCTTCACGATCTGGAACGGGAAGGAGAGGTCGTGGCCCATGATCGGGTCGACCACGAGGTAGTCCTCACGCCGCGTGGCGTAGATGGCGCCGTTTCCCCCGGTGATCGAGCTCACCCGGGACTCCAGCGAGCGCAAGAGCATCTCGTAGCGCCAGTAGAGACCCTCCTGGTTGGTGCCTGTCTGACCGAGCAGGCGGACCTGACCGCACACGTAGCCCACCGAGGGGTCGGCGAAGGGCGCCAGCAACTGGGTGAGAGCATCGGGCTCCCATGTGACATTGGCATCCGAAAAGGCGACGATCTCGCCCCGGGAGTGCTCGACGCCGGCGTCCTGGGCACGGATCTTGCCTCCGCGGGGGAGCGTCAGCACCAGGTCGGCGCCGGCCTCACGCGCGCGCTGAGGCGTCAGGTCAGGCGACCCATCGCAGGCCACGATCAGCTCGAGCCGGTCCTGCGGATAAACGAGGCTGCGCAGGTTGGCGATACGGCGGGCGATCACCTCCTCCTCCGCATAGGCGGCCACGATGACCGACACCATTGGGGGTGGCTCATTCACCTCGGTGCGGACAGTGCGAGGGCGGCGCACTTGCACCAGGACCGCCAGAAGCCCGGCGTAGCCGACGTGCGCGTACAGGAGCAACCCGACGCAGATCCAGAAGACGATGGCCACCGCGGTCATAGCGGCGCCGATTCTGTCAGCGCCGCTATGCCCAGGGAGTCGGGGTCAGCCGGTGAAGCCGGAGCTGACCCGGGGGGGCCGGCTGATCCTCTTGGCCCGGTGCTTCTTCCTCTTGTGCTTCTTCGCCTTTTTCTTGGCCTTGTGCTTGGCGGACTGCTTGGCGGCGATCGTCGAATTGACCGAGCCAGGGCCTGAGCTGATGATCGCGCCGTTGGTGGCGAAACACCCGCTCGTCTGGCGAGTGACGTAGTTGTAGGTGTTCGTCGGGCCATTGGTGCTCGGCGTTCCCGTCGGGTTCCCCGCGAACGTGAACAGCACACAGCCGTGGGAGTCGAGCGCCGCCGAGGTGAAGTCCAGCAGCGAGCGGTCACTCGGACCATTGGGCGTGGCCCCGCAAAGCACACCTGCGTTGCAGATCTGGCCGTTGTGGTAGACGAACCCGGGGTTTACGTCCTGATAGCTGAACGAGGGACTCGCCGCAGTCGCGTCGGTCGTCTCCGCGGCTGTATACGTCCACTTGCCCGACAGGCTGTTCGGGTCGGTAACGCCGTTCGTCGTCCGGAAGTAGCCGATCGCCAGCTGGCCTGCCTGGGGGCCGCCGACCGCAGCCGGGAGCATGTGCGCGGCGTTCGTATCACCGACCGCCTGCGGGCCCTTCCAGGTGACGCCGTGGTCGGTCGACTTGAACAGATAGACGTTGGTGGTGCGCGGGAAGGGCGTCGTACCTACCGCGCCGGCGCCGACCGCATAGAGGTTCCCGGCACCGTCCATGGCCAGGTCGTTGAAGATGTCCCCGAACTGGACGGTGTTGGTCCCCATCTTCGAGCCGTCGAACACGGTGTAGTCCTTGAAGGTCCGGCACTGATCGTGCGAGACGGCCACGTAGAGCTGGCTGAAGGTGCCGCTCGGCTGGCCCTGGGCGACGGCGGCCGCGTTCTGCTGCTGCGTGGTCGTGGCGAAGAGAACGTAGAGAGCCCCTGACTGGTCGACGACCGGGTGCGCTACCAGCGTCCCGCCTGTGATGTCCGTGGGGACGTTGGCCTCGATGCTCGGGTCAGTCACTAGCGGACCGCAGGCGTTGGCGAAGTCATCGGCGCCTCCGTTGTCAGTGCGGAAGGCGATCGGCTGTGCCGAGACAAACTCGTGGTAGGTCACGTAGAGCCGCTGGGCGTCGGTCGGATCGGCGTTGAGCCACTGCCGGTCGTCCGAGGGACCCACCTGGCCGGCATTGATGGTCGAGCAACCGAAGGCGTCTGGCACCGCGCCAACGCCGGTGAAGGTCTGGCCGCGATCGGTGCTCTTGCACACCTCGGTCGCGATCGCCTCCAGATCGGCGGTATAGAGGGTTCCGGCGTCGTTGATGATGTCGTCGTCGCCTCCCCCGATGTCCGATCCGAGGAACTTGCCTGGTTGAAAGCTTGTGCCGTCATCGCGAGAAATCCACAAGCCGGTTCCGGGGTGACCGGCGAGGCCGCTCGGGATCCCCTGCGGGCCCGCGACGAAGACGTCGCCCTGGGGGTCGGTGGCGATACTCGGCTCGCCGCCGACGCCCGCTTCGGAGGTGCTCGCCGGGTTGGGGTTCGAGAGCTGGACCGGCGAGGTGAACGAGGCGGCCTGGGCGCCCCCCGCCAGCAGCAGGAACAGGACGGTGACGACCGTGGCCGCCGCGGGAACTAGGCTCGTCTTGCGCATGTGGCTCCTACCTCGAAGCGGGGTACCTGGATAGCGCGTGAATCTACCGTCCCCTGCGGTGACGATGCAACGGCGAAGGTACGGCGATCAACCGGTGAGCTCGCGGTAGAGGGCCTGCGTGAGCTCGGCGGCGCGCGCCCAGGAGTACGGGCCATCCGCTGCGGCGCAGGCCCCCTGAGCCAGCCGCTCGCGTTTCTGCGGGTCCTCGAGTAGCGCTCCGAGCGTGTCCGCCAAGGCGTCGGGGTCACCCGGGGGGACGAGGCTTGCCGCTCCCGCTCGTGCCACCTCCGCGAACCCTCCGACGTCACTGAGCACAGAGGGCTTGCCGAAGGCCAGCGCCGTGGCCAGCACGCCTGAGAAGTCAAAGCGCTCGGTTCGGAGGTAGGGCAGCACAAGCATGTCGGCCCGGCTGAAGCAGGCCACGAGCTCCCCCTCGGAGACGAATCTCGGGACCCATCTGACTCCGGGGGGAGCGACGGCGCTGAGCCGCTCGATGTCCATGCGGGGACGGCCGACGATCCAGAGCTCGGCCTGGGGCGCCAGCGCACGCCAGGCCCGCAACAGCACCTCGATGCCCTTGTAGGGGCGCAGCAGCCCGAAGAAGAGGACCACGGGCCGTTCTCGCCCGCCCGCCTCGAGCTCAGGGGGAAGCGGCCCCTCCGGGGTCCGGGCCAGGAAGTCGAAGGCGCCGTGGTGGATCACGCGGACCTTCCCCGGGTCGACCCCGAGCTCGTCGACGAGCCGACGACGCCCGTAGTCGGAGTGGGCCACGACCGCGTCGACGGCGTCGTAGAGACGTTGCTGGGCATGGAGCTGAAACGGGCGGGGTTCGCGGGGGAGGAGGTCGTGCGCGGTGAGAACCACAGGCCGACGTGGGAGGAGAAAGCGATCGAGCGGCTGTACTGCCAGCCACTGGAAGTGGACGACATCGGCTGTGGCGGCGTGGCGGCGTAGGGCCAGCATGTCCGGCACGTGCTCGACGAGCTTGCTGGCCACCCGGACGCGGGAAGCCGGGGGCCCCACGGCATGCCGGTAGAAGAGCTCCCTCACGCGGTATCCATCGGGGACGGGAACCTCGCCGTAGGCGAACGGGCTCGTGACCAGTTCCACCTCCAGGCCGGCGCGCGCCAGGGCGGCGCACAGCGCGTGGTCGTAGGGCGGCGTGAAGGCGGAGGGATCGACGATCTGGACGCGCATCGGCTACTCCAGTGCGCGGCCGGCCAGGCGGGAGAGTCGCTCGGCGGTGCTCCGGCTGCGGGGGCCGAGCGCATGCAGCCGAGCGCCGGGGTCGTGCCCAAGGCGCGCAACCGCGGGCGCCAGGACGTGCAGCGGCAGATCGTCGGCGCCCCGGTGCATCAGGTCGAGGAGGCTGCGCCACGGGTGGCGCAGGATCAAGCGGCCGGCAGCCAAGCGGCGGGCCAGCCTCCCGTCATCCTCCAGATAGTCGACAGCGACCCGCCCGGCGACTGCCTGGTCGGGCTCCCGTGGCCGCCGGCGAGCCTCCACCCGCACGCGCCCCAGGCGATCGGCGAGCTCCGCCATCGGATCCTCCCGGGCCGGGAAATGGTCGGCCACAAGGACGACGGCGACCGGTGGGCGGGCCCCCGAAACGCTGGGACGGTTCGAGAGGGCGAAGCCGGCGAGCTCCTCGAGCGAGAGAAGCGCATCGAGGGCGAGAAAACGGCCCCGGTCCTTCCCGGCGGGCGAAGCAGAAGCCGGCCTGACCGCTGGGCGGCCTGACTCCGGCAAACGCGTGATCGCGGGCGCTGTGCCCCGGGTCGTCGCCCTCAGCCGGGCGCCGCCCCGGCGCGCCGCCCGCCTGAGGGCCGGCTCCGGGACGAAGCCGTCGTAGCGGCGCGCCAGCCACGCCCGCCCGGCCGCGTAGCTGCGCCACTGGCGGCGCAGCTCCCGCACGGTGGTTCGGTACCGGTGCTCCACCTGCGCCTGCTCGCGCAACCCCAACCGCCATCCCGCCTCCTGCAGGCGCCAGGTGAAGTCGGTGTCCTCGGCCGCCAGCAGGCCCTCGTAGAAGCCCCCCAGCTGCTCGAAGACACTCCGGCGCACGAGCAGGTTGGCGGCCGCGGCCCGCGGACGGTACGGATGCTGCTGGTGGGCCTGCTGACCGAGAAAGTTCCGGGCGCCGCCGTAGCGGGCGGCGAGCGTCGCGCCGTCTGGAGCAGGAAGGATCTCGCCCGCCACGGCGCCGACGTCGTCGCCGATCGCCTCAACCCAGAACGCGCTCAGCAGGCCATCGCGGGGGAGCGTGTCGGCATCCAGGAAGAGGATCCACGGCCGGGTGGCATGCGCGGCGCCCACGTTGCGGGCGTGGGCCGGAGAACGCTCTCCCGCGGCGGGGATGACCGTCACCGGAGGCACGCCGGCGCTGTCCAGAACCGTCCCCGAGTTGTCGACCAGGATCAGCTCATCGCCCGCCTCGACGTCGAGCGAGCGCAGCGCCTGGAGGGCCTCCCGGGCCGCGGCGCCGCTCCCCGCGAAGGGCATGACGACGCTCACCTCAGGCCGGCTCAACGGACCTCCGGCGCGCGGCGATGCCCAGCAGACGACGCAGCTCAGCCAGCTCACGCGGATGGGCGAAGCGTGTCGCCCAGAGCAGGGGCGGGATGGCGGCCAACGCGACGCCACGGGTGAGGAAGCCGAGGACGCCATGCGTGGGGAGAAGCAGGTCTCCTGCCGTGGCGACGGCGCCCATGATCACGACGACTTGGACCAGACGTCGCCATTCGAAGTCGACCGTGAAGGCCCGCCGGGTGAGGAGATGCATGGCAATCAGCATCACGATGTAGGCACCGCACAGAGCGATGCCCGCACCGGCAATCCCAAGCGCGGGGACGAGGAGAACGAGCAAGATGACGTTGGCCGCCAGCCCGGCAAAGGCGGCCGGGAAGTTGCGCGTCGTCACCTTGGCCCGGCCGGCGATCACCAGGAACACGACCCAGAGACCGTACATCGCCCAACCGAGGGCCAGCCACGGGAGCGCCCGGTAGGCGCGATAGTAGGCGGGGTGGGTGAGCAGCTTCAGCACCCATCGCCCCTCCAGCGTCAGCCCGGCCACGACCCACCCGCTGATGAGCACGTAATAGGTGGTGACCAGACCGTAGAGGCGCGCCGCCTCGGCATCGTCACTGACCGAGTAGGCCAGCGGCGGCCAGGCATACATGAAGGCGCGCACGATGAAGGCGACAGCGCCGGCCAGTTTGACGGCGATCGAATAGAGCCCAGCCTGCTGCGGGCTCCGGTCGTGGTAGACGTAGTAGCGGTCGACGATGCTGAGCGCGTACACCGAGGCTTCGGCGGGCACGGTGGGCAGGCCGAAGCGCAGGAGCGCGCCGAACCGCTCCACCGAGGCCGCCCGCCGCGGGGCGAGCCTGTGGCGCATCGTCCACCAGAGCCCAAGCAGGACGAGGGTCGAGGCGCCGTAGTTCCCGAGCAGGAGTCCGCGGGGGCCGAGGCCCAATCCGACTACGAGGATCACCGAGGCGGCGATGGTGATGGCCACGTTGGTCAGCGAGGCGGCGGCATACGCTCGCACCCGTTCATCGACGCGGAGCAGGGCGTAGGCCAGTTCGAGGTTGGTGAAGGTCCATAAACCGAGCACGGCGATGAGGAAGATCGTCGTGTCGGTGCGACCGAGGATCAGCTTGGAGAGCGGGGCGGCGGCCCCGGCCAGCGCGGCCGCAGCCAGGGTCGTGGCCAGAAGCAGGAAGGCGACGGCCCGTCGGGCCAGGGCGTCTCGGCGCGCCTGATCGACATCCGAGAAGTGGAAGCGCAAGAACGCCTCGATCATCCCGAAGCGAACCAGGATGCTGATGAAGATGACGCCGTTGCCGAGCAGCTCGACCACGCCGTAGCCGGCCGGGGCGATGTAGCTCGTGTAGACCGGCAGGAGGAGGACGGCGATGAACTTGGAGACCACGTCGGCGACCTGGTAAGCCGCCAGCGATCTCACGAGCCGCTTCAGGTAGCCCGTCATTGGCCGCTAGGGAACGACGTCGACCTTGATGACGGAAGCGCCGGCGGGCAGCGGATTCAGCGTGGGTGGGTAGTAGCCGGTGTTGCAGGCCAGGTCTGTCACCCGCAGGCCAACGAGGTAGGTGCCGGGGGTGGCGGGCTGGTGGTTGACCAGGCCGTTCCAGACTGCGCTGTGACCGCCGGTGAGGAAGCTTTTGACCAGCGCGGGATGCTGCCTTCGGCCCAGGCGGTAGATGAGGATCGTGGCCAGGCGGCTGCCGTTGCCGGTGAAGGCGATGCGCACCGGCGTCGGCCGGGAGGCCCGGATCTGCTGCGGGGTGACGAGCGTGACCAGGGGCTTGGGTGGTGTCGTGATGATCCGGAAGGGAATCGGCCCCGAGTTGTCGGAGATGGTCACCGTGCGCGCCTGACGGAGCAGGCGGACCTTTACGTAGTAGGCGCCATCGGGGGCCAGCGCCCCGTCCGGCTCCCGTCCGTTCCAGGTGAATTGCTTACGCACGGGATGACTCCCGCCGGGCATGTACGTCCCGGTGGCCAGCGTGGCCACGCGCTTCTCGTGCTGGTCGACAACGTAGACGTCGACGTTGTCGGACTGGTGCTGCAGATAGAAGGAGATCGTCATCTGGCGGTAGTCGACCGCCTTCCCGAGAGCGGGGTCGTAGCACTCGCGCCCGCTCACCGGGTTGATGCCGGCCGGGACCGGGCGGGGGAATCCCGCCAGCAGTGGAGTGGCCACCTTGAGGTGCTGGGTGATGAAGAAGGCGGCTACCGTGGCCACGACCAGGGCGACGAAGGCGATGAACGGGAGCCGCGTCACAGCCGGACCACGCCGGCGTTGGGGACCTCATAGGTGTGAAAGGCGGCGAGGCCGCGGGGATCCGAGGCACACAGGACGACCCGGATGGAACCGCCGTGGCAAACGGCGAGCGCGGGCGAGCGGTCCTCGGCGCGGATGTCCTCGATGCAGGCCAGAACGCGCTGCTGGTGCTCGAGCAGCGATTCACCGCCCGGGAAGCGCCAGTCAGCCCCTCCCCGCATCCAGGCGGCGAACGACTCAGGCTCCTCCCGCTTGACATCTTCGAAGAGCCGGCCCTCCCAGTCACCGCGGTTGCCCTCGCGCAACCGCCAATCGAGCCTCGGCTCCAGGCCTATCCGGCGGCTCACGATCTCCGCCGTCTCCCGGGCCCGGCTGAGGTCAGAGGACCACAGCGAGGCGATCTCCTCGGCCACCAGGCGCTCGGCGAGCTCGGCGGCCTGGCGGCGCCCGGTGTCGTTGAGTGGCGTGTCCCGCCAGCCCTGGAAGCGCAGCGGGGGGAGGTTGTCGTTGGTCTCTCCGTGGCGAGCCAGGAGAACCGGCCGAGCGCCCTGGTTAGCCGCCGCCACGCCGACCCACGCCCATGGTGTCCGACCGGAGGCCGAGGCGCAGGGTCTCCAGGGCCAGCACCTCGTCCGGAGGGACATTGCCCAGGCTCACCTCCGGCCCGAAGCGGCGCACGAACCACACCTGCTGGTCCTTGCGGGGCGCGTCGAACAGGATGGAGCCGGGGTCGATCCCATGCACGATCTCGTCGATGAGGCCCTCACGCACCTCCCCGGAGGGACGGAAGATCCCCGCGGTGCCGCTCTCCCGGCCCTCGGCGATCACCTTCCAGGCGCCGGCTTCGAGCTCTTGGCCCATCTGCTCCACCCACAGGTAGGGGGGCGTGATGGCCCCGGTGTCGTCCTTGGAGCCGACCTCGGAGAGGACGATGAACTCGCCGGCCAGGCGAGCGATGAGCTCGAGCTTGCGTTCGTGCTCGAGCAGGATGGTGCCGTCGGAAATCTCGAAGTGACGCAGACCCAGCTGCTTGACCCACTCGATCAGCTCCTCGAAGCGGTCCTGGGCGATAGCGAGCTCAGTCAGGCTGCCGCCCAGGACGACCGGGATGCCGTGCTCTTGGTAGCGGGCCAGCTTCGCCTCCAGGTTCCCCGTGGCCAGCGCGGTGCCCCAGCCGAGTTTGACCAGGTCGATCGCCGCCCCGGCCACCTCGACCAGGCCGTCCACATCAGCGACAGAGAGCCCGCGGTCCAAGACGTGCGTGATCCCCTGCTCGCGGGGCTTGGCGCTCCGCGGCGGGAGCTCGAGAAAATCTGCGTTCACTTGAGCCAGTGTGCCGGACCGGAGGCCCAGGGGGCGGTCAGATACCTCCGCTCACCGGCAGCGGGAGCGAATCGGAGCTCAGGCTCCCGACAGAGTGGCCAGATCGGCACCCACGGTCACGACGACATTCGCTCCGCATGCGGTCGGGGGCGGACAGGCGACCTGCCGGGTGGTCTGGTCGATCGGCTGGACGGCCGCCGGCTTCAGGGCAAGCGCCGTGGCGACGTGCATGGCGTCGATCCGGTTCCGGCTTCCCGGGAGGTAGGCCACGATGGTCGCGGTCTCGGTCTGGTTGGTCGCGGTGGCTATCCGCCCATCCTTGTAGCCGGAACTGGCGAGCTTGGCCCCGACCCGATGGGCCAGCTGGTTGGTCGCGGTGCCGTTGAGCACGGCCACGGTGACCGAGGAGGGGGTGAAGGTGGGCGCGTGACGCGCCACGGGCGCGTTCGTGGTCTGCGTGCTCGCCCCCGAGGGAGACTTGGTTGAGTTGGTGCTCGTGGCGAGGACCAGCACCGCGACCACCACGGCCACGATCACGAGTGAGACCAAGCCGATGAGGATGCGCCGGCCGAGCGACCGGTGGCCCTCGGCGGGCGGTCCCAGAGGGGGCAGATCCCCCAGCGGCCTGCCGCCGGAACCTCTGGAGGGTGCCGGCCTGACCGGCGGTGCGCCATGGGACCCGCCGTTGGCTCCGGCCGGGGTGGCTGGGGCAGGCAGTGCGCTCGCGGGGGCAGATGCGGCGGGCGCGGGGGCAGGCAGAGCGCCCACGGGGACAGGTGCGGCGGGCGCCGGCGTGGGCGCCGGCGGCGAGGCCACGGAGGGCGGCGGCGGAGCCGGCGGAGCTCCCGCCGTGACCGCGGATGCCGCCACCGGGGCGGCCGCCAGGGCCACCGCCGGCGCCGGTGCCGGTGCCGGTGCCGGTGCCGGGGCGGAGGCGAAAGGTCGGGAAGGGGAACCACCCGGGTCGCCGACGCCAGTGCGGGTGCTCCGACTCCGGCCGGTGCGAACGGAAGCCCGGCGCCGCGCCGATCAGTTACCTGGACAGCCTCGGCGGCAGGGACCGGCGAGCTCACGGGCCGAGGCCGGCTGAGCTGGGCCACCCGGGCCTCGGCCTGCTGCAGACGCTCGGCCAGGAGCCCCGCCTCCTCACGCAGGTTGGCCGTCTCCCGGGCGTGGGCAAAGTACAGGAGCACGAGCACGGCCAAGCCGATGATCGCCGCGAAACCGGCGTCAGCCCCTACCGACGAGATGAAGTTGTGGACCGAGAATGCGAACGGCATCGAGCCCATCGCGGCCAGTCTAGGGAGCCGTACGGGCGTTCACGTCCTCGGCCGGCACGCGCGTGCGAGCCAGCCGGGAAACGTGTTGGGCCAGGGCCGCGGCGTCGTCCTCCAAAATCAGCAGATTGAGCTCATCGAAGGTTCGCTCCACCCAGGTCACGTCCACCGGGTCCCGCCCGGCGCGGACGATCTTCTGGACGGGCGTGGGTTGAGGGCGCTCGTAGGCATTGAACAGCTCCTCGTGGAGCTTCTCTCCCGGGCGGGCGCCCACGATCTCGATGGCGATGTCCCGCTCTGGCTCGAAGCCGGAGAGGCGGATCATCGTCTCCGCCAAGTCGACGATGCGGACGGGCTCACCCATCTCGAGCACGAACAGCTCGGCGCCTGAGGCACTCAACGAGCCGGCTCGGATGATCAGCTGGACGGACTCCGGGATCGTCATGAAGTAGCGCTTCATCCGTGCGTCGGTCACGGTGACCGGACCACCGGCGGCGATCTGGCGACGGAAGATCGGGACCACTGACCCCGAGGACCCGAGCACGTTGCCGAAGCGAACAGTCGAGTACGTGGTGCCCGGATAGCGCACCGCCGCGGCTTCGACAGCCCATTCGGCCAGAGCCTTGGAGGCGCCCATCACGGTGGCGGGCTTGACCGCCTTGTCGGTCGAGACGAGGACGAAGGTCCCGACTCCCGTCTCGCCGGCGATCCGGGTCACGAGCTGGGTGGCCAGCGCGTTGTTCCGCACGGCCTCGATCGGATTGAGCTCCATCATCGTCACGTGCTTATAGGCGGCGGCGTGAAAGACGACGGCTGGGCGATGCTCGGTCATCACCTCACGCATCCGCTCCCGCTCCTTGCAGTCCGCAAGAACGGGAATGGCCATGCGCACGTGGCGGTCCTCCTCGAGCTCGCGTGAGATCTCGAACAGGTTGTCCTCGGCGTGGTCGACCAGGATCAGCCGGCGCGGAGCCACGCGCGCTATCTGCCGGCACAGCTCCGAGCCGATCGATCCGCCCGCACCCGTGACCATGACCACCTCGCCGGCCAGGTAGGCGCCCGCTCGCTCGACTTCCATCCGGACCGGCTCACGGCCCAGGATGTCCTCGACCTGGACCGAGCGCAGCTGACGGGTCACGCGGAGCTCGCCCGAGCCGTCACGCAGGAGCTCGAACACAGTGGGGGTCGTCCGCACCGGGATGCCGCGCTCCCGGCAGGCGGTGACCACGCGGGCGCGGACCGTCCCGGGCGCCGAGGGGATGGCGATCACGACCTCGTCCGGCTCGAGGTCGTCGAGCGCCCGAGCCAGGTCCTCGGCCGAAGTTGTGCCGAGCACCTTGAGGCCGTACTCGTCCTTGATTCCGAGCTTGCGCGGATCGTCGTCGACGTAGCCCACGGGGCGCATACGCAGCTGAGGGTTACGGGCCAGCTCACGCACGACGAGCCGCCCCCCCTCCCCACCGCCGACGACGAGCACATCGCGGGCTCCCGGGGCGGCGCGGAAGCTGCGTACGCGGCCTTCGACCAGGAGATGGACAAAGAAGCGTGCCGCCAGGAGCAGGGCCCCGGCCAGCAGGACAAACAACGCGATGACGCCTCCGGGCATGATGACCGCGCTGGACACTCCCTGTGAGGTCGGGCTGAGCACGGGGTGCAGCAGGGCAATCGCGCCGACCGCGATGACCGTGGAGACAGAGACGCCCTTGACCACGGCCTCGTACTCACGCTGGCCGACGAAAGTCCAGAGACGTTGGTAGGCACCGAACAGGGCGAGCACGATGAGGGTGAGCGGAACCACCCAGGGCAGCGTCTGCTCGAACAGCTCGTCGTACCGCGGCTTGATGCCCGAGTCGAACCTCAGCCGGTAGGCGAGGAAGTACGCGAGCGCGACCAGGAGTCCGTCCACGACCAGCTGCGGCAGTGAGTGGCGATGGACAGGGAAGGCCGCAAGTCTGATCCGGCGGCGCATGCGAGCGAGGATTCTAGTGGCGCCAGGCCGCAGCGAGACCGCGGCTAGCCCCGCTTAACTCCAGCCTAAGCAGGGGATCAGCGCACGCTGATCAGGGACGACGCTCCCAGTTGGTGCCCAGCGGCGTCGAGCGCCACGAGCTGGGCGTAGGCCGCCCTGGGCGCGGTGACGGCGGTCTCGAACGACCTCTTGGGCGCCGTGGCCACGGGCCGCAGCGCGGTAGGTGAGCTGCCCTCGAGCACCCTCCAGGAGCTGACCGCCGTGGCCCCGTTCCAGCTCACGTACCAGTCGATTGAGCTTCCCGATGCGGTGGCCGCAACCGCGGGCGGCGTCGCTGGCGTACCCGTCCATGGAAAGCGGAAGGCGCGGTAACTCGCGGTGTTGCTGACGAACCGCCCGTCGAGGACCGTGCGGCCACGCTGGTCGAACTCGGTGAAGAACGGATACTGGCCCCAGCCGACGAGCTCGTCCAGATCGGACAGCTGCTGGTCGTTGCCTTCGAACCAAGCCGACAACGCCGGCGAGTGCGTCCATTGCTTGAACACGTGCGCCGTGTGGCGCTTGAAGTCGAGCACCAGCTCAAGGGCTCGTGACTCCTTTTCCACGGCCGGTAGGCCGGCGCCATCGTCGAACACGGAGACGTAGCGGTCCCCCGCGGCGTGGCTGCGCACGTCGTGCTGAAAGGCGAAGGCCGCGCCGGGCCCCATGTGAAAGCTCGAGTGTTTGCCGCCCAGACTCCACAGAGTGGCTCCGCTGTGGTGATCGATCTTGTACACGGCCCAGGTGTTGCGGGCCGAGACGAGCAGATTGCCGTCGCCGTCAAGCTCGATCGAGTTGAGGTGGAAGTAGTCGTAGGGGTTGCGGTAGCCCACCTTGGGCCCCTGGGCGGGCAGCGGTGCATAGCTATCGCGGAGCGGCACGTGGTCAAGGCTGTCCCACTGATAAAGCACGAGACCGGTGGGAATGTCGATCTCCTGGATGACCCCGTCGAACACGATCTCCCGTTTCAGCCCATGGACCGAAGCGGCGTTCCAGTAGACCGGGTAGTAGGCGGTGATCAGCGCCGTGCCCTGGGGCGTGATCTGGAATTCGTGCAGGTCGGCGGTGAGACCGTTGCCCGCCTGGACCGCGGCGACGGGCTGGTAGGAACTGTTGTAGATCAGGTCCTCGCCGATGCCCATCCCCGCGTCCGAGAAGCCCTGCCACCAGGTGAGCACCGGTTGCCCCTGGTAACGCTGGACCTGCAGGTTGGTGGCCATGTCGCCGCGGGGGACACGGTCAAACCAGACGAGCTGGCCCCGCGAGTCGAGGATCTCCGGGCCGTTCTGCACCGGTCCGTACTGCGGGGTGAGGAAGATGTCCGAGCCCCCTCCTGCCCCTGACCCGTGGAGGATCTCCACCGCGGACGGCGCCAGGTCAGGACGAGAGCGGAACCTCCAAACGCCCCCGGGCACGTTGGACACCCGCAGCGGTCCGCCATGGGGAATCGGCCCGGCCGGACTGGCCACCTGAAACTGGAACCTGCCGCCCTGGCCATCGAGCACGTTCAGCGGGGTGGTGACGGTGACGGTCTCTCCAGGGGCGAAGGCCTGGGCGGGAAGGAAGCTCGCGCCGTCGTTATCGGAGTCGGACTCGATCTGCCCAGTGTGAGGCCCGCTCCGCGATCCCGTTACCGTGAACGAGCCCAGCTCCGCTGCCGCCACGCCACGGAAGACGATCTGGGTCTGGGGCGGCGCAAGCCGGGAGCCGGGACTGGGGAAGACGCTGACCGCGGGACCCTGGGCGAGCGCGGCGGCGTCCCGGCCGAAAAGTGCCCAACTGCCCGCGGCGAGCAGGACACCGAGCATTGCCAGCCCTGAGAGGCCGCGCCCGCGCAGCCGCCCCCGCGATCCCTCCCGACGTCCCTGGTATCCCACTCCATGCCCGAACATAGCCCTACAACCCTGCGTGGGGGCCAAATGGCGCGGTTCTTGCACGCCGGCTTTCGCTCGCCCGCAACTCACCGGGCCGCGACGTGTCGTAGCCATTCTGAGCGCGATTTAGGCACCCGTTAGTTACGCTTGCACGAACCCAAGGGGATTGGAGGAGCCGGATGAGGCTGATAGGAGCAGGACTTCCGCGCACCGGCACGCTTTCGCAAAAGGTGGCTCTGGAGATGCTGGGCTTGGAGCCCTGCTACCACATGGTCAATGTCCTCGGTGACCTCGACGAGGCGCCGCTCTGGCGCCGGGCGCTCGATGGCGAAGCGATCTGGGACGTCGTCTTCGATGGTTTTGAGGCCACAGTCGACTGGCCCGGCTCGTTCTTCTACAAGGAACTGGCGGATTTCTATCCGGAGGCCAAGGTGCTCCTGAGCGTCCGCGACGCCGAGGCGTGGGAGCGGAGCATGCGGGAGACCATCTGGGGCCTGTTCTACGGCGACGTACTGACCCGGGACCTGTCCCGGGCGCGGTGTCACGTCGACCCTAAGTGGAACGGCTACATCGAGATGATGGAGCAGATGTGGCTGCAGAGCGGGCTCATCGCCGAAGGCGCGGCCACCACCTCGGAGTCGATGCGCTCGGCGATGGAGAGATTCAACCGACAGGTTCAGGAGAGCGTCCCCCCGGAGCGCCTGCTGGTGTGGTCGGTGGGCGACGGCTGGGAGCCGTTGTGCCGGTTCCTGGAGCTGCCGGTTCCCGACACGCCTTTCCCCCACCTCAACGACAGCAAGGTGTTCGCCGACCGGATCATCGACGGGGCACTCCTCGCCCTGAGCGAATGGCGGGCGCGGGAAAGCCCCGCCGTGGTCGCGAACTGAGCCAGGTCAAGCTCTCCTCGACGACCGTGTGCTGGCAGGACATGCGCATCGGCCGCCTGGCGCACGCCCGCCAGAAAGGTCAACGACCATGCGTCGTGTGGCTGACCGGCCTTTCCGGCGCCGGTAAGTCCACGATCGCGAACGTCCTCGAGGACAAGCTCCACAACCTGGACCGCCACACCTACCTGCTCGACGGCGACAACTTCCGCAGAGGGCTCAGCAAGGATCTGGGTTTCACCGACGCCGACCGAGTCGAGAACATCCGCCGGGTGGCGGAGGTGGCCTGGCTCATGGTGGATGCCGGGCTGATCGTGATCACGGCCTTCATCTCGCCCTTCGCCAGCGAGCGCCAGATGGCGCGTGATCTGTTCGAGGACGGCGAATTCATCGAAGTGTTCATCGACACGCCGCTGCCCGTGGCCGAAGCCCGGGATCCCAAGCGCCTCTATGCCCGGGCGAGGCGGGGCGAGGTCGAGCTGTTCACGGGAATCGACTCGGCCTACCAGCCACCCCAGGATCCAGACGTCCACATCGACACCACCTCCAGCTCGCCTGAGGCAGCGGCCGACCAGATCCTCGAGCAGCTCCGGCGCCGGGGCCGACTGGATCCATCGACCTCCGCCCCGGAGCAATCCCGCGACGCACAATGAGGCTCGAGGAATCGCTGGAGGACCTCATCGGCCTCGCCCGGGTCGCGGGAGAGGAAGTGCTCGCCGTCTACCGCGCGGGCGCCACCGCCGAGACCAAGCACGACGGCTCTCCGGTCACCGAGGCAGACCGCAGGTCCCAGGCGGTCATCTGCGCCGCGCTCGAGCGCCTGACCCCCGAGGTTCCAATCGTGGCCGAGGAGGAAGGACGGAGCGAGCATCCGGCTGAGCTGCCGGCGTGCTTCTGGCTCGTCGACCCGCTCGACGGCACGAAGGAGTTTCTCAGCCGAAACGGGGAGTTCACGATCAACATCGCGCTGATCGAGGACGGGACCCCGGCGCTGGGGGTGATCCTGGCCCCGGCCCTGAACCGGCTCTTTGCCGCCAGCGCGGGATCCGGAGCCCTGGTCGAGGATAAGGAAGGTCGCCGGGCGATCTCCACCCGCGACCTGCCCGCCGAAGGACCCACCGTCCTCTCAAGCCGGTCCCACGGCGACCCCGAGGCACTGCGGCGCTGTCTCGGTGACCGCAGCGTTGCCGCTTCCATCACCGCCGGTTCCTCGCTCAAGTTCTGCCTCATCGCCGCCGGTGAAGCCGACCTCTACCCCCGCTTTGGGCGAACGATGGAATGGGACACGGCGGCAGGCGACGCAATTCTCCGGGCCGCCGGAGGCACGGTCACCGACCTGGAGGGAAAGCCGCTCTGCTACGGGAAGGCCGGATTCGAGAACCCGCACTTCATCGCTCACGGCCGAGACCCGAGGCTGACGGTTCCCGGGGGAAGCTGGATCAGTAGCCCTGAGGGAGCTTCGAGCCGCCGCCGGAGGACGAACCACCCGACGACGATTTCCCGCTCGAACTTCCCGAGCCCGAGCTCGAGCTCGAACTGGAACTCGGTGCCGGCGCCGGTGCCGATTGCACGGGTGCGGGTGCTGACTGCTGAGGTGCCGGTGCCGAGCCGCCCGAGTACGACCCTGAGGACGACCCCGAGGTCGACGAGGAGGAGGCGCTAGCCGCCGGGTGCGAATGGTGGACCACCTTCTTCTTCCTGGGGACCACCTTCTTCGGCGGATTCTTCTTCTTCGCGACGTGCTTCGTGGTCGCCACCTTCGCAGCCACGGCCTTGGCCGTCGTCGTCGGGGAGGTACTCGCACCTCCGCAACCCGCTACCGCAATAGCCGCCGCAATGCTTATCAGGACCGCTTTTCTCACGAACCCCATCCTCGCTTACTAACACGCTGCGGTACCCCAGGGTAGCGGTCGCCCCGCTCCTATGGCGCTCGGGCTCATCACCTAACATGCGGCCCGTGGAGGCATCCGGCAGCCCGTCGTCGGGACGCGAGCGGGAGTGCCGCGACGGGGTCTTGACACCCGCGGTAGCCCGAGCGTGAGCCTCAAGGCCGAACAGCGCCCCGGCCCGGCGCCGGCTCAGCCCGGGCCTCCCACGGTTTCCCGGCCCGGGTTGCTGCTCGCCGTCTGCTGTGTGGCGCAGTTCATGGTCATCCTCGACCTGAGCATCGTCAACGTGGCGCTGCCCTCGATTCAGTCGAGCCTCAACTTCACCTCGGCCAACCTCCAATGGGTCGTCGATGCCTATGCGATCACGTTCGCCGGCTTCCTGATGCTGGGCGGGCGCGCCGCCGACGAGCTAGGGCCGCGGCGGGTGTTCGCCGCCGCGCTGATCCTGTTCGCCATTACGTCGCTCGTGGGCGGCGCCTCGGGAAGCCAGGGGATGCTGATTGTGGCGCGGGGTGTCCAGGGGCTGAGCTGCGCCTTCATGGCGGCCTCCTCGCTGGCCATCATCACCGCCTCATTTCCCCCAGGCCCGCAGCTGCATAGGGCCATCGCGCTTTGGGCGGCCATGAACGGGGCTGGCGGCGCCGCCGGAACCCTCTTCGGGGGCATCATCACGCAAGAGCTCAGCTGGCGCTGGGTGCTCCTCATCAACCCGCCGATCGGGCTCGCCGCCGCGCTGGTGGGCTGGGTGGTGGTCAGCGACCGGCACCGCGCCTCGAATCGCCGGGGCTTCGACCTCCCCGGGGCTCTGTCACTCACGCTGGGCCAGATGGTGCTGGTCTACGGGGTCGTCCAGGCCGGACTGCGCGGATGGCACGCCACCGGAGCGCTGGTCCCCATCCTCATCGGCCTCGGACTCCTGGCTCTGTTCGGGCTGATCGAATCCCGCTTCGCCTCGGCCCCCCTCATCCCGTTCGGCGAGATCACGAAGCCGCTGGCCGTGGCCAACGGGATCGTCGTCCTGTTCAGCGCCGCGCTGTTCCCGATGTGGTACCTGGGCTCGCTCTACCTCCAGCAGGTCCTGGGCCTCTCGCCCCTCCATGCCGGGCTGACGTTCCTGCCCATGGCCCTGACGATCATGCTCGTCGCCTCCCGGGCGGGGAGGCTGGTCAGCCGCTTCGGGGTGCGCGCGGTTCTCGGCGGAGGACTGCTGATGATGGCGGCGGCCATGCTCCTGTTCACCAAGATCGCCGCCAGCGGGAGCTCGATCGTCTACATCATGATCCCGGGGGTGCTGATGGCAGCGGGGATCGGCATGTCCATCGTGCCCTCGACGATCGCCGCCACCCAGGGAGCCAAACAGGGCCAGGCGGGCCTGGCCTCGGGGCTCGTCAACACATCCCGCCAGATCGGCGGCGGACTGGGGATCGCCGTCCTCATCACCCTCGCCACTGCCCACTCGAGCCACCTCATCGGCGGCGGACGCAGCGTGCCGCAGGCCCTGACCGATGGCTTTCGCCTGTCTTACTTCGTCGGCGCCGGACTCACCCTGGCCGCCGCGGCGCTCGCCTTCGCCCTGATCCCGAGGCGCGGCGCGGCCGAGGCCCCGATCACCCGCCGGATCCCGATCGCGGCCGGCGTGGCTATCGCCATCGCCGGCTTCGTGGCGCTCGACTTCGGTGTCGGGGGCTCGCACGGTGCTCCGCTGGGCGCCTACACGACCGGCAAGGACACCTACAGCTTTGTCTCGGCGCCGACGCTTCACCCGCCGCGCGTCCACACCGACGTCCCCACGGCGAGCGGCGAGTTGGCACCGGGCTACATCTTCATGGCGAACTTCTACGACCTCAGCCGTCCCCCGATGACCGGGCAGAGCGGCCCCCTGATCCTCGACCAGCACCTCCATCCCGTGTGGTTCCAGCCCGTGTCCACCCGGGATGTGGCGGGAAACCTCAGCCTCCAGCTCTACGAGGGAAAGCCGGTGCTGGCGTGGTGGCAGGGCGACATCACCAACACTGGAGCCACCGAGAGCGGGGAGGATGTACTCGTCAACCAGCACTACCAGCCGGTGGCCCGGCTGAGGGGCGCAGATGGCTGGGTTCTCACGCTGCACGAGATGATCGTCCGCGGCCACGACGCCTGGGTCACGGCCAACAAGAACCTGCCCATGAACCTGTCCCGCTACGGAGGCGCCTACAACGGTGCCCTGATCGATTCCGCCGTGCAGGAGTACGACTTGCGCACGGGCAGGCTCGTCTATAGCTGGGACGCGCTCAAGCACATCCCGCTGGGCGACTCCTACGCCTCGCTGCCCACCAATGGCTTCCCCTGGGACGCGTACCACGTCAATTCGATCCAGTTGCCGGGCGACGGCTCGATGATCGTCTCGATGCGCGACATGTGGGCTGCCTACCGGATCGGCATCACCAGCGGCCGGATCGAATGGACGCTGGGCGGCAAGCACTCGAGCTTCAAGTTCGGCCCCGGCGCCGGCTTTTCGTGGCAGCACGACGTCCAGACCTACCGGGGCTCACCCTACGTGACCTTGTTCGATGACCACTGTTGCCAGATCACGGGCGGCGGTACCTACGTCTCACCCACGGGCGCCTCCCGCGGGCTGGTCCTGAAGCTCGACCAGTCCAAGCACGCCGCCAGCCTGGCCGGTCAGTACAGCCACGGCTCCGACTTCGCCGTCGACTACATGGGAAGCACCGAGCCGCTACCAGGAGGCAACGAGTTCGTGGGCTGGGGATCGCAGCCGTACTTCTCCGAGTACAGCGCCTCGGGGCGCCTGCTCCTCGACGCGGTGCTCCCGGGCTCGGACATCACCTACCGAGCCATGGTGGAGCCCTGGGTGGGTTTGCCCCTCCAGCCGCCTGCGCTTGCGGTGCGCCGCCACCAGGGCCGGACCGCCCTCTACGTAAGCTGGAACGGAGCCACGGCGGTAACCGCGTGGAGGGTGCTGGCCGCAGCCGGCGCCGGCCGGCTGGCCCGGGTGGCCACCGTGCCGAAGTCGGGCTTCGAGACCGCGATCCCCGTGCCCTCCGGATTCACGACCTTCCAGGTCCAGGCGCTCGATGCCCGCGGCAAGGCCATCGGGACCTCCCGCACGGTCAGCTGAGGCGCTCCCGTCACAGCCCAGGCGAAGTGGCCTCCATGATCAGCGAGTAGTGCTCGACCATCGCTGCCCATCCGGCCGTATGCCGGTCCTCGACTTCACTGGTGCGATCGGCCACGTCTCGGAACCCGGCTTCCTCAAGCGCCCAGGCAAGGAGATCCCGGTCGAACACGATCTGATGGTCGGACCTGAGCTTCAGCGCCTCCGGCTCTCGATCGGCCAGGGTCACATACATCCCGAGGAGCGAGCCAATGAGCGGCCACTTCTCGGGCACGCTGGCCTTATTGAAGGCGGCCATGATGGCGGGAGCGTTGGGCACGCTGACGTGCACCAGCCCCCCGGGCCTGAGAACCCGCCGCCACTCTCTGAGGGTGGCGAGCAAGCGGGGAGGTTCGACGTGCTCTAGCGAATGGACAGCTCGCACCTCACGCGCGCAACCGTCCGGCAGCGGGAGCCGCCACATCTGCGCGATCGCCTCCAGGTCCTTGGCCCACGGCCAGGCGTCGATGTGAAAGTAGCCCGGAGTCGGAAAATCCCCGGACCCGATCTCGATCCGCAGCTCGCCTGGCGGCGTTGAGCCGAGCATCCGCTGCCGCCGAGCCCGAATACCCGCCCGTGACCGCACTCGGCGGCCTCGCCTGCGCACGAAGTCGATCGTGTCGCGCACGTCCGTCAACGTGACCTTCCACCCGCTGAGCTCACCCGGTTCGGGACCACGGTGCGGAACTTTGGCACGAAAACCCCGCCGCTAGCGGAACGCCGGGGAGGTGGCGAGCGCCTGCCCGCTCACCGCCAGCGCCCTCACCGCAAAGACGCGATAGCTGCCTTTGACCGTAATCGAGGTCTCGAAGCCGGACTTTGCCCGCCCGGCCACCGGCTTGAGCTGAGAGGGGCTGGAACCAGCCAGGACCTGCCAGCGCGCCGCCCCAGTAGCCCCGTTCCAGCTCGCGTAGACGGTCGTCCGCCCCCCGCGGTGAGCGACGGCACCTTGGGGCGGGGAGAGCGGCCTACCCACCCACGTCGAGGTGTAGAGGGCCCGATAGCTCTGATCCTTGCCCGGGAAGCGCACGTCGAGAATCTGCTTACCGGCACGGGAGTACTCGGAGAAGAAGGGCAGCGAACCCCAGCCGACCACGGCGCCGCCGCCGGGGAGCAGCTGCATGCTGCCCAGGAAGGCGACATCCAGGCTCGGCTTGTGCGGGTAGGCCTTGACCAGCGATGCCGAGCGCCGGGCCAAGTTGACCCGAAGCACCATGCCGCGTGAGGCTCCGTTGGACGCCGCCAAAGTGCGATTGCGGTTGATGCGACAGCAGCTGTCATCGAACACGCTCACCTCGTCTGAAGAGACGAAGCGGACGTCGTGCTGCCAGGAAAAGCTCGCGCCAGGGCCGAATTTGAAGTCGGACCTTTTGCCGCCGAGGGTCCACTCGATCTTGCCGGTACTCGTGTTGATCAGGTAGGCCGCCCAGGTGTTGCGCATCGAGACGAGGATCTGGGTCGGCGCCAGAACCTGGATCGAGTTGACGTGGTAGGCATCCCAGGCGGCGCCGGGGGCGCTTGCCGCGGAGGCCGGCTGCTCGGAGGCGGCCAGCGGCACGTTGGGCGGGTGGCCGGGGTTGAACGCGTCCCAGGTGTAGAGGAGCTTGCCCGTGTGCACGTCGTACTCCTGCACGCCGGCGTCATAGACGGTGCCTGTGCGACGGCCACCATAAGCAACCAGGTCCTGGTTGCCAACATCGCGATAGACGGTGACCCAGACCACGCCGCCGCTGATCACGGCGTCGTGCAGGCTTATGACCCACGGACGCCGGGCCTGGAGCGTGGCCAACCGGCGATAGTGCTGATCTACGACGACGACCTGGCCCTGCCTCGTGGCTCCGGTCTTCGTCAGCTGTCCCTGCCACCACACGAGCACAGGCTGGCCGTCATAGGTCTCCTGCTGAAGGTCGCCTGACACGGTGTTCGCCGCCATGGGCGCAGACCAGACCGGCTGAAGCTTGTTGTCGACGATCAGCGGGCCGCCCTGGCCGGTCATCGGGCCCGCGGCGGCTTCGTTGGGGAAGTTATCGAGCAGGAAATCGCCTGGGGCCAGCGCTGCCGTGTCGGGGCGGCCGAGCGTGAGCAGCTTGGGTGGATGCAGGCCGGGAGCCGAGGCGAAGCTCCAGGCGCCGCGCGTGGTGAAGGCGCCAGGTCCTGAGGCCGCCCCGGCAACCGGGGCGGCGAAGAGGAACGCTCCAGCGGCCAGGATGAGCAGCCGGCGGGTGTGCCTGGACATGGTTGCCTCTAACACGGCCTTTCTGACTAAGTTGCGAACCCAGCGATCGCCGCGACGACCTCCCGGGCGGTCTCCGGACCGAGGACCGGGCTCATGGGCAGAGCCAGGTTGCTCCGGGCAAGCTCCTCCGTGATGGGGAGCTCGACACCGGCCCCGTACCGTGCCATCGCGGGCTGCCGGTGGATCGGTGTTCGGTAGTAGCTGCGGGCCTGGATTCCGCGCTCGGCCAGCCCATCGCGGAGACGGTCGGGATCGGAGGCGGCGACCACGAACAGATGCCAGGCCGCCTCCACCCCCGCCGGGACGGCGGGTACCTCCACATGGTCCGCCAGCCCGCTGGCAAGATAGGCATCCGCCGCGTCTCGGCGCCCCTGCACCCAGTCGTCGAGGTGGGGGAGCAGGACCCGGAGGATCGCCGCCTGGAGCTCGTCCAGGCGTGAGTTGTAGCCGACGTACTGGAACTCCCGCTTGTCCCGGGAGCCGTGGAAGCGAAGCGCCCGGGACAGCTCGGCCACCCCGTCGTCGTCGGTGGCGATGGCGCCCCCGTCGCCAAAGGCGCCGAGGTTCTTGGACGGATAGAAGGAGATCGTCGCCACCTCGCCCAGCGCCCCGGCTCGCCGCCCGTCCAGCGTCGCCCCCAGGGCCTGCGCGGCGTCCTCGAGCACGGGGAGACCAAGCTTCTGGAGCTCCGGGATGGGGGCTGGGCAACCGAAGAGATCGACCGCCACCACTGCCCGGGTGCGGGGCGTCAAGGCCCGGCGAACAGTCTCCGGCGTCACATTGCGCGTGTCGCGGTCGACCTCGCAGAACACGGGAACCGCGCCCGCGGTGACTACGGCCTCGGCGGTGGCGTAGAAGGTGAACGAGGGCACCACGACCTCATCCCCGGGCTCGACGCCCAGGGCGCGCAGGGCGATGGTGATGGCATCGGTTCCGTTGCCCACCCCGACGACGTGGCGCACGCCAAGATAGTCGGCGAGCTCAGACTCGAACGCCTCCACCTCGGGACCGAGGACGAAACGGCCGCCCTCGATGACCGCGCTCACGCGCTCCTGGATCAGCTCACGCAGGGGCTCGAGCGGCCGCTCGGTGTCGAAAAGGGGTACCGGCATGACGGTGAGGAAACCTTAATCGCGAGTTCGGCGACCGGCTGGAGACCGCTACGCTAGCCGCCTTGCCCCTCCTGATCGCTTCCCTGACCGGCCCGCTGGTCACCTTCGCGACCCACGTGATCAACTCCCTGGGACTCGCCGGTGTTCTCGTCATGACGATGACCTCCGGCATCATCGGCGTTCCGGGGAGCGAGCCGACGATGCTGTTCGCGGGCTTCGACGTCTACGAGGGCCACCAGTCGCTGATCGGGATCATCGCCGCCGGTGTGGTGGGTGATGTGCTGGGGGCGACGATCGCGTATTCGATCGGCTTCTGGGGGCGGCGTGAGCTGCTGGAGCGCCACGGCGCCAAGATCCACATGAGCGCCGAACGGCTGGAGCGGCCCTCTCGGTGGTTCGAGCGCTACGGAAGCCCGGTGATCTTCGTCTCTCGCCTCCTCCCTGGGGTGAGAGCCGTCTTCCCCTATGCCGCCGGCGTGAGCCAAATGCGCTTTTCCGGCTTCCTCCTGTTCACGGTTCTCGGCTCGATCGTCTGGATCAGCGGCCTCGCCGTGCTCGGGCAGCAGGTGGGGCACAACTGGTCGAGCTGGCGCAACCACCTGGAGTACGGTGATTACGCGCTGGCCGCAATCGTGGTGCTGGGCATCGCGTATCTCGTGCTACGGCGTGTCCGGCGCTCCCGGCAGGGGCCGGGCGCCGCGGTCGACACGGTTTCGGAATAGCACCGGCTCTGCGCACGTCCTCGCGACGGCTGAGCGTTCGTCAGGCTGTCGCCCTCGGAGTCCTACACGGGCCGGCGGAGCTCCTGCCGATCTCCTCCTCGGCGCACACGACCCTGATCCCGTGGCTCCTCGGCTCGGACTACCCTCGGGTCGATCCCAAGCTCCGCAAGGCGCTTGAGGTGGCCCTCCACGCCGGCGCCGTCGGCGCCCTCCTCATCGGCCATCGCCGACGCTGGCCTGACCGGCGGGCGCTCCTCTTCACCTTGCTGGGCACGGCCCCGGCCGGTCTGGCCGGGCTGGCATTGGAGCGGTCGATCGAGGACCGGCTGGGTACGCCGGGCACAATCGCCGCCGGATTGCTCGCGGGTGGGGTGGCGCTCGGGCTGGCCGACCGGTTCCCTGAGGTTCGCGGTACCGAGGAGGCAGGGGTGCGGGATGCCCTGTGGGTCGGACTCGCCCAGGCCGTCGCGCTGGTTCCCGGGGTGTCCCGGAACGGCGCGACGCTCGCTGCCGCCCGGTTTCGGGGCTTTCGCCGGCCCGACGCCCACCGGCTCTCCCGCCGGCTCGCGTTACCGGTCATCACGGGCGCCACGCTGCTCAAGGCGTGGCGGGTCGGCCGGCGCCCCCAGCTCGCCTCACACGGCGCCGAGCTGGCCGCAGGCGCGCTGGCGTCCTGCCTCTCGACCCTCGCCGCCACCCGGCTCATCGGTGAGGCGGCTGACGAGCGCCCGCTCTCCGGGTACGCCCTCTACCGGGTGGCACTGAGCGCGTTTGCGCTCGCCCGCCTGAGATGGGTCGCCCAGGACCAAGGACATGTCTGCTCGCTGTAGTAGAGCGTGGTCAGGCGATGGCGCAAAATAGACAGGGATAGATGAGCACTCTGCTCGGCACCATCCTCAGCGGTCGCTACCGGCTGGAAGTCCGGATCGGCGCTGGTGGGATGTCCACGGTCTACCGAGCCCTCGACGAGACGCTCGAACGCCGGGTGGCCATCAAGCTGCTCAACCGCGAGGTCTCGAGCGACTCCGACGAGCTCGAGCGCTTCCGCCGCGAGGCGCGAGCCGTGGCCCAGCTCTCGCACCCCAACGTCGTCGGCGTGATCGACGCCGGAGAGGACGACAGCCGGCCGTACATCGTCTTCGAATATGTCGAGGGTGAGACCCTCAAGGAGAGAATCAGGCGGCTCGGGCCCCTCCCCATCCCGGAGGCCGTGGCCTACGCGATCGAGATCGCCCGGGCACTCGGCGCTGCCCACGCGCGGCACATCGTGCATCGCGACGTCAAGCCCCAGAACGTCCTAATCGATGAGGAGGGGGCGGCCAAGGTCACCGACTTCGGCATCGCGCGGACCCTGGACGAGGAGGGGTTGACCGCGGACGGGCGGGTTATCGGAACTACCGACTACGTGTCTCCTGAGCAGGCTCTTGGGAGTCCTGTGACCGGCCAATCAGACCTCTATTCGCTCGGCATCGTCCTCTACGAGATGCTCACCGGAGAGGTCCCGTTCAAGGGCGACAACCAGGTGGCGGTGGCCATGAAGCATGTCCGGGAGCCGCTCCCGGACGTGCAGCAGACGCGGTCGGACATATCGGCCGCTCTGGCCTCGGTGGTGGACCGGGCGACCGCCAAGCAGCCCTCCGATCGCTACCGCGACGATGCCGAGCTGATCGCCGACTTGGAGGATGCGCTGGCCATCGAGACGGCCCGGTCGGGGAGCGTGACCGGCGAGGTGACTGCGGTGCTCCGCTCGCTGCCTGCTCAGACCAGCCGCGTCGTGCCGTTTCGCCTGCGTCACCGCGTCATCGCGCTCCTGCTTCTGGGCGTGGCGGCGGCGGCCGCAGTCGGCATCCTCGTCTGGGTGGGAAGCCGAGCCCACCGGGGAACCGGAACCCTGAGCATCAAGCCGCCGCGGAAGCACCTCGGGCAGGTGGTCCCGTGCGGGACCTGCGCCCAGGGTTTCAATCCGCTTGGCACCCCCGGTGATGAGGCTCCCAATGCCAGCCTGGCCATCGACAGCGCGCTCGGGACCTATTGGGACACCCAGCAGTACTACGACCACCGGCTCGACAAGACCGGAACCGGCATCTATGTCAACTTCGCCACCCGCACCGCTCAGGGCACCACCGCGCGCTACCTGCGCATCATCGACGCCACGCCCGGCTTCATGGTGACGATCTATGCCCGGCACAACGCCCCGCCGAGACGTTGGCCCGACCCGGGCTGGACCGCCGTCTCACGGCCCACCGTAGTGGGGAAGAACAGCTCCATCCCCCTGACCAGCGCCAACACGCGCTATCGCTACTTCCTGGTCTGGATCACCAACCTGGGCGGACATGAGCAGCTCTCGATCGACGAGATAGCGCTCTACACCTACCGCTGAACCGGATTCGAGTCAGAACCGGTAGCGGCGCTCGTCGGCGTGGCGTTCAAGCGCCAGCCCCAGCAGCCGGTCAAGCAGCTCTGGATAGGAGACCCCGCCGGCCTCGAAGAGCGACGCGTACACGCTCGTGCTCGTGAACCCCGGCATCGTGTTGAGCTCGTTGACGAGGACATCGTCACCCTCCACGAAGAAGTCCACCCGCGCCAGCCCGGAGCAGCCTACGAGCCGGAACGTGGTCAGAGCCAGATCCCGAACCCGCTCTCGCACGTGGTCGGGCACCCGGGCGGGAATGATGAGCTGCATGCCCCCCGGGGTGTACTTGGCCTCGTAGTCGTACCACCCCGACTCGCCCTGGGCGAGCAGGATTTCCCCGGGCGCTGACGCCACCGGCTGCCCGTTGCCGAGCACCGAGCACTCGACCTCCAGCCCGTGAGCTGCGGCCTCGATGATCACCAGCGGGTCATGGGCGAACGCGGTCTCGAGCGCCGGCAGCAACTCGGCCTCCGAAGCCACGCGGGAGATCCCCACCGAGGATCCGAGCCGTGCCGGCTTGACGAAAACCGGCCAGCCAAGCCGGCTCACCTCAGCCGTGACGACCGCCTCGTGGCCCGTCACCTCCTCGGCGCTAAAGGCGCGATAGGCCACCTGGGGTATCCCGGCCTGGGCCAACACGTTTTTGAAGCCGACCTTGTCCATGCACAGCGCCGAGGCGAGCACACCCGCTCCGACGTAGGGCACATCGAGGCACTCGAGCAGGCCCTGAACCGTCCCGTCCTCGCCGAAGGGCCCGTGGAGCGCGGGGAAAACGACGTCGGCGCCCTCCACGCCCCGCCCTGGCACGAGCGCCAGCTCGCGACCATCGCGCCGCCACACCCCGTCCCGTCCCACTTCGATGGACATCGGTTCGTGGCCGGCCTGACCAAGCCCTTCGACCACCGAAGCCGCCGAGGCCAGCGAGACCTCGTGCTCCGAGGAGCGGCCGCCCCCGAGCACGGCGACGGTGAGCGACGTCACGGTGTCGTCAGCCCCGTGGAACCTGTCGAGCCGGTGGACCCGGTGGCGGCGGTGTACTTGCCCACCGTGATGGTCACCGTGCTGCCCTTCTGGGCTGAGGTGCCGCCTCCAGGGCTCTGGCTGAGGACGATCCCGTTCCGGAAGGAATGGAACACGGTCTTGGACTGCTGGAGGACCTTGAAGCCGGCACTCTGGAGCGCTGCCTGGGCCGCGGCGGCGGTCTGCCCCTTGACGTTGGGGACCTTCGGCGGGGGTGCTTTGGCCACCACGATGTTCACCGTCGTGCCGGGAACAGCCTGACTGTTCCCGGCGGGCGATTGGCTGATCACGTTCCCGGGCTGAACCGTGCTCGAGGTCTGGTTGGTCGCGCTGACCTCAAAGCCCTGGTTATGAAGGTCTGACTTGGCCTGGGCCTGCGACTCCCCGGTCACGTCGGGCACGGTGACCTTCGCCGGTCCGGAGGAGACGACGAGCGTCACCTTCGACCCCCCGGGCACGCTCTGACCGGCGCTCGGACTCGTATCGATCACCTCGCCACTGGGAACCGAGCTGCTCGATTGGTGTTCGATCCGCCCGGCCTTGAGGCCGGCCTGGTTTAGGAGCTGTCTGGCCTGACCGACGGTGTTGCCGATCACCGAGGGCACGTTGTCCGAACCCGGGCCCGACGACACGGTCAGCGTCACGACTGAGCTGGTGTCGACCTTCTTCCCGGCCGCAGGGTTCTCGCCGATGACTGTCTGAGCCGTCTTGGGGTCAGCCACCGTGAGGACGTTGATCGATGAGAAACCCTGGTTCTGGAGGACGGTGCGGGCCGTGTTGAGCGGCTCTCCCACGACGGGCGGCACCACCGCCTTGGCCGGGCGGGTGAGGAAGTAAGCGGCGGCGGCGGCGCCCAGCAGGAGCACGAGCAGGAGCGCCAGCCAGGGCCACGGGTTCTGCCTCCGGTCCTCAAGCGGGGGTCCAGGGGGCGGGGCGGCGGCGGCGAGCGCCGGGTCGGTGAGGAACGGGGGCACGGCCGCGGCAGCCACGGCGGGCACCACAGCCGCTTCGGCGACCGGGGGCACGACCACGGCCGCCATCGCAGCCGTGCGCTGACCTGTGTCTCCGGCCAGGATCGAAGCCCGAGCCGCCTCCAGCGCAGCGATGAACTGATCGGCATCCTGGGGGCGGTCGGCTGGGTTCTTGTTCAGCCCCCAAAGGATGATCTGCTCGAGCTCGGGAGGGATCCGCGGGTTGATCGCAGTAGGTGTGGTCGGGGCCTCCGAGACGTGCTTGAGCGCAATCGTCACCGCCGACTCGGCATCGAAGGGCACCCGCCCGGTCAGAAGCTCGTAGAGGACGACAGCAACCGAATAGACATCCGAGGAGGCGCTCACGGCATGACCCTGAGCCTGCTCGGGTGACAGGTACTGCGCGGTGCCCATGATCGATCCCGTCTCAGTCATGTCCGAGGCCCCGGCCCGGGCGATGCCGAAGTCCGTCACCTTGACGTGGCCGGCGTCGTCGACGATCACGTTGTGGGGCTTGAGATCGCGATGGATGACGCCGTGGCGGTGGGCGAAGCGCGCCGCCTTGAGAATCTGCAGCGTGATGTCGATGGCCCGGATCGGATCGAGCGGTGCCTCCTCGCGAATGACCTGCTTGAGCGAGCGCCCGGGCAGGTACTCCATCGCGATGTAGTAGATGCCCTCGTAGTCGCCGCGGTCGTAGACGCTGACCACGTTGGGGTGCTGGAGCCCCGCGGCCGCCTGCGCCTCACGCCGGAAGCGCTCGACGAAGCCTGGGTCCTCGGAGAAACGACGGTGGAGCAGCTTGAGAGCGACCTGGCGACCGAGCTGCTGATCCTCGGCACAGAAGACATCGGCCATGCCGCCGCTCCCCAGCCGGGACAGGATCCGGTAGCGGCCGTCAATCAGCGTGCCGGATCCGACCTCGGGAATCGTCATCGGCCCTCCGAGAGAAGCGTCTGGAGGACCGCCTTGGCGATCGGTGCCGCCACCGTGGCGCCGTAGCCGCCCTGGGATCGGTCGACGATCACGTCAATGGCCACCGTGGGATTGTTGGCCGGCGCGAAGGCCAGAAACGAGGGCTGGGTCAGGTTTTGCCCCGGAGCCCCGATCGAGGCCGTTCCCGTCTTACCCGCGATGCTGACCCCGCCGAACTGGACGGTCGTCCCGGTCCCCTCCTCGACCACCTTGGTCATCATGCCGGTCAGGTCATGCGCGGTTGTGGGGCTCATCACCTGGGCGTAGACGCTCGGCGAGATCGTCTTGACGATCACGCCAGCCGAGTTGACGACTCGCGCCGTCAGGTGCGGGGTCATCAGCTTGCCGCCGTTGGCCACCGCCGCCGCCACCATGGCCATCTGGAGCGGCGTGACGCTGACGCCGCCCTCCCCGATTCCGATACGTCCGACGTCCTCGCCCGGGCTGCCAGGGGGGAGCGCCCTGTGGGTGGTGACGCTGACTATGTCGCTGGCTCGCATCTCACTCGGCGGATAGTCGAGGGGCGGCTTGGAATAGAAGCCGAAGCGCTTCATGTAATCGGCCATCCCGCCCCTGCCCACACGCACGGCCACCTGGGCGAAGATCGTGTTGATCGAGTTGATCATCGCCGTGGTCAGGGTCTGGAAGCCCCAGGACTGGTTGCCGTCGTTCTGGAGCGGCACCCCGGAAACCGTGAGCGGCGACTTGCCGTTGATCTCCGAGTCGGGCGTGTAGGCGCCGCTGTTGATCCCCGCCGCGGCGGTGACGACCTTGAACGTCGAGCCGGGTGCGTAGTTGGCCTGGGTGGCCCGGTTGAAGCAGGTGGCGCCCGAGTGGGGGCCGCACGGGTTGCTGCCGTTGTCGTTGTAGCTCGGATTGGAGTACATGACGAGCACGGCACCGTTGCGCGGGTTCAGCGCCACCACCGAGCCGTCCTGGCTCCCCAGCGCCTGCGCCGCCGCCCGCTGAGCCTTCTGGTCGAGCGTCGTATACACGTCGTCGCCGACCCGGGTCGGGGTGAGCTGGCCGAAGATTGAATTCAGGCCCGTCTGCAGGCCGCGCAGGTCGGAGCCATCGGACAGCTCGAGGCCGGCGGCGCTGCCCTCGAGCACGTTGGAGTATCCGACCGCCTGGGCGAAGAGCGAACCCGTCGGGTAGGTCCGCTTCCAGGTGCCGCCCCCGGCGGGAACCGACCGCGCCAGGACCGTCCCGTCGTTGGCCAGGATCCGACCCCGCTTGATCCGGAGCTGCGAGACGAGGGTGAGGTGGTTGAGGCTGTTGTTGTCGAGGCTCGCCTTGTCGATCACGGTCCAGCGGGTGGTGAAGAAGACGAGCAGCGCGAACAGCACCACGACCACAGCGAATAAACGGCCGATCTGTGCGCTCACCGCGTCACCGGCCTTCTCGCCCGGTCCGAGACGAGCAGCAGCAGGGCCAGAAGGACGAAGTTGGCCACGATCGAGGAGCCGCCGTAGGAGACAAAGGGCAGGGTCACACCGGTCAGCGGGATAACCCGTGTCACCCCCCCGACGATCACGAACACCTGGATGGCGATCATCGCGGTCAGCCCCGTGGCCAGCAGGGTGGAGAACGAGTCGCGCGCCAGCACCGCCGCCTTGAAACCGCGCCAGACGAACATCAAGTAGACCAGGAGCAGCGCCGACGCCCCAAACAGGCCGAGCTCGGCGGTGATGACGGCGTAGATCATGTCGGTCTCAGGCGCCGGGATCAGCGGGACCGCGGGATGTGTCCCGGGAAAGGTGAGCACGGCTTGTCCGAAGCCCTGCCCGAACATGCCGCCCGCCGCCTGGGCGAAGACCCCATTGGCCACCTGATAGCTCCCCAGCTGCGCCTGGTAGAGCCGAGGGTTGAAGGTGTGGAGCCAGACCTCGACCCGGGCGTGGACGTGAGGGATATGGGTGCCCAGGTACCAGGCGCCGAGCGCGAAGGCGAGGCCTCCCACAACGACGAAGGAGACCCGGCCGGTGGCCACGTAGAGCATGGCCAGGAGGCCGCCGTAGAGCATGAGCGACGAGCCCATGTCGCTGAGCAGGACCATGATCGCCATGGCCACCCCCCAGATCACGATGATCGGCCCGAAGTGCTTGATGGGTGGGATCGTGACGCCGAGGAATCGTCGGCCCCCGGTGACGAGCAGCTGGCGGGTGTCCCGCAGGTAGCTGGCCAGAAAGATGACCAGCCCGATCTTGGCGAACTCCTCGGGCTGAAAGCCTCCCAGACCGGGCACCTTGATCGCCAGATAGGCGCCGTTCGTGTACTGGCCCAGACCGGGCACCCGGGGCAGGGCCAGGATCACGAGCGACGCCGCCACGATCGTGTAGCGGTAGCGCTCGAGCTTTCGGTAGTCGCGGTAGACGACGATCGTGCCCACGAACAGGAGCAGCCCGATGACAAACCAGATCGCCTGTCGCTTGGCCTCGGCCGGATCAATGCGAAACACGATCACGAGCCCGAAGCAGGCCAGCGCGGCGACAAGCGGGAACAGGTAGGGGTCGGCGTAGGGAAGGGTCATCCGGATCACGATGTGGACGACCAGACAGAGTCCGAGGAAGAGGGCCCCATAGGTCAGCGAAACGTTCGAGATGACGTTCTGCCGCTGGATGAACACGGCGGCGAAACCACCCGTGACGAGAAGCGAGGCCGGAATCAGCCCCAGCAGCTCGCGGTTGCGTGCGCTCACTTGGTGACCTCCCCCAGCTCGAGCTGTCGTACCTGGTTCAGGGCATCTGTCTGCGAGCGCAGCTGGTTGTTGAAGAACTGCCCGCGCCGGTCCGGAGGCACGAGCGAGGCGGGCACGCCAGAGACGACGTAGGTCTCATAGAGGCGGATTCCGGCCGGCAGGTCGTACGGAAAGCCACGGTAGATCGTCACGATCCCCTGGGAGTTGGTGCCGACGAAGTAGAGCTGGCGGCTGGCCAGGTAGCCGCCAGCACCGATCAGCGCCAGGACGACGATCACAGCCAAAAGTGCGGCCACCGGTGTGGCGAAGCGCCGCCGGCGGCGGGGAGCAGCAGCGACCCGCTCGCCGCGCGGCGTCAGCCGGCCGGTGGTGGCCGAGGGCGCGGCCGTAGCGACCCCGGCCCGAGCCGAAGGTGTGCCATCGCTCGTCGGCGGCTTCACCGCCGCTTCGGGGCCGGCGACCGTCGTCGGATGGTCGGTCTCGGCCCCATCCTGCGCCTCCTTGAACCGAGACAGGACGACGGTGATGTTGTCGCGCCCCCCGGCCTCGTTGGCCTCCTGGATGAGTCGGTCAGCTGCCTCCTCAAGGGTCCCGGCCGAGCGAAGAATGTCGCCCACGCGCTCCTCGGAGATCATCGAGGTCAGGCCATCGCTGCAGAGCAGGAGGACGTCGTCATCGCGCAACGGGTAGGTCCAGGTGTCGACCTCGACCTCCGGCTCGGGGCCCAGCGCCCGGGTGATGATCGAGCGCTGCGGATGCTCGGCCGCTTGCGCCTCGGTCAGCTTGCCCTGCCGGACCAGCTCGTCGACCAGCGAGTGGTCCTGGGTGAGCCGGCTCAGCTCACCCTCCCGGAAGAGATAGGCGCGGCTATCACCCACGTGGGCGATGGCCAGGGCGCCGTTCTCGAGGTAGGCCGCGGTCAGGGTGGTGCCCATTCCGGCCCGGCCTTGCTCGGCGCGGGAGCGGTCATAGATGCGGTGATTGGCGTTGTGCACGAGCTCGGCCAAGCGCGCCTCGGGCGGACCGGACGCGGGCAGGCCCTCCTCGAAGGTCTCGATCGCCATGCGAGAGGCCACCTCGCCGGCCTGGGCGCCCCCCATGCCGTCGGCGACGACAAACACCGGGGCTTGGACGTAGGCGCTGTCCTCGTTCTCCCGCCGTTGACGCCCGGTGTCGGTCCGCCAGATGCTCTCGCTGACCCGCAGCATGCTCATCCCACCCTCATTGCAGGTAGGAGAACTCGGAATCCCCGATCCGGATGCGATCGCCTGGATGGAGCGGCTGGGGCCCTGACAGCGGCTCCTCGTTGAGGTAGGTCCCGTTGGTCGAGCCGAGGTCCTCGATCATCAGGACATACCCCTGGCGCGTGATCCGCGCATGGCGTGAGGACGCGAATGGATCCTCGATCTGGATCTCGACGTCGCCGCGGCCCAGGGTGGCTCCGGACTCAGGTATGTCATAAGCGACCCCCGACTCGTGACCCGGGGCCCGTTCGACGAGCAGCCGGGGCTCGAACCCATTGGGCTGTGGCTCCACACCGGCCGCTGCCGCATACACGCTGGTGCCGTCAGAGGAGGCGGGATAGGGATCGAACCGGCCCTCGCTGCGAGGCCCGCGGCGCATGTCGCGCAGGGCGCTCCAGGCCACCCAGACCAGGAACAGGTACAGGACGACGAGGAAGCCGAACTTGAGCGCGACCGAGACAGGTTGGAGCATCGGGTCAGCGGGCTATTCGAGCTCGAACCTCAGGAGAGTCGAGCCGAGCTCGATCTCATCGCCCGGCCGTACCACCTCAGAACCCTCCACCGCCCGTCCGTTGATCCTCGATCCGTTCGTCGAGCCGAGATCGATCAACACCCAGGAACCACCCCGGGCCCGGACCTCCGCGTGCTGGCGAGACACGTTGGGGTCGGAGAGGACGATGTCGCACTGGCGGCTGCGCCCGAGCGTGACGCCGCTCGGGCCCACAACGAGCCGCTGCCCGTCCATCAGGAGCAGCGCCGTCTCAGAGCGAGCCAGTGCCCGCTCCTCGAGCGGCTCAGCCAGGCGGCCAGCGTTGCTGTAGACCATCGTCCGGCCCGAGGGCTCGGCCGGCTCCGGCTCTTCCTCCTCACCGTGGACCTCGACAATCCCGGTCTGGATCCCGAACTCACCCAGGCCCAGCCGTTCATCGGTCTCGAACTCAATCACCGGCCGGCCGGGCAGCGTGAAGCGCTCTCGGCGGGCGTGCTCGAGCAGATATCCAGCCAACTCGTCAGCCAAGGCCGTTTCATACCCGGAGAAGCGCTCACGATCACGTGAGGAGAGGAACACCCGGTATTCGTTGGGCACATAGGTCCGACTCAGGGTGACGGACTTGTGCTCCTCCATCTCGCGCGCCAGCTTGCGCGCGATCTCCACCGGGCGCACCTCGGACCGGAAGGCACGGTTGAAGGTGCCTTCGACAAGTCCGGCGATCTTGCTTTCGAGGGTACGGAGAACACTCATGGGTGGGCGCTGGGCGCTCCTGAAGGTGGGTGGAGACCGGCCCTCAGCGCCGGTCCATGCTACGCGAGTCCGGCGGCGGAGTCGGTGATCCAGGGCCCCTCGCCCGCCATCGCACGAGGGCAGGTGCGACGAGAACGATCCAGGCCGCCACCGCGCCGAGGACGACGGCTCCGCCGCGGAGGTGAAAGGCCCCGTGTCCGAAGCGAAGGGCGGCGACCGTGCCCGAGGCAAGGCCGGCGGCCCAGACGCTGCTCAGGACGATCCGGAGGGGAAGGGATCGATCCCACAGCCACGGAACCAGCGCGGCCGCGAGAGCCCAGACGGCAGCCGGAGCAAGGAGGCCCGGGACCAGGAGGCGAGGTAGGACGTGCTCAGCACTGAGGTTCAGCGACGCCGCCCAACCCCGGGGCAGCGATCCCGGCGGTTTGGTGTACAGGGCCTTCTCGGCCAGAACGCCTGCCGCCACCGTCCAGATCCAGCCCACCGCGCCGAGGCCGGCTCGCTGCCACATTCCCCGCCTTCGCCCCGCCACGGCCGGCCAGGCGCCGGCCAGCGCGATCACGCCCAGGGCGGGTGCGACGGCCGGTAGCGCCCAGCTCGTGCGATGGCGCGGCAAGAGCACGATCGGGACGACACCGGCCAGGGCGGTGATGAGGCCTGCACCGGGGGCACCGGCCGCAGCCAACCAGCTGACACACCCAGTGATCAGGAACAGCCAGCCGGCTCTGGGCAGGGCGGTGACGAGCAGAGCGCAGATCACGGCAACGACAGCGGGGGCGAGCGGGGGGGAGTTGGAGGGCAGGCTCACGAGCCACGCAGCAATGAGACCTGCCGCCGCCGCGCCCAGCGTCCGCTCGGGCCACCCCAGCCGAAGCGGCGGCTCAGGCGTGGCCTCCTCGGCCAGGGGGCGGTCACGGGCAACCTCCCATCCCGGACCGGCGGCCAGCTCGGCGGTGCGAAAACGCCTTGGCCACGCCGGTTCGACCACCCCGGGCTGATCCTCAACCTGGGCCAGCGAAGCAACCAGCTCCTCCCGGAGATCGTCGACGCTGCCGCGCTCCCGCGGGCGGGGGCGCAGGGCCAGATCGAGACCATGGCCGAGCTCGCCCGGGAGATCCCGGCGCTGACGGCGCAGCGGCGGGAGGTGGGCGCCGAGCCGCCGGGCGCGCTGCGCGGGGGGCCCGAGGGCGATCGGGTTCAGACCGGTCAGGGCCTCGTAGAGGACCAGCGCGAGGGCGTAAAGGTCGGCGGCAGCGCCCGCCTCCCGTCCGTCGGCCTGCTCCGGCGCCATGTAGGCAGCGGTGCCGATCACATCGCCCGTGCGGGTGAGGGTGTCGGCGCCGATCAGCCGGGCCACGCCGAAGTCGGTCAGCTTGGCCACCTGACCCGCGCCCGGCGGCTCGGGGATGAGCACGTTCGAGGGCTTGACGTCCCGGTGCACGACGCCCTGAGAGTGAGCGTGGGCCAGGGCATCGCAGAGGGCGATCCCGACCTCGACGATGTCCCGGTCGGACAGCCGTCCGGCTTCGAGGAGCCGGGACAGGGTGGCGCCGCGGACGAGCTCGGAAACGAGATAGGCCCCGTCATCGTCGACCGCCGCCTCATAGAGGGTGACGATCCCCGGGTGAGTCAGGCGGGCAGCGGCACGGGCCTCACGCTCGAAGCGGCCCCCGACAATCCGCTCCCGAGCGAGCACCTTGACCGCGACGTCCCGCTCGAGCCGCTCATCCCGGGCCATCCAGACCGTTCCGAAGCCGCCGGCCCCGAGAGGGCGGTGCAGCCGGTAGCGATCCAGGACGAGCAGGCCGGAGGGCTGAGGGGCGACGCGTTCGGCCATCGTTGCGGCCGTGGCCTCGGGGTTGGTGGCCGCCGTGGGCGTTGCGCGGGTGGGCGGGGTACGGGTCAGGAAGGCCATCCAGAGCGTTTTCCACGCTGCAAGCCCCTTCCCTTGTTCGCGTTCCGGCCCGCGCTGTGGTCATACTGCCGAGGTCAAAATTGCCGCAAGGAGCGGGCTGCTTGTCGTTCTTTGACGAAGTGGAGGAGACGCAGGTCCGGCCGCCAAGCGAGGGGCGGAGGCCGCGTGGGCGCGGCTCGAGGCCCCCGGGGGGCGGAGGACGACCGCCGGGAGGGCGCCGACCCCCCGGCGGTGGACGCCGGTCGCCCGCCGAGGAGCAGGCCATCCGCGTACGCCGCACGGTGGGGTTGATCGCCCTCGTGATCGTGCTGATTCTGCTCGTGATCGGTGTCCACAGCTGCTCGGTCAGCCAGGCCAACAGCGCCCTGCGCAACTACAACGACAGCGTGGCCTCACTGATCCGCTCCTCGAACCAAAACGGCAGCCAGATGTTCAGCGCCCTGGCGGGTGGCGTGAACTCGAACAACGAGACCACCGTCGACCAGCAGGTGGACGCGGCCCGTCTGACCGCGTCCAACCAACTGACCAAGGCCGAGAACCTGGGTGCCCCCGGTTCCGTCAGCTCGGCGCAACAGAACCTCGTGCAGCTGATGCGTATGCGCCGAGATGCGATGGGAGCCATAGCGACCGATATCCCGCAGGCCCTCCAGAGCTCCACAGCCAGCACCGCCGTCAACTCGATCGCCACCGAGATGGCCCGCCTCTACGCCTCCGACGTCCTCTACAAGGACTACGTCCTGCCTGGCATCGTGAATGCCCTCAAGCGGGCGGGGATCGGAGTCGGCGGCACCAACGGCCAGCCGATCGATCCCAATCAGCTCGTCCCCAACGTCCAGTGGGTCCTGCCTTCCTTCGTGTCCAGCGAGCTGAAGGTCTCCGTGCCGGTGTCAAGCGGCACCAGTGGCCCAGTCGCCCCGGGCCCGCACGGTCACGAGCTCACTGGGTGCAGCGTGGGCGGCAACACGCTGTCAACGATCGCGGCCACGACCATCGCCAGGGGCTCGGCGCCAACCCTGACCTGCCAGGTGACCAACGACGGTCAGAACACGGAGACCAACGTGGTCGTGAAGGCATCGATCAGCGGGACCTCGGTCACGGGTCAGGGTGTCATTCCGCAGACCCAGGCCGGGCAGCAGTACACGGTCCAGATCCCGCTCAGCTCAGCACCCCCGGCCGGCACCTATGACATGACCGTGACGATTCAGCACGTGCCGGGTGAGACAACCTTCACCCACAACTCAAAGACCTTCCCCGTCACCTTCGGATAAGGGGCGGGGCCATGCGGGGCGCCACGCCCCCGTCGCGGCGCGACCCTATGCTTCGGCGCGGTGCACAACATCACGAGCACGGCAGGAATCGTCGCCATGGCTGCCGCCGGGGTTGCCCTCGTCGCCCTGCTCCTGTGCCTGGTCCTGATCCTGCGGCTACGCCGGATCCGGGCCGACCAGCGCGTGATCCTCGGAGACCGCAGTCAGGACCTGGTGGCCCACGCGGCGGCCCTGCGCCAGCAGTTTCAGGTCCTCTACGACTACGTTCAGGACATGGCCGCCGGCCTGACCAACCGGATGGAGAGGAACGAGAACCGCCTGGAGGAGGCGATCGCCTACAGCGCCCTCGTCCGCTATGACGCCTACGGCGAGATGTCCGGTCGCCAGTCAACCTCGATCGCCCTCCTCGATGCGCGCCGAACCGGGCTCGTCCTGTCCTCGATCCACCATCGCGACCAGGCCCGTCTGTACGCCAAGCAGATCCACGAGGGACAGCCGGAGCTGGAGCTCTCGCCGGAAGAGACGGAGGCAATCCGGCTCGCCCTGCAGCACGGGAGCGCCGAGCAGGCGCAAATTTGAATCTGGAGCGCGGCGGGATGGACAGCCGCGCGAGCGCGACGCGCCTAATCCGCGTCGCCTATTTCGGTCCTGAGGGGACGTTTACCCATGAGGCGCTGATCACCGCCCTGGACGGCTCGCCGGCTGAGGGCGGGGTGGAACTGGTGCCGCTGCCGACCATCCACGACACCGTGATGTCGGTGCAGTCCGGGGCGGCCGACCGGGCGCTCGTTCCAATCGAGAACTCCCTGGAGGGATCGGTCAACGCCACGCTGGACACGCTGGCCATGGAGGCCGAGGACGTGCGCATCGTGGGCGAGGTTGTACACCCCATCCGCCATTGTCTCGTTGCCCGCACCGACCTCGCCCTGGGCGAGATCGAGACGGTGGTCTCCCATCCCCAGGCCACCGCGCAGTGCGCTGGCTTCATCCGCACGCAACTGCCCGGCGCCAGGGTGCTCGCGGGTGGCTCGACTGCGGACGCGGTGCGGATGGTGGCCGATCAGGACGGTCCCTGGGCGGCGCTGGGAACCCGGCTCGCGGCTGAGCTCTACGGCTGCCGGGTCCTGCTCAGTGGCGTCGAGGACGGCCCCGGAAACGAGACGCGATTCGTCTGGCTGGCCCGGTCTGACGCCGGGCTGGAGCAAGCCCCGCCGTCCAGGCCTCAGGCGAACGACGAGGAGCCCTCGTGGAAGACCTCGATCGTCTTCTGGGGGGTGGGCTCAGACGCCCCGGGCTGGCTGGTCCGCTGCCTGTCTGAGTTCGCCAATCGGGGGGTCAACCTGACCCGCATCGAGTCTCGCCCCCGCAGACAGGGCCTGGGCAGTTACATGTTCTTCCTCGACCTCGAGGGGCAGGAGCGAGCGCCTGATGTTGCCAGCGCGCTCGAGGCCTTGGGCGGGCACGTCGAGGTGCTCCGCGCCCTTGGCTCGTTCCCTGCCGCCTGACCCCGTTGGCAGGTCCTGGGCGTTGTCGGATACCGGTTAGCGCCTCGGTACACTGGCGCCAGCTATGGACACGTTAGTCCCAGCGCCACCGGGGTCCGCGCCGCCCACTGAGCACCACCGGCGCGGACGTGAACGTGGCCGGGTGCTCGTACTGAATGCAACCTACGAGCCGATCAACGTGTGCACGGTCCGGCGCGCCGTGGTGCTGCTCCTCAAGGAAAAGGCCGAGGTCATCGAGCACGCCGAGTGGGAGCTTCACTCGGCCCGCGCGTCGCTGCAGCGGCCGGTCGTCATCCGGCTCGTCACATACGTCCGGATCCCGCGTGACACTCACCGGCGCAAGATCACCCGCCGTGCCGTCTTCGCACGTGACGAATGGACGTGCCAGTACTGCGGATCCCGCTCGAACCTCACCGTCGATCACGTGATTCCGAAGTCCAAGGGCGGGACCTCGAGCTGGGACAACATCGTCGCCTCGTGTGCCCCCTGCAACCGGCGCAAGGGCAACGCCCTCCCGCCCCAAGTGGGGATGAAGCTCCAGCGGCCGCCCCGGACGCCCCAGCCGACCGTGTTCATCCACGTCGCCAGCCCGACGATTCCGGCGGCGTGGATCCAGTACCTCGCGGCGTAGGCGGTTCTTAACGACGAAGGGCGCCGTCGACGGCGGCGCCCTTCGTACACATCATTTGGCTGCCCTGAATCGAGACGAGTCATCCTGCCGGAAGGGACTAACGTCCGGCACTCGGCCCGACGGTGTCTCGGTTGGACTCCGCTAAGCGGGGTCAGCCTCCGACCTAGCGGCCGGACACCTCCAGGGTCCCGCAAGTACTTTCAGACAGTCGGACCACCTCCTTTCTCTGGTAGCGGGCAGATTAGCGAACGGCGGCGACGCGATCTATGGCACCCTCGGCCGGGCCGATGGGCCCCAGCGACGACCCAGCCACCCTCCTGCTCAGCATCGACTTCGAGGACTGGCATCAGCTGGTCCGCCGTCGCGTCGGCGTGGCGAACTGGCAGGAGCCCGGGCCCGCTCTGGAGCGACAGACCGACCGCCTCCTCTCGCTCTTGGGCGAGCTGGAGGTCAGGGCCACCTTCTTCATCCTCGGGATGACGGCCCGCGCTCATCCGGACCTGGTGGAGCGGATCGTGCGGGCCGGGCACGAGATCGGCTGCCACGGCGATGCCCACCAGCTCGTGCACACCCTCACGCCGCAGGAGTTCGCCACCGACCTGCGGCGGGCGCGCCAGACGATCTCGGAACTGACCGGGGTTGCGCCGCGCGGCTATCGCGCTCCCGCCTTCTCGATCACCCAGCAAACGCCGTGGGCCTACGACGTGCTGGCCGAGGCCGGCTTCGCCTACGACGCGAGCCAGCACGACTCGCCCCGCATTCGCGGCCGGGTTGCGTCCTCGGAGTCACGCCCTCATCGCCTCCAGCTGAAGTCAGGTGTCCTGTGGGAGTTTCCCGTCGCCGTGTGGAGGGCGGGCTCGATGAAGCTCCCGGTAGGTGGAGCCTCGTACTGGGGCACGCTGCCCACGCCACTGATCCTGAAGGGCCTCGAGGCCAGCGGCCCGCTGGCCGGCCTCTACCTGCACCCCTACGAGCTCGACCCCGAGAGGCTGCGGCCCGGGCTCCCCGCCGCGGCCCGCCCGGTCCAGCGCGCGCACGCCGCGCTGCGGGCCGAGCAGCGGAACTTTGCCCGCCTGCGAGCGGCTCGGGTCCTCCGTGTGATCGCGGGAAAACACCCCCTGATCCCGTATGGTGAGGCCTATGCCCAGCTCAGCGGCCGCTCCCCAGAGAGTCCGTAATCGCTTCCGCAACAAGGCTCAGCAGTTCGACGACCTCTACGAGGACGAGCGCCCTCTCGTCCGCCTGCTTCGCCCCGGCCTCTTTCGCCGGCGCCAGCTTGCGGTAGAGACGGTCAGCACCTACCAGCAGCCACGCGTTCTTGACGTTGGCTGCGGATCCGGGCGGATCGGTGAGTTCGTTCTGGAAGCCGGCACCTCGCACTACGTCGGGGTTGACTTCTCCGAGCCCATGATCGAGCTGGCCACGGCGCGCCTGGCCCGCTTCGGCGACCGCGTCGAACTGCTCACCGACGATTTCCTCACCGCGCCCCTCGAGGGTCAATTCGACGTTGTCCTCGGCCTGGGGCTGTTCGACTACCTACCCAACCCGGAGCGCTTCTTTGCCCGCATGTACGAGCTGTGTGCACCGGGCGGAGCCATGGTCGCCTCGTTCCCGGCCTGGTCGCCGATCAAGGGCCCGGTCCGCAAGGTGCGCTACGAGTGGATCGGCGACTGCCCGATCTTCAACTACGACCGTGCCGGGCTTGAGCGAATGCTGGGCGAGGCGGGGTTTCAGCGCTCCGAGCTTCTGACGCCGGGCCGCAGTGGGTTCCTGGTCCGCGCCCACCGGGAGTGACATCCTTTACACGGATGCTGCTCCCGCTCGCCACCAACTGGTCGACGGTCTCGTCACTGGCGACAGGCGTTGGGACCTTGGTGCTGGCGATCGCAACCTTCGCCTCGGTGCGCTCCGCCAACCGCTCCGCGCGCGTATCCGAGGAGGCGTTGATGGAGCAGCGACGCCCGATCTTCACCCAGTCGCGCCTGGACGATCCGGTTCAGAAGATCATGTTTGTCGAACGACACTGGGTCCGAGCGGCAGGCGGGCACGGTGTGGCGGAACATGACGGGAGCATCTACTTCGCGATGAGCCTGCGCAACGTCGGTTCGGGCATCGGGGTCTGCCAGGGCTGGCACGTCGCGCCCGGCTTCCAGTCCAGCCGCGTCGCACGCAATCACGCACCCGAGGAGGAGTTCCGACTCCAGAGCCGTGACCTCTACATCCCCGCCGGCGACATCGGAATGTGGCAGGGCGCGTTGCGGAATCACAACGACCCCATCTACCAGGCTCTCGCCGAGGCGATCGACAAGCAGGACGGGGTAACAGTTGAGCTGCTCTATTCAGACCAGGTCGGCCAGCAACGGACGATCAGCCGGTTCGGCCTAATCCCGTACGAGACGGAGGACGGAAACGTTGAGTGGTTCGCGAGCATAAATCGTCACTGGTATCTCGACCGGGACGGACCGAGGTCGGACGAGCAGGTCGCCGCCGCCGGGGATTTCGTGGTCCGCGAGCGCGAGGCCGCCGAGGCGGCGGAGTCGACCCGGACGGAGGAAGAGGCCGCGCAGGAGAATGAAGCGGCGGCCGCGGCTAACGCCGAGGAGAGCAGCTCCGAAACGGAAGTCACGGCGAACGGAGCCGAGAACGCCCGGCGCGAGCGCGGCGAGCCGGTTTCCGTCATCACCCGGCCGAACTGCGAGTGACCGGCGGGGGCTAGCCCGGACCGCAGGAGGTTGAGCGTGATCGATTTGCGTTCACTGGGAACGCTTTTCCATCACGCTCACACCCGTCGGGCGATCCTCACTCCTCGCTGCCGTCGGCCCGGTTGTCGCTAACGGGAGGGTCCCCCGCCGGACCGTCGCCGTTCTCGACCACCGGCGCGGCCGTGGCCTCGGACTCAACCACCAACGCCACCGCGCTGACCTGATCGTCATCACGCAGATTCATCACGCGGACCCCCTGGGAAGCCCGCCCGTAACGGTTGATGCCGCGGACCGAGGTCCGCTGAACCATCCCGTTTTGAGACACGAACACAAGCTCTTGGTGCTCACGCACAACCAGTGCGCCGGCCAGGGCGCCCTTGTTCTCGGTCAGCTGGATCGTCTTGACACCCATCGTCCCGCGGCCCTTGACCGGGTAGTCGGAAATTGGCGTCCGCTTGCCATAGCCGTTCTCGGTGACCACGAGCAGCTCCTGGTCGTCGAGGGCCACGTCCATGGCCAGAACGGCATTGCCCTTCTTAGACACGTTCATCCCACGTACCCCGGTCGTGTCCCGGCCCATCGGCCGGACTTGGCTCTCGGAGAAACGCGACGCCTGCCCGGAGCGGGAGACCATGATGATGTCGTCGTGGCCGCTCGTCCGGCGCACGGCGATCAGCTCGTCGTCATCGCGGATGTTGATGGCGATGATCCCGTCGGCCTTAATCGGCGTGTTGTAGGCGCCGAACTCGGTCTTCTTGACCATGCCCTTGCGAGTGGCGAAGACGAGGTACTTGCCCTCGCTGAAATCGCGCGTGGCCAGCACCGATTGCACGCGCTCGCCCTCTCGAAGCGGGAGCAGGTTGACCAGGGCGCGGCCGCGCGCCGTGCGTGAGGCCTCCGGAAGCTCGTAGACCTTGAGCCGGTAGACCTTGCCTCGGTTGGTAAAGAAGAGGAGGTAGTCGTGCGTCGAGGAGACGAAGAGATGCTCGATGTAGTCGTCGTCCTTCATGTCCCCGCCGGTGACGCCGACGCCGCCGCGGCGCTGCTGGCGATAGGTCGAGAGTGGGAGTGACTTGATGTAGCCGGAATGGGTGATCGAGATGACCATCTGCTGATCGGCGATCAGATCCTCGATGTCGATCTCACCCTCGGCGTGGGTGATCTCCGTCCGCCGGTCGTCGCCGTAGGCGTCGGCGATCTCCTGGAGCTCGTCCTTGATGATGCCGTTGACCCTGCTCTCGTCGCCCAGGATCTCGCGCAGTTCCTTGATCCGCTCGACCAGATCGGAGTGCTCCTGCTTGATCTTGCCCGCCTCCAACGCGGTGAGACGGCTGAGGGTGAGCTGGAGGATGGCCTGGGCCTGGACGACGGAGAGCTCGTAGTTCTCGACGAGGCCGTTGCGGGCCGTCTCCGGGTCCCGGGAGGCGCGGATCAGGGCGATGACCTCGTCAAGGTTGGCCAGCGCCACGAGCAGGCCCTCGAGAACATGCGCGCGCTCCTCGGCCCGCCGGAGCTCGTACTTGGTGCGGCGAACGATGACCTCGCGCTGGTGATCGACGTAGTGGCCGATCACCTCACGCAGCGACAGGGTCCGCGGCACGTTGTCGACGAGCGCAACCATGTTGACCCCGAAAGTCGTCTGGAGCGGGGTGTGCTTGTAGAGCTTGTTGAGCACGACCTTCGGAATGGCGTCGCGCTTGAGCTCGATCACGATCCGCATGCCGTGACGGTCGGACTCGTTCCGAAGATCCGAGATCTCCGGCAGCTTCTTCTGCTCGTGGAGCTCCTTGATCTTGAGGATCAGACCCCCGTCGCCGTCCCGGCGCACCTGGTAGGGCAGCTCGGTGACGATGATCGCCTCCTTGCCCTGACCGATGGGCTCGATGTGCGCCTTCCCCTGGACGCGCACGCGGCCGCGGCCGGTCGCGTAGGCCTCCCGGATCCCCTCTCGCCCGAGGATGATGCCCGCGGTCGGGAAGTCAGGGCCCTTGATGTGCTTCATCAGACCCTCGACGTCGATGTCCGGGTTCTCGATGTAGGAGATCGTCGCCTTGATGACCTCGCGCAGGTTGTGCGGGGGGATGTTCGTCGCCATCCCGACGGCGATCCCCGAGCCGCCGTTGACGAGCAGGTTGGGGAACCGGGCCGGCAGCACGACCGGCTCCTGCCGGCTCCCGTCGTAGGTCGGCGTGAAATCGACCGTGTCAGCGTCGAGATCACGGAGCATCTCCGTGGCCAGGCGGTCCAGGCGAGCCTCGGTGTAGCGCATCGCTGCGGCGCCGTAGCCGTCGATGTTGCCGAAGTTGCCGTGGCCGTCGACGAGCGGGTAGCGCATCGAGAAGTCCTGGGCCAGGCGGACGAGCGTGTCGTAGATGGCCTGGTCGCCGTGCGGGTGGTACTTGCCCATGACCTCGCCGACGATCTGAGCGCACTTGACGTGCTTGCGGCCGGGCTGGAGGCCCAGCTCGTTCATCACGTAGAGGACGCGCCGGTGCACCGGCTTGAGACCGTCCCGCACATCGGGGAGCGCCCGCCCGACGATGACCGACATGGCGTAGTCGAGATACGCCGAGCGCATCTCCTCCTCGAGCCCGCGGGGCTCGATGTTGCCGCCGCCGATGGTGTCTACGGCTGACATCTCGTTATACGTCCAGGTTGCTCACGAGGCGGGCGTTCTCCTCGATGAAGGCGCGCCGGGGCTCGACTTGGTCGCCCATCAGCATCGAGAACACCATGTCGGCCGACGCGGCGTCCTCCAGCGTCACCTTGACCAGCGTCCGCGTGGCCGGGTCCATCGTCGTCTCCCGCAGTTCCTCGGCATCCATCTCGCCGAGGCCCTTGAAGCGGTAGTAATCGATGCCCTTCTGAGCCACCGCGAGGACCGCGTCGCGCAGCTCCTCAAAGCTCTCGGCGTCCTTGGTCGTCTCGCCTAGGCGAACCTGGAAGGGCGGCGTCCCGGCGAGCTCGGCCAGCTCGCGGTGGACGTCGGCCAGCTTGCGGTACTCGTTGGTATCGAGCGTGGCCCGGCGCACGCGGTGTGTGGTGGCCAGACCCGTCTTGGCCTCGATCGTCTTGATCACGATCTCGTTCTCGTCCTCGGAAAGGAGCTCGGTGCTGTAGGCCGCGCCGTTCTTGCCGTTGCCGTTCTTACCCACGTGACGGATCAGGCTGTCGGCGTCGGTGATCTGCTCCTCGAGCAGGCGGGCCTGCTGTAGGAACGTGACCACGCCGTGTCCGTGCGCCGCGCGCAGGGCCAAGGCCCAACCCTCGTACTGCTTGAGCAGCCGGGTGAAGCGCTTCCAGCGGGCCTCGGTGAGCTTGAACTGCACGCCCGTTCGGTCGGAGACTTCGATCTTCTCGAGCTTGTCGCCGAGCAGGATCTCCTCCAGCTCGGACTCACGCTCGAGGTACCGATGCTTCTGACCCCGGGTCAACCGGTAGAGCGGCGGCTTGGCGATGTAGACGTAGCCGGCCTCGATCAATGGCTGCATCTCTCGGAAGAGCAGGGTCAGCGCCAGCGTGCGTATGTGCGCGCCGTCAACGTCGGCGTCAGTCAGGAGCACGACCTTGTGGTAGCGCGCCTTCTCGATATCGAAGTCGTCACGCACTCCCGTGCCCACGGCCGTGATCAGGGCCTGGACCTCGGTGTTGGCGAGGACCTTGTCGATCCGGCTCTTCTCGACGTTGAGGATCTTGCCGCGCAGCGGCAGGATGGCCTGAGTGCTGCGGTCCCGCGCGCTCACGGCCGAGCCTCCGGCGGAGTCACCCTCGACGATGAACAGCTCGGCCAGCGAGGGATCCTTGATTGAGCAGTCGGCGAGCTTGCCCGGCAGGGTCGAGTTCTCGAGCGCCGACTTGCGGCGGGTCAGGTCCCGCGCCTTGCGGGCCGCGGCACGCGCATGAGCGGCCGACACCGCCTTGGAGAGGACGGCCCGAGCGTCCTGCGGGTTCTCCTCCAAGAACTCGCTCAGCCGGGCGTAGACGATCGAATGGACAAAGCTCTGCATCCCCGGATTCCCGAGCTTGGTCTTGGTCTGCCCCTCGAACTGGGGATCCTGGAGCTTGGCCGAGATGACGGCGGTCAAGCCCTCCCGTACGTCCTCGCCGGCCAGATTGTCGTCCTTCTCCTTGAGGAAGCCCTTCTCACGCGCGTACTTGTTGAGCACGCCGGTCAGAGCCGAGCGGAAGCCGGAAAGGTGCGAACCGCCCTCGATCGTGTTGATGTTGTTGGCGAAGGAGAAGACGGACTCCTGGTAGGAGGAGTTCCACTGCATGGCCACCTCGAGGGCGCCCTCCTCGCTCTCCCCCGCCAAGGAGACGACATTGCGCTGGATGGGGTCCTTGTTCTCGTTCAGGTAGCGAACGAAGTCGACGATCCCGCCCTCGTAGCGAAATTCGATGCGGTGTCCTTCCGCGCGCTCATCGATCAGCGTGATCTTGAGGCCGGCGGTCAAAAAGGCGGTCTCCCGCATCCTCTCCTCGAGCGTCTTGAAGTCGAGGTCCAGCGCCTCGAAGATGTCGGCGTCGGGCAGGAAGGTGATCGTGGTCCCGGTCTCCTTGGTCGGTTCGCCCTTCTCCAGATCGCCCAGTGGCTTGCCCCTCGCGTAGCTCTGGCGCCAGACGAAACCGTCACGCCGCACTTCCACATCCAGGCGCTCGGAGAGAGCGTTGACGACCGAGACTCCCACGCCGTGCAGGCCGCCTGAGACCTTGTAGCCACCGCCGTCGCCGAACTTGCCGCCGGCGTGGAGCACGGTGAGTACGACCTCGAGCGCCGGGCGCTTCTCCTTGGCCATCATGTCGACCGGGATCCCCCGCCCGTCGTCGGCCACGGTGACCGAGTTGTCCGGGTGGATCGTGACCGTGACCTCGGTGCAATGCCCGGCCAGGGCTTCGTCTACCGAGTTGTCAAGGACCTCATAAACGAGGTGGTGGAGGCCACGGGGCCCGGTTGACCCGATGTACATCCCGGGCCGCTTGCGGACGGCTTCGAGGCCCTCGAGGACGGTGATGTCCTGAGCGTCGTAACTGCTCTCGTTCTGGGCGCCGCGAGCGCCACCTTCATTTGGCAAAGGTCCTCCATTTACATCGAGACGCCTCGGATCTCGCGCGGTTCACCGCGCACCGAGACGTCGCAAGCTGATGACATAAGTCTAGCACGGCGGGCGGGGGAAAACGGCTGCGGCGGTCACGAAACTCCCTGCAAATCGCAACAAAATTGTTCCGGAAGGAGAACAATCCCGCAGCCAGAGCCGCACGACGGGCGCCGGGGCGGTGAACCCACGGCCAGGGCGCCCCTCAATTCGCCCCGGGGAGACGGATTGCTGCCGTCCTCAACCCCGATTGAGCGCGCGCTCTACAGGTTTGTCGCGAATGCGCCGAATATGGAGACAGCGAATGCCGACATGGACCACGTTAGTCGGCAACGGCGGCTGGAGTCGCCGGTCGCACTCATGAAAGCCGACACCGTCATCGATCAAGCGCCGCAGTCGCTTTCAGCGGCCGCCAGCACGCTGCGACGCGTGCGAGACGTGCACCCCGTTTGGGGGCTCAACGTGGTCGTGCTGGTCGTCGCCGGCATCCTTTACTTCGGCCCGGTCCAGGGCCTGCACGCGGTCGCGGTACTGCATCTGCCCTGGTGGCTCGTGGCCATCGCCTTCGCGGTGGGGGAGCGCTGTGTGGTCCACGTGCACTTCCGCCGGGGCGCCCACTCGTTCTCTTTGGGCGATATCCCGCTCGTCTTCGGGCTGCTCTTCTGCAGCGCCCAGGGGGTGGTTCTCGCCTGCCTGATCGGGAGCGCCATCGTGTGGCTGCTTGATCGTCGCCTGCCCCCGATCAAATTCGTCTTCAACCTGGCCCAGTTCGCCCTGACGACCAGCATCGCCGTGCTGGTGCTCCACGCGGTGGCCCCCGACAGCGGCGCCATGGGGCCGCAGATGTGGATCGCCGCCATCCTCGCCACCCAGGCCGCCGGAGCGATGGCCATCCTCCTCATCGCCGCTGCCATCTCCCTCTCTGAGGGCCTGGTGAAGCTGATCACGATCGGCCACATGTTCTCCATGGACGCCGTCGTGACATTGAGCAACACCAGCCTCGGGCTGTGCGGGGCGGTGCTGACCGCCGATGATCCGCGGGCCCTCCCCCTGCTCGTCGTACCGTCAGCCACCCTGTTCGCCGCCTACCGCGCCTACCTCTCCGAGCGAGAGCGCCACAAGCGCCTGGAATTCCTGTACGAGGCCAACCGCACCCTCGTGCACTCACGGGAGATAGCCCACGCCCTCGAGGGCCTGCTGATGCGCTCGCTCGACGCCTTCCGGGCCGAGATGGCGGAAATTATCCTCTTCGGGTCCGACCACAACCCATCGCTGCGCACGCTGCTCGGCCCCGGCACCTTCCGAGAGCTGATGGAGCCCGTGGACGACGAGGTGGCCGACGAGATGCGAAACCTCCTCGAGGAAACCGACAGCGGCGCCGTCACGCTCAGCCCGCCGTTCGGGAGCCCTCGCCTGCAGCGCTATCTGGAGGCGCGTGGGGTCACCCACGCAATGGTGGCGCCGCTCCCGGGCGAGGAACGGGTGATCGGCGCGATCATGCTCGCCAACCGCTTCGGGGTCGTGCGCTCCTTCGATCACGAGGATCTCCGCCTGCTCGACACGCTGGCCACGAACGCCAGCGTCGCCCTCCAGTACGACCGCCTAGAGCAGGCCGTCCTCCAGCTCAGTGTCCTGCAGGAGCAGCTCCACCATCAGGCCTATCACGACCCGCTGACCAGCCTGGCCAACCGGACCCTATTCACCGACAAGGTCAGGGAGACGCTGGCCTCCACCCAGGGCCAGGTGGCTGTCCTGTTCATCGACCTGGACGACTTCAAGACGGTCAACGACAGCCTCGGCCATGCCGCTGGCGACGAGCTCCTGGTCTCGGTTGCCTCGAGGCTGCGCTCCTGCCTGCGTCCGGAGGACGTCGTGGCTCGGCTGGGTGGCGACGAGTTCGCCGTCATGGTCGAGGACGGGCATGACGCCCAGGAGTCCGCGACCCGCGTGGCCCGGCGGATCATGGATGCCTTCGTGATGCCCCTTCCGGTCGGCACCGAGAGCGTCTCCGTCTATGTCAGCGTCGGCATCGCGATCGCCGACACCGAAGACAAGACGTCTGAGGAGCTGATCCGCGACGCCGACGTGGCTATGTACAAGGCCAAGACCTCGGGGAAGGGTCGCTTCCAGGTCTTCCACCCCAGCATGGGGGCGGCGGTCCTTGAGCGCCACGGCCTCAAGGAGGAGCTGCGCCAGGCCATCGAGCGTGAACAGCTGACCCTGTACTTCCAGCCCATCGTGGCGCTGGGCACGGGTGAGCTCGTGGCCGAGGAAGCCCTGGTCCGCTGGCAGCACCCGCGCCGCGGCCTCGTCGCCCCTGATGATTTCCTGCCCCTAGCCGAGGAGACCGGTCTCATCCTGTCGGTCGGCCAGTACGTGCTCGAGCAGGCCTGCCACCAGGCGCGCGCCTGGCAGCGCGAGCGTGAGGAGAGCCGCATCTCCGAGCGCGACGTGGCGGTTCACGTCAACCTCTCCGCCGTCGAGCTGCGCGACCGCCACCTCGCCGATCGTGTGCGGGACACGCTCTACCGGACCGCGGTCGATCCGCGTCAGCTCGTCTTCGAGGTCACCGAGACCCTGCTCTTGGAGGACGAGGCGCACGTGTCGTCGACGATCGCCGAGCTCCGCGAGCTGGGCGTCCGCTTCGCTCTGGATGACTTCGGGACCGGCTACTCATCGCTCAGCTATCTGCACACGCTTCCGCTCGACATGCTGAAGATCGCCAAATCGTTCGTCGACGGTCTCTCCCGGGGCGGCCGCGAGGCCTCCTTCGTGCGCATGATCATCGAGCTGGCGAGGACCCTCGGCGTGGGAGTGATTGCCGAGGGCATCGAGACCCCCGAGCAGGTGAGTGCCCTGCTCTCGCTCGGGTGCGACCTCGGGCAGGGCTTCTACCTGGGCCGACCCCGCCCGGTCCGCGGCGAGCTCGGGCTCGAGCAAGTCGCCTAGCTCCAGACTGACCTTCGCGAGCCGCGCCATTGGCGGCCCGCACCCATCGGCTCTCCTCATACATTCGTCGAACAGGTCGAAGGTTCGCGGGCGATGCTGCCGATGAAGACCTAAATCTGCTCAAGGCAAACCCGTTGTGAGGCGGGGACGCAAAGCCAGGGGTCTCGCCGTCAGGGCGAGATAGCCCAGCTGCCAGTTCCAATCAACTGGTAGATCACTTTGCGACACGGAGGTTGCCCTGAGATGACAAGACCGCTCGGAAACGTCGAACGGATCCGATGGATGACAGCGCTGTTGGTTTCAGCCGCGCTGGCCACCTTGGCCGCCCTCGGGCTGCACCAATGGCAGGTTCCGTCGGTCCCGACGGCATCGGCCGCAGGGCCGATCGCGCCGGCCGGCTCGTCCTCTGCGCTTGATCCCAGGATTGCCAGCCTGGCCGCCCATCATCCGCAGCGATCGGTCGAGGTCATCGTGCAGTTCAAGACCGAGGTCAGCCCGGAGCGGGCCCGCTGGGACGTGACTCGGTTCTCGGGTCGCATTATCGGTGAGCTGCACATCATCAATGCGCTCGCGCTGCGCATCCCGGCAGGCCAGGCGCGCCGACTCGCCGGCAGCGGCGACGTCCACGCCGTCTCGCTGAACGCGATGATCAGGACCGAGGGCGGGCCCCACCTCGGGCGCGGCGGCCCGGGTCACGGCGGCTCCAGGCACAGCCCGGTCGCCAGCAGCGACCTCCAGATGACCTACGACCAGACGCTTGGCGCCACCGGTCTATGGCGTAATGGCATCGACGGCACAGGGGTCGGGGTGGCCGTCATCGACACCGGGATCGACGGCAACCTGCCTGACTTCCAGGGCGCCGGGGGCTCCCGGGTCGTCGAGACCGCGGTCATCAACCCCAAAGCTCACACTGTCACCGACGGCTACGGCCACGGCACCGATGTGGCCGGAATCATCGCCGGCAATGGCAACAACCTTCCGGCGTCAGATCCCCTCCGCGGCGACTTTGCCGGGGTCGCCCCGAACGCGAACCTGGTTTCCATCAAGGTGTCGGACGACAACGGGAACGCCACCGTCCTGGATGTGATCTACGGCCTTCAGTTCGCCATCGATCACCAGCGGGACTACGGCATCCGCGTCGTCAACATGTCTCTGGACTCAGAGACTCCGCAGTCCTACACAACCGATCCGCTGGACGCCGCCGCCGAAGCGGCCTGGAACCATGGAATCGTCGTCGTAGCCGCCGCGGGTAATCGCGGAAGCGACTCGGACGCTGTCCAGTATGCCCCCGCCAACGACCCGTATGTGATCACGGTTGGGGCGACCGACGAGAACGGGACCACCGATCCGGCAGACGACACCGTGCCCGGCTGGTCGAGCCAGGGGACGACCCAGGACGGTTTCCAAAAGCCCGACGTGTACGCCCCGGGCGCCCACATCGTCTCGGTCCTCGCGCCGAACAGCGTTTTCGCCGGAATCTGCGCTGCGTGCCGAGTCGGGGGCGAGTACATCCGCACGAGTGGTACCTCGATGGCCGCTGCGGTCGTCTCGGGGCTACTCGCCGACGTGCTCCAGGTCCACCCCTCATGGAGCCCGGATGAGGTCAAGGGCGCGCTCCTGGGCCCCAACGTAGCTACGAATTCGCTCCCCGAAGTCGACGCGGCCACCGTGGCCGGGCTGCAAACGCCACCGCGGGCCAACGCCGGCCTCACCCCGAACGAGCTGATCGACCCCACCACGGGCGGTATCGACTACACGCGTTCGACCTGGAGCCGCTCCACCTGGAGCACGGCGACCGGCAGCCTCAGCGCTGACTTCGCCCGCTCGAGCTGGAGCTGCACCTGCTCCGCCTCGCTCTCAGTCACGAGCGACAGCGGTGACGTCGACTCGAGCCGCTCCACCTGGAGCCGCAGCTCGTGGTCGACCCACTTCGACCCCGCATCACCCAACGGCTAGGAGGATCCAGAAATGCTCGACAAAGAGACTTTCGTGGCCTGGCTAGAACATTCGTCTAGTTGCCACAAGTCCGACGGCCAAGTTGCCGATGACGTTTTCAACAATTGGTCAAGTAGACCTGCTCAGGGCAAACCCGTTGTGAGGCGGGGACGCAAAGCCAGGGGTCTCGCACCGTCGAGACGGCCCAGCTGCCAGTTCAAGACCCATCGCTGGTAGATGACTTTGCGACACGGAGGTTGCCCTGACATGACACATTCACTCGGTATTGTCGATCGGATTCGTTGGATGGTGGCGCTGCTGGCGTCGGCATCCGTGGCCTTGGCCATCGGCTTCGGCCTGCACCAGTGGCAGGTCCCGTCGAACTCGACGGCATCCACCTCGGCCACGGCCACCCCGGCCGGCGCCTCGGCCCCCCTCGATCCCCGGATCGCGAGCATCGCCGCTCACCATCCGAGCCAGATGGTGAGCACCATCGTTCAGTTCAAGGCCACCGTCAGCCCTGAGCGGGCTCGGTGGGACGTCAGCCGCATGGACGGCAATGTGTTCGGTGAGCTTCACATCATCAACGCGCTGGCCGTCAAGCTGACCGCCCAGCGCGCTCGCTGGCTCGCCGCCAATCCGGACGTGCACTCGGTCTCCCTGAACACGGAAGTCAAGTCGCAGAGCCTGCTGCCGATCAGCTCCTATCTGACCGGCAACCTCCAGACGACTTACAACCAGACGATGGACCTGCTCCCGGCCTGGCAGCACGGTTACACCGGTGCTGGCGTGGGTGTCGCGGTCATCGACACCGGGATCGACGGTGACCTGCCTGACTTCCAGTCCTCGAACGGGAGCGGCTCACGCGTCGTCGAAGCCGCGGTGACCGATCCCAACGCCACGACGGCCACCGACGGCTACGGCCACGGAACCGACGTCGCCGGAATCATCGCCGGGAATAGCCTCAACCGCTCTTCCAGCGATCCTAACTACGGCCGGTACATGGGCGTGGCGCCGAACGCCAACCTGATCTCGATCAAGGCGTCCGACGATCAGGGCAACTCGACCGTGCTCGACGTGATCTACGCCCTGCAGTTCGCGGTCGATCATCAGTCGGACTACAACATCCGCGTCGTCAACATGTCGCTCGATTCGACGACGCCGCAGTCCTACACGACCGATCCGCTCGACGCCGCTGCTGAGTCGGCCTGGATGCACGGCATGGTTGTGGTGGTCGCCGCCGGCAACCGCGGCTCCGCCTCCGACGCCGTCCAGTACGCCCCGGCCAACGACCCGTATGTGATCACGGTCGGAGCCGTCGACGAGCAGGGCCAGACCAACCCGGCCAACGACGTTGCCGCGTCATGGTCGAGCCAGGGCACGACCCAGGATGGCTTCCAGAAGCCCGACCTGTACGCCCCGGGCGCCCACATCGTCTCGGTCCTGGCGCCGAACAGCGCCTTCCAGAGCATGTGCCCGACGTGCGTCGTCGGGGGTGCCTACATCAGGACCGGGGGCACGTCGATGGCCGCCCCGGTGATTTCGGGCCTGGCTGCCCTCGTTATCCAGAATCGCCCGTACTGGACTCCGGATCAGGTGAAGGGTGCCCTCACCACGTCGTGGGTCTCGAACAACTCGTCCGTGCAACTCCCCGACGCGATGAAGCTGGCCTGGCTCTACAGCCCGCAGCCCGCCGACCAGGGGCTCACGCCGAACACCCTGATCTCGGACTCGCAGGGCAACATCGACTACACCCGGTCGACCTGGAGCCGGTCGACCTGGAGCACGGCGACGGGCAGCCTCAGCGCCGCCTTCAGCAGATCGACCTGGAGCTGCACCTGCTCCACGTCGACCAGCGGAAGCTCGGTTCAGACGAGTCGCTCGACCTGGTCCACGTACTTCGAGCAACAGCCCTAGGACCAACACCCGGCTGGTGAGCCGGATATAACCAGGACAATCTAGAGCCGGTGACGAGTTGGACCCCGTCACCGGCTCTTCTCATGCCAGGGGCAGAGTCACGCAGCGCAGCCGGTTGATACTTCCGCCCCGCAGCCTCTGGTTCAGGCGCTCGAGGATGGCCGGCGCCATCAGGTCGAGCTCCTGGGCCCAGACGGCGGCAGAGCAGGAGACGGTCAAGGTTCCGGATCTTTCTGCCGTGGGTCGCGCGTCGGTGGCGATCGCCTGGCCCACGGCCTCCGGCCAGACGCGCTGCACCTCGGCCAAGAGCGTCTGGGGCGCAAGCTCATCACGCACCTGGTCCATGGCCAGGTTGAGTGTCCTTGGGCTCCGCCGCCAGCGCGTCATACGGCCGTCTCCTCCAGCGCGCGCCCGCCGGCGATGGCAATCCGGACGACGTCTGGGGCGCCGGCTCCGGGAACGTGGTCGAGATCAGTGGTGGTGATGATCGCCTGGCCGCGCCCGTCCCGCAGCAGGTCGACCAGCGCCTCGCGCCGAAGCAGGTCGAGCTCGCTCATGACGTCGTCGAGCAGCATCACGGGTGGCGTGCCGCGGTTCTGGGCGATGGTCTCGCGCTCGGCCAAGAGGAGGGCCAGCAGCGACACTCGCTGCTGGCCCTGCGAGCCGTAGGTTCGGAGCTCGCGGCCATCGAGGCGCAGGGAGAGCTCGTCTCGGTGAGGTCCGTGCCCGGTGAAGCCGCGTTCGATGTCACGCTCCGCGTGATCGCGGAGCTCCTCGAGAAGCCCGTCCACCTCGAGGGCCTGGGAGCGGGGGCGATAAAGCAGCGTCAGCTCGGGCTCGAGTCCGAGGGCGGCTCCGGTCCTGCGCGTCCCTTCAGCCACTGCCTCGGTGGCCCACCGACGCTCGCGGATGAGCGCCATTCCGGTCCGGGCCAGCTGGAGATCCCAGCTCCCGAGCGCACCACGGGATCCTCGCCCGGAGCGGATCCGAGAGATCAGGGCGTTGCGCTGAGCCAGTGCCTGGCCATAGGCCCTCCGGATGTCTCGGCGAGCGGGCCGGAGCGCGGCGGTGAGCTGATCCAGGTGGGCGCGGCGGAGCGCCGGCGGCCCCTTGATCAGCTCCAGGCGATCGGGCATGAAGACGCTGACGAGGGGGCGATTAGAAGCGTCGAGCAATCTCTCCACGCTCGCGCCGTCGGCCTGGAGGCGCTTGGGCTGCCCGGGAGTGAAGCCCACGGCGGTCTGGTGCGGGCCGTCCTCCGCGGCCGCCTGGACGAGGACCCGCGTCGTCCCAGCCCCGAAGCGGACCACCTCCCGCTCATTGGTCGTCCGGCACGAGCGCCCGGTGCAGCCGAAGTAGAGCGCCTCCAGGAGATTGGTCTTGCCGGCTCCGTTGGGGCCGAAGATGACCGTCAGACCTTCACCGAGCGTGATCTGGACGTCCGCATAGGAGCGGAAGTCACGTAGAGCCAAGCTGATGACGCGCATGGCCGAAACTTTCGCCGTGTCCCGCCGGGCACTCCTAGACGTTCAGCCGGATCGGCATGATCAGGTACCGGAAGCCGACACCATCTGCCGATTCGATCAGTCCCGGGCGCAACGGGCTGATGAGCTTGAGCAGCAGGTCGCCCTCGCCAATGGCCTCGAGTCCGTCGCGTAGGAAATCCGGGTTGAAGCCGATCTCGAGGGCCTCTCCCTGAAAGGCCACCGGGAGCGCCTCGGACGCCTCGCCGACATCCGGCGTCTGGGCCGAGACCGTGAGCTCCCCGGAAGAGAAGGCGAGGCGCAGTGGGGCGTTCTTCTGAGCCAGAAGGCTCATCCGCCTCACGACGTCGGTCAGCTCAGCGCTGGATAGGCGGAGCTCGTGCTCGAAGCTGTCAGGCAGGAGCTGGCGATAGTTGGGGAACTGGCCCTCGATCAGTCGCGACGAGAGCGTGGTGCCGTCAAGCTGGAAGAGCACCTGGTTCTGGAGCACGCTGATGCTGAGCTCCGCGTCCTCGGCGGCGCCAGCGATACGCGCCAGTTCCTGCAGGGCGCGGGCCGGGACGTTGACCTCAAACGGCGCTTTGAGCGGAGCCTCGAGTTGGGTCTCCTTGACGCTCAGGCGGTAGGAGTCGGTGGCCACCATTCGGAGCTCACGCTCGGAGGCTGAGACGAGGATGCCGGTGAGCACGGGACGCGTCTCGTCCCGTGACGCCGACCCCGCGACCGTCTGCGCCGTGGAGACGAACGCCTGCAGCGGGAGAGAGACCGACTCCTCGGAGCCCGCCTCGGGGAAGGGCGGGAAGTCCTCGGCTCGCAGCGTCCGGATGTGGAAGGTCGCCTTGCCCGAGATGACCTCCACGTCCTGCTCGGCCGGTCGGAGCTCAAGCGAGGTCTGAGCGGCTGGCAGGACGCGCGTGACATCAAGCAGGAGACGGGCGGGAAGAACCACCATCCCCTCCCGGGCGACCTCGGCTTCGAGGGGGACTCGCAGGCTCACGTCCATGTCCGTGGCCCGGAGCTCGCAACTAGTTGACGACACAACTAGTTGGACTCCGGATAACGCCTGGATGGCACTGCGGGTGGAAGCGACCCGCGTGACGGTTTGCAGCTGCGAGAGCAACACGTCTCTCTGGAGAGAAATCTTCACGACAATGACCTCAAGGATGAATTAGTAGTCATAGAGCGGATGGACGGTGTGGAGAACTCCGGATTCACGCGCACTTAGCGAGCAAGTTCTTGGCGCGAACGGGCAATTGAGTCTGTCAACAAGTCCGGTCGTGTCTATTCGCCGGCGATCTCAGACCTGAGGTTGTGGACTTCTTCCTCTGTGTGTTGATCGCAGGCCAGGCGATCCGAGACCCGCTTGCAGGCGTGAAGGACCGTCGCGTGGTTCCGACCGCCGAAGGCCTCTCCGATGCGGTCGAGCGACGTGGTCGTGAGCTCACGTGACAGGTAGATGGCCACCTGCCGCGGCCAGGCCACCCGCACCGCTCGGCTGGGGGAGACAAGCTCAGACACCGCAAGCTCGTAATGCGCGGCCACCTGGGTCTGGATCTGGCCGATGGAGAGCAGGGGCCGCCCCCGCCTCGGGTACATCGTGTCGAGCACGGTTGAGGTGAGCTCAAGGTCGATCGGGCGACCGGTCAGGGAGTGGTAGGCGACGACGCGGATGAGGGCTCCCTCGAGCGAGCGAACGTTGTCGGTGACTCGTTCGGCAATCGCCTCGAGCACCGACCGGTCGGCCAGGGGAACGCCGTCGAGCATGGCCCGCTTGCGGAGGATCGCTGTCCGGGTGGAGAAATCAGGGGGGTGCATGTCGGCAACGAGACCGGCCTCAAAGCGCTCACGCAGGCGTTGCTCGACGGAGACGAGCGCGCTGGGGAGCCGGTCGCAGGTGAGGACGAGCTGACGCCCGGTCTCATACAGCGCGTTGAAGGTGTGGAAGAACTCCTCCTCGGTTTTCGCCTTACTGGCCAGGAACTGGACGTCGTCGATGAGGAGAACGTCGACGTCTCGGTAGGCGTGCTTGAAGCGCTCGAGCGTTCGCGACGTCAGGGCACTGACGAATTCGTTGGTGAAGGCCTCAACGGTCGTGTAGCGGACACGAGTGTTACCGCCGAAGGCGAGGACGTAGTTGCCGATGGCGTGGAGGAGGTGGGTCTTGCCCAGGCCGGGAGGCGCGTGCAGAAACAGGGGGTTGTACGCCTGGCCGGGCAGCTCGGCGACGGCCAGTGCGGCACCGTGGGCGAGACGATTGCCGTCGCCGATGATGAACTGGTCAAAGCTGTAGCGCGGGTTGAGGGTGGTGGCCGCCCGGTCGGCGTCAGGTAGGGCCTGAGATTGACCTGCGTCGAGCCCCTCGACCGCAACCTGGATCTTTGCTCCGGTGACGGCTTCAGCACAGCGTTCGAGAATCCGCCCGAAGCGCTTGGCCACCCAGGAGCGGATGTCCGGAGGTGCGACCAGGAGGAGCTCGCCCCCCTCGAAGGCCTTGACCTCCAGCGGGGCGATCCAGATCTCGTAGGTGGAATCACCCAGCGCCCGGCGAAGCTCAGCACGGATTGCGTGCCACGCAGCAACGGGCTCGAGATTCTGAGGCAGCGCCAAGCGACTCCTCTTCGGAACGTTGTAACTATCGCCGTTCGTGAGGCCGGGCACGAAACCGCGCGAGGCGGCGAATATAGCAACGGGTTCTCCCCGTGAGACCGGGCTTTTTCGGGCTTGGCGCAAAGCGCGAGAAAAACCGGGGAGAGGCCACGGTGCTGCGTATACTGGCCTCGATCCCGCCAAGGTTCTGAATCATGAAACGCACCTATCAACCAAAGAAGCGCAAGCGCGCACGGGCCCATGGCTTCCGCAAACGGATGCGGACCCGCGCCGGTCGCATAACGCTCAAGCACCGCCGGGCCAAGGGCCGCAAGCGACTCACGGTGTGATGTCTCGTCGCCCCGGGACCGGCCCCCGACCGGGACGGGGAAGGCTTTCGCGAAGCGCCGACTTCGACCGTGTGATCCGCCGTGGGCGTTCGTTGGGCGCGCGTGAGTTCGTCCTTTACGTTTTTCCGCGTGGGGAGCCGGGCCCACCAAGGCTCGGACTCTCGGTATCCCGCAAGGTTGGCGGGTCTGTGCAGCGCAACCGGGTGAAACGACTGGTTCGGGAAGCATTTGCCCTCGAGAGCCCTCGGCTGCCAGCCGGCACCGACGTCGTGGTGGTGGCTCGGCACGAGGCCCGCGTCCTGGCCGAACGTGACGGTTTGGATGGTGTGCGCGGTGTTCTCGCCGCTTTAATCGAGCGGGTGGACGGCGCGCCGGGGTCGAGTGAGTCTCCCGGTGGAGCGGGCTCACCCCCGGCCCCTGACCACGCCGAGGTGGAGGGAGAGGCAGCGTGAGCGCCGCGGCGTCGAGGGTGCCCTCGCACCCGGTCCGCTCGGCCGCAGTCACCATTCTCCGCGCCTATCAACGCTGGGTCTCGCCGGCCTTCGGGCCGCGGTGCCGGTATTACCCGTCATGCTCGGAGTACGCCGTTCAGGCGGTGCAGCGATTCGGCATACTCCGCGGGCTCGTCCTGGCGGGGTGGCGGCTTCTCCGGTGCAATCCACTCAGCCACGGTGGTTTCGACCCCGTCGATGAGCAGCGACTGTTCAGTTCGAAGGCCCCCGTCCCCGGCACGTGACCATGCTGACCCCAGCCAACATCTTTCAGCCGCTGATCGACATCTTCGAGCCGGCGCTGAAGTTCTTCCACAACACCGTCGGTGTCTCCTGGGGTTGGTCGATCGTCCTGCTCACGGTGGTCATCCGGGCCCTGCTGCTCCCGCTCGCCTTCCGCCAGTTCCACTCGATGCAGAAGCTTCAGCGCGTGGCGCCGGAGCTCAAGGCGATCCAGGCCAAGTACAAGGAAGACAAGCAGCGCCAGCAGCAGGAGGTCATGAAGTTCTACCGGGAGAACGAGATCAACCCGTTCGCCTCATGCCTCCCGCTGGTGGCCCAGATCCCTGTGTTCATCGGGCTTTTCTATACATTGCGCACCCGCCTGCGCAAGGACATCTGCCCGACCGTCCAGTCGCAGTTCGAGCAGCACTACGCCACTGCCCATCCCGCCCTGGCGAAGACCGCGACCGGCCAGACGACCGCCTGCGGTAGCGGACACGGAGCGAGCTTCCTCTTCATCAACGACATCACGATCAAGGCGGTCGGCGTGACGTTGGTAATCCTCATAGTTCTCTACGTGGGTACGCAGCTCGCCTCGACGCTGATGATGTCGACGCCCACGATGGACACAAACCAGCGGCGAATCATGATGCTGATGCCGCTCTTCTTCGTCGTCTTCATCATCAATTTCCCCTCGGGGTTGATCGTCTACTGGATCACCACGAACGCCTGGACGATGCTCCAGCAGTACGTGATCCGAAGGCGGATCGGCCCGGTTGTCCCCATCTCAACCGGACCGACGGCCGCAGCCGGCGACGGGCCGGAAGACAAAAAGGCGCGACCACAGCCACCCACCAATGGAGACGGCGCGGGCGGACTGAGTGGTCTGTTGCGGAGCCGAGTCAAGCCGGCCGAGTCAAAGGAGCCGACCGGGGTCGCGGCGGCTGCCCGGGCTCGCCGGGATACCCCGCCACCCCGCCCGCCGCGGAAGAAGAAGAAGCGCTCCGGGCGCCGGCGCTGACCGAGGAGCTCGCCCCATGACCACGGAGTCCACGAGCGCGTCCGAATGCGTGAAGGAGGTCCTTGAGCAGATCGCCTCGGGGATCGGCGTCGAAGCCACGGTGCGGCTGACCGAGGACCCGGAGGGGATCACGGCCGAGTTTGTCGGCGAGGATCTGGGGCTCCTCATCGGCCACCACGGCCAGACGATCGATGCCATCCAGCACTTGGCCTACCGGATCGCCTTTCGCCGCCGGGGAGAGCCGCTCCGCGTCGTGGTGGACGCGTCCGGCTATCGCGAACGCCGGGCCATGGCCCTGCGCGCCGCCGCCGATCAGGCCGCTGAGGCGGCCGTGCACGACCGCCGGCCGGTCGCGCTCGAGGCGATGAGTGCTCAGGAGCGCAGGGTGGTCCACGAGCATCTGAAGACTCGCCACGATGTCGAGACCTACAGCGAGGGCCAGGAGCCTGACCGACGCCTCATGGTCGCGCCGCTCGTCGAATAGTCCGGCGGTCGGGAATCGGTGCCAGCCTGGTGCGACTACCCAGGGTTTCACGTTTCTGTTCCCGGTGAAACAATTTGACTGTGGAAACCGCCCTGCCGCGACTCTCCCCCTTCGACCGCGGGGTCTTCGTCGGCCTGATGGTGGGCCAGGCCTCCTTCGGCGGTGACGGTAAGCAGCCCCAGATCACCCTGCGGATGCACGTCCGTCACGAGGCCCTATTCCACTGGCTGACGGATCGCTTTCCTGCGACACGCCTGTACGGCCCCTACCACCACGGGGGCCGCTCCTATTACCAATGGATGGCCCGCGGCCGCGCACTCGTACGCGATGTCCTCCCCGTGCTCGAGGCCCTGGGGCCGGAGCTCGACGCGCACGCCGCCGACCGGCTGGACCAGATGCGCAGCCGTTATTCCGCCTATATCGAGCGTGAGCGGGCGGTCCTGAGGGCCCTGGCCGGGGACAAGGGCTAGCGGTTGAACGGGGTGGCTCGTTCTAGCGCGCATCGCGACACTGACCGGGACGAGATCGAGTCCGGGCTCCCTGCGCTGGCCGGGCGTTACGGCCTCGGCCAGGATGCCGCGGCTCGCCTCGGCGTTCTCTTCCGTCTCCTCGCCGAAGATCCTTTGGCTCCGAGCACGATCAGGCAGCCGTGGGCTGTGCTCAACGATCACCTGGCCGATTCGCTGGTTGCCCTGGAGTACGACCACGTTCGGGGGGCGAGGGCCGTTCTCGACCTGGGTGCCGGGCCCGGACTACCCGGACTGCCCCTGGCCATTGCGCTGCCCGAGGCGCGATTCACGTTCCTCGAGGCGGCTGCGCGCAAGTGCCGCTTCTTGGAACGAGCGGTGGAGGCGGTCGGGATCGCCAACGTCACCGTGGTGCATGGGCGGGCGGAGTCCTTCGAGGCCGGCCGGGAGGGCTATGACGTGGTTACGGCTCGCGCCGTTGCGAGCCCGCCGGTGACGGCGGAATACGCCGCACCGCTCCTCCGGATGGGGGGATCACTGGTTCTGTGGCGGGGGCGGCGGGAGTCCGAGCTCGACCGGGCGCTGAGCGCGGCGGCGGTCGAGCTCGGGTTGGGAGAGCCGTCGGTTCACCACGTACGCCCCTACGACGGCGCAGAAAACCGGCACTTGTACGTGCTCAGAAAGGTCGGCGAGACGCCCCGGCGCTTCCCGCGGCGTCCGGGGATCGCCCTCAAGCGCCCGCTAGGTGCGGCAAATGCCCGCGGGCACGCGTCGTCTGACCGCGTACAGCGATAGCTTGAGGCCTGGATGGGCACCGTCTACGCGATCGCGAACCAGAAGGGCGGCGTGGGCAAGACGACCACCGCCGTAAATCTCGCCGCCTGCGTCGCCGAGGCCGGGTATGAGACGCTGCTGATCGACATCGACCCCCAGTGCAACGCGACCATCGCTCTCGGGCTGGGTAAGGACGCGCCCCAAACCCTCTACGAGGTCCTGATCGACGGCGTTCCGCTGGCTGACGTCGTGGCGCCAACGGACATCGACCGCCTCTACATCGCGCCCTCCGGACCCGATCTTGCCGGGGCTACGGTCGAGCTGCCGAGACTGGCCGGATCCGAGGTGCGGCTCCGGGACGCCCTGGGTACGGCCCGGGATCAGTACGCGTTCGTCTTCCTCGACTGCCCGCCCTCGCTTGGACCACTGACGGTCAACGCGCTCGTCGCCGCCGACCGGGTGATCGTGCCCGTGCAGGCGGAGTACTTCGCGCTCGAGGGGCTGGCTGGCCTGCTCGACACCCTGGGCCTCATCCAGCGGGAGCTCAATCCGCGCCTCACCGTGGCCGGGATGTTGCTGACCATGTACGACGGCCGGACGCGGCTCGCTCAGGACGTGGAGCGGGAGATCCGAGAGCATTTCCCCGAACTGGTGTTCGATACGGTCATCCCCCGCAATGTCCGCGTGGGAGAGGCTCCCAGCTTCGGCAAGCCGGTGATTCATCACGATCCGCACTGCGCCGGTGCGGACGCCTACTTCGAGCTCGCAAAGGAGGTTGCCGCCCGTGGCTGACCGACCGAAGGGAATGGGCCGCGGCTTGGCCGCGATTCTGTCCGTCGCTCCGAAGGAGGAGGCTGAGGAGCTGCGCCAGCTTCCGGTCGACATGATCGGGCCTAACCCGCGCCAGCCGCGGACCGCCTTTGAGGACGAGGCGCTCGTCGGTCTCACCGACTCGATCCGCACGCGCGGAATCCTCCAGCCCGTCCTCGTGCGCCCGCTGCCTGGCGGTCGCTACGAGCTGATCGCCGGGGAACGGCGCTGGCGGGCGGCCCAGATGGCGCAGCTGGAGACGCTTCCCGCCATCGTCCGTCACGACGACGACGCGGCTTCACTCGAGCTGGCCCTGATCGAGAACATGGTCCGGGAGGAGCTCAATCCGGTCGACGAAGCCCGGGCCTGCGCCGCGCTCGTCGAGGAGCTCGGGCTGTCCCGGGAAGATGTCGGGCTCCGGGTGGGGCGCAGCCGGGTCGCGGTGTCGAACCTGATCCGTCTCCTCGAGCTCCCCGACGAGGCGCTTGAGCTCGTGGAGCGAGGAGCGCTGAGCGAGGGACATGGTCGCGCCCTGCTCCTGGCCGAGGATCATGCCGACCGCCGCCGGCTCGCTCGTGATGCCGCCGAGGCCGGTTGGTCGGTGCGTGAGCTCGAGTCCCGGGCCCGGAGCGCCAACGCCGCGTCCGGCGGGGAGCCGCCCCGCGCCCGGGCGAGGCGAAGCGTGCATCCCGATCAGCTCGCCACCGCCGAGCGCATCGCTGACACGCTCCAGTCGGTGTTCGGGCGGGAGATCGAAGTTACTGCGCGCCCCCGCGCCGGCTTCCGCGTCCAGCTCGAGGTCGAGTCGGTGGAGGATGCGCTTGAGCTGGCCCGCCGTCTCCGGGTCCGCGCCGCGGCTTGAGGGGGCGCCGCTCTGGAGGGCGTGCCGCGTCGAGCGGGCTACGGCCTGACGGGCAGACATGCTTCCGCCTAGCCGGGGCGAAGGGGCCGGGGCGGATGCGGCCGGGGTGATCCTGCCCTCCACCGTCACATGCTTTCGCCCTGCGGCATTACATGTGACGTTGATGTTGTGGGAGAACGGAAACGTCACACGCGACGTGCCGCCACCGGAGTCATGTAACGGCGGAGCGTCCCGAGAGGCCACCGCTGAAAGCGGGCGGACCCGCCTGGAAGAGCCGGTAACCGGATCCCAGCGCGCGTTAGACTGCCGCCGAGCGAGGGCGATTAGCTCAGTCGGTTAGAGCGCTTCTCTGATAAGGAAGAGGTCCCAGGTTCGAGTCCTGGATCGCCCACTGAACGGCCCGCGAGAGCGGACTTTCTCGCTTGGTATGACCGCGACCCTCCGTAGCGTGCGCCGTGGATCAGGGCGGCGGCAGGGACCGCGAATCAGCATTCGACGCGGTGACCTTCCGGACGCGCCGGGCCCACTCGCGCCGGCGGGCCAGGTACCAGATGCTGATGGTGTAGAGCCCGAGCAGCTCGAGGCCGCCGACCCCGACCTTCAGCACTAGCGGCGCGCTCGACATGCCGAGCCACGCGGTACCACCGAGATCGGCGACGATCGCGAACCAGCGCACAATGGCGCGGGTGGGGAGCTCAGGTCGAGGTTCCACCCCCGTTCCCTCCCTTTGTGGTTCGCCGGTCCGACAGCGACGCAACGCTGCCGTCCTTCATGCCGTCGCGCTCCGCGCGCAGCCGGAGCGCCTGCTGGACCAGCGGGTCCGCACGCAGGCTCTCCACGTGCTGCAGCAGTACGGCCCTGACGCGGTCGGATAGCGCCTCGCCGTCGATGAAGGCGGCGGCCTCCAGCACGGTGACGTCCTCGTCGGCGAGACGGATGTTCACCTGCCGCTGGGCCACGCGATCCTTTCTGTCCGATCGGTCTGCTATGGCGCTACAGCGTAGCGTGCTACGGAGGAATTCTCTAGAGTCTGGCGAAGGTTTCCGGTCGCCCTCGACCTCCCCGAGGCGATAAGAGGTCCCAGGTTCGAGTCCTGGATTGCCCATACGGGGTCGGGGTTACATCCCCGCTACGCCTACGTGCCCGCCGCGGCGCCGTGGTGCAGCCGTACCGCAGCTAGTCCCGGGCCACGACCCTGAGGCCGTGCTTGGCCGCGCTGCGCTTCTGGCGGGCGGGGCCCGGCGGGCGCTCGGTCGCTTCGAGGGCGACAGCGACCGCGATGTCGAGCCCGCGGCTCCATCCGCGTGACCTCGCCCGGGCGTAGGCCTCGGGATCGAGTTCTTCGGAGAGCTCGACACGCGTTGCCTCGAAGAGCGCGATTTCGTCGGGCTTACGTTCGATACCGGCCCGCTTGCGCTCCGCCTCGGCGGCTCCGATCAGCTCCACCCCGGTGACGGGAGCACCCGTGCGTGCGCTGAGAGCAGCCAGCACCTCGAGGCCTTCGATGGTCAGCACCCGGTCGCCAAGCCCGATGGCCAGGGTGAGGCCCTCCCGGAGGAGATCACGGGTGCGGGGATCGCCGAGGCGATGCTGGACCAGGTGCTTGCCGAGCTCGATCAGGGTGCGGGCCAGCTGCATACCATCGCCGGCGCTACGCGCCAACTCGACGCTCTGCTCTAGCAGTGGGGTCGCCTGGTCGAATTGGCCCACCGCCTCGTGCACGATGGCCCGGTTCTGGCACATGATGCTCTGCCCGCGAACATCGCCCAGCTCGTGCCAGATGTCCCCGGCTTCCCGGTAGCGCGCCAGGGCCGCCGCGTGATCCTCGGTGTAGAGCGCGACGACGCCCAGGTTCATGAGGATCCGCGCCAGCTGGCGGCGATCCGGGAGCGACTTGGCCAGCTCGAGGGCAACCGCGAATAGCTCCTGCGCGGCCGTGAAGTCGCCCGCTTCGCCGGCCAAGACGCCGGCTGCGTTGTGCGCCTTGGTGCGGAGCTCCCTATCGCCGCAGCCGGTGGCCAGCGCCTCCGTCAGCTCCGCCTGCAGGTCGGCCGCTGAACCGCGGGCCAGCCAGAACCGCCACAGCGCCGATCCCAGCCCGAGCACGATCTCGGGCTGGTCGTTGGCAGCGGCCCAGGCCCCGGCCGCCCGCAGATTCTCTCGCTCGAGATCGAGCCGGGCGAACCAGGCGACCTGTCGCGGGCCGTCCAGCTCCTGTTCGGCCGCCTGAGCCAAGTCCAGGCACCACAGCGCCTGGCGGTGCCGGACTTCCCCCTCGTCGGGCGCCGCGGCCAGCTGCTCGGCCGCGTACTCCCGCACCGTTTCCAGCATGCCGAATCGCGAACCCTCACGGCTGACCAGTGAGTGGGTGACCAGACCCGAGAGGGCGTCGAGCACCGAGCCGCCCCCCACCGCCTCACAGGCCTCGAGCGAGCAGCCAGACGGGAACGCTGCCAGCTGCGCAAACAGACGCTGTTCGTCCGGCTGCAGCAGGTCGTGGCTCCACCCGATCATCCCCCGCAGAGTGCGGTGACGATCCGGGGCATCTCGGCGCCCGTCGGTCAGAAGCTCGAGCCGCTGCCCGACGCGGTCGAGGATCTCCGCCGGGGTGAGCACGCGGGTACGCGCCGCCGCCAGCTCGATGGCCAGGGGCAGGCAATCGACGTGGGCGCAGATATCGGCGATCCGCTGTAGGTCGCCCGCCCCGGGCGCGAAGCCGGGATCCTGCTCACGCGCCCGCCGGACAAACAGCTCGACGGCTGAATCAAGGTCCAGGGGGGGAACTCCGAGTTCGTGCTCACCCCCTACCCGCAGGGGCGCGCGGCTGGTGACGACGAGCTTGAGCTGTGGGATCAACTCGAGGAGCTCAGCAATCGAAGGGGCCGCAGCCAGAACCTGCTCGAAGTTGTCCAGGAAGAGAACGGCAGGCTCCCTGCCCAGAGCCCGCGCCACGCCGTCCGCGGTCGCTGCCGGAGCGCCCAGCGCGGCAGCGATGGCCGGAATCACGCGCCGCGCCTCGTACACCGCGGCCAGCTCGACGAAGCTGCTTCGCCGCTCCAGCGCCGCCGCGAGCTCCAGCGCCAACCGCGTCTTGCCGATACCGCCGGTTCCGGTCAGGGTGAGCAGCCTCACGTCGGGACGCTTGATGAGCTCGAGCGCCGCCTTCAGCTCCTGCTCACGCCCGAGGATCGTCGCCGCCGGGTGGGGCACCGGAGCCCGGGCGGCGGCTTCAAGCTCAGGCGGCGGGCTCACCGAGCTCTCAACCCGAAGCCCCGGCCGGGGAGCGCTGGGCGGAACGTCGAGGGAGGGATCTTGAGCCAGAATCGCCGCCTGGAGGCGCACGAGCTCCGGCCCGGGCTCGAGTCCCAGGTCATCGATCAGCCGCTGACGAGCACGCCGAAATGCCTCCAGGGCGTCGGCCTGGCGTCCAGCCCGGTACGAGGCGAGCATCAACAGCCCGTACATGTGCTCGCGGTAGGGATCTGAGGCGATCAGCGCCTCCAATTCCGGGACCAACTCGGCGCCGGCTCCGCGGGCCAGCTCCAGCTCCATCCTCTCTTCTTGAGCGACGGCGCAGAGGCCCTCCAGCCTGATCGCCTCGTGCGCTCCCGGCCCGAACAGCTTCACGTCGGCCAGCGGCGGCCCTCGCCAAAGGCCAAGTGCCACCTGAAGCGCGGCCAAAGCGCCATCCAGGTCACCCTCGGTCCGGAGCCGGCGGGCCTTGGCGAGCAGAGCATCGAAGCGGTGAAGATCGAGCGCCGAGCGGTCGATGTGGAGGGCGTAGCCGCGCGGAAGCGTCACGATCGGCTGGTCGGCACCGAGCGCTCGCCGGAGTTGAGACACGTGCACCTGCAGAGCCTTGGCCGCCGTCGGAGGCGGCTCCTCTCCCCACAGTTCGTCGACCAGACGGTCCACCGGCACGACGTGGGGCGTCTCCAGGAGGAGGATCGCCAGTAGGGCACGCTGCTTAGCGGAGGCCAGTGTCACAGGACCCCTCGCATCCTGCACCAGCAGCGGGCCGAGGACGCCGAACTGCATCGCCGGGCGCACGTTACCGTGCTTTACCGAGTGTTCAAGGCGTGTAACGAGATTTGCGGTCTAGACCCTAGGCGAGCTTCAAGGGCCGATACCGGGTCGTGGGGCGGGAGGGGGCCAGGACGCGTCGGAAGTCCCGTCCCCTCCCGCCGTATCGTGAGATAGCCACGCAAGCTGTCGGTAACGGGGCGGTAAGGGGGCTGGTAAAGCCCGTAAACGCTTCTCGCGGGGGCCGGCGAGGGCGCCCATAGACTCAGCTCCCGTGACGTCTGCCCCCGAAGGCACCAGAACCCAGCCAGGGTTCGCGGACGCGGTCGGCCGCGACGCCTGGCCCGGGATGGACGAGGGCCCCGTCGTCCGTATGCGGTGGGCGCGCCGGGCCCTGGCCCGGGTGCCTGACCAGGCCCGTTTTGCGTTCCTCGTTTATCTCGGCTCGCGTCTGCTCCTGCTCGCCCTAGTCATCGTCGAGGGTGCGGTCCGCCATCAGTATCTGTACAAGGAGCTCGAGAACTGGGATGGCGGGTGGTACCGGGCGCTGGCCACCGACGGTTACGGGCACCACGCCCTCCACACGCAGTCGCCGCTCGGGTTCTTTCCGCTCTACTCGATGCTGATCTGGCTGGTGGCGCGACCGCTGCTCCTGACCACGAGTGTTCAATGGCACGCGGCCGTGATCGCGGGGCTCATCATCGCCGCCGCCGGCGGGCTCGTGGCCACCGTCCTGGTCCAGCGCCTGGCCGCCGGCTGGTGGGGCGAGGCAGCCGGTCGGCGGGCGGTGGTCCTCTTCTGCCTCTTCCCGGGGTCGATCGTCTTCTCGATGGTCTACGCCGAGGGGATCATGATCCCGCTGGCCGCTGGGTGCATCCTCGCGCTGGAGCGCCGGCGCTGGCTCGTGGCGGGAATCCTGGCCGCCCTGGCCACAGCGTCCGAGCCCGAGGCGGCGGTTCTGATCGTGGTCTGCGCCGCCTCGGCCGCCCTGGCGCTGCACCGTCGCGGCTGGCGCGATTCGGTCGCGCGGCGCGCGCTTGTGGCGCCTGTTCTGGCGCCGGCGGGGCTCCTCGCCCTGCTCGCCTTTCTCTGGTCGTGGACGGGGACACCGCTGGCCTACTGGGACGCGCAGCACTACGGCTGGAAGGAGCGCTTCGACGTCCTTGCCATCCCCCATCTGGCCATCCGGCTCGCCCATCACATCTCGTTCTCTCACTTCAACCACCCGACGATCAACCTGAACTGGCCGCTCGGCCTCCTCGGCGCCGTCGTCTTCGTGATCCTGCTCGTCCTCATGCTCCGGATCCGGAGCACGATCTCGATCGAGGCCTGGATCTGGACGCTTGGGATCGGCTTCCTCGCCCTCACCTCGGAGTACGTGCCGCCCAACCCGCGGCTGCTCATCACCGCGTTCCCGGCGGTGATCGTGCTCGCCTACTACTGCCGGCGGCGCGCCTTCGTCTGGCTCGCCCTGGTCAACGGCGCCCTCCTGGTTTCACTGAGCTGGCTGACCTACGTCAGCGTCACCCTGCGGCCGTGAGGCTCAGCGGGAGTACAGAGTCACGGTGACGACGCCCTGGGCTCCGAACTCGACCGTCGGGGCGTGGGGATAGAGGCGACGCAGGCCGCCGGTGAGGAGCTGAAAGCGGTGGTAGTTGGCGGCCGAAACGGGCGGCCCCCCGACTCGGCCCTCGTGGCTGGCCACGAGCCACACCCGGCCGCAGCGCCCGGGTAACTGCGCCACCACGGGCGGCGGCAGAGTCGCGTAGTCCTCCACGAAGGGACGCACCTGCTGCCACGGCAGAGCGGGGAGGATGGGCCGTGGTGCTTGCGCCGGAGAGTGCAGGTAATAACGGAAGGCCTGGCGGTTATCGGCGGGGTAGAAGGCAACGCAGTCACCGGACCGGGTCTGGCTCACGACGTGCGCCGTCGCGGCACGCCAGTTTTCGGAGGAGACACCGTAGGCGGGCGCCAGCTGCAGTGCCTGGAGCGTGATGACTCCCGCCGCTCCGAGCCCGGCCAGCGCTCGGGGCAGGCGTCGGGCGGCGAGTGTCCAGGCCACGAGGAGCGGAATGGCGGGCAGCGAGACGAGCAGGTAGCGAGCCTGGAAGATCGACTGGCCGAAGATCGATTCGAGCGCAGCCAGGATCCCCGGGACGAGCAGCCAGGAGAGGACCAGTACCGGGGAGGCCGCTGAGGCCGACCAGCCGCGGCGAACCGCCCCGATCGTCCGGGCGGCGCCTGCGGCCAGGAGGAGCAGAACGAGGACCATCAGGATGGCTCCCGTAGAGGTGTAGAAGCTGGGCTGAAGTCCTGAGGAACTCAGCGCCTGCACGACCTGGTGAAGGACGCGCAGGCTGGGCGGCGGGACCCAAAACAGCTGGCCCGACCCGCGGCTCGCTGCCAGGACGGCGAGGGGAAGGCAACAGGCGCCGATCAGCACGACCGCCATGGCTACGCGCCGCCAGGCCTCACGCCGCCAGCTCAAGGCCACGAGCTGCGCCGGGACCACCAGCACCGCCTCGAGCCCCATGTAGATGGCGGCCGTGGTCAGGACCACGTAGGCAAGCCAGGATCGCCAGGTTGCGTTCGGCTCCAGCAGGACCAGGAAGGCGAGGAACGACGCCGCCGTGAGCGCCACCATAGCGCCGTAGCCCCGGGCGTCCTGGCCCCAGTAGACGAGGGTCAGGCTGACGGCACTGAACCCGCCCGCCAGCACCGCAACGCGACGGCCGAACAGGCGCAGTCCCAGTCCGGCGGTGCAGGCCACGGTCAAGGCGGCAAAGACGGCCGAGGGGAAGCGGAGCACGAAGGCGCCGTTGCCGAACCAGCCGATGAGGACATGGATCAGGGCGTAGTAGCCGAGCATGTTCCCCCCGTCACGGGCCAGGGCGGCACCGAAGGCGGCGCCATGCTGACTGGCGATGGCCACCGTGGCCGCCTCGTCCAGCCAGAGGCTCCGTGTGGTCAGTTCGTACAGGCATAGCCCCAGTGCCAGCAGGGCCGGGAGGCCCACCGCGAGGCAGTTGAGCCAAATCTCCCGGCGCGCCCGGACCCCGGGGCGATCGGACGTCGCCGTTGCCGCGGTCTCACCGCGCAGCGTGTCGGTGGCGCTCACAGGGAGCGCTCGGCCAGGGCCGAGGGGGCGGAGCCCAGGCCGGGGGCGCGGGCGGATGCGGGCTCGCGGCGCTGGCGGCGCCGGGCGCGGTAGAGGATGAAAAGCGCCAGGGCTAGCCACAGGCACGCCACAACCGGGGAGCTACCGAGGGGGAGGGCCAGGATGCCGCCAGGCCTGACCAGGACCGACGCCACGACCAGTGCCAGCACGGCGAGCCAGGACAACTGGGCCGGGCGCCAGGCGGCGACGAGCACGAGCCCCCAGCTCAGATACCACGGCCACAGCGCCGGCCCCGCGATGGCAAAGCCGATGAGCACGAGCCCCAGGTAAGGGGCGAGCGTGGCCGCGCGGGCTCGCCACAGGAGGACGAGGGCGAGCACCGCACTGGCCGCGAACATGACCGCGCGGAGAGCGGAGTGAAGGGCATGGAAGCTTGCGCCCACGCCGGCGTCGTGCAGGAGCTTGGCGGCCGTCCAGCTGATGTCCGTCGCCGGGGTGATGGCGAGGCGGACGCGGGCCGGAGTGGCGAATAGCCCACTTGAGATCCAGCCGAGGCCAAAGCCGGTGACCAGCGTGACCAGGCCCAGGGTGGCGATGGCCACCGCCCCCGCCTGGGCGGTGCGCAGCGCGCGGTCTCTCCAGGTCGTCTCGGCTCGGATCCAGACCAGGGCCACGAAGGCGACGGCGACCACCGCCGGGAGCTTGATCGTCGCCGCCAGGGCGCAGACGGCGATTCCGAGCAGCCCTCGGCCGTCGAGGGCCAGGCTCACTCCGGCGACCATCAGGCCGGCCATCAGGAGGTCGTTGTGAGCCGGGGCCACGAGTTGAAGCAGCACGAGCGGACTCGCCACGGCCAACCACACCGCGCGCACCGGATCGGCTCCGTAACGGCGAGCTAGACGCGGCACGAAAACGCCTACGAGGAGCAGCCCGAGCATGTCGAAGGCGCGCACCGCGAGGACGCCCGCGACCAGGTGCCCGCCGGTCACGGAGACGATCAGGCTGATAACGCCCAGGAAGAGGGGCCCGTACGGAGCGGTGACGTGGCGCCAGAAGGGATCAACCGCGGACAGGACATGGGTCTGGCCCAGCCGGCCGAGGACTGCTGGGGTGGCGTGGTACGGGCTCAGCCCCAGGTGCGCGATGGTCCCCTGGGAGATATATGAATAGATGTCACGACTGAAGAGCGGCGCACCGAGCGCCAGCGGCAGACACCACAGGAGGGCGGTGAGCGACACCCAGCGCGAGGTGAGCCGCGGCACCCGGGCCAGCGTCCCGAGCCCGAGCCAGCCCGCGATGAGCAGCGCCACCCCGATATAGAACACCACCCGCTCACTGCTCTTGGTGGCACCTAGATGGGGATCGAACCACCACCTCACGGTTCCACCCCCGAGCCGGGAACCGGCCAGCGTGAGGAGCACCGACCCGGTGAAGCCGATCAGTGTCCAGCTCAGGGCGGCCACGAGGCCGCCTCCCCGGCGGCGGGGCGGATCACGCTGCGCGGTAGCCGTCATCGACCGCTTCAGCGTACGCGCGCGCGAGGCCGCCCGCCTCCGCGGACGGCGCCTCGGGTCCGTCTAGCTGTCTTCGACCTCGGTGAGCTCGCGCAGCCGGGTCAGGGCGCGGCGCAGAATCCGCGACACCTGCATCTGTGAGACGCCGATCTCCTGAGCGATCTGCGTCTGTGTCAGGTCCCCGGCGAAGCGGAGCGCCAAGACGCGCCGCTCACGCGGTGTGAGCTCACGGGCCGCCACGGAGATCGTGGTCGTCGCCTCGACCAGTTCGTAGCGGTTGTCCTCCTCGCCGAACAGGTCCACCAGAGAGCCCGACTCATCGTCGCGGTCCTCCCGGGGGGCGTCGAGCGAAGCCGAATGGTGCGCGGCGGCCGTCTCGAGGGCGTCAAGCACGTTTTCGACCTCGAGTTCCAAGTACTCGGCCAGCTCGTTCACGGTGGGCGGACGACCGGTGCGGCTGGTCAGGCGCTCCTGCGCCTCCTGCACCTTGAGAGCCTGCTCCTGGGCTCCCCGGGGGACATGGACCGACCAGCCTAGGTCACGGAAGTAGCGCTTGAGCTCGCCCAGAATGGTCGGAACGGCGAAGGAAGAAAAGGCCGCCCCGCGGTTGATATCGAAGCGATCGATGGCCTTGACAAGGCCGAGGCTCGCCACTTGCAGTAGATCGTCGAAGGGCTCTCGGGCCCCGGCATAGCGCCGGGCCAGGTTGCGAGCCAGGGGAAGGAAACGCTCCACCAGCTCTTCACGCGCTCGCTGGTCGCCGTGCTGCTGCCACCGCACGAACAACCGCTCGTTTTCAGCCCGGCCAGACGCGCGTTCACTGGCTGAGCGGCCCCGCTCAAGGTTGGTTGATCTCATATCTAGTGCATACCCATAGGTAGGAGTATTGAATCCAGAGGTTGGAGTATTGAATCCAGGACCAAAGATCCTGCAAATGACAGATTTATAGAAACAAGAGCAACAGCCTGGTGCACCTTTTTTTGGTGCGAAAGTTCCCGGACGCCGTTTTTGAGCCGGTCACCGGGCTTTTCAATGGGCGCGGTCAGCGGTGCGCCTCAGCCCGGTTTTGCCCGTCCTCGAGCGCCTCCGGGGGCGAGAAAGCGCTGCCTATACTTCCCCCCCCGAGTCTCGAGGAGTCCTCTGTGCAGGAGATGGTGATCTACGGCGTGAGCTTCGACATGGTCGGCAAGCAGCCGATCGTGTTGCTGAAGACCGTCGAGAGCAACAAGTTTCTGCCCATCTGGATCGGCCATCCCGAGGCGGCGGCCATCCTGATGAAGCTCCAGGGGGCCTCCACCCCGCGTCCCATGACCCACGATCTCCTCTCCGACGTCCTCGGCGAGCTGGAGGTCGAGTGCACGCGCGTGGCCGTAACCGAGCTGCGCGAGAACACCTTCTACGCGTCGATCAGCCTCCGCGTGAACGGGCGTGAGCTGGAGATCGATTCCCGCCCCAGTGACGCGCTCGCCTTGGCTGTGCGGGCGGGCGCGCCGATCTTCGCCGCCGACGAGGTGATCGCCGAATCAGCGATCGAGTTCGAGCACGAGGTTGAGGACACCGAGGAGGTGGTGGAGAAGTTCAAGGACTTCCTCGACCACGTCACCCCGGAGGACTTCGCCGGCGAGTCCTAAGCCTCGGCGGCGCTGATTATCCGCTCGATCAGCCGGTCGAAGCCGATCCCGGCGGCGTCGGCCGCCTGAGGCAGCAGGCTCGTCTCGGTGAGGCCCGGGACGGTGTCCGCCTCCAGCACGTAGAGCTCCTCGCTCTCGGAGTCGAGCATCAGGTCAACCCGGCCGAAGCCGCGGCAGCCGAGGAGCTCGTAGACGGCCACGGCCAGGGCCCGGGCCCGCCCCGAAATCTCCTCCGGGAGTTCGGCCGGGCAGACGAACCGTGTTCGTCCGATCTCGTAGCGTGATTCGAAGTCGTAGAAGGCATCCTGTGCCGGGACCGCCTCGACAATCGGAAGCGCCAGCGGCCCATCACGTCCGGGCTCATCGATGATCGAAACGGCGAGATCGCGGCCCGGTACATAGCGCTCGAGCAGCACCTTGCGGTCATAGGAGAACGCCGCGACGAGGGCCTGGGGTACGTCGGCCGGGGTGCGGGCGAACTTGATCCCCAGGGCCGAGCCCTGGGTGGCCGGCTTGACCACGATGGGGAAGCGAAGGCGGTCCTCGATCGCCGGAAGGGCCTGCGCCGCACCGAGGGCTTGAAACGCCGTCTCGCTGAACGAGAAGAAGTCGGGGGTGGGAATCCCGCGGTCACGCATGGCGTGCTTGGTCAGCACCTTGTCAGCGGCGCGGATGCAAGCCGAGACGCCGGACCCGGTGTAGCGGATGCCCATCACCTCGAGCAGCTCCTGGATCGTCCCGTCCTCGCCGTCCCGGCCGTGCACGGCGATGAAGGCCACCTCTGGGCCCGCCTCGGTGAGCCGCGCCACCAGGTCGGAGGCGACGTCGACGGCGATGACCTCGTGTCCCAATCGCTCGAGGGCATCCTGGACGCGGGCCGCTGAGCGCAGTGAGACCTGGCGCTCCAGGGAGCGCCCGCCTTTGAGCACCGCAACCCGCATCAGGCCCGTTTGCGCGGGAGCCGGAGCACGTTACCGAGCTCTTCGGGCAGGGGCGCGGCGGGCGGGGGCGGGGGTGCCGGCTGGCTGCGCGGGGCGGAACGGGGACTCGGCTGCGGCGCCGGAGAGGCGCCGGTGAGCGTGCCGTAAAGCGCGACCTGCTCGCGCACGACCTCACCCAGGCGCTGGATGCCCTCTCGGATCAGTTCTTCGCCGACGCCGGAGAAGTTCAGTCGCATCGAGGAGCCGCCCCGGCCGTCAAGGAACGCGGCCCGTCCCGGGACGAAGGCGACGTGCTCGTCGAGCGCCCGGGCCAGGAGGTCCGTGGTGTCGATGTAGTCCGGCAGCGTGGCCCAGATGAAGAGGCCGCCCTCGGGATGGGTCCACTCTGCTTCACGGGGGAAGTGCTCGGCCAGGGCATCGAGCATCACGTCCCGGCGCCGGCGGTAGATCTCGATCAAGGAGCGCACGTAGTCCTCCCAGGGACCGGAATCGAAGTAGGCGCTCACGAAGTACTGGGTGATCGACGACGAGCAGAGATCCGATGACTGCTTGCCAACGTTCATCTTCTCCAGAACCGGTCCCGGCGCCACCGCCCAGCCGAGGCGAACGCCGGGAGAGAGGATCTTGGAGAACGTGCTCGCGTAGATCACGAACGTCCCGCCGTCCAGCGCCCGCAATGTGGGCAGGGGTGAGCCCTCGTAGCGGAGCAGGCCGTAGGGATTGTCCTCCAGCACCAACAGCTCCCGCTCGTTGGCGATCCGGACCAGGTCATGCCGTCGCTCGAGCGACAGCGTCACCCCGGCCGGGTTGTGGAAGGTGGGCACGGTGTAGATGAACTTCGGGCGCCTGCCGTCCCGGTCGAGCTCGTCGAGCGTCCTCTCAAGCTCGTCCGTCCGCATCCCATCCCGGTCCATGGTGATCTGGACGACATCGGCCTGATAGGCGCAGAAGGTGGGCACGGCGCCGGGATAGGTGGGCGCCTCGCAGACCACGACGTCACCCGGGTCGAGCAGGGTCTTGCACACGAGGTCGATCACCTGTTGGCCTCCGGTGGTCACGAGCACCTCGTCGGTGTCGACCTCGTTCCCCTCGGCACGCATAACGTCGGCGATGCAGCGCTTGACCAGGCTGAGTCCCTCGGTGGGGCCGTACTGGAGGGCCCGGGCGCAGGATTGGCTGGCTACGGTGCTCATCAGAGCGGCGTAGGAATCCGGGGGGAAGGTCGAGGTGTCAGGCCAGCCACCGGCCAGCGAGATGACGTCCGGCCGCTCGGTCAGCGCCATCAGGTCGCGCATGGCCGAGGAGCGCATCACCTTGGTCCGCTCGGCGAACAACGAGGCGTAGCGTTCGATCTCGCGAGCCGCGGAGCCGGGCCGTCCCGAGTGCTGCCAGCCCGCCCCGGTCAAGCTGCCCTCTCGTCTATCGTCACGGCCCTCCACGGTACAGCACTGTGCATCTGGCTTTCGACATCTTCCAAGGCATTGGGATCGCCGCCGCCGTGGGTATCCGGCCCTTCCTTCCTGCCCTGGTTGCCGGGGCTCTGGCCGCCGGCAGCGTGGAGATTCACTTCGGCGGTACCGACCTCTCTTTCCTTCAGGGCGCGCCCTTTCTGATCGGCATGGCCGTGGGCGCGGTTGCCCTCATGCTGGCCGAGCGCTCGTTGGCCGGACGCGCCGGTGCGGTCCGAGGAACGACTGCGCTCGTGGTGGTCTGCGGACTCGTCCTGGGCGCGCTGTTCTTCGCCGGGTCGTTGGCGCGGGGGCACTACACGGACTGGCCGGGCGTGCTCGGCGGGGTGCTCTGCGCCGCTCTTGCGGCCGCGGCGACGGCCCCGCTCCTGGTCCGGGTGGGGGCCCGCCTCGGGGGTCAGGACGCGGCCACGCTGCCCCTCTACGTGGAGGGTGCCGCGGCACTCGTGGCCCTGCTCTCGGTGCTCGCGCCGCCGGTTGGTGTCATCGCCCTTTTGCTGCTCGTCTGGCTGCTCGTGGCCGGGCGCCGGCGTGAGGGCCAGAAGTACGCCGGACTGCGCATCCTGCGGTGATCCATGACCGGTTCATAGCGTGAAAAAGCTCGTCCTGGTCGTGATCGACGCGCTCAAGCCCTCGATGCTCGAGCGCGCCATCCTGTCCGGCCGGGCGCCGGCGCTCCAGCGCATCCGCGATGAGGGCGTCTACGTCGACGATTGCGTGGCCGCCTTTCCCTCCGTGACTCCCGTGTGCGCCGCCTCGATCACCACCGGCGTCGGCCCTGACCGTCACCTCATACCGAGCATGAACTGGTACCACCGGGAGGAGGGGCGCTACGTCGAATACGGCTCCAGCTTCTCGGCCAGCCGTCAGTTCGGCGTCATTCGCTCGCTCACCGACACCGTCTACCGGATGAACGCCGAGCATCTGTCCCACGACGTCGACACGGTGTTCGAAACCCTCGACGACGCCGGCTTGCGGACCGCCGGAACCACCTACCTGATCTATCGCGGCCGCCACCAGCACGAAGTCTCCAACGAGACGGCTCTGGCCCGGATCGTCACCGCGACCCTCTTCCGCCGCACGATCGATGGGCCCACCGAGCTCTTCTATGCCGACCTCTACGCCAGCCGGCGGACCGGATGTCGGGGTCAGCTCGGGATGCCGGGCATCCGCGATCAGCACACCGGCTGCGTTGGCGCCTACCTGGTCGAGCACGACCTGTTCGACTTCATGCTCTTCTCCCTGCCTGATAACGACGCGTGGTCCCACAAGAACGGCCCCCACGCCCAGGTGACCTCGATCGCCGGCGCCGACCGCCAGCTCGAGCGCCTGATGCACGCCGCCGGGGGGCCAGATGCCTTCCTGGAGCAGTACGCGGTGATCGTCACCTCTGACCATTCGCAGGCGGCGGTCGAGGAACGGATCCGCCTGGATCGCGCCTTCGCCGATTTCGACGTCGCCACGCAGAACGCCGGCAGCACCATCGGAGCCGAGGTGGCGCTCAGCCCGGCCCAGCGGGCGGCCATGGTCTACGCGCTTGACGAGGAACGCTCAGACCAGGTCCTGGCCCGTGCCATCGACGCGGTGTCCGAGCTCGAGGGGGTCGATCTGCTCCTCTGGCTCGCCCGTCCCGACCGGCGCGAGGCGGTGGTCAAGTCCCCCCGGGGAGAGCTCCGCTTCGCTCCTGGCGGCGAGCTGGAGGACGAACGGGGCGAGCGCTGGAGCATCCAGGGCGAGCTGCGCGCGCTCGGCCTCACAGTGGAGGACGGTCGCGTCCGGAGCCTTGAATACCCGGCCGCCCTATCCCGGATCTGGTCGGCGCTCCAGTGCCCGACGGCCGGAGACCTCCTGCTCTCGGCCGCCCCGGGTTACGAGTTCGTCGATTGGGGCGGCGCCGACCACGTCGGCGGGGGCAGTCATGGGTCACTGCACCGCTCGGACTCGCTCGGTGCCCTGCTCTGGTGCGGCACCGGTCCGGCGACGCGTGAGGCACGTGAGCAGTGGGCGTTGACCGATGTCGTGCCGCTTGTGCGTGAGCACTTCGGCGTCACGGCTTCGGTGGGTGGCTGAGCGGTCTTTTCCTCGCCCCACCCCTCGTCAGCCGGGTGTTGCCTGCCGATTAAGACTTGGAGAGGACCCACGCGTGCTTACCCCCCACTTACTGCCCGCCGCTACATTCCGCCCGGATGCCTGAAGAGGCAACCACCTCGGTCGAGTTACCGCCCCGGCACAGCCTCCGCCGGCACCGACCCGCCGTGGCCGCCGAGACACCCGCTCCCGTCGCGGTCAAGTTGCACGTGCGCGTTCGCCACGGCGTGCGGAGGACGCACAACTGGCTCCAGCTCGTGCGCTTCGGCGCCGTGGGTGCGACCGGCTACGTCGTCAACCTGGCTGTGTTCGCCCTGTGCCTCCATCTGGTAGGTATCGACTATCGCCTCTCGGCGGTGATCGCGTGGGTCGTCTCGGTGCTCAACAACTTCTGGCTCAACCGGCATTGGACGTTCGCGGCCAAGGAGACGCATGCCGTGGGTCAGGGGGTTCGCTTCTTTGCCGTCTCGCTGGTCGTGTTCGGCTTCAGCTACCTGGTCCTGACCGGGCTCGTGGGGACGGGGATGACGAAGGTCCTGGCGCAGGCGATCGCCATCGCCGCGGGGACGCCGCTGAACTTCGTCGGGCAGAAGCTTTGGAGCTTCAAGGCCTAGCCGCCCGGTCTCGAAGCCTTCGTCTCTCAGCCGCGCTTCTGACCGCGGCCGCGGCCAGCCTCATCGGGTGCGTCCCTGCGGCAGCCACAGCCACCAAGACCGTGACGGTGGCCTCGACCGCCCCGGTGCTCGTCAGTACGCCGAATCAGCCGCCGGCGGGTTACCGCCTCACCGCTGCGCGCGTGGAGCGGATCGCGGCCGCCAATCGCACTGTCCAGGCCGAGCTTCGCCGTCATCCCCGCGCCACCCCCTATGAGTACACGAAGGGCGGCCGGACCTGGCAGGTGAGCTGGTTTTCGGCCGGTCGCCACCAGGTTGAGCTCGCCGAAATTTACGTGAGCGACACCACCGGCCAGGTGACCCAGGTCTGGACGGGCTTCCAGGTCGCCTGGTCGATGGCTCGCGGGTATCCCGGCGCCTTCGGTCGCAGCACCAACCACTGGTACGTGTGGATCCCGATGTGCCTGCTCTTCCTGGCTCCGTTCCTACCCTGGCCGCGCCGTCGCCGCCACCGGACGGGCCCCCGGTGGCGCCCAACCGTCCTCCACCTGGACCTGCTCGTGCTCCTCGGTTTCTCGATCTCGCTGGCGCTGTTCAACCACGCAGAGATCGGCCTCTCGGTGCCGCTCGTCTATCCCTGCCTGATCTACCTGCTTGCGCGCATGCTCCTGCTCGCCTTCGGACGGGGTCGCCCACGCGCACCTCTCCGCCTGAGCCTTCCCGTCCCGGTGTTGGTCGTCGGGATTGTCTTCCTGGTCGGCTTGCGCATCGGGCTGAACGTGTCCGACTCGAACGTGATCGATGTCGGCTACGCCGGCGTGATCGGTGCCGACAAGCTTGTGCACGGCCACAAGCTCTACGGAAACTGGCCCGCGGACAATGCCGAGGGAGACACCTACGGGCCCGCTAACTACTACGCCTACGTCCCGTTCCGGGCCATCTTCGGCTGGAGCGGGAAATGGGACGACCTGCCCGCCGCCCACGCGGCAGCGATCGCGTTCGATCTTCTGACCCTGCTGGGCCTCTTTTTCCTCGGTCGCCGCATCCGGGGCCCGACGCTCGGGGTCGTCCTCGCCTACGCCTGGGCGGCGTATCCGTTCACGCTGTGGGCGCTCAGCTCCGATACCAACGACGCGCTGGTCGGCCTCATGGTCGTCGCGACGCTGCTCGTGGCCGGCTCGGCTCCGGCCCGCGGAATCGTTGGCGCCCTGGCGGGTCTGACCAAGTTCGCGCCGCTCGCCCTGGCCCCGCTCTTCCTGCGCGGCCTGGGCGACGGTTGGCCGCGCCGCCGGGCGGTGGTCGCGTTCCTGATCGCCTTCGCGCTGACCTTCGCGGTTGTGATGCTCCCTGTCCTGCTCGACGACAATCTCCGGGCCTTCTGGCGGGACACGATCGTCTACCAGTCCGATCGCCTGACGCCCTTCTCCGTCTGGGGGCTCTGGGGCGGCTTGGGCTTTGAGCGCCACCTGGTCGAGGGCGCGGCCATCGGCCTCGCCCTGATCGTCGCGGTGGTGCCCCGGCGGCGCGGGCTCACCGAGATGGCGGCCCTGGCTGGGGCGGTCCTCATCGCTCTGCAGCTGGCCACCGGCTACTGGCTCTACTCGTACATCGTCTGGTTCTTCCCGGCCGTGGCCGTCGCCGTCTTCGGCGCCCACGCCGCTCCCGTCGGCGAGGTGCTTACGGAGCCGGCTCCAGGACCTGCTCGATGGCGCTCGCCCGCATTGGCTCGCTCGCTGTGATCACCACGCCGTTCAGCCATGGGTCCTCGGCCGAGGTCTCGAACCGGATCGGCATCCGGGACACCATCGCCTCGACGGCCAGCTCCCGTTTGACGCCGATGACCCCGCCCCGCGGGCCCGTCATCCCCACGTCGGTGATGTAGGCAGTGCCCCCGGGAAGCACCCGGGCGTCGGCGGTGGGAACGTGGGTGTGAGTACCGACGACTGCGGTGACCCGCCCGTCCAGGTACCAGCCCAGCCCCACCTTCTCGCTGGTTGCCTCGGCGTGCATGTCAACGAGCAGGTGGTCGACGCGGCCCTCCAGGACGCTGAGCGCCGACTCAGCCTGGGCGAAGGCGGGACCGGCCGGATCCATGAACAGATTGCCGGACAGCGAGAGCACGCCGAGCCGGATGTCATCGCGTGTCACGACGCACCAGCCGTGACCCGGCTGGCTGGGGAGAAAGTTGGCCGGGCGGATGATCCGCTCCTCCCGGTCCAGATACGCGTAAACCTCGCGATGGCGGTAGGTGTGGTTACCGAGCGTGATCACGTCGACACCACCTGAGAACAGCTCGTCGGCGGTCTTGGGGGTGATGCCGACTCCGCCCGCTGCGTTCTCGCCGTTGACGACCACGAAGTCAGTCCGGTAGCGCTCGCGCAGGGCCGGGAGAAGGGCCAGCAATGTGCGCCGGCCGGGTCCGCCCACGACGTCGCCGACGAACAGGATGGTCACGGATTCGTTCACGTCTTCTCGCCCCGCATACTTCCAGGTGCATGGTCCCAGCGGATACGGACCCTCCGACTGAGGCGGCACCGGAGCCGCCGCGCAGCTCCGGTCAGCCCTCGGTCCCGCCCGTCGTCGTCCTCAGGTGGGTTCAGCTCGTGCTGCTCCCCCTGGCCCTCCTGGGGCTCTGGGCGCTGGCCCGCGCCGCTGGCCCCGTCCTGCTCATCCTGGTGGCGGCCAGCATCCTCGCCCTGATTTTGAATCCGCTGGTCCAGATGGTCGAGCGCGCCCGTGTCCCTCGGGGCCTGGCCATCCTGCTCGTCCTTCTGGGCCTGTTCGCGCTCCTGGTCGGAGCCGGGATTCTTCTCTCGGACCCAGTCAGCACCCAGGTCACCCATTTCGCCGAAGCCGTGCCCAAGTTCACCCGCCGCGCCAACCGTGACCTAGTCGACATCCAGCACTGGCTGAACCGCAATGGGATCCGGATCCAAATCCAGCAGCAGGGCCAGACCGCGCTTCAGACGCTGGAAAAGAACGTGCTCAAGGGGTCCGGCAACGTCGTCTCCTTTTCCCGCGACATCCTGTCCAAGGTCGTGACCGTGGGCTTTGCCCTCTTGCTCGCTCTGGTGCTCTCGGTCTACCTCCTGGTCTACGGCCCCCAGATCGGCGAACTCACGCGGCGGGCCATGCCGCCCGGCAACGGGACGCCGGAGGACGACTACCCCGTGCTCGTCCAGCGCGCCGTGTTCGGCTACGTGCGCGGCCAGCTCCTGTTCAGCGTTGTCATGGGCTCGAGCGCCGCGCTCTGCCTATGGGTGTTCGGGTTGACCGGCATCTTCCCCTCCGGCGGGCACTACGCCGTCTTCTTCGGCGTCTTCTACGGGCTGATGGAGCTGATCCCCTATGTGGGGCCGATCCTGGGGGCCGCGCCGCCGGTCCTCGTGGCCCTGTTCAACGATCCCCTCAGCGCCCTCTGGGTGGCGCTGCTCTTCGTGGTCCTGCAGCAGCTCGAGGGTCACTTCGTGGCGCCGCAGGTCTTCCGGATCTCGCTGAGGATCAACCCCATCCTGATCATCCTCTCGCTCCTCATCGGCTATCAGATCTACGGCATCGCGGGTGCCCTGCTCGCGCTTCCGGTGGCGGCAGTGATCCGAGAGACGACGCTCTACCTGCGCCGTCACCTGGTCTTCGAGCCGTGGCGGACTGACGGGCCGCAGGGCGGGCTCGAACCGGCGGATGGCGCCCCGGCGCCCCTGTCCGATCCGGAGCCGGCCGAGCCGGCCTGAGCGGACCCATTAGCCTCCGCGGGCGTGTCCAGTACCGCGTCGGCCGGCGACTCACTGGCAACGCTCGCCGTCCGCTCGCTGACCAAGCGGTTTGGCACCCGAGTTGCCCTGGACGACGTGAGCTTTGAGCTCCGGGCGGGGGAGATCGTTGCCATCATCGGGCCCAACGGAGCGGGGAAGACAACCTTGCTCTCGATTCTCGCCGGCATCCTGGCCCCCACCCAGGGCGAGCTCACGCAGGCGCCCCGCCGGGTGGGGTGGGTCCCGCAGCACCCAGCGGTCTATTCCAAGCTCTCGGTGGCCCAGAACCTGCGCCTCTTCGCCCGCCTGGAGAAGGTCGCCGATCCCGAGGCGGGGGTGGCGGCGATGCTCGCCCAGACTGGCCTCGAGGCCAGGGCGGATGATCAGGTCGGCCATCTCTCGGCCGGCAACCAGCAGCGCGTGAACATCGCCGTCGGGCTGTTGTGTGAGCCCGCCGTCCTCCTCCTCGACGAGCCCTCGGCGGCCCTCGATCCCCGGCAGCGCGAGCGGCTGTGGGAGTTCATAAGCGCCCGAGCCGGCCGCGGTACCACGGTTCTCTTCTCCACCCACAACGTGGCTGAGGTGGAGCGCTATGCCACCCGAGTGCTCGTGCTTGTCGATGGCGAGCTGATCTTCTCCGGCAACCCCCGTGAGCTCGAGCGTGCGGTGGGCCGGGACACCCGCGACCTGGAGGCGGCCTTCGTGCGCTTCCTCCATGCACGGGGCCACTGATCGATCCGTGCGCTGGCTGTTCCTCAAGGACCTCCAGATTCTCCGGCGCTCGCCGCTGCTCGTGGGACTGCTGATCGTCTATCCGATCGTGCTGGCCCTGATGATCGGATTTGCCCTCTCGAGCCCCCCGGGCAAGCCCAAGGTGGCCTTCTACAGCGAGGTGGCACGGGGCGGGGGACGAATCAGCTTCGGCAATCAGCAGATCAACATCTCCCAGTACGCCCAGCAGCTCTTCCGCTCGATCCAGCCGATCAAGGTCGGCTCACGTCAGGCGGCGATCGCCAAGGTCAGAAACGGCCAAGCGCTGGCCGCTCTGATCATCCCCTCTGACGTTGTGGCTCAGATCCAGAGCCTCGTCACCACCGGCGTCGGGAGTCCGACGGTGGAGCTGATCCTCAACTCCCGGGACCCACTCGATCGCCAGTTCGTGCAACAGGCGATCAGCTCGCGCCTGAACGAGGTTGAGCAGGCGGTGTCAAAGCAGGTGCTGAGAGTGGCCATCAGCGATCTCCAGCAGGTCCTGAACGGGGGCACGATCAACCTCGCGGGCGAGAACTTCCAGCTCCTGGGGCTGCGTGACTCACGGGCCATTGTCGAGGGCGCCGTGGCGGCTTTGCCCCGTGGCTCGCCGCTGCGCCCCGCCCTTCGGCACGTCGTCGCCTTCGCCGACCTGGCCATCGCCGGGCTCGGATTCGCCAGCCCCGTCCTGGGATCGATCGGGACGCCGCTGACCGTCGATCAGACGCAGCTGGCCGGAAGCACCACGCCGACCACCGCCTACGCGGTGACGATCGCCGTCGTCGTGTCGCTGATGTTGCTGACGCTGCTCCTGGCCGCGGGACTCCTCGCCCTGGAGCGCTCGGAGAACGCCTACACACGCCTGGTCCGCGGCCTCGTCACGCCGAGCCGGCTGCTTTCGGAGAAGGTCGTCATCTCAGCCGTCTGCGCGGGCACCGTCACGCTGCTCATGGCGGCGATCGTCTCCATCTTCGTCCCCTTCGATTGGGCGCGCTTCGAGCTCTGGTTGCTCGCGCTGGCCCTCGCTGCCACCGCCTTCGGCGCTCTGGGCGTGGCTATCGGAGGCCTGGCTCGGGATCTCAGCGCGGCCTCGCTGATGGCGCTCCTGGTCTCGCTACCCATCGCCTTCGTCGCCCTCGTCCCCGCCAGTGCCGTCTCCGGAGCGGTGAGGACGCTGCTCGACGTCGTCGCCTTCGCTTTCCCGTTCAAGGCGGCGCTCGAGGCGGCGAGCAACGCCTTCACCGGGAGCGCGCCAGGGATCGGGGGGCCGCTCCTGCACCTGATCCTGCTGACGGCGATTTTCGGCGCTCTCGCCCGGCTCGCCGTTAGGCGGCTGGCCTAGGCGCACGGGTTGTCACGCAGGTCGAGCGGGCGTAGGATCGCCCGCGAACCAACTCGCGACCGGGGAAGGTGAATTAATGGATACCTACGTGATCCTGCGCCGGAGCGGCTGGCGCACGCCTGAGGATCTCCAGAAGGCGGCCGAACGCTCAAAGCGGGTCGGCGACGAGGAGATGGCTGACGACATCCGCTGGATCCGCTCCTACGTCCTCGAGGAGGACGGTGACGCCGTCGGAACGGTCTGCATCTACCAGGCCAGCAGCCCCGAGGCGATCCGGGACCACGCCGCGCGAGCGGACCTGCCCGCGGACGAGATCATCCGGGTGGCCGACACGGTGCTCGTGCGTGAGGACCCGGCGCCGGCCTCCGCGTAGCGTGGCTTAGCGAGCGCCGACCGTGCGGCTGAAGCCGACCGCGCAGAGCGCGGCCACGATCAGCGCGACGATCGGCAGTCCAGCTCCGATCACGCCAACGACGGCGAGCACGAGGCCCACGACGCCGATGATGCCGGCCACGCTCCCCGCGACGACCATCCGGTAGGCGCGCCGCTCGCGTGCGCGGCGCGGGGTGTAGCTTCCACGCTTCTGGATATCGGCCATACGAGCGAGCGTATCGGACGTGGAGACGCACATTCTCTTCTATGACTACGTGGATGACCTGCTGGAGCGGCGGGGCCCCTTCCGGGAGGCTCACCTGGAGGCGATCCGCTCGGCGCGGGAGCGCGGTCAGGTCACGTTGGCCGGGGCCATCGGCGATCCACCCCACGGTGGTGTGATCGTCTTCCAGGGGGTTTCCCCCGAGGAGATCGATGCCTTCGCCCGCCAGGATGTCTACATGCAGGCCGGGCTGATCCGGGACTACCGGGTCGAGGGCTGGAATCTGGTCTAGGCGGTTCGGGCCCCAGCGCCGCCAGTATCCTCAAAACCGATGGCCTTTCCCCAGACCCGGCTCCGCCGGCTGCGCGCCACGCACGCGCTGCGCGGCCTCGTCCGTGAGACCAACCTGAGCCCGGCGGATCTCGTCTATCCGCTCTTCGTCGCCCACGGAATCGATCGCCGCGAGCCGATTGCCGCCATGCCCGGCGTCGACCACCTGTCGATCGCCCACGCCGTGACGGAGGCCGGCGAGGCCGAGGCGCTGGGGATTCCGGCCGTCCTCCTCTTCGGGCTGCCCGCGACCAAGGACGAGGAGGGGTCAGGGGCCTGGGATGACGAGGGCGTCATCCAGCTCGCCACCCGGGCCATCAAGGAGGCCCACCCGGGCCTGCTTGTCATCACCGATCTCTGTCTCTGCGAATACACAACTCACGGCCACTGCGGTGCAGTCCGCGCCGATGGCAGCGTCGACAACGACGCCACCCTGGAGCTTCTGGCGCGCACGGCGATCTCCCAGGCCCAGGCCGGAGCCGACGTGATCGCCCCCAGCGACATGATGGACGGACGGGTGGGCTTTCTCCGCCGGGCGCTTGACGAGGACGGCCTCACCGATACGCCGATCCTCTCCTACTCGGCCAAGTTCGCCTCCGCCTTCTACGGCCCCTTCCGTGAGGCGGCCGACTCTACGCCGGCCTTCGGCGACCGGCGCAGCTACCAGATGGATCCCGGCAACGGCAACGAGGCCGTTCGGGAGACCAGGCTCGATATCGACGAAGGAGCGGACATCGTGATGGTCAAGCCCGCGCTCCCCTACCTTGACCTCATCCGCCGCATCAAGCACGAGACCGAGATGCCGCTGGCCGCCTACAACGTGAGCGGCGAGTACGTGATGGTCAAGACTGCCGCCGCCGCGGGTCTGCTTGACGAGCGCGCCGCCGTGCTTGAGATCCTGACCAGCATCCGCCGGGCCGGAGCGGACATCGTCATCACCTACCACGCAAAGGACGCCGCCCGATGGCTGCAGTAGAGCCCGCGGACACCCGGCACGGACCAAAGCTCCGCAGCCGCAAGCACGGAGCCGCGATCCCCCTGGACGAGCTGGACAAGCGCCTGCTCAACCTGATGCAGGGCTCGTTTCCCATCACTCCCCGGCCGTACCAGCACGTCGCCACGCAGGCGGGCACCACCGAGAGCGAGGTCATGGCCCGCGTGCAGGAGCTCATCGACGAGCGCATCATCCGTCAGGTCACGCCGATCTTCGATACCCGTGCCCTCGGCTACTCCTCGATGCTCGTCGCGGCCAAGGTCGACCCGGAGAACCCGTGGCGGGCCGCGAACGTCATCAATCAGCACCCCGGCGTTTCGCACAACTACCTGCGCAACCACGACTTCAACATCTGGTTCACGATCGCCACCGAGCCAGACTCGCCTCTCGGGCTGGACGGGACGCTCGATGTCCTCGCTCGCGAGGCCGGGGCCGAGTCGGTCCGCCAGCTTCCCACCCTGAAGCTGTTCAAGATCCGCATGGACCTGGAGATGGAGGGCTCCACGCAGGACCTCGCCAAGGCGGTGCAGGCTCTGCCCCCGGCCGAGATCGACGCTCAGCCCTACGACGAGTTCGACCGGGCGGTGATCCGGGCCACGCAGGGAAACCTGCCGGTGATTGCCGAGCCCTACGCCCCGGCGGCCCTCGAGCTGGACATCTCTCAGGACCGGCTCCTCGCCCATCTGCAGGAAATGCAGGAGCGTCACCTGCTTCGCCGTGTCGCTGCCATTCTGTTCCATCGCCGCGCCGGGTTCAGCGCCAACGGGATGGGCGTCTGGAAGGTCCCTGAGGAGCGGATCATGGACCTGGGTCCGCAGATGGCCGCCTTCCGAGGCATCTCCCACTGTTACCAGCGACCGACGTACGCCGACTGGCCCTACTCGATCTTCACCATGGCCCACGGCCGCTCCAAGGAGGAGTGCGACGCCATCCTCGACTCGATCGCCGTCGACACCGGTGTAACTGAGCGCTCAACGCTCTATTCCTCGACCGAGTTCAAGAAGATCCGGCTGCTCTACTTCACCGAGGACTTTCGCGCCTGGGAACGCGAGCACGCCGGGGTGTGAGAACCGCCGGCTACACCACCGAGCGCTCCTCGGAGCTCTACCACCGGGCCCTCGCCCTCCTTCCCGGCGGCGTCAACTCTCCGGTCCGGGCCATGCGCTCGATCGGCCGTGATCCGATCTTCATCGCCCGCGGTCAGGCTGCCACGATCGTCGATGTCGATGGGAACGAGTACATCGACTGGGTGAGCTCGTGGGGACCCTTGATCGCCGGTCACGCCCACCCCGCGGTGGTCGACGCCGTGGCCTCGACGGCGACGGATGGGACCAGCTTCGGGGCGCCGACCAAGCGGGAGCTCACGCTGGCCGCCGAGGTGGTCGCCCGCGTGCCCTCGGTCGAGATGCTGCGCCTGACCTCCTCCGGGACGGAGGCGGCGATGAGCGCCATCCGCCTGGCTCGTGGCGCCACCGGGCGGGACAAGGTCCTCAAGTTTGCCGGCGCCTACCACGGGCATGTGGACGGCCTGCTGGCCGAGGCCGGATCCGGGTTGGCCACCCAGGGCATCCCGGCCAGCCCAGGTGTCCCGGCGGCGGCGGCCGCGGCCACCGTGATCGTGCCCTGGAACGACCCTGAGGCCCTGGTCGCAGCGACGCGGGAGCATGAGCTGGCGGCGATCCTGGCCGAGCCGGTTCCCGCCAACATGGGCGTGGTCCCGCCCGCCGACGGCTTCCTGGAGCTTCTGCGCGCCCAGGCCGACGAGACCGGGGCGCTACTCATCTTCGACGAGGTGATCACAGGCTTCCGGGTCGCCCGCGGTGGGGCCCAGGAACGCTACGGCGTGCTGCCCGATCTGACGATCCTGGGCAAGGTGATCGGCGGCGGCCTGCCCGCCGCCGCCTACGGCGGGGCGGCGGTTCTGATGGAACTCATCGCACCGGCCGGCGACGTCTACCAGGCCGGCACCCTGTCAGGGAACCCACTCGCCGTCGAAGCTGGGCTGGCCACGCTTGAGCTCCTCGACGAGTCCGCCTACCGGCGCCTCGAGCGGAGCACCGAGCACCTCGCCCGGGGCCTCCGGGAGGCGGCCGATGAGGTCGGCGTGGCCCTGACCGTCCAGCACGTCCCGGGGCTCCTGACTCCGTTCTTCTCTCCCGGTCCGGTGACCAACTACGAACAGGCGGCGGCCTGTGACCTTGAGGCCTACGGCGCCTGGTGCCGGGCGCTGTTGCCCCGCGGTGTGTATCCCCCGGCGTCGCAGTTCGAGGCCTGGTTCCCGTCGCTGGCGCACACCGAGGCGCACATCGAGCGGACGCTCAGAGCCGCCCGGGATGCATTCGAGGAGGTCATCTGATGATCGAGACCCTCGTCCAGGCGCTTCAGGCTGAGGGCGGAACCCTGGCCGAGCTGGTGGCGGCACCGGCCGGCGGCGCACCGGTCTCGGAAGGGCCGCCACAGCTGGCGGCCTCAGGGCCGCGCGTGGCCGACCGCGCGGCAGAGTACGAGCTCCTGCTCGAGATGATCTTCGAAGGTTCGCTCCTGCACTACGGATCGGCCCGGGTCGTGCACACCAAGGATCCTGATTTAGCCCTCCTCCTGGGCGATCAGCTCTATGCCCTCGGGTTGGCCCGGCTGGCCGGACTGGGGGATCTTGAGGCCGTGGATGCCCTGGCCACCGTGATTTCCCGCCTGGCCCAGGTCCACGCCGAGGGCGACGGCGAGGGCACCGAGCAGATCTGGGCCGAAGGGGCCCGGGCCGTGGGCTGGGGCCCACCGGGCTCGTGACGGTCGCCTCGATGTTGACGATAGCCTGTCGCCCCCCGCACAATTGGCTCTCCCTCCTCCCCTGAAGTACGTGCCTGACCGACGCAAGACTCAATCCAAGTACACCGCTGACCGGAACATCCCCGGCGCCTTTGACGGAGAGACCGTCACCCGGCGCCGGTTCATGACCGGTGTCGCCCACGGCGCGGGTGGCGTTGCCGCGGCCGCCTTCACGCTGCCCGCGTTGGGGTTCGCCCTGGCCCCGGTGTTCAAGGTGGCTCCGAACATCGAGTGGCAGCCCGTCGGTCCGCCGTCGGACTTCACCAACGACAACTACATCGTCAAGGTGATCACCATCGTTCCCGGCATCGGCGAGGCGGGAAAGTCGATCGCCTATCTGAGGACCCGCAATCCGTCCATCGATACCGAGCCGGAGGACCAGTACAACCACTGGATCGCCCTCTCCTCACGCTGCATGCATCTGGGCTGCCCGGTGCGTTGGGTGGACGCCGCACAACGTTTCATCTGTCCCTGTCATGGCGGTGTCTACAACCTGCGCGGTCAGGTGGCCGGCGGGCCTCCGGTGCGACCGCTCGACCGCTTCTACACCCGCCTGAACTCCTCCAGCGGACTTGTCGAGATCGGGCCGCGCTACTCGGTGAACTCCGAGTTTCGCCGCTTCTCCCCCCGGGATCCCGGCGAGCCGGTCGACGGAGTCGGCCAGTATCTCTACCCCTCTCGCTGGTCCACACCCCCTGGACCCACCCCCGGATTGCCCTAACCCATGCCCCGTCTTCCCGCTCCTCCTCTCCCCAAGATCCTCCAGCCCAAGCCCGCCCGTCCGGGCCAGCCGTCCAAGAAGGGATTGCCCAACCCGGTCGAGGGCGGGATCACCGCCGTCGACTGGATCGACGAGCGGATGTCGGTGTCCCCCGGTTTGCGCTGGATCCTCTTCCGGAAGGTCCCCCGCGGCACCAACTGGGCCTACACGCTGGGGTCAGCCACGATGTTCGCCTTCCTCAGCCAGGCCGTGACCGGTGTGTTCCTGGCCATGTACTACCAGCCCAACGTGCAGGGCGGCGCCTACGAGTCGATCCGCAACATCGACGACAACGTGTTCCTGGGCCAGCTTGTCCATGGCATGCACAAGTGGGGCGCGTCGGTGATGATCATCCTGATCTTCCTCCACATGGGGCGGGTGTTCTTCTACGGCGCCTACAAGTACCCCCGGGAGCTCACCTGGATCATCGGGGTCGTGCTGCTGATCCTGACCATGGTCATGGGCTTCACCGGGTATCTGCTGCCCTTCGACCAGCGCTCGTACTGGGCCACCATCGTGGGAGTGAACATCAACGGCATGGGGCCGTTGATCGGACCCTTCCTGTCGGACTTCCTGCGGGCCGGAAACGAGTTCGGCGCCACCACACTTTCCCGCTTCTACGCCATCCACATGCTGCTTCTACCGGGGTTGATCATCGCCCTCATCGGCGCCCACATCTACCTCGTGACCAAGCTCGGCACCACCGCGCCGCCGTGGACCAAGCCCGAGCCCGAGGACCCCATGGTCGAGGCCGAGCACGCGGAAGTCCAAGTGTGAGGCGCCGCGGATGAATCAAGCCCAGAAGGAGGCATACCTCCGCGAGTACTCGATCCTGAAGAACGAGGGCAAGCCGTTCTTCCCCTACGCCGTGGCCAAGGACGGAAGCATGGCGTTGATCGTGATGCTGATGATCATCTTCCTTGCCCTTCTGTTCGGCGCCGAGGTCGGACCTAAGGCCGACCCGACGACGACCACCTACGTGCCCCGGCCCGACTGGTACTTCTACTTCCTGTTCGAGGTCCTGCGGGTGATGAAGAACGTCCCCGCGTTCACGCCCATGGCGGCGATCGGGGTGCCGACCATCTGCATGGTGCTCCTGTTTCTTCTCCCCTTCTACGACCGCAGCCCGGAACGGCGGATTGAGCGCCGGCCGATCGCGCTGGCCGCGGGCATCGCCACGATCGGCGCCATGGCCTACCTCACTTACTCCGGGGCCAACAGCGGCTCACCCAACTCGGTCGATCTCAAGCCGCCCTCGAGCCTCACCGCCTCCCAGAAGGCGACCTTCAGTGCCGGCGAGCTCGTGGTCGGTCAGTCCGGCTGTCTGGCCTGTCACGTGATCGGGTCCAATGGCAACAGCGGTCCAGGCCCCAACCTGACCCACATCGGCTCTCTGCTCCCGATGAGCGCGATCGCTTCGACGTTGCGCAACCCGACGGCGCCGATGCCGTCGTTCAAGAACCTGCCGCCGCAGAAGTTCTCGAACCTCGTAGGTTTCCTCTCAGAGCTCCAGTAGCTTCTGGCTGGGACCGATGACGGCCAGCGCACAATCGGCTCGGGCCCCGCACCCCAGCCCCGAGGCCGGGCGCGCCCCCCCGGCACGCTCGAGGAGGCCCAGGTCCGGGCTATGTTCGACCGGATTGCCGGTTTCTACGACCGTATGAACAGCGTGATGACGGCGGGGATGCACCATCGGTGGCGCAGGCGGGCCGCCGATCTGGCGGAGCTCCCACCAGGGGGAGCCGCGCTTGACGTGGCCACCGGCACCGGTGACCTGGCCCTGGAGCTGGCCGGCCGCGTCGGACCGCAGGGGCGCGTCATCGGCACCGACTTCTCGACCCGCATGCTCGAGCTCGCCCGGGCCAAGACCGTGGCGCTCGCCGATCCCGGGCTCGGGCAGCTCCGCTTCGAGGCGGGGAACGCGCTTGCGCTCCCGTACCCCGACGACCAGTTCGATGCTGCCACGGTCGGATTCGGGGCCCGCAACTTCGACTCGCTGGAGCAGGGGCTGCGGGAGATGGTGCGGGTGGTACGACCCGGCGGCCGGGTCGTCGTGCTTGAGATCACCACCCCGACCCGTCCTCCGCTGTCGCACTTCTTCGAGCTCTGGTTCGACCGCGCCGTGCCCGCCCTGGGACGCCTGGCTGGGGATGCAGATGCCTACAGCTATCTCCCGAGCTCGGTGCGCCGCTTTCCCGGGCCTGAGGCGCTGGCCGAACTGATGTGGCAAAGCGGCCTGCGCGATGTTCGCTACCGGCTGACCGCGGGAGGCATCATCGCTCTTCACGTGGGGGTAGTGTCGGAGCGGTGAGCGCGGCGGCGGTACAGACAGCGGTGGACTTCGGCGGCGAGGAGATCGTCGCCCTGCTCGAGCGAACCGAGCAGCGGATGAACGAGCTGGCGGTCGGCCACGGCGAGCTTCTGGCCCGTTTCGCCGGACAGACGATCGCCGCCGGGGGCAAGCGACTGCGGCCTTTGCTCGTCTTTCTGGCTGCCGGAGCGCCCCCGCCTGACAGCGATGGCCTGCTGCGGGCTGCGGTCGCCGTCGAGCTTGTTCACGGCGCGACGCTCATTCATGACGACGTCCTCGACGGCTCGCCGCTCCGGCGCGGGCGCCCGACCGTCTTTGCCTCCGGGGGGCGGAGCATGGCCATCGCCACCGGCGATCTGCTCTTCTCCCGGGCCTTCGCCGAGCTGGCGAGGACCGGTTCGGTGGAGGCCGTCCGGGTGCTTGCCCGCGCCAGCCGCGAGCTCGCCGCCGGGGAAGTCATGCAGCGCGCCGACGCCTTCGTGGCCGAGCTGACCGTTGAGCGTTACCTCGGGCGCTGCCGGCTTAAGACGGCGGTCCTGTTCCGAGCCGCCTGTGAGCTGGGCGCGCTCCAGGCCAACGGCCCCGCCTCCGAGCTGGCTCAGTTCGGCGAGCAGATCGGCCTGGCCTTCCAGATCCTCGACGACGTGCTCGATGTCACGGGGCCGCCGGAGCGCACGGGCAAGCCGCGAGGGGCCGACCTTCTCGACGGCACGGTCACGCTCCCGCTGATAGTCGCGCGGCGGCGAGACGCCCGGATCGCCGAGGTTGACCTGCGGGAGATTCGTACCCCGGCCGACGCGGCCCGGCTGTGCGACCGGATCGCCGCCACCGATGCGCTCGAGGATGCGCGCAATCATGCCTTCGGTCTCGTCCGGCAGGCCAAGGAGTCTCTGCCGCCGCTCGGGCGCCGGCAGCGCGCCGCCCTGGAGTTTGTGGCCGACGGTGTGGTCGAGCGCTACACCTAGCGCTCGGAGCCTAAAAGTCCTCAGGCAGGATCATGTCGCCGCAGAGCGCGCTCACGAAGCGCTCGATCTCCTCCGACATGTTGGCCTGAGCCAGGCGTTGGAGGTCGGCCAGCATCTCGGACAGGCCCTCCTCCAGGCGATCCTCAAGCTCCTCCACTTCGGCCTGGCTGTAGATGCCGGTGGTGGTCCAATCGCAGTTGGGGCAGATCAATTCGAGCTCCCAGTGCTCGTCATCGGTCTCGGCCCAGGTCAGCGGCTGCACGAGAGGCGCGTAGCAGGATCCGCAGATGTGCAGCGGCTGGCACCGGATCTGTGAGCCGTGCTCAGGGAACCGCACGACCTCGATCTTGCGGCCACTGGGCAGCACGATCCGATGCACGGAGGGATGGTTGCGTTGCTCTTCCAAAGTTGTCACTCCCGACAAAGCTTCCTATCGGCATCTTTGCCAGCACCTTTGAGTAGATCCCTGCCCCTCTCAGCGACCCGGCCGCTAACCTTCGGGGCCTGTCAGGAGGCCGTCGAATGTTCCGTAATCCTGTTACCGATCTGATCGTCGTCGTCATCGTGGCCCTGGTCATCTTTGGGCCCAAGCGTCTGCCCATGCTCGGACGGGCCCTGGGCCAGGGAATGCGGGAGTTCAAGGACGGCATCACCGGCGAATCAAAAGTGAGCGAAGAGGAGCATCCCGCTCTCACCCCGGCTCCCCCGGCCGAGCCGCTGGCTCCGCCCGTGCCGGCCGACACCGCAGCTCCCGCGGAGCCGCAGTCCGCTTCCGCGGAGCGGCCCTCCTAGCCGGCGCCGGAGGTCAGTCCCGTGGTCAAGGTCCTGCGGCCCATCGGCCATGAAGAGCGGCTGAGCATCGTCGACCACCTCGACGAGCTGCGCTCCCGCCTGATCGTGTGCCTGGCCGCCCTGATCGTGGCCTTCGGCCTCTGCTACTGGCAAAACTCGGCGCTCATCCACGTGCTCAACCGCGCGCTCCCTCATGTCTCGAGCGTGGCGGGTCAGCACGGGCTGGCGGCAGTGCCGAACCAGGCGGCCAGCGAGCGAACGGGGCTGAAGGAGATACAGCAGGGCGCCACTGCTCTCGCCGCCTCGCCCGGGCTCTCGTCCCGGGACCGAGCGGCGGCTGCGCTCATGGCCACAGGCGCCGCACGAGCGGCCAAGGCCCTGCCGAAGAGCTTCCAGACCCAGGAGAAGCCGATCACGATCGGCGTGGGAGAGCCCTTCACCACCACCCTGACCGTCGCGGCCTACTTCGCCCTGCTGTTCACGCTCCCGGTGCTCCTCTACGAGGCCTATGGCTTCATCATCCCGGCGCTCAACCGGAGGGAGCGAAGCACGGCTGTACCGCTCATGATCGTCGCGCCGCTGATGTTCCTCGTCGGGGTCGCCTTCACCTACTTCGTCATCCTCCCGCCGGCCGTCCACTTCCTCCAGGGCTACCACTCACAGCAGTTCGACATCCTCGTCCAGGCCAGCGCCTATTACACATTCGAGTTCCTGACCATGCTGGGGGTCGGGGTGGCCTTCCAGCTCCCCCTTGGGTTGCTGGCCCTGCACCGACTCGGGGTGGTTGATGGCCGTACCCTGACCAAGCACTGGCGCTACGCCGCGGTCGGCATCGCGGTCATCGCTGCCGCCATGCCCGGCTCCGATCCAGTTACCACCGGCCTGGAGACGCTCCCGCTCGTCGTGCTCTATCTGGTCAGCATCGTTGCGCTCAGGGTCGCCGACCGTCGGGCTGCCGAGCGTGCCGCGGCGGAAGCAGCCACGCAGTCCTTCGATCAGGGCCTCGGAATACCCTCGTAGCCAGATGCTCTTCGATCTTCGTGGCCGCGGCCGGCGCCGCACCGTACAGGGGGTCTACCTCACCCTGGCCATCCTGATGGGTGGCGGCTTGGTGCTGTTCGGCGTCGGGGCCGGGAATGGTCTCGGCGGCCTCCTCAACGCCTTCACGGGTAACGGATCAGGCAGCAACCAGAGCCAGGTGGTGAGCGCCCAGGAGAAGACCGCGCTCAAGGCCGTCAAGGCAGATCCGAACAGCGCCTCGGCCTGGTCGGCGCTCGTGCAGGCTCGGTGGACCACAGCGGAGCAGGGCGGCACTCTCAACGCCACCACCGGGGTCACGACCTTTACCGCGAGCGGGAAGAAGAAGCTGGCCCAGACGACCCAGGCCTGGCAGCGCTACCTCCAGCTGACCAAGCGCCCGGACCCGAACCTGGCCGTGCTCGCCGCTCGGGCCTACGCTTACCAGGGCGACTACACCGGCGCCGCCGGCGCCTGGCAGGTGGAGGCGGCAGCCAACCCAACCGAGCTCAAGGGCTACGAATGCCTCGCCGTCTCGGCCTATGCCGCCAAGCAGACCCGCGTCGGCGACCTGGCCATGAACAAGGCCCTGACGATGGTGCCCAAGGCCGCGCAGGTGACCCTCAAGACGCAGATCTCGGCCGCCAAGACCACACCGAGCATCGCCCAGTCGTGCTGAGCCCCTCGGCGGGGCGCTTGCCCAAGGCCACGGGCTAAGATCGACCTCCCCTGGGCCGTTAGCTCAATTGGCAGAGCAGGGGACTCTTAATCCCAAGGTTGGAGGTTCGATTCCTCCACGGCCCACTCTCCGAGCCCCGCTGTGGCGGGGTTTTCGCTTGGAAGACGTATCAGGCGATCCAGCTCCAGTAGCCCCAGAGGCCGCTGAAGCCGAGCAGCAGCCCTGAGAAGGCGACCAGCGTTGCCCTGCGGGCGAGAGGCTTGTCGGCGAGCTGGGCACCCCAGCCCATGAACAGGGGGAAGATCACGAGCATGTAGCGAGGGAAGGACTCGAGCGGCTCGTTGGGGGCCGGATAGCTGAGCGTCTCGGCGAGCATCACCAGCGCATAGAGCGAGTAGGCAATCGGAACACGGCGCCATGCCCAAGCGAGGCCCGCTGCTGAGAAGAGCAGGAAACCGAGGTCGATCAAGTCGTGGGTGGCCCAGCTAATCGGGTCGAATCGGTCGACCGACGCCGCATGGCCGGTAACGATCCGCTGGATGTCGAGTGGGAGAGCGACGATGAGATGCCAAACAGCTCCGAACGGGCCTGCGAATTCGCGGCCCCAGAAGTACTGCGCCTGGAAAGGTGCGGACGGGGTGCCCTGCGTGATCCCCAGGTAGGCGAGGAAGCCGATCAGCCCCGCCGGCACCAGTAGCAGGCACAGTCCCGACCGCGACGAGGATCCCCGCGCGACCGACGATCCGACCCGCGAGACGGACAGCGAGAACCCGCTCTGCAGTCGCGAACGCAGGGCGCCCACCCAGCCGGGCGGCACCCGACAGGGACCGTAGAAGTAGAGAAAGGCGAGAGGGAGCACGATCAGAACGCCATTCGATCTCGAGGCGGCGGCGAGGCCGCCGAGCACCGAGGCGACTATCCAGCGCTCCCGCCGCGCCGCGTAGAACGCCCCGACCGACAGGACGAGGAACAGGGACTCTGTGTAGACGGCAGAGAAGAACAGCGCCGTCGGGAAGAACGCCAGCAGGTAGACAGTCGTCCGCGCCGCATCATCGCCTAGATCGAGCCGTGCAAGCAGGTAAAGCAGATACAGGCCAGCCGCGAACGAGGCAATCGAGATCAGCAGCCCGACCAGGAGCGGCGACGCCGATAGCGCAGCGCCGAGGTGGACCAGCAACGGATACAGCGGGAAGAAGGCGCTCGCCCCCCGCGAAAAGTAGCCCGAGTGCGCGATCTGGAGGTACCACGTCGAGTCCCAGCGAGCTGCGGGGGCAAAGACAAAGTTCGCCCATCCTGCGCTGAACGGGCGGGTGAGATGGTTCGTATCCAGCTGGGCCGCCGCTGGCTGGCCGAAGAGCGCTAGCGCGCCGAGCGCGCCGACCCAGACGATCACCCGCGAGGCAATCACAGCTCGCAAGGTCACCTTTCGGGCGACGGCCTGCTCGACTGATCTCGACCGGGCGCCTGGCACGAGGAGGCTGCGCAGCGACCACGGTGGCCGAACTGCCGCGAGCCCCGTATCCGGTTCGCTCATTCCCTCAAATATCGGCGCAGTCACCCGCGGCTTGAGGCCGGGACTACGCGGCGGGCATCCGTACGACCAACCGGCCGCCCGAGTCGCTGGGCTCCGCTTTGACGTCGCCGGCTGCCGTCCGTGCTAGACGCCGCGACAGCGCGAGGCCCAAACCGGCGCCCTGCGATGCCACCGCCGTAGCGCCCGAGTCGGCGCGGGGGCCAGGCCGGGCCGCCCGGCGGCCCGGCTCGAAGATCGACTCCCGGTCGGCGTCAGGGATGCCAGCCCCGTCGTCTTCGATGTTGAACACGGACTGCGACCGGAGTCGCGCTGCGACCCCGATTCGCACCTTCCCGTTCGCGTGGCGGTAGGCGTTCTCGATCAGCGGCGCGAGGATCCGCTCGACGAGTGCAGGCTCGGCGGCCACGCGGATGCCCGCTGGTGCGCTGATCGTCAGCGTGACGCCGCGCTCGGATGCGAAGGCGGATGGCGGCCGCGCGCACGCTCGCGGCCGCATCGCTGCTTGCGCGCGACGGGTCGAACTCGGCCCGAGCTGCGGCGATCAGGGTCTCGAGCGTTCGTCCCATCTGCGTGGCGCTGTCAAGCACCTGCTCGAGCACGCGGCGGCCGTCGTCATTCTGATCGGTGTGGCGGAGCGCGAACTGGGCCTGGGCGACGATGTTGGCCAGCGGCGTCCGCAGCTCGTGGGAGAGCTCTGCCGACAGCCGCTGCTCGCGGCGAAGGCTGGCCGCGAGGCGGTCGAGTAGCCGGTCGAGCGTGAAAGCGAGCTGGGTCAGCTCGTCGTGCGGCGGCCCGAGCGAGAAGCGGCGGTCGAGATCGCGGTCGCTCCATTCGGCGGCCTGGGCCGGTCATATGCGCGACCGGTCGCAACGCCCGCGAGATCAGCCACCATGCCGGCCGACCGCGACCGCGACCAGCGCGATCAGCGCCGAGGACGACCGATGCGACGAGCGCGGTGTGACGGGTCTGGTCGTAGGGCGCGAGCGAGACGCCAGCGACCACGGTCCCGAGCCGGCGACCGGCATACGACAACGGCCAGCGAGTAAAGGCGCGTGTCGCGTCGATGGCGATGTCGCGGGTCGACGGCGCGCGCCAGCGCCAGCGCCGGCCGCCGGCGTCGTTGGTCGTCGGGCGCGGTCTGCGGCGCGCTCGAACGCCCGGGTGCCGCGGAATATCCAGATCTGCGTGTCGGGGCTCGCCTGGTCGGGCGTCTCGCGCGAGCTCGATCCGGCCATCGGCTGACATGCAGCGCCGCTGAGCTCGGCCGAGGCGCGAGCCTGAACGACGCCATTCGCGTCGCGTGTCGAGCCGGTTCGGCGAGCACGAGCGTTGAAGCCGACCGTGAGCCCGGCGAGCACGAGCGCAATCGCGACGAGCACGGTGATGCAGCAGGGAGCCGAGCCGCGGAGCGCTCATTGCAGGCGGTACCCGACCCCGTGGAGGGTCTTGATCGTTGGCGCGTCGGGGAGCGCCCGGAGCTTGCGCCGGATCCGCGCGATGTAGACGTCGAGCGTGTTGTCCTGCACGATCGCGCCGTGGGGCCAGGCGGTGCCGACGAGCTCGGCGCGCGCGATCGCCTTGCCGGGCCGGGCGGCGAGCGCCGCGAGCAGGCGGAACTCGGTTGGGGTCAGTGGCTGCGCGTCGGCCCGTCGCTCGAGACGGTGCAGCTCGAGCCGGGTCGAGCGACGAGGCCCTCGCCGCGGGCCGGCGCCGCGTGGCGGGCTGGATCGGCTCGACGGAGGAGCGCCTGCAGGCGGGCGACCACCTCCTCGATGTCGAAGGGCTTGGTGACGTAGTCGTCGCCGCCGGCGGTGAAGCCGCTGAGCCGGTCGGTGAGCGCGTCACGCGCGGTGAGGAACAGGACCGGTGCGCCGATCCCCTGCGCCCGCAGCGCCTGGCAGAGGTCGCGGCCGTCCGAGTCCGGCAGCCCGATGTCGATGACGAAGGCGGCGGGCGGGGTGGGCTGAGCGCGCTGATCGAGCAGCTCGCGCCCGCTCGCCGACGGCGCGCGCCGCGAACCCTTCGGCGCGGAGGCTGCGCACCAGCACGTCGCGCAGCGGCGCGTCGTCCTCGGCGATCAGCAGGTGTCGGCTGCCATGCACGGCGCAAGTATCGCGCGGTTGCCGAGCGTCGGCCGCCGCGCAGCCGTTCAGGAGATCGTCAGGTCAGATCGCGAACGCTGCCACCATGCACATCGATCCACAAGCTTTCCGCTCGTGAGTGCTCGTGGTCGCGTCGTCGATCGTGGTCGGCGGGTTGCGGATCCTCGTCGTCGGCTGGTCGACGAGCGTAGCTTCGAGCGCAGCCCGGCGACGACGCACGTCATCCGCATCGCTCGAGCGGACCGACGACCAGCGGGGCCAGCGGCGCCGGCGCGCTGTCGGCGGAGGCGGAGTCGGCGGCGACCGGCGACATCCCGGACAACCAGGTGTTCCTGGTGCTCCACGAACGCCGCACGGCGGCTACTCGATGAAGTACCCGGAGGGCTGGACGCATCCAGGGCTCCGGCCGGACGTCACGTTCAGCAACAAGAACAACGTCGTCCACGTGGTGATCGCGAGGGGGCGCGTCGCCGACGCCGGCGTCGGTCGCAGCGGAGCTGAGCGCACTGAAGACAGTCGAATCCGACGCTCACGTTCACGGCGCCCGCGACGTTCGCGCTGCTCGGCGTCGGCGACGCGCGGTCAAGGCCGATGTACACGACGCGAGAGCGCGCCGAACCCGGTCACCGCCAAGCGCGTGAAGCTGATCGTCGACCGCTACGCGCTCGGCGCGCCGGCGGCCAGCGTCGCGACCGTCGACCTCGGCACGCCGAAGGGCGTGGACAACGTCGACGCCTACCGGATGATGATCGAGAGCTTCACGCTGGAAATGAGCGCCGAGCGGAGCGATCGTCCGAGCCTCTGGCGCGAGCCGGAGCGCCCGGCCGAGCAGCTCGAGTGGCCCGCGCTGCAGTTCCACGACGTGTTCAAGATCTTCCGCTCCGGGCCGGTCGAGACGGTCGCGCTGCGCGGGCTCGAGCTGCGGGTAGAGCGTGGCGAGCTGGTCGCGGTGCTCGGCCCGTCGGGCTGTGGCAAGAGCACGATGCTGGCGCTCGCGGCGGCGCTCGATCAGCCGTCGGCGGGCGAGGTCCGCGTCGGCGAGCGCTCGCTGCACCGACTCGACGACGACGAGCTGGCGCGGTATCGCGCGCGGGAGGTCGCGCTCGTGTTCCAGAGCGACAACCTGTGGCCGGCGCTGTCCGCGCGCGAGAACGTCGCGGCCGCGCCTGCGGCTCGCCGGTTCGCGAGCGATCCGGCCGCGCGCCGACGAGGCGCTCGCGGCGTTCGGCCTCGGCGGCTCGGCCGTCGCACCGCGCCGGCGCGCTGTCCGGCGGGGAGCAGCAGCGGGTCGCGATCGCCGGCGCGTTCGCGCGGCGCGCGCCGCTCGTGCTGGCCGACGAGCCGACCGGCGAGCTCGACGCCGCGCAACGAGCAGATCGTGCTCGAGGCACTCGCGGCAGCCTGCGCGAGCAGCGCGGGCAGCACGGTGGTGATCGTGACCCACTCCGACGCGGGTCGCCGCGGCCGCCGATCGGGTCGTCGAGATGCGCGACGGGCGGGTGGTCGCGTGAGCGCGGTGACCGCCGTGGCCGAGCTCGCCGCGTGCCGAGCGCGTCGAGCGTCGTCCACGGCAGCGGCGACGCGCGCGGTCACAGCCCTCGACGAGGTCGACTTCGCGATCGGCGAGCGGCGAGCGCGTGGCCCTGTTCGGCGCCGTCGGGCTCGGGCAAGACGACGTTGCTGCACGTGCTCGGCGGCCTGGTCGTGCCGGAGGCGGGCGAGGTCACCTGGCGGGGGGCGCCGCTGTCCTCGCTTGACGCGGTCGCCCGCGGCGAGGCCCGCGCCGCGGGAATCGCGTTCGTGTTCCAGGGCGCAAACCTGCTGCCGACGTTCACCGCCTACGAGAACGTCGCGTTCGCGGCGCACGCCGACCGCAGCGCGCGGACGGCACCGGGCCGGAGCCTCGAGCCGGTCGAGTTGCTCGAGCTCGTCGGCCTCGGCGGCGAAGCTCGAGGCGTTGCCGGCCGAGCTCTCCGGCGGGGAGGCGCAGCGCGTGGCGATCGCGCGCGCGCTCGCCCAGCGGCCGGCGCTGCTGCTGTGCGACGAGCCGACGGGACACCTCGACTCCGACACCGGCGCGCGCGTGCTCGACCTGATCGACGCGCTGCACGGCGAGTTCGGCTTCGCGCAGGTGACCGCGACCCACGACGCCGACGTCGCCGCGCGGTTCGAGCGGCGGTCGGGCTCGCCGACGGCCGGATCACCGGCGGGGAGCGTTCGGTCGTGAGGGCGGCGCTCGGTTTCGCGCTGGCCGGCATCGTCCGCGGCGCCCGGCCGGACCGCTGGTGCGGATCGTCGTGCTCGGCCGCGGCGGTCGCGCTGCTCGGCTCGATGCTGCTGTTCATCGGCCACTCGCTGCGCACGATGACCGGTTCGGCGATCCGCAGCGTCCCGCTCGACTGGCAGGGTCCGGTCGGCGTCCTACGCGCAGGCGCAATCGCGTAGCCGCGGGCGTCGCGCGCCAGCCGGGCATCCTGCAGGCCTCAGCCGACCGCGACGGCGCCGTTCGCCGCCGCCTCGCACAGCGGCCCCGGCGGGCATCACGAACGCCGGCAGCGGGTCGGTGCTGGCCGTGCCGCCGGGCTATCAGGCCGCACATCCACACCTTCCGCTTCCTCCAGGGCTCGCTGCGAGCCGGGCTCGATCGTGCTCGACCAGCAGCTCGCCGCGACGCTCCAGGCGCACATCGGCGACTACGATCTCGCTCACCGCGCGGCCCGGCGCCCGGCCCGAACGCTTCCGCGGTCTCCGGGCGTGGCGCTGATCACCGCTCCCGACGTCGTGTTCCAGCCGCTGAACCCGCTGCTCGGGCCGGCGCCCGGCGCAGCCGCCGGCGAACGCCGCGATCATGCCGCTCGCCACGTTGGCCGCGACGCTCGCGCGCCACGAGCTCGGCGATCGCCGCCGGGCGCCGGCGGGGCCTCCGCGGTACCCGGGCGCGCAGACCGGCATCCAGTGGCAGGTGCAGGCGCAGGTCGACCCGCCGCGGCTCGGCTCGACGCCCGGCGCAGGCGCTACACGCGCGCCGGCGCAGATCGTCCACCGCGTCGAGCGCGCGCTGCCCGGCCAGGTGCCAGTTCGTCGACAACCTCTCAGACCAGCTCAACACCGCCGCCGGCGACGCGCTTTATGCCGAGACGCTGTACATCATGCTGGCGGTCCCCGGCGCGCTGGTCGCGCTCGGGCTCGCGTACCTGGCCGCGCTCGGGACGGTCGAGCGGGACCGGCGCGACCTCGCGCTGCTGCGCGCGCGGGGCGCCACCCGCCGCGAGCTGCTCGCGATGGCGGTCGCCGAGAGCGCCCTGATCGGCATCGTCGCCGGGCGTGATCGGCGCCGCGCGTCGCGTTCGGCGCCGTGTCGCTGATCATCAAGGGCGGCGTCGGGCTGACGTTCCTGCGCGGGCTGATCGACGGTGGCAGCATGCATCGCCCTGGCGATGGGGGGCGCGCTGGCCGCCCGCGTCGGCGCGACCGCGTCGGTGTGGCGCGCCGCGGTAACCGAGAGCCGCCGCGCGCGTGCGCCGCGAGGGCAAGCCGCTGTGGCAGCGGCTGTACCTCGACCTCGTCGCGCTCGCGCTGAGCGGCCTGATCTGGTGGCTGACCGCGAGCACGGGCTTCTCGGCCATCGTCAACCCGGACTCGAACCCGACGCTGTCGCTGTCGGTCTACATGTTCTTCGCGCCGGCGCTGCTGTGGATCGGCGCGACGCTGCTGCTCGTGCGGCTGCGCGGTCGAGCGCTCGCATGGGTCGCGCGGCCGCTTCGGCGGTGGCGGCGCGGCCGGGAGCACGCGCGCATTCCTGCTGGCGAGCGCTGGCCGGCGCGGGCGCTGCGATCAACCGAGGGCTGGTGGTGGTCGGGCTGTTGCTCGCGTTCGGCGTCGATCTGGGCCTGTTCACCGCTACCTACGACCAGCAGGCGAACGTCGACGCACAGCTGACGCTCGGCGCCGACGTCACCGCAACCGCGCCACCGGGAGTCACGGCACCACGCCGGCTGCGAGCCCAGGATCGCCGCCGTCCGGGCGTGCGCAGGGCACCACCGCCGTCGATCACTCCTACGCATACGTCGGCCCTGACCTCCAGGACACGTTCGGGATCGACCCGAACACGATCACTCGCGGGACGACGCTCCGCGACTCCTACTTCCTGGGCGCGAACGCGTCAGCAGATCGCTGGACCGGCTGCGCTCCCGTCCCGACGCGATCCTCGTCTCCAAGGAGACGATCACCGACTACCAGCTGCATCTGGGCGACCTGCTGCAGGCTGCGCGTGCTCGACCGCTCGACCGGACGCTTCAAGGTGGTGCCGTTTCACGTCGAGGGAGTCGTCCAGGAGTTCCCCTCGGCGCCCGCGGGACTCATTCATGGTCGCGAACCTCTCCTACCTGCAGGCCGCGGATCACGTCGGCGGACCGAACGTGGTGTTCGCCCGCTCCAGCGATCCCGGGCCGACCGCGGCCGAGGGTCGCACGCGCGACCGCGGCCGACGGCACGATCGTGAAGAACATCACCGACCAGACTCACGCAGACGGTCAGTTCGATCACGACCGTCGATCTGCGCGGGATCAGCCGGATCGAGGAGGCGTTCACGATCGCGCTCGCCGCTGCCGCGATGGCGCTTTTTGTAGCGCTGGCGGTGATCGAGCGCCGGCACGAGTTCGCGACGATGGCAGCCGTCGGTGCGACGCTCCGGAGCGTCGGCGCGTTCGTGTGGAGCGAGGCCGCGCTCGTGCTGGTCGCCGGCGCTGGCTGCTCGCCGCCGGGCTCGGGCTCGCTGCTCGCGCTGATGCTCGTCGCGATGCTCCAGCACGTGTTCGATCCGCCTCCCGACGCACTGACCGTACCGTGGGCCTACCTCGGCGAGCTCGCCGGTGCAGCCGTCGTCGCGACCGGCGTCGCGGTGTGCGATCGCCGCCCAGCGGCTGCGCCGCCTACCGCTCGGACAGCTACTGCGCGAGCAGTAGGTAGGGGGGAAGGTGTCGGCTGGTAGCGTGCGCCTAGCGGCGTCGTTGCACCGAGTTGGGCTGGCGCATCTTCGGGTGCGCTGCCTCTCCGGGGTTACCCCGGGGACATTCAGTTACGTGGTTCAGTGCATCGCGAGCCCTAGGGTGCATCGTTCGGAGGCACTTCCGGGCACGCGCGACAGGAGCAGTCGGCGCGCGGCGCCGCGATCATTGCTCGCGTGTACGAGCCTGCCGAGCGCGCTGCGGTAGCGAATGAACTGACGGACGCGTTTCTCGCCGCGCCGTGGAGCGTCGATCGGGTCGCTGAGAGCGGCGCTGGTTGTCTGGAGCGGTGGCCGGGTTGGATGACTGCTCTAGCGATGCGCGTGGTTGCCGTTTACCGGACGGCACCGGTCGACCGTCGCGGTGAGCTGTTCCGGCTGATCTACGCCTTCCTGGGCGAACGCCGCCCTGCGGTCGATGAGAGCGAACCGCCTCGTGTACTGCGGCTGCTGAGCGATCCGGCGGCCGGCTCACCGTCTGGGTTCGCGCGGCCCGAGCTGGCGCACGAGTGGGCGATCACTCCCATCGTGTCGGTCCCGGCGCTTGCCGAGCGGCTGGAGCTGAGTGATGGCCAGCTTGCGTGGCTCGCGGATGTGCGCAGCCTTGAGCGCACGGTGAGCCGTGAGCAGCTTCGCAACTACCGCTACCGCGCCGTCGGGAGACCGGGAGGTGTGCCCAGGGTGATCGAGGCGCCGAAGACCCGGCTGAAGGAGATCCAGAGATGGATTCTGCGTGAGATCCTCGATCACGTCCCCCCACACGAGGCCGCGCACGGGTTCACGCAGGGCCGCTCGGCTATCACCCATGCACGACTACACACCGGGCAGGCTGCCGTCCTGCGGTTCGACCTCAAGGACTTCTTCGCTTCGGTCTCAGCGGGGCGCGTGTACGGCATCTTTCGAACCCTCGGCTACTCCCCGCAGATCTGTCACGTGCTCACCGGCCTGACCACGAACACGGTGCCCGTCTCCGCGTGGCAGGTGATCTCGAGCACGACCCCACAGCGCGCCGTCCAGGCCCGGTTCTGGCTGGGTCGGCAGCTGGCGACACCCCATCTACCACAGGGCGCGCCGACCTCGCCCGCGCTTGCCAATCTCGCCGCGTTCAGGCTCGATCGGCGGCTTTCCGGCCTCGCGCTGGCATCAGGGCTCCGCTACTCACGCTACGCCGACGACCTCACCTTCTCCGGGCCGGCCAATTTGCACCGCCGGCGGATCCAACTCGAATCGATCGCAACCGAGATCATCCGCGCGGAGGGCTTTCGGCTCAACCAAGCCAAATCCGCAATTCAAAGCGCGGGGGGCCGCCAAACCGTCTGCGGCGTAGTCGTGAACGTTCACCCCAATATGCGCCGCAGCGAATACGAGCGCCTCAAAGCCATACTCCACAACGCCACGGCTCACGGTCCAGCTAGCCAGAACCACGCCAAAGCCGCAGACTTCAGAGCCCACCTTCTCGGCCGTATCTCCTGGGTTGAATCACTCAACCCCACGCGCGGACGGAAGCTCCGGGAACAGCTGGCGAAGATCGACTGGCGCTGAGCGGGGGTCGTCAAGTTCACGCCGTGGAGCCATGATGCGTTGACGTGAGAGCCGAAACAGCGGCGTTGTACCCGCACATCCCGTGGGCGCCGGCGCCGGGTGGCGTGGCCGCCGAGCACAGATAGACGCCCGGGACACCCGTAGCGTAAGGGTCGAGCGCCGGACGCGGGCGAAAGATCATCTGGATCGGATCGTTGCTGCCGCCGACGATGTCGCCCCCGACGTCATTCGCGTTGTACGCCTCGCTTTGCGCCACTGAGCGAACATGGCGGGCAAGGATCCTTTCCCGAAAGCCGGGGGCGAAGCGCTCGATCTGGGCTTCGATTCGTTCGGTCACGTCTCCGGTGTAACCGAACGGGACGTGCGCGTAGCTGTACACCGGATGGACGTCGCCGGCTGAGCGCGACGGGTCGGCTAGATACTGCTGGCAGACGAGTACGAACGGCTCCTCTGGCATACGCCCGGCGTGGACGAGCCTCTCCTTGGTGACGATCTCGCTCAGGGTGCCGCCCACGTGGACGGTCCCCGCCCGGCGCGACGGCTCGTGCGCCCACGGGACGCCTCCTTCCACTGCGAAATCGACCTTGAAGCTCCCCGGGCCGTGGCGGAATCGATCGAGCGCCCGCGCGATACGACGCGGCATGCGGTCCCCGGCGATGCGGACAGCTGCGGCCGGCGTCACGTCGAGCATGACGATCTCGTGCGAGCCCAGCTCGTCCAAGGACGCAACGCGAACGCCGGTCTCGAACCTCGCGCCGAAGCCGTCGAGCAACGAGACCATGGCGCGAGTGATGGCGCCGGAACCGCCTCGTGCAACCGGCCATCCGTATCGGTGCGCTGCGGTTCCCAGGGCGACTCCGATCGCCGAGGACATCGGCGAACTGAACGGCCGAAACGCGTGGGCAGCGACGCCCGCGAACAGCGCTTGCCCCTCGGGCGTGGCGAATCGCCGTGCCAGTAGCCTCGCGGGGAGGGCGGCATAGGCGCCGAAGGCCGCGAGCTTGAATGGATGGGTGGGCACGCGGATCATGGGTCGGAGAAAGTCCGCTGTGATGTCGTCAAAGCCCGCGGTCAATGGCCCGAACACCGACCGCCAGGCGGGGCCACCGATCCCGAGCCCCGCGGCGGTCTCCTCGACCGAGCGGTAGGCCGCCGCACCGCGGCCGCCGTCGAGGGGATGTGAGTACTGCACCTCGGGCCAGCACCAGGTCAGGCCGTGGGCGGCGAGGTCGAACTGCCGTGAGAAGGGAGTCGCAACAGCGAGAGGGTGGGCAGCCGAGCACTCGTCATGCAGGAGGCCTGGAAGCGTCAGCTCGCTGGTCCGCGCGCCCCCGCCGAGTCGGTCCGCCGCTTCGAGAACGAGCACGTCTACGCCGGCCGCGGCAAGCGTGAGAGCGGCGGCGAGGCCATTTGGACCGCTACCGACGACGACTGCGCTGGTCACGCGGTTGCTATGGGCGCGGCCACGGCCTGCGTAGGCACGCCGTGGCCGACCCGCTCGTAGCCAGGCCTCCGCCACCGCACCTCGAGAGGAATGGGACCGTTGGGCAGCCATGGCTGCTCGGCCACGGCATCTCCGACCGCCCAGGAGCCGCGCTCGACGATGCCGACGGCGGCGTCCATGACCCAATACTGCTGGCGACCGTTGCCGAGCGGCTCGGACTCGGCGTAGACGACGATGAGCTCCCCGGGCGCGAAACCACAGCGTCTCTGGACGGCCTTGATCAGGTCCTCACCGTGTAGGTGACCGTCACCGAAGTTCCACCCAATGGCGACGTTGCACATCATCTCCCCCTCGCGGAGCTCGAAGACATCGACATCCGAACCGAGCTGGGTGAGCATGACCGAGTTCAGTCCCCGACCCTGGCTGTGCAAGGCGCGCCAGCCGAGGTACTGATGCAGCAGTACAACCGCGGCGCCCGCATCGAACATCTCGGTGAGCTGGTCCTTCTGCACCGGCGCGGGCGAAACGAGGTGTTGGTTGAGCTTGGCTTCGGTGTGCGGCGCCAGCGCCCACATCGACGTTGCCCAATTCCCCGAGTACTGGCGCAGGGAGGGCAAGAATGACACCAGGTCAGGGCGAAGCTCGCCGAGGACGGGAACGATGATCAGCGCGCCCGCGGTCACCGCCAGCAGCACCGGATTCATGTTGCCGAGCCCGTACCCGTGGTAGGCCGGGTAGCCGAGGAACAGAAACGCGGTGATGTAGATGAACATCAGGTTCCACTCCAGCGGCACCGCTAGTGGGAAGGTCGAGGTGATGAAGACGTGGTAGCTCATCATGAAGATCGCGGCCACCGTCGTCACAGTGGGGTTGTGCGAGAACAGCAGTACCCAGGGTGGGATGAGCTCCCCGATCGCACCGCCGATGTGGGACAGGCGCTTGGCTCCTTTCGACGGACGTAGGTCGTCCGGGAAGTTCGCGTAGTGCATCCGCTTGATGCCCTTGGACGGCAGCCAAGGCGTATTGCTGACCATCGGCGGGATGACGTTCTCGAAGTGCAGGTTGATCTTCGAGACGCCGGCGCCGAACCAGACCAGCACGATCAGCAGCTTCGCGGCGACGATCATGTCAACGAACGGGAAGAAGGCAAAGAACACCAGCGCCGGCAGCCACTGTTCGCTGCGGGCGGCCAGGAAGATCGTCTTGTCGCGGAGCCCGAGGATGACGAGCAGCACAATGATCGGGACGATCGAGGCCGGTGCGACGAGCCCTTGGTTCGGTCCGGCGGCAGCGGTGAGCGACGAACTGTGCGCGCCCGGGAGCACGATCGCGACCACGAGCGCCGCAAGCAGTAGGAGGTATAGGCCGACATCGCCCACGGTCCGCGTGTCGCCGGCTGTGAGCGGAACCTTGCCGGGCCACGGGGGCAACCGGATGGTCTTCGGCCGCATCCAATAGTGGAAGCCGCCCGTCATCGGTTTGAAGTGGCCGGTAAGGGGTCCCCATGCGCCGCCAACGCCAAGTACCTCGACCAGCACGATCCACAAGACGAGCTTCTGGTACACGATCGGTTCGTTGAACCACGTCCCCGGATGCAGCGGGTCAAGGTGCGAGGTTAAGGTGCTCGCCAGCACGCCGACAACCGCGAACAGCGCCATCTTCGCGATGTAGATCAGCATGATGAACTTCGGCAAACCGGCGCCGTACTCGACCCAGTGCTGCGTGACCGTTTTGATCCGCTCGAGGTACGGCGTCTGCATGAACGTCGGCGGATCGACTGGCGGAGGGTTTGAGGTCGTGAATCCCATCGCTCGCTCCCTGAATGTCTCGGCGCTTGCCCAGCTTCGACTAGACGCTACCCACCCGCGGCCGGGCACGCTCCGCGGGTAGAGGCGGCGTGCGTTGCTAAGGTCGCCGGCCGATGAGGGGACAGACGCTGGCAGCCGTCCGGGTCATCGCCGGCGGACGCGTAATCGTCGGGGTGGCGCTGTGCGCGGCGCCGGACCTCGCAGCCCCCTGGGCCGGCGACGACGCACGAGCCCCGGGCGCCCACATGATCATCCGGGCGATGGGCGCCCGCGACGCGGCACTCGGCCTCGGGACGCTCACGTCCGTTCGCGACCGAGCAGCGCTCCGTCGATGGCTCCTGACATCGAGCGCCTGCGACGCCGTCGACTTCGCCGCCACCCTCGCGGGCCCGCGGTCGCGGGGCCGTACGGCAGTCCTCGCCGCAGCGGCCGTCGCGATGCTCACAGGCCTTGCCGCGGCGCGGGAGTAGGGGTCAGCCATGCGGGTTGAGGAAACGTTCCTGGTGGCGCGCCCGCCGGAAGTCGTATTCGATTACGTCACCGACCCCGCCAAGCTTTCGAGTTGGCAGACGTCGAATCTCTCAGTTGAGCGGCTGACGGACGGGCCGCCGGGGCTCGGGGCGCGGTTTCGAGAGCGCACGAAGCCGCCGCTGGGCAAGGAGTTCGAGCAGGTGACCGAGTTCACCGAGTTTGATCGCCCCCACCGTGTCCGCGTGCACATCGCTGAGGGGCCATACCCGGTGGACGGGACGTGGGCGTTCGAACCGGATGGCGACGGAACCCGAGTGCACTTCGTCGCCGAGGGGGTCCTCGGTGGCCTGAAGAAGCTCTTCGAGCCCGTTCTGCATCGTGCCGTGGCGCGCCAGTTCGCCGGCTACCACGAGCATCTCCGGCGCAACCTCGAGCGTGGACAGGGCGATGACGAGCTCGGCTGACAGTCGCACCGCTCCACGCTACGAGCAAATCGGACGGGACTACGCGCGCACTCGCCGTGAAGACCCGCGACTGGCGCGGCGTATCCACAACGCTCTGGGAGGAGCGCGGACCGTCGTGAACATCGGAGCCGGGACCGGCTCGTACGAGCCGCGCGACCGCTACGTGCTCGCAGTCGAACCGAGCGACGTGATGGCTGGGCAGCGACCACCTGAGCTGCCACCGGCGATTCGCGCCGGCGCGGGGCGGCTTCCGCTCCGAGACCAGTGCGTCGACGCGGCGATGGCAATCCTGACGATTCACCACTGGGACGAGGAACAGGAGGCCGGCATCCGCGAGATGCGGCGCGTCACGCGCGGTCCGGTGGTCATCGTGACCTACGACCCCGAGGTCAGCGGACGAATGTGGCTGATGGACGAATATCTACCCGAGGTGGCCGAACTGGACCGACGGATCTTCCCGGACCCGGAGGCGCTGGGGAACTGGCTGGGGGGAACCACCGAGCTGGAGACCGTCAAGATCCCTCGCGACACCCAGGATTGGACGCTGGGATCGTTCTGGGCTCACCCCGAGCGCGTCCTCGACCAAGCCGCGCGCAACGCCACCTCCGGCTTTGCGCGCATGCAGCCGGCCGTCGTCGAGCGTGTCACCGAAGCCGTCCGGCGTGACCTCGAGAGCGGCGCCTGGGATCGCCGCCACGGGCACCTGCGTCACCTCGGAGCGTTCGACGCGGGGCTCAGGCTCATCACCAATACGCCCATCTAGCGCTGAACCATCTTTGGGTCCGCGTCAGTCGTGCGGCTTACAGGCTCGGACGATTGCGGCGCCGGCGTGTTCGTGCACGCGGTGGGTCTCGCGGATCTCGATCTCGTCGAATCCGGCGTGCCGGAGCGCTGCGCGGAACTCTTCCGCGGTCAGAGCGCCGGCGACGCAGCCGGTCCAGGCGGCCATGTCGGCGCGGGTCACCTCGTCCATTCCTGCATCGGCGATCACGTCAGAAACTGCGAACCTGCCGCCAGGACGGAGCACGCGCGCGGCTTCGTGAAGGACCTTCGCCTTGTCTCCGGAGAGGTTGATCACGCAGTTGGAGATCACTACGTCGACGCTTCCATCCTCCAGCGGCATCTCCTCGAGGTAGCCCTTGCGGAACTCCACGTTCTGCACTCCAGCCTCCGCCGCGTTGGCTCGCGCCAGTTCGAGCATCTCGTCGGTCATATCGAGCCCGATCGCTCGCCCGGTGGGCCCCACGCGGCTGGCCGAGATGAGCACGTCCGCACCAGCGCCGGACCCCAGGTCAAGCACGATCTCGCCTTCTTGCAGGTCAGCGACCGCGGTCGGCACCCCGCAGCCGAGAGAGGCATTGACGGCGGCTATCGGGGCCTCCGTCTCGCCGTAGAGGGAGGCACCGAACAATCCCGCCTCGTCCGCCGGGCTGCAGCAGCCCGGCCCACCCCCTTCTGCGGCCGTCCGGGCCGCCGCCGCGTATTTCTCCCGCACCGCTTCACGAACCGCCGTCGTCCCCGTCGGTGTCGTGAGCCCCGCGGAGCAGCCACAGCTGTCCCCGTGGCTCTCACCGCAGCAATCGGCCTTCTCGGACGGTTCGCAGCAGGTCGCCTGCGCCTGCGAGCTACAGCAGTTGGTGTTCAGCTCAGCCATTGCGATAGCTCCTCCAGTGCCTCTGGCTTGACGTAGTAGTAGGCCCATAGTCCCCGCCGCTCGGAATCGACGATCCCCGCCGCGCGCAGCTTTCCGAGGTGGTGCGAGAGGGTCGGCTGTGAAATATCGAACAGGGGGACGAGCTCACACACGCACACCTTTCCAGCGTGCTTGCGCAGCAAATCCACAAGCTGGAGCCGGATCGGGTCCCCGAGCGCCTTGGCGACCTTCGCCATCCGGGTCGCCTCCTGTTTCTCGACGTCTGGATAGACGACGGGCTCGCAGCAGCGCTCACCGGCGGCGCGCTTCTGCTTCGGAAGAAGCTCCAGATCGACGGACATCGATATACAAATATCGATTGAAGAGACAATTGTCAATCTTTAGAGTCCCAGCGATGACCCGCACCCCGCTTTCACGCCGGCTCCTGGCCGAATTCCTGGGCTCGGCGCTCCTGGCCGCGGTGGTCATTGGCTCGGGAGTCGCGGCCCAGCGGCTCTCGCCACATGACACTGGACTGGAGCTCCTCGAGAACGCCGCCGCCACCGCCACCGGGCTGTACGCGATCATCCTCATGTTCGGTCCCGTCTCCGGCGGGCACTTCAACCCCGCCGTATCCATCGTTGACGGCATTTTTGGTGGTCTTCGCCGGCGCGAAGTGCTCGGCTACGTCCCCGCGCAGATTGCGGGCTGCTCACTTGGTGCGATCCTCGCCAATGGGATGTTCGGATTGGCTGCGATCAGCATCTCGACCAAGCACCGTGCCTCGCCGGCGCATCTCCTTTCAGAGGTGATCGCAACCTTCGGGCTGCTCCTGGTCATCTTCTCGTTAGCCCGCACCAGGCGAGCCGGGTCCGCCGCCGCGGCTGTTGGCGCCTACATCGGTGCGGCCTACTTCTTCACCAGCTCCACCAGCTTTGCCAACCCGGCCATCACGGTCGGGCGCATGTTTTCGGACACCTTCGCGGGAATCGCTCCCGCATCCGCTCCCGGATTCATCGTCACTCAGCTCGTTGGTGCGGGGATGGCGCTCCTAGCGATCCGCTTGCTCTATCCCGACATTCAGCCCGCCGACGCGGAAACGGTCGTGCTGCCGCATCTCTCATGAGCGTCGTGATCTTTGTCTGCCGGCAGAACGCGGGCCGCTCCCAGATGAGCCAAGCCCTGTTCGAGCAAGCCGCCGGGGGGCGGCACCGGGCCCTTTCCGCCGGTACCACGCCCGCCGAGCACCTTCATCCCGAAGTGATCGATGTGATGAACGAGATCGGTATCAACCTGACTGGCCGCACGCCTAAGCGCCTCACCCGCGAACTGGCCGAGCAGGCCGACGTGGTGGTCACCATGGGCTGTGGGGACGAATGCCCGTTCATCCCCGGCAAGCGATACCTCGACTGGGATCTCCAAGACCCGGCGGGCCAGCCGAAGGCGCGCGTCCGGGAGATCCGTGACGAGATCGACAGGCGCGTTCGGGAGCTGGTTCACGAGCTTGATGACGGCGCCACGCGAGCAGGCTAAGACCGCCGGGCGCGCGCCCCGCCGCACCGGCGTACTGATTCAGCTCAGGCGGTGGCCAACAGGAGGAACATGGCCCACACCACGAGCACTCCGATGACGGTCAGCAGGACCGCCGTCAGAAGTGTTCTGGTGAGCGACCCAATCCGAACCTGACGGGTTTCGCCTTCGTCAATCAGCCAGCTGTTGAACCGTTCGTTGGCCACGAACGCAATTATGTTTCCTCAACCGGACGCAGGTCAAGTAGGGCTCAGCCGCCGCACCTCAACGCGGCCGTCCTGCACACGGACCTGGAACGCCGGCTGGGGGGCGCTCGCCGGGCCGTGCTTGACCGCTCCGTCGCGCAGCGAGAAGCGAGAGCCGTGACACCCGCAGACGATCTCATCACCTTCCACCTCACCGTCGCTCAGCGGGCAGCCTCGGTGCGAGCAGCGATCGTGGATCGCGTAGATGTTCTGGTCCTGGCGTAGGAGGAGCACGGGCGTGTCGTCCACGACCACCCGTGTCGGCCGGTTCTCGCTCAGGAGCGAGGCGTCGGCAGCCACCGTCCAGTCCGTGGGGCCGGGATCGAAGACGGTCTGGTCGGGCCCGACTCCCTTGGTGAACGAGAGGTGGCCACCCAGGTAGGCGCCCGCCGTCATCGCACCCATGCCGGCAAAGCCGAGCACGGCGCCGAAACGGCGGCCGCCGCGCCGGCGCACGCCCAGGGACGCGGCGTAAAGCGTGGCTCCGACCGCGTTGGAAACCGCGTGCACCAGCCCGACGCGGCGGACCCCGTCATCGACGGGCTCGGAGTCGGCCCAATCGTTGGCTCCGGTCGCGGCAGTGGGGAGATAGGCGAGGAGACCAAGGGCAATCAGCCGCTCGGCCGCCGTGCCATCGGAGTCAGGAGCGAACAGATCGAGCAGTGAGGCGCTCGTGAACGAGCCGATGACCACGTCGGTGAGCACCGGGTGCACCGCGTGGCCGAGCCAGGTCCCACTCAGCGCCTGCTTCAGCTGTCCCTGGCCAAGGTTCTCCCGGATGAGCTTGGCCGCGGTTTCACCGACCGAATCCAGGGCTTCGGCGGACTCGAGCTGCCTGACCAGCGGCTCAAGCGGTGTCAGCTGGCGGCGCATGATTCCGGAGGAGCTCACTGAGGGCGGCCCTACCCAGGGAACGCGCTGAGCTAACCGGAGGGGTCGGCGGCCTCAGCGGCGGGTAGGGGTGGCTCGATGCCCACCGAGCACTCCGACTTCGAGCAGCTGATGGCCCAGCTCGACTACTCGATGTTCATCGTCACGACCGCCGCCGATGGTGAGCGCAGCGGTTGCCTGGTCGGCTTCGCCTCCCAGGTCTCGATCCACCCACAGCGCTTCCTGATTTGCCTTTCGGTCAAGAACCACACCTTCCAGGTGGCGCGGCGAGCCGAGGTCCTCGTCGTCCATTTTGTGCCTGAGCAGGCCGGCGAGCTGGCGGCCCTGTTCGGCGGTGAAACTGGCGACGAGGTGGACAAGTTTGCCCGCTGCGAGTGGCGCGAGGGACCGGAGCGGGCGCCCGTTCTGACCCAGCTCGAGGACTGGTTCGCGGGGCGGATCCTTGAGCGGTTCGACTTGGGCGACCATTGCGGTCTCCTACTCGAGCCGATCGACGGCGAGGCTCATCGCTCCGGTCGATCCCTCACCTTTCGCCGAGCGAAGGGGATCGAGCCCGGCCACGCGCCCTGAGCTGGACCCGGGATCAGCTCGTCTTGCGCCCGGCGACCCAGCCGGCGAGAGCGCCGATCAGGCCCCCCGCGCTGAGCAGGCTCGCGCTCCGCAACGGCTTGCGCTGCGCCTTCGCGGCAACGCCGCGCACCGAGTGCCGGACTGTTGCCTTGGCTGCTTTGCGTCCGAGCGTTTTTCCGATCGCCATCAGTTCCTCCGCGTTAGCTCGTTGTTCCTCTACCCGTCGGCGCCCCGCGGCACACCGGCCCTCGACGCCGCAATCTCGAGAAACCGGGTGCAGAGCTCACGCCCCAGCCGATTCCACTCACCGATCGCCTCTCTCGTCTGGCTTCGAATCAAATCAGGGTCGATCTTCATCCGCACCGCGTCAGCATCCTCTCGGTACTGATCCAGCCAGGCCTCGAAGGTCGGGAGCGTAACCTCGGCATGGAACTGGATGCCCCACGCGCAGTCGCCCACTCGGTAGGCCTGAACGCAGGTCTCGCTCCGGGCCAGTGCGACGGCTCGGTCGAGAGGTACCGACTCGTAGCTGTGCCATTCCAGGGCGTCAAACGGCGAGGGCAAGGTGCCGATCAGCGGGTCAGAACGCGCCTCATCAACGATGTGCACCGGATACCACCCAATCTCCGGCTCGGCTGCCCGTTGAGCGGAGCTGCCGGTTGCCTGAGCCAGGAGCTCGGCTCCGAGGCATACGGCCAGGACCGGGACCCCCTGCTCGACCGCGCTGGCCAGGAAGCTCCTCTCCCGGCCCAGCCATGGATGTCGGTCGTCCTGATCGGGGTGCATGCCGCCCCCGAAGGTCAGCACGGCGCCGTACCGGGACGCCTCAGCCGGCGCGGAGTCTCCGTGGGCCGGATGCCAGAGCTCGAGGCCGTGCGCGGAGGCGGCCACCGCCTCGGCAAAGACGCCCGGGCCGGCATCAGGCTGATGAACGATGGCGAGGACTCTCATTGGGAATGGTCGAGCCGGAACGGGGTCGCTTAAACCCCGGTAAAGCAGGTGTCCAGTGGCCTTGCGCTGGGCGGGGACGGGGGCCATACTCGCAGGCTGTGGACCATGAACCGCATGACGGGCCCCCACCTGAGAGCGCGGAGGCGCTAGGGGCGAGGACCGATCTCCGGCCCGCCCGCGGCCGCACCTTTCTGCCCGAGCTGACTGGGGTCGAATTCGCCTCGTCACGCCGCGGCTATGACCGCGCCGAGGTCGACCACTATGTGGAGCGCGTGTCCCGGATCGTGGTCGAGCTCGAGGCGATGCGCTCGCCCGATGCGGTCATCGAGCGGGCCCTGGCCGACGTGGGTGAAGAGACGAGCTCGATTCTGCGCCGGGCGCGCAAAGCGGCGGAGGAGATCATCGCCGACGCGGAGAGCCATGCCCGTGAGCGGACGGCGGCCGCCGAGGTCCAGGCGCGCGAGCTCCGTGAGGATGCGGACCGCTACGGCGCCCGCATCCGGAGCGAGGCCGAGCAGGTCCTGAGCGACGCCCGGGCCCAGGCCGGGGAGATCGAGGCTCAGGCTGGGGCCGAGGCCCGCCGGGTCCGGGAGGACGCGGATGGCTACCGCGAGCAGGTGAGCAACCACATCGACCAGCTGGCACGGGAGCGCCACCGCCTGATCGAGGACCTGCGCAAGCTGGCCGACCAGTTCCACCGCACCGCCGATCGAGCCCTGGAGCAGATCCCCAGTCACGAGGGCTTCCACGGGACGATCGAGGGCAACGGCGTCGCCACCGAGGCCCGCTCCGCCTAGCGTGGCCTACGCGACGCTGATCTGGGAGCAGGCGGGCCCGGTCGGCCGGTTGACCCTGAATCGGCCTGAGACCCTCAACGCCTGGACGGCCGAGTTCGGAACCGAGCTGCGCAGCGTGATCGAGCGGGAGGCGAGCGAGGAGTCTGTGCGCGCCGTGCTGATCACAGGTGCCGGGCGCGGATTTTCCTCAGGCGCCGACCTCAAGGCGGGCTTCGAGCCGGCGGAGGACGGGCGGCCGGATATCCGCAAGGAGCTCCGGGACATCTACCACCCCGCGATCGCCGGACTGCGGACCCTCCCCAAGCCGGTGGTTGCGGCGGTCAACGGGCCGGCGGTGGGAATCGGTTGCTCGCTGGCGCTCGCCTGCGATCTCGTGCTGGCGGCTGAGTCAGCCTTCTTCAGCCTCGCCTTCGTCAACATCGGGCTCATGCCGGATGGCGGCTCGACGGCCTTTGTGCCTCCGGCCGTGGGAAAGGCCCGCGCGTTTCAGATGGCCTACCTGGGGGAGCGGATCCCGGCTGCCCAGGCGCTTGACTGGGGACTCGTGAATTGGGTTTATCCGGACGACCAGCTGAGGGACGAGGCAGCCGCGCTCCTGGAGCGTCTGGCCGCCGGGCCAACTCGTTCCTACGCCGCCGCCAAGCAGGCACTCAACCGGTCCATCTACCGGGATCTGGACGCTCAGCTGGAGTTGGAGGCCGAGCTCCAGCACGCTCTCGGCCGCACGGGCGACTTCATCGAAGGCGCCGCCGCCTTCGTCGAGAAGCGCACGCCTGAGTTCAGCGGCGCCTAGCCTCCTGGCCGGGTCAGGCGACGACCGGGGCTAGCTCGCGGCCCATCAGCGCCACGGCATCGAGATCATCGTGGAGGAGGTGCTGGCACATGATTCGAGCTACCCCGGCCTCGGCGAGCGCCTGCATGCGCTCGCCGACTTGATCCACGGTGCCCACGAGCCAGGCTGCCGGCGGATCCGACAGAAACTCCTCGACGGGTTGGTCCATCCCCGTCTTCTCCAGCAGGCGAGCCGCTCGGTCGCGGAGCTCACCCCCATCCGCACCTACGAGGAGCAAGGTCATGATCGAGAACGGGATCGGCTCGCGCCCCGCCTGAGCGCATGCCTCTTCGATCCGCCGGCGCCGATCCCGGACATCGTTCTCGGTCGGGAACGGAGTGTTGTATTCGTCGGCGTAGGCAGCGGCCAGAGAGGCGCTGCGGGTCCCGGCGTTGCCGCCCATGATGAGAGGTGGGTGAGGCCGCTGCACCGGTTTCGGTTGAGCCTCGAGCCCCTCGAGTCGGTAGTGCGCGCCCTGGAGGCTGAAGGGCTCTTCGCCCCAGTTGCCGAGCAGGATTTGCAGCTGCTCTTCCAGGATCTCCATCCGTTCGCCGGCGGGGGGAAAGGCGAAACCGTAGGCGGCGTGCTCACGCTCGTGCCAGCCTGCCCCCAGCCCCACCTCGATCCGACCTCCGGAGATGTGGTCGGCCGTGAGGGCGAGCTTGGCCAGGTTCGAGGGATGCCGGAAGGTGGCCGGCGAGACCATCGTGCCCAGGCGCAGCGATGAGGTGAGAGCGGCCAGGGCGCACACTGTGGCCCAGGCGTCCAGGGCGCCACGCTCTGGATGGCGGCCGTCCAGGTTCATGTAGTGATCAGAACGAAACAGCGCGGGAACCCCGTGCTCCTCGCAGGCTCGGGCCAGAGCGACCCATTGCGGCCAGGTGACATCCTCCTGGCCCTCGATCATCAAGCAGAGCTGCACGCAAGACCTCCTGTCGCCGGGACGCGATCGTATTGGAAGCGTGGCCCTGGCTAAGCTCGTGCTTGATGTCCTACACGAGCGAATCGGCCCGCATCCAGCTTCTCGACGAGATGGGCCAGGCGGTCGACCACCTGTCGGCGGCGATAGAGGCCCTCGGTGAGGCCTACGAGGCGGCGGACGAGTCGACCGCGGAGGCACTGGAGGCTCGCCTCTTTCGGCCCGTCCAGGCGGCGTACGCGCGGGCCCGGCGCACACGCTCAGGCTTCGCCGAGCGACACAACCTCACCGCGGTGCCGTTGGCGCCGGCCTCTGCCATCGCTCCCTCGGCTGATCCGCGTGTCCACCTGGAGCGGGCCGGCGAGGCGATCGAGCAGGCAGACCAGGTGATCGCCGAGATGCAGGACTCGATGCTCCCGGTGGAGGTGGGTGACCGTGAGCTGCGCGACGGGCTCACCGAGACACGGGAGCTGATCGCCGGCGTTCCAGGCGAGGCACGCCAGTTGCTGCGGCTGGTAGGTCGCTGAGCGGTTTCGGCGACTACTCGCGTGGGTAAGCAAAATCCGATCCTTCCCCGGGCTTTCTGGGAGCCAGAAGCGGTAGGGCGCGCCGGACGGGGGCGGGCCGGGGGGGCCACGATTAGGATGCAGCAGCGAGCGAGCCAGCGTAAGAGTCTCGTGTGAGCGACGATTCGCCCATAATCAGCCTCCGCCTGGAGTCGAGTCCAGAAACGTTGACTCTGGTCCGCGGCATGCTGGGCGGAGTCGCCGAGCTGCTCCAGCTCGACCCCGAGTTGCTCGACGACGTCAAGACCGCCGTCAGCGAGGCGTGTAACAACGTCGTCATGCACGCCTACGAGGGCGCCAGCGGACCTCTGTACATCTGCATTTACACCGAGGACGAGGGCCTCGTGGTGATCGTGCGTGACCAGGGGCGCGGCATCCCCGTTCTGGCCCCCTCGGATGATCGCCTCCAGGGGGTGGGGATTCCGATCATGCGCGCGCTCGCCCAGCAGACGGCCTTCCGCCCTTACGAAGGTGGAGGCACCGAGGTTTGGCTGAAGTTTGCCGCTGAGCGCGACGGGCGGCCGCTGTACAAGGTTCCTGACAGCGCCACGCCGGAGGACGGCTGGAGCGAGCGCCTGGACGCAGACGCGATCGTGTCCCTCTCGCCGGTTACCTTCGTCGGCGGCGTCCTGGGACGTCTGGCCCGGGCCATGGCCGCCCGGGCGCGCTTTTCCCTCGACCGCTTCTCCGACGTCTACCTGGTCACCGATGCGGTCGCCGCCCACGCGGCCCGCGCCGCCAGCGACGCCCGGCTGGCCTTCGGGCTCAGCACCGACACCCGTCGCCTGGAGATGGTGATCGGGCCTTTGCGCCCGGGTGCCAGCTCTGACCTCACCGGCGGCTCGTCTGACGACGTGGGCTCGGCGCTGCGGCTGCTGAGCGATGAGCTCGAGGTTCGACGTGACAACGGCGCCGAGATCCTGCACATCGTGATGCTGGATCAGCGGTCCCCGGCCGCGAGCTAGGCCAGACGGTCAGCCGCTGAGCGCTGTCAGTCCTGGCTCAGGAACTCGTCCGGCGAGTCGGCCAGGGTCAGCCGATCGGCCACGCCGGTCAGGCTGAGCAGTCGCTGTACCTGCTGAGGGCCCTTGACCACGCCGAAGCGCTGTCCCTTCTCGGTCGCGCGTTGGTGGGCGCGAACGAGCACGCTGAGCCCGGTGGAATCCATGAACTCGAGGTTGCGCAGGTCAACGATGACGAGCTCGGCCTGGGCGGCGGCGCCCCGCTCGAGCTCCTGCTCCAGCGCCGGAGAGGAAGCGAGGTCAAGCTCACCGCTCACCCCGATGACCACGGCCTGGCTCCCGTTATGAGTTTCAACGTTGAAGTTGCTCTGCACCTGAGGTCGCGAGGCTACCGGGTTTTGCCGACGCGCTGTCGCCTAAGCGTTTCACCCCACCGCCCGAGGGGGTACCGCGTGGGCATGACCACGATCGCTTTTCTGGGCACCGGCACGATGGGCGAGCCGATGGCCCGCAACCTCATAGAGGCGGGATTCATCCTGAGAGCCTGGAATCGCTCGGCCGACCGGGCTCGCCCGCTGGCTGAGGCGGGGGCCGAGGTGCTGGACGATCCAGCGCAGGCGGCCGCCGGGGCTGAGCTGGTGATCACCATGCTGAGCGACGCCGACGCCGTCCTTGAGACCGCCGAGCGCGCTCTCGGGGACGCAGACGAAGATGTCCTCTGGTTGCAGATGAGCACAATCGGGCTCGAGGGCACCGAGCGCTGTGCCGAGCTCGCCGCAGGCCAGGGCGTGACCCTCGTCGACGCCCCGGTGCTCGGAACTCGGGAGCCGGCCGAGCAGGGGAAGCTCATCGTCCTGGCGTCTGGCCCCGCGTCGACACGGGAGCGCTGCCAGCCGGTGTTCGAAGCCCTGGGCCAGCGCACCCTGTGGCTGGGCGAGGCCGGGAGCGGGACGCGGGCCAAGGTGGCCACCAACAGCTGGGTGGTTGGCGTCGTCGGCGTGCTGGCCGAGACGATCGCCCTGTTCGAAGCTCTCGATGTGGACCCGGAGAGTTTCTTCGAGGCGCTTGAGGGGGGCGCCCTCGACCTCCCCTACGCACGGCTCAAGGGCGCGGCGATGATCAAGCATTCGTTTGACGATCCCGCCTTCAAGCTGGCGCTGGCTCGCAAGGACGCCGAGCTGATCCTGGAAGCCGCGTCGCGGCAGCGCCTTGAGCTGCCCATCATGGAGGCGGTCACCGAGCGCCTGCGCCGGGCCGAGGCCGAGGGGCACGGAGACGAGGACATGGCCGCTACCTACTGGGTGACCGCGCCCGAGTCTGTCCGCACGGCCAGCAACTAGCCGCCGGCAGCGACGCTCGGAGGAACCCCCGGCCGGGGGTAATTCGTCCAGCGGCGCATCATCTCGGCCTGTCCGGGGTACAACGCGTCAGCAGCGAGCATCGTGCTCGCGGTTCGGAAGGAGAGAACATGGTTGCTCTGCTCGTACTGCTTTTGATCCTGGCCCTATTTGGTGGGCTCGGATTCGCGGCTCATTTCCTCTGGATCATCCTGGTCATCGCCGTCGTGCTCTGGCTGATCGGCTTCTTCGTCGGCGGTGCCGCTGACGCAGTCGGTGGTCGCCGGCGCTGGTACGGCCGCTGGTGAGCTAAGAGCGCTCTTCGGTCAGCTCGCGCAGACGATGTAGCGAGCGACGGAGAAGGCGCGAAACCTGCATCTGGGAGACGCCGACTCGTTCGGCTATCTCAGACTGCGTGAGATCCTCTCCGAAGCGCAAAAAGAGGATCTCACGCTCGCGGGTTGGGAGGTGCCGCGCCGCGGCGAAGATCGTGGCGTGGTCATTGACGAGGGCGAGGCGGGTGTCCTCCGAGCCGATGGCGTCGAGGCGGCTCGATTCCTCGTCGTCTTCGGTCGACATCGGAGCGTCGAGCGACACGGCGCCGTACGCCTCGGCGGTCTGGAGGCCCTCCAGGACCTCCTCCTGACTCATCTCGAGGTACTGCGCCAGCTCATCGACGGTCGGCATTCGGCCGCTGCGTGAACTCAGCTTCTGCTGGGCGTCGGTGACCCTCCGCGCCCGCTCCTGGGCGCCCCGGTCGACGTGCAGGGCCCATGCCGTATCCCGGAAGTAGCGCTTGAGCTCACCGACGATCGTGGGCACGGCAAACGAGCTGAAGGCAAATCCGCGATCGGGGTCGAAGCGCTCAACCGCCTTCACCAGGCCCAGGCTGGCCACCTGCACGAGATCCTCATAGGGCTCGCTGGACTGGACGTAGCGCCGAGCCAGCTTGCGCGCCAGGGGCAGAAACCGCTGAATCAGTTCATCGCGCGCCTGGCGATCCTGGTGTCGCCGCCAACGCTCGAAGAGCTGCGTGGAACTGATTGGACTGGAGGATGCGCCGGTGTTTGGCGCGGTCATGGTGCCTCCGATTTGCAGACAAACGGTTTTCTATCACAGGCAGGCATCGGTGCAAAGCACTAACGGCTTGACGGAAACGGCGCCGCACCCGCAAAAAGCCGGAGCGGGTTTCAGTCGCGCTCGAGCGCCGGCGAGTCCGTGTTATCGGCCAGCAGGTCGAGGACCGCGTGCTCGATTCGGGCCCGGATCCGGTCGTCGGCGGGTTCCATCCGGTCGATCCGCTCAAGCTCGCCGGCGATCGTCCAGCCCGATTGATAGCGGTCGAAGACCCGGGGGTCGATGTAGGAACGGCGGGCCACGGCCGGCGTGTTCCCGAGCAGCTCGGCCACGGCACGCACGGAGCGATCCATGGCGCGCTTACGCGCCGTCTTGGAGCCGGCCTCCCTGCCCTCGCTGGCCAGCGATACCGCGGCCATCACGGTCGCGTTCCAGGTCCGGAAGTCCTTGGCGCTGAAGTCCTCTCCCAGCTCGGCCTTGAGGTACTCGTTGATGTCCTCGGAATGCAGCGGGTGCCAGCGCCTGCCGTTGCGATACATGAGCAACTGCGATCCGCCGCCGCGACGGCGCTTGAGCGCCCGCACCACCTTGAGCGACGCGGGGTCGTAGATCGCCTGCGCCCGATGCACTCCTGACTTGGCCGGGTAGCTGAAAACAGCCTCGTCGGGGCGGAGGGTGACGTGCTCCTTACGGATCGTGGCCAGTCCGATACCTCCGTCGTCCTGGGCGTACTGCTCGCTCCCGACGCGGAACATCCCGATGTCGAGGAGCCGGACTGCGCACGCCAGGACCTCGGGTCGCTCTAGGTCGTCCCGGCGCAGGTCGGTGGCGATCCGCTTGCGCAGCCGGGGGAGCAGGCGGCCGAAGTCCTCCATGCGGCGAAACTTCTGCCGGTCGCGGTTCTGACGCCAGAGTGGGTGGTAGAGGTACTGCTTGCGTCCGGCAGCATCGATGCCCGTGGCCTGAAGGTGCCCCAGCTCATCGCGGCAGATCCACACGCCCTGCCAGGCCGGAGGGATGGTCAGGCTGCGGACGCGCTCGAGCACGGCCGCGTCCGTGAGGCGCTCCCCGTTTTCGTCGAGGTAAGTGAAGCCGCGGCCGCGTTTGACTCGCCGTAGCCCGGGCCCCGAGCAATCTGAGCGCCGAAGCCGGCGCGTTCTCGTCGCAGTGGTGGCCATCCGTGGACTAGTTATGCCCCCACAGACGGAACGTCACCCGGCGCTGGCCGGGTGACGTGTCCATCCGTTTGGAACTTCTGGTCCTACGCGGTGGGTCAAACGAGCTGCTTGACCTGCTCCGCGGCGTCCTTGCGCAGTCCGTTGATGTCCCGCTGAGCGCTCCGCACGTCGTGCTGAAGCCCACGGCTCCGCCGTGAGACCGCACGCTGGCGGCGGCTCAGCGTCCGCTCACCGCGGCGCTCGAACCGGTCCAGCTCACGTGTCACGCTGTCCAGGCTCGTGTAGGTGCGCGCCGTCTGGCGGACCTTTTCGCCGACTGTGGCGGCGGCGCCGATCTGGATCAGCACAGCACGCTGGGCCTGGCGGCCGATGGCGCCGAGCCGCGTGGCGGCGGTGTCAGCGCCGCGCGCTGCTGTGCGCGTCGCCTGCCGAGTCGTGCTCTTGGCGCTACGCGTGGTGCGCCGCGTGCTCGCCGAAGCCGAGCGCGTCGTCCTGCGTGCCGAGGCCTTGGTGGCCGAGGCGCTGCGCTTGGTGGCGTTGCGCTTGCGGGTGGCAGCGGCCTTTTGGGCGGCAGCCTGTCGCTGCGACCTTGTCTGTGTCGCCATGTAGGTCAGTCCTCCTAGAGATCGTTTCCAGTGCTCCCAATAAAGGGCTACCCATGCAGACCGGGCCGAAACGGGGACCGCGGCATACTGGCGGGATGGCCGAGACCTTGTTCACATCGGCACTTGCCCAGGAGCTTGCCCCGGGGGTTCTCGAGCGTTTTACCCGTTATGTGCGGATCGACACGCAATCTCGAATCGACCGCGAGGACTCGCCCAGCACCCCCGGTCAGCGCGAGCTCGGCCGCCTCCTGGCCGAGGAGCTCCGCGAGGCCGGCCTGACCGACGCCGAACTCGACGAGAACGGATACGTGATGGCGAGCCTGCCTCCGGCCAAGGGCGCACCGGGGGTAGCGGGCGGACCGGTCATTGGGCTCCTCGCGCATGTGGACACGAGCCCCGATGCGCCGGGCCAGGGGGTTGAGCCGATCGTCCACCGCGCCTACGACGGAGGGGTGATCGAGTTGCCTCGGGGCGGTACCCGGCTTGACCCGGCGAGCATGCCGGAGCTCTCCGACAAGACAGGCCACGACCTCATCACCTCGAGCGGCGACACCCTCCTGGGTGCCGATGACAAGGCGGGGGTGGCCGAGATCATGGCTGCGGTGGCCTACCTGGCCGCTCATCCGGAGCTCCCACGCCCGGCGATCCGAGTCGGCTTTACTCCGGATGAGGAGATCGGCATGGGAGCGTCGCTATTCGACCTGGAGCGCTTCGGGGCCGGATGTGCCTACACGCTTGACGGCTCACAGTTGGGAGAGCTTCAGGACGAGAGCTTCACCGCGCTCGAGGCGATTCTCACCGTCTACGGGATCGAGGTGCACCCGGGCCAGGCGACGGGCAAGCTCGTGAATGCGCTGCGGCTGGCAGCCCAGGTTGTGGCTGCCCTGCCGTCCGAGCTCACGCCCGAGCGCACCTCGGGGCGTGACGGCTTCATCCACCCGGTCACGATGACCGCGGTCGCGGAGAAGGCCGAGGTCCGGATGATCCTGCGTGACTTCGATGAAGCGCGGCTGCAGGCGCACGCGGAGCTTCTGGAGCGGACCGTGCGTGAGGTCCTGAAGCCCGAACCCCGGGCCCGCTACGAGCTCGAGGTGCGCCGGCAGTACCGCAACATGCGCAGCTACCTGGACCCTGTCCCCCAGGTCGTGGCGGCCGCCGACGAGGCGATCCGCCGTGAGGGCATCGAACCGATCCGGACTCCGATCCGCGGCGGGACCGACGGTTCGCTGCTCAGCGAGATGGGGCTACCGACCCCGAACATCTTCACCGGCGGCCACGAATACCACTCGGTGCGGGAATGGGCCTCTCTCCAGGAGATGGCTGCCGCAGCGGCGACGATCGTGCATCTGGCAGCGGTATGGAGCCAGCCTGACTTCGCCGACCGCGCGCCCGTTCCGGCATTCGCCGCCCGCGGCTAGAAGTTAGGCTCCCACCGTGACCGCTCAGTCCAACGGGTCGCTGGCCTCGCTCGACGGCGAGATCATGCTCGCATCCGAAGCGACGATCTCCGCCACTGATGACGGGTTCCTGCGCGGAGACGGCGTGTTCGATGCCGCCCGGATTTACGACGGCCGGCTGTTCGCGTTCGAGGACCATCTGCGCCGCCTCGAGCGTTCGGCGTCGAACATCCGGCTGTCCGTTGACACGGAGGCGGTGCGAGCTGACGCCTACCGGCTGGTGGCCGAGGCCGGCAGCGGGCCTGATCACCAGGTGCTGAGGATCATCCTCACCCGCGGGGGCCGGCGCCTGCTTCTCACCGAGCCGGTTCCGCAGCTGCCCGAGCGACTGCGTCTGGCCTCGATCACCTACTCGCCCACCCGGGTCCTCGATGGCGTCAAGTCACTCTCCTACGGGGCCAACATGCTGGCTCGCCGCCTGGCTCGGGAGCGCGGCTGCGATGACGCGCTCCTCGTCACTCCTCACGGCAGGGTGCTCGAGGCGCCGACCGCCTCGATTTTCTGGATCTCCGACGGGGCCGTCAAGACCCCGCCGCTGGATGAGCACATCCTGGCCTCGATCACGCGCCGGATCGTCATCGAGGAGACCGGGGCGGCCGAGCAGAGCGTCAGCCTGGACGAGTTCCTGACCGCCGATGAGGTGTTCGTGGCCTCCACGGTGCGGGAGGTGCATCCGGTGGCCGCGGTCGACGAGCACGAGTTCGCGGCGCCGGGTCCGGTCAGCGCCGAAATCGCTGCCAAGGTGAGTGCGCGAATCCGCTCGGAGCTCGCCGCGGCGGGATGAACGTCCTCACCGTCGTCGGCAACCGTCCGCAATTCATCAAGGCGGCTGCCGTTTCGGGTCCGCTGCGTCAGGCCCACCACGAGACACTCATCCACTCCGGTCAGCACTTCGACGAGGAGCTCTCCGGCATCTTCTTCACCGAGCTTGGTCTGCCCTCTCCCGATCGAGAGCTCGGGATCGCCCGCGGCTCCAATACCTCCCAGACGGCGCGCATGCTGGCGGCGCTTGAGCCGGTGATCGCCGAGGTCTCACCTGACGTGGTGCTCGTATACGGCGACACCAACTCAACCCTGTCCGGGGCCCTCGCCGCCGCCCAGGCCAGGATCCGGGTGGCCCACGTCGAGGCGGGGATGCGCTCGTTCGACCGGACGATGCCGGAGGAGCTCAACCGTGTGCTGGCCGATCACACGAGCCAGCTCCTGCTCTGCTCCTCGGAGGTCGCGGTGGAGAACCTGAGGCGGGAGGGCGTGGCGGGCCAGATTGAGTTGGTCGGCGATGTCATGGTCGATGTCGCCATGTCGGTGCAGCCACGGGCGCGTGAGCGGCTCGACCTGGTCCGCGCCCACGGCGTGGAGCCGGGCGGGTACGTGCTGGCGACGGCCCACCGGCCGGGCAACGTCGACCGGCCGGACCGGCTGGGTCAGCTCGTCGAGCTGTTGCTGGCGATCCCCCATGCCGTCGTCCTGCCCCTGCACCCACGTACGCATGCCCGGCTGCGCGCCGCCGGGCTCCTCGAGCGTCTTCAGCGCAGCGAGCGGCTGACGCTGACCCCGCCCCTGGGCTACGTCGAGATGACGGCGCTGCTCTGCAATGCCCGGGGGGTGCTCACTGATTCCGGCGGCCTCCAGAAGGAGGCTTATCTGGCCGGGGTGCCCTGTGTCACCCTGCGCAGCACGACGGAGTGGGTGGAAACGGTCGACATGGGCTGGAACGTCCTTGTCGACCTCGATATCGAGGCTGCCCTGCGGGCCCTTGAGCGCGAGCATCCGGCTGAGCGCCCACCCCTCTATGGCGACGGCCACGCGGCCGACCGGGTCGTGGCCGCGCTTACACTGCACCTCGGATGAGGCGGCCATGAGCTCGGCACCGGTGCGGATCGGCGTCGTCGGCCTCGGCTACTGGGGGCCGAACATCGCGCGCAACTTCGACGCCATCCCGGGCGCGCGGCTCGTCTGGTGTTGCGACGCCTCGCAGGAGCGGCTCGAAGCGCTCGGCGAGCAGTTTCCGGAGGTCCGTCTGACCCGTGACCTCGGCGATCTGCTCGCGGATCGCGATCTCGATGCGGTCGCCCTGGCCACGCCGGTGCCCACGCACGGCGAGCTCAGCACCGCTGTGCTGGAAGCGAGCAAGCACTGCTTCGTGGAGAAGCCGCTGGCCCAATCCGTCGCCGATGCCGAGCGGGCACTCCTCGCGGCGCGTGACCGCGACCGGGTGCTGATGGTCGGCCACCTGCTCGAGTATCACCCAGGCGTACAGAAGCTGAAGGAGCTCTCAGACGGCGGAGACCTCGGGGATCGGATCTACTACATCTACGGCAACCGCCTGAACCTGGGCAAGCTGCGGGCGGACGAGAACGCGCTGTGGAGCCTGGGCGCGCACGACGTCTCGGTCGTTCTGTACCTGGCCGGCGAGGAGCCCGTGGAGGCCGTGGCCCATGGCCAGTCCTACGTGCGAGCAGGCGTCGAGGACGTTGTCTTCTGCTTTCTGCGCTTCCCCTCCGGACTCTCGGCGCACCTGCATCTGTCCTGGCTCGATCCCCACAAGGAGCGGCGCTTCACCGTGGTCGGCTCCCGGCGGATGGCCACCTTCGACGACATGGCCCTCGAGGGCAAGGTGACGGTCTACGACAAGGGCTTTGACGAGGACGCCCGCGGCTATGGCGAGTACATCACCCGCAGCGGGGACATCTTCTCTCCCCAGATCTCCAACACCGAGCCGCTGCGCATCGAGTGCGAGCATTTCGTCGAGTGCATCGTCAACGGCCGGCAGCCTCGGTCCGACGGCGAGAGCGGCCTACGGGTTGTCCGGGTGCTCGAGCGGCTGCAGGAATCGCTGGACAGCGGCGAGGCCTGAGCGTGCCGGAGATCTCCCCCGAGGCCACCGTCTCCGCCCGCGCCGAGCTGGCCGGCGACGTCGTGGTCGAGCCCCGCGCGGTGATCCGGGAGGACGTGCGCATCGGCTCCGGGTCGCATATCGGCGCGGGCTCGGTCATCGGCCCCGGGGTGGAACTCGGGGCCAGGTGCACGGTCGAGGCGCTGGCCGTGCTCGGCAAGCGGCCCCGCCTGCGCCCCGGCTCGAGCGCGGCCGGTGGCGAGCTCGGCTGGTTGCTGGTCGATGAGGGGGTGACGGTCTGCGCGGGCGCTGTCATCTACGCCGGGACGCAGATCGGCGAGCGGGCCATCATCGGCGATCAGGCGCAGGTGCGTGAGCGCTCACGGATCGGCCCTGGAAGCGTGGTGGGAAGAGGATCCTGCGTCGACTTCGACACGCAGGTGGGGGCCCGGGTGCTGATCCAGACCGGGGTCTATGTGACCGGCAACTCGATCGTGGAGGATGACGTCTTCCTGGGGCCGGGCGTGCTCACGACCAACGACCACTCGATGGGCCGCCATTCTCGGGGCTTCCCACTGCGCGGCCCGGTGTTCCGCCGGGCCTGCCGGGTTGGCGGAGGTGCCGTTGTCCTGCCGGGGATCGAGGTCGGCGAGGAGGCGTTCGTGGCCGCGGGGTCGGTCGTGACTCGGGATGTGGCACCACGGCAAGTCGTCATGGGGACGCCGGCGCGGGCGGTGCGGGAGGTTCCTGGGGCGGATCTGATCGAACGGTGGCGCTGAGCTCAGCTCGCCGTGGCCGCCATCCGGCCCACCACCGTCTGCTCGCCGGCGCCCGTCCAGATCACGTCCTCCCGGCTCGGCCCGACGCCGACCATGACCACGGGGACTCCGACGAACTCGGCCATGAACTGCAGGTACTCCCGCGCGGCGGTGGGGAGGTCGGACTCCGAGCGGCACTCGCCCAAATCCTCGGTCCAGCCTGGGAGCTCGACGTACTCACCGGTGGCCTGGTGCAGCACCGTCTGGTGATAGGGGAAGTGGTCGAACTCGGCTCCCTCGGCGCCCCGGTAGCGCGTGGCCACGAGCAGCCGATCGAGCCCGGAGAGGACATCGAGCTTGGTGACCGCCAGCGCGGTCAGTGTGTTCAGGCGGGCCGCGTAGCGAAGCGCGACGAGGTCGAGCCAGCCGATGCGCCGAGAGCGCCCGGTGGTCGTCCCGTACTCCCCGCCCCGATCCCGCAGGAGGTCTCCGCGCTCGTCCTCGATCTCGGTGGGGAAAGGGCCGGCCCCCACCCGGGTCACGTAAGCCTTGGCGATGCCCCAGATCTCGTCGATGTCCTTGGGGCCCACGCCCGCTCCGATGCAGGCCGATCCGGCCACCGGGTTGGATGAGGTGACGAACGGATAGGTGCCGTGGTCGATGTCAAGCAGGGTTCCCTGCGCGCCCTCGAAGAGGACGGTCTGACCGGTGTCGAGCTGCTCGTGCACGAGGCGTGTGGTGTCGGCGATCAGGCGCTCGATCCGGTGGCCGTAGTTGAGGTACTCCTCGGTCATCGCCTGGAGGTCAAGCCGGGGGTCTTTGGCGTACGGGCGCAGCGACAGCCGCTTGGGCTCGAGCGCGGCGACGATCTTCTTCTTGAGGATCTTCTCGTCGAGCAGATCCTGGACGCGGATTCCCAGCCGGGCCGCCTTGTCGGCATAACAGGGACCGATGCCCCGTCGCGTCGTTCCGATCTGGAGCTTGCCCAGCTTTGCCTCGCCGGCGTGATCCAGCATCAGGTGGTAGGGCATGATCAGGTGCGCATTGGCCGAGATGCGCAGCGAATTGGTGTCGACGCCGCGCCGCCGCAGCTCCTCGAGCTCATCGGTCAGCACCTTGGGGTCGATCACGACCCCGTTGCCGATCATGCACGGCTTACCGGGGTGCAGGATTCCGGATGGGATCAGGTGAAGCTTCCACGTCTCGCCGCCTCGGATGATCGTGTGGCCGGCGTTGTTGCCGCCCTGAAACCGGATCACGGCGTCGGCGCGTTCGGCGAGCAGGTCGGTGACCTTGCCCTTGCCTTCATCGCCCCACTGGGCGCCGATGATCACGATTCCCGGCATGCCGTGATGAGTGTACGAGGCAAGCGGGCGGACCCCCCTCGACTTGGCCGACGCGGAAAGCGGCGCTAACGTGCGCGCAGATGCCCGGAGAGCCTGACACCGAGCGCCTCCGCGTCGAGCAGCTCAAGCGTGAGCTCGAGGAGCGCAAGTACGCCGAGGTGGCTCCGGTCGACGAGGAGACGGCCCAGCACGAGCGCCGGGCCGAGAAGGCGCGCTACCTCCGAAAGAAGCTCGCCGAACGAGCCGAGGCCGAGGCGGAGGAGGATGGGCAGGCGGAGCCCGAGGCTGCCGGCGGTCCGCCTGGCTAGGACGCCTTGGCGGGGCCGCCCGGAGGGCCGGTCCTCAAGCTACGGCTAGCCGAGCTGGCTCTCCATCCGCCGATCGTGACCGAGGAGCGGCAGCTCGTCGCACATCTCGGTCAGGCGTGAAACCGTGCGCCCGCTTATCTGCTCGCACAGAGCTTCCCGATCCAGGATGTTGGTCGTGATAACCATCGCGCGCTGATCCTCGTAGCGGGCGTTGACGATCGAGTAGAGCTCCTCCAGGACCCAGTCGGTCGTCCGCTCGGCGCCCACGTCGTCGATGTGCAGCAGGTCGACTGCCGTCAGGCGATCGAGCAGATCGACGTGGGAGCGCTCGGCCCGGTGGGTATCCCTGATCTCGTTGAGGAGGCGCGGGAGCGAGTAGATGGCCACTGACCGGCCGGCCCGGAGCGCACCCTTCGAGACGAGCATGGCCAGCGTCGTCTTGCCCGTGCCCACCGGACCCATGAACCAGAGGCCCCGGCCGGCGTCAAGGTGTTCGTCGATCCGCTCGGTGTAGCGCCGGGTCGCGGCCACCACCTGCGGGTCTATCTCGGTCACTGGCGGCCGGTCGAAAGCCACGTCGCGGTAGCGGCGCGGAATGACCGCGGACAGGCTCCGCGCCTTGGCCAGGGCCACGCGCTGGGGACGGCAGCGGCAGTCGAAGGCGGTGTTGGTGTCCTCGTCGCAGACGAACCCGGATCCATCGCACAGGCCGAACGGACACGGCGCGTCGGCGAAGCGCAGTGGCGTCGCCTGGGGCAGTGGATGGGCGTCGAGAGTCACGTCGCGGGCGTCGAGGTCACGCCGCGAAGCGGTCGCCCGCGTAGTTCATGAACTTCGGATACTCACGCTGGAAGGTGAGCACCACCTCGCCGACGGGACCGTTGCGGTGCTTGGCGATGATGATGTCGGCCTCGCCCGGGCGTTCGGAGTCCTTCTCGTAGTACTCCTCGCGGTAGATGAACATCACCAGGTCGGAGTCCTGCTCGATCTGGCCGCTTTCCCGGAGGTCGGAGAGGATCGGCTTCTTCTCCCCGCCGCGCTGCTCGACGGCGCGACTCAGCTGGGAGAGGGCGATGACGGGGACATTGAGCTCACGGGCCAAGCCCTTCAGTCCCCGGGAGATCTGGCCCACCTGCTCGACGCGACTCTCGACCCGGCCCTCGTGGCGCATCAGCTGGAGGTAGTCGATGATGATCAGCCCCAGTCCCCCCTCGACCTGATGATGCAGTCGGCGGGCCTTGCCCCGGACGTCGAGGACGCTGGTGTCGCTCGAGTCGTCGATCCACAGCGGGGCTTCGGCCAGGGTCTGACAGGCGGAGAGGATCTTCTGCCACTTGCTCTCCTCGACTCGGCCGCGCCGGAGCTTCTCTCCCGGGATCCGGGCCTGGGAGGCGACGAACCGCTGTGCCAGCTCGGACTCGGACATCTCGAGTGAGAACAGCGCCACGGCGTGCCCTTTGAGCGAGGCGTTCTCGGCGATGTTGGCCACCAGGGCCGACTTGCCCATCGACGGCCGGGCCGCGATCACGATCAGGTTGCCGGGTTGAAAGCCGCCCGTGACGTCGTCGATGTCCTTGAAGCCGGACGGGGTTCCGGTGAGCGCCGTCTTGGCGATGGAGAGGCTGTGGAGCTTGTCGGTCTCCTCGTGGAGGATCTCGGCGGCGGAGCGGAACGTCTTCTGGCGCTCGTCCTCAGCGACCTCCAGCACGGAGCGCTCGGCCCTCTCGAGCAGGTCACGCGCCGGCGCTTCACGGGAGATGACGCTGGCCTGGATCTCGTAGGAGGTGGTGAGGAGGGCCCGGAGACGTGAGTTGTCCCGGACGATCCGTCCGTAGTCACGGGCGTGGCCGGCGGCGGGGACCCAGCCCGTGAGCTCGTCGATCACCTCGGGACCACCGATCTCATCCAGCTTGCCCCGCTGGCGCAGCGTCTCGGCGACGGTCAGGTGATCGATCTTCCGGTCGCTGTTGTGGAGCTCGATCATCGCCGCGAACACCTCGCCGTACTGCTCGCGGTAGAAGTGCTCGGGCCGCAGGTGCTCCTCGATCAGCAGGCCGTACAGGTGGCGCTCGTCGAGGAGCACTGCCCCGAGCACCGACTTCTCGGCCTCGAGGTTGTGTGGGGGGACGGCAATGTTCTGGACGGCGCTCATAACCCTCAGTCCGAGGATAAGTTCGGATCCGGCGGCCTGGTCAGGACGATCCCGCTCGCAGCGAGAACTCGTGGACGAAAGCGGGGCTAAGCGTCGAGTGGAGGCTGAGGGACCGCTAGCTCGCGGCGACGACCATCGTCTTGACCGCGGCGGTCACGCCGTCGGCCACCTCGACCACGACCATGTAGGTCCCCGTGTTGCGGATCGGGTCGGCGAGGTGGATCTTGCGCCGGTCGACCTTGATCCCCCGCGCGTCCCGGATCGCGTCGGCGATGTCCTGCGGGGTCACCGAACCGAACAGCCGCCCGTCGTCGCCCGCCTGCTGCGGAATCGTGAGCACGGTCCGCCCCAAGAGGTTGGCGCTCTCCTGCGCCCGCTCCTCAGCGTCACGCTTGGCCGTCTCGGCGGCCTCCCGGCGCTTGGTTGCGGCCTGTATTGAGGCGTCCGTGGCCGGCTCGGCCAGCTTCCGCGGGACCAGGTAGTTGCGCAGATAGCCCGGGGAGACATCGACGACCGTCCCGCGCTCGCCCAGCGATTCCACGTCCTTCAGCAGGATGGCCTGCGGCATGGTCTCTACCGGTCGCGATCGCGATCGCGGTCACGACCGCCGCGTTCGCTGCGCTCACTGCCGCCCTCAGCTACGTAGGGCAGCAGCGCCAGCTCCCGTGCCCGCTTGACCGCCCGCGCGATCTGGCTCTGGTGACGCCGGCAGGCTCCGGAGATCCGGCGTGAGCGGATCTTCCCCCGGTCGGAGATGAACCGCCGTAGCGACGAGATGTCCTTGTAATCGACCTGCTCGATCTTCTCGCGGCAGTACGGGCAGGGCTTACGGCGCGATGAAGTCGCCGCCCCTTTCCTGTCTCGCCGGCGAACCGGCCGTCTCCGTTGCTTAGCCACCGTCTATCGAATCCTTTTTCAGCGTTCTGACCTCTTGCGGCCTAGAACGGAATGTCGTCCTCGGCCGCCCCGGCTCCAACGGGAGCGGTCTCGAAGTCGCCGGTATCGATCGGAACGTCGCTCTCCGTCGGCGCAACGCCGCTCGAGAACCCGTTTCCGTTACCGCTACCGGCTTCGTCACGCCCGCCGAGGAACTGCACGGTGTCAGCGATGATATCGACGGATTCACGCTTCTGTCCGTCCCTCTCCCATTGGCTCCACTCCAAGCGGCCGTCGATCGCCACCGCGCGGCCCTTCTTCAGGTAGCTATGACAGCTCTCGGCCTGACGGCCGAAGACGGTCACCCGGAAGTAGTTCGGCTTCTCTTCCCAGTTACCGTCGCTGCCCTTGCGCCGGGTGTTGACGGCAATGCCGAGCTTGCAGATCGACAGTCCGCCGCCCGTGGCACTCAGCTCGGGGTCCCGGGTGAGGTTCCCGGTCAAGACGACTCGGTTGATATTCATGAAGCGCTCCTTTCTACGCGCTTGAAGCTTTACGGCGAGTCTAGGTGCGGATCAGGCGGCAACCCGGTTTCTCAGCGGAAAATGGGCGGAGTTGTTGCAGCTTTGTCGCGTGCTGTGGCGTTGTCGTTACAGTCCCGCCGGTGGGTGGCGCCCGCGGTCACGTAGCTGAGGCAGTCTGGCGGGCTGGGGCCGTCCTCATCGGTTGCCTCGGCCTCGCCGCCGCGCACGCCCCTGCCGCCGGGGCCACCTCGCCCTACATCCGGCAGCTGCCCCCGCTTCTGACTCCGTGGACGCGGTCGGTCTCCGCCACCGACCCGCTCCCTGAGTATCCCCGTCCGCAGTTCCAGCGTGCCCGCTGGCTGAGTCTCAACGGACAGTGGCAGTACGGCCAGGGCCAGGCGGGGCAGGCGCCGCCATTCGGCCAAGCCTTGCCCCAGACGATCCTCGTGCCTTACGCGGTGGAGTCCCCGCTGTCCGGGATTAGCCGCGAGGACGAGTGGGGGTGGTACCGGCGGACCTTCGAGATCCCCCCGAGCTGGAGCGGCCAGGACGTGCTCCTGAACTTCGGCGCCGTGGCCTGGCAGGCCTCGGTGTACGTGAACGGGCAGCTGGCTGGCACCCACACGGGCGACTACGAGGCCTTCTCGCTGGACATCACAAAGCTCTTGCGGCCCGGGGCTCCGAACGAGCTCGTGGTGGGCTTTTATGACCCGATCGGCGGCGCCGGGGAGCCGGTGGGCAAGCAGATTGCCGGGACGCCCCACGCGATCTATCACACCGCCTCGAGCGGGATCTGGCAAACCGTGTGGCTTGAGCCGGTGGCCGCCGATCACCTGACGGCGCTCGACCCGGTTCCCGACCTCCGACACGATCGGCTGAGCGTGAACGCGTCCACGTCGAGCCCCGCCCCGGCCAGGCTGCTCGTGCAGGCACTGGCCGGCGCCCGGGTCGTGGCCAGCGCCAGCGGCTCGGCCAGCCAGCCGGTCACCCTGAGGATCCCGAAAGCTCGCCTCTGGACCCCCAGCGACCCCTACCTCTACAACCTGCGCGTGCGGCTCGTTGTCGGGGCGGCCACGGTCGACGAGGTCCAGAGCTACTTCGGCATGCGCTCGATCACTCTGGGCCGGGTGGGTGGAGCAACCCGGATCCTCCTGAACGGGAAGTTCCTCTTCCAGACCGGCGCCCTCGATCAGGGCTACTGGCCCGACGGCCTGTACACGCCCCCCAGCGATGTCGCGACGCGGTTCGACATCCAAGCGGCCAAGCGCTTGGGCTACAACATGCTGCGCGAGCACCAGAAGGTGCAGCCGGACCGTTGGTATTACTGGGCCGACCGGCTGGGGATCCTCGTTTGGCAGGACATGCCGGCCCTGCGCGTGCCGGAGTCCTCAGGCCCCACGGGCTCCGAACAGGCGGGGTTCAAGAGCGAGCTCCGCGCGATCGTCCTTCAGCACCGCGCCGACCCGTCGGTCGTCGGCTGGGTCCCGTTCAACGAAGGCTGGGACCAGTTCGATCCCGCTGGCGTGACCGCGGAGATCAGAGGCCTTGACCCGCAGGCCCTCGTCGACAGCGACAGCGGCAGCGCCAACTGCTGCCACGCTGCGGAGCCCGGCAACAGCAATATCAACGACACCCATCTCTACTCCGGCCCCTTTGCCGTGCCCGCCGGACGGCAGGCGTCGATCATCGGGGAGTACGGCGGCGTCTTGCCCTACCCACCGCCGGGCCACCGCTGGCCCGGTGCCCTGACCAGCCTGGGTTCACCCGTTCTGGCCTGGGGGGTGTCTCCGGTCACGTTGTTCCTGCGGGCTCAGTACGCCGAGCTCACGCAAGAGATGCGCATTCGCGGCCTGTCCGGCGCGGTGTTCACCGAGCTCGCCGGATACGAGGACGAGCTGGGGATCCTCACCTACGATCGCCGGGCCTACACGATGCCGGTGGGGGTGATCCACGCCCTCAACACGTCGCTGATCTCGGCCTCGCAGAGTCTGGCCGCGCTCCGCCCGGAGCCGGCCGGTGTGCCGAGCGGCACGGCGGGCCTGTGGTCGTTCGGGGAGGGTCGTGGCAGTGCGGCGCACGACTCGAGTGGGGGAGGACATTCGCTGTCCTTGCGCGCCGGGGCGGGCTGGGCCCGGAGTCCGTGGGGCGGCGCGCTGTCGATCACCCGCGCGGGCCAGTCGGCCGTCGCCGCGGCCCGGTTGATCGACACCCATCATGCGTTCACCGTCTCCGCCTGGCTGCGGACCGCGCGGGTGGGCGAGTCCGGAACCGCGGTGAGCGTGCCGGGGCCGAACGGGTCGGCCTTCTCACTCGGGATCGATACCGGGCCTCAGGGCCACCAGTCGCTGAACGGGCTGCCCGGCGCGCAGACGGCCCCGAATGCCACCTGGTGGACGTTCGTCGTCCCCGCCGGCGCTAGCTGCACCGCCGCGCAGTGCGGAGTGCGCGCGAACATGCGCTACGACGACGGCCGGTTCGATCCCCGGCCGGGAACGTGGCACCAGGTCACCGGGGTCTATGACACCGCCACGCAGACGATCACGATCTACGTCGACGGGATTCCGGAAGACGTGGAGCACGTATTCGGGATCCCGCGCGCCCGCGGAGCCTTCACCGTCGGGGCCGGAAGTAAGGACTACACCCCCTCGGATACCTTTCTCGGTGCCATCGCCCGCGTCCGTATCTACAAGCGCGCGCTCGGGCCCGGTGAGGCCTGGCAGCTCTACGCCGCCGAGCGACCTCGGCGTTGAGTCGCGGCTCGGGCTGCCTCCCTCTGGTCCAGGTTGCCGTCCGCAGCCGGACGTAGTCTGGCGGCGTGGTTTCCCTTGAGTTCTCTGAGTCTGTCTACGAGCTGACTGAGAACCAGGCCACCTTTCTGGCCGAGACCCTGCGCAACTATGCCAAGGGCAAATGTCCGGCCGCGGTAAAGCAGGCGGCTGAGCTCGGCGGCAGTCCGAACTGGACCGATGGCGCCCTGGCCGTGGCCGACTTCATCGAGGAGCAGCTGGTGGGCAATCTGGATGGGCCGCTCCCACTGGAGGGCAAGGCGGCCGAGGCCACCTTCTGGACCCTGCGCCTGATGCGGGGGCTGGGCGAATCCACGATGCCGACCGACGCCGCCGCACTGCGTGACGCGCTGGGCACCAACTACGCCTCGGAGGCGCCGCGGCAGTCGACCAAGCGCGCGGCGTAGACCCCCGGCCTAGCCCTGCGGCGCCAGATCCAGCGTCTCGCCCTCGAACACGACGTCGACCTCGGGCAGCACGACTCGCCGGGGACCCGCCTCGACCTGGCCCGCCACCTCGGCGCTCAGCCCCAGATCGGCGGCCAGGCGAACCACCTCCTGCCCAGCGCCGGCGGCGCAATAGACAGCGAAGCCGCATCCCATGTTCAGGGTCGCGTAGGCATCGTTCGCCGGCATACCCGTTTGCTCGACCAGGAAGGCAAGCACCTCCGGCACCTCCGGTAGGCGATTGATCCGGTAGGTGAGCTCCCGGCGCGGGCGCATCAGCTTGAGCAGGCCGTGACCCGTGATGTGGCTCAGGTAGTGGACCGCCAGATCGTCGGTCAGCAGCCGCTCGACGAGGCGGGTGTAGATCAGGCTCGGATCGAGCAGCGCCTCGCCGAACGAGCGCCCGCTGGGAAGCGCGGTCTGGTATCCGTCCGGCAGGCGGCCGGCGACCATCCGGGCCAGGGAGGCGCCGTTGGTGTGCAGCCCACTGCTGGCCACGATCACGACCTGGTCGCCGGGGGCCAGCGAAGCCCCCAGCACGGGACCACGACCGGATGGCACGAGGCCAACCGCGCTCCCCGCCAGCTCGATGTCCTCCGCGCCTACGAGCCCGGCCAGCGAGGGCGACTCGCCACCTCCCCAGACGGCTCCCGCATCCTCGCATCCCCGGCGCCAGCCGGCCAGCAGGGCCGCCTGACGATCCTCATCGGAGTACCAGTCTGAGGAACCGGTGGCGAAGTAGGCGTTGACGACCAATGGCAGCGCGCCCACGCAGCACAGGTCGTTGACGATCGCAGCCACCGTGTCGTAGGCGACGTGGTCGTAGCCGGCGACACCGAGCTGATCCTCGAGCTGGCGGGCGATAATCGACTTCGTCCCCAGGGTCTCGAGCACAAACGCAAGGGTCTGGCCGCCGGCCTCGAACACGAACGCGGGCTCCCCCCGGGATTCGTCGATGGCCCGGCCGCCGCGCGCCGCCAGCAGCCCGGAGGTGGCCAGCGCCTCGGTCAGGGCGTTGCGCTTGCCGGCGTCCAGAGCGCGGTAATCCACTCCGGCCGAGCTGTAGGCGGAGCTTCGGCCCTCCGACATGTAGGGGAACGTACCCTAGGACTCGGCGGGGGCGGCGACTGCTGCTGCTGCTGGTTCGGGACTCGTGCCAGGCCCTGCGCTTGGGCCGGAGCCTCCGGATGACACCGCGGCGACGACGGGAATCGAGGTCGGGGCCTCAGGCGTTCCCGGTCGCACCTTGATCACGCGGAAGCGCAGGACGCCGTCGGTGATCCTGAGCGTGTGCGAGAGCTCCTCGATCAGTGGCGCCGGGGCCTTGAACTGGAGCATGTGGTACTCGGCCTCGGACAGGTGGCGGATTTCGAAGGCCAGCGGTCGCCGACCCCAGTCATCGTTTCGCTCCACCGAGCCGCCGGCGCCGGTGATGGCAGCCTCGACGTCGCTCAGGATCTTCGCCCGCGTGCTCTCCTCGGCATCGGCCGTGAGCATGAGGACCAGGTCGTAAAGAGGAGCTTCCTTGGCCATGGAAGGATCGAGGATAGCGTTCACCGGGTTATGGGCACGGGACAGGAACTCCCCATCGTCGAGGCGAAAGATCAGCCAGCCTGGCGGCGCTGGCTCGGCGCCCACCACGGGCGCGGGGAGGGAATCTGGCTGAAGCTCGCCAAGAAGGGCTCTCCCACTCCGTCGGTCAGCTATGCCGAGGCGCTTGAGGAGGCGATCTGCTTTGGCTGGATCGACGGCCAGATTCGCCGCTTCGACGAGCACTTCTACCTCCAGCGGTTCACCCCGCGCCGGATCAAGAGCAAGTGGTCACAGACCAACCGCGAGAATGCGGAGCGGCTGATCGAGGCCGGCCGGATGCAGCCGGCCGGACTCGCCCAGATCGAGGCCGCCCGGGCGGACGGCCGCTGGGACGCCGCCTACCCGGCCCAGAGCAAGGCCACCGTCCCTGAGGATCTCCAGGCTGCGCTTGACGCCAATCCAGAGGCGAAGCGGTTCTTCGAGACACTCACGGGGTCGGCCCGCTACGCCTTCCTGTACCGACTTCATAACGTCGCCAAGCCCGAGGCGAGGACCAAGCGGATCGCCGACTACATCGAGCGGCTGAGCGCCGGGCGGACGCTTCAGGACAGCTGACCGAGGCCCGGCTACGTCGTGGCCGCCTTGCGCCGGATGTCGTTCAGCTGATCATCGACCCAGTCCCCGGGATTGCGAGCGGTGACAATCGCCTTGAGGTTCTCATGGCGGTGCTGGCGCTCCTCGAAGGACATGGTCAGCGCGGCGTGGATGGAGTCGGCCAGCTCCTGGAGGTCGAAGGGGTTGACCGAGAGCGCGCAGTCGCCCAGCTCCTCGTGCGCGCCCGTGTTCTCGGACAGGATCGAGACGCCGGCGCGCTCGTTGACCATCGGCCCCTCCTTAGCCACCAGGTTCATCCCGTCGAACATGGCGTTGACGATGAGCACGTCGTAGTGCTTGTAGGCGGCCACCGCCTCCTCGAGGTCATCGCGCAACTTCAGCTGGATGGGCATCCAGTCCGGCGATCCGTGCCGGTGGTTGACCACGGCGACCACTGCCTCGATCCGCTCCAGGTACTCGGCGTACTCGGCCACGTCGGTCCGCGAGGGCATGAGCTGGGCGATGAAGGTCACCCGCTCCCGGAACTCCGGGTGCTGCTCGAGAAAGATGTCGAAGGCCCCAAAGCCGCGAAGCACGTTCTTGGACAGGTCGGCCCGGTCAACGCGCAGGATCAGGTGGTCACGACGCCGGCGCAGGAGTTCGGCCTCGAAGTCCTGGGTGCGCGGCCGCTTGGCCACGGCCTGAACCGCCCCGGCGTCGATGGGCAGGGGATAGGCCCGGACCCATACCTCACGGTCATCGCAGTACACGACACCCAACTCGTCGTCGACCTCGAGGCCCAGGAGGTCTTTGCAGCACTGGAGGAAGTTGCGCCGGTAGGAGCGGGTGTGAAAGCCGATGATGTCGCAGGACAGGATCCCGTGGTAGAGCTGGTCACGCATTGCCTTGGGCAGGACACGCCAGGAGTCAGATTGGCTCCACGGGATGTGGACGAAGTGATGCAGGAAGACGTCGGGACGGGCCCGGCGGATCAGGCCGGGGAGGGTGTAGAGGTGGTAGTCGTGGACCATCACGACCGGCTCCTCGACGCCCTCGATCTCCTCGAGCACGGCTCGGGCCAGGTCCTCGTTGACGACGTTGTAGCCGAACTCGAACGCCTCGGTCTCATTGCGGCGGATGTCCGGAGCGTTGGAGAGATCCCACAGGTAGTGCTGGATGAACCACAGCATCGGGTTGGCGATGATGTTGTAGAAGCGGTCGTAGGCCTCGCCGTCGGAGGCCACGAGCTTCACCCGGTACTCCCCGCCGTCCGGCGCCTTCACGGTGAAGGGACGGCCCTCGTTCTCCTCGGCGGCATCCACGTCCTCGTCGGTCATCGCGGAAGCGATCCAGGTCACCTCACGATGGGAGGCCAGACCAGTCAGAGCGGTCACCAGACCACCGGTTCCGCGCCTGATCTCACCGTCGGGGCCGAAGGTCACGGGCCCCCGGTTCGACACCAGCACCAGCGGGTCAGCGTCCATCAGACTTCTAGTTGCTCGAACACCTGTAGCCAGTCTCGCAGGAGCCGGGGCATAAGGAAGCGCTGCCGGGCCGATTCCTTCCCAGCCCGGCCGAGGCGACGGCCCAGGGCGGGGTCGCCCAGAATCTGCAGCGAGCGCTCAGCACATCCCTCGACGCTGGTCACGAGATAGCCCGACTCGCCGTCCGTGACCTGCAGGGGAATGCCGCCCACCGCCCCGCCAATGAAGGGCCGGGCCTTCCAGATGGCTTCGGTCACGGTCAGCCCGAATCCCTCCCGGGTTGACTTCTGGATAGCCACGTCGCAGTGGGACTGGAAGGCATTGACCTCGATCGCCCCGACATTGTTGAGGTTGTTGAGGATGTGGATGTCGGGATCGCCGTCGGCGTGTGCGACCGTGGCGTTGAAGTAGTCCCAGCCCTCAGGGTCATCGGTGGCCATCGAGCCCACGAGGGCCAGCTGCACCTCCGGGATCTGCTCCTTGACGATCCGGTAGGCGTCGATCACCCCGAGCGGGTCCTTCCACGGGTCAAACCGCGATACCTGGCAGAGCAGGGGCCGGTCAACGTCCAGTCCGAACTGCTGGCAGATGAAGACGGCGTCCTCGGGCGAGAAGGCCATGTTCTTGGGCGCCAGCGGGTCGATCGCCGGCGGGATGATGTGAGCCCGTGGCTCCATCCCGCGGGGGACGTACTGCTGCATGTGGAAGATGGCCGCCTCGTAGGGCTCCAGGTACGGGACGAGATGGGCCAACGTGCCCTGGTTGGGGTTCGAGAGGTCGATGTGGCAGCGCCAGACCCAGTGTCGTGCCTTATCCGGCGTGAGCGAGGCGATAGCCGCAGGCTGGGGATCGTGGACGATGCACACGTCCCATCCCTCCGAGAGCTGGCTCGCGTTGATCTCGTTGTAGTGGAGCCAGATCCGGCGCTGCTCCTCATCGAGATCCTGCGGCGCCCCCTGAAGCGCGTTGTGCATCAGCTTCGTCGTGTTGAAGAACTCCTCCCGGCCGTAGATGACCTGCCACTCGGTCTCGAGGCCCACATCTTGCATCAGCGGCACGAGCGTGCTGAGGATCTCGGCCACTCCGCCCCCGAATGACGTGGCCGACAGGTGGAGGACCCGCTTGCCCTTAAGCGCCTCGGCCAGGCCGAGGATCTCTTCGACCATCGGGCGCCCGACGATGCTCGCGTAATCGGAGAGATGCTTGTGTGCGACCGAGACGGGTTGGAGCATCGAACCGAGAGTTAAACCAGTTCTTCAGCTTCGTAGCGTTTTCAGTCGCCCAATGCCCTCGTCTACGGCTCGTACGAGCTGCTCATGCAGCGCGGCGTTTCCAGCCGAAATGGAGGACATCTGGAAGTCGTGACCAGAGCCGAGGAGGCGCCGGGCATCAAGTGGAGCGCCCCAGCCGTCGGAGATCACGCCGCCGGCCTCGCGCAGGCAAATCCAGGGCGCGGCCAGGTCATAGGGGGAGTTGTTGAGGACCTCGCCGCGGCCCACGCGCTCGAACTCCTCTCGCATTCCCGGCACGTCATCGATCAGCCGGGAGCCGACCTCGATCACCGCATCGAGCTGTCCGGTGGCCACGCGGGTCATCGCGAAGGCCTGGGATCCGAGCTCGAAAGTTCCCCCGCCCACCGATGAAGCATCGATCAGGTCGGCCAGAACCTCCAGGGTGGGGCGGGCCGGCCGGCCTCGGAAGCCGTAGCCCCAGAACATCCGGCTCACGTCGCGGTTGGGGCTCAGGGCGAGTGACCGCGAGGCGCGGATCCCCTGCCCCCGCTCAGCCAGGAACCAGTCCCCGGACTTGATCTCGACCACGCACCCGAGCTCGACATCCCCCATCGTCGGCTCGCCGTCTCCCAGCGGGGCCAGGGCGACAGCCACGCAGGCCGACTCCAGCCCGGCGATGGCGGGACGGGTTCCGTCGATGGGATCGACGATGAGCACGTCGGTGGCATCCTCGCCCGCCACGAGGCCACGGTCCTCGGAATAGAAGGCGAGCCTGGGGGCGCGCTCGGCCAGGAACTCGGCCAGCTCATCCTCGGCCAGGCGATCGACGGCAAAAGTGAGATCTCCGCCCGCCCCAGCCTCATCGGAGAATTCGCGGCTGCGGCGGGATCCCAGCTCTGGCAGCACGCGCAGACGCAGCCGACAGGCCAGCTCGTAGACGAGTTGGCGCTCGTTCCGTCGCTCGCGGCTGCGGGTGCTCACGGCAGCCATTGTGAAAGCTGCGACGATCTATCGGTGCTCCGGGTCAATGTGTTCAAGGCCGAGCCGCAGTTCGACGACGCCGATCCGGTGGGCTACCGCGGGGCGGCCAAGAAAATCGGGCGTGAGCTCGGATCCGACGAGCTGAGCCTCAATCTGTTCGAGATCCCGGCTGGGCAGAGCCTCTGTCCCTACCACTATGAATACGTGGAAGAGTGGCTGCTCATCCTCGACGGCTCCGCGACGCTGCGTGTCCCTGAGGGCGAGGAGGAGCTCGAGCCGGGCGACCTCGTCCGCTTCCCGGCCGGACCCGATGGTTCCCACAAGCTGACCAATCGCACCGACGCGCCAGTCCGGCTGATCATGTTCTCGAGCTCTCACGAGCCCGCGGTGGCCGTTTACCCGGACAGCGACAAGGTCGGCGTATGGACGCCGGGCTCCGGGGAGAAGTGGATGTTCCGCCGCGGGGAGGCGGACATCGACTACTACGACGGCGAGGTCTAGGGACGAGTCGTAGCCGCAGCAGTCGCTCGCCGACCCTCTTCGTCGCGGACCCTAACGTGACACGGAACGATCGCTCGCCGTTCTGTGTCACGTTAAGGCCGCCTGACGACTACAACGTCACACGGATCCTGCGCTGATCGTTCCATGTCACGTTAGGGTCGTTTCCGGGCAATGGTGCGCGGCCCCCGGCCCCGCAACCTAGGCCGGGATCTCCAGCGTGAAGGTCGTCTGTCCGAGGGCGGAGTTGACCGACAGGCGGCCGGCCATCCGCTCGGCCAGCTCGGAGGCGATGGCCAGACCGAGTCCCGACCCCTGGACGTCATCGCCGGTGAAGAAGGGCTCGAAGATCCTCGGAAGAGACCCGGGGTCGATCCCCTGTCCGTCGTCGCGCACGGCGAGCCTGACGTGGCCGTCCGAGCGCGTGGCCGTGACGACGATCCGCCGTCCCGGGGTCGTGTGGGTGAGGGCGTTGTCGATCAGGATCCGCATGATCTGAGCCACCCGCACCGGGTCGCACTGAGCCTCGATGGTCCGCGCCGCCAGGCGGAGCTCCAGGTGCGAGTCGTGCGAGACCAGCGCGGGCTCGAACTCGCCTGAGACCGACCTGGTGAGCTCGCCCAGGTCAACCTGCTCGGGACGAAGCTGGAGCGAGCCTGATTCGAGCCGCGAGAGATCAAGCAGGTCGACCGAGAGCTTGCGCAGACGTTCGACCTGGTCCTTGACCTGATCCATGAACCGCTGACGGTCCTCCTCGTCGAGATCCTCATCCTCGAGCAACTCGATGAACCCGCCGAGCGAGAAGACCGGCGTACGGAGCTCGTGCGAGGCGGTGGTGATGAACTTCTCCCGGGCCGATTCGAGCAGCGCCAGCTGGCGCTGCATCCGGTTGAAGGCCACCGCCAGCTGCCCCAGCTCATCCGGCGAGTCGACGGCGATCGGGTGCTCGAAGTCGCCCGCCGCCACCTGTTGGGCGGCCAGCTCCAGCCGCTTTACCCGCTGGGCCAGAGCGCGTGCGACGAGGTAGCCGCCCACCAGGGCGAGGAGCAGCGCCAGGCCGCCCGCAATCAGGATCTGATGGCGGATGACTCCGACGCTCCGCAGCACGTCGGAGACCGAGGACGAGTAGACGATCACGTCGGCCACGCGGCCTCGGTAGAAGACTGGTGTCGCCGCCTCGGCCAGCGTCCCACCGGTAACCCGCTCTGTCCCGGTGAGGACGCGTCGTCGCCCCGCCGCCTCCCGCGCCAGCGCCTCCGGCACCGCGCCGGCCGCGGTCGGCTTGCTGGAGTCGGCCTGGGGCGAGAGCTGGAGCCCGGTGGGCGTGCGGGAGACGAGGAGCAGGCTGACTCGGTCGCCGGAGCTCAGCGCGGTGGCATCGACCTTCTCCTGGACGACATGGGCCGGTTCGGCACTCCCCACCGTCTTCACGATCTGCCCTGACTCGGTGCGGGCGGCGCTCGCCAGCTCTCCCATCCGCTGGCCCAGCAAGCGTGAGCGCAACCCGGGCGCCACGTACAGATAGAGGGCGGCGATCGCCACCAGGGTGATGGCAAAGAAGACCAGGGCCAGCCGGTTGCGCAGTGAGCGTCTCACAGCGCCGGCGCCTCAGGACTCGGTGTCTCGGAACCGGTAGCCCACGCCGCGAACGGTGAACAGGTACTCCGGATCCTTGGCATCACGCTCGACCTTCTCTCGCAGGTGGCGGATGTGGACGTCGATCGTGCGCTGGTCACGGTAGGCGGAGTCGCCCCACACGGCCGCCAGGAGCATGTCCCGGGTGAACACTCGCCCCGGCCCTCGGGCCAGCGCGGCCAGGATCTCGAACTCGACGAAGGTCAGCTCGACCTCGCGCCCCCGGATGCGCACCGAGCGCTTGGCGAAGTCGATCCGCAGTTCGTGGATCTGGAGCGGCATCTCATCGAGCGAGAACTCGGCCGCTTGGCTCATCTCGGACCGGCGCAGGGCCGCCTTGACCCGGCTGGAGAACTCACGCAGCGAGAAGGGCTTGGTGATGTAGTCGTCGGCTCCGAGCTCAAGCCCCACCACCTTGTCGATCTCCTCCGACTTCGCGGTGAGCATGATGATCGGCACTGGGCTGCGGCTGCGCAGCTGGCGGCACACCTCGAGCCCGTCCACCTTGGGGAGCATGAGGTCGAGGACGACGAGGTCGAAGGACCCCTCCTCGAAGCGGTCGAGGGCCTGACGCCCGTCAGTCGCCTGCACGACTTCATAGCCCTCCTTGCGCAGGGGATAGGAGAGGAGCGTCTGTATCGACTGCTCGTCGTCTACGAGCAGGATGCGGGCTGATCGATCGGGCAGGTTTCCCCTCCTTGGTCCTCGCGCGAAGCGTAGTGGCCTTCGCCTCGGATCCGTAATGGCCTTCGCCTCGGATCAACAGGCGACCACAGGCGAGTTACCCTGTGGAGCCGATGCTAGATCCTCGGATCTATCGCATGGGGCTCGTGCCGATAGTCCTGGCCGTGATCGTGCTCGCCTTTTCGCTCACCGGTCAGCAGGGTCCCCTGGGATCGACATTGGCTCCCGGTGCCTACAGCGGCGCCGTTGCCTCCGCGACCCTCAATCAGATGGCCTCGGCCTACCCGAGCCGCCGCCCCGGCTCGCCCGGCGACCAAGCGCTCGCAGGTTACGTGGCCCGCCAGCTGGCGCATCGGGGGGGATTCAGCGTTTCCACGACCGGCTTCAGCGCCCGAACGGCGCTGGGGACCCGGGAGCTCGAGAACGTGGTCGCGATCCGGGCCGGGCAACAGAACGGCAGCATCGTCGTCGTCTCGCACCGGGATGCCCTGGCCTCGCCCGCCAAGGCCGAGCTCTCAGGCACCGCGGCCATGCTGGAGCTGGCCAACGTCCTGAACGGCGAGACCCTGCAACACACGGTGATCCTCGCCTCGACGAGCGGCTCGGATGGTGCCGCCGGAGCGGCCGCACTGGCCCGTTCGCTGCCTCAGCCCGTCGACGCCGTGATCGTGCTTGGCGATATGAGCGGGCCGAATGTTCGCGAGCCCATCGTCGTGCCCTGGTCGAACACTCAGCGGGTGGCCCCGACGGTGCTTCGCAACACCGTCGCCTCGGCGCTCTCCTCCCAGACCGGTCTGCCTGCCGGCTCGAGCAGCCTCCTGGCCCAGCTGGCTCACCTGGCCCTGCCGATGGCGAGCACTGAGCAGGCGCCGCTCAACTCCGCCGGGGACCCGGCCGTCCTGCTCTCGCTCTCGGGCGAGCAGGCGCCGAGGGCCCACGAGCGGGTGAATCCGGTGCAGCTCACCACCATGGGCCGCACTCTGCTCCAGTCGGTCACCGCCCTGGATGGCGGGTCCGATGTGTCTTCACCTTCCAGCTACCTCAGCTTTTCCGGAAAGTCGATTCCATCCTGGGCAATCCGCCTGCTCTCGCTGGCCCTGATCCTCCCCGTGCTGATGGCGACGATCGACGGCTTCGCCCGGGCCCGCCGCCGCGGAAGCTGGGTCCTTCGCTGGCTCATCTGGGTCCTCGCGGCCGCCATGCCCTTCGTCCTTTCCGTCCTTCTCGTCCTCTTCGCGCGCGCCGTGGGCTGGATCTCCGCAGCGCCTCCCGGCCCGCTCAGTGGGAGTGCGATCCAGCTGAGCAGCGGCGACCTGGCCCTCCTTGGTGTGGTGGCGGCCCTGATCGTGGGCGGTCTGCTCTGGCTGCGCCGCGGCCTCGTCGCCCTGACCGGCCTCTCGGCGCAAACCCCGCCCGGCACCGCTTACGGGGCGGGAGCCGCCGCGGCGGTACTCCTCCTGCTCTGCGCGGTTGACCTGGTGCTCTGGGTGGCCAACCCATTCGCGGCCATCCTGCTCGCGCCGGCGCTCCATCTGTGGCTGTGGATCGTCGTCCCTGACGTCCGGCTGCCGGCGGCCGCCGCGGTGGTTCTCCTGCTGGCCGGTCTCGCCCTGCCCGCGCTCGTCGTCGTCGAGTACGCCACCACGCTGGGTCTCGGTCCCCTCACGACTGCCTGGAGCTGGGTCGTGCTGCTGGCCGGGGGCGGGATCGGCTTCGCCTCGGCGCTCGTGTGGAGCGTCTTTCTGGGCTGCGTGATCAGCGTGATCGCCATCGGCATCCGGGCTCGGAGCGCCGACCGGCCTGAGCCCGAGCCGGTGACCATCCGCGGGCCTGTCACCTACGCCGGCCCTGGCTCGCTCGGCGGCACCGAGTCGGCGCTTCACCGATAACACTTATGAGCGTCCTCGGCCTCGAAGCCCCCGGCCCCCGGCCCCGCTCCCGCCGCCGCCTCGTACGCGCCACCGCCCTCGGCCTGATCGTGCTGGGACTGCTGCTCATCGCCGACGCCGCCCTGACTCTGGTCTGGCAGGAGCCGGTGACGGCGGCGATCGGGCTTGTCGAGCGCAGTCAGATCAACCGCCACTGGTTGAGCTACCGCTCGGCCCCGCTCTCAGCCGTCGAGCAGCGGATCGTCGCCTCGATCGCCGATCAGCGCCGGGAACTGGCCTTCCTGGCCCGGCGGGAGGAGCGGGGGCTGCGCACCGGGGAGGCGATCGGCCGGCTGGCCATCCCCAGGCTCGGGATCGGCTCCCTGGTCGTCCAGGGCACCGACGCCACCAGCCTGGAGAAGGGGCCGGGGCATTACCCGTCGACGGCGCTTCCCGGCCTCGGTCGCACCGTCGCCATCGCTGGGCACCGGACGACCTTCCTGGCTCCCTTCCGGCGCCTGGACGCCCTCCGGGCAGGGGACCGGATCGTCCTGAACATGCCCTACGGGAGCTTCATCTACGTGGTGCAGTTCCACCGCGTCGTCTCGCCGACCGCATGGTCGATCACGAGAAACGCCGGCTATGACCGCCTAGTGCTGTCGGCCTGCGATCCCCTCTTCAGTGCCGCCCGTCGCCTGGTGGTCTTCGCTCGGCTCACTCGCCTGCCCTCGCCCGTCACCTGAGAATGGGGTCCAGACCCGGTGTCCTTCCCCCTCCTGCATACCGATACTGTGACCATGAACGGATTGGGAGATGCCATGAGCCCCAAGGTCACTGAGATCAAGCGACAGATCGAGAGCGGTCAATACCGGGTCGACCCGTACGCGATCGCGGACGCGATGATTCGCTGGTGTCAACTCGAGATGGAGTCCGCGGGGCAGCGGGTTCCTCGTGCACGCGCTCAGAACGAGTGCTCGAAGCCGGCGAGATCACCCGCAGCGTCGGTGAAGACGACTCCGCAAGGACCGTCGACGACCGTCCCGATCAAGCTCAGAGCAGCGATCGTCGTCGGCCAGCCCGCCTGAGCCTTCAGCGCGGCGCCGGGCAGGCAAACGCAGAGCTCGTAGTCCTCACCTGCGGTCGCGGCCAGCGCCCGGGGGTCGAGGTCGAGGGCCGCTGCCACCTCCCGCACCCCGGGCGCTAGGGGCAGTGCGGCCAGGGAGAGCTCGAGACGAACGTTGCTGCGGCGAGCCAGATGCCCGGCATCGGTGGCCAGGCCGTCGCTCAGGTCGATCATGGCCCGAGCTCCTGCGCCGGCCAGCCACCGCCCCTCGGTCAGGCGTGGCTCGGGACGGGCGTAGCGCTCATACAGGGTCCGGTGCGCCTCGGGCGTGAGCTGGGCCCGCTCGGCGCGCCCTTCGAGCACTGCCAGTCCGGCCCCTGACCCGCCGAGCGAGCCGGTGACGGCAACCAGGTCGCCGGGCTGGGCTCCACCGCGGCCGACCACGTCGCCGGAGTCGGCGCACCAGCCCACCGCGGTGACCGAGATGATCAGCGCCGGCGCCTGGGTCACGTCCCCTCCGGCGATGCTCACGCCGAGACGCTCGGCCAGTTCCTGGGCCCCGTGCGCCAGTCGGAGCACATCGCCGGGATCGGTGCCCGAGGGCAGCCCGAGAACGAGATAGGCCTCGCTCGCCTGGGCCCCCATCGCAGCCAGATCGGACAGCGCCGAGGCCAGCGCCCGGTGCCCGATGTCCTCCGGCGGGAGCTGCGAGCGGCGGAAGTGGACGCCCTCGATCATCGCGTCGACCGACGTGACGGCATAACCCGCACCTCGTACCACGGCGGCGTCGTCGCCCAAGCCGCGGACGAGACGTCCGTTCCGGCTGCTGAACACCGCCTCGAGTTGCTCGATCAGCTCGAGCTCACGCACGACGGGCCGCGCTAGCGGTGGCGGTAGACGATCCTCGCGCGGTCGAGATCGTAGGGGGAGAGCTCGACGCGAACCCGATCACCGGGAAGGATCCGGATCCGGAAGCGGCGCATCTTGCCGGCCACGTGGCCAAGCACCGTCCGGTCCATGTTGTCGAGCTTGACGCGGAACATAGCGTTGGGCAGCGCCTCAACAACTTCGCCCTCGAGCTCGACCTTTTCTTCCTTGGGCATTGCCCTTCAGGTTAGTGGGTCTTGCCGCCCCGGCCACCGTTGCCGGTGTGGCTGGGGGTGGTCCCGCTGTTGCCGGGCGTACCGCCACCGCCGTTCCCGCTCCCTGTCGTCGGCGCGGTGCCACCGCTTCCGGACGGGGTCGTGGGCTGCGCGAAGAGGGTGGGGTTGGTGTAGGAGTTGGTCGGCGCGGTGCCGCCGGTCCCCGAGCTGGTGGTGCCAGTGCCGGTGCCGTAGCCGGTCCCGGTCCCGTAGTGGCTCTCGGGGCCGCCGGAGGAGTGGGGTCCGAAGAAGGCCGTGCCGCTCCATGGCGTCGTGGGCTGCGCAAAGTCGCCGCAGTAGCCGTTCGAGGCCGCCTCCATGTAGGCCCTCCAGATCGGGGCGGCCAGGGTGCCACCGAAGCCACTGGGGCCCATCCCGATGTTTCCTTGCGGATAGCCGACCCACACGGCGGTCGCGAACTTCGGCGTGTAGCCGACGAACCACGCGTTGGCCAGGTTCTCGGCCGTGCCCGTCTTGCCCGCGGCCGGGCATCCGTAATTAGCGGCCGTTGCCGTTCCACTCTGGATCACCGTCTGGAGAACCTTGGTCGCGGCGTAGGTCTCGCCGTCGGTGAACACCCGCTTGGGCTGTGGGTTGCCCATTTTGGTCGAGCTCCCGTCCGGGAACACGACCTTGTTGATGATCGTCGCTGGGATGTGCAAGCCGCCGTTGGCCAGCGTCGCGTACGCGTCGGCCATCTCGAGCATCGTGCAGCAATTGGTGAGGCCCCCTATGACCTCGGCCGGGTTGGCTGTGAGCTTCGAGGTAATCCCCATCGCGTGAGCGATCTGATCGAGCTTGCTCGGACCCAGGTCGACTGCGAGCTGCGCGAACACGGTGTTGTCCGAGATGGTGGTGGCGTGGGTGATGTTCATGGACCCTGCGTAGGTGTTCGTGTCGGTGTGGACGCTCCACGTCGGGTCTTCGGGCAGCCAGCCAGTCGCCAGCGGGCGCGAGGTGTAATAGGTCGAGTTGGGATCCCCGTCGTAGTCGTGGATCAGCGTCATCAGGGCGAAGACCTTGAACGCGGATCCCGTCTGCCGGCGGGCGGCCACGGGATAAAAGAACTTGGTCTGGTCGTAGGTGGACGAGGAGGCGAGGGCCAGGATGTGCCCACTGCTGGGGTCGATCGAGGCCAGCGCCGCCGCGGGCTGATTGTCCAGGACCGAGCCGCCCTGCTGATTGACCGCGGCCTGGGCATCCCGTTCCTTGTTGAGATCGAGGGTCGTATAGACCTTGAGCCCCCCGTTGGCGACCGTGGTCAGACCGAAGCGCTGGATCAGCTGTTGCTGGATGTAGTCGAACACGTAGGGCTGACGGCGCACCGAGTAGCGCTTGGTGTGGTTCACGCCGAGCGGCTGCGCGTTCGCCACGTCAGCTTGGGCCTGGGTGATGTAGCGCGCGGAAACCATCGCCCTCAGCACCGCCGCCCGCCGGCTCCGGGCGGCGCCGGGATCAAGGAACGGGTTGTAGCCGGTCGGCGATTGTGGGAGCCCGGCCAGCAGCGCGATCTGCGCCAGGTCGAGCTTCTGCACCGGCTTATTGAAGAACACCTCGGACGCCGCCCCGACCCCGAGCGCGGTCTCGCCGCCGACGGTGCCGTAGGGAACCTGGTTGAGGTAGCTGTCGAGGATCCAGTCCTTGGTGTGCTGCTTGCCCAGCTGCTCGGCCAGCTTGGCCTGGATGATCTTGTACTTGAGGTTGTGCTGCGCGGCGTAGTGCGTTCCGTTCAGGTAACGGTTGTCGACCAGCTGCATGGTCAGCGTCGAGGCGCCCTGAAGTGAGCCGCCCTTGCCGAACACGTCTCGGATGCCGGCGCGGATGATGCCCTGGTAGTCGAGCGCACCGTGCTGGTAGAAGCGCCGGTCCTCGATCGCCACCGTCGCGTGCTTGAGCAGGAGCGGGATCCGATTCCCGGCGACCCGGGTGAACACGCTGTCGGAGTGGATGTAGCCGAGCAGCGTGCCATCGGACGCGTAGACCGCGGTGAGGGAGTGTGGGTTGTGGGGGGCGAGCTGACGCAGGTTGGGTGCCGAGTCAGCCACCGACACCACCCAGCCGGCGCCGATCAGCGCTGCCATGATGATCCCGCAGACGACGAACAGGACGCTGAACAGGGCCACCCGTTTGAAGGGATGGCCGCGGTGCGCTTTACGCTGGCGCTGTCTTTCGCGTCGGCTCATCGAGGGGTTCCGCAGGGTTGGGACGCCGGTGGAGCGGTGGGTAACGCGGCGTTGCTCCTGACCGGTCAGTGTAGCTCGGAGCCTGTTTCTGCTCGCCGCCTCAAGGTCCTGCCGTAGCCCCTGAGACACTCGCGGTCTATGGACGTCGAGCCGCTCTCGAGCCGGACCTGGGTGCGTCCGCTCCGCGACGTGGATTGGGCGGCCGTACGGGTGTCTTGGCAGGCCTTCTGGACCTCACGCCTGCTTGTCTTCGCGGCCGGGTTACTGGCAGTTCTGTCCTTCGGAAACACCGACGGCTGGCGGGGCTTCGATCCGTTACGCCTGACCGCCCGCTCGGGCTACTTCGGGAACCTGCTTGCTTCGCCCTTCGCGCGCTGGGACTCGGTTTGGTACCTGACCATCGCCAGAAGCGGCTACGACCATCAGCCCGCGCGCACCGCGTTCTTTCCCCTCTACCCGCTGATGATCCGGGGCCTGGCTTACGTGACCGGGTCCGAGGTGGTGGCGGGGATTCTGATCTCCCTGGTCTCGTTCGCGCTCGCCCTGGTTGTGCTCTACCGGCTCGTCGCCCTCGAGCTTGGCAGCGAGCTGGCGCGCCTGACCGTGTTGCTGTTCGCCTTCTCTCCCATGGCCTACTTCTTCTCCGCCGTGTACAGCGAGTCGCTGTTCCTGGCGCTGTCTCTGGGGTGCCTCTGGCAGGCCCGGAACGGGCGCTGGGGGTGGGCCGGTCTGCTTGGCGGTCTGGGGGCGGCGGAGCGGGGCACCGGCATCGCCCTGGTCGTGCCTCTGGCCCTGCTCTTTCTCTATGGCCCGCGCCTGGATCGCGCGCCGATCCACGTCGCCCGCTCCAGCGCCTGGTGGCGCCGCTTGAGCCCCCGCTACCGCCCCACACCCGCGATGGCCTGGGTCCTGCTCGTGCCCACCGGGCTCGGAGCGTTCGTGCTGGGGCTGGCGCTCAGCAGCGGCCACGGACTGGCACCCTTCGGAGCTGAGCACGCCTGGTTCAGGCACTTCGCCGGGCCCTTCGGGGGCGTGTGGGACGGCGCCGTCGCCGCCTGGGACGGACTTCGCCAGCTCGTGCACGGGCCGCCTCCGCCCGTGTACTTCACCAAGGCGGGGGGGAACGCGCTCTCGGTGGGCGGCCAGAATCTGATGCTCTTCGCGTTCCTCGTGCTCGGGGCGATCGCGCTGGTGGGGACGTTCCGGCGTCTGCCCATCGCCTACGGGGCCTATTGCCTGGTCTCGCTTGCCCTTCCCCTGTCCTATCCGGTCACCCCGCAGCCGCTGGGCTCGCTTCCCCGCTACGAGGTGGTCCTGTTCCCGCTCTTCATGTGGAGCGCCTGGTGGCTGCACCGCCGCCGGCTGGCTCTGCCGGCGCTGGCGGGTCTGGCCACGCTGCTGGGACTGTTCACGGCCGAGTTCGCCACCTGGCGCTTCGTGGCGTGACCCCGCGCGCGATCCTCCTGGACGCGCTGGGCACGCTGCTTGAGCTCACGCCTCCGGCGCCGCGCCTCAAGTCCGAGCTGGGTCGCCGCTATGGCGTCGTCGTGAGTGAGGAGGAGGCAGGCGCGGCCATGCGGGCCGAGATCGCTTACTACCGCCTCCACCTTGACGGGGGCCGCGATCCGGTCACTCTGGCCGCGCTCCGTGAGCGCTGCGCGGCGGAGCTCCGCGGGGCGCTCCCTGACGCGGTGCGAGCGCAGCTGCCGCCCCCCAACCAGATGGTCGACGCGCTGCTCGCCGCCCTGCGCTTCGGCGTCTTCCCCGACGTCGCGCCTGCGCTCGAGGCCTATCGCGGGCGCGGGATCCGCCTCGTCGTGGTCAGCAACTGGGACGTGTCACTGCATGCCGTGCTCGCGGATGTCGGCCTGAGCCCGCTCCTGGACGGGATCCTGACCGCGGCGGAGGCCGGTTCGTCCAAGCCCGCTCCGGCCATCTTCGCCCAAGCTCTTCGCCTCGCCGGGGTGACCCCCGCCGAGGCGATCCACGTCGGCGACAGCGTCGACGAGGATGTCGCCGGCGCGCGGGCGGCGGGAATCGAGCCGGTGCTCGTGGACCGCACCGGGAGCACCCGCATCGATGGCGTGCGCACGGTGCGCAGCCTCGGCCCGGCGCTGTTTTGAGTCCGATACCTGCCCGCAAACGGCGGCGGCGCCCGCGGCGCTGAGGAGCACGGCGGGCCAGGCCCCGATGAGGAGCCCGAGCCCATGCGAGACGGCGAAGGCCAGCAGTCCGACCGCGGTGAGCCCGGCGGCGGTCCGGACACCGTCACGCCGGCGCCAGACGGCGATGCAGGCGATCCCGAATACGGCCAGGACGAGACCGCCCAGGGGGCGGGAGCCGGTGGCCGTGGCCACGGCGAAGCCGCCGATCAGCCCGGCGGCGGCCAGGGAGGCGGTGGGGAAGCGGGCCACGCCCCTGATGTTGGCAGCCGCCCGGGTATGGTTGGGCTATGGACGAGGGATTGCCGATCGCCTACGAGGTTCTCGACGAGGGAGTCCCGGTCTACGCGGCCGACGGAACCGAGGTCGGCACCGTGGATCACGTCGTCGCCGCGCCGGACGAGGACATCTTCCACGGTCTCGTCATCCGGACCCAGGCCGGGCGCCGGTTCGTGGCCGCCGAACAGGTGGCCTCGCTGCACGAGCGGGGAGCCGACCTGTCGATCCAGCCCGACGAGGTGGCGCAGCTGCCTGAGCCGCACGGGGGCGCACCGGCCCGGCGCTTCCGGGAACCCGGGATCAGGCCGAGCCGCTGGCACGAGGTCCTCGACGTCGTGACCCTGCGCAACCGCCACGACCGCGACTGGCAGGACGAGAACTAGCCACTAGCCGTCAACGCGGTCGCCACGCCCAAGCGCAAGCAGGAGTCAGGGCCTCCGGAGTCGAATCCTCTGGCCACGGACGAGCGCAAAAACTTCGTAATTTCGGTGTTCTTGGTTTAGGGGGTCTGTTAGGCGGGCATCAGGCTTTCAAACGGTCAAGGAACTGCGCCCCCACTTCCTTGACCCGCTCCGGGAGGGCTCAGATGGAACTGGGCCCTCCCGGAGATTTTTTTTGGGCCTTTAACCTCCGGTAGTCCGATGTCGAGCCTCCCGACGCCACCCGCGCAGTCGCCGACCCCGCCGTCCGACCCGCCGCCGCCCGTCCCGGCGGCCGAACCCCGCGAGCGTCGGGCGGACGAGCCGCCCTGGCTGCCCTGGACGGCACCCGCGGCCGTGGGTGTCGGCCTCGGCCTCGGCATCGTGGTCAGTGTGATCGTCGACATCGCGGCCCAGGCCGGCGGTTCGAGCATCACCAACCCGAGCCCGGCGGTCAGCCTGATCGGCGACTTCCTCTTCGATGGCGGCTTCGTTGTGGCGGCGCTCTACTTCGCTGGGCTGGGCAACCGCGTGCGAGCGGCCGACTTCGGATTTCGCACCGTGCGCTGGCGGGCCGGCGTGGGCGCGGTGCTGGCCGCCGGCATCAGCTACTACGTGATCACGGCGCTCTACGCCTCAGCCCTTCACTTCCACGGCAATGAGAAGCTGCCCAAGGAACTGGGGGTGGGCAAGAGCACGGCCGCGCTGCTCGTCGCCTCGATCTTCGTCTGCGTCGTGGCCCCGATGGCCGAGGAGTTCTTCTTCCGCGGTTTCGTCTTCGGGGCCCTGCGGCGGATGCGGATCCCGATCGGCGGTCATGACATCGGAATCTGGGTGGCGGCCCTCATAACAGGAATCCTCTTCGGCCTCGCCCACACCGGCTCAGCGGCGCCGCGCTACCTCGTCCCACTGGGCTTCCTGGGCTTCGTTCTCTGCGTGTTGCGCTGGCGCACTCGCTCCCTCTATCCCTGCATGGCGCTGCACTCGATCAACAACTCGCTCGCCCTCGGCATCAGCCAGCTCCACTGGGACACAGCCGAGATCCTGGCTCTCATGTTCGGCTCCCTGTTCGTGATCGCCGGCATCACCGGGCCTTTGGCCGGCCGCTCTCCCGCTCTGGCCTGAGCGCTGGCATCGCCTATCGTTTCACCATGTCCTGGCAGCGCTGCCTGCGTGTTCTTGCCGCCTGCGCCGGGTTCGTTCTTTTCGGCGCCGTGCCGGCCCTGGCGGCGCCGTCGAGCCCACCCGCCGGACGCGTGACGACCTACCTCCCCGACGTCTTCTTCGTCCATCACGCGGCAGTGACCGTTCCCGGCCGCGCGTTTCACGTGCTCGGCATCGTGCGCCCGTACGTGGCCGGAGAATGGGTGACCGTCGAGACTCGGCTGGGGAGCCGGGTGATTACGAGCCGGCGGGTGCTCCCGGCCCCCTCGGCCAACCGCACTTTCGGGCACTTCCGCCTCCAGCTCGCCAGCCCATCCAGCGGCGGCCTTGTCGTCTCGGTTCTCCACGCGGCCTCGCCCCAGCTCGGCTCCTTCCAAGCCCGGCGAGGTCTGGTCGTCCTGAACGAGCGCGTCGGCTTTGGTGCCACGGGCCGGTTTGTGCAGTTGGTCCAGCAGCGCCTGGCCGCCCTCCACTTCTATATCCGGCAGACCGGGGTCTATGACCAGGGCACCGGCTGGGCGATCGACGCCTACCATCGCCTCCTGCGCCGGGGCACCTCGCAGCGCCTCGACCAGAGAACGGTTAGCTCCCTGCTGGACGGGTTCGGGAGCTTCCGGGTGCGCTTTCCGCACCACGGAGCTCACGCCGAAGGCGACCTCTCCCTCCAGCTACTGGCGCTGGTCGATGGAAGCCGGGTCGCCGCGATCTACCCCGTCAGCTCCGGCAAGCCATCAACGCCGACCATCCTGGGGGACTACCGGGTCTACTCAAAGATCCCGGGCTACCTCCCGGACGGCATGTACTACTCGAACTTCTTCATCGGCAACTACGCCATTCACGGCTATGACCCGGCCCCGGACTATCCGGCCAGTCATGGATGCATGCGCCTGCCCATTAGCGATGCCATCTCCGTCTATGGGTGGTTGAGCGCCGGCGACTGGGTCGACGTTTACTACTGATCCTGGCCAGTGCGCCTATGCCCGCAGCGGCAGGCCGGCGGTGTACCGGCGCAGATAGCCGAGCGCGACCCCGTACAGGGTCAAGCCACATACGAGCAGGATCAGGTGGTCGGCCCACTTGCTCCCCGAGGAGACGACCGAGCTGAAGGGAGAGGTGAGCGCCTTCGATGCCGCGTCGATGAACTTCCGCGGCTGCTTGCGATCCGGGTTGGACTTGGCTGGGATCGGCGTCCCGGCGGTTTCGGCCGCCTGCTGCTGTGAAGCCCCGGACATCTGGTCGACCGCGAAGAACGCGAACGAGGCAATTATCAGGGCACAACACACAAAGGAGACAATTCCCAGGACCCGTTGCACCATCGCACCTTGCGTAATCGGCCGTTCGTCTCATTAGCATGAGCGTTTCTTCATGAACCTGGACACCCGAACGACCGCCCGGGACCGGCTCTGCGCCGAGCTCCGGGAGCATGGGCTTGTCATCGGTGAGGTGGTTCTGACCAGCGGCCGCACCTCCCAATATTTGATCGACGCCAAGCGCGCGATCCTGCGCCCACCGGGTTTCCTCGCCCTGGCCGAGCTCGTGGCCGACCAGGCCCGGGTCTGGGACGCCACCGCGGTCGGCGGCATGACGATGGGCGCCGACCCGATCGCCTGCGCCGCCCTGGCCGGAGGTGCCGAGGTCAGGGCCTTCTTTGTGCGCAAGGAGCCCAAGGGTCACGCCCTGGGACGCCAGATCGAAGGCCCGCCGCTGACCGACCAGGACCGCTGCATGATCGTCGAGGATGTGGTCACCACCGGGGGTTCGACGCTCCGGGCCATCGAGGCGGTGCGCGGCGCCGGACACGAGATCTGCGGCGTCCTGGCCATCTGCGACCGCCTGGCCGGGGGCGGCGAGGCGATCGAACAGGCCGCGGGCGCGCCCTACCGCGCCCTGACGACGATTGACGAGATCTTCCCCGAGCGTCCCGACCGCTAGCCGCGGTTCCTAGCCGGGGAGGGTCCGGCACTGGGGCAGGCGCTGGTGCACCGCCCGGACGATCCAGCCGCCGTGCCCAGCCGGCGTGAAGAGGACGATCGGGTTGCCGTGACGGATGGCCTCGCCGTATTTGAAGCCGATCACGGCCACGTTGAGATGAAGCGTCCAGGCGAGGATGGTCTGGTACTCAAGGCGGGTCAGCGGCTCGCCGCAGGCATTGAGGCGTGAGGGGCCTCCGAGGTGGCTCACGCTGCCGGCCAGGAGGTTGATCTCTTTGGTGCGCAGACGCTGGCCGTGGAGGTCTCGTCGCTCTCCGCGCGCCGTCGACACCGCCGCCGGGATGAGGCTTGCCACCAGAGCGGCGACGAGCACGGCCCCGACCCAGCTCGAGGCGGGCGCGAGGCCCGGGCGGCGCAGTCCAGAGGCCACCAGCGGGCCCAGGTCGGTGAGCAGCCGCCCCACCAGAACCGCGGCGATCACGACCATCACGGCTCCAGCGCCGAACATGTAGCGACCGAGCCCAGGCCAGCCGTGGAGAGAGAAGGCGATCTCCACGATCACCCAGGTCACGCCGGCGCCGGCGAGCAGGAGCACGGCCAGATCACGCCGGAGCGCGGCCCACAGGAGCGAGACCAGCGCTGCGACCTCCAGCGGGGTGGCGTAGAGGTCGAGGAAGCGGTCGATCGTCCCGAAGACGCGGTCCGAACGCAGCCGGCGGCCCGAACCGAACGCGTTCGTTGCGGAAACGAATGCGCTTCGGGAGGTGAGGGCGGGAATCCCGAACCACAGTGCGAGAAGGACGACGACCCCGCCTGCGATGAGCCAGCGCATGGTGGGGACGGCGCGCCAGGACCAGAGCGCGTAAAGGCCCAGGAACGGCCACACCTCCGGGCGGCCAAGGGACGCCAGAAGCCCGAGCACGAAGGCCCAGCGCGGGCGCCCTGAGAGGTGGCAGTCGACCGCTCCCAGGCAGAGCGCGGCGATCATCGTGTCCGATTGCGCGCTCAGAACGTAGTGCCACCAGTCCTGGATCCCCATCAGCGCCAGTCCGGCGAACACGCCGGCGGCGATCCCGGCGTAGCGGACGCGGGGCGCGGGTGCGTGGGCCTCCGTCCTCACGCGGCCGGGTGCCGCCACGGTCAACCGGTAGGCGATCCGGCCGGCGGCCACGGAGCCGCCGAGGGTGATGGCCAGGCAGGTGACCATCCACAGCCACATCTCGTAGCGGCCGAACAGGGCGAAGGGGACGGTGAAGATGTAAGGCAGCGGCTTCCACGACGGCGCCGCGTTGGTGTTGAGCGAGCCGGCGATCGTCTGGTGGCCCCAAACCAGCCAGCCGTAGGAGTCGAAGCTGGGGCGGGTGCGCGCCCAGAGGAGGATGCCCAGCGCGACGGCAAGCAGGAGGACCGCGACGCCCAGCGCCCAGGCGGCATTTCGTGACACGCGCCGGTGCCCGCGGCGAGCCTCAACCTCAGGTGTGCGCGTGACGGTGGGCGAGGTGGCCGTCAATGGTGGATCAGGATGCCGCCGGGATGGGCGGGCGAGATCACATACGCCGCGTACAGGCGATGGCAGCGGGCCAGCTGATACGGACGCGTGTGCCAGGGTCGGAAGGCCCAGCCCCCCTGCGCGAGCGGGGTGATCAATACCTTGGCCAGGGCGGGGTTCCGCAACTCGGCAGCCTCGACGTGTTGCTGGAGTCCACCCACTGAACCGACGTTGCGGTGATAGATCCAGGCCAGCGCGCTCACGTAGGCCACGTCCGTCACCGGCTGGCCGCAGTTCTGAACGTGCTGGGCGCCGCCGAGTCGTCCGGTCGTCGACTGAAGCAGAGCGATCTGATGCGTCCGCGCCCGTTCGTGGGCCAGATCGTGGTGCTCGGTCCGCATCCGGGCCACCGCGCCAGGCACGAGTGCGCCGACCAGAACCGCGACAACCGGGATTCCGGCCCAGCGCGGGACACCCTGGCGCAGCCGTGGCAGCTCGGTCAACACCAGGCCGACCGCGAGGCCGGCCAGCACGCCGCCGACGGCCGCGGGCTCGAACATGTAGCGCCCGAGCGCCGGCCAGCCGTGGTAGGCGAAGGCGATCTCAACGATCACCCAGCCGGCGGCCCCAGCGGCCAGGGTCAGGACTAGACGATTGCGCCTGACCACCGCGACGACGAGCGTCAGCGCCACGGCGATCCAGGCCGGGATGTACTGAAGATCCTTGAAGCGGCCGAGCGTTCCGAAGAACTGGTTGTGGCGCAGGGCACGCGGGGATTTCTGGGCCAGATCGCCCGCCAGCAGTGGCCGTCCGTTGGTGATGGTGGGGATCCCGAACCATCCGAAGGCGACCACGAGCGCTCCGCCGACCAGCATCCAACGCATCGACGGGACTTTGACCCAAGCCCAGAGCCCCCACAGCGCGAGCCAGGGGCCCGCCTCGGGGCGACCGAGTGTGGCCAGGACACCAAGGACGAGGGTCCACCGGTATTTGCCGAGGAGGTGCATGTCAATCGCGGCGAGAGTGAAGGTGACGAGCATCGGGTCGGACTGAAAGCTGAGGATGTAGTGCATGTAGTCCTGGAGCCCCAGCACGGCCGCGCCGGCGAAGATCGCCGCTGCCACAGGCGCGTAGCGGGCCACCGGCTCGGCTTCGGCACGCGCCGGGTCGCCCCCTCCGCTGAGCCGGTAAGTGATCCGGCCTGCGAAGACGGCCCCCGCGAGCGCCACCGCGGTCGAGAAGAACATCCACACCCACATCTCGTAGTGGCCGAAAAGGGCGAACGGGACCGTGAACAGGTAGGTAAGCGGCTTCCACGATGGCGCCCCGCCCAGATCGAGCGACAGGTGAAGCGTCTGATAGCCCCAGACGAGCCAGCCGTAGGCGTCGTAGCTGGGGCGGGTCCGGGCCCAGATCACGAGCAGGAAGGAGACGATGGCCAGGATGCCGGCGATCGTCCACCCCGGGTGCAGGCGGGCGAATCCGCGCAGCGTCCAGGGCACCGGCTCAGGTCCCCGCGATGGTGCGGATGCCGCCGGGCGAGGCGCGTACGGCGGTGCTTCTAGCGTGCTCTCGGACACGGAGAGCGCCGCACGGTAGCAGGGCGCCCCTGAGCGTTGGCTAAATGGCAGGGCTCTCATGCCCCCGGCAGGAATCGAACCTGCATCCCGCGCTTAGGAGGCGCGTGCTCTATCCATTGAGCTACGAGGGCGTCTCGAGCGAGGGTAATCCCCGGGCTCGAGAGGTGAGCTTCCGGTGAGCATCGGATTAAGTCTCGTCGCCGAGGAGGAACAGTCGGCTACCCCACGAACCCTTACTGGCCGGTCAAATAGTGTTCAATGCACGCCCTGTCCGCGCCCCTCGCCGCTCCGGCCGCTGCTTGACAGTGATCGAAGGCCGAGGACAATGGCGCACGTTGAACTTCGCTCTGGGGAAGGAGCACATTCGCATGAAGAAGATTGGACGTCGTCTCGCCGCTGGCATTGCTCTCGTGGCGCTCGTACCCGCGCTGGCCGCTTGCGGCTCGAGCAGCACCGGAGGTAACTCGAACAAGGCCGTCTCGAGTCTCGGCACCGATCTCTACGGGACCCTCCCGCCGGTTGGTACCCCCGTGCACGGTGGAACGATCACCCAGGGCCAGCTCACCGGCTCGACGCCGACCTACATCCTCCCCCTTGTCGGCGCCGCCAATGTCACCACCGGCACGCTGTCCTTCAACAGCGAGATGTACATGCCCCTCTACGCCGGTCCGCTGGGGGCGCGCCCCCAGGTCGCCAACGGCCTCAGCGCCGCGAATCCGCCCCAGTTCTCCAACGGGGACAAGACGTTGACGGTCACGCTGAAGCCGGGACTGAAGTGGTCAAACGGGAAGCCGATCGTGGCCAACGACGTCGTCTTCTGGTACGACCTCCTCGTGGCGGCGGTCAAGGAAAGCCCGGCCAACTGGGCCCAGTACACGCCGGGGCTGATCCCAGACAACATTTCGAGCGTCACCGCCTCGGGGACCAACAAGGTCATCTTCCAGCTCAAGGGTCCCTGGAACCCGGGCTTCTTCCTCAACAACAACCTCCAGGACACGAACGGGGGCGCGTATCCGCTCCCCAGCACTGATTGGAACATCGCTTCCGCGAACGGGCCGCACCTGGACTTCACGAACCCCGCCAACGCGAAGAAGATCTACGACTATTTGAACAAGGCGGGCGCCTCTGTCTCGACGTTTGCCACGAATCCGCTCTGGCAGGTCGTCTCAGGGCCATTCAAGCTGAAGTCGTTCAGCGCCACCAACAGCTCCTATGCCCTCGTTCCCAATCCGAACTACGCCGGCACGCCCAAGCCGGTCATGGCCGAGGTCGACACCAACACCTACACCGGGTTCACGTCAGAGCTCAACGCGCTGAAGTCCGGGAGCCTCGACATCATGGTCGGGTTCGATCCCTCCCAGCTGCCCCAGGCGGCGTCGCTGAAGACCCAGGGCATCGACGTGTTCGGCGGCCCCGGATGGGGCTGGTTCGGCGCCCAGTTCAACTTCAAGAACACCAAGGGTCACTTCGACAAGATCATCGCTCAGGCCTACGTTCGCCAAGCGCTCGCCCACCTGGTCGATCAGCAGGCGATCATCAAGGGCGTGTACAAGGGGGCCGCCGTGCCGGCCTACGGACCGACCCCCTCGGCCCCGCAGTCGCCCTACGCGCCTGCCGACGCCAGCACGCCTACCTACGCCTATAGCCCAAGCACGGCGGTGTCGCTGCTGAAGGCTCACGGCTGGAAGGTGGTTCCCGGAGGAATCACCACGTGCCAGTCGGCTGGGACCGGGCCGAGCCAGTGCGGGGCAGGGATTCCGGCCGGGACCCCCCTCACGTTCTCGTGGGCCAACCGCCCGGAGTCGGACAACAGCAGCGGTGCCCTGGAGTCCGAGGCGATCGCCTCGGTGGCCAAGCAGGATGTTGGCATCAACATCCAGTTCCAGACCAAGACATTCAACTTCATGACCACGAACTACAACAACGCCAATCCGGCCGCGGCCAAGTACACCAATGACTGGGGCGTCAACAACTACGGCGGGATCTTCACCGACTACTACCCGACCGCGGCGGGAATCTGGAACCCGGGTGGCGGGCTGAACATCGGCGGCGTGAACGACCCGACGGGCAACGCCCTCATCAACGCCTCTGAGCACGGCGCCGACGTGAACGCGAGCAAGAAGGAGGCCGACTACTGGGCGCGCTACGTCCCGGTCCTGTTCATGCCCGATCGCGATTACCTGCTGGCGGTCAACGCCAAGAAGGTCGGCGGCCAGCCCGACGGGTGGACCGCCATGACGCAGGAGCAGTGGTTTCCGCAGTACTGGTACTCGGTCAAGTAGGCGCAGAGCATCGGCGCTCATGGACGAGCGTAAGGTTCCCAGGAAGATGAGTAGCGATTACGGCGAGCGGCGCGGATGACGGGCTACATCATCCGGCGGCTCGCCATCGCTCTCGTGGTCACGTTCGGGATCGCGTTCGTGACCTACCTGCTGCTGCACTACCTCTCGCCGAGCCCCGCCTACGACGTGCTGGGCAACAAGGCTCAGCCGATCGCGGTCAAGGTCTGGAACCAGCAACACGGCTACGACCGCCCAGAGCTGGTCCAGTTCCTGAGCTACGTCGGCAACCTGGTCCAGCTGAACCTCGGTTACTCATACAAGCTCTCGCAGACTGTCAGCTCCCTGTTCCAGGAGAACCTGGGCCGGAGCGCCTACCTGACCCTGGCCGCCCTCGTGCTTTCACTGGTCATCGCGGTCCCCTTGGGCATCGCCCAGGCGGTGAAGCGCAACACGATCGGCGACTACACGGCGACGACGTTCAACTTCATCCTCTACTCGATGCCCTCCTTCTTCCTCGGGCTGATCCTCATCCAGCTCCTGGCGCTGGATCTCAACATCTTCCCGGCGACGGTCAGCGACAACATCACCACGACCTGGGGGGCGATCACGCATCCGCTCCAGCTGGCCCTCCCGATCATCACGCTGGCCGCCATCAACGTCGCCTCGTTCAGCCGCTACATGCGCTCCTCGGCGCTGGACAACCTCGCCCAGGACTACATCCGGCTCGCCCGGGCCAAGGGCCTGTCCGAGCGCGCCGTGCTGTCCCGGCACCTGCTGCGCAATGCCTGCCTGCCGATGATCACTCTCATCGGCCTGTCCATCCCGACGCTGATCGCCGGCAACCTCCTCATCGAGGTGCTGTTCAACTACCAGGGGCTGGGGCTCCTCTTCTACAACGCGCTCGGCAACCAGGACTACAACATCCTTCTCGCCTACACGATCTTCGGCGGATTCCTGACCGTGGTCGGAAACCTCCTGGCTGACGTCGCCATCACGGTCGCCGACCCGAGGGTGCGCCTTGTCTGAGCCGGTGCATCCTGTCGCTGAACCCGGTCCGGCCCTGGCCGGGGCGCCACAGATCGAGATCCTCCCAAGTGGGCCCGAGGGGGGTGACGTTCAGGTCATCTCCAGCGGTTGGCGACTGGCCCTGCGTGAGTTCATGTCCAACCGCATCGCCGTGGCCGGCGCCGCGATCCTCATCTTCTTCATCGTCTTCTGCTTCCTCGGCCCGCTCGTCTACCACACCAACCAGAGCGAGTTCAATCCGTTGACCACCGACCTGGCTCCCGGGGGGGGTCACCCGCTGGGCACCGACGAGCACGGCTTCGACGAGCTCGGGCGGATCATGTACGGCGGCCAGACGGCGATCGAGATCGGCTTCGCCGCTGCCTTCATGGCCACCGTCCTCGGCACCCTGTGGGGCGCCGTGGCCGGGCTGGTCGGCGGGATCGTCGACGGGATCATGATGCGCATCGTCGACATCCTGCTCTCGATTCCATTCCTGCTCATCGTCCTCGTACTGGCCACCAAGTACAGCGCCACGGTGTTGGAGGAGAGCCTGATCATCGGCCTCTTCTCCTGGCTCATCCCGGCTCGGCTCGTCCGCGGCGAGGTGCTCACACTGCGGGTCAGAGACTTCGTCCACGCCGCGCGAACGATGGGCAGCGGGCAGACCCGGATCGTGTACCGGCATCTGATCCCGAACGCCCTCTCGGTGGTGATCGTGAACATCACCTTCTTGGTCGCCGACTCGATCCTCGCTCTGGCCTATCTCGGCTTCCTCGGCTTCGGGCTTCAGTACCCGACACCGTCCTGGGGAGACATGCTCGGCAACGCGCAGGAGTACGTGGCCTCAGGCTACTGGTGGCTCGTCTACCCGGTCGGAGCGTGTCTCGTGGCCGTCGTCCTCGCGGCTAATCTCGTCGGCGACGCGCTCCGCGACGCCTTTGACGTCCGGCTCCGGCGCCGGTAAAGGAATCTGACGCTTGACTGCCGCCCTCGAGGTCACCGACCTCACCACCCACATCGATCTCAGCCGATCCACCGTCAAGGCGGTGGGCAACGTCAACCTGAGGATCGCCCCCGGAGAGATTCTCGGCTTGGTCGGCGAGTCGGGCTGCGGCAAGTCCATGCTCGGCCTGTCCGTCCTAGGCCTGCTTCCACCGGGTGGTCACATCGTGGGCGGCTCGATCAAGGTCGAGGGGCGCGAGCTGGTCGGGTTGCCGGAGAACGAGCTACGCCAGCTGCGCGGCAACGAGGTGGCGATGATCTTCCAGGACTCGCAGTCCTCGCTCAACCCGACCAAGACACTCGGCAACCAGGTCGCTGAGTCGGTCCGCCTCCACCAGGGCGTCTCCAAGCAGGAAGCCGAGGAGCGCGCGCTTGAGATGCTCAACCTGGTTGGTCTCCCGCAGCCCAGGGAGCGGCTCAAGGCCTATCCCCACGAACTCTCAGGCGGTCAGCGTCAGCGCGTGATGATCGCCATCGCGCTGGCCAACGAGCCGCGCGTACTGCTCGCCGACGAGCCGACGACGGCCCTCGACGTGACAATCCAGGCGCAGATCCTCGCGCTGCTCGACGAGCTCCGTGATCGCCTCGGCATGGCCACCCTGCTCGTCACCCATGACATGGGCGTGGTGGCCGGACGCACGAGTCGGATCAACGTCATGTATGCGGGGCGGATCGTCGAAACGGCGCCCACCAACCGGCTCTTCGCCGCCATGCGCCATCCGTATACGCAGGGCCTTCTGGGCTCGATTCCGCGTCTTGAGTCCGACAACACCCGCGCTCTGGTCACCATCCCCGGCCTGCCACCGGATCTGACCAACCCGCCCCACGGCTGCCGCTTCGCGCCGCGCTGCCCCCGGGCCACGGCGCAATGCGTGGCGGAGGAGCCGCCGCTCACCGGCGACGATCCGGAGCATCAGTTCTCCTGCTGGCACCCGGTCGACGGTCCCATCCGCTCGCGCCCGCAGATCGCGGTGTCCCGCACGGTGGCGCGCGCCCGGGAGGAGGGTCAGAACGGGCACCACCTGCTCGAGATCCAGGATGTGGTGCGGGAGTACCCCATCACCGCCGGCATCCTCCAGCGCAAGGTCGCCTCGGTGAAGGCAGTCTCGGGCGTCAACCTCCACGTCGACGTGGGCGAGACGCTGGGGCTGGTCGGCGAGTCCGGCTGCGGCAAGACGACGCTGGGCAAGCTGATCGTCGGGGTCGAAAAGCCCGACGAGGGCCAGATCATGCTGAACGGCACGGAGGTCTTTCGCATGCACCGTCGCGCGCTCCGTCGCGCCCGCAGGGACCTCCAGATGATGTTCCAGGATCCCTTCGCGTCGCTTGACCCGCGGATGCGCGTCTCCACGATCCTGCGTGAGCCGCTCATCATCCAGGGCATCGGGAGCCGCAAGGAGCAGGAGGAGCGGGTGCAGAAGATGCTTGAGGAGGTCGGACTTCCGCACCAGGCGGTTGAGCGCTACCCCCACGAGTTCTCCGGCGGCCAGCGCCAGCGCATCGCGCTGGCCCGAGCGCTGATGCTCGAGCCCAAGGTAATGGTGGCCGATGAGCCGGTGAGCGCGCTCGATGTCTCGATCCGCTCTCAGGTCCTCAACCTGATGAAGCGCCTCCAGGCTGAGCACAACATGGCCTCGGTCGTCATCTCGCACGACCTGGCTGTCGTCAAGTACCTCTCGGACCGGATCGGTGTGATGTACCTGGGCAAGCTCGTCGAGCTGGGGTCAGGCGATGACGTCTACACCCGGCCCGCCCATCCCTACACCGAAGCTCTGATCAGGACCATCCCCGTCCCCGATCCCGAGGCCGAGCGCGCCAAGGACGATGTGGGCATCCGGGGCGAGCTGCCAAGCCCGGTCAACCCACCTTCAGGCTGCCGCTTTCGCACCCGCTGTCCGCGGGCCCAGGACCTCTGCGCCGAGGTGGAACCAGTGCTCAGGTCCTTCGGCCCCGGCCACGTGGCCGCGTGCCACTTCCCTCTCCAGTCGCCCCTCGAGAATCAGGAGGACGCGCCGGGGGCGACCCGGGCCGGAGCCCAGGTCTCCGGCGAGACCTACTCCTCGTCCTCGACGTAGAGGGACTCGCGCGCCAGCTCGTCGCCGCTCTTTGACCAGAGCTTGATCTCGAGATAGTCGGCCCGGTAGTTGTCCGGCGCGATCAGCGTGAAGCGCTGGTCGGTCAGCTCGCACTGATCGACGGCCAGGTTGGCCAGCTCGGCCGTGACCATCTCGCCACCCGCGATCATGGGAACGCCCCATACCAGGGTCATGTCGGCGACGTTGCCCAGCTCACCGCGCCAGCGTCCGACCACCTCGTCGTTGAGGTCAAGCTTCCAGTCCGGATTGGCCTCGGCGACCTCGGAGGTGAAGTCGGCGCTGGCGCCGAAGTCGGACGGCCCGGTGTCGCCCTCGCTGAAGGAGACGAAGCCGAACACCTCGTAGCCCTCGGTCGTCCGGGCCACTGCGGGGATGTAGGTCCGCCCCGCGTAGGTGCGGTCGGGAAACCATGCCAGCTCTCCGATCTCCCCTACTTCCTGGTCTTCAGTGTCCATGTCCTTCACCGCGGCCAGGAAGTGGCCCTTCAGGGTCTCCGCCCAGCGGCCATACGGGAGCCCCTCCTGGGGGGGCTCGGCGGCGAAGCTGATGACGAACCGGTCGGTCGGAGGCACGTGGACGGGGAGCCTACCTGGCACCCGCCCGGCGGTGAGCCTAGAAGGCTCCGCGCTTGCTCAGGACGGCGGGGATCGTCTTGAGCAGGATCGAGAGGTCAAGCATGATCGACCAGCGCTCGAGGTAGAGGAAATCGAGCCGGACGAGGTCGTCGAAGTCAAGCTCCGAGCGCCCCGAGACCTGCCACAGCCCGGTGATCCCGGGGAGGACGAGGTAGCGCTTCTTGTGCCACTCCTCAAGACGGTTGAAGTCCCGCATCGGGAGCGGCCGAGGCCCGACGAGCGACATCTCGCCCCGGACGACGTTGACCAGCTGGGGCAGCTCATCGAGCGAGTAACGGCGCAGAAAGCGCCCCACGCCGGTGAGGCGGGGATCCTCACGGATCTTGAACAGGGCCCCGGACTTCTCGTTCAGCGACTCCAGGTCGGACTGGACCTGCTCGGCGTGCTCCCGCATGGTGCGGAACTTGAAGCAATAGAACGGCCTCCCGGCAATGCCAGGACGGACCGAGCGGTAGATCACCGGGCCACGGGAGCTCAGTCTGACCGCGAGGGCGATGGCCGCCAGAACCGGCGACAGGAAGAACAATCCGACGCTCGCCACGACGAGGTCGAAGGTGCGCTTGAGCGCGTAGTCGATCCCCTCGAAAACGGGCGGGCGGAGCTTGAACAGCGGCACGACCTGACCGGGCACGAACTCGGCCCGGTCGATCAGGATCTCCATCGTTGAGGGAGCGACCTGGACCGTCACGCCCCGCTGATGGCAGAGGTCGACCAGCTCCACCGCGTGTTCCTGCGGGAAGTCGGGGTCGGCAATGATCACCTCCTGGACGCGCTCACGCGTCAGGACGTCGGGCAGGTCCTCGATCTGGCCGAGCGAGCGCAGCCCGTTCTGGGGCCGGGGGGAGAGCGAGATATACCCCGCCACCTCGACCCGGGTCCGGGATCGGCCCTCCAGGGCGTGGGCGACCGCCTCGATGTGCTTGCCCGAGCCCACGAGCAGAGCGCGGCGCTGGTATCCGGCCTGGGCAAGTAGCCAGCCCGTGATCCGAAGGTGCAGCTCCCGCAGCGCGGCGATGTAGACCACGCCGAAGAAGAGCGACCCGTAGAAGATGAAGTAGCTGCTGAAGTGCTGGCCGCTGGCCAGCGCAAACACGAGCGCGATCACGGTCACCTGGAAAAGCGCCGTTGTGATCCGGGCCAGGCCCGGCCGGCGCGGGCGGTCGGCGTAGAGGTCGGCCCGGGCGAACATCAGCACCGTGATGAGGTAGGAAAAGGGGAGCCAGTGCTTGGCATCCCGCCAGGCCACCACCGCGTCCGGATTCCCGTGGACGGCGAGCTTGACGATCAGGGTCGTGAACAGCGCCGAGGTGACACCGATGAGGTCGAGCACGAGCAGCGACAGGACGCGCGACGAGCGCCGGAGGGTCTCCAGCCGGAGCAGGACAAGCAGCACGGCGGGCCGTTTGCGTCGCACATCGCGCCGCGGCAGAACCAGCTCATCGAAATCGGTGGGCCCGCCGTTGCTATGTGGCTGAGGGGCAGTTCTCTGCTCGATCGTCACTTCTTGGCTGCTACCCGTTGGTTTGGCCCCCACTGCAGCTTTGTAACGGTAGCTTCACACTGAAGTTTCTTGGTTGCCCTGCAGTGTTGGAGAGATTGGGGCCGTTTCGGCCCCCTCGGCGGAGAAAGCCCTGCTCAGGAGCTCGGGCCGACTAAGGCTTCGACGCCCGATTCCTCGATCGTGCGCCGGAGACCCTCGCGGAGACTCACCTGGGGCTCCCAGCCCAGGATTTCCCTGGCCAGAGTGATGTCTGGCTGGCGGACCTGAGGATCGTCGATGGGAAGCGCCTCGAAGACGATCTCCGAGCGTGATCCGGTGATTTCGATCACCGTCTTGGCGAGATCGAGCAGGGTGAACTCCTCCGGGTTGCCCACGTTCACCGGCATGTGGTAGCCGGATTCGGCCAGCGCGATCAGGCCTCGGATCTCGTCCGCGACGTACGTGAAGGAGCGGGTCTGGGACCCATCGCCGAAGACGGTGATCGGCCGATCCTGCAGTGCCTGGCGCAGGAAGGTGGGGATCGCGCGGCCGTCATTGGCTCTCATTCGACTCCCGAAGGTATTGAAGATACGCACGATGGCCGTGTCGACGCCCTGCTGGCGGTGGTAGGCCATGGTCAGTGCTTCGGCGTAACGCTTGGCCTCGTCATAGACGCCGCGGGGGCCGATCGGGTTGACGTGCCCCCAGTAGGTTTCCTTCTGCGGGTGCTCCCGGGGGTCCCCGTAGACCTCGCTGGTCGAGGCGATCAGGAAGCGCGCGCGGTGCTTCTTGGCCAGGCCCAGCGTGTGGTGGGTTCCGTAGGAGCCGACCTTGAGCGTGTGCAGGGGTAGGCGCAGGTAGTCGATCGGCGAGGCGGGGGAGGCCAGGTGGTAGACGAAGTCGATCGGCTCATCGATGAAGTAGGGCTCGATGATGTCGACGTGGAGGAGGATGAAGTCCGTATCTCGGATGTGCTCGATGTTGGCCAGCGTCCCCGTCTCGAAGTTGTCGACACATATGACGCGGTGGCCACGGCGCAAGAGCTCGTCGCACAAGTGCGAGCCGAGGAAGCCGGCGCCGCCGGTGACCACGCTGGTGGGCATGGGGCGGAATCTAGCGCGGGAGCTGCCGGCTCCGCAGCACGTGGTCCTCGCCGCGGCGGATCGTCAGGCGCTCGGAGTCGAAATGCTCCAGGAGCGCCTGGGCGAACTTCCGTGAAGTTCCGAGCTCATCCCTCAGCCCGGCCAGGGTGATGGTTCCGCTGTTCTGCGAGGCGAGTTCGACGACTTGCGTGCGGATCTGCTTCAGGACTTCCGGGTGGTAGTGGAGGGTTCGGCTCACCCGCACGGCTCGACCGGCCTGGCGCAGGGCGGTCAGGTCGTCGGGGTCGAGCTCGGAATCGATAGGTGGCTCGGCCCCGGCCTGCTTTAGACGCTGTTCGAGGGCCAGCGCGTCTGGGGAGAGAGGCTGCTGAGCCGGTCGAGGAGTGTCTGCCGGCAACCTGCGCACGCGAGGTTGCCGCAGACCCTCCTCGACCAGCTCGCCTTTCGCCAGGCGTTCTAGCCGGACTAGGGTCTCACGGCTCGGGCCGTGCTTCCTGGGATGTGGGTCGAGAACGATCCCCCCGCCCAGCGTGTCCGGCGGCGCAATCTGCCGGATCACGAGGCGGTCGCCCGCCACGGGGACCAGCGGCTGCTCCAGCCGCAGCTGCCAGAAATCGCCCCCCAGCCATGCCGCCCGGGCCGGTGTCTCGCGCGTCCCGTGGTGGACCTGGACGCGGTTGCCGCCTTCCAGGTCGGCGTCGCCGAGTTCGAGCTTGGCGTCCACAAGGAACGTCGGTGCGATCTCCGTCCCTGCCAGCACTTCCCCGCGCTCGACCTCCCCGACCGCCACGCCTACCAAGTTCACCGCCACCCGCTGACCAGCCGCGGCGCGATCCACCGGCTGGTCGTGAACCTGGACGCCTCGGACCCGGACTCGGCGGCCGGACGGCAATAGCTCGAGCTCGTCCCCCCGCGCAATCGCTCCCGCCCACAGCGTTCCGGTCACCACCGTCCCCGCGCCGCGAATCGTGAACGCCCGGTCGATGTGAAGCCGCACGGGATCCGGGGACTCGGCGCGGCTCGGCAGCGAGGCGACCACCTGGTCGAGAGCCGTTCGGAGTTCATCCAGCCCGGCACCGCTCCGCACCGAGACGGGTACCACTGCCGCCGCGCCGGGCAGCAGCTCCGTCGCTTCGATCATTGCCACATCCGGGTCGGCCAGATCGCTCTTGGTGATGGCCACCACGCCATGCTCGATGCCGAGTGCCCGCAGCACCACGGCGTGCTCCCGGGTCTGGAGCATCACCCCGTCATCGGCCGCGACCGTCATCAGATAGAGATCGATTCCGCTGGCTCCGGCCACCATCGTGCGCACGAAGCGCTCGTGGCCCGGCGCGTCGATGATCGACAGCGAGCGGCCCGAGGGGAGATCGAGCCGGGCGTAGCCGAGCTCGATTGAGATGCCCCGGTCCCGCTCCTGGGGAAGCCGGTCGGTGTCGACTCCGGTCAGGGCTCGGACCAGCGCCGTCTTCCCGTGGTCGATGTGGCCCGCCGTTCCGAGCGTCAGTGGCGGCGCGCTCATCCGAGCGCAGCCCGGGCCGCCTGAGCGGCGATCTCCACCTCTCCGTCGTCCAGCGTCCGCGGGTCGAGGAGAACCCGGCCCTCGTGGATTCGCCCGATGACTGGCGGGTCGAAGTCCCGCAGCGCCCGCGTGATCTCATCCGGCCCGGCGCCACCGACCAGGGCCACGGCCGGACCCTCGAGCTCGAGCAGCGGCAGGGCGCCACCCCCGACCTTCGCCACCGTCCTCACGAGCTCAGCGTGCTCGCTCCCGATCAACTCCCGCAGCCGCCCCGCTCGCTCGGCCAGCTGTTCTTCCCCGGCCTTGAGCATGGCCAGAACCGGGATCTCCCGCCGTGCCGCCGCGGGATCCCGGTAGAGCCGGAGCGTTGCCTCGAGTCCGGCCAGCGAGAGCTTGTCGATCCGCATGGCGCGGGCCAGGGGGTGCGCGCGCGCTGTGGCGATCGCCGAGGCCGAGCCAACGAGGAGCCCCGCCTGCGGCCCTCCGAGCAGCTTGTCGCCTGAGCAGCAGACGAGCGCCGCACCCGCCGCCACCGAGCGGCGGAGGCTCGGTTCCTCGTCCAGTCCCGGGATCTCGCTCGCCTCGTAGAGGACCCCGGAGCCGGCGTCGTCGATCACCGGTACGCCGAGCCCGCAAAGGGCCTCGATCTCCACCTCCTCGACAAATCCGAGCAAGCGGAAGTTCGACGGGTGGACGCGCAGAATGGCCCCCACCTCATCTCCGCCTCGGACCAGCGCCCGCTCGTAATCCACTCGCCGGGTCCGGTTGGTCGTCCCCACCTCCGTCAGCCTGGCTCCCGACTGAGCCACGACATCGGGGATGCGAAAGCCGCCGCCGATCTCGACCAGCTGCCCACGTGAGACGACGACGGACCGTCCGGGGCCGGCGAGAGCCGCCACGGCGAGCAGGACCGCGGCGGCGCCGTTGTTCACGACGATCGCCGCCTCGGCGCCGGTCAGTTCGCACAGCAGCCCCTCCACGTGGGCGTGACGGCTCCCGCGTCCGCCGCCCGCCAGGTCCAGTTCGAGGTTGCTGTACCCCGCGGCCGCTGCGGTAACCGCCTCCCGCGCGGCCGCGGCCAGTGGGGCCCGTCCAAGGTTCGTGTGCACGATCACGCCGGTGGCGTTGATGACCCGCCGCAGCGACGGCCGTTCAAGCTCGGCGACGAGCTGGTGCGCTCGGAGCGTGATGTCCTCCGGCTCGGAGGACATTCCCTCCTGGAGAGCCGAGCGATGCTCGTCGATGGCCTGTCGGGCGGCGGCCACCGCGATTGGATGCGATGCCTCGAGGCGGCCCGCCAGCTCGTGTACGGAGGGGAGCGCCCTCAGGCGCTCTGGGGTGGAGTCTCTCCCCGTACCCATTCGCCCTCCTCCTTCTTCCAGATCGGCACCCGAGCCTTGAGCTCGTCGATTATCTCCCGCGCCCCCGCGAACGCCGCCTCGCGGTGCGGCGCTGAGGCGGCCACGACCACGGAAGGCTCGGAGAGCGGCACCACCCCGACCCGGTGCTCGGCCGCGGCGGCACACAGGCCGTGGCGCTCGATGGCCCGCTCCACGACCCCGACGATCTCCTTCTCCGCCATCCCGATGTAGGCCTCGTACTGAAGCTCGGCCACCTCGCGGGTCACCCCGAGGAAGGTGACGATGGCGCCGGCCCGCGGGTCCGACACCCGCTCGATCAGCGGATCGAGGGACAGCGGTTCATCGGTCACCCTCACGTGGAGAGCTCCCACCGAGCCTCCGGACACAGGCGGGATCAGCGCCAGCTCGTCGCCCGGGTGCAGCTCGGTCTCGGCCCCGGCGTACTCGTGATTGACGGCCATGACCACCGGAACCCCGTCCGTCAGTCGCGTGAGTTGTCCGAGCGCGTCGGCGACCCGGCCGCCCTCAGGCAGCTCCAGGTCGATCACCTCGGCGCCGGCGCGCTCACGCAGGCCGGCGAACAGCCGCACACTCACCTGCATGCGGAAAAGGCTAGTGGCCGGCGCCCGCACGCCGGCCACCAAGGGTTCAGTGCTCGACGACGGGTGGCGGGTAGACGTCCTTGACGTACTCGTCCACCTTGCTCTCGGGGAGGCGCGTGGCTACGGCCCAGAAGTAGACGACCAGGTTGACCACGGCCGAGATCAGGATGGACCACAGGACCGGCCAGATCGAGGTGGTCGAACCGAGGTGCGCCGGATTGTTGCCGCCCTGGTCGAGCCAGTTCTTGAAGGGGCCGATACCGCCGATGATCCCGCCGGCGCCGAACGGGCTGATGTAGCAGACGATCCCCATGCCGATGATCCACCCGATGATCCAGTGCGATGCCCGCCAGTCCATGGCTGGGCTGCGGGGGTTGAACTTCGTCGCGTACGAGAGCCCAATGAGCGCGTAGCCGATGAGCAGGGCCACGACCAGCGTGCTGTAGGTCTGCCAGCCACTGAACAGGATCACCCAACCCGCCCCGACGAAGGCCAGTGGCGCGAGGACACCGGCCGCCGGCAGCCGATAGGTTCGCGGCAGGTCGGGCTTCTGCCGGCGCAGCGCGCCCAAAGACACCGGCGCTCCGGCATACATGAACACCGAGGCGCTCGTGACGATGCCGACCAGCTTGGTCCAGCTGGGGAACGGAAGTAGGAACAGGATCCCGACCAGGGTGGCGATGATGACGCCGAATACCGGGACCTTCGCGGCGTTGATGCGCTCAAACGCGGAGGGGACGAACCCGTTCTTGGAGAGGCCGTAGGACAGGCGGGCGGAGGCGGTCTCGTACATCAGCCCGGTGCCGCTCGGCGAGATGACCGCGTCGATCCTCAGGACGGTGGCCAGCCACGAGATGCCCACGATGCTCGCGAGGGTGAAGAACGGACCTTTCGCGAGCTGGGTGGGAACGGCGCTCGTGCTCGTGCCCAGACCGAGCCACCCACCGTTATGAGCCAGAACACTGGGAGGCATGGCTCCGATGAAGGCGATCTGGACGAGGAGGTAGACGAGCGCGCCGATGATGATCGACAGGATCACGGCACGGGGAAGGTCTCGCCCCGGGTTTTTCGACTCGCCGCCTAGCTGTACCGCCTGCTCAAATCCCAGCAGGGAGAAGATGATCCCGGCCGGGAGGGTGAGGAGGATGTTCTTGAACGCGTCCGTGTGGGTGAAGAACCCGCCGGCGGCGTGACCGAAGTTCGAGCTGTGGAAGTGCCCGATGAGCAGGATCAGGATGGTCACCACGGGGATCGCCACCTTCCAGGTGGTGATGCCGTTGTTGATCCGGGCGAAGTAGCGGATTCCGACGATGTTGACGATCACGAAAAACAGGAGCAGGATCGCCGCGGCCAGATAACCCCAGCCGTGTAGCGTCCCGCCGGCGCTACCCGCCGACGCGCTGGCTTTGAAGAAGTTCCGCGCCCAGTGAGCGGTCGAGAGGTACTGCACGGCAGCCAGGACCTCGATCGGCGCCACGCTCGCCGCCTGGAGGTAGGAGGCCCAGCCGAACGTGGCCCCGGCGAAGCTCCCGAATGCGTAGTGGGGGAAACGGCTGGTGCCGCCGCTGACGGGAAACAGGCCGCCCAGCTCGGCGTGCACGAGGGCCAGGATCAGGATGATGATCGAGCCGAGGACCCAGCCGATGATCGCCGACGGGCCCGCCAGTACGACTGCGGTCAGCGCAGTGAAGAGCCAGCCGGATCCGATGATCGAGGTCTCCGAGGACCACAGCAGCCCGATGAAGCCCATCCCCCGGTCGAGCCCTTCGTCCAAGTTGGGCTGCTGGCCTGCCCGGCCCGGTGCAGTACTCGCTACGTTCGCCATCAATCCTCCTTGCAGGATCTCCCCTCTTGCGGGGGCGATCCTAACTGGCGAGCCAGGATGCGTCTAGCTGCTGCTGCTGCCGATGCCGCTAGGCGGCGGGGGACTCATCGCCCAGCCAGGACTCATCGGCGAGCCAGGGCTGACCGGCGCTATTAAGGGCCTCGAGCTCCTTGATCTCCCGGCGGGCGTTCCGGCGGCGCTGGACATCGTCGACGGCAACCCCCGTGCGAATCTCGAACAGACGCCGCTGCGCGTAGCTCATCTCCGACCACGTGGACCGGATCCGGGCGAGGACCTGGCCGATGTGCGAGGGGTTCTTGGTCTTCATAACGGGCTCCTTTTCTCGGTGTCAAACCAAGATCCACTAAGCGCGCCTAGAGCACATCGGGAGTTCGCAGCCGAATCAACCCACCCGTCCGCTTAGGCCAGTCCGCCCACCCCTTAGCCCAGCGAAACCAGGGCGATTCCCGCCGCCACGGCCACGGCGCCGAGGAGCCTGAGAGCCCCCACGTGCTCACGCCCCGTCACGGCGAGGAAGCCCGTGGCCAGGACCACGCTGCACTCCCTCACCGCGGCCACGGAGGCCGCCGGAGCCAGGGTGAGCGCGGCAAGCGTGAGGGCGTAGCCGCCGAAATAGCCGAGGCCGGCCAGCACCGACCGAGCGTTGACCGCGGCGCGCAGCGCCGCTGCCCCCCGCGCGCGCCAGACCCCGAGCACGTAGGCGAGCGACATCAGCCCGAAGATGATCTCCAGGTAGGCGATGGGATTGCCGTGCACTATTCCGTGCTTGTCGACCAGGGTGTAACCGGCGATGCACGCCCCCACCGACAGGGCCAGCGCCAGATCACTCGGCCGCCCGGCGGAGCGGACGCCGCGCACGAGCAGGATGCCCACCGCCACGACGACGATCCCGATCACCGCCAGAGCGGACACCGACGTCCCCAGGAAGATCACGCCAATGAGCAGCACGAGCACGGGGGCCGAGCCTCGGGCGATTGGGTAGACGAAGCTCATCGCCGCCACCGAATAGCCGGTGGCCAGGAGGGCGAGGTAGATCGTCTCCAGCGCGCTCGAGGCGGCGATATAGGGCGCGGCCGCCGAGTGCAGCCGCCAGGTCAGCGCGGCCACGGGCGCGAACACGATCACGCCGGCGGTGACCGCGACCGCACTCGAGCTGTGCACGTCCTCTTCGCGTGAGAGGAGCAGGTTCCAGGCCGCGTGGACGACGGCGGCGGCGAGGGCGAGGAGTAGAGCGGAGATCGGCATCAGGGGTAACCTGCAGGGGAATGGCCACCACCGACGAGCACCGCACGATTGCGCCGATCGTCGGTCCCGACGACCCGCGCAGGTTCACGGACTCCGGGATCGAGGTCAAGGGGCTCTACACCGAGGAAGATCTGCCCGAGGGCCTGCCGGAGCGGCTCGACGAGCCCGGCCAGTTCCCGTACACGCGCGGGATCCACCGCGAGATGTATCGCAAGCAGCTGTGGACCATGCGCCAGTACGCCGGCTACGCCAGCGCCAAGGAGTCAAACGAGCGCTACCGCTATCTGCTTCAGCACGGATCGACCGGCCTCAGCATGGCCTTTGACCTGCCCACCCAGCTCGGGCTTGACTCGGATGACCCGCGGTCCCTCGGCGAGGTGGGCCGCACCGGCGTCGCCATCGACACGATCGATGACATGCGCGTCGCGTTCGACGAGATCCCGCTCGATCAGGTCTCCACCTCGATGACGATCAACGCCCCGGCCAGCGTCCTGCTCCTCCTCTACGAGCTGGTCGGCGAGGAGCAGGGCGTGCCCGCGGATCAGCTCCGGGGCACGACCCAGAACGACATCCTCAAGGAGTACATCGCGCGCGGGAACTTCATCTACCCGCCTGAGGGCGCGATTCGCCTCACCACCGACCTCTTCGCCTACTGCCAGGAGCGCATCCCCAAGTGGAACACGATCTCCATCTCCGGCTATCACTTCCGGGAGAAGGGCTGCTCGGCCGTCCAGGAGGTTGCCTTCACCCTGGCCAACGGGGCCGCCTACGTCCAGGCGGCGCTTGACGCCGGACTGGCGGTCGACGAATTCGCCCCCCGCCTCGCCTTCTTCTTCAACGGCCACAACAACGTCTTTCAGGAGGTGGCGAAGTTCCGCGCCGCGCGCCGGATGTGGGCCGAGATCATGCGCGAGCGCTTCGGTGCCAAGGACGAGCGCTCATGGCGGCTGCGTTTCCACACTCAGACCGGCGGCGTGACCCTGACCGCCCAGCAGCCGGAGAACAACATCGTCCGGGTCGCCCTCCAGGGGTTTGCCGCCGTGTGTGGCGGCACCCAGTCGCTGCACACCAACGGCTATGACGAGGCGCTGGCGCTCCCCACCGAGCGGGCGGCCAAGATCGCGCTCCGCACCCAGCAGATCATCGGCTACGAGTCCGGCGCCGCCGACACGGTGGACCCGTTCGCCGGGTCGTATTTCGTCGAGGCGCTGACGGACGAGATCGAGACCAGCGCCCAGGCGCTCATCGCCAAGATCGACGAGCTGGGCGGCGCGACCCAGGCCATCGACTTCGTCAAGAACGAGATCGAGGAGTCGGCCTTCGGCTACCACGAGCGCTACCGGATCGGCCAGGACATCGTTGTGGGCGTGAACAAGTTCGTCGAGGAGGACGTCGAGGTCCCGGACATCCTCCGGGTCGACCCGGAGTCCGAGCGGGCCCAGGTCGAGCGCCTGGAGGCCTTCAAGTCCGATCGCGACGCCTCCGTCGTCGAGCAGCACCTGGAGGCGATCCGCGAGACGGCTCGGGGCACCGACAACCTGCTCCCCGTCCTCCGCGAGGCCCTCAAGGAGCGCTGCACGATGGGCGAGGTATGCGGGGCCATGCGGGACGTCTTCGGCGAGTACCAGCCGACCATCTGAGAAGGGCGCTCCGGCCAGTGCGCATTTTTCTCGCCGGCGCCACCGGGGTGATCGGGACGCGCCTCATCCCGCTGCTCGTCGAGCAGGGCCATGTCGTGGCCGGGATGACGCGCTCGCCGGAGAAGGCCGACACCGTGCGCCGGCTGGGGGCGGAGCCCGTCGTGTGCGACGTCTATGACACGCCGCGGCTGAAGGAAGCGGTGACCGCGTTCGCACCCGATCTGATCATGCACCAGCTGACCGACCTGCCCGATGATCGCAAGCGGATCCCCCTCTACATGCGCCGGAACAACCGCATCCGTACCGAGGGGACCCGGAACCTCATCGCCGCTGCGCAGAGCGCCGGCGTCGAGCACTTCGTCGCCCAGAGCCTCGCCTCCTCACCACCGGGCACGGGCCGCGCCATCAAGCGGCACGAGCGGATGGTGCTCGATGCCGGCGGAGTCGTCCTTCGTTACGGGTGGCTCTACGGCCCGGGCACCTACGCCGAGACCTCCCGCCGTCTCTCGCCGCCGCGGATCCACGTCGACGCCGCCGCGCAGCGGACGGTCGAGCTGCTCCAGGCGCCGTCCGGGATTGTCGTGATCAGCGAGACCGTGGACTGACGGGCCTGGCTCAGCGCTCGCTGTCGAGATCGGCCATCTGGACCTCGCCGTAGCGCGTCCCGGCCACCGCCTCAGAGGGGACCGCCGCCTGCAGGGCGGCGAGCTGCTCGGGGCTCAGCCCGAGCTCGAGCGCGCCCAGGGCATCCTCGAGCTGCTCACGTGTGCGCGCGCCTACTAAAGGCACGATGTCCCCGCCGCGGGACAGGACCCAGGCCAGGGCGAGCTGCGGGACCGTGGCGCCGATCTCCCCGGCCATCTCCTCGAGCCTCCGCACCAGCTCGAGGTTGCGGATCAGGTTCTCGCCTTGGAACCGCGGCATCCGGCTGCGGATATCCCCCGGGCTGCTCGGTGCGTCAGGCTGGTAGTGGCCGCTCAGTAGGCCGCGGGAGAGGATGCCGTAGGCGGTGACGCCGATCCCGAGCTCACGGCAGGTGGGCAGGATGGTCGTCTCGATCCCGCGTGAGACGAGCGAATACTCGATCTGGAGGTCGGCGATCGGATGAACCGCCGCCGCCCGGCGGATCGTCTCTGCGCCCACCTCGGAGAGGCCGATGTGGCGGACGTAGCCGGCCTCCACGAGCTCGGCGATGGCTCCGACGGTCTCCTCGATGGGCACGTTCTTGTCCAGCCGGGCCGGGCGATAGATGTCGACGTGGTCCACGCGCAGGCGGTTGAGCGTGTAGGCGAGCGCCGTCTTCACCGCGGCGGGACGGGCGTCGTAGCCCAGCCAAGCCCCATCCGGCCCGCGTTGAGCGCCGAACTTGACGCTGATCACCGCCTCGCTGCGGTCCCGGTTCTCGAGCGCCCGGGCGATCAGGAGCTCGTTGTGGCCCATCCCGTAGAAGTCACCGGTGTCGATCAGGTTGATCCCCGCGTCCAAAGCGGCCTGGATCGTGGCGATGCTCTCCTCGTCACGGGCCGGCCCGTAGGTGCCGGACAGGCCCATGGCCCCTAAGCCGATGCGGGACACCTGGGGTCCCTGGCCTCCGAGCTGGGTTCTTTCGACCATCAGCTCACTATGGCGGATCGACTCTTGCAACCCGTCGACCGCGGAAGGAGTCGCCCCCACCGGGCGCGAACCCCCAGGCATGACGACAGAGCACGAGGCAAGCCGAACCCTGGTCAAGTCGCCACCCGAGCTGTGGGCGGAATGCAGTGACGCCGGCTCACTGGCCCGGCACCTGGGAGAGTTCGGCGAGATCAAGATCACGAGGCTGGAACCGGAGTCGACCGTTGCCTGGGAGGGCGAGCATGCGAGCGGCACGGTCCGGATCGAGCCTTCGGGATGGGGAACTCGGGTCACCCTGACCGCCCAGACGACGGCGGAGCCGGTAATGGCCGAGCCTGGGCAAGTTGCGGGAGCAGGAGTCCCGCTATTTGCCCAGGCTCCAGGCGCCGACGGTCAGGAGGCTCCAGGCGTCGCCGGTGAGGAGGCTCCAGACATCGCCGGTGAGGAGCCGGAAGGCGAACCGCCCCAGGACGTCGAACCCCCCAAGGCCGAAGGTGAGAGCCCGATTGCCCAGGAGGCCGACGATGCGACGGTGGAAGAGACGCTGGAGGACACGGTTTCTGTACCGGTGGAGGACACCGGGCAGCCGCGTGCTCGTTGGCGGCGCGTAAGCGCGCGGATGCGAAGCCTCTTCGGCTCCCGTGAGCCGGTCGAGCCTGAGGAGGCCGTCGACGAGGCTCCAATGGCCACGCCCGTCCTGGTCGAGGAGCCAGAGCCAGAGCCAGAGCCCGAACCAGAGCCGGAGCCGACGCCGGACCCAGACCCAGAGCCAGAGCCGGCGCCGGAAGCGATCTCCGTCCCAGATCCCGATCCCCTACCGCCAGCGCCGGAGCCCGAGCCTGGGGTCGATGCCGAGGCGATCCTGGTCTCAGCGCTGGACAGCCTCGGCCAGGCGCATCACCGGCCGTTCTCCCGCGCCTGAGCTGAGGGCCGAAACGCCCGAAGACGCCGGGTGTTATAGCCCTCGTGGGGCTATCGTCTTTGTCGTGGGGGTACGCATGAGCAGGTGGGGAGCGCTCCCTGCCCTTCGGCTGGCGCGGCTGTCGACCACGATCCTGTGCTGGTTCGGGCTGCTGGCCCTTCCCGCGGCAGCTCAGGCCTCCCTGTCGTGGTCGGGTTCCCGGACCGTGGATTCGCAGGCGTCGGGCGTGGCGCTCAATCGTGTGTCGTGTCCCTCCGTCGATCAGTGCACGACGGTTGACGGAAGCGGCCATGCGCTCACGTTCGACCCCCGGTCGCCTCAGGGTGTCACCGCCGCGATCGTGAGCAGCAACAGCCTGACCGGGATCGCCTGCCCATCTACGACGCAGTGCACCGCGATCGATCTGAACGGTGGGGAGACCACGTTCGATCCCCAGTCCTCGGCGGCCGGATCTCCGACCGTGATCGACGGCTCAGCAATCCCGCTGAGTCTGGCCTGCCCCTCCACGACGCAATGCACCGCCGTCGATCTGAGCGGGCAGGCGGTCACCTTCAACCCGCAGGCACCCGGCAGCGCGCCCGGCCCAACCGCGCTGGACCCCCAGCACGTTCTGATCTCGGTGAGCTGTCCCGGAGAGTCGACGACCTGGTGTGTCGCCGTCGACACAACCGGCCATGCCATCGGCTTCAACCCCAACGGCGGCGCCCAACCACCGGTGCAGATCGACTCGGTCCAGAATGCGACCGTGGTAGCGGCGGCCTGCTCGCCCACGCCGTCCTCCAAGCAGTGCGCGCTGGTCGACAACGCTGCCAACGGCTTCGCGTTTTCGGGGCCCCCCAACAGTCCGGCTCAGCGCGGATCCCAGGGGAGCGCCGAGACCGGTCCCAATGCGACCATCCCGACCGCGCTGAGTTGTCCGGACGACACGACCTGTGTGACTGTCGACCAGCACGGTGGGGCGAGCACGTTTGACCCCCAGCTCCCGATCGCGGCCCCATCACCTATCGACCCAGGGCAGGTGATCAGTGATGTGGCCTGCCCCACCGCCAGCCAATGCACCGCTGTGGATCGCGAGGGTCAGGAGGTGACATTCAATCCGGCATCGCCCGGGAACGCCACACCCGTGCCCATCGACGGGCGTACCAACCTAACGTCCCTGGCCTGCCCGTCCACCGGCCAGTGCACCGCCGTCGATGTGGCAGGCAGCGAGGTCTCCTTTGACCCCGGCTCCTCGTCCGGTCCCACCACGGCGGTGATCGATTCATCCGCCACCGGTCTCTATGGCATTGCCTGCGCGTCGGCGACACAATGCACCGCGGTCGACAACCAGGGAGGCGCGGTGACCTTCAATCCCGCCGCGCCCGGCTCGCCCGGTCCGGCCTCCTTGACCAAGGGACACGCGCTCTACGCCGTCGCCTGTCCCACTGCGGCACAGTGCACGGCGGTGGATGAGGTTGGGCAGGAGGTCACCTTCAATCCCCTGTCTCCGAGCAATCGCAGTGTCGCCACCGTCGACTCCGGCCATGCCCTGCTGGCCATGGCCTGCCCGACGTCGACCCAGTGCTCAGCGGTCGACGACCGAGGCGCCGAGGTGACCTTCGAGCCGCTTTCCCCCGGGCGGCCCACGCCGCACCTGATCGACCGAGTGGCCGCTGGCGCGATCACGTGCCCGACGAGCGGCCAATGCACGGCCGTCGATAACGCGGGCGATGAGGTCACGTTCAACCCCGGGAGCCCCAGCCAGGCCTCGGCCCTGGCGATCGACCCCAACGGCGCGCTTCTGTCGATCGCCTGTCGCACCGTGACCGACTGCGTCGCCGTCGACCAATCCGGGCGCGCGGTCGAGGGCGACCCACGTGGTAGAGGGGCCTGGTCCTCCCACGGCCTCGGGCCGCATTCGCTCTCCGGGGTCGTCTGTCCGTCGGTACGTGAATGCGTCGCCGTCGACCAACCCGGGGACGCGTATGTCGGTTCGAGTGGTTCGCTGCCCCCGGTGCCCGGGGGCCTTTCGTCCCCCGCTGCCGCTGGGCTCGCACAGCAGGGGCAGGCGCTGGTCGTCAGGCACGCCCGGTGGTCGGGGAGCCCGACCTCCTACACCTACCAGTGGGAGCGCTGCACCTCCAGGGGCACACGTTGCCGCCGTATTGCTGCGGCCACCGCTTCGAGCTACCGACTTACCCACGCCGACGTGGGGCACCGCATTTGCGTCGCGGAGAGCGCCTGGAACATCACCGGGGCCGGCCGGCCTCGGCTCTCACGCGCCACCGCCATCGTCGGGGGCCTCGTCTCTCTCAGGGCCACCCTGTCCGCGCTTTCCCGGCCCTCTCCCCGACTGGCCTTCTCGCTGCGCGCGGGCCGGGGGACGACGCGGCTCATCCGGATCGACATCGTCCTGCCAGGTGGCCTGAGCCTCCGGGGCGCCCGGGGGATTGTCCTTACCTCGTCTGGCAAGCAGACCAGCTCCGCGGTCACGGCGCGCGGGCGAAGCCTCTTGATCCGTCTGCGAAAGCCCACGGTCAGCGTGGGTGCCGTGATCCCCGCGCAGGACCTTCTCGTCGGACGTCGTCTGGAGCGTGAGGTCAGATCGCATCATCGCGAGGAGCTGCGCTTCGCGGCCACCGCGGTCCAAAGCGACGGCGGCCGGACGCTCGAGAAGCTGACGCTGATCCCTCATTGAGCCAAGGATGACGCGGGTCCGTTACTACACGTACCTGTTGTAAAGGCAGATGCATCCAGGAGGCGTGGTCGGGGGATTTGCGCCGAAGGGCGGGGCCTTCAGCTCGAAAATCCGTCCACATCCGTCTGATTCTGTGAAGGTTTTGCCGCGCCCGGTTGCGCCCAGAGGCCGTTTATGGCACAGTCTCCGGCCAAGGATCAGTTTTGGGGCAGTGCGCCTAGGGCCAAGGGATTTGGTCAGTGAGGCGCAGAGGCTGGTCTGAGCACACCCGCATGTAATTTCGAAGCAGCAAGGGGCTCACATACCCGCGATCGCGGAACTGGGGCGCAGTGTCTAGGCGGAGGTCTTTTGGCCCTCCGGCGTACGCGTACGCGGGCGGGCGCGCCCACGATGGCCTCGGCCACTTCGGGCTGAGCAGTCTCGGCACGCGCCGGCAGCGCTTCTGGTGCGCCATGTTCGGGATCCTCGCCATCTCGCTGCCGTACTCCGGCACCGTGGTCGCCTCGATCAGGGCGGCTCTGAACCCCCCCGTCGAGGCGGTGTCACTCCCGGCGTTGACCATCCCGAGGGTCCAATTCCCAGAGATGACCGTTCCCAAGCTGCAGGCGTACAAGCCACCCACCGTCCCGGCCTCTCCCGCTTCCTCAACCGCCGCGCCGCGCTCCGTCTCACGCGTGGTTCGGCGCCCCGCGGCTGCCGGGCAGCGCAGGGTGGTGGTCAGACGTGGCACCAGATCCACCCGGGTGGCCGCGCCGGTGATCACCAGCAGCTACGGGATGCCGGCGGCCAAGCCGCATCGATCGAAGTCGGTGACCGCCGAGGCGAAGGCGCTGGCCAAGGCTCCCGTGGTGACGGAGTCGGCGCCGGCGCCGCCGACAATGTCCACCGCGGCGCCCACCGTCGCTGCCCCGATCGCCCAGGCGCCATCCGCGACCGCCTCGGGAACGCCCCCACCGGTCGCCACCCCTGCGTCGGCCTCCTCGGAACCGGCCAAGCGCCCCGCACTGCGCGGAGCCGCAGATGTCACCTCAGTTCAGCCAGACTCATCGTCGACGGGTACGACGGGTTCCAGCTCAAGCGGCACAACCGCGGATCCGAGCGCCGGCTCGGCCACCCCCGCAGCCTCGACCCCGACCTCAGCCTCGACCCCAGCCTCAGCCTCAGGGACGTCCACGAGCCCGGGGCCCACACCGGCTGACCAGAGCGACCAGTCCTCGACCCAGCCCGGCAGCCAGTCGACCCCATCCGCGCCGGCTCCGGCACCCAGCCAGCCGTCCGCGAACCCCATGGTGGGCTCGAGCTCGACCCAGCAGTCGATCAGTTCCCCTTCCTCATCCACCATTCGGTCCTCGTCGATGACCGAGGCCCCGGTGACCACGACGGTGGTGACGGAAACCGTCCCGGCTTCCACAACCGTCGTGGAGGTTTCAAGCAGCGCCGCCGTTGTGCAGGCGCCTGCGCTCGTGATTACCGCCCCGGCTCCCGTCGCCGAGACCATCAGTGTTTCGGTCGCCGGGCCGTCGCTGCCTTCGGCGCCAATCGCCGCCGCGGTAACCAGCAGCTCGGATACCACTGTGATCTCGGCTTCCGTGCCCTCCAACGATTTGACTGGCGACGCGAGCACGCAGAGCGCGGGCGCTACAGCGCCGAGCACCGGCAATTCGAGCCTCGCCGCCTCTGCGGCCACCACGCCGCCCGGCTCGGACGGCGCCACGGTCCTGACCAGCATCAACTCCACGCCCGGCGATCCGGCTTCGGACCCCGGGAGCGCTCGCGGTCCGCCCGCCTCCGCGCTCAACGCATTGACGCTTCCGGTGCTGGACGCGGCGGTCACGGCGGCTGAGGCCGAGTGGCTTTCAGTGTTGCCGGGAGCGAGCTTCGCCGGGATTTCGGTCTCCATCGGCCACCTGCCGAGCTCGGAGCTGGGGGTGACCGTCGGCACGGCGGTCACGATCGATCCCTACGCCGACGGCTACGGGTGGGCGCAGTCGAATCCCGGTGATCTGGTGGGAATCGACCTGGTCACGGTCGTCGCGCACGAGCTGGGGCACGTGCTCGGGTATGGCGAGTCGCCTGACCCATCGAACCTGATGTACCAGTGGCTCTCGCCGGGCGAGTCCCGGACGATCACGAGTGCGGTCGAGCTTTCAGGGGTTCCCACCTACGACACCAGCTCGAGCGCTCCGGTCTTCCAGAATGCGGCCCCGATCACCTTTGCCGTGGGCGGCCTGCTGGTGACGACGCTCAATGTGGGCAGCGTTCCGATCGGGACCACCGGCTCGGTCACGGTCACGCTCTCAAATCCCGGGACCTCCGATATCACCGGGCTGGCGTTTGCGTTCGCCTCAGGCACATCGTCGCCGTTCACGACCTCGGGAGCTCCGACCTCGATCTCGGCTGGGGCCACGAGAACGCTGACGCTGTCCTACGCGGCGCCAAACGTGCAGCAACTCTCCAGCGACACGCTGGTCATCACGGGTACCGTCGGCGCTCAGGCCTTCACTCAGAACGCGACCGTGACCGCGACGCCGGGACCGGTCGGGGTCGCCGTCGGAACGACAGCCGAGTCCGCGCTCGCGTTCACCGCCACCAACGTCGGCGCGACCAATTCCCTGACCGTGAACCTGTCGAACGCGGCGGGCACGGCGCTCACCGGGCTCACGTTCTCGCTGGCCGCTGGCTCTTCCTCACCATTCACGATTACGACCAGCCCGCTCCCGACGAGCCTCGCTACGAGCGACACGCCGACACTGGCGCTTTCGTTCGTCGCGCCCGCAGGGATCCAGACCTACGCCGACACGCTTGAGATCCAGGGGACCTGGAACGGCCGGTCCTTCACCGAGGCGATACCGGTCTCCGGGACCGTGCCCGCGCCCGTCGGGGTGACGGTCAACAGCACCTCGGCCACCGCGGGTATCACGTTCGCAACCGCGCAGACCGGCGGGAGCAGCAGCACCGTGACCGCGACGCTGTCGGACGCGGCCGGCGCTCAGATCACCGGTCTCACGTTCGCGATCGTGGGCGCAAACTCTCCGTTCACGATCACGACAACGACCCCGCCGAGTGGTCTCGCGACGACCGACACGTCGACCAGCGGGCCGACCATCGGCCTTGCCTTCGCGGCCCCGGGGGCGCTTCCGCAGTACGGCGACACGCTGAGGATCACCGGCACGGTCAGGGGGGTCTCGTTCACCGAGACCATCCCGCTTGCGGGGCCCGTGCAGGTGCCGCTCGGACTCACGGCCGGCTCGACCTCAGAGACACCGTCGGCGACCACAGTCCCGGCACCGGCGCAGTTCACGTCAGTGGTGACCGGCGGAACATCGACCATGACCCTGACGATCACGAATGCGGCCGCATCGCCGATCTCGGCGTTGACGGTCTCGTTCGGAACCCCGACGTTCTCGGCCGCCTCGCTGTCCTCGACTTCGATCGCGTCCCACAATGGAACCGCGACCGTCATCCTCACCTTCACGGCCCCGCTCACGGCCAATACCTACGCGGACACGGTGACCGTGGGCGGCACCGTCAATGGGGTCGCATTCACGGAGTCCTTCGGGGTGCTGGCCACCGCCAACCCGCTGAATCCCCTCACGTTCGCAGTCGGCAGCAATCCGGTCACGACGCTTGATTTCGGAACCGTTGCGGTCGGTACCGCCGGCAGCCTCGCCGTCACGATCACGAACCCCGGCGCGAAGGATATTTCCGGCCTGCAGTTCGCCTTTGCGTCGGGCTCGCAATCGCCGTTCAGCATCGTCGCCCCCGCTCCTTGCGCGGCGACGCCCGCGTCGGGAACCTGTCTTGCTGCCGCCGGCGGATCGGCATCCCTTAGCCTCCAGTTCGCGCCTCAGGTCACGTCGAACGGATACCAGGACACCCTCCTGATCTCCGGTCTGCGGATCATCGTCCCCGCGTCCGGCAGTACGGCCGCGCAGACGGTTCCGTTCACGCAGCAGGTGACCGTGACGGCAACGGTGCCGATCCCGATCGGGCTGACCGTCTCTTCGGCGACCGTGACAACCCTTGATTTCGGGTCTCTTACGGTCGGCTCGACGGGCCCCGGCGGGACTTTGAGCGTGACACTCGCGAACCAGAGCGGAAGGACGATCAGCGACCTCCAACTCTCGTTCCTCTCGGGACCATCGTCGTCCTTCAGCGCTTCACCGTCGTCCGTTATGACGCTGGCGAGCGGAGCGAGCCAGCCCGTGACGCTGACGTTCGCCGGGACTGGCTATTCACCCGCCTACCTGGACACGCTGCAGATCACGGGCAATTGGGCGATCCCCGCTTTCGGGAGCACGCCGGCGCAGACGGTCCCGTTCACGCAGACCGTGCCGGTCACCGCCGAGCTGGCCTCATCCGCCTTCCAGTCATTCCAAGCCGCGATCGCCGCCGAGCTGGCCAATTACCAAAGCGGCGGAGTGGTTGGGACCCATACGGTTGCGGGAAGCACCACGGCCCCGACCGGCGTCGGCGACGTGCTTCTGCTCACGTCGCCCACGTTCACGTTCAAGAACATGAGCGTCAGCGGCAGCGGCAGCACTGCGCTGTTCACCGGGGAGATCGACATCGCGGCGACGAGCGCGGCGATCACGTCGGGCGCCGTCAGCGCCACGTTCGGCGCCGTGGGCGGCGCGTACATGCTGAACGGGCAGGCTCCGAGTGCGGGCACGTTCACGCTAACGCTGGCGCCGGTGGTCGCCCCTACGTCCGGCTCGCCCGGCTCAGGAACGCCAAGCTCGATCACGACGGCCAACCTCGTCGGCGATTCTCTGGGCGTGATCACGGTCGTCGCCACTGACGATGGCGCCCGTGCCCACACCACATTCGGCGCCACGGGAGCGCAGGCGATCGTAAGTACCGGGACGAGCGGCCCCACGCTCACGATCTCGAGTGCAGCGCTTGGCCTGGTTGCGACCTCGACCGACCTCACGGGCGTTGCCGGCTTTGCTCTGCAGGTCACCGGCGTGGCCGCGGCTGGCGCGCTCAGCGGAGTCAGCGGCACGACGCTCACCGGCAGCGGCCTGTCCGCCATTTACGACAACGCGGGCAACGTGGGACCCGTGACGGTCAACACGGGCTCAGGCTCGATGGCCATCAGCCTCTCCCAGCCGGCCGGCACGACCGGACCGTGGACCGCAGTCTCCGGCCCGGCAACCGTCGCCCTCGGCTCGCTCGGGTCGATCCAGGGGACGCTGACCCTGACACCGGGTGCGTCATCGTTCACGATCGCGGCCTCCGGGGTCTCAGCGGCGATTGCCGCCGGCACTGGCAGCGGGGCCGCGGCGGTTCAGATCTCCGGTGCGTCGGGGTCGGTCACGCTCACCGCCTCAGGCGCGACATCGGGCACCGCCGCCGGCCAGGTCACGCTCACCGGTTCTTCGGCGCTGACCTTCTCGGCCGCCGGCGCGATCAGTTTCTCGACCACGCCGAGCCAGACGTTCACGATCAGCACGAGCGGCACGCTCGAAATCGGCGGCTACGTCGGGCTCCAGGGCGCGATCTCGGTCACGAGCGGCACTGGTTCGGTCAGTCTGTCGATCACGAGCACCCCGCCGGGCGGCTCACAGATAACGCTTTCGGTGCAGCTCAACCCCGACGGGACATTCGCGGCCGACGGCCAGGTGGCGATGGCGCTGCCCGCGCTGCTCTCCGGCGTGTCGCTGGGCGGCCCGGTCACGCTGAAGGTCAACACGTCGAGTTCATCGGCGCAGTTCGGGCCCGACACGGTGCCGGCCGCCTCGGGTGGCGGTATCACGCTGTCGATCACGAGCGGCGCCCCGTCCGTCGCGTTGGCCGTGCTCATCACCCCGGCCGGCAAGTTTGCCGCCGCCGGACAGATCGCCGCCGCCACACCGCCCGCGGCCGGCCTCGCCCTGAGCGGGCAACTCACGATCCGGGTCAACACCGGTAGCACCCAGGTAACACTGACGCCGCCCGGCGGGACGGCGACCGCTGTCGACCCGGGGACCTCCGTGACAGCGTCCGCCGGGCTATCGCTATCGACGCCGCTCGGGGTCGTGACCGGAACCTTCGCCTTTGGCACCGATGCCGCCACCAACGCGACGAAGCTTGACGTCACGGGAGCAACGCTGCAGCTCGGCTCTGCGACCGCTGCCGGCTTCACGGTGAGCGGTAACGCCTACGTGCTGGTGCTGCCGAGCGGCCTCTTTGCGTTCCGCGCCACGGGTACGGGCGCGCTCTCCGGAACCAGTCCGAGTCTGACGTTCACGGGCTCGTTCCTCGGCGAGTTCAACAACACCGGTCAGAACGTCACCCTGGCGGACGACACCGTCGATACGGCCGCGGTCATCGCCGGAGCCCACGTCCTCCAGGGCAATGTCACCGTCGCCGTTGGATCGTTTGCAAGCCTCACGGGCAACTTCGCGGTACTGGCGAGCACGGCCGGGCCCACAGCCGGCGAGATTCTGCTCGGGGCGAACCAATTGGCCGCGACCGTCGGCTCCTCCTCCGGCGCCCACTTGACCGTGTCGGGGGCGAGCCTCGTGGCCGCGGTGAACGCGGACCACACTTACGCGCTGGAGTCCGTCGGCGGAACCGTCACCGGGCTGGCCGGCATTACGGTCAGCGGCCCGATCGGCGTCGAATACAACACGAGCACGACCGCGGCGAACCAACAGATCACCGTCGGCGGGATCACCCAGACGCTCGACGTGCCGGGTGCCACCAACTCGACGACGCCGTACGCGTACTTCACTGGGCCGACCGTCACCGTCGACGCTCCGGGCGTGCAGATGAGCGGCGCACTGACCTTCACCGCCGCATCCGGAGGGTTCACGATCGGGCTCACCAATGCCTCCCTGAGCCTCGGTGGATCACTTGCGGTGGCGACGGGCGTCGGCGGCAGCGTCGCCGTCAGCTCGAGCGGACTGGCGCCGACGCTGAGCGCCAGCAGCGTGGCGCTGAACGTGCCCGGCCTTGCCATCAGCACCTCCGGCCCGATCGCTTTCAGCGGCGCCGGTAACTCGATAAGCGTGACCCTCGGCTCCAGCACCTCACCGTGGACGGTCACGGTGGCGAACCAGTCGCTGTCGGGTGTCTTCACCGTTCAGACCAATGGATCGCAGCTCGCGGTCTCTGCGGATCACTTCAGCCTGCAGATGGGGTCCTATGTGACCATGCCCACCAGCGGATCTCAGATGGCGAGCGGAAACCTGCTCTTCAGCAGCTCCGGCGTGGCCGCGGACATCACCGCGCCCTCGGTCACTCTGAACATCCCCACTTTCCCGTCCGGGATCTCGGCGTCGGGCGAGGTCAAGATCAACTCTCAGTCGATCCCGGTCAGTTTCCCCACCTCGGGCACAGCCCTCGCCCTGCCCGCCGGCCCGTTCGTCGAGGTATCGGTGAGCCTGGGCAGCACCACACCGGTTCCGGTCGGCCCCGCTGGCTCACCGGTCGGCTACCTCGCCGGGACGTTCGGCTTCGAGCAGGAGACGGTCGACGGCGCCACCGTCACCGGCGTCGCGCTGTCGAACGTCTCCGCGTGGGTCGGTTCAGCCACCCCGACATCCGGGAACGCAGCCTTCACGAACGGCCAGGGCGTTCTCGTCATCACATCGGCCGGCGTCGCCGGCTACGTCTCGGGTTCGCTGAGCGGCGGCCCTGACGTGCTCGTGCAGGTGAACACCACCGGTGGGGCGGTCAACCAATCCTTCACGATCGGAGGACGGCAGCTGTCGGTCGACTTTGGCGCCGGACAGCCCCCGTTCTCTGCCACGGTGAGCAACCTGTCATACACGGTCGGTAATTTCGCGACGATCGAAGGCAGCGTGACGCTGACCGGCGGCTTCAATACGGTCAACGCCACCAGCCCGGTCAGCGGAAGCACCTTTGCCGGCACCGGGCTGACGGTTTTCTTCGGTAATGGTCCGGCGGTGCTCGCAAACGGCAATCCCAACCCGCTGGCCGTCGGATTGCTGCTCACGAACGCCACCGTGGCGCTGCTCACCGACGGCACCCACTACGCCTTCGAGGCGCAGGGCACGGTTCAGCTCGTCGGAGTGCCCGGTGTATCGATTTCGGGCCAGGGGTCCATCCAGCTCAACACCTTCAGTGAGGGCTTCAACGAGAGCATTCCCGCCGGGCTGTCCTACATCCCGCTCGTGTTCTCCACGGGCTCAGTGAGCTCGGTCGGCGGCCTCGGGCTGGGGATCAACATACTCGGAGAGACGCTGACCGCCGACCTCTCGGTGAGCGATAGCAACGGAGTCACGCTGACAGCAGCCAACGCGCAGCTGACGCTCTCAGGTCCCGGTAACGTGAGCGCTCGCGGGCCCCCGCTCGTGAAGTTTTCAAATGGCGCCGGCACGCTCACGATCTCGAGCGACGGCGTCTGGGGAGCGCTGAGGGGATCGGTCGCCATGACCGTCCCGGGTATTGCGTCGCTCACCGGAACCTTCGATGTGCTCGTCAATACCACGGCGCAGCAACCGACGGTGACCGACGCTCCCAGCCACACCGTCGATCTCACCGCAGGTCCTTACCTGCAGATCGCAAGCGAAGGAACCCCCGCTCCGACCTTGACCGTCGGAACCCAGAGCATCTCCGGCCAGTTCGTCTTCACCCAGGCGACCGTCGCAGGGGTCCCAACAACCACCCTGAGCGTCACGAACGGCACCGCCAGCCTGGGCGCCGGCGGAAAGACGTTGTCCGTGAGCAGCGGGCAGGGCGCGCTCACGATCACGCCTGCCGGGGTCACGGGCACGCTGAGCGCCGCGCTGAGCACGAATACGACCGGGTTCAGCCTCTCGGCCTCGACGCTGTCGATCGCGCTCAACACCACCTCGAGCGCGGCCGGTGGGCTTCCCGCCGGCCCGTATCTCGCGATCGGGGCGACGGGCGCGACCCTGAACGTGGACACAGGTCTGGCGGTCACAGGCGACTTCAGCTTCCAGAGCAGCACCGATAACAGCGGTAGCCAGATCGTTCTGATCGCCGCCAACAACCTCTCCGCGTCGCTAGGGCCGGCGACGCTTTCGAACGGATCGGGCGCGGCGGTCCTCAACGCCTCTGGAATCGGGGGTCAGTTCTCGGGCGACGTCTCGCTCACCACCCCCGGTGTCTCCATAACCGGAGGCCTGAGCGTCCAGCTGAACACGAGCACGAGCGCGTTTTCAGACGTGTTCACGGTCGGCGGCCAGACGATGACGCTCTCGCTCGCACCGGGCAAGCTCCTCCAACTCGCCGGCACCAACGTCTCGATGACGTTTGCCGGCCAGACCGTCACCGGCAGCCTGACGGTCACCGAGACCTCGGGGAGCACGACGCTGACCTTGTCCAACGCGTCCATGTCACTGGCCGGCGGCCTCGTGGCCGTCACCGGTGGCAGCGGGCAGTTGACGCTCGACTCAAACGGCGCCACCGGGCACTTCGACGGCACCGTTGCCCTCGCGGCCCCGGGGATCAGCCTGAACACCGGCATCCAGGTGAACGTCACCGACACCTCGGTCGACGTGGTGGCGACGGCCGCGACCGTGACGATCGCGGGCCAGTCGCTCACGGGAACCCTGACCTTCACGCAGGCCGTCGGCGCCGGTGGCATTTCGGTAGTGACCGCGAGCTTCCAGAGCACAGGATCGGCGCCGTTGGTGAGCTTCGGGGCCACCGGCTGCGCGGCGGCGAGCAGCTGTGTCGTGTCCGTCGACTCCGGCTCGGGCCAGCTTGTCCTCTCGAGTCAGGGCGTCGCCGGCGAGCTGACGCTCACCGGAGTGCATTTCACGCTCCCGACCGGAATCAGTCTGCCCCCCACCGCCACCTACCGGCTGGCAATCAGCACGCTGCCGAGCGCGGTCAACCAGGCCTTCACGATTGGCGCCCAGACCTCGACCCTCTCGCTTCCCGCCGGGCCATACGTCGCGGTGAGCGGCGACAACGTGGCGCTGACGGTCAACACGGGCGGGCTCTCGGGCTCGCTCTCAGGCAGCTTCCTCTTCCAGGACCAGGCGGGCACGGTCGTCGTCGCCGCCTCGGGGCTCACCGCCCACGTGGGCAGCACGCAGGTGCTCACCGGTGGCCAGGGCGCGCTCGTGATCGAGAGCGCCGGCGTCGCCGGTCTCTTCACCGGGCAAAACGGTGGCACGAGTGTCGCGCTCCAGCTCAACACGACCGGCGGGGCGGTCAATCAGACGGTCACCGTGGGCGGCCAGCAGATCCCCATTCAGTACGGGGCGGACCAGGGCAGCCTGTTCGCGGTCTCGGTATCCACGGTCGTCGATTACAACCTGGGCAACTTCGTCACCGTCTCGGGGACGGTCACGTTCACGAGCACCACCGTGAACGGCTCGACGGCGAACACCTTCGCGGGCACGGGCGTGACGATATTCATCGGCCAGGGGCCCGCGTACCTGTCCAATGGGGCGATCAACCCCCTGGCGACCGGGATCCTGATCAGCAACGCGCAGGTCGGCTTCATCGACTTCAGCAGCGGCCCGACCTACGCGCTCAGCGCAACCGGGACGGCGACCGTCCTCGGCGTGCCCGGGGTCACCTTCTCGGGCACCGTGAGCGTGACTTTCAACAACACCGGGGCGGCCATCGCGGCCAGCCCCAGCCTGGGCTTCCCCAATGACGTCGCCCTGGGCACCACCGGGAGCCCCGAGGAATCGTTCTCAATTCCGACCGGTCAGCTGAGCGTCCTCGGCCAGACGCTGAGCGGCAGCTTCTCGTTCGCCCCACTGCCCGGGGGCGGGGTGGCCGTGTCGGCGTCAGGAGCATCCTTGGCGCTCGGCGGCGGGGCGCTCTCGGTCACGAACGGCAACGGCACCCTCGTGCTCGGATCGGGCGGAATCGCCGGCACGGTCTCCGGCTCGCTGTCCAGCACCCTTTCCGCCGTCTCGTTCAGCGGTCTGTTTGCGGTGCAGTTCAACACCTCCACGGCGCCGGTCACGGCGTCGACCCAGGCGGCGTCGTTCGAGCTGCCGGCGGGCCCGTTCCTCTCGGTGAGCGCCACCGGCGCGAGCCTGTCCGTGCTCAGCCAGACGGTGACCGGCAATTTCGTCTTCACGCCCGTCCAGCTGCCCGACGGCACAGCCGCCACGGCCATCGGCGCCTCCGGCGTCACGCTCTCGTTCGGCTCCGCCGGGTCCGGCTTCTCAATGACGGGCGGACAGGGCGCCCTCTTCGTGACCTCTGCGGGCCTCATGGGCCAGCTCGCGGGAACGGTCACCGCGAATGTCCCCACGGGCGCGTCGCTCACCGGCACCTTCGGCTTGATCGTCAACACAACGGCGAACGCGCTCTCCACCAGCGTCACCGTCGGCGGATCGTCCCTGGCGGTGAACGTGCCCGCCGGCCCCTACTTCGAGCTGACGGCCACTGGCGCGACGCTCACCGTGCTTCAGCAGACGCTGAGCGGAAACTTCACGATCGCGCAGGTCAGCTCCCAGAACAACGGCTCGATTCTTGAGATCGGCATCGCCGGCGGTTCGCTGTCGCTCGGCGGGGCCACGGCGCCGGTCTCCGTGACCGGGATCAACGGCGCACTGTTCCTCGAGCCCAGTGTCGTTGCCGGCTCGCTGCAGGGCACGGTTGCCGTGAACGTGCCCGGCGTCACGCTGTCCGGGGCCTTCGCGGCGCAGTTCAACACCGGCGGATCAACCTTCCAGGACTCGGTCACGGTCGGTGGGAACCCGGTCACGATCAACGTCGCGCCCGGCGTGAATCTGACCGGCAACGGCGTCTCGCTGACGGCACTCGGTCAGACGATCAGCGGGAACTTCGTGATCGACCAGTCGGGATCGGGTCTGGCCATCACGGTGACCAACCTCGTCGCGAACCTCGGCGGAACGAGCGCTTCGCCGCTGGTCAGCCTCACCGGGAACGGAAGTCTCACCCTGACGAACGCCGGACTCTTCGGCTCGCTAACGGTCTCGGTCGCCGTCAATGGCGCCTCTGGGGTGTCCTTCGGCTCCGGCCTTGCGTTCAAGCTCGATTTCAACACGACCTCGACGACCCAGGGCCTAGTCCCGCCCGGCCCGTTTGTCCGGATCGACGTCTCCCTGGGGAGCGACGCCGCTCACGGTCTCACCATCGCCGGCCAGTCGCTGACCAGTGGCGCGGTTTTGATCGAGCTGACGACCGACGGCAACGGCAAGTCCGCCGTGGTGGTGGGCATCAACGGCGCCAGCCTCTCGCTCGGGGGTGGCGCCGTCAGTGCCAGCAACCTCACCGGCGCTCTGGTGCTCAGCTCGGGGGCAGTCGCCGGAACGCTGAGCGCGGACGTCACGACATCGATCACCGGCCTGTCTGTGAGCGGCACCTTCACCGTGTCCATGAATACGGGAAGCGCGGCGATCGCGAACAGCTACGAGGTCGGCGGCTCGATGGTGACGATCAACCTTCCCGCCGGCCCGACGTTCGCCGTCCAGGCCACCAATGCCTCGTTGACGGTCGCTGGGGTGACGCTCACCGGCTCCGTGGCGTTCCAGCAGACGACGGCCGGAACCGCGGTCGCGGTCTCGGGCGCGAGCCTCGTTCTCGGCGATGGGACGGAGAACTTCCTCAGCGTCACCGGGGTTACCGGCGCGATGTTGGTGCTCACAGGAGCGCATCCGGGTGTTGCCGCCTCCCTGAGTGGGAACGTCGCGATCAATCTCCCGGGCGTCTCTGTGTCCGGCGCCCTGAACGTCGAGCTCAACACCACCTCGGCGGACGTCAATCAGACCTTCCAGTTGGCCGGCGCCTCCATCCCGGTCAATCTCTCCGGCACGGCTGCCAACAGCAGCACCCCGGGCCCCTACCTCGAGCTGACGGGCACCGGGGTCACGCTCACCGCCGGTGGAGCCTCGATAACCGGCACGTTCTCGTTCTTGAAGAGTTCGAGCGCCGTCACCGTAACCATGTCCAACGCGGCCCTCTCGTTCGGCGGAGGACTGCTCTCGCTCGTCCAGGCCCCCAACACGACCGGATCGATCAACATCGTCAGCGGTGGGGTGTACGGCGCGTTCGTCGTCAACCTCGGGTTCAACGTCCCATCCGTGACCGCGACCGGCACGTACGAGGTCAAGTTCAACACGACCGGTGCTACGTCGCCGTCGCTGACCGACCCGGTGACGAGCAGCTCGACGACCCTCCCGCCCGGCATCTCGGTCTTCGGGTCAAACGTCAACCTCAGTGTGGCGGGCGAGCAGATTGGCGCCGGGTCGCTGAGCATGAACTCAGGCACCACGTCGGACCACACCAAGTACGTCGCGCTGGTCATCCAAGACCTGACCCTGCAGCTCACCAGCCCCGGCGCGGCCCAGCCCTTCGTGAACGTCACGACCGCCGATCACGTCAGCGCCAACCTGTTCGTGAGCTCTGCCGGCGTGGCGGGTCAGATCACGGGAAGCGTCGTGGCGGCGCCCGACCCCAACGCCACGTTCAACCTGCCGGGCGGGATGACGCTCGGCGCGAGCTCGTTCACCCTTAAGTTCAACACCGGCGCGGCGGCGGTCGACGAGCAATTCTCGGCCGGAACCGCGACCCCACACCTCCAGGTCTCCGCCGGTCCGTTCCTCAATTTCGAGGTCGACGGCGCAACGCTCTCGTTCGGGAGCTCAGGACCGTCCTTCTCAGGGAGCTTTGTCTTCGCCCAGAACGCCGAGCCGAGCTTCGGCTCCGGAGCGGCCGTGGGCAGTTCACCCGGCACCGTTTCATCCGTCGCCGTGGCCGACGTCAACGGCGACGGTTTGCCGGACATCGTCGTGGGCGTCAATGGCGGCACGAGCGAGCTTTTCCTCAACTCGTTGACCACCCCGGGTACGTTCACCCAGGACACGACCTCGGGCGACTTCCCCGCGCTCACCGGGGCGACCTCGGTGGTCACCGCGGTTGCTCTGGCCGACGTCAACAACGACAACCGGCCCGACCTGATCGTCGCCACCACCGGCTTGGGCGGCGTGACGAGGGTGTTCCTCAACCAGGGCATGACCAGCGGGGCCGGTCCGACCTGGCGGGGTTTCGCTTCGGCCCCCCAGACGCTGTCGACGCCCAACGCAGGCTCGCTGGCCGTCGGGAAGCTGTTCGGCTCAGGCTTCAACGACCTGGTTGTCGCTTCGACCACCACGACCCAGGTGTTCCAGAACAAGGGGAACAGCAACGGCACGTGGCAGCAGTTCGACACCAGCTCCTCGTCCTCGGACCCCCAGCACGTTGTCTCGCTGAGCATCGCCAGTGCCAAGGCGGTTGCTATCGGCGACGTGACCGGGGACAAGCTGGCGGACCTAGTGGTGGCCACCGCAGGCGATGGCACCAACCCCAACGTTTACGTCTATAAGCAGACCTCCGCGTCGACTGGGACCACGCTCGTTCAGAGCGCCACGCTGATCACGCACGGGGGCACGCACGCCGTCGCGATCGGCGACCTCAACGGCGACGGGTTCGGGGACATCGTCGTCGCCAACACTGGCTTCGCCAGCCAGTACTTCCTCGCCACCAGCACTGGGACCCCGGCCACCTGGCAAGGCTTTGCCGCCGGGACGGATCTGAACTCGACCGCGTACAACGCGAGCTCGGTCGGACTCGCGGACGTCACCGGCAACGGCCCCCTCGATGTCATTCTCGGCGTATCCAACGGGCCCGCCGAGGAGTTCCTCAACGCAGGCTCCACTGGCACGCCGGCAACCTGGCAGGGTCTCGGCCAGGCGAACGCGCTCACTGGGACCACCAACGCAACCGGGCTCGTCCTCGCCGACGTTCACAACGGCGCCCTGCCGGACATCGTCTCCATCGGCTCGGCCACCGGCGCGGCGTGGGTCAACCAGGACACCGCGCAGCAGGTCACGAGCATCGGGCTGTCGGGCGTCACCTTTGCCATCGGCACCACCACCGTGCTTTCGAGCGGCCAGGGCGCCTTCGTGTTGCTGCCCGGGTCGACGGGCGGCATCGCTGGCACGTTTACGGGGTCTGCGTCGGCCGGCGGTACCAGCACCGACGGCAACAGCACCTCATACTCGGCTTCGGCCAGCATCACGGTTCGGTTCAATTCGGCGACCGTCGCCGTCGACCAGACAGTCATCGTCAACGGTCAGTCGATCCCGATCGTCTTCTCCGGGGCTGACTGCAACGGCTGTACGAACAGCACGAGCGGGCCGTTCCACAGCGTCACCCTGGGGCCGGTCAACATCAACGTCCCGCCGGTGGAGTTCTTCTTCGCCGGCGGAACCTTGCCGAGCTTCGACTCCGACCAGCCATCAGGCGTCCGGATCCGGACTGTCGATCTTCGTCGGCAACGGACCGGCATTCATCGGTTCGGGAACCACGACGATGAACCCGAACGCGCAGGGTGTCTATCTGACCAACGCGTCGTTCGCGCTCTACAACAACTCCGGCTATGCGCTCTACGCGACGGGCGACCTTCAGGTGGTCGGGATCCCCGGTGTGACGTTCAGCGGGACGGTCACCATCGAGTGGAACACCACGGGCAGCGCCTACACCGGCTTTGCCGGTCAGACGGTCGGCAGCCAGACGGCGCCCAGTTCGATTCCGGTGTTGACCATCCCCGATGTCGGCGGGCTGAACCTCAACCTCGGCCTGCCGGGCGGGGTGAACCTGACCGGCCCGATCGACTTCTCCGCTCAGGACTCCGGCTTCACCTTCGACTTCGGGAACGGCCAGAACCTCCCCGGGCAGCCCAGCAGTCCGCCGCCGGCGACCCTCGCCCTGCCGGGGCTGACGCTCTCCCTGGCCGGGTCGCTGCAGATCGGCTCCGGCGGCGTCGTCGGGACTCTCACCGTGAGCGCTCCGACCTTCACCGCCTCGGGCGTCTTGCTCAACTCGGGCACCACCGTTTCCTTCGGGGTCAACACCACGGGCGCCGCGGCCTCCGGTCTGCCCGGGAAGTCGGTCCAGGCGACGGTGACCGGTGGGATCACGGCGTTTGGGCAGTCGATCAGCGGCACCTTCATCTTCCAGCAGGTCCAGGGACAGGTGAGCCCGGGTGCGGCAGCGAACGCGACGCCCCCGTCGTACACGCTGATCAGCGCGAGCGGCGTGAGCATGAAGATCGGCAGCTCGACGGCATGCGACAGCGGCGGATTCGGTGTCTGCGTCAACGGTGGGTCCGGGACGCTGCTGCTCACCCAGAGCGGGTTGGCCGGACAGCTGAACGGCGGAGTGACGGTGAACGGGCTCGGCGGCGCCACGCTGACGGGAACCTTCGGCGTCGAGGTGAACACCTCGACGTCGGCCGTGGCCCAGCAGTTCACGGTGCTCGGGACGAGTGTTGCCATCAATGTCCCGGCCGGCCCCTACGTGCAGGTCTCCGGGCAGGGGGTCCAGCTGTCCTATCAAGGCCAGTCGCTGACCGGCGACTTCTCGCTGACGCAGGCGAGCGATGCTCACGGCACCGCCACCGACATCGCCGCGAGCAACGTCAACGCGACCTTTGGTGATGGCGGAGCCGGCGGCGTCACGCTCGCTGGAGGAAGCGGCCTGTTCGTGATCGACAGCACCGGGTTCGCCGGGCAGCTCGGCGGCAGCGTGACCGTGTCGGTACCGGGCGTCCACCTCGCAGGCACACTCAATCTCCAGCTGAACATGACCAACGGGCCGGTCAGCGACACGATCACGTTCGGCACCGCGCCCACGGCGTCCCAGTCGGTCGTGGTCGGCGATGTCAACGGGGACGGCAAGCCCGACGTGATCGTCGCCGCCCAGCACGGCCAGCTCCTGGAGTACCTCAACAACGGGCAGCTCAACCCGTTTGGCTCCGTGACTCCGATCCAGATCGCAGTGGCGGGGAGCTCCGGGAACATCGCCACGCTTGCCCTCGCGGCGCTTCAGAGCGGTGGGCCGCTCGATCTCATCGCGGCCAACAGCACGGGTTCGAACGCCGTCTACCTGAACGACGGCAAGGGCAACTTCACGCGTGACACGCAGACCGCGGCGTCGCTCGGCAGCAACGGGACCGCGCTCGCCGTCGGGGACCTGAACGGCGACGGTCAGCCGGACGTCGTCATCACGAACGGGAACCAGGTCAAGCTCTACCTGAACGCCGGCGTGAGCAACGCCAGCTGGAGTGGGTTTGGGAGCACACCGGCATCGATCGGCGGCAGTGCATCCCAGGTCAACGCGCTTGCCCTCGTGGCACTCACGAGCGGCGGACCGCTTGATCTGATCGTCGCGACCGCCGGCACCAACGGCGTCTACGTGAATAACGGGCATGGCAGCCTCACGCTGAATGCGGCGTCGCTCGGCTCGGGTGGCACGGCGCTCGCCGTCGGCGACCTCAACGGTGACGGCACGCCGGACGTCGTGATCGACAACGCCGGCAGCGTCACGGAATACATCAGCACCGTCAGTGGCGCGACCTGGCAGAACTTCGGTACCGGGCAGCCGATCTCGGCCATCACGGGGGCCACGGCTCTTGCGCTCGCCCATGTCACCGGCGCTGGGCCGCTTGACCTGATCGTCTCCGGCGCCACCAACGGCGTCTACTCGAATAACGGCACGGGCACCTTCACACTCGACAACGCGATCTCGCTCGGCAGCAACGGCAGCGCGCTCGCCCTGGGCGACCTCAACGGCGACGGCCATCCGGACCTCGTCCTTGGTTCTGCTTCCGCTCCGATCCAGGTCGGACTCGGGACCGCCGGCGGTGGACTCGCCGCCCTCGCTCCGGTCAGCCAGGAAAGGCTCATCATCACGACTGCCGGACCGTTCCTCCAGCTTACGGGGACGGCCCTGACCCTGAGCGTCCTCGGCCTCCAGATCGGGGGCGACTTCACCCTCACCGAGTCACAGCTCAACAACAGTCCGGCGGTCTCCGCGTCGCTCGCAAATGGATCGCTGAGCTTCGCCGGCAACTCGCTCAGCGGCATCACAGGGAACCTGCTGCTCACGAACGGCGGCGTCGCCGCGGACATCTCGATGGGAGCGTCGCTGACCTTCGGCTCGCTGCCGAACACGGTTCAGATCACCGGCACCCAGATCAAGTTCGAGCTCAACACCTCAACTTCACCGGTTCAGCTCACCGATGAGATTCCGGCCGGCTTCGCCGCGTTCACGGGCACCGGTCTCTCGATCACGGTCGGCGGCTTCACCGTCTCCGGCGGCATCACGATCGAGACCCAGACCGACAGCACGGGCGCGAAGAAGATCACCCTGGGCATAGTCGGCGGGACGGTCCAGGTCAACGGCAGCACGGTGCTCAGCGGCGTCCAGGGCGGCCTGGTGATCCAGCCGGGGAGCTCGGCTAGCCTCGCCGGTCAGCTCCAGGGGACAGTCAACTTCTCAAGTCTGCTGCCGAGCGGAATGACGCTGAGCGGGACCGCCGGCCTGGTGATCAACCAGACCGGGGTCGAGGTGACCGAGTCGATCCAGATTGGCGCCCAGACGGTCTCGTTCGACCTGCCGGGGACCGCGCCCGGCGCCACCACGGCTGGGCCGTACGTGGTCCTGTCCGGCACCGGGCTGGAGCTGACCATGCCCGGCGGCCTGACCCTGAGCGGCAACTTCTCCTACGTCCACCCGACATCGGGCGACGATCACCTCACGGCCAGCAATGTGTCATTCAGCCTCGGCGGCGTGGTCTCGCTGGCCAACGGCACCGGAGACCTCACGATCCACAAGGCACCGGAGAACCCGACGGGCCTGTCCGGCACGATCAGCGGCGACGTCAGCGTGACCATTCCCGGTGTCTCGGTCTCCGGCCACATCGCCCTCACCCTCCAGCCGGGTCAAACGCCCGCCGTCCAGGGCACTGGCCTCGTGATCACCGTCGGGGGCCAGACGATCGCCGGTGACATCACGTTCACGCAGACCGCTGGGGTCACAACCGTCGCCTTCGCGAACGTCAAGGCGTACCTCGGAACCGTCGGCTCGTTCGCCGGCGACTCCGCAGCCTACGCAACGTCGCTGTGTGTTCCCGGGGCCAGCCCGGCCTCCGGCTCCTTCGGCGTATCGCTGTGCTCCGGGTCCGGCAACATCACCGTCTCAGGCGGCGTAGTCAGCGGCAACGTCGCGGCAACCGCGAAGTTCGTGGGCCTGCCGACCGGGATCACGATCGGCGGCCCGAGTGGCGTCTCAGTCAGCGTCGCCTGGTCGCCTAACTCCCTGCTCGTCACCACCACCGCCCCGGTGACCTTCACCGTGCCCGGCGTGAACATCACGGGCACATTCACCTTCCAGCGGACGACCTCCAATGGCACCTCGGTGGTCCTGATCACCGCGAGCGGCGTCGGGATCTGCGTGGGCACCAACAACTGCTCCGGCAGTTGGGTCGGCGCCCAGATCACGAATGGATCCGCCGCAGTGCTGATCACCCCGGCCGGGGTCGCGGGGCAGATCTCGGGCGGCGTGGCGATCCACCTCGGCGGGACGGCCCAGATCAGCGCGACCACGGCCACGCTGTCGTTCAACACGGGCGCGGGCGCCGTCAATCAGCAGTACACGGCGGGCGGCCAAACCCAGACGCTGTCGCTCCCGACTGGTCCCTTCTATGCGGTGTCGGCTCAGGGCGTCCACGTCAACCTCGGACCGCTGACGCTGAGCACCGACCTCACCTTCCAGGACGCCCAGGGACAGCTGACGGTCACGTTCGCCAACGCGGGAGTGACCTTCGCCGCCGGCGGAGCCAACGTTGTCGTGGTCAGCCACGGTGCCGGCAGCTTCGGCACTGACAGCAACAGCACCGGTTTCTACGGCACGCTCACCGCAGACGTGGCCGTCAATGTGCCGGGAGTCACGGTCAGCGGCACGTTCGCGGTCACGCTGAACACAGCTACGACCCCCCAGACACCCCAGGGCGCGACGACCGCCATTGATCCGAACACGATCGAGGTCACCGGGACCAACGTCACGCTCGGGATCCTCGGCCAGACGCTCACCGGCAGCATCGGATTTGAGAAGACCTCCGATGGCACCGTCGTGATCACCGTGAGCAGCCTCACGCTCTCGCTGGGCACGGCCAGCGCGACGCTGCTCACGGCGACCATCAACAGCGGCGTTCTCGTGGTCACGCCGCATGGGATCGCCGCGCAGGTGAGCGCCACCGTCCAGTCTGGGCCGGCCATCTCCTCTTTTGTCACGTTCAACGGCACCTTCAACCTGTCGATCAACGAGACGAACGCCGCGGTCAATCAGCAGTTCACGCTCCCTGGCCAGACCCAGAGCCAGACGCTGTCGCTGCCCACCGGCCCGTTCCTCGAGCTCGGCATCGGTACCCCGGGGAGCCCGGCGACGATCACGCTCCTCAACGCGGTAACCGTCAGCGGCGTGTTCTTCCTGGAGGAGTCAACGAGTCAGTCGCAGGGCAAGGTCGTTTCGCTCGGCTTCCAGGACGCGGCGATCTGCCTGGGCGGCACGCTCAACCCCGCCGGCTCGGCTTGCACGACCGGCACGCTGGTGAGCGTCACAGCAGCCTCGGGCGCGGTTGAAATCACTCAGGCGGGGGTCGCCGGCTCGATCTCCGGCACCGTCAGCATCGGCGGCCCGCTCGCGACGTTCTTCAGCATCAACGCCCCGGTGTCGGTCGTCTTCAACAGCGGGGCCACGGCGGTCAGCGACTCCATCACCTACGCGCCACCCGGCGGTGGTTCGGCCACCCAAGCGATCGCCGCGCCGGCCGGCCCGCTCGTCGCCGTCCAACTGGGCAACTCGACGACACCCGCCAGCGCCTCCTTCGGCAGCGCCACGATCACGGGCATCTTCGAATTCCAGCTGATCTCCACCTCCAGCGGGACGACGCTCGAGGTCGGCGCCACCGATGTGAGCATCCCGAGCTTGTCGCTCAATGGCCTGCAGGGGGCGCTGGTTTACCAGTCAGGCGCCCAGGCGGGCATTGCCGGAATCCTCGAGGTCCCGCTCAGCGCCGGGAACGGGTCTACCGGAATCAGCGGACAGATCGGGGTCCAGTTCAACACGACGGGGGCTCCGATCAACAAGAGCGTGACCGTGGACGGCACGCCGATCTCGATCAACGTACCCGCGCTGGCCTCGCCCTACTTCCAGGCCGTCGCGCTGAACGTCTCCATCAACCTCGGCAACCTGGTCGAGATTTACGGCGACAGCTTCAGCCTCAACCCGGCCACGCATGCCTTCGCCGGCAGCGGCCTCACGCTGTTTGTCGGGAGCGGACCGTACAAGACCAACGACGTCGTGAATCCGAACGCGATGGGCTTGCTGATCAACAACGGCGCGATCCAGTTCCAGCAGACGAACAGCGGTTACGGGCTGTACGCGACTGGCACGCTGGCGCTGGCCGGGCTGAGCGGGCTGAACATAACCGCGAACATCACGCTCGAGATCAACAACACAGGCGCGCCCGTCACCTTCAGTGACTGCACGACCACGGTGTGCTCGCTGGACGCCGCGACGACCTTCTCTCTGACCGCGGCCAGCGTCGACATCAATGTCGCGAACGTGCTCGACATCAGCGGCACGCTGTCGATCAGCCGGACCGCGAACGGAACGCTGACCCTCGCCGTGGGCGGTCCGTGCTCGGGGCCCTTCAACAACACGACCGGGTGCACGAACAGCGGGTGCACGCCTCCCGCTTGCAACGACGCGGCGCTCACCGTCACCGTCTCGGGCAACCAGGTCTTCGACCTGAAGGGCAACGCCAGCTTCACGATCGATCCGGTCAATGGCTTCCACCTGCAGAGCTACTCGCTCGATGATGTGAGCCTGCTCGGATTCGACATCTGCGCGGTCGTTCCGGGCGGCTGTCCATCCTCCCCGGCCCCGACCCTGCCGCCAAGCGGGTCGCTCGCGACCCAACCAGGCGCTGCCAGTGCCTCCGGCGTGCCGGTCAACGGCGCCACGGTTGCGGCCGGCCCTTCGACCAAGACGCTGTACGTGACCCTCAGCGATCCGAATGGCAAGTTCGCACAGTTCACCGGATCCGGGCAGCCGATCCAGATCCTCTACAACGGCCAGCCGTTCTCCGGGCTGACGATCGGGGCGCCGACCCACATTGCCGGCACGAGCACCTACAGCTTCGCGGTCACCGGCTTCCCCACGTCCCCCGGCCTGGTCTCGGTCGAGTTCGTTCCCGGCTCGATCGTCGAGTGCACGGCGGCCACGGGCGGGACCTGCAACTCAAGCGTCGCGAACCTCGCCACGTTCCAGCAGTTCTACCTCGTGGCGGCGGCCGGGAGCACGCCGGCGCCCGCCGCCGTGCTCTCGAGCCCGGCCGTGGGCCAGCCGATCGCCGCCACGGCGCTCAACGCCGCCGGATACATCGATGTGACCTACCAGGGCTTTGGCACGCCATTCAGCTCAGCCACGCTCGCTGCTCTTGCGGCAGCGACCTACTCGCCGTTCACCCTCAGTGGCAGCGGCCTGGGAGCCGGTATCACCCTGAACGGCAGTAATCAGGCGCAGTTGGCCAGCGTGGAGGAGATCTCCAGCGACACCGCGCAAACCACGGTGACGTTCCGCTACACGTTCGCCAAGGGGACCGGGGATCTGTTCCAGGCGGGCACGGTCACGGTCGCCTTCCCCACCGGCGCGACGGGCCAGTACAGCACCCAGATCATCACGATCCAGGACCCGCCGATGTTCACCTCCTCGGCGTCGGTCAGCCTGGGGCCGCTGACGCTGCAGGGCCCGAGCTTCGGCCTCGAGGACGTCGGCTTCGATAACGGCCAGCTCGTGCTGACGATCGGGATCGGCCTCAACCAGGCGAGCTTCGGCCTCGACGGAAACAGCGGTGCACAATCAAGCAGCGGGGTCACCGCCAACCTCACCGGCATCCTCGGCACCTTCCAGCTCAAGGTCGACGTGCTCGGCCTGCTGAGCGGGAAGTTCCATGTCGATCCGGGCACGTTCACGCTCGCCGTCAGGACCCTGGCCATCACCGTCCCGGACGTTGTGAGCGTCACCGCAGCGGGCCTCAAGGTCACCTATGACCCGCACGGCGCCTCCAACCAGCAGCTCGTCAGCCTCGATGGCGCGTCGATCACCTTCCCGAAGTTCCCCGCTCTGAGCGGCACCCTCTGCCGGTACGACACCACGGCCGGCGCTGTGGCTCCGGTCCAGGGCGTGGCCGCCTGCGGCAGCACCACCCCGGCTGCCGGCCACAAGGTGATCTCAGGCCTGACCGTATTTGGTGACGGGTTCACGCTCGGTTACGCGGCGGTCACATACAACCAGCCGATCTCACTCCCGGGCGGCATCCTGACCCTGAATGACCTGACCGTGGACGTGACGAACTTCGCGGTCAAGTTCGACTCGAACCCGGTGGTCAGCGGCTCGATCACGGTCTCCTCGACGGGGGCGACCTTCCTCCAGGGCGATCCGATCTCCGGAACGATCACGCAGGCGCCCGGGGCGGCGGCCGGGGCACCCGCGATAGCGCTGACGCTCACCTTCACCGGGGCCCATGTAGACGACTTCAAGTTCAGCGTCCCAGGCCAGCTGACGGTCACGATCGGCTCCTTCGTCACGCTGACTACGACCAACTTCATGCTCGACACGGGCGCCATCGGGACCAGCAACACCATGATCTCGGTCGCCTCGCTCGGCGCGAGCGTCAACATCGGGTCGGTCCAGCTCACCGGTACGGCGTCGAACTTCGCGATCGACGGCAATGGTCACTTCTCCGCCGGGAGGAACTTCGGCGTTTCGCTCAGCATCGGCGGCGCCGACGGCGGGAGCTTCCAGTGGCCGAGCTGGATGCCGATCAGCATCCAGTCGATCGGGATCTCGTGGCCGAACATCACCACCGACCCGGGCAACTTCACCCTCGACCTCTCCGCAGGAATCAACTCGATCTCCGGGCTACCGGGGCTTCAGATCAGCGGCTCGGTCGACAACATCCAGATCGACCCGGCCCTGCTCGCCCAGGGCAAGTTCCCGATCGTCGGGATCAGCGGCTTCGCCGTCACCATTTCCGGCAACCTGTTCGGCGGGGAGCTCACCGCAGGCCTGGTCGGAGGGATCCTCGACCTGAGCGCGGCCAACACGATCGTCCTGCCCACCGACACGACGACGCCGATCGCCCAGCGGATTCCGTACTTCGCGATCGAGGGCGGGTTCTCGTTCGGCGGGCTGGCCGGTTTCACGATCCGCGTGGGTCTCAGCTCCCTCGGCCCGCTCCAGGCGTTCATCGACGTGGAACTGCCCAGCGGGATCCTGCTCGACCCGGACACCGGGCTCACGATCAACAACTTCAGCGCTGGGATCGAGTTCAACCAGACCGTCACGGATATCTGTAACCACGGCGCGCCGCTCACCGATCCGCATCAGCTGTCCACGTGCACGATGCCCTCGGCGACAGCGGGAACGGCTGCGCAGTGGCTAGCCACGCTCCAACACCAGATCGTCGCCCAGGCCGCGTCGGGCACGACGTGGGCGACGGCGTTCAGCCATCCCATGCTGATCCTGGGGTCCGCCGACCTGTACTCGATCTACACCTCGCAGCTGCTCTTCAACGCCAAGGTCAGCGTCGCCATCTCCACCGACGGCCAGATCCTGGTCGAGGGGCAGCTCAACTTCGCGGATAACCAGTTGAGCCTCGGCGCCTACCTGTACGCCAACCTCACGCAGATCTCGAGCGGCGGCCTGACCATCATGTTCCTGGCCCAGGTCCCGCAGCAGCTGCAGATCCTCGTGCTCTACGGCGAGCTGAAGATGGGCTTCGAGAACGACGCCGGGCAGCCGCTCGTCTACAACGTCACTGGCGGGGCCGTGGTGTCCTCGAACAACCCGCCGAGCGCTCCGACAGCATCGCTCGCCGCGCCGAACTCCGGGCAGTCCCTCAGCCAGGCCGATCTCAGCGGGGAGGGCTGGGTTGACGTCACCTACCCGTCCTTCGGTGGGTCGCCGGTCGATGTGAACTCCGTCATCAACGATCCGCAGCCGTTCCTGCTCACCGACGCGCAAAACGACCATCTGACCTTGGTCGGTAAGCCCGTGCTGATCGACCCCGCGACCAACACTTTCCGCTACTTCTTCGGCGGCTACACGCCGCCGGCCATCCCCACGACGGACCCCGGGATCAACCTGACCTGGGAGGGCGGCTGGAACAACAGCGCCGGCGCAAGCTGGTGCGGGCCGGGCATGACCAGCTGCACGCAGAACGCGACCGCCGACCCAACTGTGGTCGGCAACGGCGGCAAGCCACAGCTCGGCAGCTGGATAGATGTGAACCTCGCAACGCCGGCGGGCGAATCGGTCGCGGTCAATGGGTCGCTTACGACCCTGCCACCGGCGAGCATGGTGACTCTGAGCGGCGCCGGCGCGGGCTCGCTCCAGCCATTTGGAACCACCGCGGTCCAGGTCGGCCCGAACACGTACCGCTTCCTCTACACGGGCTCGGTCGGCACCGGGACGGTCAATGTGAGCTTTGCCGCCGGCGCCTGGCAGGGAGCCGTCGTCGACAGCACTGGCCACATCACAAGCACCACCCCGAGCATCGCCTCTACCGGCAGCTTCAACGTGGTCGCCCCGGCGCAGAACTTCTTCATCGAGATCTCGGGCGGTCTCGACGTCTACATTCCCGGTCTCAGCCAGCCGGCCCTGGACGTGGTGGCCGACGTCAAGCTGACCGTCGACCCGGTGGCGAAGGTGGTCTCGCTGACCTTCTCCGGGCAGCTGACCGTGATCTACCTCGGCGTGCTCGGGTACACGGCCGGCTCGTTCACCCTCGATCTCGGCCCCAGCGGCCCGAACCTGTGGGGCGTTGCCACCGTGTCGGCGTCGTATCCGGGCCTCGCCGCGGAGGGCCTCTATCTGACCGCGAGCGGCACCCTCGAGGTCAACACGAGCACGCAGGCCAAGGACGTCACGCTGCAGCTCCCCACCGGTCCGAACGGTGCCGAGCAGGCTGCGCCCTACCACCTGCAGCCGACCAGCCTCCAGATCGCGGTCACCGGCCAGGCGGCACTCCGCCCGCCCGGGACCTCGACTGACCTGATCGATCTGACCGGCGGTTTCTACATCGGAATCTCCCCGCAGGGGCTCCAGGTGTACGCCGTCGCGACGCTCCAGATCGGCGGCGTGCAACTCGGGCAGGCCACGGGCCTGATCATGATCTCGACCGGCATCAACCAGCCCGGCATCCCCGGAATCGCCGCATTGCTGACCGTGGGCGGCACCGCGTCGCTCGGGCTCCCGGATGCCGGCAGCCTGATCACCATCAGCGGCTCGGCGACCGTGATGCTCAACACGACGTTCGCCGACCAGACGTTCCAGATCCCGGCGCAGTTCGTGGCCCTCCAGGCGCCGGGCGACCCGACCTCGATCACCATCTACGGTGCGCCCCCGGGGCTGAGCGGCCAGCCGAACCCCGGTGCGGCGCCGGCGGTCTACGCATCGGTTGCGATCAACGCGCAGATCACGATCGGTGGGGTGATCACTCTGACCGGCTTCGTCCAGATCGAGGTCGCCGCCGGCTCGCAGGGCGCGATGCTCACGATCAACGGCGCCGTCAGCGCGAACATCTCCTTCCTGGGCTCGCTCACCGGTCAGATCAACCTGACCGTGTTCGTGTTGCCGACGCCCGGCGTCGTCGGGCGCGTCGTCCTGACCCTGAACTCGAGTTCCATCCCCGGCGTGAAGCTGAACGGACAGTTCATGCTCGAGATCAACACGCTCGGTACGGCACAGACGATCCAGACCTACGCCCTGTACGACACAACCGGGGCCCTGTGCCAGGACAACGGCTCGGGGAACCCGTGCTCGGGCCCGAACCAAATCCCCTCCGGCTTCAAGGAGAACGCCGCCGGTGACCCGCTCACGACGACCGTGACGATCCCGGCCGGCCCGTACTTTGCGCTCTACATGTTCGGCGACCTGGAGCTGCTGAACCTGATCACCGTGACCGGCAGCGTCGCCTTCACGCTCGATCTGAACGGCAGCAATCCCGGGATCAGCCTGGTCGTCAACGGCAGCGTGTCGCTGGGCCCGCTGGGCAGCCTGAAGCTGACCGACAGTGGCTTCTCAATCAACAGCCAGGGGCTGGTCGCGAACCTCAACCTGTCGATCGACGGGAACCTCGGTGGCAGCCTCGGGCTCTCGATCAGCGGGAGCGCAGTGATCTCGCTCAATACGACCGGGCAGACGGCGACCCTCGGCTCGAGCCAGATCCAGCCCGGGTTCTTCCTGGCCATCCAGGGTTCGGTCACCTTTGCCGGTTTCGCGACCGCCAGTGGCGCGATTACCGTGACGATCCAGTCGGGCGTGTTCCAGCTCACCTTCGACGTCCAGTTCGCGATTGGGCCACTCAACTTCTCCGCGAAGGGTGGCGCGGGCATCTACACCAATGGCGCCAACGACACCGGGATCGCGCTCGCGCTCAACGTCAGCCTCTCGATCGACGCGGCCGTCTTCAGCATCAACGCCACCGGCACCCTTGAGATCAACACCACCGGGACAAACCATCTGGGGGTCCCCGGTGACAGCTTCCTGCTTTCCCTGAACGGGCAGATCTCGCTCCTCAAGGTGCTCAACTTCAACGCGTCGATCACGATCGCCGTCTCGCAGACCACCCTGACGCAGCTGCAAGTCGGGCCGGTGACCATCGCCCAGGGCACGCAGACCGGCGGCTGGTACTTCGAGGCCAACGCGGACGTGAGCTTCTTCGGGATCGCCACGCTCTCCGGCGCGATCTTCCTCGACGCCAACGGCGACTTCACGGTCTCGCTCAACGGCGGGATCACGATCGGCTCGAGCGACTTCGGCCTGTCGGGGAACTTCAGCTTCCTGATCAGCTCCCAGCACGACACCTTCGGCGGCTACCGGCTCCTGCTGAGCGGCAGCGCGAACGTCTCCGTCAACGCGTTCGGTATCTCACTCGCCGGAATCGGGGTGGACTTCAGCGTCTGCGCCTCGACATCGAAGACCTACCAGTGCCCCGATGGCTACACGACGGGCGGCGCAAGCACCCCACTGAACCTGGACATCCATATCCACGTCCACATCCTGTTCGTCACGATCTCGGGGACCGCGCACTTCACCCTCGGCTACCTGCAACTCCCGCAGCCCGTGTATCTCGGCGGATCTCAGGGTGATATTCCCGCCCAGACCGATGGCGCCTCAGGTGCGCAGGATTGGGCCCCCAGTGGCGCCCAGACGCTGACCCTCAACGTCGGCTCCTACCAGCAGCAGCGCAACATCGCCACCGACGGCACCTCTGACATGTACGAGATCGCGCAAACCGGCGGCTCGGCCACCGATGCGACGATCCAGGTGACGGCGTTCGGCCGGACCGAGACCTTCACGCACGTGAGCCAGATCGTGGCCGACTGGTCCGGCCAGCCGTGCTCCGGCGGCTGCCAGATGATGGTCGATGTCGGACCGAGCGTCACCGTTCCGGTGCACATCATCGGCGGCCCCGGCAGCAACGTCATCAACTACGAGGGCAACTCGAGCAGCACCACGCTGACCGGCGGAACGGGGACGAACATCATCACCGATTCGAGCCCCGCCAACGTGACGATCAACGACAGCAACTCCGGCCAGGCGGGCACGATCGACAACTCGGGCACCGGCACAGCGCACATCACCAGCGGCAACCACGGCGACACTATCTTCGGCGGCCCTTCCGGGAACGACGTGATCACCGGTGGCGGCGGCAACGACGTCGTGTTCGGGCCGGCCAACACCATCTCCCTCAATGGCAGCAACAACCAGATCATTTTCAACGCCGGGCAGGGGCCGGCAGCCATCAACGATCAGACCGGCACGACGGGCAACGTCCTGACGATCATTGGAGCCGCAGGCGGTGACACGCTGTCCGGCACAACCCTCTCCGGCGGGTTCACCACGACTACCGCCGGCCACACGATCACGGTCAACAGCGGCATCCAGGAGCTCGATTTCAAGGGCACCTCCGGTACCGAGTCGTTCAGCAGCTTCAACGTCAACGGCAACAACGGACTCAGCACGCTGAGCCTGACGGCGCCCGGCTCGATGGTGCTCACAAGCTCCAACCTTGGGGCGCCGACCCTCACGCTCACGAGCACCAGCGGCTCGATCACAGTCACTGGCTCGACGGTGTCCGGCTCCTCGTCGCTGACCGTGACCGGCGCAACCGGCGTGACCGTGCAGCGGTTGGGCACGACGCGCTCGACCCTCAGCGGCGGCAGCGTGGTGCTCACGGCGACCAGCGGTTCCGTGTCGGTGAGCAACTCGACCGTCGGCGGCAGTGCGGTCACGCTCACCGCGAGCAGCGGCCCCGTGGCCGTGTCGGGCTCCACGCTCAGCACCACGGCGGGCGACCTCACCGTGAGCGCTCCCAACGGCCCCGTGGGGATCTCGGCCTCGACGCTGAGTGCCAGCGGCAACGTGACGCTCAGTGGCGTGGGCGTAACCGTGAACTGCACCTCGGCCCAGAACACCGTGACCTGCTCCTCTATCAACGGCTCGGGCAACCTGACCGTGAGCTCGCCGGCGGGCCCGGTCCTGATCACCGGATCGACGCTCACGAGCGGCGGTGCCCTCGGCGTGACCGCCGGCCCGAACGCGGGAACCAGCCCCGCCGAGTCCGTGACCATCACGGGAGCGACGCTCACCGGAGCGACCTCGGTGTCGGTGACAGCCAGCGGAGGGATCACGGTCAACGCCGGCCAATCGCCCTCGAAGCTGAAGGTGACCCACAGCGGTGGCTCGATCGGCGTCACAGCTCGGGGTGGCTCGTTGCTGATCACCGACACGACGCTGGACGCCTCGCCTGCGTCGGGGACGATCGATCTGCAGGCCACCGGCGGCAACGTCACTCTCGACACCCCGACCCTGACGGCGGGCGGAGACGCGACGGTCACGGCGACCAACGCCAGCGTCTCAATCCAGGGCGGCACCCTCACCACGACGGGCACCGGCAGGATCCGGGTGACCGGTGCCCAGAACGTCTCGATCGGGGGCGCGGCGTTGAGCGCAGCCGGCGCGAATACGCTTCAGGCGACCACCGGTGCCGTTTCGCTGAACGCCGCCACGATCTCCGGCGCTTCGATCGGCGCCACCGCCGGCTCGAGCCTGACCATCCTGTCGGGTTCCCTGTCGGCGCCGAGCGGGCAGATAACCCTTACCGCGTCGGGCGTGAACGTCCTGCCGGCCGGGTCTTCGACCATGCACCTCACGGGTACGACCGTGAACGGATCGACCGTCACGGGCAATGCCACCGGGCTCCTGGTGATCGACGGCGCGACCTCGGTGCTCGCAGGGCAGGACGTCGGCTTCACCGCGACGGTCATCGATGTGGTGCTCAAGTCCGCTCTCACAGCCACCAACGGCTCGGTGACGCTGACCGCTACCGGCGGAGACCTGACGCTCAACGACGCCACGCTCACCGCTGGGAACACCGTCAGCGGCTTGACCCCCGGCCCGGGCCACACCCCCACCGATGATGTGGTGGTGGAGTCCTCAAGGCTGCTCGGTGGCAGCCAGGTCAGCCTGGACGCCTCCGCCGGCTCGGTCTCAATCACCGGCTCCACGCTTTGCGCCGGCACGACCTCGGCGACGGCTTGCTCGTCGGCCACCACCGGAAACGTCGCTCTCATCGCCGACGGCGGAAGCCTGACGATCGATAACTCGAGCGTGACCTCCGGTGGCGGGATCACGGGCAGGGCCTCGGGCAGCCTCCTGAGTCAGAACGGCACGCAGCTGACGGCCAATCAGGGCTCGGTGACCCTGACCGCCAACGGTGGCGACGTAACCCTGCACGGCACACCGGTGAGCGCCGGTGACTCGATCTTCGCCACGGCTTCCCGGAACTTCACGGCCGATACGGGCGCCACGCTGACCACGATCAACCACTCCATCACCCTGGCTGCGGACGGCGGCGATTTGACCCTCGACACGGTCATCGTCTCAGCCGGGACCTCGGTGACCGGTACGGCCACCCAGGACGTCGTCGTCCACGACTCCAGGGTCACCGCTGGGACCAACAACGCCAGCTCGCCGAGTGGCGACACCGTCTCCTTCACCGGCGGCAACAACGTGACAGTCGATCCCTCGACCGTGACCGCGGTCGGCACGGTCACGCTGATCGCCACCCACGAGGTGCTCACCCTCACGGGGGCGACGGTTTCCGGCAGCGCCATCACCGGCACTGCCGGGACCAACCTGCTGATGGATCGAACCAGCTCGCTCACTGCGGCCACGATCACGACGCTCCAGGGCGGATGGCAGAACCAGCCCGGCAGCCTGATCACCCTGCTCGGCACCTTCATCTCGCCGCTGATCGAGATCTACGGCGGCAACGGAGGCGACACCTTCCTGCTCAACCCGGTGGCGATCGTCGGCTACACCCAGCTCCGGGGCGGCACCGGAAATGACACGATCACCCTCCAGCTGCCGACGATCGACCTGGGCAACAAGTTCTACCCGAGCATGTGCCCGACCCAGACCAGCTGCCCGGCAAACGCCCTGGACAACGGCACCGCGGTGGAGACTGCGCTGGCGGGGCTCAGTCGCACGATCCAGTCCCAGAACCGTAACTTCGACGGCCAGGCGCTGTTCCCCCTGCGCAACATGGTCGACGTCAACGGCGGGCCAGGGAGCGACACCTACAACATCAACGCCTCCGGCACGACCACTCACAGCTCCGGCACCGACTACATCATCAACGTCCACGACAGCGGCTCGCCGACCGACTTCAACACACTGAACGTCAACGGCCCCGCCCAGGACAGCAACTTCCTGCTGCGCCAGGGATTCGTCGCGCTGCTCAGCCCGGATCCGAACCACCCCGGCAGCTTCCTGCCGGACTACGAGCGGATCAACTACGACAACACGCTCAACCTGCTGCACGTGATCGGCGGACCTGACAACAACAACTTCTTCGTCGATGACAACAGCGCCATCACCGTGCTCGATGGCGGCGGCGGCGTGTCCAACTTCCAGTTCGGCCAGCTCTACGGCGCCGATCGCAGCGTCACCTACCTGGCCAGCCAAGGTGTTCAGACCCTGCAGCCCGGCGACGTGGTGCGGTCGAACGGCAACGACTACGAGTACACCGGCCAGCTGCCGTTCACCGGCGATCTCAGCGTGATCAACTTCGCCACCGCCAACTCCATGCTGTGGGCGCTCGTGCCCACCAGCGGCGTGGCGGCGGCCAACGACGTGGCGCCAGGCGATGAGATCGTCACCGTCGACACCACGGTCGGGTGGCTGAGCCGCGGGATCAGCTACGCCACCACCGCCTACGCAGGCAACCAGGGCAGCACGTTCAACGTCTACAGCAACCACGCCTCCCTCAAGCTCCTGGGCGAGGGCGGCAACGACACCTTCGTGATCCGCGCCTTCCAGCTCGTAACGGGGAACGGGACGGCCACCTCGAGCACCCTGGTCCAGGGCGGTAGCGGCATCAACAACATTGAGTACAACGTCAACGCCCCCGTCTCGATCCAGGGCGGCCGGGGCTACAACTCGGTCGTCGTCGTCGGCACCGGAACGCTGGACAACTTCGTCATCACCAAGGACGGCGTGTATGGCGACGGCCTGTTCGTCCAGTACACGAACGTCCAGAAGGTGGAGGTCGACGCCGGCGGCGGCACGGCCAACTTCTGGGTCCTCAGCACGGCTCCGAACGTGGTGACGGTGCTCACCGGCGCCAACGGCCACAGCACGTTCAACGTCGCTGGCGATGTCACCGGCCAGATCGTCGCCCTGAACCCCAACGGAACGAGCGCGGCGATCAATCACATGGTCACGAGCAACGACCCGTCCTACAACGGGATCTTCGCCCCGGGCCTGCCTTTCTCCGTGGCCAACGGCAACACTGGCCAGGTCCAGCTCGGGGTGCCGAGCGGCGGTCTCACCCTGCTCCAGCCCGCGAACGGTGGCGCTCCGGCCATCACCTCCTACACGCTGAGCCTCGGGGTCACGCCGCCGGCCCCGGGAGCCGTCTGGTACGTATCGGTGGCCGCGGCCCCCGACTTCACCGCCGGCGCGGCCAACTGCCAGCCACCGAACGCCAACACGGCGGCGTGCGGCCAGGGGCTGCTCCTGTCGGCCGACGGCGGCAGCACCTGGTCCTCAGACCTGGTGCTGACCTTTGACTCCTCGCCCACGGCGGCTGCGGCGAACCTATGGTCTCGCACGCAGACCATCCTGGTTGAGGCACCTTCGGGGGCTGTGGTCGGTGGCGATGCCACGGCCGAGATCATGCAGTCGGTGCTGAGCACCGTGCCGGTCACGCCCACTCTGATCGGTTACGACACGATCCCGGTCTCGAACGTCGACGTCCACGTGATCGACGGCAACCTGCCCGGGATCGTGGTTTCGGCGCCCAGCGACGGCCTCAACGTGATCGAGGGCGGTCTCACCGATACCTACACGGTCTCTCTCACGAGGGCCCCGGCGGCTGACGAGCAGGTGGTCGTCACGCTGAGCTCGGATGACTCGCGGGTCCGCTTCTCTTCGACGACGCTGACCTTCACGTCCGGCGGTTCCCAAACGGTGACCGTGAGCGCCATCGACGACCATCAGGTTCAGGGCGTGCGCCTGTCGAGCATCTTCGCCACCGTCACCTCTGAGGCCCTCGGCGGCGGCTCCGCGCCCGCCGACGCCCTCTATGCCCACGGCGTCACCGACAACCCGACCGTGTACGTCAACGTCTTTGACACCGACTCAGGCGGCGTCGTGGTGCTTCCCGCCGGACCCAGCATCGTCTCCCCCCATAACGCCTCCAGCTACACCATCCAGCTCACCCGGGCTCCCGTGGCCGCCTCGGGAACCGGACCGGCCTACGTCGACGTGAGCATCCTCACCGACGGCCTGACCCTGGTGTCCTCGTCGGATCTCACCCACTTCAGCCTCACCGGCGGCGTCAACGGCTCGCCGATGGTGACCTTCGACGCGAGCAACTGGAACGTCCCGATCACGATCAACGTGACCGCCAACCCGACCCCGCCGCCGGCGCCGACGAGCGGCGGCGGTCAGCCCGTGCAGGTGTTCCCGAACCAGCCGCACATGACCGACTCGATCTACGGCCCGCTGATCATCGACGGCTCCACGACGGCCGCCCGGCCGCTCGTCGAGGGCGTCGGCCTGCCGGGCGAGCTCGACGCTCCGCTGCCCCCGCCGCCGGCGCCCACCCTGACGGGCCCCGCGGGCACCGCGCGTATGGCAACGCTGAACATCTTCGACGATGGCCAGCCGATCGGCGACCTGGGGACGATGAGCGCCGTTTCCGCGACCGAGTTCGCGGCGCTCCAGACCCTCTACTCCGGGGCCTCGGCGGTCGGGCTTGATCAATCGCAGTTCAACGAGATCAAGGGCCTGAACATGGGCGGCTCGTTGCAGCAGCACCCGCCGGGTGACCCGCTGCTGACCTTCGACGGCGGCATCGCCTACCGCAACATCGACGTCGTCGACGTGATGCTGGGCAACCGCGCCACGAACGTCGCCGGCCAGGGCGTGTTCACCGTCAGCTCGACGCTGCTGAATGCGATCACCGTGGTCCAGGGTGGGGGCGGCTACAAGAAGCTCATCGCCACCGGTGGCGGCGGCTACAACTCGCCCCTGGTCCTGCTCGGCAACACCACGCAGAACGGCAGCTTCTACAACTCCATCGCCAGCAACATCACCGGCGAGGCCCTGCAGTATCTGAAGCCAGGCCAGAGCGTGCTCGACGCCTCACAGGATCCGAACTCGGTGATCATCTATGGCGGGGTCGGCGATTCGCAGATCTACGGCGGCGGTGGCGGCGACCAGATCGCCGGTGGCTCCGGGGCCGATGGCATCTACGCCGGGTCCGGCAACGACATCATTTACGCCAACGACGGGTTCAACCTCTACCTGCTCCAGCCGCTGGCCCAGGTCGTGGCCCGGAACCTGAGCGCGCTGATCGTCACCCATGACCCGAGTCCGTCCGACGCGCCCACCGGCGATCCGCTCAACTCAACCTCAGATCAGATCTACGGTGGGATTGGACACGACATCGTGTTCCTGGATCACGGCAACGTCGATCAGCTGAGCAACCCGATAACCGGCACCGAGGGTGTGCTCGACGCCTACACGACCGATCCGACCGCGTTCGGAGCCAGCGCGTACTTCGGCGCCTTCAACGGGACATCGATCGTGCTCGCCGGCACCGGACAGCAGACGATCGATGTCAGCCACACGACGATGCCCAACGTCGTGGTCAAGAACGGCTACGTCTACTTCTCGTCCCCTGACGGCTGGATCGCCAAGCTCGCCAAGGTCGGCAGCAGCGACCCGGGAGCCGGAGGCAACGACAAAATCACGCTCGGCAACGGCAACGACGTAGTCGTCGCCGGCACCGGCTACGACAAGATCACCGGCGGCGACGGCAACAAGATCGTCCTGGCCGACGACGGAGAGATCACCTGGGTGGCCGGGCTCCTGACCCGGATCATCAGCCAGGACCCGGGCGTCTCGCAGAACAGCACCTCGGGGAACACGATCACCCTCGGCAACGGCAACGACGTCGTCTTCGGCGGCAGTGGGCGGAACACCATCACCCTGGGCAACGGCAACGATGTGGTGGCCGGAGCCCTGGGCGACCTCAACTTTGACAAGACCGGGACGCCCACGACCTTCCAGAGCGTCTATCCGACCATCGGCGGGCCGGACACGATCAAGCTCGGCAGCGGCGGCGGGGTTGTGATCGGCGGCCCGGGCAGCAGCTCGGTCAGCGCGGGCCCGGCCTACACAGTCGTTCCGGCAGCGGGCCCGGCCTACTACCTCTCGGCCGAGCGGAGCTGGTCGCTCACCAACGGTCCGCCGGCCGCACCCGTCGTCACCACGACCGCCCCGCCGCAGGTGCTCACAACGGCCCCGGTCAGCCTCCCGATCACACTCGTGATCGCCTCCGGCGCCGGCAAGACGACCAAGACGTCCAAGAAGAAGAAGCCCAAGAAGAAGACGCAAGAAGAAGACGAAGAAGAAGGCGAAGAAGAAGACCAAGAAGAAGACCAAGACCCCCCCGCGGAAACCCAAGACCCGCGGGCGCAAGGGATGAGACTTTGATCGAAAATCACAACTACGAGGACCGGGATCGGTTCAAGTACGGGGGCCTATCGGCCCGGATATGGGGGCTCAGTCTCCCGGAAATGGGGGCGTTGTCAGCCCGAGTTGGGGCGTGGGGCCCCTATCCAACCCTGGAGGTTCGATGAAAACCAAATACCTCACTCGTACGGCTGCCGTGGCCGGAGCCTGCCTGGCTGCGACGGCACTCACCGGCCTCCCGTGGGCTGACGCCGCCCCCCGGGCGGTGGTGGCCGACGCCGGCGGCACGGGCGGGGAAAAGCCCGCCGTTACGTGTGTCTACTACGACTTCAAGGAAGGGCCGGTGTGCGGCGTCATGCTTCGCGGTCCCCGCGGCGTCAAGGGTGCTCGCGGCAAGACGGGACCGATCGGGTTCACGGGGCCTCAGGGTCCGATCGGCCCGCAGGGCGTCCAGGGTCCGGTGGGTTCCCAGGGCATCCAGGGTCCGGTGGGCCCGACCGGCCCGCAGGGGATTCAGGGCGCTCCCGGGCACACTGTCGTCGTGGCCGGTACCGCGGTCACCCTGACCGCTCCGGCTCAAGGCGAGCAACAGGGGACGGAGCTGAATCCGAGTGTCGCTCAGTGCCCGTCCAGCGGCACGCTCTCGACGCCCGAGGCCTACGGTGGCGGGGTCCAGATCCAGAAGAGCGGCAGCGAGAGCGGCGGCGATGTGGTGACGATCCAGCAGCACTTCCTCGGCACCTACGTCAGCCCCACCCAGGTGAATCCGCTCCCCGCCGGTAACACAGCGGGAACCGTCTCCACGCAGGCGGCGAACGCCTACGAGGGCCAGGCGGTCATCACCGAGCTGGCCGGTGGCGACACAGTCACGGTGCAGTCCTACGTGATCTGCGGACCCTAGGGGACGACGATGAAACGTCTCATCCGCATCGCGTTACTTGCGCTCATGTGCTTGGCTGCGTCGGGATTCGCGGCCTGGGCCAGCACGGGCGCGTTTGGTGGCAAGGGCCCATATAAGAAACACGGGAAGCTCTGCGCGCGGTATGACCAGGACGACCCTGCCTACTGTTTCTCCTACGGTCCGCGCGGCAAGCGAGGGACTCAGGGTCAACAGGGAGCCAGGGGTCTGGTTGGCTTCATCGGCACAGTGGGTCCCCTCGGGCCCGTCGGCGCCGTTGGGCAGCAAGGGCCGCAGGGGATCCGGGGCATCACCGGTTCGACCGGTCCGAGCGGACCGGACGGAGCCTTCGTGACGCCCAGCGGCTCGGATCCCGGTGGCTCGGATCCCGGTGGCCACACGGTCCTCGTCCTCGGGAGCAAGATCGGCCCGATTACGTATTCGCAAGGCCCACAGACCGGGACGGAGCTGACTCCGAGCGTGGCTCGCTGTCCCACCTCCGGTCCCGATCAGGAGGCCTACGACGGCGGGGCCACCATCATCACCGCGGACCCCAACAACACCCAGAACCCGCCGCCGCCGACGTACGACGTTGTGGGCCTCGAGTCGAGCTTCCCCGGTCTTTACGCCGGGCCGACCGTGGTCGACCCGCTTCCGCTGGGAGCCATGCCCGGGGGCCTCTCGCAGATGTCCGCAAACGCCTACGAGGCCCAGGCTGTGATCACGGAGATACACAGCCTCCACAACGTCACGGTTCAGGCGTACGTCGTTTGCGGGCCGTAGAGCAGCACTGACCACTCCAGGGTTAGGACAACCGGCCGTCCCATCGTGGGGCGGCCGGTTCGTCGTCCGCCTTCGGGGCCCTCGCAGCCCGGCGAAACCGGAGCGCCCGGCGCGTGTTATTGCTCCTGTGGGGCTATCGTCTGCGCCGTGGGGGTATCGATGTTGTCGTTGACGGGGCGCCGCCTGCGGGCGCTGGTGCTCGCGAGCGCCATTCTGGTCTGCGCGCTGGCCGTCTCGGCGGCTCCTGCCGCCGCCAGCGCCACTCTGAGCTGGTCGGCGCCGGCGCCGGTGGATCCCCACGCCCACACGACCGCCCTGAGTGATGTCTCGTGTCCTTCGATCACCGAGTGCGTAGCCGTTGATGGACGTGGAAACGAGGTGACCTTCAATCCGGCCGCGCCTCAGAACGCATCAACCTCAGCCATCAGCGGACACTCGCTGGTCGCGGTGAGCTGCCCGCTCTCCACCCAGTGCTCCGCGGTGGACACCTCCGGGTCGGAGGTGACCTTCAACCCTCAGTCGCCCAGCGGAGCCACGCCGGTTCCGATTGATTCGACCGGCATCCCGCTGGATGTCGTTTGCCCGGCCGCAACGCAGTGCACGGCTGTCGACACGGCCGGCCAGGAGGTGACCTTCAATCCCCAGGCGCCGGGCTCGCCCAGTCCGGTCCTCATCAATTCCGGAGGCATCCTCATCGGGGTCGACTGTCCCACCGTGGCGGAGTGCTACGCGGTCAACACCGCCGGCACCGCGGTCACCTTCAACCCGAACGGTGGCAAGCAGCTCGCCAACCCGCAGTCGGTCGACAACAGCACCCCGGTGGCCATCAGCTGCCCTCAGGGACAGTGCGCCGTGGTCGACACCGGCGGGGGCGCCCACACCTTCAGCCCGACCGGCCAGGGATCCACCACGATCGACGGCAGCGGCACGAGCGCCACCTCTCTGAGCGGACTCTCCTGCGTCCCCGATCCCTCAACCGGCCGGATCGAGTGCTCCGCGGTTGATGTCAAGGGCCAGGAGGTCAGCTTCGACCCGACCGCGCTCGCCGCCAACAAGCCCGCACCTGTGGATCCCGGCCAGGCGCTCACCGGCGTCTCCTGTCCGGTAGCCAGCCAGTGCACCGCGGTGGATCAGGTTGGCCAGGCGGTGACCTTCAACCCGCGCACGCCCGGTAAACCGACCCCAGTGGTGATCGATGGCCAGACCAACCTGACGGTGCTCTCCTGTCCCAGCCCCGGACAATGCACGGCCGTCGACCAGACCGGCGCCGAGGTCACGTTCACTCCTGGCTCCGCCCAGGCCCCGGTCACCGGCAACGTCGATCCCGCCGCCAACGATGTCGCCGCGGTGGCCTGCCCCTCCACCAGCCAATGCACAGCTGTGGACAGCCATGGGCAGGCGGTCAGCTTCAATCCCACCTCGCCGGGGGCTCCTTCGCCAACCGTGGTCGACTCCGCCCGTCCCCTGCAGGGAATCGCCTGCCCGGCGACGACCCAGTGCACGGCGATCGATGAATCCGGAGCCGAGGTGACCTTCAACCCCCAGAACCCCGGGCACCCGCCTCGGGTGACCATCGACAGCAGCCGCGGCCTGCTCGCCATTGAGTGCCCGGCTTCTACTCAATGCACCACCGTGGATGACAGCGGGGATGAGGTGACCTTCAATCCCCAGGCGCCCGGCCAGCCAAGACCGGTCGCCATCGACGGGAGCCCTGCCTTCGACCTCGCCTGTCCGAACACGAGCCAGTGCACAGCGGTTGACTCGGCCGGGCAGCAGGTCACCTTCTTCCCCGGCTACCAGTCGGAGCTGGCGCCGCAGACCATCGACTCGGGGAGCCCGATCAGCGCCGTCGCCTGCCGGACCCCCACCGGCTGCGTGATCGTCGATGCCGCCGGGCGGGCTCTGGAGGGCGACCCGCGGGGTACGGGCGCTTGGCGCGGCTCGGCCATCGATGGCTCCGCCGTCGTCGGCCTGGACTGTCCCTCGGCGACCGAATGTGTCGCCGTTGACGCGGGCGGTAACGCTCTCACCGGAACCAGCGGCCCGCTACCGCCAGTCCCTGGCGCGCTGAGCGCACCATCGCTCTCCGGGACGACCCAGCAGTCGAAGACACTGCGCACCTCGACCGGTGCCTGGTCCAACGAGCCGACCTCGTTCTCCTACCAGTGGCTGCGCTGCACAGCGGCCGGAAAGCGCTGTGCCACCATCAAGGGCGCCGTCGGGGCGACGCATCTCCTGACCGCCGCCGACGTCGGCCATCGTCTCCGCACCGAGGTCTGGGCCTACAACATCACCGGTGCCGGGGCCCCGCAGCTCTCGCGGCTGAGCGCCACCGTCCGGCCCCTCGTGGCCCTGGGTATCAAGCAGGGGTCGCTGGCCGGGGTCTCGAGCCGGCACCCCCGGCTCAGTCTGAAGCTGGTCGCCGCCACCGGCCAGCAGCCCTGGCGGACGGCCACCGTCGCCTTGCCCCGCGGCCTGACCCTGTCGAGGGCGGCCGCCCGGGGGGTCAGCGTGCTGGGGACGCGCAAGCACTTCAGGTACCGGCTCAAAGCGGCGGGTCGCAAGCTGGAGGTCATCTGCCTGAGCGCCACCTCCGGCCTGCGCATCACGGTCTCCGGCTCCGTTCTCAACGCCAGCCGCAGCCTGGCCTCCCAAGCCCGAGCTCACCGGCTCCGCAGCCTCGCTCTCCAGCTCACGATCACCGAGAGCTACGGGGGCAAGGGCCGCTTCAGCATGAAGCTCCCCGCCCGCTAGACCAATCGGCGGGCGTCCTCGAGGCGTTGACCACCTAGACTCGCGTCCCCATGCGCGACAAGGCCCCCGAGACCTACGAGGAGAAGCTCGGGCAGCTCCAGGAGCTGCGTGAGGAGGCGATTCACGCCGGCTCCGAACAGGCGGTGGAAAAGCAGCACGAACGCGGGAAGTACACCGCGCGTGAGCGGGTGGAGAAGCTGCTTGACCCCGGCTCCTTCCAGGAGCTTGACACCTTCGTACGCCACCGGACCCACGAGTTCGACATGCAGAAGAACCGGCCCTATGGCGATGCCGTGGTCACCGGCCACGGGACGATCGATGGCCGCCGGGTCTGCGTATTCAGCCAGGACTTCACCGTGTTCGGAGGGTCACTGGGCGAGGTCATGGGGGAGAAGATGGTCAAGATCATGGACCTGGCGGCGCGGATCGGCTGTCCCGTGATCGGCATCAATGACTCCGGCGGAGCCCGGATCCAGGAGGGCGTCGTGTCGCTCGGCGCCTACGGCGACGTCTTCGTCCGCAACGTGATGTGCAGCGGCGTGATCCCGCAGATCAGCCTCATCATGGGTCCGTGCGCCGGTGGCGCGGTCTACAGCCCGGCCATGACCGACTTCGTCTTCATGGTCCAGGAGACCTCGCACATGTTCATCACGGGCCCTGACGTGATCAAGACGGTGACCGGCGAGGAGGTCGACTTCGAGTCCCTGGGCGGCGCCATCGCCCACAACACCAAGTCCGGGGTGGCCCACTTTGCCTGCGATGACGAGGACCAGTGCCTGGAGGACACGCGCTACCTCGTCTCGTTTCTGCCCCAGAACAACCTGGAGACCCCGCCGCGCGTCCAGCCCACCGATGACCCCTTGCGCCAGGACGAGGAGCTTGACCACGTCGTCCCGGACAACCCCAACAAGCCCTACGACATGCGCTCGGTCATCCGCCTGATCGTGGATGACGGCGAGTTCTTCGAGGTCCACGAGCGCTATGCCGCCAACATCGTCTGCGGCTTCGCCCGCCTCGACGGGCACGCTGTCGGGATCGTCGGCAATCAGCCCAGCCAGCTGGCCGGGGTCCTGGACATCGACTCCTCGGTCAAAGCGGCGCGCTTCGTGCGCACGTGTGACGCCTTCAACATCCCCCTGATCACGTTCTGCGACGTTCCCGGTTTCCTCCCCGGAACCGCCCAGGAGTGGGGCGGGATCATCCGCCACGGCGCCAAGCTCCTCTATGCCTACACCGAGGCCACGGTGCCCAAGATCACTGTTATTACCCGTAAGGCCTATGGCGGTGCCTACGACGTCATGGCCTCCAAGCACATGCTGGCCGACTTCAACTTCGCCTGGCCCACCGCCGAGGTGGCGGTCATGGGGCCGGAGGGAGCGGTCAACATCATCTACCGGAGGGACATCGCCTCATCGCCCACGCCGGACGCCCGCCGCCAGAAGCTGATCAACGACTACAAGGCCCACTTCGCCAATCCGTACGTGGCCGCCGAGCGGGGCTACATCGACGATGTGATCATCCCTCACGAGACTCGGCCCAAGCTGATCACGGCGCTCGAGACGCTCCAGAACAAGCGTGTCGCCGGCCCCCGGCGCAAACACGGCAACATCCCCTTGTAGGCCGGGTCATGAACCGCCGCCCCCAGCTCTCGATCGTGGCTCCCAACGCCTCGCCTGAGGAGGCGGCAGCGGTGGTGGCGGCGCTGGAGCGGTTCATGCGGGAGACAGCGCCCCCGGCGGTTCCGCCGGCGCCATTGCGTAACCCGTGGCAGCTGGCGGCGTTCCGGGAGGGCGTGTCCCGGCAGCCTGAGGCGCCCCCGCCCTGGAGCTGAGTCGCGTGGCACCCAGCCCCCGCGACCGGAAGCAGACCCCCTCCCCGCCACGGGCCCGCGTTGCCGCCCAGCAGGACCCCACCTATACCCGCTCGGAATATCTCCAGGATCTGGAGAGGGCATCGCGTCGGCTTGACGAGCCCAAGCGGGCGAGCTCGAATCGAAGGTCAGGCTCGGCGTCTGGCCCCATGCCAGGCTCGGGGCCGTAGCGGCGCCTGCGGTTCGGGGGCGGCGCTGCCCGGCGGCTCGGTCTCAGCCCGATCGGCCTCGGCGACCCACGCCTCACCGATCTGGCTCCTGATCTGCCCGAGCATCCGGTGGGCGGTCTTGTACGTCACTCCCAGCTCTCGCTCGAGCTGGCGCGCGGTGATCCGACCCCGAGTCGACGCGGCCAGGAAGATGGCCCAGAACCAGAGCCGCAGGCTGGTCCGCGACTTGTGGAAGATCGTCCCCGCGGTCGGATAGACGTGGGTGCCACAGAATTGACACGAGTAGGCCGAGCGCCCCCGGATGGGGTGGAACTTCGACCCTCTTCCGCAACCCGGACAGGCGGTCCCGTCCGGGTACAAAAGCTCCTTGAGGTAGGCGTGGCAGCTGGCGTCGTCAGGGAAGAGCTCGACGAAAGCGGCGTGATCCATCGGGCTCTTGGGTCAGCCAGCCGGTCGCAACGGACACATATTCCACACAACTTCCACTTACATGCCCAACGCTCTGTGTTGCTGCCCAGGACCAGCGCCCTTGCCCGACGAGGGCCGCGTCCGAAGGGCTTTCGATAGCGCTTGCACCACGTACGTGTGCAGAGTACCACAATGCCTAGATCAGGCGTCCGGTTTTTCGATACGACATTGGTCCGATATCGGACCACGACGCTAACGGACACCGATTGCTTTCTGCTACTTTGCCGGACGCAGTAGGGACACAGTTCGGTCGGGGGCAGGGGTCATGGGGGCTCCTCGGGGCATAGCGGCGATCGTTGGCTGAGCGCCGTAAACAATTCAACCTTGGGGTTTCTCGATATCTCCTTTGCGAGGTAGGGGCGCATTCTCAATGCTGACGCCGTTCAGGGCCTTGATGCCGGCGCATGCGGCTGCCCGGTCGGGCGCGTCTGCGGGGCACTTCGGCCTCAGCAGCCTCGGCAATCGTCGCCAGCGCTTCTGGTTCGGCATCCTCGGGCTGATCGCCATGGCGCTGCCGTATTCGAGCGCCGTCGTCGCCTCCTTCAAGGCGATCGTCTATCCGCCCGCCGCCGCGGTCTCGCTCCCGGCGCTGACGGTCCCGGCGGTCCGCTTCCCCGCCCTCGCCATCCCGAAGCTCCTCCCAGTCCCCGGCGTGGCCCCGGTCACCCGGCCCGCAGCGGCCACGGCGCCCGCGGTGGCGGCGTCGACGAGCCCTCGCTCCCTCACCGCCGGCGCAAGCATGCGACGGGTCGTGAGCTCCAGCCACGTGGTCCGGGTGACGAGGCCGGGAGTGAGGGTGCCGGTGGTCACGAGCTCCTACGGACTGCCCGCGACCTCGAGGCACCACTCGTCAGGTAAGACCTCGGGAGCGGTTGGCGCTCTCGGCAAGTCGCTGGCCAAGGCACCCGTCGTCACCGATTCCTACGCGGCCGTCCCGACCATGCCGGCGAGTACGCCCGCGGTCCCGGCACCGATTGCCCAGGCGCCGGTGTCAACCCCGACCAGCGCGACCACGGTGCAGAGCGCGCCGCCGCCCGCTGCAGGTCAGACCGCTTCGCTGCGGCGATCCCTCGACGTGGCATCGACCCCGACCCCCTCAAGCGACGCCACCGCCGCCTCCCCGAGCACGAGTTCAGATCCGTCCTCCACCGCAGATCAGTCCTCCAGCGCGTCGAGCGACAGCAGCGGCTCGACGGGCGACAGCAGCAGCTCGACGAGCGCGACTCAGCCCTCGACCACGCCGGCGAGCTCTCCGCAGCAGCCGATCAGCTCGCCGAGTTCCACCTCCACCGTCTCGTCGGCTCCGGTCACCACCGCTCTGGTCACGACCGCTCCGGTCGTCACGACGGTGCCTACGGTGACGACGATCGTGCCGGTCAGCCAGCCGGTCGTGCCGACGAGCGTCGCGACCCCCGTCAGCCTGCCGGCATCGGCCAGCTTCACGGCCTCGGCACCACAGGTCACTCCGGTGGCCACGTTCGTCGTGGCGGGAGACGCATCCACCACCGAGACCATCGCACCGGCTGCCACCAGCACCGGCCCGACCCTGACCGCGGGCTCGGGCTCTGGCAGCGACGCTGCCGCGGCGCTGGGCGCGGGTGCCACGGGGGGCACGGCACCGGGTGGATCTGACCCGGTGACCAGCCCTGGCGCCGGCTTCATCACGCCCCCGCCCTCCGATGGTGCGACCACCCTGACCAGCGCAGATCAGGCCTCGACCGATCCGGCGGCCACGCCGGGCAGCGGGCGCGGTCCCCCTCCCTCCGGGTCTGTACTTATCAAGGCTGCCGACGGAGGCAGTGTTATCTCCGGCGCGGCAACGCTCACCTTCGCTCCGGGCAGCCTCCCCGCCGACGCCTACGTCTCGATCACTCCCATGGCCGCGCCGAGCATCGCGGGCTTAACCACGGCGTCATTGGCCTACGACCTCCAGGCGGTCAATGTCCAGACGGGCGCGCTGATCGAGCAGTTCAACTCGTCGCCGGTCCTAACCATCGCCGGCACGTCCGCCGGCCAGATTTACTACCTGCCCGCCACGGGCGCCCCGGTACCGATCGCCTCCACGGTGGACGCAGCCAGCCAGACCGTGACGGCGGGCCTGCCGCACTTCTCGACCTACGTCGTGGGCAGCGGTGTGTGGACGATCACCCTGGACGGGACGGGCCCGCACGAGGCTCAGCTCTATGTCGACAACAACAACCTGGTCCTCGCGATCGACGGGACCCAGGTCCAGGAGCAGCCGATCTCGAGCATCAGCAGCATCCTCATCACGGCGGCCGGAAGCGTCTACAACGACAGCCTCACGCTCGACATCAGCGGTGGCTCGCTTCCGGCGGTGAGCTTCACCGGCGGCACCGGCACGAACTCACTGGTCATTCCCGAGTTGCTGTCCTCGAGCTCGTGGACATTCGACGGAACCACCCTGACCGGCACCAGCTCCGGCACCGACTTCGGGACCGTCACCGCCACCGGCGTTCAGGTCCTCACTCTGGACCCCTCGGTCATCAACACCCTGACCGGCCCTTCGAGCGCCTCGACGTGGTCGATCGTCGGGACGCAGATGGCCTCACTGTCCGGTTTGACTGCCTCAGGGCTTAGTGCGCTCGTCGGATCGGGCAGCGACACGCTGGACACGCCGACCGCCGTGACCGCTGGGCAGACCGCCGACAGGGGCTCGGTCATGGGCATGAGCTACAGCGGCATGAATCCCGTTCCCCCCCAGGCCGGGTCGAGCTTCACCTACCTGGCCCCGAGCGGCGTCCAGAGCGGCACGACGAACCTCCTGAGCGGAGACGACGCGATCGAGCTGAGCTCGAGCAACGGCAACCTCCAGATCACCGATACCCACACTCAGACCCCGGTCGACGCCAATGGCGGTGGGACCGGAACCCCGGTCCAGACGGTTACCACGCTTGACTTCATCGCGCCGACATCGACGCTTCAGATCGTCGGCGGCGACGGCACCACGGCCATCACGGTTGACCCCAACCTGACGCTCCCGGGCACGCTGATCTTCTCCACCGGCTCCGCCACGGAGACCCTGAGCGTCGGTGCGCTGGCCCTGAACCTCGCCCAGCCGGCCGGCCAGGAGAACACGAGCGACCTGCGGACCGCCGTCATCGTCCTGAGCGGGAGCAACCTTTCGATCTCGGTCGACGACAACCCGGTCCTCTTGCCGACAAACCTGCTGACCGGCGGCCTTCAGATCAACACGGACGGTGCGCCCAACACGATCAAGGTCGACGCGAGCGGCGGCGCCATCACCTTCCCGATCACGATCTCCGGCGGCGCGGGCGCCAACGAGCTCGATCTCACCGGCCTCACGACCGCAAGCGCGTGGACCTGGGATGGCAGCAGCGGCACGGCCACCTCCACCTCGAACACGGATTTCCAGCCCATCACCTTCACGGGAATCGAGACGATCAGTGCCCTGGGCGCGCCCACCGACCCCACGCCGCCGTCGAATACGCTCACCGACTCCGGCACTGCCGACCAGACCTGGACGATCACCGGGACCGACGCGGGCGGCGTCGACGGCCTCACCTTCAGCGGCTTCGACAGCATCACGCCGGGCAGCGGCGCGAATACGCTCGTCACGCCGGCCGCGCCGTCAGGCGGAAGCGTTCTCGGGATCGCCTACACGAACATGAAGACGACCACCCTGGCGGCCGGCGACACGACCACGTGGATCGCTCCTGCCGGCGGCGGCAACGCGATCACCGTCTCCAACGGCACCGATCCCGCCGGCAACCCCGGCCTCCAGATCGTGGACGTCCAGAACAACGTCACCACCACGATCCCGCTGATCATTCCGAGCACCGAGCTGGTGATCGAAACCGGCAATGGCGACAACACGGTGACGATCGGCACTCTGACCAACTTCGCGGGTACGCTCGATCTGGTCGGCGGCACCGGGACGACCACGGGCGACGTCCTCTACGGGCCCCAGGATCCGACGGCCTGGAAGCTGATTACGACGGGCGCCGGCAGCGGTTCGCCCCTCTCCACCTCGCCTCTGAACTGGGGCCCGCCCAGCTCGATCGATCCGGGCCAGACCCTGAGCGCCATTGCCTGCAATGCCGCCGGCCTATGCGTCGCCGGCGACAGCGTAGGCAACCTGATCACCACGAGCAGCCTGAGCGCCGGGAACTGGAGCACTCCGGACGCCGCGGATCCGGGCCACTCGATTACCGGCATCTCGTGCGCGTCGAATCTGTGCGTCGCCGTGGATCAGGCCGGCAACGTGATCACCTCCGATAAGCCCGGCACCGATCAGTGGGTCGTGACGACGCTCAGCGGCTCGCCTCAGTTGTCCGGCATCTCGTGCCTGGCCGACGGCTCACTCTGCGTTGCCGTCGATCAGAACGGCCAGGCGTGGACCTCCACCCAGCCGCTCGGCGGCGCAACCGATTGGACTCCCACCCAGGTGGATACGACTGGTTTCAACGGGATCTCCTGTGTCAGCGGCCCCATCTGCGTGGCCGTCGACCAGGCCGGCCAGGTGTGGACCAGCGGCAACCCCACCGGCGGTTCGACCGACTGGAGCTCCGCGAACATCGATGGCACGACGATCCTCACCGCCATCTCCTGCTCGAGCACGACGCTCTGCGCCGCCAGCGACACGGCGGGCCAGATCCTCACCTCGGTCGATCCGACGGGCGGCGCCAACGCCTGGAGCGCCATCGCCCCGGCCGGCAACCAGATCAACTCGATCTCCTGCCAGGGAGCACTGTGCATCGCCGTCGACAGCGCCGGCAACGCGATCGAGTCAAACGACGCCCCCAGCGCTCCGTGGCAGGTCGTCCCGGTCGACACAACCGGCCTGAACGGCGTGGCCTGTGTGACGGCGGGCCAGTGCGTGGCCGCCGACGCACTGGGCGGGATCGTGCTCGGCACGGCCCCGGCCACCGGCTTCCTCGGCTCGATCGCCTTCGAGGAGTTCGCCCAGATCGTGTCGCGGGGCGGCGCGGACACTCTCAGCGCTCCGCTCGCCGACAGCTCGACCTGGACGATCACCAACCTCGCCACTGGATCCGGCAGCCTCGAGAGCACCACCGGCAGCATCACCGATCCGGTGATCAGCTTCTCCGGGATCGGCACCCTGATCGGCAGCTGGGGTAATCCGGGCGACAACACTGTCTCGGTCACCGGTCCCGCCGCCTGGGTGATCGACTCGACCGCTGTGGGCAGCGTCTCGACGACCAACGGCGCTCACACGATTCACCTCGTCAACTTCGATGGCATCAACGGGTCCGGGAGCGATGCTCTCACCGGACCCAACGCGCAGACGACCTGGACGCTTTACCCGGGCGGCGGCTTCCTGGTTGACGGCTTCCTAGTCGCCGGCGTGACCACCGTGACCGGCAACGGGACGGATGTTCTCCAGGGAGACGTTCCCGCGCTCATCAGTTCCAACACCCCCGCGGTCCAGCGAACCTGGGCGGTCGCCAACCCGGGCGGTCAGTCGCCCGTGACCGTGACCGTGGCCGGGATCACCTTCTCGGGGATCGGCACGCTTCAGTCCGGTAGCGCCGGCGACAAGCTCTCCGGTCCCGCCGGCGGCGCCGTCTGGCTCGTGAACGGGAACGGGTCCGGCACCTTGACGCCGACCGCTGCCGCGGCGCTCAGCTTCTTCCGCTTCACCTCGCTGACGGGCAACAATGACGACACGCTCTATGCGCCGGGCTGGAGCGCTTCGAGCACCACGGGCAGCGGGATCGTGGCGGGCGCCGCCTACAGCGGCATGACCAAGAGCGCTGCGAACAACGTCCTGGCTTCCGCCAACGCGACGTTCACCTACTACGGCCCCGCTGGCGGCAGTGATGCCCCGGTCGTCTCGGCCTGGTCCGGGAATCCGGGGTGGATGCAGATCACGGATTCGGTCGGGCCGTTCAGCACCATCCAGTTCCAAGCTCCGACGAGCAGTCTCCTGCTCTCGTTGAGCGGGAACGGCAACACGGTCGATGTGCAGTCGATCGACGGGAAGCTGCCGGGCCTCGTGATCAACGGGGGCAGCGGCAGCGGAAACACGCTGACCACCCCGACCAGCGCCTCCACCATCACCACGGATGGGGTCGGGGCGGGCTCGATCGGCAGCGTGATCTCCTACACGGGCTTCCCGACCCTGATCGGCGGCAGCGGCAGCGACACCCTGTCCGGTCCGAGCGCGACCTCGCTGGTCCAATGGATCATCAGCAAGATCAGCGGCACCGGCACCGCCCTCGCGCCCTACGAGGCCGCCGGGACGGTGGGCACGGTCGCCTTCCAGAACTTTGCCGGTCTCGCCGGCCAGAGCAAGGGCAGCGACCAGCTTTCCGGCCCTTCTACGGCCGAGACCTGGACGCTCACCGGGCCGGACTCGGGGTCGGTCGGCGGCATCGGCTTCTCCGCCTTCGACAGCCTCATCGGCAGTGGTACCGACACCTTGGACGGCCAGACCAGCGGCGCCACATTCACGGTCGACGGCAACAAGATCGGGACCGTGGCGACCACCGACGGCAACAACGTGACGACGACGGTGGCCTTCGACGGCTTCACGACGCTTGCCGGGGAGGTCGCTATCGGTGGCACCAACACCAACGTCCTCAACGGCCCGTGCACCTCCAACGGGACCGACTCCGGCAACTGTGGCGGCATCACGTACTCAGGGATGAGCACGGTCAGCGGGCAGGCGGAGAGCGTCTACACGTTCAAAGGCACCTCAGGTAACGACACGATCGTCGTCAACCGCGATCCCATTCCCGCCTCCAGTGCCTGGACCCAGCTCATTCTCAACAATGGCACCCCGGTCTACGTCGATAAGACGGGCACGCTGGTCATCCTCGGCAATGGCGGCTCGGACACGATCACGATCAACGGCCTGGGCAGCGACTTCACGGGCAACCTGGAGATCTACGGCTACGCCGTTCCCGATCTGAGCACGGCGGCGAACTTCGCCGATCTGACGAACCTGAGCACGCCGGACACCGGACCGCTCCAGCATGCGCTCATCTCCGGTTCGGCCAATGTCGAGATCGCCGGGTCGATCAACCTGGGCTCGGGCAACTTCACCGTCGCCGCGACCAACTTCACGGTTGACGCGAACGACGGCGTCACCACGACCGGGAACATCACCGTGCTCACCGACAACTCCGGTCTGGCCATCACGAACGACAGCCCGGTCATGGTGACCAGCCTCAAGACAGCGATCACGCTCAACGGCAATCTCACCGGTGGGAACGTGACCCTGATCGCCTACACCGGCGATAGCGCGACGTTGGATGATGCCTTCGGCGCCACCGGAAGCGTGGCGGCCCTGGCCGGAACCGTGCTCGAGAAGCTGATCGGAGTGGTCGCCGGGATGATCCCGATCAGCATCATCGTCAAGTCGGCCGAAGCCGATATCACCGTCGGCAGCAACTCGGTCATCAAGGCCACCACCGGCGACATCCAGATGCTGAGCGACGCTCAGATCGTGGCCGCGGGCGCGCCGAGCAGCGCGTACATCAATATCGGCTACAGCCAGGCCACCACCACCGCGTCGGTCGACGTGTCGGGCAAGCTGAACGCGCCCGCCGGCTCGGTCGATGTTCTCGCCCTGGGCGATTCGACCGCCACCATGACGGCCAAGACTCAGCGCTACCTGACCACGACCACCGACCCGAACACCTCGTTCGGCCAGACAGCGATCGCGGCGGCGGCCACCCGGGCGCTCGTAAACGCCACGGCGACCCTGGAGAACGGAGCCAGCATCACCGCTGATGAGCGGGTTGGGTTCTCCTCTCAGGGCGTGCTCGACTCGGCGGCCAGCGCCACCGCCGGTAACTACAGCGACGGCCGGGCCGGGGTGGCCATCGGCCTCCAGTTCTCCAACAGCGACCTCAAGACGCAGATCAACGGCTCCATCACCACCACCGGGGACACCGGAACCGCCCCGGGGATCGTCACCGACGCCACGCTCACCGCGACCGACGACTCCACGGCCAGCGGGAGCCTCAACGATCCGCAGAGCCTGGGGCAGAAGGTTCTCACCAAGATCGCCAACCTCAAGGCCTACGTTCCCGCCAAGATCATCACCAAGGTCCAGACCTGGATCTACAACAAGCTCGGCAAGGAGATCAAGAAGTCCGAGGCGCCCCAGAAGCCCTCCCTGGCCGTGGCCGGAAGCTTCGCCTTCAGCGACACCAACCACAACGTCGCAGTCACTTTCGGCTCGACTGCAAACCTCAGCTCGGGAGCGGCCCTCACCGCGGATTCCTCGGCTACCGAGAACAGCCAGATCTTTGCGACGGCGATGATCGCGGCCACCGAGGCCAAGACCGACTACTCCTACGGCGAGAAGTTCCTCAACTGGATCCGCACCAAGGCCGGCAAGCCCACCCAGCCGGCGTCGACCCATCCGGAGTCGATGCACAAGACGGCGATCAGCGTCGGCCTGGGCATCGCCGTTCTATCCAACACCGCCGTGACCACCGTCGACGGCGGCGCCCAGCTGAACGCCCTGGGGGCCACCTCGCTCACTGGCGAGGTCGTCTACCCGCTGGTGAGCAACCCCAAGAATTTCCCCACCTCGTTCAGCGCCCTCGAGACGCAGGTGAAGAACGGGACCATCGTTTCGCTCCTCGGGAACATCGCCGACGGGACGCTCGGCCTCTCCCAGGCCTTCACCAACGGGTGGTCACAGGCCAGCGCCCAGGCCGAGAAGCTCGCGATCGCCGCCTCGATCACCTTCTTCATCCTCAACAACGACGCCGAGGCCAACGTCCAGCCGGGCGCGCTCATCAATCAGAACACAACGAATGCCGGCTCGAATCAGACGGTCACCGTCAAGGCCAGCAACCTGGAGCACCTCGTGCTCGCCGGAGGCGCCATCCAGCCAGTGGTCGGCGTCACGGTCAACCCGATCGCCACCTCGAGCAAGAACGGGGGTGTCGGCGGATCCATTTTCGGCCTCATCGTCAATAACACCACGCACGCCACCCTCGCCGGCAAGATTGCCGCGGCGGGTTCGACCAGCGTCAACGCGACCGAGCAGCTTCTGTTCATCCTCCTCAGCCAGGCCGGCGCTGGTGCCGACCAGACCGCGGTCAGCGGCAGCATCGGCGTGCTCGTGCAGAACAGCGACACGCTGGCCCAGATCCTCAGCGGGGCGAGTCTCCGCGGCGGCGCCGTGAACGTGACGGCCAGCTCGGACGAGATCGCCGTCGGCGTCGCGGGTGACGTGGTCAGCGGCAAGGGGATCGGCGTCGGGGTCAGCGTTCTCGTCCTCTCGATCAACCGAACGACGCGCGCGGTAATCGGCAACCTCGATCTCGGCAAACCGGGGAGCGGTGGCCCGAACGGCACCGGCGTCGACATCGTGGTCAGCGGCCCGATCACCGTCAGCGCCACGAACAGCGGCCTCATCTGGGCCTTTGCCGTGGCCGGGGCCAAGCTGGCCAAGCAGGCGCAGGCGCCTGCGCCGGCGCCTGCGGGGGCGCCTGCCTCCTCGGGGGCCGAGGATCCGCTCGACGGCGTTGACCTGCCCACTCCGTTCAGCGACCAGACTTCCGATTCGTCGTCCGGCGGGACTTCCGGCGCGACTACCGGTGGGACCACCGGTGGCTCGTCGAACTCGTCGTCGAGTTCGTCCTCCGAGCATCCGCCGGCCAAGACCGGCGTCGGGGTGGCGGGAGCCGTCGCGGTCGTCAACCTGACCGACCAGACCCTGGCCTACATCAACGACATGGGCACAGTCGACCCCGGTACCGGCAACACGGTCTCGGTGAGCGCCGATGACGGCACGCTCCTGGTCAGCGGCACCGGCGCTGTCGCCTACAACGGTGGCGCAGGCTCGAAGACCAACGTGGCTTTCGCCGGCGCGTTCAGCTTCGACAACGTCAACGACACCACCCAGGCCGAGGTCATCGGGGCCACCATCCCGCACGGCAGCCTCAGCCTGTCCTCGACTCGCGAGGGCCAGGTCTACTCGGTCACCGTCGGCGCGGCCGGAGCCAAGGCGAGCGGCAAGTCGGTCGGGATCGCCGGATCGGTGTCCTGGAACTACATCACCACCGCCACCGAGGCCGTCCTCCAGGGCGTCATCGCCACGCTGGACGGCGGCACGAGCCTGACCGCCAAGGACACCACAAACGAGCTCGCCGTCGGCGGCGCCGGCGCCTACGGCGGGAACGTCGGGGTCGGCGCCTCGCTGGGCTTCAACCAGGTCAGCCAACACACGCATGCACTGGTCGAATCACTGACCCTGGCGCCTGACGGGAGCACGCTGGCGACTCCGATCGCCACCTCGCTCACGCTCGGCAAGGGCCTGTCCGTGTCTTCCACCAACGCGACGAACATCATCGCCGTAGGTCTATCCGCCGGCATCGGGCAGAGCGCCGTCGCGGCGACGATCGCCATCAACCTCGGCAACACCGAGTCAAAGGCCCTCATCGATGGGGCCACCGTGAAGGCAAACGGCGGTGACGTGAGCGTCACCTCCACCGATACGAGCGTCATCGACAGTGGCGTCGGGGCGCTCGCGTTCGGCGTAATCAAGCCGTCCACTGATCCGGGCAGCCCGGCCAAGAGCAGCAGCCACCTGGCCATCGGAATCTCAATCGCAGTCAACAGCGTCAAGCAGGACGTCAAGGCCACTGCGAACAGCGCCACGATCACGGCATCCGGCGCGGTCACGTTCAGCGCGACCGCCACCGGCACGATCTACAGCGTCGCCGTGGCCGGCGGCGGGACGTTCAATGGGTCGGGCAACAGCAGCGGCTTCCAGTTCGCCGGCGCCGGGGTGATCACGGTCAACCTGATCAGCGGCGATGTCGAGGCCACCGCCACCAACGGCTCGATCTCCAGTGGCACCGGGCAGCCAATCGGCTTCACGGCCAACGACGGGACCTCGATCAACGCCGACGCCGGTGCGGCGGGCATCGTCCTCACCCTCTCCAAGGCGCCGGCCGCCGTGGCCATCGGCGCGGCGGTGGCCGTGAGCAACGACACGCGCACCATCCAGGCGAGCACGGACGGGACCAAGCTGAACTCGGGCGGCGGGGTCGACCTGAACGCGAGCGCCCAGGCCGGGATCGACACCTGGGCTCTGGGAGTGGCGGCAGCGATCAACACCGGCGGCGGTGGCGGCGCGACCTTCGCGGGCGCGGGCAGCGGTGCCGGAGCCACCGTGGGCCAGAACGTCTACGCGATGATCACCGGCGGCAGCGTCGTGGCGGCCAACCAGCTGAGCGTCAGGGCTACGGATTCGAGCCAGATCAATACTCAGGCGGGCGGGGTATCGCTCGTCGTGGCCCGCGGGCCCCCGTACGCACTTGCTATCGGAATCTCCGTCGCCGCCAACGACATCACCGACAACGTCAGCGCCAAGATCGATGGCGCCAGCAGCGTCGGCGCGGCGACGCTGGCCATCTCCGCCGCATCGACTGGCTCGATCGCCTCCTGGACGATCGCCGGTGGCGGATCCGTCTCGACTAAGTCGAGCGGCAGCGGTTTCTCTTTCAACGGCGCGGGCGCTGGATCACGGAACCAGATCACCAACACGGTCCTGGCCACCGTCTCGGACGTCCCCAAGGTCACCCTCACCGCCTCCAGCGCGGATTACACCTCCGCTCAGACCGTCACCGGGCTGTCGGACGGCAAGGTGGTTCAGATTGCATCGGGAGCGGGTGCCGGGACGCGCTACGGGTACGTCGGAGCGGCGACCAACAAGAGCGTCGACCTGAGCACGCAGGACTACACGAACCGCCAGTCGTGGGTCCCGCTGGGCGTTACCGCCAGCGACAGCTCGGCCATTCTCGCCGTGGCCGGCGCGGGAGCCTTCGGGGTGCGGATCTCCCAGAGCGGCGGCGCCAACATCAGCGTCGGCGCCGCGGCCGCACTCAACAGCATTGAGAACAACTCGGTCACTGCCAGCGTGAGCGGCGTGCCCAACTTCACCGCGCCCGGTGGACTTGCCGTCACCGCATCCGAGGTCGCCGCGATTCAGGCGATCACCGTGGGTGTGGCCGGCGCCCTGTCCGGCGGCCAGGGCGGCGGCGTCGCCCTCTCCGGCGCGGGCTCGGGCTCAGGCAACGACATCACCGACAGCGTCGGGGCCACGATCAGCTCGAGCACCGTCACCGCCAACGGGACTGGTGCTGCGGTGAACGTGAACGCGACGCAGAGCGCCGGAATTGAAGCCATCGCGGGCGCGCTGGCCCTGGCCGGCAAGACCGGCGGCAGCTCCAGCGGCTCCGGCGCCGCCGGCGTATCGGTTGCCGCCAACTCGATCACCCCCACCGTCCTGGCTGAGGTCTCCGGCTCGAGCATCACCGCCGCCGGCGCGGTGAATGTGACCGCGACCTCAAACGACGCCGGCGTCGCCTCGCTGCCGAGCGCCCACGGTGCGGCTCCCGGTGTCGACCCCGGCATCCACGCCTACGCAGTCAGCGGGACCCTGGCCGTCTCCACCGGCAGCGGCACCCAGGCCGCGGTCACGGTCGCCAACACGGTGGCGCTCAACACGATCGGCGGGAGCACCAAGGCGCTCATCGATACCTACCAGCCTTCCGGTTCACCGACTCCTGCCCCGGTGGCCAGCAGCATCTCCGCCGGCGGCGCGCTGACGGTCAAGGCCACCTCGGGCGAGACGATCGATGCCTACACCCTTGCCGGGTCCGTCAGCATCGCCTCGGGCAGCAACAGCATCTCGGTCAGCATCGGCCTGGCGCTGGCTCAGAACACGATCAGCACGGCCACCGCCGCCGCGATCACATCCTCCACTGTCAAGAGCGCCGCGTCGACGGGGATCAGCGCCATCGACAGCGCGAGCATCAGCTCGACCTCGGCGGCCGCCTCGGTTTCGCTCTCCGCGGGCGGCAACGGCGCCGCGATTTCGGGCGGGGGAGCGCTGTCCTTCAATGACCTGACCGGTACCGCCAACGCGTATGTCGAGTCGAGCACCCTCGGCACGTCGGCGGCACAGATCGGCCCGGTCAGCATCACCGCCAATCACAGTGGCCAGATCCAGGCGCTGGTGCTCGCCGTCGCGGCCAGCGTGGCGGCGGGCGGTGGCTCGGGCGCGGGCGTCAGCGTCGGTATCTCGGTGGCCCGCAACCTGATCGGTTGGGAGCCGACCGGGCTATCCAGCACCACCTATTCCAGCTCGAACACCTCGGCCACGCTCCATACCGGCGACACCGTCTCGGTGGCCTCGGGGCCGCTGGCCGGCCAGACGTTCAAGTACATCGGCGCGGCCCCGACGAACGCGGTCGACCTGTCGGTGCAGAGCTACCAGGACACGAGCGCCTGGCAGCAGGTCGGTGAAACCCAGTCCGACGGCCAGGTTCAGGCCTACAGCTCGGGCAGCGACATCCAAAGCTCGGGCGCGCTTGATATCGCGGCCCACGAGACCTCTCAGATCCAGGCCCTCGTCGTCGCCGGATCGGTCGCCATCAGCGGCGGCGGCGCCACCAGGGTCGGGGTGAGCGCCGGCGGCGTGTTCGTGCAAAACCAGATCGCCGACGACGTTCGCGCCTACATCAGCGGAGACGCCGGTAACGGGATCTCCGCGGCCAGCGCGTCGATCACGGCGACCGATGCCGCCGGTATCCAGGTCATCGCGGGCGCGGCCAGCGTCTCGGTTTCGTTCGCCAGCACCGCGGTGTCGGTCGCCATCGGCCTCGCGATCGCCGTCAACAGCGTCAGCGGTGACGTGAAGGCCTACGTCTCCGGGGTGTCCGATGGCCTGACCACCACGTCCGGCGGCCTCAGCGTCAGCGCCAGCCAGAGTGGGCTGCCGCTGATGGTGAGTGGCTCGCAGCTGGACCTGACGACCGGCTCCACTCCGGTCACCGCCGCCCAGCTCGACGGCGCCGCCCAGGACTCAACCAACAGCGGCGTGTGCGGAGGGACGGTCTCCGCGAGCACCGCCGCCGACTGCACCACGCTTTCGCACGTGCGCTCCAGCCTCGCCGCCGCGGGCGTCTCGATCAGCGGCGACATCACGGTCTCGCCGCTCGATGGCTCCTCGGCAGGGGTCACCCCGGCCACGGCCGGCACCGCCTGGGAGGTCGTGACCGACGGCGGCCCCACCTACGTGATCACGCTCTCGAACGGAAAGCTTCTGGTCTCGACGGCGACGATCCAGGCTCTGGCGGCCGCAGCGTCGGTGGCGGTCGGAGCGGGCAGCACAGGCGTTGCCGTCGGCGGCGCCGGTGCGGTGGCCCTGAACCAGGACGCACTGAAGGTCGACGCCTACCTGCAGTCGAGCAGCGTCACGAGCCAGGCTGTGACGCTCCAGGCCACCGGAACCGCGGCGATCACGGCCATCGTCGCCTCGCTCGCGGCCTCCGTGGGCGCGGGTGGGAACGGCGGCGCCGCTTCGATCGGTGTCTCGGTGGCCGAGAACCAGATCGGCAGCTCCGGCACGCCCACCGAGGTCCAGGCCTACACCCAGGACACCAGCATCAGCGGGACCGGCGCGCTGAGCCTCACCGCCACTTCCGCCGACACGATCAGCGCGCTGGTCGTGGCCGCCGCGGCCGCGGTCGGCGCCGGCGGTGGGGCCGGCGTCGGGATCAGCGGCTCGGGCGTTGGCGTCACGAACTCCATCTACACAGGCACGCGGGCCTACATCAGCGGCTCGGGCGCAAACGGCATCAGCGCTACCAGCGTCTCCCTCGGCGCCCACGACACCTCGCTGATCCAGGCCCTCGCCGGCGCGGCCAGCCTGGCCGTCGGCGGCGGTGGGTCGGCCGGCGTTTCGGTGTCGATCGGCGTCGCAGCGGCCCAGAACACGGTCAGCGACGCGGTCGAGGCCAAGATCACCGGTGCCGGAAGCGTCACGGCGACCGGGGCCAACGGCATCACGCTGACGGCCGAGGACGCAGCCAAGATCGAAGCCATCTCGGCGGCGGCATCGCTCGCCGCGGGCGGCGGGGGCGCGGCGGGAGTCACCGTCAGCGGCGCCGGTGCCGAGGCAAGCAACGTGATCCTCGGCTCGGTGCTGGCCCACATCGACTCGAGCTCGGTGACCAGCAATACCGGGGGCGTGGGCACCAGCGCCACCGACACCGCGAGCATCCAGGCGATCGTGGCCGCCGACTCGGGGGCGGCCGGGGGTGGCGGCGCCGCCGGCGTGGCGCCATCGCTCGGCGCGTCGCTGGCTCAGAACCTGATCGGTTACTCGAGCATCGGCGGGACCGCCACGCCACTCCAGGTCGAGGCCTACCTGAGCGGGGCGCAGGTCACGGCGGCTGCCACGCTCTCGCAGACAGCCACCGACAGCGCGAGCATCAAGGCCATCGTCGTCTCCGGCTCGGCGGCGGTCACCGGCGGCGGCGGGGCGGGGGTGGGGGTCAGCGTCGCCTTCACCGCGGCCAGCAACCAGATCGCGACCCAGGTGGAGACGCTGATCGAGAACCCGTCCAAGGTGACCAGCAGCGACAGCGTCGGCGCCATCAACATGCAGGCGACGAACTCGTCCTCGATTCAGGCCCTCGTGGGCGCGGCCAGCCTCGCCGTCGCAGGCGGCGGCGCGGCCGGGGTGGCCGTCTCGATCGGCGTGGCGCTGGCCCAGAACACGATCAACGACACTGTCGCGGCCGCGATCACGGACTCGAATCCGGTCACGGCCACCGGAGCCGGCGGCATCAGCCTGACTGCGAGCGACGCGGCCATCATCCAGGCCCTCACGACGGCGGCATCGCTGGCCGCGGGCGGCGGTGGCGCCGCCGGAGTGACCGTCAGTGGCGCCGGAGCGGAGGCCGAGAACGTCGTTCTCGGCTCGGTGCTGGCCCACATCGACTCGAGCAACGTGACGAGCCAGCTGGGCGGCGTGAGCACCAGCGCCACGGACAACGCCAGCATCCACGCGATCGTGGCCGCAGCGTCAATCTCGGCCGGAGGCGGCGGCGCCGCGGGCGTGGCGCCCTCACTTGGCGCATCGCTGGCTCAGAACCTGATCGGCTACGCCAGCCCGACCGCAGTCGCAACTCCGCTTGACGTCGAGGCCTACGTCACCGGGTCGACGGTCAATGCCGCCGGCGCTCTGAGCCAGACCGCCACCGATAGCGCCCACATCGGGGCCAGCGTCGTGGCCGGTTCGGCCGGCGTCACCGGTGGCGGCGCCGCGGGCGTGGGCCTGAGCGGGGCCGGCTCGTCAGCCCAGAACCAGATCGCCACGAAGGTCAAGGCGCTGATCGAGAACATCTCCTCCCCGGAGTCCGTGACGGCGCAGAGCATCAGCCTGAGCGCCGGGGACAGCTCGTCTATCCAGGCGCTTGTGGGTGCCGCCAGCCTGGCCGCCTCATTCGCCGGCGCGGCTGCGGTGTCGGTCTCGATCGGGGTCGCCCTGGCTCAGAACACGATCAACGACACGGTGGCGGCGGCGATCACGAGCGCCAATCCCGTGGTCGCGGGCAGTGGCGGAATCAGCCTCATGGCCACCGACAGCGCCAGCATCCAGTCACTCAGCGCCGCCGCCTCGCTCGCCCTCGCAGTTGCGGGCGCCGCGGGCGTGTCAGTCAGCGGCGCGGGTGCTGCGGCGACCAACGTGATCCTCGGCTCGACACTCGCCTACATCGACTCGAGCACCGTTCACAGCGCCGGCGCCATGGGTCTCACCGCCACCGACTCCGCCCAGATTCAGGCCATCATCGAGGCCGGCGCGGCCGCCGTGGCCGGCGGTATCGCCGGCGTGGGTGTCTCCTTGGGCGCATCGGTGGCCCAGAACCTGATCGGCTACAGCTCGGCCAGCGCGAACTCGACGCCGCTTCAGGTTGAGACCTACGTCAACGCTTCCACGGTCGACAGTGGCGCCACCCTCACGCAGACCGCCGGCGATACGGCAAACATCCAGGCCGTGGTGGACGCGGGCTCCATCGCCGCCACCGGCGGGGTTTCCGGAAACAGCTTCGGCGGCGCCGGTTCCACCGCGCTGAACCAGATCGCGACCCAGGTCGAGTCGCTGATCGAGGGCTCCTCGGTGCTCTACCTCCGGGGACTTGGCCAGTCCGCGACGGACTCCTCCACGATGGACGTGATCTCCGGCTCCGCGGCACTGACCGCCGCCTTCGGCGTCGTCGGGGTCTCAATAGCCGTGGGCGCCGACACGGCCCGCAACCTGATCTCGAACCAGGTTCTGTCGAGCGTGGAGGGCTCTAGCAACGTCACGATCGGCGCTCAGCGCTCCTCGAGCGGCGGGTCCGTAGCAGTGGCGCCGGGCGACATGGTCAAGCTGGCCAGTGCCTATCCCACCCCGGCCTACACCGCCCAGAGCACCGGGCAGCAGAGCGTTTCGGTCACTCCGGGCCAGGTCGTGACCCTGAGCAGCTCCTACGCGGCGGGCACCCTCACCCCTGAGTCCGGCAGCGGACAGACGGGCAACGTCCCGCTCACGCTGCACGACGGGGACCGCGTGACGGTTGGCTCGGACTACACGGGTGGCGGCGGCCCGGGCACGTACGCCTACGAGGGCACAAACGGCGCCAGCGTGGACCTGTCGACGGCCAACTACGGCGATACCTCGAAGTGGGTGCTGATCGGCGGTACCTCGGGCGCCAGCTATCGCTTCATCGGGAGTGCGGCTCAGACGCTCGACCTGAACTCGGCCAACTACGCGGACACCTCCCTGTGGTTGCCGATCGGCGGCACCCCCGGTGCCACCTATATCTACGTCGGCCCCGCCGGCACGGTGAATCTGGGCAATCAGAACTACACGAACTCGGCGCTCTGGCAGAGCGTGACCCTGGGCGGCCTCAGCTCGAGCGCCAGCGAGACGGCCACGATCAGCGCCATCGCGACCGCGGCCAGCGCGGCGGTCAGCGGCGGCCTGGTTGGTATCAGCCTGGCGGGATCCGGCGCCGATGCCCGCAACGTGATCCTCACCCAGACCAACTCCAGGATCGATTCGAGCACGGTCAATAGCGCGGGCGCCATCTCGCTCAGCGCCACTGAGCAGGACACGATCAACGCCGCGATCGCGGCCCTCTCGGTCGCGCTCAGCGACGGCGCGGCTGGCTTCTCGGTGTCCGTGGGCTCGGCCACGGCGGAGAACCTGATCGGCTACACGCCTGGCACGCCCAACCCGACCCGCACCCCCAACCAGGTCGAGGCCTACATCAACGCCTCCCACGTCTCCACCGGGTCGACGCTCGGCGCGAGCGCCAGCACCCAGGACACGATCCAGGCCCTCGTGGCCAGCGCCGCGGCGGCCGTGGCCGGCGGTGGCGGCGCCAACTCCGGGGCCGGCGCGGGGACCAGCGTCATTAACGACGTCGCCACTCAAGTGCTGGCCTACGTCGCCGGCAGCTCCAACGTCGCCGCCGCTGGCAACGTGACGCTCCAGTCCACCGACACCTCGAGCATCACCTCGGCCGGCGCGGCAGCGTCGATCGCGGCGGCCTTCGGCCTGCTGGGCTCAGCGGCGGTATCGGTCGGCGTGGCCCTCTCCACCGCCAACGTCAGCAACGACGTCGAGGCCTACGTCACCGCCTCCAGCGTCACCACGACCAAGGCGGGGGCCCTCAGCATCACGGCCCAGCAGACCGACACCGTCAAGGCCTGGTCGGCGGCAGCCGCGCTGTCGGCGAGCTTCGGCTATGCGTTCAGCGGCGGCGGGGCGCAGGACACGGTGAACCTCGGCTCGACTATCAAGGCCTACGTGTCCTCCAGCACGCTGACCCTGGCCGGCGGCCTCGGCATCAGTGCCCAGGACTCCTCATCGGGAACCGCCCACGTCATGACCACCTCGACCGCCATCGGCCTCCTCAGCTTCGCCGCCTCAGGCTCGGTGGCCACAGCGACGGTGAACCCCACCGTCAACGCGACGATCGACAGCTCGACCGTCAACGCCGGCGGCGACGTCACCGTAGGCGCGACTGAGGGCGGGTACGCGGACGCTCCGGCTGAGGGGAACAGCTTCTCCACGGGTGTATCGGCCGGGGGCTCTACGGCGAATGCCACTGACTCGCCCAAGGTCGAGGGCCACATCCAGGGTGGCAGCGTGACCACCACCGCCGGCAAGATCGCCGTGAGCGCGCTCTATAACGCCAAATCCGACGGATCGAGCGCCGCCACCACCGACAACCCGCTGGGGCCGGTGACCAACGCGCAGGCATCCTCGGGTGGCTTGATCGCAGGGAGCGGCGCGACCGCCACCAGTACCGACAGCCCCACGGTCAACAGCTTCGCCGACTCAACCACCACGCTCAGCGCATCCGGAGCCATCAGCTTCACGGCGGCCAGCTACTCGGCCCCCCAGGCCACCACGGGCGGCATCGCGGGAGGCGCCGTCGGGGTCGGAACCACCACCTCGACCGCGACCAGCAACGGTGTGACCAAGGCCTCTCTGACGGCTCCGGTCACAGCGTCGGGCAGCGTCTCGGTGACCGCGCTGGATAGCGCCGCTCCGACGGCCACCTCCAACGCGGTCTCCGGTGGGATCTTCGCCGGCGACGGGTCCTCGGCCACGGCGACCGTGTCGAACGACAACGCGGGCGATCCGGTGGTCAGCGCCCTGCTCTCGGGCGCCGTCACGTCGAGTGGCGCCGTCAACGTCGACGCCACCTTCAGCCCGGCCGCCTCGGCCACGGCGTCCGGCGGCTCCTATGGCGGAGCGTCGGTCGGCGCCTCTACCGCCACCGCCAACGACGGTGGCGACGTCACGGCCAGCGTCGCCGACTCCTCGAACCTCAACGCGGGCTCGCTGGGCATCGCCGCCACGCGGTCACTGCTCGCCACCAGCGACAGCGCCGGCGCCACTTCGAGCGCCAGCTCCGGCGGCCTGCTCTTCGGCGCCAACGGCAGCCAGTCCACGGCGGCCGCCACCGGGGGCGTCACCGCGACCCTGGGCAACAGCGTGACGCTCCCGAACGGCGACGTCGGCGTTGGCGCCTCAGACACCTCGCAGCAGAACGCCTACTCCTCGGGCGATGCCGGCGGGATCGTCGGCGTCGGGGCCAGCCTGGCCACCGCGACCTCGCAGGTCATCACCGCGGCCAGCTTCGGCTACGGCGAGGTCTTCACCAACCCCAAGCGCTCGGGCGGGCTGACCATCACCTCGAGCGGAACCGACCGGAACATCGCCCAGACCGTCGCCGGCAGCGGTGGACTGGTCGCGGGCAACGCGTCCGTCGCCACCACCGACGACAGCGGCAGCGCCACCACGACGCTCCTGGCGCCGCCGAGCGGGGGCGAGACGCTCTACGCCGGCACCGTGACCATCGACGCTCATCATGCGAGCCCCTATTTCGCGGGCGCGGACTCGACCAACGCGGCGGTCGTGGGGGCCAGCGGCGCCAGCGCCAACGCCACCAGCACCGCCACGGCCACCACCAACGTCCCGGCGATCACGATCGACTCCCTCGGGTCGATGAGCATCACCGCCGAAGATGATCTGTCAACCCTGACGCCGACCGGCCCCAACGCCCTCACCGCAGCTGTCTCTGCGGGTGGCGGCGGCGGCATCACGGCGACCGCCGCGATCAGCAAGGCCAGCTTCACGGGCACCGCCACGGTCAACCTGGCCGGCGGCATTGGGCTCTCGGTCAATTCGACCCCGCTCAGCTCACGGAGCGGCACCGGCGTCGACAGCCTGTACGTCTCCGCCTCGAGCAACGTGCAGACGAGTGACCTGGTGCAGCTCTCGACGGGGGGGGCGATTTCGGGTGCCGGGACCGAAGCCGACTTCACGGCCCATGTCAACGACGCCGTCAACCTCGGCGACAGCTCGAACCTGTTCAGTACCGGTGACCTGGGGCTTGGCACGTGGATCACCGCCAACTCCAGCACCGAGAGCGATGTCCACACCTGGGGTGTGGCGGCCGTCGGCGTGACGAACGCCAATACGAGCGTGTACGGCAACCAGACGGTGTCGGTCGGCAAGAACGACAACCTCCTGGCCTACGGCAACCTCGTCCTAACCCCCGGCGACGACCCGAGCGGCTACAACCAGACGACGATCAACACCTCGGCCAGCGCCGAGGGATACGTCCGGGGCCTGATCGCGGTTCCCACCGCCAACGCCGACTCGGAGGCTCACAACACCTCGAAGCTGACCGTGGACACGGGCACCACGGGCTACAGCGGCGAGAACGCGAACATCTCCGCCGTCGTGGGCGTGCTCCGGCCGAGTGCTGACGGAACCGGCCACGGTTACGAGCTCGGCTTGATCCCGGTCACCGATGGCAATAGCACCGCCAACCAGTCCGGCACCGGAACGGTGACGCTCAACGGAACCATCATCGCTGGCTACTACTCAAAGCTCTCGCTCCTCATCACCAACTGCAAGGACACGGCGCCGGGCGACGGGCAGGGCCCGAGCTTCTGCTCGCAGGTCACCACCCCGGTCGCGGGCTTCCCGTTCGTCTCGAAGTTCGTCTCGGACTTCGTTGCCACCGCGTATGCCAAGTGCGGGCAGGCGACGTCCTGCCCGAGCAACTACAACGGCCCGGCCCTGTTCCCGTCTGATCAGGTCACCGAGATCGGTAGCTCCAGCTCCAAGGATGGCGTGGGCGCGGTGCTCATCAGCTCGCTCTTCGCCTCCGGGGGCAACGTGACGATCAACGCCACCTCGCTCGGCGGCACCGGCTCCGTTACCGCCAACGGCGCGCCGAGCATCACGATCGAGAACGACAGCCCGGACTATCTGGTGCTGGGGAGCGTCGAGATCCCCAACATGCCCGGCGGCAACATTCTCTTCACCGGGCCGGCCCAGAAGGGCATCACCGCCGACGCGGTCGATTCGGGAGCCGTCGGCGCGATCACGATCACCAACACGTTCGACACGCCGCCGTTCGTGGGCAACTCGCACTACGGGCCGGCGATGCTGCTGACCGGATCGGTCGACAACCGCGGCGGGGTCATCAACATCACCAACGTCTCGGGTTCGTTCTTCCAGGCCGCGGCGGTGCTCGGGCAGCAGGTGAACGTCAAGGTTCCCAAGGGGGCGGCCATCATCAGCCTGCCCGACGGGCAACCCTGGATCGCCGGCTCACCCAACCCGTTCAGCCAGTGGGAGAACTACATGATCTGGCCGGGTGGTGACCCGGGGGCGGCCACGGTCTGCGACGACACGGGCTGCCACCAGACGAATGCCAACGCTTCGACCAATCCCACTAACGCGCTGATCTACGCGATCAACGCGATCTACTCGGGCTCCAACTACTCCGACGCTGCGCTCAATGGCGCCATCTACCACTACGCCGACAACTTCTGGAATGCGGCCGCGGGGCAGGCCTACAGCGACGTCTGGCTGGGCGACTGCCTGCCCTACGAGAACCACGGCGACTGCAACGGCAGTGACTACAGCCCGATTGGCGGGAGCTACCAGATCGCCTCCGACGGCGATTCGACCTTCCCCGTCATTCCCTCCACCGCAGATGGTTACGCCGTCAACCTGACGATCCCCACCTACCCGCAGTCGATCCTCAGCAACGGAAGCTCGGCCATCTTCGGCAACCAGGTCTCGATCGACGGGCAGACGATCGACCTCAACACCCCGATCACGGCCGGCCAGCCGACCGCTTGGTCGCTCGTCCTGCCGGCCAGCGAATCCAACGCCATCAGCTACGACCAGTGGCTGTACGACTACCGCTACGTGAGCAGCCCGCTGTTCCCGCTGATCGTCTATTCGAACACCGGTACCCAGCAGATCGCCGCGCAGTACGACGCCTCGATCAAGCAGATCGTGGTCAGCGACGTCGGCGCGGCCTCGGGCGGGGCGCTGGTCGAGCTCAAGGGCCAGATCGTCAGCTCTGACCCGTTGGGCGCCATCCAGGTCAACGGCGGCTTCGGGCAGGTCAGCGTCGACAACCAGACCGGGGTGCCGCTGGAGCTGCAGGGGATCTTCACCGGCGCCTCGGACTCGAGCGCCACCAACCAGGTCGACATCAACGACTCGCTGAGGTACATCCAGACCCTGTACGTCCAGACCCCGGGCTCCGGCACGACCACCTACTTCGGCACATACGGCGATGACATGAAGTGCCTGCTGGGCACCGAGACGACCAACCAGCAGTCGGGCACCGCCTGCGGGCCCGTCAGCCAGACCTACACATCCTCCACGAGCACGAGCTACCAGCCGCTGCTCGGGGAGCGGTGGAACTGGCAGCTCCAGGCACAGCTCCACCGCAACGTGAACATCAACTGGTCGGGCACATGGGACTTCAGCAGCTGGAACTGGACCAATATGGCCACTCCCAACGACCCGTGGTCGTTCGTCAACCCCGGCGGCAGCAGCAACGGCGACAGCCCGACCGGCTGGCTGAGCGGCGGCGGGCCGACCACATGTGTGGATCCGAGCACAGGCGACACGCTTCAGCATGCCTGCGCCTTGACTCAGTCCATCAGCGCCAGCGAGACCGGCTCTTCCTGGTTCACGTTCGGCTACTGGGGCTGCCCGAATGACGGCGACTCGGGCGTCGATGGCGGCGCCGGCTGCCACTACGGGATGCGGGAGAACGCATATTGGGACCGCCGCGTGGCCCAGTGGGCGTACCAGTACGCCACCGACGCGACGATCACGATGAACATGTCGATCCGGGCCGACAACCCGATCGCCATCAACTTCTTCGGCACCTCCACCTCGAGCGTCGTCGTCAACTCGAATGCGCCCGTCAACCTGGCGGGTCAGATCACCAACCCGCGCGGAACCCTCGAGATCAACGCTCAGGGCCCAATCACGGCGGGCGCCAAGGCCTCGATCATCTCGAGCTCTGTGCTCCTCAGCACCGATGGGGTGGGCGGCATCGGGACGATCAGCTCGCCGATGGCGATCGACATCACGCCCGACCCGATCTCGGGCGCACCGGGTTCGCTCAGCGCTCAGGCCAACACCGATGGCATCTACCTCGCCGTCAACGGTGATGCCTCCCTCGGAACCGTGAGCTCCGAGAACTCCGCCGGCACGAGCTTTGGAGACGTCGTGATCAATTCCACCGGCGCGCTGCTCGCCGGCACGCAGAGCGGCACGGTTGGCAGCACCCCTGGCATCACGGGAACGTTCAACCTCAACCAGGAGTACTACGACTCAAACCAGCACATCGAGTTCCAGCCGCTCGTTCAGTCCCAGACCTTCAAGATCCTCTTCTTCACGATCACCGTCTCGGTGAACGTCACCAGCGCGACCCTGACCGTCGCGGGGATGCCCGGGTTCGCGGTGAGCAACCTGATCGCCGGGCGCAACATCACGCTGATCTCGGGCGGCGAGGCCGGCACTGGGACCGCCCCGCTGCAGCTGGCCGCTCATGAAGACGGCCAGGGGAACGGCGGCGTCGTCAACGTCGTGGCGCTCCAGGACATCGGGCTTGTCCAGACCACCGGCGACCTATTGATTGGCCGCACCGTGTGCACCGAGACGCCGTCGCCCAGCTGCGGCGTGGCCGGAGTGACGCCGAACCAGGACCCGTTTGGGATTACCACGGCCGGCGGCAACGTCACGGTCAAGGTGACAAACGGCGGCGTCTACGACGCCGCCGGCCAGACCGCTGCCTCGGCGATCAGCGACAGCCAGCTGGCGACGATCGAGAGCCGGCTCGGCCTGCTGGCGCCTTCGGGGACTCAAGATCCGACGAGCACCGTGCAGGTCAAGCTGTTCGAGAGCCAGGTCAAGCGCTTCTACAACCAGTACTGGCAGCTCCTGGTCAACGGCGCCGTCGATCCGAGCACCGGTGCCTACACGCTGAGCAGCGCCGCGCTCGCGCTGTACCGGCCCATGGCGTCGGCGGCACTGAACGGCGGTGTGCCCAGCGACGCGCAGGTCTCTGAATACGCGGCGTACCTGTGGGCGGAGACACAGGACTTCTTCAACAACGTCGGCGTCCCCGCCTACACCACCGATGGATTCAACCTCGCTGCGCAGGCCGCGCCGCTGCCCTCGGCCGATGGTCCGATCTTCGGTACCGGCTGGCAGACGTCTGTGCCGTTCGGCGCCCCGGCCGTCTCAGGATCCCTGCAGGCGGGGCAGACGCTCACGGAGAGTCACGCCCTGTGGCCAAGCGCCCCGACCAGCTACAGCTATCAGTGGCAAGCCTGCGATACCGCGGGGGCCAACTGCCAGCCGATTTCGAAGGCGACGGGCCAGACGTACGCGCTCGCGTCAGGCGACGTCGGAAAGACGATCGTGGTCGTGGAGACGGCGAAGTTTGGAACCGGCTCCTCGAGCTCGTCCAGCTCGGCCACATCGGCCGCGACCCCGGTCGTCGTAGCCGGCGCGCCCCACACCACGCCTGTCCCGACCATTTCGGGAGCGGTGCAGCAGGGCCAGACGCTGACCGCCTCGCCCGCCGCCTGGCCGACGACTCCGAGCAGTGACTCCTATCAATGGGAGGACTGCAGCGTGGGCAGTGGTTGCCAGCCGATCTCGAAGGCGACGGGCCAGACCTACGCGCTCACGTCAGGCGATGTCGGCCAGACGATCGTGGTTGTGGAGACGGCGAAGTTCGCCGACGGGACCTTGAGCTCGGCCACATCGGCGCCCACCCCGGCCGTCGTAGCCAGCGCGCCCCACCCGATACCGGTCCCCACCATCTCCGGAACGCTTGAGCAGGGGCAGACCCTGACCGAGTCACACGCCCCGTGGCCCACCACCCCGACCGGCTACACCTACCAGTGGGAGGACTGCAACGCGGGTGGTTGCCAGTCGATCTCGAACGCTACGGGACAGACCTATGTGCTCACCGCAGGGGATGTTGGGCAGACGATCGTGGTTGTCGAGACCGCGACCTTCGGCAGCGCCTCCACGAGTTCTGGGACTTCGGCCGCTACGCCCGGCGTGGTCGCGAGCCCGCGGTCGCTGGCGCCGAGTGCGGGCTCGAGCGTGCCCACCATCTCCGGGACCCTCCAGCAGGGACAGACCCTGACCGAGGCACATGCCCAGTGGCCCACTACTCCGACCGGCTACACGTACCAGTGGCAGGACTGCAACTCACTAACTGGTTGCCAGTCCATCTCGAAGGCAACCGGTCAGACCTATGTGCTCACCGCAGGGGATGTTGGGCAGACGATCGTGGTTGTCGAGACGGCGACCTTCAGCGACGGCACCTCGAGCTCGGCCACATCGGCCGCGACCCCGGTCGTCGTAGCCAACGCGCCGCAGCCGACGCCGGTCCCGACCATCTCCGGGACGCTTGAGCAGGGGCAGACGCTGACCGAGTCCCACGCCCCGTGGGCAAATACCCCGACCGGCTACACCTACCAGTGGGAGGACTGCAACGCGGTCACTGGTTGCCAGCCGATTTCGAACGCGACGGGCCAGACCTATGTGCTCACCTCAGGCGATGTTGGGCAGACGATCGTGGTCGTCGAGACCCCGACCTTCGGCGACGGCTCCACGAGCTCCGCCGCCTCAGCCGCCACTCCGGCCGTGGTCGCGCCCGCGCCCCAGCCCGCGGCGCCGACCATCTCGGGCACGCTCGAGCAGGGCCAGACGCTGACTGAATCGGCGGCGCCGTGGACCAGCACACCAAAGAGCTCCACCTACCAGTGGGAGCACTGTGGCAGCGCCGGCACAGGCTGCCAGCCGATCTACGGCGCGACCTCGCAGACGTATACCGTGCGCGCGGGCGACGTCGGGCAGACGATCTTGGTCGTCGAGACCGCTACCTTCGCCGATGGTTCCTCGAGCTCGGCCAGCAGCATGTCGACCGCCGCCGTGGTCGGTCCACCCCCGGTGGCCGAGCAGCTGCCGACGGTTGGATTTGCCTTCTCCGCAAGCACCGCGCCGAAGTTCACGCAGATCGTCACTGACCTGAACGCCAACCAATACTGGACCGCGAGTCAGCTCCAGTACGAGGTCAACCAGGCGGCGATGGGCCCGGCCGGTCCTACCGTCGGAAGCTCCGCCACACCCGACATCGTCGGCCACAACATCAGCCTCACCGCGACCGGCTCGATCGGACGCCAGATCCTTCCGACCTCGATCTCGGTGCAGGAGCTGGCCGCCGGTGATGTCTGCTCGGACACTGTGACGACGAACTGCGTTACCCCCGCTCAGATCGCGGCCCTGGCGCTCGCCACCGCGCCCGGCGACGTGACTGTCTCCGGCAACTACTTCGACAACACCGCTACTCACCCAGACACGTTCAAGACCCTGCCGCTGACCGCGCTGCCCAAGGACGCGACTCCGGTCACTCTCACCGTGGCCGAGACCCAGCCCCTCTTCTTCAGCTCACTGGGCGTCTTCTCGGCCAACAGCAGCAACGGACAGCTCTTCGCCCAGAGCACTTCCGCGACGGTCACGATCGGCACCATCAGCGCAACCTCCGTCAGCCTGACCTCCCCCGGCAGCATCCTCGCTGCCTCGGGCAGCGTGACCCGGATCAGCGCCACCGGCGACGCCATCCTGACCGCGGTCGGTGATATCGCTCAGTCCGTCGACCTCGTCACCGGGGCCGTCACTCCGCTCAAGGTCTCGATCGGCGGAACGCTGCTCTCGGCTCGCTCGGGCGGAAGCATCGGGCTCGAGCAGGTGAGCGGCGATCTGACCGTCGACACGAGTTCCATCGCCGCCGTCGGCAACGTTCTCCTCGACGTGCTGAACGGGTCGCTGGTGCAGAACCTGAATGGCTGCAACCCCGCCGCGGGCGCTTGCACGGGGATTGCCGGCGCCAGCATCGACCTCGAAGTTCCGAACGGCGCCGTCGGCAGCGCGGTCAAGTTCGTCGGGCTCCAGCTCGCCTCCGGCCGCGAAGGCACAGTCGCCGTCGGCGCGCCGGGTATCTCGGGAACTCTCCAATCGGGGATGACTCTCTCCGAATCACATGCCCCGTGGACCAGCACACCGGTCAGCTACTCGTATCAGTGGGAGGACTGCAGCCCAACGACCGGATGCAAGCCGATCTCCACCGCGACGCAGCAGACGTATGCGCTCGCTTCGACCGACGTCGGCAAGGCGATCATGGTTGTCGAGACGGCAACCTTCGCCAACGGCTCCTCGGCTTCGGCCACCTCGGCGGCAACGCCGCTCGTCGCCGCGGCGACGCCGCTCGTCGGCGGTACCACGGGGGGTTCGAGCACTCCGACAATCTCCGGCCTCGAGCAGGCCGGCCAAACGCTGACCGACGTGAACGCCTCCTGGCCCACGACTCCGACCAATTACGCGTATCAGTGGGAGGACTGCAACAGCGCCGGGACCAGCTGCCAGACGATTCCGAGCGCCACCGGCCAGACCTATCAGCTCGGCTCGAGCGACGTGGGCGACACGATCATGGTGGTCGAGACGGCAACGTTTGCCGATAAGTCGACGCGCTCCGCCACCTCCGCCGCCACGCCAATCGTGCTCGAGCACCCGGTCGTGAGCACCGCTGACCTGACCGTCACCGCTCCCCTGGGGATCAACCTCGCTACCGACGGCAGCGTCAACGTCGAATCGTTGAACGCCGCCTCGGGCCCCGTCACGCTGGCCGCCAATGCCGGTGCTACGCCGGGTGACATCAATCTGGAGAAGATCCACGCCGGCGGGCTGGTCAACCTGTTCTCCCAGGGCGGCGTGTTTGCCGTGCCGAACGACGACTCGTCGAGCATCGCAGGGTGTGAGACACCGCCTACTTCCGCGAAGGTCACCTCGTGCGCCAGCTCGGTCCTCGACGCGCCGCAGGCCGTGATCACGGCGACAACCCACATCGGCACCAGTTCGACCCTGCTGCCCCTCCACGTGGCGCAGCTGCAGGTCAACGCGGCCGGTGACATGTGGATCGAGAACTTCGGCAACGTCACGGTGACCTCGCTGCTGCCGAACACCACGAACGGCATCAGCGCCCATGGGACGGTGAACTTCCTGGTCGCCTCTGACCTGACCATCTCCTCGCCGACCAGCAACAACGGCCAGCCGATCGGGCTGATCGCCGACGGCAACGTCTACATCGACAGCACGGTCCAGAGTGGCGGTGCCGAGGTCGAGGTGGTGGCCGGCGGAAATGTCAGCTTCGGCGCCGGAGGCTCGATCAACGGCGGCACCGGCACGACCACGATCGACGCCGGCTACTCCGACAGCGGTATCTTCCCCAACGACACCGTGACCGCCGCGGGTCCCGGATCGATCACCAACGATTCCGGCACCAGCGCCGTTGACGTCACGTCGAGTCAGATCACGCTCTCCGCCGTGGGTGGGAGTGTGGGCAGCAGCTCGGCCGACCTGGTGATCGATCACACGGGGGCCGGTGACATCGGCCTGATCTCCGGCGACACCGGCATATACCTCACCCAGTCCGGTGGCCCCTTGCAGATCGCCCAGGCGAACGCGTTGACCGGCGATGTCCACCTGACGGTGGTCGGCTCGGATCTCATCCTCGCCAACGGGGGGAGCAAGATCGTCGCCAACGCCGGCAACGTAAACCTGAATGCCGTCGGCAACATCAGCCTCGCCCCGTCGACTAAGGTCACGGCGCTCCTGGGGCTCACCGCCCAAGCCGGCAGCCAGCTCACCATCAACGACGCCATCGTCACGGCCGGTCAGGGGTCGGCCTTGACGTTGAAGACGCTGACCGACGCGCTCACGGTGAAGGCAGCCAGCACGGTCACCGGTGGCACGCTCGGCCTCACCGCCGAGGTCGGCGACGTGGCGATCACCGATTCGCAGCTCCGCGCCGTGATCGGGATGCTCAACGTGACGGCCGTGCTCGGCTCACTTGGCGTCACGGAGGATCCCGGTCAGACGACGAGCCTCCGGGGTCTGGGCACGGTCACGCTTGATGGCTTCTCCGGCCTCACGGTGACCGGCGCAACCGTCACCTCGGATCAGGGCGACATCAAGTTGGGCTCCGCGGTGGGCACGGCCCAGGTGACGGGGGCGAGCGTGAGCGCCGCCACGACCCTGACCGCCACCGCCGGCCACGCGATCGACCTCTCCGGCGCGTCGCTCACCGCCTCCGACGGGTTGCTCTCCTTGGTCGCCGGCACGGTCTCCGGGGCGCCGTCAACGACGACCGATATCTCCACCACCGCGCTCCTTTCCAGTCTGGACGCGGTCAGCATCGACGCCGGTAGCGGTGATCTCAAGATCGCGCAGGATCCGACCGGGAAGGCGGGCGTCTGGGCAGCCCTGGGTATCACCGGTAAGGGTTCCGGGGCCCTGACGCTGACGAACGCCACCCTGACGGCCAATACGGGTTCGGTAGGCCTGACGTTCAGCGGTGCGGGTCTGGTCCAGTCGCAGGCTTCGATCAGTTCTGGTTTGGGGACGAGCGGGAGCTTTGGTGGGACGTTGACGGTGAGTGACGCTCAGCTGACTTCGGGGACGCAGTCCAAGGGCGGCGATACCAACCTGACCTCGACTGGGTTCATGTCTGTGAGCGATTCGTCGGTGGCAGCGGAGGACGGCGCGCTGTCGCTGACGTCCGCGAGCGGCTATCTGTCGGTGACTGATGGGCAGCTGAGCGCGACGCCGGGGTCGGTCACTTTGTCCGCGGGTGGCGGGCTGCTGACGCTGAGCGGCAACGCGACGGGTATCGGTTCGGTTCTCGCAGCGACGGATCTCACTGGCTCCGGTTCCGCGGGCGTTCAGGTGTCGGATGTTCCGTTGACGGCGTCGACGGGTTCGCTGACGTTGAGCTCTACCGGGGGCGGGATCTCGCTTACCGGCTCACCGGTTAAGGCGCCGGACGGCTCGGTCTCGCTGTTGCCGACGGGCGCGCTGTCGATCGTTCAGGACGCTGCCGGACTCGGCCTCGTGTCCGCTGGCGGCAGCATCACTGATGTTCCCGCGGTGGGTTCCTCGGGGGCTACGGACATCACGATCACCGACGTTCCGCTGACTGCGAGCACGGGCTCGGTGACGCTGCATGGTGCCGGCAACGGCCTGGTCCAGTCGCAGGCTTCGATCAGTTCTGGTTTGGGGACGAGCGGGAGCTTTGGTGGGACGTTGACGGTGAGTGACGCTCAGCTGACCTCTGGGACGCAGTCCAAGAGCGGCGATACCAACCTGACCTCGGGCGGAACCATGCAGGTCACCGGCTCCGGGGTCACGGCCGACGCCGGATCCGTGAGCCTCGACTCGACCGGCGGCGACCTGTCGGTAACCAACTCGACCATCCAGGCAGAGCACGGTTCGGTGACCATGACCGCGGGTGGCGGGACTCTGAGCGTCGACCCCTCGACGGTGAGCGCCCTGACCTTTGTTCTCGCCAGCGCGTCTCAGGACGTGATCGAACAGGCAACCTCGGCCATCTCGGCTGGCACCAGCGTGACCCTCACCGCCGGGCGTGACCTGTCGGTCCTGGATTCTCGGATCAGCGGGCTTGCCATCACCACCACCAGCGGCGCCCTCCCGGCCACGAGCGACGGAAACACGACGGTCCGGAACGCCGTGCTCCAGGCCACCGGCACCGGTGCCGACGTCACGGATGGCCTGACGATGACCGCCGGCGGCGACCTGACCATGAACGCCGCCAGCTCACTCCTCTCGGCCACCACCACGACGCTCACCGGCGGCCACGACAACACGCCCCACTCGATCACGCTTCTCGGAACCTTCGCCCCGCCGACGACCGGTCTGCCGACCACGCTGATCGAGATCTACGGCGGCAATGGCGGCGACACCATCACTCTGCAGCCGGCGGCCATCCTCAACGCCTACACCCAGCTATGGGGCGGGAGCGGCAACGACAACATCACGCTCCACCTCCCGACCATCGACGCCGCCAACAAGTACGACAACGCCGTCTGCCCCGCCGGCCAGAGCACCTGCCCCGGCGCCCTGGTCAACGGCACCGCCGCCGAGGCTGCGCTCCACATGACGCGCGCGGTCCAGGGCCTGTCCGGCCTCCCGCTGCGCAACATGGTCGACGTCAACGGCGGCTTCGGCAGCGACAACTACATCGTCGACATGTCGGGCACCACCACCGTCCCCGCGGGCACCGACTACATCGTCAACATCCACGACACCGGCGTGCCGACCGATGTCAACAACCTGGCGATCAACGGCATGCCGCAGACGAGCAACATCTTCCTGCTCCGTCAGAACTTCGTCGCGCTCATGCATCAGGACTCGACCGGCACGGGCTACTCGCCCAACTACGAGCGGGTCAACTACGACAGCACGATTAACTACCTCCACGTCGTCGGTGGCGCCGCCTCGGATCAGTTCTACGTCGACGACAACAGCGCCATCACTGTGCTCGACGGTGTGGCCGGCAACGACACCTTCCAGTTCGGCCAGATGTTCGGCAGCGACCTGACTAAGGCCCTCGATGTCGCCCCCGGTGATCAGATCGCCACTGTCCAGACCACAGACGGCTGGCTGAGCCACGGCATCAGCTACTCCACCACCGCCTACGCCGGATCGATCCCGATCACCGGCACGGTGTTCGATCTCACCGCGCCTGACACCTCGGGCAACGCCGCCGGCTTCTACACCTGGACCGGCGAGCAGTGGGCCGCCAACCCGACGTTCATTCCCGCCCCTGGCACTTACACGAGCGGAACCGCCCTCCCGGGCCGCGGCGACGCCACCTTCACCGTCTACAGCAACAAGGCGCTGCTGAAGCTGTTCGGCGAGGGAGGCAACAACACCTTCGTCGTACGCGCCTTCCTGCTCGTCTCCAACGGCCAGTCGGCGACCTCGCAGACCGACATCCACACCGGCGACGGCAGCAACACGATCCAGTACAGCATCAACGCTCCCGTCAGCATCGACGGCGGCCGGGGCTTCAACAAGCTCATCGTGCTGGGTACCGAGGCCAACGACACCTTCGTCATCACCAAGGACGCCGTGGTCGGGGCCGGGCTCAACGTCCCCTACACGAACATCTCCGAAATCCAGGTCGACGGCATGGGCGGCAACGACATCTTCGACGTGCTCAGCACCAACCCGAACGCCATCACCGTTCTCGAGGGAGGCCAGGGGAACAACACCTTCAACGTGGGTGGCGACGTCACCTCCCAGGTGGTGGCCCTCAACTCCGACGGCACCAGCGCCTACATCAACCACAGCGTCGCCAGCGCCGACCCCAACTACAACAACGTTTTTGCTCCGGGCATCCCCCTCACCGTAGGCGGCCCGAGCAGTGGCCAGGTCGTGATCACCCAGAATCCCGACGGCACCAACCTCACGCAGGACGGCCCGAGCGGGACCAACCTCACCTCCTACACGGTCTCATTGGCCGTGCCCCACCCCGCAGGAGCCACCTGGTATGTCACTGCGGCCGCGGCATCGGATCCGCGGGCCGACTGCACCCTGGCCGGCGTGTGCGGCAGCGGCATCCTGCTCTCGACTACACCCAATGACCCGAATAGCTGGTCCTCGGCGCTGGTCCTGACCTTCGACGGCTCCAACTGGACCCAGCCCCAGACCGTCTACGTCAAGGTGGTGTCCGGTTCGCTGGCCACGGGCGATCAGACGATCGAGGTCATGCACTCGCTCTACAGCACGCCCGACCCCGTGAGTAGCAGCGTGCCCGGCTTCGTCGAGATCCCGATCTCGAACGTCGAGGTCCACGTGACCGACGGTGACCTGCCCGGCCTGGTCGTGACCCAGCCCACCAACGGCCTCCAGGTCCTCGAGGGGAGCGGTGGCATCGTCGGCACCTACACGGTGGCCCTGACCAAGGCTCCCGCCGTCAACGAGGTTGTCAGCGTCGCGCTGAGCAGCGATGACTCCCGCCTCCGCTTCTCCTCGCCCACCCTGACCTTCAGCAGAGATCCGAGCGCTACCAACTACTGGTTGAACCCGCAGACCGTGACCGTGACCGCCATCAACGACGGCAACGTCGAGGGTGAGCGGCTCTCGACCATCACTTCGACGGTGTCCAGCTCGATGAAGACCGGCGGCGTCTACTCGGATGGCGTAACCGACAATCCGACGCTCAAGATCGACGTGATCGATGCCAACTCCGGCGGCGTCGTGGTCAGCGTTCCCAGCGGCCAGCTCAGCGTCTCGCCCAACCATCCCGGGACCTACACGCTTCAGCTCACCGAGGCTCCGACGGCTCCGGTAACCGTAACGCTCCTCACCAGCGCCTCGATGACCATCACTTCGCCGGGCGATTCGCGGTTCGAGCCCACTGGCGGCGTCGGCGGCGCTCCCGCGGTGGTCTTCCAGGCCGGTGACACCAGCCCCATCGTCCTTACCGTGTCGGTCAGCCAGACCCAGTCGGCCACGGACGGGAATCCGACCGTCCAGGTCTTCCCGGCTCAGCCGCACACGACCAACGCCATCTACGGCCCCGTGTTCATCGACGGTGGCGGTGAGCTGGCTCCGCACCCGCTGGTCGACGGCGTCGGACTGCCGAGCGAGATCAGCATCCCGCTCCCCGTGATCGTCGCCCAGCAGAACGGCCAGTACCCGTTGAACACCCTGAACGTGTTCAACGACGGCAGCGTCTCCAACGACACGGGTCATCTCGGCGCGATCAGCCCGGCTGAGTTCACCGCCCTGACCGCCCTGTATGACGCCGGCTACGCGACCACGCTCACTCCCTCCCAGTTCGGCGAGATCGACGGCCTGAACATGGCCTACCCGCCCGGCCAGCCACTCACCATCACCCGCGGTCTCGTCAACCCACTCGCCTTCGCCGGCGGGATCACCTACACCGGGCTCCAGGTGATCAACGTGATGCTTGGCCAGGGAGATGACAACTTCACGGTCTCTGACACCCTCCCGGGTGCGATCTCCGTGGTCCAGGGCGGCGGCGGGAACAACACGCTGACCGCAACCGGCGGCGGTGGCTACAACTCGCCGTTGGCCCTCCTCGCCTCAACGACGCAGAACGGCCAGTACTACAACTCGACCACCGGCAACATCACCGGCTGGGCGCGGGAGTTCACCTATCCGGACCCGACGAGCGGTCACAGCCTCCTTGACGCCAGCCTGGATCCGAACTCGGTGATCCTCTACGGCGGTCGGGGCAACACCTACATCTACGGCGGTGGCGGTGGTGACCAGATCTTCGGTGGCGGTGGGACCGACTTCATCCTGGCCGGCTCGGGCAACGACATCATCCGGGCCAACGACGGGCTCAACCTGGATCTGACCCACCCCCTCTCGCAAGTCGTGGCGGAGAACCTCAATGCGCTGATCGTCACCCACGATCCGTCGGCCAGCGACTCGCCGACCGGCGATCCCCTGACCCCGGTCATGGACTCCATTTACGGCGGGATCGGCCACGACATCGTCTTCCTCGATCACGGCAATGTCGACCAGCTGAGCAACCCGATCACAGGCACCATCGGTGTTCTCGATGCCTACACGACCGACCCGGTCGCGTTCGGGCTGAGCTCGGTCTACGGCGCCTCGAACGGGAGCATGGTCGTGCTCGCCGGCACAGGCAGGCAGACGATCAATCTCGGCCACACAAGCCAGACCAACGTCGTGGTCAAGAACGGCTACGTCTACTTCGCTCAGCCCGACAGCTGGACCAGCCGCCTGCTCAAGGTGGGCAGCACGAGCCCGGGGGCCGGTGGGAACGACCGGATCACCCTTGGCGACGGCAACGACGTGGTCGTGGCTGGCACCGGCTTTGACCAGATCACCGGCGGCGACGGCAACAAGGTCATCTTGGCCGACGACGGCGAGGTGACCTGGTCAGCCACCCAGCTCCAGAAGATCGTCAGCCAGGATCCGGGCGTTTCCGCGGAGAGCACCGATGCCAACTCGGTCGTGCTGGGCAACGGCAATGACGTCATATTCGGGGGCTCGGGAGCCAACACCATCACGGCCGGCAACGGCAACGATGTGGTGGCCGGCGCCAACGGCGAGCTTGATTTCCAGAACGGGGTCCCGACCACCTTCGAGAGCACCAACCCGACCTACGGCGGTAACAACAAGATCACGCTGGGCAACGGCTCCGGGGTGGTCATCGGCGGCCCCGGCTCGAACCAGATCAGCGCTGGGCCTGGCTCCGCGATCATCGCCGGCAATGGGCAGGCGGAGTACGCAGCCGGGTTGCACAGCTGGCTGATCCTCAGCCCAGCCCCGCCGCCGCCCCCGCCCGTCGTAACGCCGCCGGCTTCCAGTTCCCCGGCGCTAAGCATTCCGGCGAGCCTCGCCCCGATCGTCCTCGTCGTGAGCACGAACGCCTTCGTGATCTCGAAGCCGAAGGCCAAGCAGGCCAAGAAGCCGGTCAAGAAGCCGGTCAAGCACAAAAAGTCCAAGTCCAAGTCCAAGTCCAAGTCCAAGTCCAAGTCCAAGCAGAAGCCGAAGGCCGGCGGCGCCACAAAGAAGGGCAAGTCGTGAAGGACCTGATCCACCAAACCGTTGGGGGGCGTCTGAGCCCTGAAAAGTGGGGCCGCCTGAGCCCTTGTTAACCCTGGAGGTTCGATGAAAGCGAAGTTTCTAATGCGCTCCGCCGCTGTCGGCGGAGCCTGCCTGGCGGCCGTGGCGCTGTCAGGGTTGCCCTGGGCTGACGCGAGCACGTCAGCCCGGGTCGCCGAGGCTGGCGGAGGCGAGGCCTCGACCCATCTGAAGTGCGTGATGTTCGACGCCGGTGACACCCCCGTGTGCGGCATCACGATTCGCGGGGCCAAGGGACCGCGCGGCATTCGCGGTAGGACGGGCGCCATCGGAGCGGTCGGTCTCCAGGGAGCCCAGGGTGCCCAAGGTGCCCAAGGCGCCGCGGGTGGGCAGGGACCGCAGGGTGTGCAGGGGGCGGTAGGCCCGGTGGGCCCGACCGGTCCTCAGGGCATCCAGGGGGCCCCCGGCCATACGGTTGTGGTCAGTGGGACGCCGGTGGTCGTGCCCGGTACGGGCCAGACCAACACCTCTGTGGGGCCGGCGATCGCCCAGTGCGATCAGAGCAGCGGCGATCCCGAGGCCTACGGCGGTGGGGTCAACATCACGAAGACCGGAACCAACAATCCGGGAGACGCGGTGGCGATCCAGTCGCAGTTCCTCGGGACCTACTCGAGCGGTTCGGTGACGCCTAATACCAGTCAGCCCGCGAACGCGTTCGAGGCTGAGGCCGTCATCATCTATCTGGCCCCGGGTGACACCGCCACGGTGTCGCCCTACGTCGTGTGTGGTCCGTAGGAGCGACATGCGAACCAAACACCTAGTTCGCGTGGCGGCGGTGGCCGCGGCTTGCCTGGGCGGAACCGCCTTTGCCGGTTTGCCGTGGGCCGACGCCAGCTCGCATACACCAGCCGTAGGCGCGGCCAATCCACCAGCACACGCCGCCTTCAAGGCGGGCCAGCTGGTCTGCCTGCGCATCGACACGGATGACCCGTTGCGGTGCCTCGGTCCCGCGCCCAAGGGGAAGCCCGGGTCGCAGGGGCCCCAGGGCGGCACCGGGGCGCAGGGCGCCATGGGCCCGGTGGGCGCGGTGGGCGCTGTGGGCGCTGTGGGAGCGCTCGGCGCGATCGGACCCAGAGGAACCCAGGGTCACCAGGGCACCACCGGTGCCACGGGACCGACGGGCCCGGTGGGCGACTTTCAGCCCGGCGGCGCTGACCCGGGCGGGACGACGCAGACCCTCCTCGGCCCGAAGCTGGGCCCGATTCCGTTCCCCCAGAACGCGAACACGGGCACCGAGCTCGGTCCCCTGGTCGCTCGCTGCAACATCAACGGCCAGGATCCGGAGGCGTACAACGGGGGCGCCCTGATCACCACAAGCAGTGGTGACGTGGTGCTGCTGGAGTCCAGCTACCCGGCCATCTACAACGGCAACAACGGGGCCAACCCGGTCCCGGCCGGCGGATACGCCAACGCCTGGTCTGTCCAGGCGGTCGTCGGCTACATCAAGAACAACAACGACAGCGTCACGATCCAGTCGTACGTGACCTGCGGACCGAAGTAGCAGCTGAACCACTCCAGGGTTCGATCCGGCCGCCCCTTCCGGGGCGGCCGGAGCTCGTTAAGCGAGGCGGGGTGTTCAGAGGCCGGCGTGGAAGAAGCCCGACGAGGGTGGCCGTAGCGATGTACCAGTAACACGTACGTGTACTGGGCGGTCACAGGATCCGGGGTCCTATGCTTCTCGCGGATTTTCGGTTGCGCTCGCGGGGCGTATGCTCGGGGCGTCGGGCAGTATCGGGCAAGACTGTCGGATCCAGACTGGTAATCAGATGAGGGGCATGAACCTCCATGCGAGGTAGGGGCGCGGGGCAAAGACCAGGATCGTCCGGGAACGGGGGCATTGGCCCCGGCGCCGCGCGCGTCTGTTCCGGCGCTCTGGCCGTCGTCGCCCTGGCGCTCGCCTGTTCGAGCGCCATGGTCTCGCCCGCACTAGCGGCTCAGCCGCGAATCGACTCCTCGATCGCCGGGGCTGGAGGCCCCACAGGAGCCGTCCAGATCGATGGCGGGGTGGGGTACACGAAGAGTCCCATCGCACAGGTCGCCCTCAGCTTCACCGACTCGTCTCCAGGCGAAACCCTGAGCACGATGAGCTTCTCCACCAATGGGGACAGCTTCTCGAGCCCGACCGCCTACAGCGCCAGCGGCACAACCCTCTCTTTGCCCAGCGGCGATGAAACCAAGACCGTTTACGTCAGGGTCACGGACAGTGCCGGCAACAGCGCCACGGCAACGGCGCAGATCCTGCTCGACACGACGCCACCGGCGCTGGCGATCGCATCGCCGGCCGCCGCGAGCACGCTGAATGTCAACCAGGCGACCTCACTGATCTTCACCGCAATCGACTCTGGGAGCGGCGTGAACGAAGGGCTCACGCGTGCCACTCTCGACGGGAACCCGCTCGGGTTGGGCGGCCGGATCGACGGTTTCTTCCTCGCCGTTGGGCAGCACGCGATCACGGTACACGCGTCCGATCTGGCGGGGAACACCACGACCGTGACGATCCCTTTCCAGGTCGAGCCCACGCTGAGCGGCCTCGCCGGCGCGGTCGCCCGGGCCAAGACGCTCGGACTGATCAACGCCACCCGTGCTGCGCAGCTCCAGAGCGCCCTATCTCAGGCCCATGCCGCCCAGCAGAGGGGAAGGTGGAAGCAACAGCTGGCGGAGTTGGCCGACGCCGTCGTCATCCTCATGATCTCCCGCGGCCACGGCATCGACGCCACCTTTGACGATCGGGCCTCGGGCTGGGTGCTCGGCCTCGCCCAGGTGCTCGCGGCCCCCCACGTCGGAACCAAAGCGACCGGTTCCACCAGTTCGCTCGTGATCGTGGTGAAGCGCCTCAAGCCGAAGAAGCGGACCAAAGCAACGCCCGCCAGAATGGCCCGCTCCCACACCCTCAGGTAGACGTCCCGGGTTCGGCACCGGAAAATCGGCCATGCCTCATACATCTGTCCGAGATGAGACAGATTCGTCAAGTTCTGTCAATAGCCCTTGACAAAGCGGTTCGGAATCTGAGAGGGTCCTCATCGGACCGGACCGAGGGGTTGTAGGAGGCCTTCGGGGGCACGAAGGGCAACGGCCATAGGGGTGGCCGATTGGTCCAAGAGACCAAATCTAATTAGGGGCCGTAATCAACTTGGTGGCGCAATCGGGGCGCAATGTTTAAGGGCTGGTCGGCCGTGCTGGCCGCCGACCGCGTGGTGCTCGCTTCGCGCGGGGGCGCCACGCGACGGCGAAGGCTCGGGATGCAGAGCCTGGGGACGCGTCGCCAGCGCTTCTGGTTCGGGATCCTGGGGGTCATCGCGCTGGCGCTTCCGTACACCAGCGCTGGAGTCGCCGCGGTACGAGGGATCCTCAATCCGCCCGCCGTCGCCGTCGCGCTTCCGTCGCTCTCGATTGCCACCGCGCGCTTTCCAGACGTAGCCGTCCCGACGCTCCGCCGGATCCCAGTTCAGCGAGCGGCGGTTCAGCCGGCGGCAAGCGCGCTGCCAGCTCAAGCCGCTGCCGCGACGCGGACGGTCCAGCACACAACCGCCGGCCAGACGATCCGCCGGACCACTTCGACGAAGGCCGTAACGCGTCGCTCGACGCATCAGATACGGGTCGTGACGAGCGCGTATGGGCTGCCCTCCGCATCGGCGCCCAAGCACAGCGCGGGTAAACCCGCCGGTGCCGTCAGCGCCCTGTCGACCGCGATCACCAAGGCCCCCGTCGTGACCGATACCGCGGCGCCGGCGCCGACCATGCCGAGCAATTCGGCCCCGGTCGTCTCGCCGATCAGCCAGGCGCCGGTGTCGACTCCGACGCAAGCCACCACCGTGGATAGCGCCCCGGCCCCGGACAGCGCCACGGTCACGGAGAGCGCCCCGGCGGGAAGCGCGCCCGAGCAGGGGCACCTGATCCGCCACGCCGCAGGCGACTCTGGAACGTCGACCGGCTCGACCGCAATCCCGGCGAGCCCCCCAGCCACCGGTTCGTCGACCGCTTCCTCTGCGCCGACCACGGCCCCGATCTCCGCGGGTACGAGCACCCAGCCCATCGGCAGCCCAAGCTCCACCGCCCTGGTTGAGGCCCCGTCCGAGACGCAAACCGTGACCACGACGACTGTCAGCACCCCAGTCACCGAGACGGTGACGACGCAGGTGCCGGTCGTGACTACCACGGTCGTTCCCGCCACCACCGTGACTACGCCCGCTCCTCCCGCGGCGCTGCAGACGATTTCGCTGGCTACGGCGGCCCCGGTGACCACGACAACCACGATCTCACCGAGCACCGGCTCCACCGGTCCGACGATCACCGCGGGCGGCGCCAGCGATCTGGCCGGCCCGGCCGGCACGACGACCACCAGCGGCGTCTCTCAGAGCGGAGGCGAGCCCGCTCCGACGACCAGCGAAGATTCGATCACGCCACCGCAGTCTGACGGGGCGACGACGCTGAACAGCGTCGATGCGGCCTCAACCAGCGCTTCGTCCACCCCGGGTAGCCCGCGTGGACCCCCTGGCGGAATCACGGTGACCTACACGCCAGGGGATCCGATCATCACTGACACGACCGGTGGAACCCTGGTTGTAACCACGGATGGAGCCTCCATCACCGCCACCGACGGCGGGTTCAGCAGCGGGCCGACCGCGATCAGCGGGGCCGGGGACTGGACCATCAACGGGACGAAGATCGTTTTCAACAGCAGCGGAGGCAGCGCCACCTTCAACCTCGGGGGCAACGCACTCACTGTCAACGCGACCGACCAGCCCAGCGCCACAGAGACCGGAACGCTCGGCATCTTCAGCGGCTCGCGGGACGCCGAGATCACACTCGAGGGCGTCACCATCAGCGCGGGGTCGGTCTCGCTCACCGCGCTCGCCTCTGACACCATCGACACCAGCAGCACGTCGCACGGCGCCACGGTCGTCAACCTGAGCTCGACGGCGGCGGTCTTGGTCGACAACTCGTCGATCTCCGCATCTGGCGCAGTCACGCTGAAGGCCACCTCGAACGTCACCGTTACGGCCAAGACGGGGGGCTTCAGCTCCGATTCAACCGTCGATGCGGCGGTGGCGACGACCAACATCTCGACCTCAACCGCGAGCACGGCGGTCACGGGCTCAAGCTACATCTCCGCCGGGGGCGCCCTGACGCTCGACTCGGAGAACAACACCAACGTCACCACGACCGGCGACGCGACCGGGGCAAGCGCCGGGGCGGGAATCGCCGTCGCCAACATCAACACGACAACGCTTTCCTACATCGACTCGACGAGCACCACGCCGACCACAGGCTCACCGATCACGATCGAGGCCAACACCACGGACTCCTCGGCCTCAAGCTCTAAGTCGAGCCCGGGTGGCTCGAAGAGCAACAACAACGGAAACGACCCGAACTCGCTCACGGGTAACAACGCCAAGGTCCAGGGTGATGGCAACAACGGGACCACGAGCAATGGCACAACCAGCGAGCAGTCGATCGGCGTGGCGGCCTCGTTGGCCTTCACGAACCTGGGCGACGACACCGAGGCCTATGTCAGCGGCAGCACCATCCTCCAGACGCCGTCTGCGGGCTCGATCGTGATTCATGCCTCATCGGTGAACACCGTGCCGACGACCGCGGACGGCACCACGACCTCCGCCAGCGGTGTGGCCCCGGACAGCATCGGAGTTGCCGTCGCCATCCAGGTCGACAAGATCACGACCAAGGCTTACGTCGATCAGAGCACGACGCTCGAGTCGCCCAGCATCACCGTCGAGTCGCTGATGATGCCCGCGACCGGGACCACGAAGGACGCCTACACCTCGAGCGCGATGTCAGGCCATAGCGCAGCGAGCACGTTCGCCGTGGCCGGATCACTGGCCCTCACGGTTCTCACGATTGACCGTGAGGCGATGCTTCCTGGGACCGCGACGGTCACGGTCTCAGCGAGCTCGGCCGGCCCTGATCTTAAGCTGAACACAGATTCGGAATCGGCGAGCGAGGTGAAGGCGGTCGGGCGCAACGACGGCGTGTTCGACCCCCAGGCGTCGAATCTAATCACCGGCAGCCCGCTGACCACCTTCAACCTTCCCTACAAGATCAAGAAGGCCGGTAGCGACATCACCTCGAGCGACAAGCTCGTCTACCACAACGGCGGCGGAACCTCAATCGGCGGTCTCGTCGACGGTGGCACCTATCAGCTCCTCAACTTCCAGAACGGCCCATCTGGCAACCCGAACGGCATGAGCTTCCAGCTTTCCGCTGATGGCAGCACGCCGCTGACGGTTGTCCCCGGCGTGGCCACCGGCACCGAGCACAGCCTGGTCGCCGATGGCGACGTGTCCGGGACCGGCATCGGCGCATCCTTCGCCATCAACATCGTCAACGACTCCACCGCCTCCGGGCTAGGCGACGGCGCTTCGCTGAGCGGGGCTCGGAACCTCACGATCACCGCGACGACGGGCGACGAGATGACCACCGAGGCTTCGAACGGTGCCCAGGGCAAGACCGCCATCACCCCGTCGGTCGCCGTCTCGATCTCCAATGTGACCACTCAGGCCAGCGTCGGACAATCCACCAAAGACACCGGACCCACGCTCGCGATCAGCGGGAACCTCGATGTGGAGGCCACGCAGACCGCCTCGGTCGTGAGCAAAGCCGAGGGCGACACCGAGAGCTCAAGCGCCGGGATCGGAGCATCGATCGCGATCACGTCAGCGACCCACGATGTGACCGCCGCGACCGACCGCAACATCACTGCGCTTCAGGGATTCGTCAAGTTCCTGGCCACCGGGGCCTCGACCACTGACAGCAGCTCGAAGGCGAGTGTCGTCGGCGCCAACGATTCCTCCAATGGCGGGGACTCGAAAAATGTGGACGGCCAGCAGAGCGCACAGCTGGGCCAGGCCGACAAGACGGCCAAGGCCAACAACGGCAACAAGGGTGGGGCGAACTCGGCCGACACCAGCTCGCCCCCAAGCGCGTCGACCGGCGATAGCGGCGGAGGCGGAGCCGGCGGCGGCAGCCAGATCGCAGCCGCAGCTTCGATCACCTTCAACCTCATCCACGCCACGGTCAGCGCCTCGCTACCCGAGGGACTCACCGTCGACGCTGGTGGGGCGCTCACGCTCAGCACCTCCTCAACCACCCACGCCAACGCCTCGGCCGACGGTGAAGCGGCCACCCAGGGTCAGTCGGGAGCCAGCATCGGTGCCGGGGTGGCGATCAACCGCGTGATCGAGACCAACACCGCCCAGGTCACCGCCGGCGACTCGACGAGCTCCGACGGCCTCGTCCTGAGCGCAGTCATGAACCCGACCGCCGCCGACCAGGTCCACACCTTCACGGCGACCGCGACCTCAGGGGCCCAGAACAGCACGACCGCGAATATCAACGGGTCGCTCGCGCTCAACGTCATCGACGTCAACACGTCGGCGACGGTCACGGGCGCCGACCTGGCAAGCAATCCCACCCGCGGCCCGCCGACCGTAACCATCACCAATTCAGGCGACGTGCAGATGACGGCCACTTCAGCCGTCTCCAGCACCACCAAGGCGCTCGCTGCAAGCCTGGCCTTCGATCCCAACGCCACCGGAACGATCATCGCGGGGGATCCCACTCAGCCGACTGTCCTGAACACCATCGTCCTCTCCCAGGAGCTGACCAAAGCCAACGGCGACGCGGTCAAGAACGGGGACAAGCTGACGTACCACACCGGCGGCGGTAACCCGATCGGCATAGTCGGTGGGTCCGGATCCACCGCCTGCAGTGCCACCGCCGCGACCCTCCAGGATGGCTGCGCGTATTACGCCCACGTCCTGAAGCCCGGCTACATCCAGCTCGACGGCTCCCAGTCCGACGCCCAGTCGAGCAGCCCGTCGAGCATCATCCAGCTCGACAAGGCGCAGGCCACGGGCAGCGAGCACACGCTCGAGTTCACCGACGACGCCGGCGCCAAGCTCGGCATCGGTGCCTCGGTCTCGATCAACCTGGTCAACGACACGACCTCGACCGGGACCGGGGGAGACGGCAATCCCTTCGACGGACCGACGATCACCGGAGCGCACAACATCACGCTCCATTCGAACTACGGCGCCACCGGACCCACCGACTCCCTGACCACGGTCGCCGAGGGCGGGGCCGATGGCGGTTTCGCGCTCGCACCGAGCGTGTCGGTCTCGATCCCCAACGTTACGACCACGGCTTCGTTCGGGGCCGGCCCGGGAATCAGCACCACCGGGGCGATAAGCGCAGTGGCGACCCAGGATGCCGAGCTCGAGTCGACCGCCAAGGGCGACTTCGGCGCCACCAAGGTCGGCATCGGTATCTCGCTCGTGGTCGCCCTGCCGACCGACGTAGTCGATGCCTCGAGCTCGCAGAGCCTAACCGCCACGGGCGACATCGCCTTTGAGGCCGACGGCGTCTCGCACACCACCAGCAGCACTGACGCCTCGGGCAAGGGCGAGTCAGACGGGTCGGACGGCAAGGCGTCGAATGGCGGCAGCACGACCAGCTCGGGCGAGAACGTCAACCAGCACGCCGACAACCAGATCCAGAGCGCCAACCAGACCCAAAAGGACAACACCGGCTCGAGCAAGAACGACAGCACCACGAGCCCGACCGCCGGCGATTCGGACTCGAACGGCGCATCTTTCACCCTCGCGGCGGCGATCACGATCAACATCGTCACCAGCAGCTCGACGGCCACGTTCGCCAACAACGCCACTATCACCTCCAAGGCCGGTCAGGTCTCGCTGAAGACGACCGCCAACACGGACGCAATCGGCGAGGCGAACGGCAACAGCAAGACGAAGGCCTCGGCCGGGGTCGGCGCGGGTGTCACGATCAACCTCGTCACGATCACCAACAAGGCGAATACGGGGGGCGCCTCGATCTCCGCGAACGGAATCGACCTGGAGGCGGGCGTTCCCACCAACGCGAACGACCCCGTGTGGACGCTGACCACGCCGAGCGGCGCGCCCAAGGCGTGGGAGCTAGTGGATTCCGGGTCATCACTTCCGGGATCCCCCTCTGGCGGCGATCTGTTCAACCTCACCGAACAGAGCGGAACCCACGCGCCCGGCGTCTACCAGTGGGACAGCACCGGCAAGGTGTGGAGCCCGAAGCCGGTCAAGCAGGTTGATGCCCTGCCTGACGCCGCAAGCTCAGGGGGCGACACCCTCGATCGAGCCGCTGCTCACCAGATCCAGGCTGAGTCGACCTCGGGGGCGAGCAATGCCTCGACGGTCGCGATCGCGGGCTCGTTCTCGATGAACATCGTCCACAACCACACCGAGGCCGTGATCGCGAACGGCACATCGACGAGCGTTGGCGCCGGAACGGGCAGCGTGACCCTCAAGGCGTTCAGCGACGAGGTCGACGTGGTCAACGCCAAGGCGACCGCCGAGGCCAAATCGGAGAAGAAGAGCTCCAGCAACTCCGATTCCAGCGAGGGCAGCGGATCTGGCGGCGGCGGGGTTGGCGTCGGCGCCTCTGTCGCGCTCAACATTCTTCCCGATACGGCCGTTCGGGCCGAGATCGAGGACGGCGTCCCCGTCACCGGCGGCGCGGCGTTCGACCTCGAGGCGACTTCGCTGCGGACGATCAAGACCGACGTCGAGGCAGGCTCGAAGGCCAAGGACGGCATCTCCCCCGCCGTGGCGCTGGTGGTCCTCAATAAGGATGCCGCGACAGCTCGCATCGGCGCCTCGTCGACAGACCTGACGCCCAGCGCCGGGGTGACCATCCACGCCAGCCACACGACCGAGGCGGCCGGGACCGAGGGCTCGGCCGATGCTGCCGGTTCGAGCGTGGCCATCGGCGCCGACATCTCGATCAACGTTCTCATCGGCTGGAGCACCAACGCTGAGCTCGACCGCAACACGAACGCCCAGGGAGCGGTTTCTGTGACCGCTGACTCCGAGATGAACAGCGGAGCACAGACGAAGGCAAGCGCCAACGGCAACTCCGATAGCTCGAACTCGAGCGACCAGGCAGACAACAAGGCCAACAGCCAGGTCAAGAACAGCGACGCCAAGAGCGCCGGGACGGGCGATCTCCCGACCAGCAGCGGCAGCGGCAGCGGCACAGACACTGCCAACAGCTCGGCAGGGAGCGAATCCGGCGACAGCGGCGGAAACACCGGTGTCGCCGCCGCGATCAGCGTCAACTGGGTCAAGACGACCAACACCGCGCTCATCGACCCCGGCGTTCACCTGACCACACATGGCGGTGGGATCACCGTGGCAGCACACAACACCACGACCGCTAATTCGCGGGCCATTGGGTTGGCCATTAACCTGGCGAGCGGAGACACCCAGGTCGCGGCGGCCGTCGGCCTGAACGTCGAAGATGTCACCAACACCGCGACAATCGGGGCGGCGGCGATACTGAACAGCACCGGCGGAGGGGTCACGGTTGAGGCCACCACCCCCGGGACCGGCGAGAACGACTTTGTCGTCTGGGGCATCGCGGGTGCCGGGGGTAAGTCCGATGCCAGCGTCGCCGCTTCGGTTGCGGTCCAAGTCCTGTCGTACCACTCGATCGCCAAGATTGATACCGGCGCTCATGTGACGACCGATGGAAACGTGTCGGTGACCGCCACCAGTCCGCTGGGCCTCCAGAACCTGGTCCTCTCAGGCGGCCTCTCGCAGAACGGCGACGCGTTCGGAGGCTCGTTCGCGGTGAGTGTCATCAACGACCTCCAGACCAAGGCCTCGATCGAGTCGAGCGCCCACGTCGACGCGCTTAGCGCAATCTTGGTGACGGCAACGACCACGCTTGGCGCGCTGCACCCGGTCGGGATCCCCAAGATCGACCCGACCAAGCTCCCCGCCTTCTCCAACATCGCGATCGGCGGGGCAGCCTCGAGCGGCGGAGCCGCCGTCACCGGCTCGGTGGTCGTCGACGTCTTCTCGTTCGACACCGAGGCCTACATCGGCTCCGGCGCCCAGATCAACCAGACCACCGGCTACACCTCGAATGGCACAGGGCAGACGGTGAGCGTTAGCGCCGAGGGCGACACAACGCTCGTGAACGTGTCAGGCACCCTGGCGCTCTCGCAGGACAGCGCCGGAGTCGGCCTGTCGCTCATCGTCGACGTGATCAACGCTGACATCAAGGCGCACATCGATCCCTCGGCTGCCGTCGATGCCGGCGGAAATGTCTCCGTAACGTCTCAGGCGACCGATTCTCTGACCGAGGTCGCAGTCGCCGGCGCCGGCTCGGCTGATGGCGCCGCGGTTACCGGCGCCATCATTGTCGTGGCTTACGACGAGGGCGGCTCCCACAGCGTCTCGGCGATCGTGGACAACAACGCCTCGATCACCTCGGGCGGGGCCGTCACCGTGAGTGCAAGCGAGAATGCGCCCCTCTGGCTCGTCGCCGGCAACGTCGCCATCGGCGGCGGTAGCGCCGGGGTTGGTGCCTCGGCCGTGATCCTGGTTCGCAAGGGCAACGTCGACGCGGCGGTCCATGCCGGCGCGACGATCACCTCCACCGGCGGTGGACTCGGCGTCTCCGCGACGCAGACCGAGAACCTCAAGCTGATTGCCGTCGGCGGTGCCGGAGGCGACGACGCCGGTGTGGCCGGGTCCGTCGTCGTCGACGACATGACCAACAGCACGCTGGCTCACGTCGACTACGGCGCGACGGTGAACAGCTCGGGCAGCGGCCTGTCCATCTGCAGCGCCACCGCCGGATTGGCCGTCTGCGCTAGCGACACCACAACGATCCTTGGCGTAGCCGGTGCACTGGCCGCGGGTGGCACCGCGGGTGTTGGCGCCGGTGTCGACGTCGAGGTAATCAGCAAGGACACCGAGGCACAGGTCGCCCAGCACGCCACCGTCAACGTCGGCGGCGACGCGACCGTCGATGCGAACTCTTCCGAATCGATCTCCTCGATCGCCGTCGGCGGCGCGTTTGGGGGCACGGCGGCGGTAAACGTCAACGTCGGCGTCTCGGTCTTCAACGTCGCGACCAAGGCGTTCATTGGCTGCTCGGCCAGCGATGCCGCCAATACGTGTGGATCCGACACCAACTGGCCGAGCGTGATCGCCACCGGATCGGTCAGGGTCGCCGCCAACGAAGGCCTGAACATGAACATCATCGGGGGCAATCTCTCGGCCGCGGGCAGTGCGGCGGTCGGCGCTGCCGCAGCGGTGCCGGTGATCACGAAGACGACCCTCGGCTACATCGGCGACGGGGCCTACGTCGTCGCGCTTGGCACCGACTCGCTCGACGCAATGGACGGCACCTCTTCGCTCACACCGACGGACATCCGCTTCGACCCGACACGAGCCGGGGTAATCGGCGGTGACGGGTCGACCATCACCCTGCCGTTCAACCACTCCTACACGGAGAACGAGCCCGTCATCTACGACAATGGCTGCGGCAAGTCGACGGGGGCGTGCGCCACGGCCAGCGTCGGCGGTCTGACGAGCCTGTACGACGACAACGCGAAGCTCTACTACGCCCACATCGTTTCGCCGGATCAGATCCAGCTGCTCAAGCAGCCCGGTTGCTCATCCACCCCCGGCCCGGACCAAGGCGCCTGCGCCGGTAGCTACACGTCCGACATGGTCGCGCCGTGCACCGACTCGAACGTCGTCTGCGGCCTCTCCGCTCCTGCGACTGAGGGCGAGAACCACCGGCTCGTCGCGACGGACCAAGCGGGCGTTCGTGAGGACACCTCACCCCGATTTGAGCCGAGTCACGACGTGGTCGGGAGCACAGGCGAGATCACGCTCCGCTACCCGCAGGCCAAGCCCATCCAGACCGGCGATCCGCTCGTCTACAGCGCCGGCGGCGGGGCACCGCTGAGCGGCCTGACCGACGGCCAGACCTACTACGCGATCGTCGACAACCCCGGCGACGTCAACCACAACGGGATGCAGCTGCGCCTGGCCGCGACGAAGTGCCAGGCCACGGGTCTCGCCGCCGACTGCGGCGGCTCCGCTGGATCCGTAACGGCCATCACCTTCACGGGCGGCCTCGGCAGCGGTCGGTCGCACAGCCTCGCCCCGAGCGGTGCCGAGCCGTCGGGCGACGCCAGCCAGATGGGTCCCAGCTCGACGAACGAGGGCCACGGCCTATTCACCGGCGTTGCCGTGACCGCCAACAACACGGACAACATCATCGCCGTGGGCGTCAGCGCGGGCTTTGCGGGCTCCGCCGCGGTGAACCTCTCCGGGGTTGTCGACGTCGTCAATGTCACCACCCAGGCCTTCATCGACGACAACGCGCGGATCAACTGCAACCTCGCCTGCACCGGGGCGGCGGCCGGCGCCGGCCAAAGCCAGTCGGTTCGTGTTGCCGCCAACAACCAGTTCCACGAGATCGGAGTTGTCGCCACGATCTCGATCGGCGGCGATGCAGGCGTCGGCGCCGGCGTTGCCGTCCACCTGGTGACGCTCACGACTGATGCCCGTATCGGGAACTCCGCGTCCGTGTACGCGGCCAACAACGTGCTCGTCACGGCCGCGGCTCAGGACACGATCGTCGGGGTGGTCGCCACCGTCGCCGGGGCCGCTTTCGCAGGAGTGGCAGCGACCGTCGGCGTGACCATCTGGAACCTCCACACCTTCGCTGACACGGGCACGAGCGACACCATCGTCGCCGGCAACAACGTGCTGGTGCAAGCCAGTGACGACACCAAACCAATCCTGATCACGGCCAGCATCGCCGGCGGCTTCGTCGGCGTCGGCGCGGCGGTCGGCGTGGCCAGCGTCACCAAGCACACCGAGGCGTTCGTCGGCGCCAACAGCAGCGTTGACGGCGAGGCGAGGAGCACCGCCTTGGCAGGGCTCGACGGCGGCGTCGTCGTGCAGAGCAACTCCAGCGAGAACGTGTTCGGCTTGGCGGCAGCCGCGGGTGGCGGCGCCGTGGGCGTCGCCGGCGGCATCGGCGTAACCCTGCTCCACGTGACGACGCTGGCCTCGATCGGGACCGGCGCACAGATCAACCAGCTCGGGACCCCGAGCCTCACGCAGAACGTCGATGTCCTGGCGAGCGACAACTTCAAGTCCCTGACTATCGCGGGGGCCATCGCAGGCGGCATCGCCGGCATCGCTGGTGGCGTCGATGTCGGCATCGCCGATACCTCGACCCAGGCGATGCTGGGTGGCGGAACGTCCAACGTGAATGCGACCAATAACGTCACCGTCAACGCGACTCAGACCAAGAACGTCCAGACGTACGCCGTGAGCGTCGGCGGTGGGTTCGTCGGGGTCGCCGGCGCAGTGTCGGTCTGGAGCATCGGGGACCAGTCGAACTCGAGCTACAACGAGGGGTCCGGCGGGCGTGATCAGGGCACGTACAACCCGGTCACCAGCTACTACAAGGGCGATGTCGTCCACTACTCCGATCCGACGTGCTCCAGCAACTGCACCGTCTACACGTTCGCGGCGGCGATCGACAAGCCGGCAAATGCGCCGATCGACGGAACCGGCCACATCGACACCGCCGAGTGGGATCCCCCCACCAACACGCTGGCCGCCGACAAGGGCATGTGGGATGGCGCCACCCAGTACTCCGCCGGCGACATCGTCCACTACAAGGACCCCAGCTGCAGCAGCAACTGCGCCGCGCAGGAGGAGTTCGTCGCCACGGTCGGCAGCGTCGGGAGCGCCCCGCTCAGCGGCGGCGGCATCATCGACAGTGCCCACTGGCGGCGCCCGACCGTGCACGACGCAGGCAACGGCACGGCGAGTAGCAGCGCGGACTCGGTCGCCAGCGGCAACGGCGGCGGCTCGGGCGATCCGGGTTACAAGAGCGTGCTCGGTGGCAGCTCGGACACGACCAGCTATGCGGTTTGGGCACCTGGCACCTACACCGCCGGTCAGAAGGTCACTCTCAGTGGTGTTCTCTACCAGGTGGCTCCGGCGACCACCACGTCGTCGAAGCCCGGCACCGACGCGACGTGGACCAACTTGGGTGGCTCACAGGCGACTAACAACCGGGTGTCAGGCGGCCTCGGGCAGGGAACGACGAAGATCGCGAGCGCCGCGCCGACCGGTAGCGTGGCCAGCGACGGGCTCGCCGCCGCCCCAACCTCCGGCACCACGGCAACGGTGGGCGGCAACGTCACCGCCGGGGGCAGCGTCAACGTCACCGCCACCGGTCACCTCACGATCTTCGGGCTCGCGGGTGCGGTTGCGGGCGGCTTCGTCGGCGTCGCCGGCGGCGTTCTCGTCGTCTCGATCTCAGGCGACACCAACGCCGGGATCAGCGGCGGCGCGCAGATCACCGCCACAACCGGGAACGTCACCGTTGGGACCAGCCTCGACGAGACGGTCAACGGAATCGCCTTCCGTGGCGCCGCCGGCGCGATCGCCGTCGGCGGCAACGTCGTCGTCATCAACGACACGAGCTCGCAGGAAGCCCACATCGACGACAGCGCAAGCGTGCTCCAAGCTCCGGGCGGGATCTCGGTCACCGCCCATGCAGGCCGCAGCGTCGACGCGCTCGCCCCGGGCGGATCGTTCGGCGCGATCGCCGCCGGCGCCAGCGTCGCCGTGGTCAGCGTCAGCGGCGACGACACCGCCAAGATCGGCAACGTCGCTGTCGGCGGCGGTGGCACGGTGGGCGCGATCAACGTCGCCGCGGACGACACGATCAGCCCGACGGCCACCGCAATCTCGCTCGGCGGCGGCGCCGTCTCACTCGGCGGGGCCGTGGCCTGGACGACGCTCTCCGGCACCACCCTCGCCTCCTCGGGCGCCAACGGAACCGCCGGCAGCCTGACCGTCACCTCCACAGGCGATCACAGCGACGTCACGGCCAGCACCCTGAACATCAACGTCGGTGCCGTTGCCATCGGCATCACGATTCGCCACGCCGCCGATGATCGAACCACCGAGGTTGACACGACCGCCAACCCGGGTTTGAACGTCGGCAGCGGCGCGGTCACGCTCACGGCATCGGCTACCAATCACGCGAGCGCGGTCGACCTCGCCAAGGTTCCGCAGCTCAGCGTCGCCGGGGTCAGCCTGGATGTCCTGTTCGGGCTGGCCGAGGTCGGGGGTGCCACCCGGGTCAAGCAGGACGGGAGCATCACCGGCTCAGGCTTGATCACCGCCAAGGCGTACGCCGACAACGCGGCCAGCGCGCCGATTACCACGATCGGCGCCGCCGTCGTGGGCCTCGCCGGTGCCTACGGCGATGCCGAGATAACGAGTGGCGCGGCTGTGGAGAGCCTGGTGCAGTCGGATGCGACCCTCCACTCCAGCGGGGCCATCGATATCGAGGCACTGCTGCTCAAGGCGGACGGACTCACGCCGAGCACAAATGCGGCGACGGCGAACGTGCTGAGCGTCCACTTCGGCTTCGCCGCCGCGCTCACCTTCATGGCCGCCAAGGCGCTCGTCGGTGGCGCGGTCCGCGCGACGCTCGATGGCACGGTGACTGGCTCGAGCCAGATCACCGTCAACGCCAACGGCGCCAACGAGGCGGACGCGACTATCGTCAGCGTCTCGATCAGCGGGCTCCTCGCGGGTGGCGGCACGTTGGCCGATGCCGAGGTGACCAAGGACGCCAAGGTCGAGGCCACCGCCGCCGGCGGCAAGTCGCTCTATTCGAGCGGTCAGATCGCATTCACCGCGACCTCCAGCAACCACGCGAAGACGACGACCGACGGTGGCTCAGGTGCCCTCGGTGTCGGGATTCAGCTGAACTTCCCGCAGGCGAGCGTCGGCGGCGCCACCAACGCCGGCATCGGCGGCGCGGTCACGAACGCCACCGGCGTCACCATCAGCTCCACGAGCAACAACCACGCCGAGGTGAGCTCGATCGCGGTTGCCGTCGGGCTCATCGCCGGCGCCTCCGGGTCGGAGGGGCAGGCGTACATCACCTCCGACGCCGGGACGAGCGCCACGGCCGGCAACGCGGCCTGGAGCGTCCCCGGCGGCGACGTGACGCTGACCGCGACCTCGACCAACCTCTCCACGTCGACCGCCTCGGCGGCCGCCGGCTCACTCGGCATCGGGATGTCCTTGATCGAGGCCAACGCCTACGACGGCGGCGGGACCACCGCCTCGTTCGACGCGCAGCTCGGAACCTCAAATTCGATGGCCACCAGCCTCACGGTCACGGCGAATGGCCAGAACCACGCGGTCGCCGAGGCGCTGGTGGTCGCGGTGGGAACCATCGGCGTCGCCCTGGCAGGCACAACAGCCGACATCCAGTCGCCGGCGTCGACCAACGCGCAGATCGGCTCCGACGCCGCCGTGAACACCAGCGGAGCGGTTCAGGTGGAGGCCAACCTGACCGCGATCACCACGGGCCAGATCGACTCCAACACTGACCTGTGTGACGCCGGCTACGGCAACTGCGCGAGCGGCTACTCCCACGGCGGCGCCGGTGGTCTCTTCGGCGCTGGAGCGGCGGCCGGCTCACAGGGGCTGGTCGAGGGCGGTCTCAAGGCCGAGGTGGCCGGAAACATCCAGCACGCATCGTCGCTGACGGTTCAGGCCGGCAACCCCGGCGCGCCCACGGGCAACGAGGGCACCGGCAAGACCGTGCTCGTGGGGATCGGAGGTCTCGGGGCGCTGGTCGGTACCGGCTCCGATGCCGAGGTCCGAGCAGGCGCCGCGACTCAGGCGCTGGTCGATTCCGGCGCCCAGGCGACGACGGCCAACGGGATCACCGTCCAGGCCGCCAGCCGCAACACAGCAACCGACTTCTCCCAGGGCTTCTCGGGCGGACTATTCGCCTTCGGCTCGGCCGAGCCGACGACGCTGGTCGATGCCGATACTCGGGCGCACTACGACGGCACCGTGAACGGCGCCTCGTCGCTGACGATCGCGGCGACATCGAACAACGTGGCCACAGCGACCGGCGACGTGATCAGCGGCGGCGCGATCACCGTCTCCGGCGGGAGCACGAACTCCTGCGTCGGCGTCTTTGACGGCAGCGGGAACTGCGCTGCGGGCTACAACGGGACCAACGCCCCGGTGACCGAGGCTGGCGCCGGTCCGAACGCGCAGCTCGGACACTTCACCAACAACCAGCCGACGATCACGGGTGCGATCACAGTCACCGCCACCGGCAACAACAGCGCGACCGCGACCTCGGGCGGCGACACCGGCGGCGGCATCACGCTCCAGTCGTTCAGCCCGAGCGCGTACGACTATGCGGCCACCAGCGCCTACATCAACGGCAGCGTGGGGAGCGCCGTGACCGTCAACAGCACCCTCGTCGGCAAGGCCGGCGCCGGCTCGATCAGCGTCACCGCGGACGGTACGGACGCCACGCTCGGCATAGTCCAGACCGGAGCCGGCGGCCTTCTGGTGGGCTCAGCATCGACGTCCACCGCGGACACCTCTCCAAGTGTCTCCGCGACCTTCGGCGGCGGCAGGATCACCGCGGCCGGGGACGTCATCCTCCTCGCCAAGTCCCACACCGACGCCAACGCCTTCTCCAAGGCGACCCAGGGCGGCCTCCTGAACCTTCAGGCCGGTCTCACCGCGAACGCCATTGACACGCCTGGCGTGGGCGCGACCGTGAACGGCGGCTTCGTCGACGCGGGCACGACGCTCACGATCAGCGCCACCCACGGGAACGCCGAGCAGCAGTACTCCGACGGCACCATCACCAACGTCAGCGGCAACACGCTGACCTTCAACGGCGCCGTCGGCGTCCAGACCGGCGCGAGCGTGATCTACCAGCCGCCCGGCACGACCAATCCGCAGACCGGCGCCAACCCGGATCTGATCGGCGGCCTGTGGGACAGCTACAGCTACGGCGTGATCGTCAACTGCAGCAACTCGCCGCTGTGCACGACGCTGGAGCTCGGTGTTCAGTTCAGCTTCGACAGCTCGAACTTCGACTCGAGCAAGACGCCGGTGTGCGGCGGCGCGACGAACTCGGACGGCTCGGACAACGCGTGCGTCGATCCGAACCGCGCCACGCTCACCTTCCAGGCCCCGCACAACCTGCACACAGGCGACATGGTCACCTACGAGACCACCGGCACCGCGATCCCGGGCCTGACCGTCGGCCACGCCTACGAGGTCGTCGTCGTCGACGCCAACACGATCCGGCTGGTCGATCCGGGCGTGACCAAGACGACGTCTGCCTGGCTGGTGCCGGACGGGAACGTCAGCGGGGGCGTCTTCCAGGCCCCCGCCCTCAACTTCGAGTCGGGCAGCAGCTTTGCCGAAGGCGACGCGGTCACGTATCACGCGCCCAAGACGAGCAACTTCGGCGGCTCGAACATCGACATCCAGCTGCAGTCCGCGACCGTCAACGGAGTGGCGACCGAGGTGCCGAAGCTCGATAGCGGCGGCCACGTCGACACGTCATCGAACACGAACGTGATCTACATCCCGCTACACGGGTACGAGACGGGCGACCTGATCACCTACGGCGGTTGTGTCAACGCTCCGGGTGGGTCGAGCTGCAGCAACATCAACCTGACCCAGGGCCACACGTACCGCGTCGTCAAGGTCGACGACTACGGGATCCGGCTTACGGACCCGAGTGCTCCCTCCGGGCACCAGTTCGACATTGTCGACGTCAACCCGGGCGGCTCGGGTCTCCAGGTCTTCACGCCGAACACCGGTGGCATCGGCAATTTGGTCGACGGCTACACGTACTACGTCCACTACCTGTCGGGGTCGACGTTCGAGCTCGAGACGACGCCGGGCGATGCGGGCAGCGCGGTCAACGCCGACGGCACCGGCCGGTTCGACGCCTCTCACCTGTCGATCGACGGCATCGCCCTGCTGAGCTCCGGCAGCGGCACCCAGCAGCTGATCGAGCATCTGACCAGCGGCGGCGCCGGCTCGCCGCAGAAGATGCTCGGCATCGGCGGCGCCTCCGCGCTGATCGGCCAGGCCGGCAGCGGGGTCCCGAGCTCGTCGGCGACCGGCGTCGGCGGCGGCCTGCTCAGCGTCCAGGCAGCGAGTTCGACCACCACCACCAACCCGACCGTCACGGCGGAGATCAAGGGCAACTCCACGCTGGTTGGCCAGGACTTGGTGATCTCCGCCGCCTCCGAGGCGAACGGCGCCTCGAACTCGTCGAACACCGGCGGCGGCGCGGTCTCGATCCAGGACGCGAGCGCGACGGTCAACATCAGCAACACGGTCACGAGCAGCGTTGACGTGAACGCGACCGTGACGGCGCTGCGCGACGTCCAGGTCGTGGCGACCAGCATCGAGGCGCCGAGCGTCGCGTCCAACGTCACGGGTGGCGGCGCGATCGCCGGCGGCGGCGTCAACGCCGACGCCTACACCACTCATGCCACACTGGCCAACGCCCTCGGGAACATCACCGCCGGGCGGACGATCCTGGTCGAAGGTCGGGAAGGCTTCGACGGCACCGGCTCGGCGCAGGCATTCGCTGGTGGCCTATTCGGTGGTACGACCGCCAACCAGACGATCACGATCGGCAGCGGCGGCGGCAACTGCGGCCTCACCCAGAGTTCGAACTGCGCCCTGACCGGGGCCGTCGTCGGCGGCACACTGATGGGTGCGACCGTGTTCGTGTCCGGCGACGTCGGCGCGGAGCACAGCATCCAGAGCGACGGCACCGTGGCGGCCGGCGTGCAGCCGACCAGCGTCACGCCGATCGGGCTCACCGACTACTGCAACAACGCCTCGGCGCCGTGCGACGTCCTGGTCAACGCCGTGGCGGCCGCCGAATCCGATGCCCTCGGCGCGTTTGCCAACGCCAACGCCGAGGTCGACGTAACCGATCTGACCGGAGTCGAGCTGACGGGCGGCGCGGCTCTCAGCGGCGACCGAGTTGAGATCCACGCCCGCAAGGAGAACCAGTCCTTCACCGCCAACTCCAACGGCGACTGTGGTTGCGGCGGTGGCGAGGCGGGAGCCAACTCCACCCTCAACTACAACAGCACCTCCCGGGTCACCGGCGACGTCGGCTCGACGATCCGCACGGCGGCGCTCTGGGTCGACACCTATCAGTCGCTCAGCCAGAGTCTGCCCAACGACGCCCACGGTGGCTTCCTCGTCGTCGACACCGGCGGTCCGAGCCTGACCCAGAACGACAAGCGGGACATCAACTGGAACTCCACCGTGTACCTGCTGGGCGACCCGAACCCGGTGCTGACGATCGACCAGAACGGCAAGATCATCGCGAAGACGAGCGACGTCACCGTCTACTCAAGCGCCGCGCCGAGCACCCCGCTCAACATCGGCGACAGCATCTCCGCTCCTAACACGATCATCGTCGCGCCGATCCTCTACAAGGACCTGCCGTCGGCGCTCTTCAGCGCAAATCACGCCAACACGACGAGCACGATTGAGTCAAGCGACGGCTCGTCGGCCCTGACCCCAGCGTTGTTCGTCATGCAGGAGACGTGGAACTCGGTCAACGTGACCAACGAGTCCGACCGCTCGATGATCATGGAGGGTGGCGGACCCGGCCCGGCCGTCCTGGCGATCGACACGCTCAACGAGCACCTGGTCCAGAACCCCGAGGCGGTGATCAACGTCTCGGTCGACAGCGGGCCCGCGGGCGATACCGCCTTCCAGTTCGGGATCAAGCACCTGTTCGTCCCCACGATCGTCACCGTCGAGAGCATCCGCGGGCCCCCGCTGGGTGGTCCCACCAATAGCTACCCCCTGACCTTCCAGGGCGGCATCAGCAACATCATCGGCATCACAAACCTGCGTAGTGACCGCGGCGACATCATCGTGAAGCCGACCAACCTGAGTGCCAGCGCGCCGTTCGAGAGCAACGAACTGCACCTCCAAGCCACCGATGGCTCCGTGGGCTGCGCCTCGAACGATCAGGCATGCACCTCCAGCGACCCGCTGAACGCCGTGCTCGTCCAGTACGGCCTCGGCGACGGCGCAGCGCCGACCGTCAAGACCGTCAAGCTCGACGGCGAGGCGTTCACGGACATTCACCTGACCCTCCAGACGATCCGGCGTGACGGCAGCACGACGCCGTCGGCCACGGTCGATCTCCAGCCGGTCATCGGGCCGCTGTTCGCTGGGGACAACATCGCCATCGATGTCCTCGACAGCGTCGAGGGTGTCATCCCGGCCAAGGTCGGCACGGTCAGCGTGGCCAGCTTCACCCCCAACAGCGTCGCGACCACGGTGTTCACGCCGAGCGGCTCGGGCTCTCCGCACGACACCAAGACTGTCGTCCTCCGTTACTGGGAGAACGACAGCTCGACCCCGTACATCTGCACCAGCAACAGCACGACGTGCACACCGCAGGACAACTGGGTGCTGGTCGCCTATGGCACCGACACCACGAACATCAACGCCGACTACACCTTCACCGATCCCGCTCACCTGCAGAACCCCGGCCTGACCGCGGGCAACGACATCTACGTCCACCACGAGTCGACCGCGACCGACGTCACCTACACGGCCTACACGAATGTCGACAGCACGTTCGGGCTGAAGACCGACGTTGGGACGAATCCGACGTCGGGAACCGCCGGGTCGGCCGACAACGTCGGCCGGATCGACCTGTATACGAACGGCGAGATCATCGACACCGAGAACAGCGGCAACCTGCGCGCCGGCCAGATCGTGGCCACGGGCCTCTGCCCAGGCGCAGCTTGCGGGGGCAGTGCGGTTCCAGCCGACGTGTTCCTGTACTCGCCGGCGGCCGTGCTCGACGCCACCGACAACCCGGCCGACGGCACCGAGGTCTCTTCGACCAACCCGCCCGGGCTGCCCACGGCGACCGGGACCAACATCATCGCGCGCAATATCACGCTCGTTTCCGGCAACAACCAGATAGGCGGCACGTCGGGCGAGGGCGGCGTTGGCACCCCGGATGAGTTCCTGCTCGTCCAGGCCAACGCCGACGGGCTGGACAGCGCGGGCAACATCGGCACCCTCACCGTCACGGACACCAGCGCGGTCCGCCAGACGTGGAACGCTGGTGGCGCGCTCGGGGACAACCTCCCGCCGAGCGGTGGCGGCACCTGGGGCGTGTTTATCCAGGGCACGAAGGACTACGCCAGCAACACGAACGTGACCAACGGTGTCGCCAACGGTGATTTGCCGGTCAACGCGATCGTCACCAACAGCGACATCACGCTGACCTCAGCGGCGGGGTCGATCGTCGATGGGCGCGGCAATGGCGCCGGCATCAACACCAACACATCAGGCAACGTCGAACCTCCGAATCTGATCGGCAACAACGTCGACCTGAGCGCGGTCGGCGGCAGCGTCGGCTCCGCGAGCAACGACCTGAAGATCTACTCGTCGGCCAACAACTCGGGCGACAACTACTGCACGCGTGACTTCGGGCTCGCCTACCAGGACGCCAATTACCAGAACGCCAGCTCCACCGAGCGCGCCGTGACGGCGGTCTGCTCCGTGTCTGCCCTGTCTACCGGCAGCATCTACCTGACCGAGACGCCGGGGGCCAACTACACCGACGGCTCGGTGAGCAACGGCTCGGCCACACTCAGCTCGGCCTCGGCGAACTTCACTGCCGCCAACGCCGGCGAGGTGATCGTCGAGACCGATGGCCTCGGCTACATCCCGGTCGGGACGACGATCCTGACGGTGAGCCCCGGCTCGGTGACCCTGTCGAACAACGTCACCCTTCCGGCCTCGCTGAGCACGGCGACCATGTCCTTCCTGATCGCCCAGCCGGGCCGGACGGCGCCGATGGATCTGCTCCTCGCGTGGGCCAGGAGCGGCAACGTCCGCCTGACCACGACCGAGACGGGCCCCGATGGCAACGGGGTGGCGGGCTTCAACCTCGGTGAGATCGGCACTCTCTCGGCGGCGCTGTCGACGTCCACGGCCATCAGCTCGATTACGGTCGCGCCGCTGGCTAATGGGCTGGGGTCCGGAGCGCAGATCGTGGTCGCGTCCGGGATCAACTCGCAGACCTTCACGCTTAGCAGCGCGGCGAGCAAGGGCGACACCTCGATCAACGTCATGCCGGCCACGCCGAACTTCACCTACTCCGCCGGCGCCTCGGTTCTGGACGGATCGGTCAACGCCGGCAACGACATCCTGCTGCTGAACGGTCTGAACAACGGCAACGGTGTGCCCGACACGACCCTCGTGACCGAGAACTCGCCCATCACGCAGTGGGGCGCGGGCACCGGGACGCCGACTCCCTACGAGACGACCCCGACCTCAGGCGGCCTGATCGAGGCCCAGAGCGGCAACGTCAAGCTCGTCTCGGCCGACGACGTCGTCACCGACCCGAGCAGCCAGATCCTGGCCACTCGCGGAACCAGCACGGGCACCGCGACAACCCTGGGGACGGCGTGTGGGCCGATCACGCCGAGCTCCGGCGATCCCAACCAGCCCACCCAGGCCGCAGGCAACATCGACATCTGCGGCGACAGCCACCCGGGCCTGACCGACAACGGCACGAACGACGGCACCGTCATCGTCCTCCGGGGCTCACTGACCCCTGGTGGGACCGCCGGTCTGACGCGAGTGTTCGGCAACACTGAGGCCGACACGATCATCTTCGACCAGACCTGGCTCGGCGGCAACACGCGGGCCTACGGGAGCGCCACACCCACCTCACCGACCCTCTTCGCACCGAGCGGCGATGGCGGAGCGGCATGCGCGACGGGCACCTCGACGACGCCGCCCCCGACGGGCACCGGCACGACCTGCGACGACACCTTCGTCGCCAACCGGCTGCCCTCAATGGTGAGCCTCGGCAACGACGTCGCCACGGCCGACTCGCTGACCCTCGATGGCCAGTCGGGTAACAACGTCTACGACATCTATACGAGCGGGAGCTGGTGCGGCGCAGCGCCGAACCAGGCCGGGCTCCCAGCGAGCTCGTGCGCCAACAACTACGTGGTCAACGTTCTCGGTACCCACGCCCCGACCGACGGCACCGACACGCTGAATGTCTTCGGCTACGACACATACAGCGGAAACACGCCGAACTACACCGGGGTCAACGGGACGACCGGAGAGTGGGCGACCAACGACACCTTCCTGCTGCGCTCAGTCCCGTCCATCGTCGGCCAGAGCGCCACGCGCCCGGCCCTCTATCAGGGCGACGCGCAGCAGCAGGCGGGCGCCGCGTTCGTGGCTCTGCTCCACGCGAGCCTGTTCCAGACCCAGGCCGTCGATTCAAGCGGCAACCTCGTGAACCCGACCACCTGCGCACCGGGCGTCCCGTGCGCGACCACGGGCAGCTATGGCGTCGAGCGCGTCAACTACGACAGCTCGATGAACGGTGGCGTCCACGTCTACTCGCTCGGCGGCAACGACTACTTCGCCTCCGATGACAACGCCGCGCCGACCTACCTCGACGGCGGCCCGGGCGACAACCAGTTCCAGATCGGCCAGCTCTACGGACTGCGACGCACGACGTGCACAAGCGGAACCGCGACCGCGTGCTCTGATCCTGTGACCCAGGTCCCGGGCCAGTTCGGCGGCACCGGAAACCTGGCCTCCGAGAACGTGTTCGACGTGGCCACAGTGGCCACTACCCGCGGCTGGCTCTCACGCGGCAATAGCGCTCCGCTGGTGGCCGACGGTGGAACGGGTAACAACACCTTCACCGTGTACAGCAACCACGCGGTCGTCCACCTCCAGGGCGATGGCGGCAACAACCTGTTCATCATCCGCGGCTTTGCCCTGGCCCAGACGGACCCCGTCACCGGCAATATCATCCTCCCCGGCGGCTGCACGACGATCTCGGCGCCCTACTGCCTGCCGATGCCGCTGACCACGAACGGGTTCTCCAACGCCGCCGAAACAGACGTCCGCACGGGGGCCGGCAACAACCAGGTCGAGTACAACATGAACGCCCCCGTCTCGGTCGACGGCGGCACAGGCTTCAACAAGCTGATCATCCTCGGCACCGAGTTCGCCGACCACATCGTGGTCACCGACCACGGGATCTTCGGCGCCGGGATGTACGTGACCTTCCGCAACATCCAGGTCATCGAAGTCGACGCGCTCGAGGGCGACGACACGATCGACGTGATCTCGACTCCACCCGGCGTGGCTGTCCGCGTGATCGGCGGCGATGGCTCCAACCAGATCAACGTGGCCGGCGACGTCAACGGGAACGTCTACTCGCAGGACATCAACGGCACCAGCTCGACGATCAACAACCAGGTCCTGACCCAGACCCAGCTCTATCAGGACCTGACCATCCCGGGCGTCAGCCTGAGCGTGGCCCAGGCCTCCCAGGGCGCCGTGATCATCACCGAGCACGCGGGCGGGACGAGCGTGCTGGAGACGGCGAGCGGCGGACCGATCGGGACGATCGACTCGTACAACGTCCGCCTGGCCCAGGCACCCACCTCCGACGTCTATGTCACCGTCACGGCCGAGCCGGACTTCCTGCTCAACCGCCTCGGCATCGCCAACGGCCAGTTCGGCGACTCGATCCTGATCGCCACCGACCCGCTCGGCACCACCCCCAATCCCGGGACGACGACGGGCAATTCCGACTTCTACCAGCACACCACATACGACGGTGCGCCGCTCGACGTGCCTCAGCGATCGATCGTCCTGCACTTCACGGCTGCCAACTACCAGATCCCGCAGATCGTCTGGGTCGGCGCGATGAACGACGCGCTGCCCGACGGCACCCGGGTCTACGAGCTTTCCCACTCGGTCCTGAGCGCCGACCCGTTCTTCGAGAACGCCGTCGTGCGTAACGTCGAGGTGACGAAGATCGACACCGGCGTCCCCGGCGTCCTGACCAGCCAGCTTGGGAACACCGGCACGCCGGGCCTGTACTACGACGGCGCGACCTCAGGCGGCGTCCTGACGTCGAGCTCGGCCGCCTTCACCGCCGCCGACTTCGGGAAGGCGATCTTCGAGATCGACACCCAGGGGCTCATCCCGACCGGCACGACGATCACCGGGTTCGCGTCGTGCGGCACCGGGACGATCACGACCTGCAACAAGGTCACGCTCTCTGGTTCGCCTACGGCCGGCACCGGGATTGTCTTCTCGATCCCGGGCCGCGTCACGCCGCCGGCCCAGCTGTCCGGCAACGGCAGCGGGTCGACGGTCACCGTGGGCACGGCCGGCGCCTTCACACTTAGCGACATTGGCCAGCCGATCCTCCAGATCGGTACCGCCTCCGTGATCGCGGCGAACACGGTTATCACCGCGATCGCCCCGGACGGCTCCTGGGCAACCCTTTCGGCGCCGCTTATCGCACCGGGAGCGGTCACCTTCGAGCTCCCGAGCCGTCTCGCCTCGTTCCACAACTACACCGACGGGTCGGCGAACGGCACGACGACGTTCACGTCGAGCAGCGCGGCCTTCAACCAGGGCGACGTCGGGCGGCCGATCGTCGAAGCGGACGGGGGCGTCTACATCCCGATCAACACGATCATCGCGCAGGTGCTGAGCTCGACGCAGGTCATCCTGTCCTCGACAGCATCCGCAAACCCACCAACGACGCCGATCACGTTCGTGCTCCCGGCCCGCAACGGAGCCGGCACGGCGCTTGAGCCGACCACCGGTGTCAACGGCAGCGGGATCACCGACTACGTCGCTTACAGGTTGGCGACGCAGCCGACGAGCAACGTCACCCTTGACATCAACAACCTGGCACCGCTCGGGACGATCGACGCTTATGTGAGCCTCGCCTTGGGCGCCCCGTGCACATCCTGCTTCAGCGGGACGCAGCCGTTCGGCATGACCGCAGGCAGCTACCAGATCACCTTTACGCCGACCAACTGGAGCGTGCCGATCGTCCTTGCCGTCTCGTCGGCGACGCAGTTCACCCCGTTCGACCCGCACAACGAGTTCATCACCGCGGTCGCCGATTCGAGCTCGGCGCCGGAATACCAGGGCGTGAGCACGGCCGGCAGCCCGACCTTCGTCCAGATCCTCTCCAGCGAGGAGCCGGGTGGCGTGGTCCAGGCGCCGTCGGGGATGGTCGTCACCAAGTGCGGAAACCTGGCCTGCTCACAGGGACAGAACGAGCTGAGCAACCAGTACCTCCCGGGCCCGGGGGCGAGCTACACCATGAGCCTGTCGATGGTGCCGCCGTCCAACGTGACCGTGGCGCTCATCACTGACGGCCAGACGAACATCACGCCCGGCGGGGCGATCACCCTCCAGGCGATCGGGTCGCTGCGGGCCGTCCAGGCCTTCACCGGCGCAGTCACGATCTCCGGCAACACGATCACCGCCCAGACCGGCAGCCTGACCAGCTTCCTCACCGAGGGCTTCCAGGCCGGCCAGCGGATCGCGATCCAAGGCACCAGCACGGCGGATGACACTGCTTTCAACGCCTTCGGCCAGCCGAGCGGATGGGCCACGATCCTGACCGTTACCGACTCGACGATCACGCTGACGGCCGCGCTTCCGACGGCACTTAGCACGCCAACCTCGGTGACGCTGAGCCGCGTCGTCAACCAGGGCATGTTCAGCGGCTCGGTCGCCTACAACAGCTGCGCCACCACGGTCGGCGGCGCCACGGTCGGCCCGGTCAACGGCGCGTGCGTGGGCACGCTGACCCGCACCGACGGGTCGAGCTGGCTCGACGACGGGTTCCTCGAGGGCCAGCTCTTCCAAATGAACGGCACTGGGCCGCTGTACAAGATTCAGGCGCTGCTCGGTACCACGACCCAGAAGGTCGACGTCCTCGTCGTCACCACCGCGGACTTCACGCTCGGTGCCAACAACCAGTCGTTCACCGAGCAGGTTGGCGGGCTAGGCGACGCCGGTCTGAGCGGCTCCGGCACGGTCATCATCAACTCGCTCGACGAGTGGGCGGCGACCGTGACCTTCACGCCGAGCAACTGGTACGTCCCGACCGCCATCCCGGTGCTCGCCGACCCGTACTACAACGTCTCCACCAGCAACGCCCAGCAGCTCTTCTTCCCGAAGGTGCCGCACCTGCTCTCCGCGATCAAGGGCCCGCTGTCGGTCGAGGGCGGCCCAACGGGTAACGAGCACGCGGCTCTCGTCCCGGCGGTCATGCTGCCCGGTGAGACGGACGCTCTCGGTTACGGCATCGGAAACCAGCCGCCGGAAAACCAGCAGGTCAACACGCTCAACATCTTCGACGACGGCTCGCAGCAGGATCAGACGGGCACGCTGAGTTCGACGACGCTGACCGGCTTCGGAATGGGTCCCGGAGTCGACTACAGCCACCACAAGGGGTACTGCGTACCCGCGCCCGGCAATCCGGACGTCTGCGCGAACGGCGTCCCCGGCACCTGCATCCCGGATCCCACCCTGACGTCGTGCCTGAACCACCCGACCTTCGGCGAGCCGCCGATCTTCCCGAGCGGCGTCAGCTTCGGCTCGGTCACGGTCAACCCGCTCACCAACCAGATCCTCACCAATGCGGCCCTGACCTCGATCCAGGTCCTCAATCTGATGATGGGCCAGGGCAACGACCATCTGCTCGTCAGCGGGAGCATCGTCCCCGGCAGCTTCGCCAACGACGATGGGTCGGTCTGCAGCAACACAGATGGCACTCCGTGTACGTTCATCCACGGAGGCATGACCGTGGTCAACGGCGGCGGCGCCTCGCAGCTGTCGGTCAACAACGCGACCTTCAGCATCGCGCCGGTGCCGGGGATGCCCGGTCAGTACACGATCCTGCGCACCGACGGCGACAGCTGGTCCGCCTCCGAATACACCGTCGGTCAGGAGCTCATGTGGAACGGCCAGCCGTTCGGGACCATCATCGCCATCGGCACCGGCACGGCTGCGGACACGCTGACCGTTGACGCTGCGGGGGCGGGGCTACCGCCGCTTGGCAGCTGCAACCCGCCCTCGAGCTACGCCGGCTGCGTGGCCGGGACGATCGCCGCGTTCGACCCGGTGTACACCTCGACCGGCAGCTTCCGCTTCTCCGGCAGCACGATTACCCGCAACGACCTGCTCACCTGGGCGCAGTTCGGCTTCACGCAGGGGCAGATCGTCACCGTCGACGGCGTGGTGGTGGGCAAGATCACGAGCATCACCGGCCCCAGCGGGGCGATTCTCACCCTCGGCGGCATCCTGCCGTCCTTCGCCGGTGCCCTCCCTGGGCTTGCCGGCGCCGACACCGTCGCGGTCTGGAACGGGCTCGGCAGCACCAACCAGGTCGGGCTCGGCGGCAATGACATCACGGTGACCGGCGGCGGTGGCCCAGGCCCTGGACTTGAGCCGACGATGGCCAAGGGCACCTTCATCACAAGCTGCACCGCCAACTGCACGCCGGGCGCCTCGGGACCGGCGACGAGCACGCTGACCCGCACCGACGGCGGATCGTGGCTGACCAGCACCACGCTGGCTGGAGCCTGGGTTGACGGCATGGTCCTCTCGATCGGCGGCGTTCCGGCCTGGACGATCACCGGCGTCACCGCCGGCACGCTGACCCTGAGCGGCGTTGCGCTCACCGGAGCCCCGCTCACCGGGGCCACGGTCCTCGGCTTTGCTCCCTCGCCGCTGGCCCTCTACGGGAGCACCTCGCAGGACGGCATCTGGTACAGCGGCAACCCATACGAGATGGTCCAGCGTGACTTCGGGCCCAAGCCGTTCCCGAACGAGGTCGGCAATGCCTCGCCGGACTTCATCTTCCCGGTGGCCAATGCCTTCCGGTACGCCGGCAACAACGTGATCAACGCCAGCGCGGACTTCGCCAACGTGCCGGAGTCCCAGGTCCCGACCGTGGGCCTGATCCTGTACGCCGGCCCGGGCAACAACAGCGTCCCGACCCACAACACCGTCTACGGCAGCCAGGCGCCGGACTTCATCGCCGGCGGGTCCGGGAACACCACGATCTACGGCGGCCGCGGTGACAACCAGCTCCTCGGCAACGACGGGATCAACGTCGACGTGATCACCCGGGCGATCAGCTTCCCCGTGACCAACTCCAGCAACTATCCGAACGCCGATCTCCTCCTGTGCGGTCAGCCGCCGACCACGACCCCGCACTGCAACAACCTGATCTACGGCAACGGCTCGGGTAACACGAGCACCGGCGGTCCGACGACGGTCACCGGATACGACGCGTTCGGCAACTGCGGCACGCCCGCAGCTCCTCAGGCCTGCCCGATCTACGGCGAGCGTGCCGGCGCCGGTGGCGAGGCCACGACGGACCGTTTCGGCAACTACAACGACGTCATCTTCGGCGCCAAGGGCATCGTCGTGCAGGACACCCAGGAGGCGACGGTGGGCATCCTCGGCGGCACCCTCCAGGTGGCCGGGAACCTGCATTCGGATCAGTCGTCTGGCCACGCCACGCTGACCTGCGTCGGCGGGGCGAGCTGCTTTGCCAACGCCATGGTTGGGATGCTCGTGCAGGACAGCTACGGGTTCATCGGGGCGGGCACGACGATCACCGCACTCAACGGCAACGTGGCCACGCTGTCCCGCAACGCCCTGAACGGGGTCAGCATGGACGGCCTCGCGGTCACGCTGATCCAGGTCCAGACCGCCACCGGGACGACGCTGACCTCCAACAGCTCGACCGACCAGGCGAAGCTGACCCTCGGCAACTGCAGCCCGGTGGCATGCAACAGCAACGACGTAGGCCTGTTCGTCTACGCGGCGGGTGGTCTTATCTCCAGCGGTATCACGATCACTGCGGTCAGCTTCGACGGGAAGTCAGCCACGCTGTCCGGTAGCGCGCCCAGTCTGCTGAACGCAACGCTGCTCGTCGGCGGCTCGCGGCAGGTCACCGCGACCGTGACCTCTGGAACCCACGCCACCCTGAGCTGCCAGTTCGCTTGCTTCACCCCGTCCGACGTCGGCTCGGCGGTGACCGACGTCGATATCTCATCCGGGACGATCATCCTCGCCTTCCAGGCCGCCACCCAGACGACGGCGGCGTATTTCACGCTTTCTCGCAACGCCGGCGTGCCCAGCCCGGTCAGCGGCCTGAGCGTCATCATCGGGCCGGCACAGGGCTACTGCCGCCCGACCGGCACCTCGACTGCGGGACAGAGCCCGTATTGCACCGCCAGCGGCACGACTCCGTGGGGCACCACCAGCAATCCCGATCCTGTCCTGGAGAAGATTCAGACCACGCGCGACATCTGGTCGATCACCTCAGCGATCCCGCTCGACCACGGCAACGACACGATCTACGGCTCGGGCGGGGACAACGTGATTGTCGGCGGCGATGGCAACAACGCCATCCAGGGAGGTCCCGGCGACAACCTGATCGTCGGCGGCAGCGTGGCCCTGAACCGCACCACCCACCTCTTCAACTACACCAACCCGCGCTTCCAGGATCTGTCCGGGACTCAGATGTACCAGAACAGCACCAGCGGGCCGCTCCCCGAGGGCGCTTCGCTCAACAACGGGGTGGCCCAGAACAATCCCTCCGGTTATTCCTGGTGGAGCGACTTCCTCTCGGCCGTGCCGGGTGGCCCGATCGGGATTCAGCTCTCGGTCCCGCTCTCCTGCGGGCTGAGCGCCGGCGCCTCCCAGTGCACGGTCCCGTCCTTCCTCCAGGACTCAGGCGCCAAGGGCGCCGACTACATCGCCGGTGGCTCGGGAAGCAGCGTGATCTTCGGCGAGTCGAACAACAACATCATTCAGCTCCACGGCTCGATCGACATCGCCTATCCGACCTCCGGGGCCAACCCGGTCTCTATCGCAAACGCCCCGGCGACCAATGCGGCGTCCAGCAGCGACCCGTACGGCGGCGCTTCGAGCTGCCAATTCGCCGGCTTCACCCTCGGCGACCGCGTGGGCGCTTGCCGGACGATGCCTGGCGACGCGCCGGGCTATATCGATCCAGCCGGCTCGCTCCAGCTCAACCCGTCGGCTGACAACTACGGACCCAACTTCACCTACACGGGAGCCCTTACCTTCGGGACCAACACGATCACGCTACCCAGCGGGATGTACTGGGCTGACTACGGCTTCCGCGTCGGACAGACCCTCGATCTGGTCCCGGCCGGCATGACCGTGAACAGCGGCGGGGTCGAGATCGGGGTCGTGAGCGCGGTGAGCAACGGCGTTCTCACCCTGACCGGCTCCCCGGCGCCCGCATCGTGCACGTCGGTGCCGTGCGCCGTGACCTCGGCGACTCTGGTCGTGACCGACGGCGAGACCTACGTCGAGGGTGGCCGGGGCAACAACACGATCTTCGCCAACCAGGGTCAGAACGACATCGTCGGCGGCAACTCCAACCTGTTCGGCTTGAACCTGCCCCAGGAGCGGGCGAGCGGCCAGAACCTGATCTTCGGCGAGTCCGGAACCAATGTCGGCTACGAGGACTGCAGCTTCGGGACGCTCAATTCGGCCAACCAGTGCGTCCCGGCGCTCGATGCCCACGCCCACGACTCGAACGCGATCCTGTCCAACAACGGCGACATCGTGCGGCTGATCGGGTCGAGCAACACCACCGGCCAGGCGCCCGCGGGCGGCGTGATGTCGCCGCTCGGCTACCTCACCTACAACTACGACGTCAACGGATACGCCGCCGACAACGAGTGGATCATCCCGCGGACCGTCAGCGTGCTCGACAACACGCCGGGAGGACCGGACCTGGCCGGCCAGACCGGGCCGCTGGTCACGGGCGCCAAGGCGACCAACGGCGTCGGCGACATCGGCGGCAACCCGGTGCCGGCCAACGCCGCCGCCGGCATCACAGCAGGGACGCTCCAGCAGGGCTCGGAGATCCACGCCGAGAGCGGCGATGCCTTCATCTACGGCGGACCGGCCAACGACACGATCTTCGGTGGCGCCCAGGACGACACGATCATCACCGGCTACGGCGACAACTGGGTCTCTGGCGGCCGCGGCGACCAGTGCATCATCGGCGGCGGCGGGCGCTGCTTCGTCAGCCGTGTGAGCGCGAGCTACGGCGAGCCGCTCTATGGCATCGCGGCCTACCCCGCCTCGTCGATCAACCAGCAGATCTCAACCCCGAGCGGCGCCGAGGTGGCGGAGATCTACCTCGCCAACTCGCTGCGGTATCAGGTGATCCTCTATCCGTACAACTGGGATCCGAGCACCTACGTCTCGCCGGGCGTCTCCAACAACACCCCGACGTTCCTCAACACGTGCAGCCACAACAGCGCCTGCCCGCCGTACCAGACGAACTACGGACACGAGATCATCTACGGCGGCTGGGGCAACGGCGTCATCCATTCCGGCCCGGGCAACTCGGCGGTCGACGGCGCTGACGCTCCGGCGCTCAGCTACACCGACAACTGGGATCTGCAGGGCAACCAGCTCAACACGGCGGCAATCGAGAGTGACTTCTTCCACCCGGTCAATCCGGGGACCCCGGCCGGGTTCGAGCCGCTGACAGCGATCGTCCACGGCAACGCGGCGCGGACCGACAGCCTCGGCAAGTCGATGTACTTCCAGCCCAACAACCCGCGGCTGGAGACGCTGCTGAACTCCAACGGGACGCTCTGTGCGTGGACCTCGGGCTCGGCGCTAGCCAGCTGCCCGCAGCTCGCGGGAGGTACAGGCAACTTCTTCCTGAACCCGAGCTACGACCCGACAATGGACGCAGCGATGCCGCTCGACACCGTCTTCTATCCGGGCACCGGCGACCCGCAGGAGCCCGTCACCGGCAGCAAGGCGATCTTCGGCGATCTCGGCAACGACTACATCGTGGCCGGCGCCGGCCGAAACCGCGTGTACGGCGGCAACGGGTACACGCTCATCGACATGCGGGCGCAGACCAACGTCGACAGCGGCCTCAACGATCTCCCGGTGCCCAACGTGCTGTGTGGCACGCCGGGGTCCGAGACGCTCTGCACAAGCACGACCTATGGCACGCCGGCCTGGGAGGGCATGGCTCTAGGCGGCGCCGACCAGTCGATCCTCTTCGCGGGGACCGCTGGAGACAGGCTGATTGACTGGAACGGCAACCACGACAGCTTCTACGTGCCGTTCTCGCCCTTCGGGATGCCGACGGTCAGCCGCACCCTCCAGCCCGCGCTGCACACCTACCTCTACGCGCTCTCCAAGGCGGATGGCGCCGACCAGCTGATCGGCCTCAAGTACGGCGGCGACCCGGCCCGGAACGGCGAGCCCTATGGCGAGCTCACGCTCTGCCTCCAGCACGACTCGTGCTGGCACAACAAGATGGGGCCGCCGTTCAACAAGATGCCGGAGAACCTCGGCGGCACCGCGGTTGACGTCAAGAAGACGGCGAACGTGCTCCCGCTCGAGTCCCAGCCGACCAACGAGGCAACTTCAGGCGTGACCTCGCTGCAGGCGGCCGGGACGATGGCGGCAGCTCTAGCCACCCCCGCGCCGAGCGTGAGTCTCCCGACCGGGATCAACCCGGGTACCGACACCTCGGTAGCGCTGGTCGTGACCGGAGCTCCCGGGGCGGCGGTCGGCTACTCGTTCACCGAGGGCAGCACAATCCTCTCGGGCACCGGAGTCATCTCGAGCGCCGGGAACTACGCCGCCACGCTCGACCTGTCGGGCTTCGCCGACGGGACGATCAGCCTCGCTGTCACCGAAACCGGCGGCGGTGGACCCGCGGTCAACCTGAGCGCCACCACAAATAAGGCCACGGTGGCGCCCCCGGCGCCGACCGCCTCCGTGCCCTCGATCGTCAACGACGTCAACCAGTACGGCTTCAACGTGACCGTGAGCGGTCAGGTGGGCGCGACGGCCACCGTTTCCGTGACCGACGGCGCCACGCCGGTCGACAACATCTCCGGCGGCCAGGACATCGTCGGCTCGGGCGGGAGCGTGATGATCCCGGTCGACGTCTCTGCGCTCAATGACGGGACGCTGACCTTCACGGTGATGCTGACCAACGGCGCCGGCGACAGCTCGACTATCACCTTCACGGTGACCAAGAACACGGTTCCGCCGGCGCTCGTGGTCTCGACGTTCCCGCCGAGCGCGATCAACGCCGCTAACGACGTCGCCGTCACGGTGGCGGGCACGGGCGGGAAATTCGACACCGCCAGCTACAGCCTGACTGACGGGACCAGCACGCTGAGCGGCTCGCAGTCGATCAACGGCAACACGCGGTGGAGCTTCTCGATCAATCCCGCTTCGCTGCTCGATGGCACGCTGACGCTGACGATCACCGACACGACTTCGATCGGCAACATCGCCACCGCCACCTACACGATCACCAAGCACGCCACCCCGCCGGCACCACCGACCGTGGCCCTGAGCTCCGCTTCGGACAGCGGCACCTCGAGTAGCGACTACATCACCAGTGTGACCGCGCCGCAGCTCACGCTGACCTCGGCTCCGGGGACGACGACCATGACCTATGTGAACGGGGTCGCCTACACCGGCCAGGTGCTGGCCGCCGGCTCCTACACCGTCACAGCCGTCTCAACCGACGCGTGGGGCAACACCGCCACGGGAACGGCGCCCAAGACGCTGCTTATCGTGACCGCTCCGCCGTCCGGCAGCTTCTCCGTCAACGGGGCCAAGACGGTGAACGGGCAGCTCTCGACCAACAACAAGACGCCGACGCTGGCGCTGTCCTTCACCGACCCGGGCGGGATCTCGAGCATGGCCATCGCCGTCAACGGCGTTTACGGGCCGACGGGCGCGTACGCCTCGAGCGCTTCGGTCACCCTGAGCGCTGACGGCCTCTACACGATCACCGTCAAGCTGACTGACGTGGCGGGCAACATGGCCACCTACAGCCAGAGCCTGCTGCTCCACGCAACGCCGCCCGCCGCCCCCACCGTCGCGCTGAGCTCGGCCTCGGACAGCGGCGCCTCGAATAGCGACTACATCACCAATGTCACCGCTCCGGCCTTCACCATCACGTCGACGGGCGTCAGCAACAGCGTGTATGTGAACGGGGCGCTCTACACCGGCCAGACTCTGGCGGCCGGCTCCTACACGGTCACGGCGACCACGACCGACGCCTACGGCAACGTCTCCGCGGCAGGCACGGCGCCCAAGGCGCTGGTCATCGTTACCACGGCGCCGGCCGGCAGCTTCACGGTCACCGGCGCGGTCAGTGCCAACGGGCAGCTCGCCACCAGCAACAAGGCGCCCTCGCTGGCCCTGTCCTTCACCGACCCGGGCGGGATCGCGACCATGGCCATCTCGACCAACGGCGGATCCACCTACGGCACGGCCACCGCCTACGCCTCCACGGCCGGGATCTCACTGGCCTCGGGCGACGGCGTCTACACGATCATGGTCAAGCTGACCGACGTGGCGGGCAACAGCGGCACCTACAGCCAGACCGTGCGGCTGGCAACGGCGGCTCCGTCCGGGAGCTTCACGGTGGCCGGGGCGAGCACGATCGGCGGCCAGCTCTCGACGAGCAACAAGACCCCGAACCTGAGCCTCTCGTTCACTGATGCGGTTCCAATTGCGACCGCGGCAGTTTCGACCAACGGCGGCGCGAGCTTCAGCAGCAGCGGCTACGCCTCGAGCGTGCCCATTTCGCTGGGCTCCGGCGACGGCACCTACACGATCGTCGTCAAGCTGACCGACGCCGTTGGCAACGCCGGTACGTACACCCTCACCGTGCGTCTCGACACCACCGCCCCGAGTGTCTCGCCCTCACTCTCGGCGCCCCAGAGCGCCTATGGCTACGACGGGACGGCCAACATCACGATCAGCTCCAGCGCGAGCGACCCGAGCGGGGTCAGCTCGGTCACCTACTCGCTCGACGGCGGGGCTGGCTTCACGAGCGGCTCGCTCAACGTCTATGCCCTCAGTGGCGGCACCCACACCCTGACCGTGACGGCGACCGATGGCCTCGGCAACACCAGCAAGACGACGCTGAGCTTCCAGGTCCACCCCGGCCTGGTCGGGATCGAGGACGCCGTGACCACCGGCTACAACAGCGGGTCGATAACCAGCTCCGAGAGGAACAAGCTTCTCTCTATCCTCACCAACTCGTCGAACTCAGTAGCGACGAACCTGGCCAACTTCCTAACCGAGGTGAAGAAGCAGAGTGGCGTTACAGCGGCTGAATCGAGCTTCCTGGTCAACTGGGGACAGGACCTGTCGAACTATGTGGTGCTCTATGGGCCACATCTCGTCGGCGCCGCCACGGTCAAGAGCAGTACTAAGCGCACTACTACTCACGCTCGCCCTGCCCAGCGCAAGCATCGCAAGCATCACGCAAAGAAGCACACCAAGCGGAACACGCGTCGCACGTAGCGTGCTCCTCAGGCGCGGCGATCTCGGTAGAGGCTGGAGCGAGACCTCGGCCGCCCCGCGCAAGGCGCCCAGCCTCACCTGCGCAGGCTTCAGTCCCTCGCCCCGGGCGGTGGAGATCGGCCGGGCCGGCTCGCCCACGTGGCAGCAGAGCGCAAACGGGCCCTTTGTGTCCGAGACGACCTACGCGTACGCGAGCGCCGGCCAGGAGCCGAGCGTGTGGGCTGCCGTGGTGCGACCGAAGTTCGCCCGCTGCGCGGCCCAATCGCTGATTGCCGGATCCGGCGGGGGCGTCAGCTTCAAGGTCACGCACGAGCAGGCCTTCGGTCTGCCTGGTCTGCCTGGCGCGTCCCGCTACCGCGTCCGCGGCACCGCCACGAGCTCAGGCCAGTCGGTCGACGTCTACCTCGATCAGGTCGTGATCGGCCGTGGGAAGGTCATCGGGGTGCTCAGCGTCTCGAGCTTCGAGGCGCCGGTGGCGAACCGGCTTGAGCGGCGGCTCGCCCGGTCGGCACTGCTCCGGCTGCCCTGAGGCGCGGCCTCCCCAGGGCCGGGGTCCGCTACACTCGGCCCGCAGTGGGGCATGGGCTGAAGTATCTCTGGCGAGCGTCAGCGCTCGCGATCGGCTGCGTACTGGCGCTGGCGGCGCCGGCGATGGCGGATGACTTCTTACCCCATCCGGCCAACGCCACCTGGCAGTACGACTGGACGGACAGCACCTACAACCCGTCCGGGACGGTCGAGAACGTGATCGTCGAGTCCCAGAGCGGGAACAGCTTCACGCTGTCCTGGGCGGATTCGAATGAGCAGCCGCCGACCGCCACCAGCTCGCCCTCCTGCGGACCGAACTCGGACCTGGGGTCGATGTCGTTCCAGGACTCCAACGAGGGGCTGCTCAACACCAACTGGGTCAGCTGCCCACCGCCGTCGAACATGCCCATCCTCTGCCAGAGCACGAGCAACTGTGCCAACAGCCTGTCGAGCACGCTTTTCGACGTGATCTGGGGTAACCGCGTGCCGGTGGTCTCGGAGCCCCTTCTCGCGGGAACGACCTGGAATGCCACCGGCGGCGGCTCCAACGAGGTCTCCAGCACCTCGCAGTACCTGGGCATGCGCCTGGTCAAGGTGCCGGCCTTCCCCACTGGGGTGGTGGCCGCGGCCATCAAAACCAACCTGGTTCTCGCCGGCACACCAGGTGATGACTACGGCAGCGGAATCCGCACGACCTGGTGGGTCCGCGGCGTCGGCCCGGTGCTGGTGATCTTCGATCACGTCGACGGCAGCGTGAGCACCGCCTCGCTTCTGGCCACGAACCAGAAGCCGACGGCCAACCCGCCTGATCCGGACTACTTCCCGCTCAAGGTGGGAGCCAGCAGCCGCTACGAGTGGACGAACAACAAGTACATGCGCAAGCCGGAGATCGAGAAGATCGCCGTGGCCGCGGTGGCCAACCGGACCGCCCGGATCTCGGCCAAGAGCGTCTCCGGGCCCATGCGGGTGGCCGGGCAGTACCTGTTCAGCCTGCGCCTGGACGGGCTGCGGAACACATTGGGCTCCGCTTCGGCGGCCTCGCTGGTCAAGTTCCCGCGCCTGGGTCATGGGCGGCATTTCTTCACGCCCCTTGACCTCATGCTCTTCGGTTTCAACCCAGTTCTCCCCGCCTATCCGACGGCGGGTGAGCGGTGGAGCAGCGGCAACGCGGTGGACCTCCAGAACTTCGGCGTCAACGGCACGACGAAGATCATTGGTACCCGCCGGGTCAAGGTTCCGGCCGGGAAATTCAATGCCCTCGAGCTTCAGAGCACCCTGACTCAGCCGGGCTACCGCTTCGGCAGCGGGGTGCGAACGGTGTGGTTCGCCCCCGGTCGGGGGCTGGTCAAGCTCGTGTTCAAGCACCGCGACGGCAGCACCGACCTGGTCCAGCTGCTCAAATAGCGCCCATGTGGACCCGGAGGGGCCTCATCGCCCTCATTCTCGGCGTGCTTCTGGCCGGCTGCGGTCAGCACCAGAGCCCGCGCGCCGCCGTGGCCGCCTATCTGAAGAAGGTCAACAAGATCGAGGCCCGGATGGCCAAGCCACTGTCGAGGGTCACGACCACCGGCACCCAGTTCTCCCAGGAGCAGCGCAGCGGGGGCTCGCTGACCGGCCTCCTGCCCGTCTTCCAGCGGCAGGCGCTGCTCGGAGCCTGGTCGCAGATCGAGGTCCTCCGCGCCCGTTTGGCCGGACTGAAGACCCCGGCGCCGGCGGTCCACCTGCGTAGCCTGCTCCTTGAGGTCATCGACGGAGAGGCGAAGCTGACCCGTGAGCTCGCCCAGCTTGTTGTCTTCCTTCCCCGCTACAACAACGATCTCAGGCCCCTGGGACCCGCGACGCGCCGTCTGGAGGCGGCCCTGTCCCGGCAGACGGCGGTCGGATCTGCCGCCGTGACCGCGGTCTACGCCAGCAAGTCCGCGGCTCTGCGCCAGTTCCAGTCGGCGCTCAACGCCGTCCTGGCGAAGCTGCGACGGCTTCAGCCGCCCCCTGTCTCCAAGCCGGATTACGCCGGCCAGGTGCGGGCGCTCAAGGGTATGAGCGCCACCGCCGGGCAGCTCGCGGTGGCGCTCCAGGGCGGCCCCGCCGGCAGTGTCCAGCCACTGCTGGCGAAATTCGATCGTGCGGCTACGAGCAACCAGACGATCGCCGCCCAGAAGGCGCGAATCGCCGCCGTGCGGGCGTATGACGGCGAAAGTACACGGCTGGCCAAGCTCGCCCAGGCGGCCGAGCTGGAGCGCCTACGACTGGCCAACGGCCTGTAGCTAGGCGGCCGGAGAAGCTGCCGGCCTGGGCTGCCGTTTCCGCGCAAATAGCGGTCATAAAACCTCCGGAAAAAGCGGGCAACCGACGGTTGCGTTGACAGCGGGCACTGATTGTGCGAGCGTCCATTATCCGAGTTAGCGGCGGCCACCGGGGTCCGTCCAAAATGCACTTGCCCGGGGCAAGCAGAGAAGGGGCGAGAAGTTTGATTATGGGGGGGCTGAGAAGCGGAGCACTGCGCCGTCTGGCTTCCCGAATCTGCTGGGCGGGGGCAAGCCCACCCAGCCACGAGACGCGCTCGTCCGTACGCCCGTGCTCGCCGGCATCGCTCAGCCCCCATGGCGACTGCCGGCTCGCTGCAACAGGCATAGGTTGAGCGCTACCGGCGCCCGCGGCGGATGCCCCCTCCGCCGCGGCGCCGGGACCCTTTCTGAAAGACATGAGGCTGCTCTGAAGCGGCGCACGGGTCGCCACCCCACGCGCGCTTTCTCGAAATAGCCGTATTCAGATTGCCTTTTGGTACATTTGAGTGCTCCGTCCGCGACCGGAAGGACTCTCCTATGGAGCCCGCATCTCTGCCGAGCACCGAAACGCAGGGCCCGGCCAAGACCGGCTCGCTTGAGAACCCCGAGCTGATCGAGAACGTGCCCGGGCACGTGATCCCGATCCTCACGCAGGAGTTCGACGACTTCGATACCGAATCGACCCGCTTCCTCAAGGGTGAGCTCGAGGGCGATGAGTTCATCAAGTTCCGCCTCAAGCAGGGGGTCTACGGCCAGCGCCAGCAGGATGTCCAGATGATCAGGGTCAAGCTGCCCATGGGCGGTGTCACCCCGGACCAGCTGGATGCCTTCGCCGAGGTGATCGAGAAGTACGTGCCGCTGGGCAAGGGCCACATCACGACGCGGCAGAACATCCAGATGCACCACGTGCCGCTGCCTGACGCGGCCAAGCTGATCCGGGAGCTGGGGGACGTCAACCTGTCGAGCCGTGAGGGCTGCGGGAACACGATGCGAAATGTCACCGGTGACCCCCGGGCGGGGACGCTTCAGGGTGAGCTCTTCGACATCACGCCCTACGCCGGCGCCTATGTCCGCTACTTCGTCCGCCACCCCACGACCCAGGCCATGCCCCGCAAGGTCAAGACGGCGTTCGCGGCCACCGACGAGGACAACGCCATCACCCGGATCCACGACATGGCCTTCGTCCCGCGGGTCAAGGACGGCGTCCGCGGCGTCGAGGTGCGGGTCGGCGGCGGCACATCGATCATGCCCCGTCTCGCCCCGACGCTCTACGAGTTCGTCGAGCTCGACAACGGCGACTACCTGAAGGTCACCGAGGCCTGCATGCGGATCTTCGATCGCCAGGAGTGGCTCCGCGTCAACCGGGCCCGGGCCCGGATCAAGGTTCTCATCGACAAGGTGGGGATCGACGCCTTCCGGGACATGGTGGAGGAAGAGCTCCAGGGCGATTGGGTGGCCGAGCGGAACTTCGATCCCGGGCCGCTGCTCTTAGACGCACGACGAGGAGGACGGCGCTCCGGCGAAGGCGGAGGCCTATGCCACCCCCAACGGGGATCTGCGGGAGTTCGAGCGCTTCCGGGCCTCGAACGTACAGCCCCAGCGCCAATCCGGCTTCTCCACCGTCGAGGTCGTGGTCAGGCGCGGCGACCTCAGCCCGGAACAGCTGCGGTCCGTCGCCCAGATCATGCGTGATTACACGGGCGGCTACGCCCGCACCACGGTGCACCAGAACCTCGTCCTGCGCTGGGTGCGGGACGAGTCCATCTACGAGGTCTGGCAGCGGCTGGGCGAGCTCGGGCTGGCCGACGACGGCGCCCAGGAGATCGGCGATGTGGTCAGCTGCCCCGGCACCGATTCGTGCAAGCTCGGCATCACCAGTTCGATGGGGCTGAACCAGGCCGTGCACGAGCGGATCCAGCAGATGCAGGTCGAGGACGAGCTGACGCGGCAGATCCACATCAAGATGAGCGGCTGCCCCAACGGTTGCGGCCAGCATCACATCGCCGACATCGGCTTCTACGGCGCCTCGATCAAGGTCGGCGAGCACACCGTGCCGGCCTACATCCCTCACGTGGGGGGCGTCTACGAGGGCGGCGAAGTTGAGTACGGACACCGTCTCAAGGCGCGCCTGCCCGCCAAGCGTGTACCCGAGGCAATCGAGCGGTGGATACGCTTCTACGAGTCCGACCGCCAGGAAGGTGAGCCATTCAAGGCCTTCGTCGAGCGGGTGGGCACGCAGGCGTTCGAGGCCCAGGTCAAGGACCTGACCATGCCGATCGAATTCAGCTTGGACAACATGAACTACTTCATCGACTGGACCAAGAACGCGCCCTTCGAGGTCGTCCGCGGCGAAGGCGAGTGCGCGGTCTGATGGCTGTCTCGAGCCCACAGATCCCGGAGACGGCGAGCGCCGAGGAGGTCCTTGCCTATGCCGTCGAGCACTTCCATCCCCGGCTGACCATGGCCTGCTCCTTCCAGAAGGAGGAATCGGTGCTCGTGCACATGCTGAGCGCCATCACTCCGGAGGCCCGGGTCTTCACGATCGATACGGGTGTCCTCTTCCCGGAGACCCTCCACACCTGGAAGGCCTTTGAGGATCGGTTCGGGGTCCAGATCGAGGTGTTCGATGCCTCCAGCCCGGGCGCTCCCTGGACGGTTACGAACTGCTGCGGGCCGACCAAGGTCGACGCGCTGGAGCGCGCGCTTGAGGGCGTCGAGGCCTGGATCACCGGCATCCGGCGGGAGCAGGCCTCTACGCGCGGCGCCTCGGCCAAGCTCGAGCGCGACGAGCGGCGGGGCATCTGGAAGGTCAACCCCCTGGCCGACTGGACGGAGAAGGATCTCTGGCGCTACATCCACAAGCACGATCTTCCCTACAACCCTCTGCACGATCAGGGCTACGCGTCGATCGGATGCGCGCCGTGCACCCAGCCCGGCTCGGGGCGTGAGGGCCGGTGGGCCGGCACCGACAAGCTCGAGTGCGGAATCCACGAGTGACCCGGGCATGAAGCGAGTCCATTACGAGCTCTCCTACCTGGAGACGCTCGAGGCCGAATCGATCCACATCTTCCGTGAGGTGGCGGCCGAGCTTGAGCACCCCGTGCTCCTGTTCTCCGGGGGCAAGGATTCGCTCGTGCTCCTGCGCCTGGCCGAGAAGGCGTTTCGCCCCGGGCGCTTCCCCTTTCCGATCATGCACGTGGACACGGGGCACAACTTCCCTGAGGTGATCGAGTTCCGCGACCGCGTGATCGAGCAGCTCGGCGAGCGCCTCATCGTGGCCAGCGTCCAGGACTCGATTGACCAGGGCCGCGTGGTCGAGGAGACCGGCCCCCGCGCGTCCCGGAACCGCCTCCAGACCGTGACCCTGCTCGACGCGATCGCCGAGCACGGCTTCGACGCTGCCTTCGGGGGCGCCCGCCGTGACGAAGAGCGCGCCCGCGCCAAGGAGCGGGTGTTCTCCTTCCGGGACGACTTCGGTCAGTGGGATCCCAAGTCCCAGCGGCCTGAGCTGTGGGCGCTCTTCAACGGGCGCATCCGCAAGGGTGAGCACGTCCGCGTGTTCCCGATCTCGAACTGGACCGAGCTCGACGTCTGGCAGTACATCGGCAAGGAGGCCCTGGAGATTCCCTCCATCTACTACTCGCACGACCGCGACGTGTTCCAGCGCGACGGGATGCTCTATGCGCACTCCGACTACGTCCAGCTGATCGACGGCGAGGAGCCCTTCAAGGCCTCCGTGCGCTACCGCACGGTCGGCGACATGACGTGCACCGGGGCCGTCCGTTCCACCGCGACGACGTTCGAGGCGGTGGTGGCCGAGATCGCCGCCACGACGATCACCGAGCGCGGCGAGACGCGGGCCGATGACCGCGTGACCGAGGCGGCCATGGAGGACCGCAAGCGCGAGGGCTATTTCTGATGTCCGGCGCCGCGACCAACGGTCAGGCCACGCACTCGCGGCCTACTGAGCTCCTGCGCATTGCGACGGCAGGTTCTGTGGACGACGGGAAGTCGACCCTGATCGGGCGCCTCCTCTACGACTCCAAGCAGATCCTCTCCGACCAGCTCGAGCACGTGGTTCAGAGCTCGGAGCGGCGGGGGGACGGGTACCTGAACCTGGCTCTGCTCACGGACGGGCTGCGCGCCGAGCGCGAGCAGGGGATCACGATCGACGTCGCCTACCGCTACTTCCAGACCAAGCGGCGCAAGTTCATCATCGCCGACACCCCGGGCCACGAGCAGTACACGCGCAACATGGTCACGGGGGCCTCGACGGCCGACCTCTCGGTCGTCCTCGTGGACGCCCGCAAGGGGGTGTCCGAGCAGACCCGGCGCCACGCCGCCATCGCCTCGCTTCTGCGCATCCCGCATCTCGTCGTGTGCGTGAACAAGATGGACCTCGTCGACCACGATGAGGCCGTGTTCGACCGGATCGTCGACGAGCTGACCGACTGGGCCGCCCGACTCGACGTCTGGGACATCACCTTCATCCCCATGTCGGCCCTGAACGGCGACAACGTGGTCGAGCGCTCGACCAACATGCCCTGGTACGACGGACCGCCGCTCCTCTACCACCTGGAGCGCGTGGTCATCGCCACCGACCGCAACCTGGGCGACGTCCGCTTCCCGGTTCAGTGGGTGATCCGGCCCATGGATGAGCGCTACCACGACTACCGCGGCTACGCCGGCCAGGTGGCGGCGGGCGTGCTCCGCCCGGGCGACGAGGTGGCGGTGCTTCCGAGCGGTCTGAAGACGAAGATCGCCGCCATCGACACCTTCGACGGCGAGCGCGAGGCCGCCTTCCCAACCATGTCGGTGACTCTGCGCCTGGCCGACGAACTCGACATCTCCCGGGGCGACATGATCGTCAACCTCGACGATCCTCCCGTCCCGGCCAAGGAGATCGAGGCCATGGTGTGCTGGATGAGCCCCCAGCCCCTGCGTCCGAACGCCCGTTACGTCCTCAAGCACACCACGCGTACGGTGAAGGCCGTGGTCAAGGAGCTCGAGTACCGGGTCAACGTCAACACGCTTGACCATCACCCCGCGCCCGAGCTGGCGCTGAACGAGATCGGCCGCATCCATCTGCGTCTGAGCGCCCCCGTGATGGTTGACCGCTACCGGCGCAACCGGACAATCGGGAGCTTCATCCTGATCGACGAGGCGACCAACGACACCGTCGGCGCCGGCATGGTGATCCACGCCAGCAGCAGCTAGTGCCGGATCGCGTCGGCGCGGGGTAAAGTCCTCCGCCGCCATGTTCTCGAAGGTCCTCATCGCCAATCGGGGCGAGATCGCCATCCGGATCATCCGGGCCTGCGAGGAGCTGGGGATCGCCACCGTGGCCGTCTACTCCGAGCTTGACCGGGACGCTCCGCACGTCAAGCGGGCCGATGAGGCGTATCTGCTCGGGCCCGGACCAGCCAACGAGAGCTATCTCGTGGTGGACAAGCTGATCGAGGCCTGCGAGCGCTCGGGGGCCGAGGCGGTTCACCCCGGCTACGGCTTTCTGGCCGAGAATGCCGCCTTCGCCACCGCGCTCGATGAGCACGGGATCACCTTCATCGGGCCGCCCGCGTCGGCGATCGAGGCCATGGGCTCAAAGACCCGGGCCCGGGAGCTGATGAAGAAGGCGGGGGTCCCGATCGTGCCCGGCACCACCAAGCCCGTCGGCTCGATCGAGGAGGCGCGAAAGATCATCGACGACAGCATCGGCTATCCGGTGGCGGTCAAGGCGGCCGGCGGGGGCGGGGGCAAGGGTTTCCGCGTGGCCGAGTCCGAGGACAAGCTCCAGGAGGCCTTTGAGGGCTCCTCGCGGGAGGGGGAGAAGTTCTTCGGAGATCCGACCGTGTACTTGGAGCGCTACCTCCCTGACCCGCGCCACGTCGAGGTCCAGGTTCTGGCCGACAAGCACGGCAACGTGATCCACCTCGGCGAGCGCGACTGCTCGATCCAGCGCCGGCATCAGAAGCTGATCGAGGAGGCCCCGGCACCGGCGGTGGACGAGGAGCTCCGGGCCAAGATCGGCAAGATCGCCACGGAGGCCGCCGCCGCCGTGTCCTACGCCGGCGCGGGAACGATCGAAGGCCTGCTCCAGGAGGGCGAGTACTTCTTCCTGGAGATGAACACCCGGGTTCAGGTCGAGCACCCGGTGACCGAGCTCGTGACCGGGCTTGACATCGTCAAGGAGGGCATCCGCGTGGCCGCGGGCGAACCGCTCTCGATCTCCCAGGACGATGTCGAGCTCCGCGGTCATGCCATCGAGTGTCGGATCAACGCCGAGGACGCGAGCAAGAATTTTGCCCCGGCCCCGGGAATGATCGGCTCCTACCGTGAGCCCGCGGGGCCAGGGGTCAGGGTCGACTCCGGCGTTGGGCCCGGCTCGGAGATCAGCCCCATGTACGACCCGATGGTGGCCAAGCTGATCGTCTGGGACGTCGATCGTGACCAGGCCACGGCCCGCATGCTGCGCGCCCTCGGCGAGTACGAGATCGAGACTCTGAAGACGCTGATCCCGTTCCATCAGGCGATTCTTCAGACCGAGCAGTGGCATAACGCCGAGACCTGCCGAGATCTGATCGGTGACCGCGAGTGGCTGAAGTCGCTCGCCTTCCCCAAGCCCGCGCCCCCGGACTCCGAGGAGGAGGGGGAGCCGGTCGAGCAGTCCTACACGGTCGAGGTCTCAGGCAAGCGCTTCGACGTCAAGGTGATCGGGCCGCCATTCGCGGGGGCCGCGGTCAACGGGGCCGCTCCCGCCGCGGCCGGCGCGCCGGCGGGACGCAAGCCGCCCCGCCGGGCTGCCGGCTCAGGCGGGGGGGGAGGTGGCGGTGGCGACACGCTCACCTCTCCCATCCAGGGCACTGTGCTCAAGGTGGCCGTCGAGCAAGGGGCGGCGGTGGAGGAGGGGACCCTGATCGCCGTGATCGAGGCGATGAAGATGGAGAACGAGATCACCGCCCATAAGTCGGGCACGGTGTCCGAGCTGCCCATCTCGGCCGGCGGCTCGGTGGCCACCGGCGACACGATCGCTGTGATCAGCTCAGGCGAGTAGCCGGCGGGCGCAGGGCCCTGGCCCGGCTCAGGTCGAGGCCCTCAGCCCGCGTCGATGAGCTTGGCCGCCTCACGCAGGTTCGCGACCTCGGCGTCGGGCTTCTTCTGGTTGCCCTCCAGCGCGTCCTTGTGGCGGTTGGCCCAGATCACGGGGATCTTCCGCTTCAGGCACGGCTCGACGTCGTAGTAGTAGCTCGAGGCGATGTGCACCCAGCCCCGCTTGCCGCCGATCCGCCGCTCGCACTCGACGAAGTGCGCGGGGTCGGGCTTGTAGGAGCGGACCTGCTGCGCGGTGACCACGAGATCGAAGTCAAGCGGGATGTGACGCCGGGTCTGCCCCAGCAGCTTGTCGTCGATGTTGGAGATCAGCCCCACCTTGTACTTCTTGGCCAGTTTCGCCAACACCGGGTTGGTCTCCTTGAAGGGGGGCCAGCGCTGGACCGAGTCAGGCAGGAAGCCGGCCCGTGAGGGCTCGAGCGGCCAGCCCAGCTTCTTGGCGATCTGGACGGCCGTTCGCCGCAGCACCTCGGCGTAGAGCTCGTAGGAGCCGGCCTCGATCGAGCGCTGGATCTCGTGGAAGAGGGGAATGATCTCGTCCCGCTCGATGCTGAAGCCGTCCCGGTCGGCCTCGGCCTTGAAGGCGTCGAAGACCCCGGTCTCCCAGTCGATCAGCGTCCCGTACACGTCGAAGGTGACGAAGGTGACGTTCTTTGGAATCGCCATGGCGCGAGCATGATGCCATGGAAGGGCCGAACGATGCCGTGAGTGGACCGGAACCCGGGCGGCCGAGCCGCGCAGGTAAAGTGCGGACGCGATGGATCTTCTCGAGTACCAGGGCAAGCAGCTCTTCGCCCGTCACGGCGTGCCGGTCCCGGAAGGACGGCTCGCCGCCTCCGTCGATGAGGCGCTCGGCCGCCGCCGACGACATCGGCTATCCCTGCGTGGTCAAGGCTCAGGTCCAGATCGGTGGCCGGGGCAAGTTGGGCGGGATCAAGGTGGCCAAGGACCGCGACGAGGTCCGAGAGCACGCCGAGGCGATCCTGGGCATGGACATCCGCGGCCTGACCGTGCACGAGCTATGGATCGAGGAGGCTTCGGAGATCGCGGCCGAGTACTACGCCTCGGTCGTCTTCGACCGCTCGGCCAAGGCGCCGCTCTTGATGCTCTCGACCAAGGGCGGGATGGATATCGAGGAGGTGGTGGACGAGGACCCTGACGCCATCGCCCGTCTCCACGTCGATCCGCTGCTCGGCTTCCAGGACTTCCACGGCCGCCGGCTCGCCTTCGAGGCCGGCGTCGACGCCGACGTGGTCAGACCGGTGGGCGAGATGCTGGCCAAGCTGTACGAGGTGTTCGTGGCCGAGGATGCGACGCTGGTCGAGGTCAACCCGCTGATCGTCACTCCGAGCTCCGCGGACGGCGCCGGGCGGGGCGTCCGCGCGCTCGACGCCAAGGTCACGCTCGATGAGAACGCCATGTACCGCCATCCGGAGAACGCCCAGCTGCGTGACCTCTCGGCCGAGGACCCCCAGGAGCGGATGGCCAAGGAGCGCAACCTCACCTTCGTCAAGCTCGACGGCGACATCGGCATCCTCGGCAACGGGGCCGGGCTGGTCATGTCGACGCTCGATGTCGTGGCCGAGGCCGGTGGCTCGCCGGCCAACTTCCTCGACGCGGGCGGCGGCTCCAAGGCCGACGCCATTACCAACGCCGTCGAGGTGATCCTCTCCAACCCCAAGGTGAAGGCGGTTCTCTTCAACATCTTCGGGGGGATCACCCGTGGCGATGAGGTGGCCAAGGGGCTGATCGAGGCCTTCGATCAGATCAGTCCCCAGGTGCCGTTCGTGGTCCGGCTCGACGGAACCAACGACCAGGAGGGGCGCCAGCTCCTCGCCGAGGCCAACCTGCCCAACGTGTTCACCGAGTCCACGATGGACGATGCGGCGCGCAAGGTCGTCGAGCTGGCGGGCACCGGCAGCCCGGCGGAGGGCAGCTCGTGAGCATCCTCGTCGACTCCGACACGAAGCTCTGCGTATCCGGGATCACCGGGCGGGAGGGCACCTTCCACTCGCTGCGCAACCGCGAGTACGGGACTCAGGTCGTGGGCGGCGTCACCCCGGGCAAGGGAGGTCAGGACGTGGAGGGGATCCCCGTCTTCAACACCTTTGCCGAGGCCGTGGGCGAGTCGGGCGCCAACACCGCGATGATCTTCGTCCCGCCCCGGTTCGCCGCCGATTCCATTCTGGAGGCCGAGGATGCCGGGATCGAGCTGATCGTGTGCATCACGGAGGGGATCCCGGCCCACGATGAGCTCCGGGTCTACAACACGCTGCGCAAGAACGGCCGCGCCCGGCTGATCGGCCCCAATTGCCCCGGCATCCTGTCCCCGGGCAAGGCCAACGTGGGCATCATCCCCGCCGCCTTCTTCCGGGAGGGCAACGTCGGGGTCGTGTCCCGCTCCGGGACGCTGACCTACCAGATTGGCAACGTGCTGGCCCAGCGCGGCTTTGGCAACTCGACGATCGTCGGGATCGGCGGCGACCCGGTCCCCGGCACTGACTTCATCGAGGTCATCGCGATGTTCGAGGAGGATCCGGAGACCGAGCTGATCGTGATGTGCGGCGAGATCGGCGGCGACGCCGAGGAGCGGGCGGCCGATTACATCGCCGAGAACGTGAGCAAACCGGTCGTGGCCTACATCGCCGGGTTCACCGCTCCGCCGGGCAAGACCATGGGCCACGCCGGGGCCATCGTCTCCGGCTCGCAGGGGACGGCGCGGGCCAAGGCCGAAGCGCTTGAGAGCAAGGGCGTACGGGTGGGGCGGACCCCCACCCAGGTCGCCGAGCAAGCCGTATCCCTGCTCGGGGCTGCTGCCTAGCCGCTCCGGCGCGTGGCCGAACGCACGTCGGCCATCGCACCTATCATGGGCCTCCCCGTGAGCGTGACCACCTCACCTCGCAGCGGCCTGCGACCAGGTTCGCCGCCGCCGCCGGGGGGCGGGAGCCCGGCCGGGCCGTCTGGCCTGCCGCCGAACGCTACCGCCCCCGGCCGCACCTGAGCCACCAGCCCGGCGTCCGGGCTGGAAGCGCATCCTGCTCGGAGCCATCGTCGTCCTCCTCTGCGCCGGCGGCGGAAGCGCCGTGTTCGTGCTTGAGCAGGTCCATACGCTCCGGGACGCGCTCAAGCAGAACGGCGTCCTCAACGTCCGCTCCGGGACGCTGGCCAGTGCTGGAGCGGGCGACCCGGAGAACCTGCTCCTCGTCGGTGACGACACCCGCAAGGGGTTCAAGTACTACCGCGGGTTCGTGCCCGATCTCGCCAACGAGATGCTGCTCGTGCGGATCGACCCCGGCAAGCCGTACATCTCGATGATGTCGATCCCGCGTGAGCTCAACGTGCCCATCACCAAGCCGAACGGCGCCACGTACGTCGGGCGCTTCAACTCGGCCTACACGTTCGGGATCAACACGCTGGTCAAGACGATCAAGCAGGTACTTGGCCTTTCCGTCAATCACGTCATGGTGATCACCTTCCCGCGCTTCAAGCGGGCGGTCACCGATATGGGCTGTGTGTACTCGACCATCGATCGTCGCTACTACAACCTGAACCTCGGCACTCCCGGCACCAACTATCAGAGCATCAACCTGCAGCCCGGCTATCAGAAGCTGTGCGGCGAGCAGGCACTGGAGTTCGTCTCCTACCGCCACGGTGACACCTCGCTGATCCGTGATGCGCGTGACCAGAGCTTCCTGCTCGACGTCAAGAAGCAGTACGGCCCGACCCTGGGGGCCAACATCGGCAAGTTCGAACACATCTTCGGCAGGGCCGTCCAAACCGACCGTGGGCTGCAGTCCACGAGCGGTCTGCTCAGCCTCATCGACACGCTGATCTTCTCGGCGGGGCACTCGGTACGCCAGGTCCACTTCAAGGCCAACTTGCAGGCGACCTTCGATACGGCGACGGCGCAGCAGATCCAGTCGAGTGTCCACAACTTCCTCTATGGAGTCTCGCCAATCAACAAGCAGGGCACGGCCGCGGCGGCACAGGCGGTTCACTCGAAGCGGGCCCAGGCCCACCTTCCGCTCCAGCCGACACCGGCCAGTGCTCTGGCCCGGGCACGGGCCGAGGCGCTGAACCTTCCCTTCCCGCTCGAGTTCCCGCGGGTCGAGGATCGCGGCGGGAGCTTCACTCCGTCGACGCTCCGGCACTACCTCATCCACGGCCCCGACAACAGCGCCTACCAGGCCTACGTCGGCGTCTTCTACGCCGGGCAGCTCGGTCAGTACTACGACGTCCAGGGCATGACCTGGACGACGGCGCCCCAGTTCGACAGCCCGGATCAGACCGTGCGTGTCGCGGGACGCACCTACTACCTCTACTACGAGGGCTCGAACCTCCGGACGGTCGCCTGGTACGAGCACGGGGCGGTGTACTGGGTGCGCAACACGCTGACCGACTCGGTGGGCAGCGGGGAGCTGCCTGGCCATCGCCGAGCAGACCAAGCCCTTCGTCGCCGTTCACTCCACCGGCCGGGTCCCGGTCATCCTCAAGGCCGTCGGCGTCCCCACGCGAACGGTGAAGGTCAAGCCGATCAGCACGAAGCTGCTGGTCGGAGGGGTGGCCGGTCTGGTCACCCTGTTGGCGCTGCCCCTGCTCGCCTTCCTGGCCCTGCGCCGGATGATCGACCTGCGGCGGACCCGCCCCACCTGGCCGCGGGCCAGCTGGCGGGCGAGCGGCTGGCCGCGGGGGGTGGCCTGGCGGCGGTCCCCGGCGGACCCACGGCGGATATCCGGCGGCTGCTCGGTTTGAACGGTCTGCGCAGCGGGGTCCTCTCCGGCATCGGCGGGGGGACGCCCCACGTCGCCTCCGGACGCTGGAGTGACGGCCCTCGGATCTACCGCGGGTCCCGTGTGCGTCGCCCGCGGGTGCTGGTGCCCGCCCTCGTCCTGCTCGTCCTGGCCGCCGGGGCGGCGGCGTACGTGGCCACGCGCTCCTCCGAGACGCCGGTCGCCACCAAGCCGGCCAAGCCGGTGCACCGAGCGGCCACGTCCCCCACCGTCCCGGTCGTTGTCCTCAACGCCACGAGCACCGCCGGGGCCGCCCACGTCCTCGCGACCTCGCTGCAGTCGAGTCACGTACACGTCTCAGCCGTGGGCAACGTCACCGAGACGCTGCCTCCGGGGACCGAGATCCTTTATGCCTCCGGTGCGCATTCTCAGGCCAAGCTCCTAGCCAAGGTCCTGGCCTCACGCTCGCCCACGGTCGCCCCCATCGACCCGGTGACCAGCGCCGCGTCAAACGGGGCGAAGCTGGTCGTGGTCATCGCCTAGGGCGAGGCCGTTGCCGGTCACGAGCGGGCCTGCCACAACGTGACATGCACCCCGCCCCGAAGGTTCTGTGTCACGTTGAGGGCCCAGGGCGACAACAACGTGACATGCACCGCCCCGAGCGAGTTCCATGTCACGTTGTTGCCGTGCCGATGCCGGTTGCCGCCTGGCCGCTCCGGCGCCATACTCCAAGGGTCGTGAGGTATTCCCGGGTGCTGATTCTGCTGGCTCTGATGGGAGTGGCTGCGCTGTCGATCACCCTCCTGGCCGGGGGTGCCCGGCCGGCCCGAGGGCGGCGCGGGCGGCGGCCAAGTTCCGCCCGAGTCTCCAGAGCACGCTCAAGCAGGAGCTTCGGCAACTTATGACCGCGCAGGGCCAAATCGCCGTCGGCCCGCCGCACGATCTGCAGCCAGCCCCCGTGCCCTGCACCGTGGCCGCCGGTGGCTGCTCTGAGAATCCCTGCGTGGTCTTCGTGCAGAGCGTCACCCAGCCCGTGGCCGTCGCGGCGGAGGCCGTTCAGCTCAACCCCGTTGTCGTTCCGAGGGGGCGCACCCACTTCAAGCCCCCCGTGACGGCGCCCACAGTGCCCACGGCGCCCGGGGGGCCCGGGGGAGGCCGCTGCACCCGTCGAGCGACCCCGCACACCCTTCGCGTCTCAGGCCCCTGAGCGCGCGCGACGTTCCGTCCTGAGAATTCGTAGTCTTGAGGACGGTGGCCAAGACGATCTCGTTTGCTCGCGGCGCTCCGTCGCTCGACATCATCGACGTCGACGGGCTGCGGTCGGCGGCTGAAGCGGCCTTCACCTCGGATCCCGCCGGAGCCACCGCGTACGGCACCGCCGTCGGCTATCAGCCGCTCCGCAAGTGGATCGCCGAGCGCCACAACGTCGAGCCCGAGCAGGTCATGGTCACCAACGGCTCGATGCAGGCCGACGCCTTCCTGTTCGACGCTCTGGTCGAGCGCGGGGACAGCGTGGTCGTCGAGCGGCCGACCTACGACCGGACGCTCCTCAGCCTGCGCCAGCGCGGAGCCGACGTGCAGATGATCGAGCTCGAAGAGGACGGGATCGACGTGTCCGCGCTCGAGCGGCACCTGGCCGACCACGGGGCGCCCAAGCTCGCCCACATCATCCCCAACTTCCAGAACCCCGCCGGATACACGCTGTCTCAGGAGAAGCGCGAGAAGCTCGTCGCCCTGGCAGGTGAGCACGGCTTCACGATCTTCGAGGACGACCCCTATGTGGATATCCGCTTCGAGGGCGAGCGGCTGCCCACGATGCTCTCGATGGAGGGGGAGAACGTCGTCTATGCCTGCTCGTTCTCAAAGACTGTCTGCCCGGGGATCCGGGTCGGCTACCTGGTCGGGCCCCAGGAGCTGATCGCCCGGATCGTCAAGATCGCCACCGAGCACCTACATCTCTCCGAACATGGTCTCCCAAGCCATCGTGCATCAGTTCGCCGCCTCCGGCGCGCTCGAGAGCTCGATAGAGACGGTCAAGAACGCGCTCCGGGAAAGGGCCGCCGACGCTCTGCGGGGCGCTCCGGAGAGAGCTGCCCGATGCGCGCTTCGTCGAGCCTGAGGGCGGCTACTTCCTGTGGCTCGATTTCCCCGCGGGGACGGATGTGGCGGCCATGTTCGACGCCGCCGGTGAGCGCGGGGTGCAGTTCGTCAAGGGGTCTGATTTCGTCCTCGACGGCGGGGACTCGAGTTTGCGCCTGGCCTACGCCGCCGTCACCCCGGAGGAGATCGAGGAGGGCGTCAAGCGCCTGGCCGAGGTGTACCGGGAGAAGTCGGGAACCAAGGAGCACAGCGCCAGTGCGGCGTGAGGAGATCGCCGCCCTCGGACAGCTCGCCGGCGACGCCGCCGGCGGTCTGACCTCGCAGGTCCAGCAGATGCACCAGGGCATCGCCGGCCGGGTATGGCGCTGGGTCGGGCCGGCCGGCAAGCCGGTGCGCCTCGTCCACGACCAGATCGCCGAGCGCGGCTACGCGGCTGCTCGCCAGGTGACCCGGGGAATCGTCAGCGGCGGCATCAGCGCTCTCGGCGCCACCCAGTCCGCGCAGGCGCCGTCGATCGAGCGGACGGCGGGAGGACGCGCGGTGGTCGGCGCCCTCAACGGGATCTGGGGCGACACGCTGGCCCAGCGCCGAAACGGGCTGGCCCTGAGGATGACCCTCCGCGCGCGCGGGCGGGACGTCCCGCTCACGCCGGCGGGCCTGCGGGCCGCATATCCACAGGCCAGCTCGCGCCTGGCCGTGTTCGTCCATGGCCTCTGCGAGACCGACGACGCCTGGATGCTCGGCGGCGCTCGCCACGTGCCCTACGCCTACCGCCTTCAGGCCGAGCTCGGCTACACCCCGCTCTTCATCCGCTACAACACCGGCCTGCACATCTCCGAGAACGGCCGCTTGCTGGCCGACCTGCTCGATCAGGTCGCCGAGGCGTGGCCGACCGAGGTGCATGAGGTGGCGATGATCGGCCACTCGATGGGTGGCCTCGTGGGGCGGAGCGCCTGCCACTACAGCAACGGTTGCCAGTGGTGCAGCAAGGTCCGCCACGTGTTCACGCTCGGCGCGCCCCACCTGGGCGCGCCGCTTGAGCAGGCGGCCCACGCGGCCAGCCACGTCCTCGGCCAGCTCCCGGAGACCCGGGCCCTGCTCGCCAATCCGCTCAACCTGCGCAGCGTGGGAATCAAGGATCTGCGCTACGGCTACCTGACCGACGAGTGCTGGGACGGCCAGGAGTGCGACGCCTTCCTGCGCAACACCTCACGTGAGGTCCCGTTCCTGCCCTCCGCGAGCCACTACTTCGTCTGCGCCACCCTGAGCCGGCGAGCCCGGGACGATCAGCGCTCGGATCATCGGCGACCTGCTCGTCCTGCAGCCCAGCGCATGGTCGCAGCAGAAGGGCCAGCGCATGCGCTTTCCGGTCGAGCACTACAGCCACTTCGGGCGGATCAACCACTTCGAGCTGCTCAACCATCCGGCCATCTACAAGCAGATGCGCCGCTGGATGGCCCCCCGCCGGGCGCTTCCGGCACCGAGCCGGGCACTGCCGGCGGCGGTCTGAGCACTCCTCACACCAGCTCCCGCCAAACCCGGTAGACCTGCTCGGCCATGCGGTCGGCTGAATAGCGGGTGACGATGGCCCGGCCTTCGACCCGCGGATCCGGCGACGCCAGGACCCGCTCCAGCGCCGTGCGCCAAGCCGCGGCGTCGAAGGGCTGGCAATAGGCGCCCTCGACTCGGGGCAGCACCTCCGGGGCGATGCCCACCGGGGTGGCGAGCACTGGGACATCGCAGGCCAGCGCCTCGAGCACGGCCAGGCCGAAGCTCTCCCGCTCGGAGGTCACGAGCACGGCATCGGCTGCGTTGACCCATAACGGCACCTGGCTCGGCTCGATCTTCCCCAGGGTCAGGAGCGGCAGCGTCGCCCGCCACCTCAAGGGCTCGGTCATGGCGCTTCTCAGGCCGCGCCGGGTCAGCCGGGAAGAGCAGGAGGCGCCCCGTCTCCTCAAGCCCCAGGATCCGGCGCGCCTCCCGGCGATCGATGCGCCGGAAGCGCCCGAGGTCAACTCCCGTGGGGAGGACCTCGATCCGTCCGCGGATCCAGGCCCGCGGCAGCCGCTCCCGGAGTGGCTCTGAGACCGGCGCCACGAGGTCCATGAATGGCAGGCCGGCCGTGGTGATGGCCCGGGAGCGGGGGTGGGCGAGGTCGGTCCCGTGGAGCGTCACCCCGTGGACCTGGGCCCGCACGCCCAACGACGGCCAGATGTTCAGCCCGAAATGGGCGTGGACGACGTCGAAGCGCGTCCCCCGGTAGCGGCGGCGGGCCTCACGAGCGGCCCTGAGGTAGCCGGCAGGCCCGAGCGAGCCGAAGGTGAAGCAGCTCGAGCTCGAGGTCCGGGAGGTGCCGAAGGGCATCGACCTGGTCACGCACGAAGCTCCCGCGTGCGGGATCCTGAGCGCTGGGGTAGAGGTTCGTCACCACCAGCGCGCGCATGAGGCCGCCAGGCTAGCCGGTAGGCTATGTGCCCAGCCGCTCGGCAACCTGAAGGCTCGCGGGCCCGCCGGGGCCGGTGCCGCGCCTGCGCCCTGGATGAGGATCTGGTTCGACATGACTGCTTCTGCGCACCCGGTCGTCTTCCGCCCGGTGATCGAGCGCCTGCGCGCCGCCGGTCACGAGATCTCGATCACCGCCCGTGACTACTCGCAGACGGTGGGCATCCTCGACCGCTACGGGATGGACTACACGCTGGTGGGCCGCCATGCCGGCGCGTCACGCCCCCGTAAGGTCATGGCCCTGGTCAGCCGCACGACCAAGCTCCATCGCTGGGCCCGTGGTTCGTTCGATCTCGCCGTCGCCCACGGCTCCAACGACCTGGCTCTGGCCGCGGCGTGGGCCCGCATCCCGGCCGTGAACATGTTCGATTACGAGTTCGCCATCCAGCAGCACCACATCGGCTGCCGCCTGGCCCGGCGCGTCATCACCCCCGACGCCATCCCGCCCTCCCGCCTGCGCCGATTCGGCGTCGACGACGAGAAGCTCCGCCAGTACCCGGGTCTCAAGGAGGAGTACTACCTGGCCGACTTCCAGCCCGACCCGACGATCCTCGACCAGCTGGGAGTCGACGCCACCCAAGTCGTGGTCGTGGTCCGGCCGCCGCCGGACGTCTCGCTGTATCACCGCAAGTCCAATCCGCTCTTCCCCCGCGTGCTCAGCACCTGGGCGATCGCGAGGGCGTGCAGGCGGTGGTGCTGCCCCGCACCGACGCCCAGCGCCAGAACGTCCTCTCGCTGAACCTTCCCTCGGTCATCGTGGCCCCCGGCGCGGTCGACGCCCAGAGCCTGATCGCCGCCGCCGACCTGGTCGTCTCGGCGGGGGGAAGCATGAACCGGGAGGCGGTTGCCCTTGGCGTCCCCGTCTACACCACGTATGGTGGTCGTCTCGGCGGCGTTGACGAGGCGCTGATCCGAAGCGGACGCCTGCGGCCATTGACCGATGCCCGGGCGCTCGAACTGGAGAAGCGAACCACCACCCTCGACTGGCCCCGCCGCGACCCGCAAATCATCGTCGACATGATCCTGTCCACCGTCAGCTGATGGGCACGAGCGCCGAGGGGAGATCCAAGAGCTGGGCAGGCCGGCCGCGCTGGCCCGGGTCGATCTCCGGCGAGACGCCGCCGGCTCCGCTCGAGCATCACAACTCGCTCGTCGAGCAGTACGCCTCGATGTCGCACGTGTTCCAGCCCCGCCCGGTGGACCACGTCCTGCGCTTCCTCGACGTCGTGATCGCGGGCGCCGCGCTCGTCGTTCGCCTCGCCGCTGATGCTGGCGATCGCCGTGGCGGTCAAGCTGAGCTCTCCCCGCGCGCCCGTGCTCTACCGGGGCTGGCGCGTGGGCCGGGGCGGGCATCTCTTTCCGATGCTCAAGTTCCGCACCCTGGCCCCTGACGCCGAGCAGCGCCTCGGGCCCTATCTGGGGCTCGAGCTGACCCAGCTGACCCAGCTCGAGTTGAGCCGGGTCGGCCGCCCGCTCCGTGCCTCCCGGCTCGACGAGCTGCCCCAGCTCTACAACGTGCTCCGCGGGGAGATGAGCATCGTCGGCCCGCGGCCCGATCCGGCCCACCTTCTTCGGCGAGCTCTCCCAGGGGATCCCCGAGTACTGGCAGCGGCTGGTCGTTCGCCCGGGCATCACCGGGCTGGCCCAGCTCCGCCTCACCCGGGAGATGACCTGGGCGGAGAAGCTGGCCCATGACCTGGAGTACATCGCCGACCGCTCGCTCCGCCTCTACATGTCGGTGATCCTCACCACCGTCTGGCTGATCGTCTTCCGGCCCGCCAACCGGCGGGCGGCGCTCAACCGCCTTCCCTGAGCCGCTCCCGATGTGCGGCATCTGCGGCACCTTCGACTTCGAGCACGCCCGCCCGCCGGACGCGGCCGTGCTCGAGCGGATGAACGAATCGCTCTTTCATCGCGGGCCCGACGGGGGCGGTCTGCACATCGACGGACCCGTCGGCCTGGCCGCGCGGCGGCTGGCCATCATCGACCTTGCCCACGGCGACCAGCCGATGGTCGCCGCCGACGGCGAGGTTGCCGTGGTCCAGAACGGCGAGATCCTCAACCACCTCGAGCTGCGCGCTGGGCTCGAGGCGCGAGGGCGTCCGGTTCAGGACTCGCTGCGACACCGAGGTGCTGCTGCACCTCTACCTGCGTGAGGGTTCAGGGTTCGTCGCGCGCCTGCGCGGGATGTTCGCCATCGCCCTCTGGGACCGCCGCGGAGCAGCAGCTCCTGCTCGCCCGCGACCGCTACGGCATCAAGCCCCTCTACTACCAGCTCGAGCAGGGGCGCGTGAGCTTCGCCTCTGAGCTCAAGGCGCTTCTGCGCCAGCCGAATTTCTCCCGCCAGGTGGATCCAGACGCGCTGCACGCCTTCCTGGCCTTCAACTCGATCCCGGCCCCCCTGACCATCTTCCGCTCCGCGCGCAAGCTCCCGCCGGGTCATCTGCTCACCTGCGGGGCCGAGCGGGACGACGATCCACCGCTTCGCCCGCCCCGAGCCCGCGCCCGAGCCCGCCCTGCGCCAGGAGAGCGCTGAGGAGCTGGCGGCAGAGCTGCGTGAGCGGCTCGAGGACTCGGTCCGCGCCCACATGCTCTCCGACGTCCCAGTCGGCGTCCTGCTCTCCGGTGGCGTCGATTCCTCGGTCCTCACGGCGCTGGCCGCCAAGGTCTCGCCCTACCGCGTCTCCACCTTCTCGATCGGGTTTCGCGAGCGCTCGTTCAACGAGCTTGACCTGGCCCGCCAGGTGGCCGAGCGCTACGGCACCGATCACCACGAGCTGGTCGTGGCCCCGCACGTGGCCGAGCTCCTGCCCAAGCTGACGGCCAGCTTCGATGAGCCGTTCGCCGACTCGTCGGCCATCCCGACCTGGCTCGTCTCCGAGCTTGCGGCCCAGCACGTCAAGGTGGTGCTGTCCGGTGAGGGGGGCGATGAGCTCTTCGGCGGCTATGAGACCTACGCCGCCGACCAGCTGGCCCTGAGGCTGGGCGCTCTGGCGGCGCCGCTGGCTCCGCTCGTCGAGCGCCTCCCTAGCTCAAGCCGCCGCGTCAGCCTGGAATACCGCGCCAAGCGCTTTGTCCGCGCCGCCGCCCTGCCCCCGCTTGAGCGCCACCACGGCTGGAAGGAGATCTTCTCGGCCGAGCAGCGGGCCCAGCTGCTCGCCCCGGAGTGGGGCGAGGCGCCCGGCGACCCGCTGGACAGCTGGCGTGCGCGCTTTGCCGAGACCGAGGCGGCGCCGCTCCTGGCCCGCCTCCAGGACGTCGACCTGGGGATCTACCTGGCCGACGACCTGTTGGTCAAGACCGACCGCATGAGCATGGCCCACGGCCTGGAAGCCCGCGTTCCCTATCTCGACCCGGTGATCTCAGACCTCGCTCTGGCCCTGCCCACCAAGCACAAAGTGCGTGGCCTGTCCAAGAAGCGCCTGCTCCGCCGGGCCGCAGCGGAGCTCGTCCCCGGGAGCATCCTCCACGCCCGTAAGCGCGGGTTCTCGATCCCCGCTGCCGCCTGGCTGCGCGGCGAGCTGGAGCCGCTGGCCCGGGAGCTCCTGTCCCCTGAGCGGACACGGAGCCAGGGTTACTTCGAGCCGGCCTTCGTCACCCGCCTGCTCGACGAGCATGTGGCCCGGCGCCAGGACCACAGCCGCCAGTTGTGGGGGCTCATGTCGTTCTCGCTCTGGTCCGAGCAGGTCGATCAGCCGGCGGCCGCGCCGGTGGGGGCGGCTCAGCGGCCGTAGCGCTCGCGGCCGAGGACCAGCTGGTCCGGCAGGGCGATCCGAGGCGGCGGCGAGGGATCGGCCAGGACCGAGACCGTCTCGGCGACGCTGGCCGTGATCGTGGCCATGCTGCCGTCGCTCACGACCGAGACGAACTCGCCGTCGTTGCTGGCCACCTCCCCCTCGAGGCCGGGCTCGATCCCCGCCTCCTTGAGGTAGTGCAGGAGATCCTCGGCCTCGTTCTCAAGGCGGAGGATCGTCACCTTGGCGCCGGGCTTGCAGTCGCCCAGGGGCACGCCGTCGATCCGCTCTCCGACCCGGATCGGGTGACCGTGGGGACAGGTCGTGGCCGAGCCGACGGCCTCACGGACGTAGGCCTCGAAGCGGGGGGTCATGGCGTGCTCGAGCTTCTCGGCCTCCTCATGAACGTCGTCCCAGGGGACGCCAACCGTGTCGGTGAGGAAGCGCTCGATCATCCGGTGGCGGCTGACCAGGCGCTCGGCGTGCTCCCGCCCGCCGTCGGTGAAGGCGATGGCGCGCTCAGCGGTGCGCTCGATGTAGCCGTCCCGCTCGAGGCGGCCGAGCATCTCGTGCACGGTGGGGGCCGAGAGCTGCATGGCCCGGGCCAGGTTGGCCCCGGTCATCGGCAGCCCGGCCTCGTAGAGCCAGAACAGGCTCTCCAGATACTCCTCCTCGGCGGCGGTGGCCGGCTCGTTGGCCATGGCCTGATCGTACTGGCCGCTTCCCCTCCGACCCGGCTCGCCCAGCCTCCCGGGAGGCTGAGGATCGCCTACGATCGATCCACGATGGCGCTGCCCCTGAAGCCCCCCCTGGCCCCCCAGCTGGCCCGGCCCAGGGCCGAGCTGCCGGTGGGAGAACAGTGGGCCTATGAGCCCAAGTACGACGGCTTCAGAGCCATCGTTTTCGTCGACGGCGAGAGCACGATGATCCAGTCGCGCGGTGGTAAGCCGCTTTCCCGCTACTTCCCCGAGCTCCGGTTCGCCCCCGGTCGCTATGTGCTCGACGGAGAGATCGTGATCGACGACGCCGAGGGCGGCCAGGACTTCGATGCCCTGTCGCAGCGGATCCACCCCGCCGAGTCGCGGATCGCCATGCTGGCCGAGACGACCCCCGCCCGCTATGTCGCCTTCGACCTCCTGGCCGTTGAGGACGAGCCGTGGCTCGGGCGGCCGTTCGCCGAGCGCCGTCAGGGCCTCGAGCAGACAACCAACGGATCGGTCGACCTCACGCCGCTGACCCGCGAGCCCGCCGAGGCCGAGCCCTGGCTGGGTAGCGGCGAGGGCGTGGTGGCCAAGGATGTGAACGCCCCCTACCGGCCCGGCGAGCGGGTGGGCATGTTCAAGATCAAGCGCGTACGGACCATCGACGCGGTGGTCGTGGGGTGGCGGCCGGGCAAGGAGGCGGGGACGGTCGGCTCGCTCATCCTCGGCCTCTACGACGACCAGGGCAGCCTCCATGTCGTGGGTCACTCCTCCGGCCTCAAGGCGGCCGAGAAGCGGACGCTCGTCGACAAGCTCGAGCCGTATGCGACCGGCAAGCGGGGCCACGGCGATCCCAGCCGGTGGAAGAACGAGAAGGAGCTCGAATGGATAGAGCTCCGCCCTGAGCTGGTGGTGGAGGTGCGCTTCGATCACGCCAGCGGGGGCCGGATCCGCCACGGGACGCGGATCCTCCGCTGGCGTGAGGACAAGGCCCCGCGCGACTGCAAGCTCGAGCAGATGCAGGCCTAGCCGTCTCCGTCCCGCGCACGATCCTCGTCGCTCCTGACTCCTTCAAGGGGACGCTGTCGGCGGTCGAGGTGGCGCAGGCGATCGGGCGGGGGCTTGAGCAGCGGGGGCGCCCGGTGGAGCTCTGCCCCCTCGCCGATGGTGGCGAGGGGACGCTGGACGTCCTGATGGAGGCGATGGGCGGCGAGCTCCGCACGGCGGCGGTGACCGATCCCCTGGGGCGTCCCGTCGAGGCGTGCTTCGGCCTGGCCGAGGAGCGCGGGCGCGTCGTGGCCATCGTGGAGTCGGCCCGGGCCAGCGGCCTTGACCTGCTCGGTCCCGGCGAGCTCGACCCGCTTGGCGCCAGCACGGCTGGGACGGGAGAGCTGATCCTGGCCGCCCGCGAGGCCGGAGCCGGCCGGATCTACCTCGGGGTCGGCGGAAGCGCGACGACCGACGGCGGGAGGGGCGCGGTCCGCGCCATCGCGGACGGCGGGGGGCTCGGGGAGACACGGCTCGTCGTCCTCTGTGATGTCCGCACCCCGTTCGAGGACGCGGCCCGGGTCTTCGCCCCCCAGAAGGGGGCGGGGGAGGACGAGGTGCGGCGGCTCACCCGGCGCCTGCACGCGCTGGCGCGGAGCTTCGAACGTGACCCCCGCGGCCGGGCCATGACCGGAGCCGCCGGCGGCCTCTCTGGCGGGCTCTGGGCCGAGCTCGGAGCCGAGCTCGTGGCCGGGGCGCCGTTCGTGCTCGACCTGCTCGACTTCGACCGCCGGATGCTCGCCGCGCGAGCGGTGATCACGGGCGAGGGGCGCCTGGATGAGCAGAGCCTGGCCGGGAAGGTCGTCTCCGAGGTGTCGACCCGGGCCCGCCAGTCCGGCGTGCCCTGTCACGCGGTCGTCGGCCGGCGGGAGCTCGATGCCTTCGGCCTGCGCATCCTTGATCTCCAGGCCGTGCTCGAGGCCGGCACCCCGCGGGCGCTCAGCGCCGCGGGGCGGAAGCTCGATGCGCTGATCTAGGTGTGAGCGAAGGCCTTGCGCTGCTCGCTCGGCATCGGCTCCTTGAGTGACTCCAGGAAGTCGGTCTGCTGCTGGAGGTGGTCGATCAGGAAGTCGGCCATATCGCTGGTCATTCCGGAGCGCACGACGATCCGCAGAACCGCCATCTCTTCGAGGTTTTTGGGGAACGTGTAGGCGGGAACGAGCCAGCCCGCCATGCGCAGGCGGTCAGAGACGTCGAAAACCGTGTAGTTCTCCACCTCCTTCTTGAGCCGGAAAGCGAACACCGGAAGCTCTCGCCCTTCGGAGAGGAGCTCGTAGGGGCCTATTTCGGCAATGGCCGAGGACAGCTGGACAGCCACGTCCTGGGCGCCCTGGATGATCCGGCGGTAGCCCTCGCGGCCCAGCGCGCTGAGCATGTAGTACTGCGCGATTACCTCGCTACCAGGGCGTGAGAAGTTGAGTGCGAACGTCGGCATGTTCCCGCCCAGGTAGTTGACGTTGAACACGAGCTCCTCAGGCAGGGCCTCCCGGTTACGCCAGATCGCCCAGCCGACGCCGGGGTAAACCAGGCCGTACTTGTGGCCTGAGGCGTTGATCGACTGAACCCGGTCGATCCGGAAGTCCCACTCGAGCTCGGGCTGGATGAAGGGAGCGACGAATCCGCCGGAGGCGGCATCGACGTGGATCGGGATGTCGAGGCCCTTCTCGTCCTGGAGCTGGTCAAGCGCCGCCGCGATGTCCGTGACCGGCTCGTAGCTGCCGTCGAAGGTGGAGCCGAGAATCGCCACCACACCGATCGTGTTCTCATCGCAGAGCTCCGCCGCCTCTGCGGCGCCGAGATGAAACCGGTTCTCCTCAACGGGCACCTGCCGTGGCTCCACGTCCCAGTAGCGGCAGAACTTCTCCCAGCACACCTGGACATTGGCTCCCATGACCAGGTTCGGCTTCTCCGCGCTTTTCCCCGCCTTCTCCATCCGCTTGCGCCACCGCCACTTGAGCGCCATCCCGGCCAGCATGCACGCCTCGCTCGAACCCGTGGTGGAGGTTCCGGTGGCGCTTTCCCCCTGGCGTGAATTCCATAGGTGGGCGAGCATGTTCACGCAGCGCTGCTCGAGCTCCGCCGTGACCGGATACTCATCCTTGTCGATGATGTTCTTGTCGGCCGTCTCGAACATGAGCGCGTGAGCCGGCGTTGGCATCCAGGTGGTGACGAACGTGGCCAGGTTGAGGCGGGACTGTCCGTCCAGCAACAACTCGGAGCTGATCAGCTCATGCGTCGGGTCAAGTCCCATGCCCTGCTCCGGAATCTGCTCGCTTGGCAGCTCAGGCTGGGGTCCTCGGACCGGCGAGGCCTGACCGGGCGGGCGGTGACGGGTCCGGCGGTCATCCTGGTGGCTCAGGGCCATCGGCGTCTTCTCCTTGGTGGGGGCGGTGCGAGGATCATCGCGCACCCCGGCACCTGAGGATTCACGGCTCGTCGTCGGGTGGCTCCGGCGGCTGGCAGCCAATCTCTTCCAGATGGCGCTCGAACTCCGGGCCGTCGCGCGGCGGGCTGAAGGGATCACGCCCGTCGCGCAGGAGGGCCGACACGCGCTCGAGGTCGAAGAGCAGCGCCAGCTTCCCCGGTGGGTCATCCCACTCTCCGGAGTGGTAACGATCCACCCAGGCGCTCAGGGCAGCCAGAGCCTCGACCTGCACGTCGTTCTCCCACCAGCCGGCGCGCACGGGAAGGCGGTAGCGATCACGGAGCAGGCACACGTCACACCACAGCCGGTGAAACCACAGCCAGCGCTCACGCGGGTAGAGGCCGCGCCAGTCAAGCGGCCAGCGCCTTTCGGTGCCGTCCCACTCTCCGCCGGGCTCTTCCCAGTGCTCTCCGGGTGGCTGAGGCCAGCTCATGCCGGCCTCGCCAGGCGACGCAGCCCCCGCTCCTGGAACCACATCCGGAGACGGACCTGGACCGGGGCCAGGCGACCGTAGATGAGCAGAGCGTGGCGGTCAGGGAGCTGGCGCAGCGCCTCGGCCGCGACCAGCGGCCGGCGCCGCGAGCCAGTCGAGCGGCTCGTCCCGCCCGCGCCGCTCGTGCGGGTCGTCTCACGAATCTCCTCCTCGCCGAGGAGGCCGGAGAAGTAGCGCAGGGTATCGAGGTCGGCGACGCCGGGCAGGAGCATCCGCGCCCGGTGGCTGTTGATCACCGTCTCCGCCTGGCGGCCGTAGCGGGCGCGGGCCTGGGCCAGATCGTGGAAGATCGAGACGAGCTGAATGTTGTGGCTGGGCGCTGTCGAGGCGATCTCGGCCAGGTTGGGGAGGGGAGCCACGTTGCCGGCTTCGTCCAGACAGAGCAGCAGCGGCAGGCTGAGCCCACCCCCTTGCAGCGTGGCCCGCTCGTAGGCGCGGTCGATGATCTCCCCGAGGAGGGCGAGGAAGAGCGGCCGCAAAAGCTTCGACGCTTTGGCGTCGCCGATCAGATAGAGGGTGGCCCGTTCGTCGAGCACCCGGTCGGCGGTGATCTCGCACCCGGAGGCGGATCCCGCGACGCGCCTGAATCGGTAGGCGCGGAGCAGGGCCTGCGCTGTGGCCTCGATCGAGGTACGGGTGCGATCCGCCTGCGCATCGAAGGCGCGCAGCGCGTCGTAGGCCATGTGAGCGTCGGAGAGCTCGGCCTCCGTGCCCGCTTCGCCGGTCAACTGGGCCATGGCCTGATCGAGCTCGCGGCTCCCCTGTCCGTATACCCACCGCACCAGAGCCTCGATGCCGGAGCCGGTGCGGGCGGCCGTGAAGAGCAGCGGGGCGAGCCGTTGCTCGGCCGCGATGGCCCAGAAGTCGCCGCCCTCGACGCCGCGCTGATCGAGCTCGCCGGCGGCAGCCAGGCGCCAGGCCACCTCGAGCGCGCCGTCCCAGGTATCGGCGGACCCTAGTGGCGACCATGTGCTCGAGGCCACTCCGGACAGCGCGAAGGGATCGAACACGAACACCCGCCCGAGCTCCCGGCGGCGCCGCACCGTCGTGGCCAGAAGATCGGTCTTGATCGAGGAGGCGACGGCCGGACCGTGCCACTCCAGCAGAGCTGGCACCGCGAGCCCGGCGGATTTGCCGGACTGGGGCGGGCCGAAGGCGACGAGTGCGTGCCGCTGCTCGGCGTAGAGGCGCCTGCGCCCGTGACGCCCGAGCGTTATCCGGGTCGCCGCGGAGCCCTGCTGCGTCCGGCGGGAGCTGGATCGCGCCGCCGGCCGGCGAAGGGGTCCTCGCCGCAGGCTCCGCAGCTCATGCCGGTCCGCCCAGCGCGCACCGGGGCGGCGCGGACCGAGGAAGCTCAGAGCGCTCTGCCGGACCAGCCAGATCAGCGCCGTAACGAGCAGGCTGAGCAGCCCCAGCGCGGCGTAGAAGCCGCCCGGCCCTGGCAACCCGGCCTGCGTCCGCAGCGGCCACGCCCGCGCCGGGTCGGCGATCCGACCGGGAAGCCGGACGAGAACACCGAGCATCTGCGCTGCACCGGCCTCGATCCAGCCGCGCCCGAAGAGCGCGCCCGCCAAGCCGCCCCACAGCCACACGAGCGTGACGGCCCCGGCGAGCGTCCCCACGATGGCCAGCGCCACGACGTCCGCGGTGGCGCTCATCGGAGCTCGGCTCACGACCCGGCCTCCGGTGCCGCCGCCCTGGCGAGAAGCTCCTCGGCCTTTCGCCGCAGCGCGCGGAGATAGTCGAGGTGCGCGCCCCAGACGGGCTCGTCCGCGCTGGCGAGCGCGAGCTCGACCGTGTCGAGATGGGCATCGGCCAGCTCGTGGCCGAGGATGAGGAGCTCCTCGGTGCACGCCACGCTCGGAGCTCGCTTCATCGCCGCGCTGCCGGGGTTCCGCCGAGGAGCATTCCCGCGTCGGTGTTCGTGAGCCGCGTCTCCAGCTCGGAGCGATGGTGCTGGACCACGAACGACCGGCCGCCGACCCGCCACAGCGCCTGGCCTGCCGAGAGCAGCGAGATGAGCTCGGCCTCCGTCTCCGATAGTCCTAGGAGCGACTGCGTCAGGGCGATCTGGCTCTCGTCCTGGTGGTAGATGATTCGCGTCGAGGCGTCGGCCACCAAGCCTTCTGCGATGCGCGCGGCACGGGAGCCCGCGTCCCCCGCAGCCTGGAGGTCGGCCAGCTTGTGCAGGACGACGAGATTCATCACGCCGAACTGCCGGGCCAGCTTGAAGTTCGACTGAAACCACTCGCCTAGGCCCGTGTGCTGCACGATCTTCCACGACTCGTCGGAGACGTTGATGAGACGCTCGCGGCCGGGGTGCTTGGACATACGGGCCAGCAGCGCGCTCATCCATGCGCTGGCGCAGGCCATCAGGATCCCGACCGCCGGCGAGTCCCGAACGGCGTGCAGATCGACGACGACGAGTCGGCTGTCGAGGTCCAGCCCCGGGGTCGTCGGACCGTCGAACATGCCCCGCAGTGGACCCTCACACAGGTCCTGCAGCGCCAGCGCGGCCCGACGGGTGTCGGCTGCGAGCTGCCCCGGTGCCGTGCGCAACCGCGTCGCCATCTCGCTCACGGGGTGGAACAGGAGATGGGCGATCGCGGGCAGCGTGGGCTCCTCGTCCGTGTGCCGCAGGACTTTCAGGGCTTCCCGCAGGGCGGCGCTCTCGGCCTGGGACAGGGGTTCGCCGATTACGGTCGCGGTCACCGCGCGCAGGAGCTCCAGCTGCGCATGCTCCTCCGGGCGGGAGGCCAGGGGATTGAGGCGGACGCCACCACCCGGGATGAGCGAAATGGGGCGGACACCGACCGCTTGGCACAAGGGGCCGTACTCACGCTTGACGTCAAGGACGAAGGCACGCCGGCCGAAGACGAGCATCCGCCAGAGGAGCGTCTTGACCAGCGCGCTCTTGCCCTGCCCGAGCTTGCCGAGCACGATCACGTTCGGGTCGTCGAGCAGACCATCGCCGTAGAGCGACCAGGGGTCGAAGCAGAAGGCGCCCCCGCTCGCGTCCCGTCCGATGAACACACCCCGCCCCGCGAATGCGCCGGAGGCGATGAAGGGGTAGATGGCCTGGGCGTGCCGTGTGGTGCTCCGGTGCCCGGGGCGCTCTGCCGCTCGGAGGCTCATCGCAACCCCCGGCAAAGGGGCAGCGTGAACGTGAACGCGTCGGCCTGCTGGCCGTACATGCGGTGGAGCTCTATCCGGGCTCGCGCCGCGTGCTCGTGGATCTGGGCGCAGGCGCGTCGGAGATCTTCCTCGTTGCGTCCGGTCACGGTCACGAAGCCGGCGAGCCGAACCTCACCGTGTCCCGACGCCAGCTCTGACTCACGTCGCACCGCCGCCTCCTCGGCCTGGCGCTGGCGCGCGGTCTCGGACTGGCCGAAGCGCCGGCGCAGCTCACTGTCGGCGCGGTCACGCGTGACCGCGGCTTCGACCTCACGCGTCGAGCGTTCGATCGGGATGGGCTCGAACGTGACCGCCACCGTGCGCACGACGCCGGAGCGACCCAGAAGTGCGTCCATGAACATGGGCGAGACATCGACGCGCGGCCAGGCGCCGATCCAGTAGGTGGCGTGAACGGCGCCGTCGCTTCGGTAGTGCTCCCAGGTCTCATGGGTTCCGACGGGCCAGGCGCCGCCTTCGCCGGGCCCATCACGCTCCGGGTCGGCCGTCTCGAGCGCCGCCAGCTCGGTTCTGGCATAGGGATCGAAGGCGGTGCGCAGCGCGCGGCACACCTGGCCCGGGCTGAGTGCCCCGAGGACCCTCACCTCCGCCGCCTCGAGACCCTGCGCCACACGCTCGGTCTGCTCGAGGAGGTTCATCAACGCCGCCGCCTTTCCACGCTCCCGCACGCGGCGCGCATCGACCTCGATGGCGAGCAGGATTTCGTGGTCCTGGGAAACCCGAGCCGTGGTGCTGATCAACTCCAGGTAGGACTCGATCATCGGTGTGCCGCGCAGGGGGGCGGCGGGGTCCCGCTCAGCCGCCAGCCAGCGGGCGAGCTCATCTCCCTGCGCCGGGGCGGTGCGCTCCAGCCACTGGAAGCGGCGTATCGACGTGCCGGCAGCACCCGAGAGGACGAGGCCCCACCGGGCTAACCGCCGCTCCTGGGCTTCGGCATCGAGGAGCGAGAAGGCAACGACCCGACAGGCGAGGATCGCGATCAGGCGTCGACCGCCTTGGTTCGTCACCACCCCCACCGGTTGGTCGCGGTAGCTCGCGGACTCGATCCTCATCTGCCGCAGCCCAGGCGGCGGATGAGGCGTCGTGGGCCGGATGAGCAGACGACCGGTGAGGAGGCCCCCGGCCGTGTTGCCCTGGTCCGGCGCGGGGGAGCGAAAGCGGGTGCCCCGGCGGATCCAGCGGCCAAGAAAAGCGAAGACCACCGGCAACCACTCCTGAACCGTTCGGCGTCCCAGGGGCAAGACGGCGAGGGTTGTGGCGAGACCAAAGAGGAGAGTCGCGAGGATCGCCCCTCCGGGGGTGGGCCATCCGTCGAGGGTCGCCATCGCGGCGATTGCTCCAGCGGCCAAAAACGCGGCCTGTCCGGCTCTGATCGGTCCGAGTAGGCCCCGCCGCTCGAGCGGGCCGAACGTGTAGCTCAGACGCTCTGGGGTCATGTCTCTCCTCGGTCAGGAGGATCCGGCGGAAAGCTCTCGATATTTCCGATCTTCGAGATCGGAGAGCCGCCCTCGCTCGCCAGGCCAGCCGCGGTGTCGGGCTCCGTCGGCGATCCGGCCGCTTCCCTCGGCGATCCGGCTGGCTCCCTCGGCGCTTCGACCGGAGACTCGCCCGGAGCTTCCGGGGCCGCGTCGCCGGCGCTACGCCCCTGCGGCTCCGCGGTCCGGGGCTGCGGGCGCTCCGGCCCGGTGGCCCCGGCCATGTCCCGCAGGCGAGCTGTGCTGCTCATCCACCGGCTCGCCTCGGCGCTCCGGGAGTCAGCGGCCCGGAGCGCTCGCAGCGCCACGCCGGCCTCTCCCCGGAGCGCTCCAGCGCTGCTGCTAGCCACCTCGGCGAGGGGAAGCAACCGCAGCAGCGCCCATGGCGCAAAGGCTCCAAGGACGAGCAGCGCGACCCCGGCCAGCAGACCGGCCAGCCCGCCGTGAGTGCTCTGGCCCAGTGCCGCGGCGCCCAGCGAGAGCACCGCCACGATGGCGAACTTGGACAGGACCAGAGCCGCCAGCAGCTCAATCGACCGGATGGCCCAGATCCGGCGCGCCGGCCATACGAACGCGGCGAAGGCCAGGGGGAGCATCAGCACGACCACGTAAACGGCGGCCTCGCGGATGAGGAGCTCCAGCCACAGGAACAGAGCTCCGGCCACGGTGAAGATTCCGACCAGGAAGGCGACGAACGGCGAGCCCGAGACGCCGCCAACGGCACCCAGCGAGGCCACGGCTCCGGCCAGGAAGTTCGCCCCCTGTCCTCCGGCGGCGGACGAGACGGCGGCAGCCAGCTCGTCCGACGCCGATAGCAGCAGCATCGTCAGGGGGGCCGCGATGGCGACGGCGAGCATGGCCAAGGGCAGATAGCCGAAGCAGGCACGGACGACCAAGGTGATGTCGGACCGGAGCAGCGCCTGCACCGAGGCCGCGAACAGAAAGGGCAGCGTGAGCACAGCGGCAATCCCGGCCACCTTCCAGTAGGTGGCGGAGAACCACGTGCTCCCCAGGCGCGGGGTCGTGGTTTCGTTCAGGACGTCGGCGGTCTGGTGAAGGACGAAGCTCGCCCCGGTGGCAACCCAGGCCCCGAGGCCGGAGAACACGGCTCCGGTGATGGCGGTGGAGGCGAGGCCGCCGACGCCCTGGCCGATCCCGCCGGCGGCTGGGCCGATCCCGCCGGCAGCCGTGCCGAGGGAGCCGACGGGTGAGCTCAGAAGACCGCCCGCATCAAGCGCCCGCCGGGGGCCAACGCACCTCCGGGCGGAAGGGGGGCGGGCAACTGCCGTCCCGCGACAAACCGGAGCGCGTAGACCTGCCGCCAGCGCCGAGGCAGGCTGAGCCGAGCCGGCGAGCAGGCTGATCCCGAGAGCGAGAACTCCCACGCCGAGCCGTCCCGCAAAGGCGCTTCGGCTCATCAATGTGCCGTCGTCCCGAGGCGCTCAAAGAAGTTCACGAGCCCGGGAGCCGCTCCCACCATCAGCGCCGAGGCACCCGAGATGAGCGCCGCCATTCGCCCCCGGGCGGCGTAGTGATGATTGTGCGAATGCGAGGCGACCGCCCAGACCGCCGCTCCGATGAAGGCGCCCAAGAGCGCGATCGCCAGGGCCCAGGCCTCGGCCCCATTGACCAGCTGCTGCAGGACGTTGCTGCCCGGCAGGCCGGCGGGATCTGGCCGGGCGCTGACGGCGAGTAGATACATCATGTGACCTCCTGAGTCCAATTGAGTCAAATTGACTCTAGCGAATAATAATTGGCTCTGCTAGCGTCTAATGCATCAACTTAGACTCAATTAGATCCAGTAGCAACTACATCATCTCGCCGATCCCCTCACGGTTTCACGACGAGGCGGCGGCGACCGGACCCGTCGCGGTCAAGGACGTGGGCGAGCTCTATCGCCTGTTCTCAGGCCGGCTGCTGCGCATCGTCCGCAATGGGGTGCGGGCCCCGGAGCCGGTGATCGAGGACGCATGTCAGTTTGCGTGGAGCCGGCTCGTGCATCAGCCGGATCGCGTGGAGCCGCACGCAGCTCCCGGTTGGCTGATCGCGACGGCCGTACACGAAGCCCTGAAGTGGGTGCGGCGAACCGGACAGGAGGCTTCGCTCGAGACGATGCTCGAAGAGGGCTTCGATTTTGCGTCGTCGCCCGGCGATCGCTCGCCGGAATCGTTCGCCGAGGGACGTGATCGGCTACGGGGGCTGGCCTCGCTGTCCGAGCGTCAGCAGCGCCTGCTGTGGCTCTACGGGCTCGGGCTCACCTACGACGAGATCGCGCGCGGGCAGGGCTGCACCACGCGCACGGTGGAGCGGCAGATCCAGCGAGCGCGCACCGTGTTACGCGAACGTGAGGGCGGGGCGCGGAACCGCCCCCGTGAGATGTCTCTAGCTCGACTTGCGCGTGCTCCGGCCGGAACCGCTCCGGCCTGAGCTGCTGCGGCTCGTGCTCGCACGTTTGGTGCTGCGCCCCGTGGACGAGCCAGTGCTGCGCGAGCGTGTCGACGAACCGCTGCTCTTGGTCGACGAGCTCGTGCTGCGCGAGCGTGACGTCGAGGAGGAACTGCGGCGTGAGGTCGCGCTGCCGGTGGCCGTCTTGGCCGCCTTCTGGGCTGCCTTCGCCGCCTGCTCAAAGTCCTTGCGCAGCGCGCTTCCGAACTTGGTCGAGTCACGGCGCGCATCGGTGACGAACTTGCCGAGGCCCTTGTACAGCGTCTTGGTCCCCTTGGCTGCGTCACTGCTGGAGGCGTGCTTGCTCAGATCGGTGAGCGCCTTCTGTGCCGAGGTGAGCGACTGATTGAGCTTCTTCAGCGCGGCCGGCTCCTTGAACGTGGAGCTACGACGCGATGAAGCGGATCGAGAGGACTTGCGAGCTGGGGGCATACGGTCTCCTGGGGCGCGGGGAAGTGTTCGACCGAGCCTATACAGGTGAGGGGCGGAACGCTAGGTCCCGAGTTTTACCTGTGGACCTACGTTCGCTACCGGGCGCGTCCGCGCTTGCGCCGCCGGCGCTCGGCCGGGCTGAGCTTGCGCGGCTTGCCGCGCGCTTTCGATCCCGGCCGGCCTTCGCCCGCGGTGGCTGTCGCCGCGCGATGGTGCACCGGCGCCCGCCGGCGTGCGTCACGCCAGATGAAGAACGAGATTCCCCCGAGCAGCAACAGCGCTCCGATGGCGATGGCCACGACGCTCCCGCCGCCGAGTCCGGTGCCCGTCGTCGACGTTGTCGGGACGACGGTGGGGGTGGCCACCGTCGGGGTTGTCGTCGGGGCTACCGGGAGACCCGGGGTGAACGGGTTCGCCGTGTTCGTGCCCTGTGCCGCCGCCGCCGAGGAAGGGACGAGCGCAGCCGCCGGCGCGGCCAGCACCAGGCCCAGCGTTATGAGAGCCCGCAGCCGCACGCTGCGCCTACGCGAGCGGCTGCTCCATCGCCGGGGTCTCAGGCGCGTCCACGTAGGGCTGCTCATCCTTGACGTCCTCCTCGTGGTAGACGCTCTCGGCGTTGACGGCCCAGATGTCGTGCTGGGTGCCGTGGAGGATGTTGTCGACGGCCCGCATGGCGGTGAGCATCGAGTGGTCTGAGTTGTTGTAGCGGTGAAGACCGTTGCGTCCCACCTGGGCCAGGTTGGAGACGCCGTCAAGCCAGCCGCGGATCGTCTTGACCCGCTCGGCGTACTCGGCGTCGTACATCGGGTAGGCCTTGTGGACGCGGACGACGAAGCCGATTTTGACCTTCTCGGCGCGGGCCAGGCCGAGCTGCTGAATCTCCCGGGTGGCCAGCGTCACGAGGTCGTCGTCGGACATCGACCAGAGCTCATCGCCCTCGAAGCAGAAGTACTCCATCCCGATCGAGGCATCGGTGTCGTTGGGGACCATCCATGGACTCCAGGAGCGGAAGTTCTGGATCCGCCCGACCTCGACCGAGGGGTCGTGGATGTAGATCCAGTTGTCGGGAAAGACGTCCTCGCCCTCGATCACCAGCAGCACGGTGAGGAAGTCCCGGTAGCGAAGTCCGCGCGCCGCATCCCGGACCTCGCCGGGAGCATCGGGCTCGGTGATCCCGACCGTCGTGCGCAGCGGCAGTGAGGAGATGACATACGAGGGGCGAATCGTCTCGCCGCCGGCCAGGACCTCGGTCAGGCGGCCGCCCTCGACCCGCAGCTTGGTCACCGGCGCATTGAGGCGGACCTCGCCCCCGTTGGCGCGGATCTCATCGCGCATCCGCTCCCACATCTGGCCCGGGCCGTAGCGCGGGTAGTTGAACTCTGAGATGAGCGACTTGATCTGGCTGCCGCGCTCGCCGAAGAAGGCGTGCTTGGCCGCGGCGAAGAAGGACAGTCCCTTGATCCGCTGGGCTGCCCACTCGGACCGGATCTCCGCGGTGGACACGCCCCACACCTTTTCGGTGTAGGACTTGAAGAACTGGTTGAAGAGCCAGCGCCCGAAGCGGTTGGTCACCCACTGCTCGAAGGTGTCCTCACGCCCCTTCGGCTTCACCGCCGACCAGAGGTAGGACAGCAGCGCCTTGGTCAGGTCGACGGGCCCCAGCTTCCGGATCACGTCCATCCCCTGGAGCGGGTACTCGAGGAACTTGTGGTTCCAGTAGATACGGCTCTGGCGCGGACGCTTGAGGAACTCGTCGCCCAGCACCTCGTGCCAGAGAGCGTCGACCTCCTTGGCCTTGGTGAAGAAGCGGTGCCCGCCCAGGTCGAAGCGGTAGCCCTCACGCACGTCGGTCCGCGCTATGCCGCCCACCTGATCGGTCGATTCGAGCACGATCACCGGCTTGCCCGCCTTGGCGAGGAGGTAGCCCGCGGTGAGCCCCGCCGGCCCGCCACCGAGGGCGAGGACGGGGTGCTCAGGCGTGATGTCGGAGCCGGGGGTGGGGGTGGGGTCGGTCATCATTGGGTCACCTGGAACAACACGGCGCTGTCGGCAACGCAGCAGGCACTGCGATAACTGTGCGGCGCTGTGGCGATCTCTTTGAGGTGGGGATCGCTGAACATGATCTGGGCGAACTGCGCCGATCGCCGCCGCACCACCGCCGTCCACGCGGCCTGCCAGTTCTTGGCGCCCTCAGTCAAGGGACGCACCAACAGAACCCGCTGGCCGGGCTTGAGGCTAGCAAGCATGGGGGGGAGGATCTGGAAGGGATCCGCCTTCTGCAGGCGCGTCAGGGCGTAGACCCAGTTCATGTAGGTGGGGTTCCTGACCGGCCCGAGGGTGCTGGCGTAGCGGAGTCCGTTGGGGAGGTAGTACCAGGCCAGTGGCACCGACTCGGGCTGACCAGCGATGACCAGATCGCCGGGATGCAGGAGCGGCGCCATCTCACCGCCCACGTCGCGCATGTCGCTCTTGTACTGAGGGGCGTAGGAGGAGATGTGGGCGACGAAGACGATCGAGAGCAGGATGGCCACCCAGCCCACGATCCCGGCGCGGGAGCAGCCCCAGGCGGCGAGAAGGAAGATCGCCGCCAGCACGGGGGCGAAGTAGCGTGAGACGAAGGCGGGAGTGATCTGCGAGGCCAGCCAGGCCAGAAGCAGCGTGGTCACCGGGAGCGCGATCAGCGTCCACATCACCGTGGCCTGCGGTGTGCGCCGGAAGCGCCGCGTAAAGAACGGGGCCAGGCCGATGACCAGCGAGATCACGAGCCCGATCGTGATCCGGTCGCCGCCGATCAGGTCACGGGAGAGGAGGACCGGGGCGCCGAAGCGCGGGGGCGGCGCCCAGGGGGCGCCCGTGTGGGTCGACTGGTAGATGAAGTTCGGCAGCCAGGGAAGGAAGAGGATGAAGGCGCCCAGGTAGGCCATCACGGCGTCGCGGATGACCCCGCGCCGGTCATCGCTCCACATCAGGACCGGGATCAGAGCCACCGCCGTTCCGGCGCCGAAGAAGATCCCCCACGCGTGCGTGTAGAGCATCAGCGCCTCGGTGACCGAGAACAGGATCACGTACTTACGCCTGCGGTAGACGAAGCCGTGGATGAAGGCGGCCGTTCCGATGATCCCCAGGAGGCCCATGAGCTCGTACATCCGGGTCTCCATCGCGTACTCGGTGAGCCAGGCGGAGAACGCGAACAGGATCGCGGCCATGATTCCCGCCCGGCGCCCGAACAGGCTGGAGGCCGCCCAGTAGCCGACGGGGATGGTCAGGAGCCCGAAGAGGAGCGACAGGGCATGCGTGGCCGTTTCGCTCCCGCCAAAGGCGAGGATCCAGAAGTGCAAGAGAAAGTAGTAGAGCGGCGGCGAGCCGTCATGGCGCAGCAGGCCCGGGATCTGGCCCAGCGGGTGCGAGGCGATGCCGGTGCTGATCGCCTCATCCATCCAGAACTGGCCTGAGATGTACCGGGTACGGATCGCCGCCGAGGCGGCCATGAGCACGAGCAGGAAGGCCCCCGTGATGGCCCAGCGTGGATAGCGCTCGAGCCATGACGGCTCACGCAGGTCAAGCACGCGGGGGACGCTGCGGACAGGCGGTTCGGTGACGGTGGCGGCCATCTATGCCGCCTTGGCTGCGCAGTTCATGAACACCCGGAAGGTGCGCTGCTGGGCCACAAGGGAGTAGTTGACATGCCAGGGGCGGATGATGGGCAAGCGCGTCGCGTGGCGCTGCGCCCGGGTCTGGAAGATCACGTTGGGCGGCGTCCCCGCGCCCGGCTTTACCGGCGGAGCCTCGATCTGCATCGTGTGCACGTCGAGGTTCCAGGCCAGCATCGGGACCTGGAAGCCCTCGGTCATGACCGTGCCGCAGGCCAGGATCTGACGCCGCCCTAGTCGCTTGACCACGGCGGCCATGTCCTCACGGAGGTGGGCCTGGTAGACGAGCGCACGGTGGGTGGCCGGGACGTCGATCACGCTCGGGCCGATCCAGGGTGGGGCGGCGATGACCACTATCGCGGCGATCAGGACCGCGACCCCCGACGCCCAGAGGGCGGGGCGGCGATCAGCGCCGCGCAGCCGTCCGGCCAACGAGGCGGCGGTTACCGCGGCCCAGCCCCAGCCGACACCGCCCGCGATCGAGATGAGGGCCGAGCCGAGGACCAGATAGCGGTCGTTGCCGGAGAAGCCGGCCTGGGTGAGGAGAGCGATCAGGATCCACCAGAGCCAGCCGACGGTGCCCGCCCCGACCAGCGCCAGCCGCGCCCGCGTGCCCGCAGCCAAGTCGCTGCGTCGCCACCAGCTCGCGCGCGTCCGGTAGAGGTCGAGCGCGGCCGCCGCGATGGCCAGCAGCGCGACGCCCTTGATCCGGAACATGACCTTCGGCCAGGCGTGCTGGCGGAACTCCGTGCAGAACGGGCACTTGGCCAGGGCGGCGGAGTTCGAGCGCACGTGCTGGGCGCGGCTGACGCCGCGGAACAGGTGCCCTGAGCCCCACAGCTCGGGGCCGAACCAGAGGATCGGTATGAGCACGAACAACGACCCCACCAGCTTGCGGGCGCCGGGGTCCGTCCACCACAGGTAGAGGCCGTAGGGTCCCCACATGGCCCAGAGCTCGGGCCGGTCGAGAGCGGCGAAGAATCCGATGGTGAACGCCTGGCGCCGGGCGCCGTCGAGGTGACGGTCAAGGGCGATGAGTACAAGCGCCGTCATCAGTCCCTCGGAATAGCCGAGCGCGTTATCGGTGACGAAGCCTCTGGAGTTGGCGAGGCTGGCCGCTGCCACGAGGGCGGCGAAGAGGATGGGGAGGAGGCTGGCTCGGCGCCTCCACCCGGCGCCCTCGTCCTGAACGCCGAAGAGCCCGGCGGCGATCCGCCAGGCCACCTTGAACGTCATAAGCACCGCGACCACCGCGCCCGCGCGGGCGACCACGAGCCAGAGGTCAGGGGCGGCGCGGCCGAAGAGGGAGAAAATCGTCGTGAAGATGACCGGCAGCGGCTTCCAGGTCGGCCCCCCGGTCGTGTGAAGGTTCAGGTGGATGATCTCCCGCCCCCACACGAGCCATGCCCACGGGTCGTAGCTGGGCGTCGAGGGGATGAGCAGCGAGAGCGCGGCGACGACGAGCGCAAAGCCCCCCAGGATCAGGTACAGCCGACCTCCCGTCAGGCGACCGGCCGGTGGTCCCGAGGCCGGCGATGCCTCCCGTCGGACGCTCGGACGGGTGAGCTCTGCGGTGGAGGCAGACACGGGCGGCAAGGCTAGAGGCCGCCCATTGCGGTTCGGTTAGGCCTCATCCGCTCACCCCGGAGGCCAGGCAGGACTCGATCTGCGTCAGTTCGGGGTCTGTCCCGCCGTGGGGATAGAGCAGCGCAGCGCCAAGTACCTCGGCCCCCTCGTACTGGGGCAGGCCGGAGATCTGCGCCCCCTGCGCGGCGCCCGGAGTGGGCATGAACTGCACCGTGGGACCGGACGGGAGGGGTCCGATCTGGATGCCCACCTGGCCCACCTTCTGGGCGGGCAGGTTATGCGACTGCATGCACTTGAAATGGTTGACGACGTTCGTCCGGGGATCGTCGATCTTGCCGCGCCCCTGCGGCGGCTTGACCGATGAGCTGCAGCCGCAGAGGAGCGCCGCGACGACGCCTAGGGTCGCCGCCGACTTCGCGTGGGGCATGGCTCGGAAAGGTAGAGGATCATCTGCGCCAGTGATCGCGCTGGCAGCCCTGAGCGGACCGTTACCAAAGGCCGGCGTCGTCGTCTTGGCTGCGGTCGTGGCGCTGTTGCTCGTGCATCCGGGTCCGCGCGTCCGCGCGTCCGCGATGCTCGGCGCCCTGCTCCTGGCTCCCGCCCTGCTGCTCGCCGCCATCTGGCATTCACCACAGTTGAGCGTGATCCACCGCCACCCGCTCGAGGCGGCCGCTGGGCGCGCTCGTCCTGATCGGAGGGGTCGCGCTCGTGGCGCTGGCCATCTACCGCCGGCCCTGGCTGCTGGCGCCGCTCGTGGTCTTGACGCTTCCCTTCCGGATTCCCGTCTCCGCGGGGGGGACGACCTCCAACCTGCTCGTTCCGCTCTACCTCGTTGTGGGAGCGGGAGCGCTGGCCTCCGTCATCGCGATGTACCGCAACCGCTCCGGCGCGCACGGGCAGGGGCTGATCGAGGATGAGCCTGCGCCCGGGTGGGTCGAGCGCCTGCTCGCCATCTACGTCGTGCTCTATGCCCTTCAGGCCATCTACTCACCGTCGTTCGAGAAGGCGCTCCAGCAGACGGTGTTCTTCTACGTCCCCTTCGCCCTCGTCTATTGCCTGCTGCGGCGGCTGCGCTGGACGCCACGGCTACTCGCGCAATGCCTGGGCGCGGTTGTCGGTCTCGCCCTGATCTTCTGCGTCATCGGGTTTGTGGAGTACGCGACCAAGACGCTCCTCCTCAACCCGAAGCTGATCGCCGGAAACAACGTCCACACGTACTTCGCCATCAACTCCGTGTTCTTCGACCCGGACATCTTCGGCCGCTTCCTTGCCCTGGTCATGCTCACGGTGGCCACGGTGTTGGTCTACGCCCGCGTCCAGCGGACGCCAGCTGGTGAGCATCGCGGTCCTGGCTGTGCTCTGGGCCGGCCTCGTCCTGACGCTCTCTCGCTCCAGCCTGGCCGCGCTGCTGGTCGGGCTCGGCGTCATCGGCGCGTTGCGCTGGCGGGCCAAGCCGGTCCTCCTCGCCGCGGCCGCGGTGGTGGTGATCGGTGTCTTCGCACTGGCCATCTCGCCCAAGACCTTCGGCCTCAACCAGGGCCTGAACGGAGCCTCGAGCGGCCGCGCCGGCCTCGTCTCAGGGGGCTTGCGGTTGTTCGGGGACCGGCCCCTGTGGGGCTACGGCTCGGGCTCATTCGGACGGGAGTACCTCTGCCACATCCAGCACCAGTGCGGACCGCCCTCGTCCACCTCGACGACGCTGTCGGCCTCGCACACGATCGCGGTCACGGTCGCCGCCGAGCAGGGGCTGATCGGCGAGCTGCCCTATATCGCGCTGGTCATCGTCAGCATTGTCGTGCTCGTGCGGGGGGCGCGGTTTGACCCGGCTCGCGTCGCCGTGGCGGCCGCCTTCGTGGCCCTGGCCTTCCACACCGAGCTCTACGCGGACTTCCTGGAGGACCCGCTCACCTGGACCCTGCTCGGGATCGGAACCGCGCTCGCCTCCGCGAGTCGGCGGCCCGCTCAGCCGGCGGCCGCCCGCTCCGATGACGTTGTGGCGGTGGCCTGAGAACCTCGGGCGAGGCGGAGGAGCAGATCGTGAAGCTGCCGGCGCTCTTCTGCACTGAGCGGAGCCAGCAGCTCGTCCTGGGCGCGGCGGGCGATCTTGCGCCCCTCGGCCAGCGTGCTGCGCCCCTGCTCGGTGATGTGCAGCGCGTGGGCGCGGCGATCCTGCGGATTGCGCCGTCGCTCGACCAGGCCTTCGGCCTCCAACTCGTCGATCGTCGAGACCATCGAGCTCGGATCCATGCCGATGCAGACGCCCAGCCGCTGCTGGGTGACCGCACCTTCCGTGTCGAGGACGTTGAGGGCGCCCCAACCCCGGGGCGTCAATCCCACCTCGGCGATTCGCTCGCCGAAGGCACGCTGCGCCATCATGCCCATCCGGCTGATGAGGAAGCCGGTGTTCCGCGTGAGCGCGTCGTGGAGCGCGAATGGGGGACCGTCAGGCACGGCGAATAGTTTAGCCCTGCATCGTCGCCCTGACAAATAGTTTGGTCAACGTACGATTGGCGCGCCAAACTGATCCGGTGGCGGCCCTCCGCGCCGCGTCCAGATGCCGCCGTGGCGGGAGAAGGCGCGGGTGGGGGGGTGAGGTGATGCGGATCTAGGCGGCGGAGCTGCTCTGCCGCTCGCAGCGCTCGCAGATGCAGTGCCGACCATGCACCGGCGAGACTTCCAGCCCGGCCATCGCCGCATTGGGGCGGCGGGACTGGCCGTAGCTGGCGGCGCCGGGAGTGGACTCCGGGCGCCGAGGGCGGCGATGGCGACCTACGGCGCGAAACAAGGGTGACAAATGCATGGGTATGCGCCTAACGATAGGAACCTGATCGGACAAAGACTGCATCGACAGAATCAGCGGCCTTGATAAGCCCGGGAGTTTGCGAGCTCTCCCAGGGCACTTACCCGCCTGGCCGCGTCTAACACCGGAATCTAGTCCAGATTCTCCATCCGGTTACGCGATCCTCTGGAAATTCACGAGTCCGACACATTTCGCGGCTTGGGCGGCGGTGGGGGTCCCGTCTCCTCCCGCTGGCGCCGGCGCACCTCCTGGCGCTCCTGACGCTGCTCCTCCCGGACCTGGCGCGAGGCGTTCGAGCGACGGGCGGCGACCCCCCGAGGGGCGAGGGTGAACGGCCCAGCGAACGGCGAGAGCAGCCGTTCGGTGGTCTCGGCGCCGCAGTCCGGGCAGGGCGCGAGGCCTCCGGCCGGGGTCCTCGCCTCATACGTGGCTCCGCAGGCGTGGCAGTGGAAGTCGTAGAGCGGCATTCCCCGATTATGTTTCGAAATCGACATACCGAGCAGTATGTGGACTACATACCGATGGGTATTCGACGGGAGGCGACGAGATGACCACCACCAAGACGACTCTGCCACCGGGGCCGCGGATGCCCGCTGCGCTCCAGACGGCGATCTGGGTGCGCCGCGCCCAATGGTTCCTGGGCCAGTGCGCGGCCCGCTTCGGCGACGTGTTCAAGATCCAGATCGCCCGGGAGGGAACCTGGATCGTGCTCTCCAACCCGGAGCACATCAAGCAGGTGTTCACCGGCGATCCCACTGTGTTCCACGCCGGCGAGGGCAATCGGATCCTCCTTCCTGTCCTGGGCGAGCATTCGCTGCTCCTGCTCGACGAGGACGCCCACATGGAGCAGCGCAAGCTTCTGCTCCCGTCGCTCCACGGTCAGCGAATGCAGCGCTACCCGAGCTGATGACCGAGATCGCCGCCGAGGAGATCGACCGGTGGCCGAGCGGCGAGCCGTATCCCCTGCGGCCGCGGATGCAGGCGATCACGCTGGAGATCATCCTCCGCGCCGTGTTCGGCCTTGAGCAGGGAGAGCGGCTGGAGGCCCTCCGGGTCGAGTTGCGCGGGCTGCTCGACATGCTCACCCGTCCGGAGATGTTCGTCTTCCCGGTGCTCCTCGGGCCTGAGCGGCTCTCGCGCTTCGGCCCGTTCAAGCGTCTGCACGAGCAGGTGGACGGGCTCATCTACGCCGAGATCGCGGAGCGGCGCCGAGCCGCCGATCTCGATCGCCGGGAGGACATCCTCTCGATGCTGATCGAGGCGCGCCACGAATCCGACGGGTCGCCGATGAGCGATAAGGAGATCCGGGACGAGTTGCTGACGCTGCTCGTGGCCGGCCACGAGACGACGGCCACGGCGCTCTCCTGGGCGGTCGAGCGCCTGACCCGCCATCCGGACAAGCTGGCCCGGCTGACCGAGGAGGTCCGGGCGGGCGAGAAGGAATACCTCGAGGCGGTCGTCACCGAGACGCTCCGCCTGCGTCCCGTGATCTCCCTCGTCGCGCGGTACCTGCGGGCGCCCGTGGAGATCGGCGGCTGGCAGCTGCCCGCCGGCGTGACGGTCGCGCCCTCGATCTACCTGGTCCACCGGCGACCGGACGTCTACCCCAACCCGGAGAGCTTCGAGCCCGAGCGGTTCCTGGACGGGTCCCCCGGGACCTACACCTGGATCCCCTTCGGGGGCGGGGTCCGGCGCTGCATCGGCGGGTCGTTCGCCCACTTCGAGATGCAGGTCGTGCTGGCCGAGCTGGTCAAGCGCCGGGGCCTGACTGCCGCCCGGCCGGAGTCGGAGCGCGTGTTCCGCCGGGCCATCACCGAAACCCCCCGTCACGACGCGGAGGTGGTGCTGGCGTGAGCGCCGGGCAGACGCTGACGCGGCGTGAGAAGCAACAGCGGACTCGTGGGGCGCTGCTCGAGGCGGCAGCGGAGCTGTTCGGCGCGCGCGGGCTCGACGGTGTCTCGATTGACGAGGTCGCGCAGGCGGCCGGCTACACCAAGGGCGCCTTCTACGCCAACTTCAAGCAGCAAGGAGGAGCTCTTCCTGGTCATGCTCGACGAGCAGTTCGCCAAGGAGCTCGACCGGCTCGATCACGCGCTGGCGGGGAGCCACGATCCCCAGGAGGAGGCCCGCGCGGCCGCAGCCGATTTCATCCGCTACGCCAGCGGGGAGGAGTGGCCGGCGCTGTACTTCCAGTTCGTCGCCTATGCGGCTCAGAACGAGGAGTTCCGCCAGGAGCTCGCCACGCGCCACCGGGCAATGCGAGAGCGCCTGACCCAGCTCTTCAAGCGCTGGAAGGGCGGCTCGGGCGGAAGTGCGCCGATCCCGTTTGACCAGGTCGCGGCCATGATGTTCTTCATGGCCGATGGCTTCCTGGTCGACCGGATTGTCGAGCCGGAGCTGAGCGATGAGCTCTACACGACGATGATCGGGGTCTTCACCCGCGGCCTCCAGGGCCTGGCTGAGGACGCGCAGGCGCCGGGCAGGGGTGACGCCCTCGTGTAACTGGCTACGCTGGCTGCTCTCATGTCCGTCACCGTCGTCGGTTCAATCGCCTTTGACGCCGTCACCACACCGTTCGGGATGCGCGAACGGATGCTCGGGGGCGCGGCGGTGCATTTCGCGCTTGCCGCGTCGTTCTTCGACACGGTGCACGTCGTCGGCCCGGTGGGCGACGACTTCGGCGATGAGGAGTACGCGGTCCTCCGGGGACACCAGGTTCACACCGAGGACATCGAGCGCGTCCCGGGCAAGACGTTCTTCTGGCGGGGCGCCTACGGCTGGGACCTCAACGAGCGCGAGACCCTGGATACCCAGCTCGGCGTGTTCGCGGACTTCGAGCCCAAGCTCTCCGAGTCCGCCCGCGGAGCGGAGGTTGTTTTCCTGGCCAACATCCAGCCCGATCTCCAGCGGCAGGTCAGGCAGCAATGCGCTGACGCTCGCTTTGTCGCCCTTGACTCGATGAACTACTGGATCGAGAGCGCGCGGGATTCGCTGATCGAGACCCTTGGGGTTGTTGACTGCCTGATGCTCAATGACGCCGAGCTGCGTCAGCTGACCGAGGAGCCGAACTTCGTCCGGGCGGCCGGCAAGATCCGGGAGTGGGGGCCTTCGGTGATCATCGCCAAGCAGGGGCAGTACGGCTCACTGATGATCACCGACGAGGGCTTCTTCGCGCTGCCCGCATTTCCCCTGGAGACGGTGATCGATCCCACCGGAGCGGGCGACTCTTTTGCCGGCGGCTTCATGGGCTACATCGCCGCCCACGCGGGAGCCGACCTGGACCACGAGCTCCTCTCCCAGGCCATGGCGTATGGCACCGCGCTGGCCTCGTTCAACGTCGAGGACTTTGGCGTGGAGCGGGTGGTCCGGTTGACCAGTGAGGAGATCGCCGAGCGCGTGGCCGATCTCCGGCGGATGACCCATTTCGTAGAGCGTCCGGTCGAACTGCGGCGCTGAGAATCGCCGCCTCCGGGCGGTGCCCAGGGCGGCAAGGTCAGCCGTCAACCCTCTTACGTGACAGAGCTGCCCGATGGAGGTAGCATCGGCCTCGCTTTGACGTGGGGATTCGTGTGGCTGATGCTGGCGCTGAAGATTCCGCTCGTCGGCCTGCTCTGCATCGTCTGGTGGGCGATCAAGCAGAAGCCGGAGGACTCCTCCTCCCGGGATGACGACGGTGGCATCAAACGTCATCGCCCCCACCCCCGCAAGCCTTTCCCCAACCATCCCCGCCGCGGCCCCCACGGCGATCCCGCACCGTTTCCGCCCGCCCGGGTGAGGAGCGTCCGGGCCCGGGCGCGGACGCTCGGGAACCACTAGCCGCGTCGCGGGCAGGCCGCCGCGATCCGGCCCCGCTGGCAGACTTGCGGCGATGGCAGACCCGATGACGTCAGTCCTCTCCGACGGGACGATCCTCCGCTTGGTCGATGAGGGACGGATCGGCATCGATCCCTGGGACCCGAACCTCGTCCAGCCGGCCAGCGTCGACCTTCGCCTGGGCGACTCATTCCGCGTCTTTCACAACCATCGCGCCTCGGCCATCGATCTGCGCGACCCGCCGGAGAACATGACCGAGGAGGTCATCGTCCCGCCGGAGGAAACCTTCGTCATCCACCCCGGTGAGTTCTGCCTGGGCCGGACGCTCGAATGGGTGGAGCTGCCCGGACGACATCGTTGCCCGCATCGAAGGCAAGAGCTCGCTGGGCCGGCTCGGCCTGATCGTCCATGCCACCGCCGGCTTCTGCGATCCGGGGTGGAAGGGAACGTTGACCCTGGAGCTCAACAACCTGACCCGGGTCCCGATCAAGCTCCCGCCAGGGGCGCCGATCGCTCAGCTCTCGTTCATGACCCTCGACCGCCCGGCGGAGCGCCCCTACGGCAGTCCCGGGCTTGGCAGTCACTACCAGGGGCAGCGGGCGGCAACGGAAAGCCGGTATGAGGGGGCCCGGCGCCCCGACGGCGCCCCCACGCCCCCGGACGGCGCCGCCACGCCCCCCGACGGCGCCCCCACGCGCCCCGCCGACGTGAAATAGTTGCGCCCGTGCTGACCCTGCTGCTGGCTGCCGCCGAGCCCTCGAAGGTTCCCTTCTACATCGCAGGAGGCCTCCTCGCCGTGTGGGCGGTCGTCGTCTCCGCAATCGGCTTCAGCCGCCCGAGCTTCCCCTTCGGCGGCGCGGGGCAGCGGGCGGTCATGGGAGTCAGCATCGTGCTCGCGGTGCTGGCGGTGGCGATGGCGATCGCCACCGACCCCTAGGCGCTCGGTCGAAGCTTCTCGCCCGCCATGCGTGGGTACTAGAGTCCTGACCAACCCCCGTGTCCAGCCGGTTCAGGCATGGGACAGGGAACGAACCGCGCTGAAGGAGTGAGATGGCCACCGAGACTGAGAGCCAGCAGCAGGACGGCGCCGGCGGAGATAGCGGCAACGACACGCTGACGATCACCGATAACCGAACCGGCAAGACGTACGAGATTCCCATCGAGGACGAGACGATCCGCGCGATGGAGCTGCGCCAGATCAAGGTCAATGAGGACGACTTCGGCCTCATGACCTACGACCCGGCCTATACCAACACCGCCGCCTGCCGCTCGGCGATCACATTCATCGATGGCGAACAGGGAATCCTCGAGTACCGCGGCTATCCGATTGAGCAGCTGGCCGAGCAGTCGAGCTACCTGGAGGTCGCCTACCTGCTCGTCCACGGCGAGCTACCGACGAGCCAGAAGCTCGAGGAGTGGGTCCACGAGATCACGATCCACACCTTCGTGCACGAGAACGTCAAGGAGTTCATGCAGGGCTTCCGCTACGACGCCCACCCGATGGGGATGCTCCTGGCCTCTGTCGGCGCGCTCTCGACCTTCTACCCCGAGGCGTCCGAGATCAAGGACGCGGAGAAGCGCTACCTCCAGGTGATCCGGCTCATCGCCAAGATGCCGACGCTGTCCGCCTTCTCGTTCCGCCACAACCAGGGCAAGCCCTACGTCTATCCGGACAACGAGCTGTCCTACGCCGGCAACTTCCTCTCGATGATCTACAAGATGACCGAGATCCGCTACGAGCCGGATCCCCGGCTCGAGCGGGCGCTCGACATCCTCTTCATCCTCCACGCCGACCACGAGCAGAACTGCTCCACGAGCGCGGTGCGAAGCGTCGGCTCCTCCCAGGTCGACCCCTACTCGGCGGTGGCCGCCGGCGTCGCCGCCCTCTATGGGCCGCTCCACGGCGGCGCCAACGAGCAGGTGCTGCGCATGTTGCGCCGGATCGAGAAGAAGGAGAACATCCCCGACTTTTTGCAGGGGGTCAAGGACGGCGACGAGAAGCTGATGGGCTTCGGCCACCGGGTGTACAAGAACTACGACCCGCGGGCCAAGATCATCAAGAAGCACGCCTTCGAGGTGTTCGAGGTCACCGGGACAAACCCGCTCCTCGACATCGCGATCGAGCTTGAGAAGATCGCCCTCGAGGAGGACTACTTCGTCGAGCGCAAGCTCTACCCCAACGTCGACTTCTACTCCGGGATCATCTACGAGGCCCTGGGAATGCCGGTCGAGATGTTCCCGGTCCTGTTCGCCATCGGACGCACGAGCGGCTGGATCGCCCAGTGGCTGGAGATGATCGACGACAAGGACCAGAAGATCGCGCGCCCGCGTCAGATCTACACGGGCGACCGCACTCGCGACTACGTCCCGATCGAGCAGCGCTCGTAGCGGGAAGGGCATGAGCTGGCGGCTCACCGTCCGCACCGGCGGGCGGGTCGAGCACGCTCGATGGGATGGGCTGGATCAGGTCCTGGATGCGCTCGAGGCGCGGGCCCGGGAGCTGATGAGCTCGGCCTCGGCGGGAACCGTCGATCTCAAGCTCAAGCGCATCGGGCCCGCGCAGCAGGTGGTGGCCCGGCTTGAGCTGGCCGGCCCGGAGCGCTGGTTTCCCAGCGTCAAAGCCGGGATCGACATCCACGGCGACGGATCGGCCGAGGCCTTCCGCGGCGGGGTTCGCCGCGTGGAGCTGGAACAGCGCCAGGGTGAGAACGCCTTTGCCGCTTTGCGGCATGCCCTGTCCGACGTCCTGGTCGCCGCGGGGGGCGCCAAGAGCTAGATGACCAGGCTGGCCCCGTGGCGGCGCAGCCAGCGGAGCTGCTGGCGGTAGTCCGGGTAGCGATCGCCCAGGAGCTTCCAGAAGCGGGGCGAGTGATCCATGACCTCCAGGTGGCAGACCTCATGCCACACGACGTAGTCGAGCACCGGCTCGGGGGCCAGGAGGAGGCGCCAGTTGAAGCTCATCGCGCCCGCGCGGGAGCAGCTCGCCCACCGCGTCTTCTGCGAGCGGATCGAGAGCCGGGCATAGGAGGTTCCCGCTGTGGCGCACGCCGCGTCGAGGCGCGGAGCGATCTCGGCCTGGGCGGCCCGGCGGTAGAAGCGCTCGATGGCCGGCTGCCGGCGAGCGTCTGAAGGCACGAGCAACTCGTCACCGCGGCGGTGGGCCCGCGTGCGCCCGGGCTGGGGCACGAGCCGCAGTGTCTGGCCCAGGTAGGGCAGCGTGTCGCCCCGGGCGGCGACTGCGGCGCGCACCCGCTCAAGCTCGGCCAGCCGCCGCTCGATCCAGGGCCGCAGCTCGCTGATGGCGGCGGCCGCCTCCCGGGCGGGAGCGCGGCGGGGCAGCACGACCTGGACCCCGCGTGCCGGGTCGACCGTCACGCGAACCCGACGGGCGCGATCTGAGCGCCTGACCTCGTACTCGATCACGAGGCGACAGGGTACGGTCCGGCTCCGACATGGCTTCGTTTCCCGACCTCGAGGTTCCGCTGAGCGACGGCGGAGTCTCCCTGCGCATGGCCACCGAGCGTGACATCCCGGAGGTCCTCATCGCCTACCAGGACGATCCCCGGCTCCATCTCCTGATGGGCACGCCGCGGCCCCCCAGCGGCGCCGAGCTGGGGCGCCGCGCTGAGCGCGCGCAGGACGATCGCCTGGCCGGACGGGCCATCTCGCTGACCATCCTGGAGGACGAGGACGACACCTGCGTTGGGCAGATCGACGTCCATCACGTCGAGTGGGAGCACGCACGGGCCGAGCTGGGCGTCTGGGTGGCGCCGGCGCACCGCGGTCGCGGCGTGGCCCGGCGTGCCCTCCGCCTGGCCGGCCCCTGGCTCCTCGTCGAGGCGGGGCTGGAACGGGTAGAGCTCCTGACCCATCCGGAAAATCAGGCGATGCGCAAGTCCGCCGAGGCGGCCGGCTTCCAGTTCGAGGGCGTCCTGCGCGGCTACTACCGGGACGGCGAGGGTCTCCAGCGCCGGCTTGGCCGGGCTCCGGCGGCACGCGTCGATATGGCGGTGCTCTCGCTGGTGCACCGCGATCTGAGAGGCTGAGCGGGTGGCGCAGTCGCGCGTGAAGCTCCCCCCGGGGTCCGCACGCCCTTCGAGGTCTACATCAACGGCGTGCCCCAGGAGCTCGGGCGCGATTACCGGGTGGAGAGCGGAGAGCTCGTCTTCCGGCGTGAGCTCGTCCAGCAGAAGCTGGGGGTCCGGGCGTGGCTGCTCGGCTTCTGGGGCATCGGCACCTACAAGCGCAACGACGAGGTCGACGTCCGCTACGAGGTCGCGGGGCGACCGATGGTCGCCCAGGGGCTCCGGATCAGTCCCACTGGTACCGCCAGCGGCTAGTCCGCGATCCGGACCACTTCACGCCGTACCCATGGCCGCAGCAGCTTCAGGGCCGAGAGGATGGCGCGCGTGGCCGGGGAGCGGTTGAGGGTGTAGAAGTGGATTCCGGGGGCGCCGCGGGCCAGGAGCTCGGCGCACTGCAGGGTGGCGTAGGAGACGCCGAGCTGGAGCACGGCGTCGGGATCGCCGGCCCGGACCTCGAGCTGCTCGAGCAGCGCGGGCGGGAGGGTGGCTCCGCACATCCCGGTGATCGTCTTGATCTGCTTGACGTCGGTGATGGGCATGATCCCGGGGAGGATCGGGACGTCGATGCCGGCCGCCCTGGCCTCCTCGACGAAGCGGAAGTAGAGCTCGTTGTCGAAGAACAGCTGGGTGATCAGGAAGGTCACGCCACTGTCCAGCTTCTGGCGCAGGAAGTGAAGGTCGTGGGCCAGGTCAGGTGCCTCGGGGTGAACCTCGGGGAAGCATGCGGCCCCGATCCCGAACGCGTAGCGGGACGAGATCAGTGCCGCCAGCTCGGTCGAGTACTGCAGGCCGCCGGGGTGCGCTCGCCATTCCGTCTCGCCGCGCGGCGCGTCACCGCGCAGGGCAAGGATGTTCTCGATCCCGGCCTCCTGGATCCCGTCGAGGATCTCATAGAGCTCCTCCCGGCTGGCGCCGACGCAGCTGAGGTGGGCCATCGCCTCGATGCCCAGATTCTGCTTGAGCCACTTCGTCACCTCGAGCGTCCGGTCCCGCGTCGAACCGCCCGCGCCGTAGGTCACCGAGGCGAAGTTGGGCTCCAGGACAGCCAGGGCCTCGAGCGCCTCACGCAGGTTCCGCCACCCCTCGTCGGTCTTGGGGGGAAAGAACTCGAACGAGAAGACGGGCTCCTCGGAGGCGGCGAGGATCTCTTCGATGCGCACGGCTAATCAGGGTATGACCTTGACACGAGCGTGTCAAGGTTGGGCGAGCCGCCAGCGGGGCGCATCCTCGCCGGGCTCACGCTCGACGCGCCCCGTGCGCTCGAGGTGCTGGAGGTAGCACAGCGTCTCCTGGAGCACCCGCGAGGCGTTCTGCTCACGCACCTCCTCGCCGTACACCGCCGGCGAGAGCTCGAGCGGCGTCCGCGGCTCCCCGCCGAGCGCCGAGAGGAGCGCCTCCAGGCGCTGCTCGACCAAGCCGCGTGAGGCCACGATGTGCCCGTGCACGTCGACAAAGGGCCGACCGTGCCCGGAGAGGCCGAGGCGGGCGTCGAGCCGGTCGACGATCTCGAGCGAGTGGAGGTACTCGCCCACGGGGTCAGGCGTCCATCCATAGTCGTAGTAGAGGGAGATCCGGCCGAGCACGTGGTCGCCGGAGATGAGCACCCGCCGCTCGGGCTGGAACAGGCATACGTGCGACGGGGCGTGGCCGGGGGTCTCGTAGGCGATCCAGGTCCCGAGGTCGGTCTCCACCTCGACGCCGTTCGACGAGCGCACGGTCCGGTTCGATCACCCGCGCGATGCCGGAGGAGGCCTGAGCCGGGAAGCGCTCGGCATAACGGTCGAGCGCCGCCTGGGGCACGCCGCTCTGGCGGCCGATTTCCAGGCGCTGGGCGAGCATCGCCGCGGGATCCTCGGCGCCCCGCGTGCCGTGCTCGTGATTGGGGTGCATCCAGAGCTCGGAGCCGGTGGCGTCGCAGATCGGCGCCGCCTGGCCCCAGTGGTCGGTATGGGCGTGCGTGCAGACGACCAGGCGCACATTCTCCACGCGGAGGTTGACCTGCTCCAGGGCGCGCTCAAGCTGGGCCATCGACCCCGGTTCGTGATAGCCCGTGTCCACGAGGACGATCCCGGAGCCGGCCGCGATGGCCCAGGCGTTGCCGTGCGGAACGCCCGGCCAGGGGAGGGGCAGGCGCAGACGCCAGAGCCCGGGGAGCACGCGCTCGCCGCGGCCGAGCTCACGGCGCGTGCGCCGGGCCGATGGCTCAGTGCTCATGTACGCCGATCACGAGCGGAGACGATATTCCTCACCCCGTAGACTCCGCGGTCTCGGTGGCCTTCTCTCACACCGAAACCGCTTCGAGCGCCGACGTCGCCCGCGCCTATTTCGAAGCCATGGGTGCCCGGGACCTCAAGGCGGCGGCGGGCTACTGGGTCGAGGGGGGCACCGAGCGGATCGTCGGCCAGGCGGAGCTGACTCGGCCCGGGCGGCATCCAGGAGTACTTCGGCGAGCTCTTCGGCGCCTTCCCGGACGCGCGCTTCGAGGTCCTGGAGATGTTCACGGAGGGCGAACAGACAGCGGTGCGCTGGAGGGTGGAGGCGACTTTCGCCGGCCCGGGACCGTTTCAGGGCTTTGAGCCCAATGGCGCCCGGGTGGTCATGGAGGGCTGTGACGTCGTCACCGTGCGCGACGGTCTCATCCAGCACAACGATGCCTACCTCGACAGCATGGACATCGCCCGCCAGCTCGGGCTGCTTCCCCCCGCCGGCTCGCCTGCGGAGGCCCAGATGGCGCGCCTGGCCAACGTCCGCACCCGTCTCCAGAAGCGTCGCCAGGGTAGTGAGGCGGAGCGGATCGCCGACGGCGTCTGGATCGTGCGGGGTGGCTTTCCCCTGCGGGTGATGAACGTGTACCTGATCGAGGACGAAGGCGGAGTGACTGTGTTCGACGCCGGGGTTGCGGACATGGTGGCTCCGATCCGGAAGGCTGCGGCCCAGCTCGGCGGCATCAAGCGCGTCGTCCTCGGGCACGCCGACGCCGATCACCGGGGCGCGGCCCCGGGACTGAAAGCTCCCGTCTACTGCCACCCGGCCGAGCGGGAGGCAGCGGAGTCGCCGGATCCGGCCCGGCCCTACTTCCGGTTTAACCTCCTGGGTCCGCACGGCCGGCTGTTGCTGCCCCGTCTGTTGCCGGTGTGGGACGGCGGTCCCGTGCAGATCGCAGGCACGGTTTCCGAGGGCGACGAGATCGCCGGCTTCCGCGTCATCGACCTCCCGGGTCACGCACCAGGGCTGATCGGCCTGTTTCGTGAGCGTGATCGCCTGGGTCTGGTCTCCGACTGCTTCTACACGGTGGATCCTCAGACCGGACGCAAGAAGCCGCCCGCCGTCGCCCATCCCGCCTTTAACTTCTCGACCGCACAGGCGGCGGAATCCATCCGCAAGCTGGCCGGGCTGAACCCCTCGGCGGCCTGGGCCGGGCATACCGATCCCGTGACCGGGGACGTGGCGAGCCAGCTCGAGCAAGCCGCAGCGAGCGCCCCCGCATGATCACGGCGTGATCGACCCCGACGCCTTCGCCAAGCTGCTCTGCGACTGGTGTCTGGAGCCTCGGGAGGGGCAGCAGGTGCTGCTGGCGAGCACGAGCCTGGCCGAATCGCTCGTGGTCTCGCTGCACCGGGAGCTGCTCGAACGCGGGAGCTGGCCGGTGGTGCGCATGTCACCCCCGCAGCTCCAAGCCGACTTCTACACCCACGCCTGGGATGCTCATCTGGACGCCTATGCGCCGGTGGAGCTGGCCGACGCCGAGTCTGTGGACACCAGCGTCCGGATCGAAGCCCCCGCCAACGTCGAGGCGCTGGCCGGTATCGATCCGGAACGCATCGCCCGCGCGGCGCGGGCGCGCCAGCCAGTCCAGGAGGCACGCCGGGAGCGCCGCTGGTGCGTCACGCTGTGGCCGACCCCGGCCCTGGCCCAGCAGGCGCGGATGAGCGAGCGTGACTACGCGGCCTTCCTAACCCGAGCCCTGTTTCTCGACCGGGCTGACCCCGCGGCCGCCTGGGCCGAGCTGGCGGCCCGCCAGCAGTCGCTGGTCGAGCAGCTCTCCGACGCTCGTGAGATCAGGATCGAGGCCGCGGGCACGGATCTGCGGCTGCGCGTCGACGGCCGGCGCTGGATCAACTCCGACGGCCGGCGCAACATGCCGAGCGGCGAGGTCTTCACCGGCCCGCTCGAAGAATCGGCCAACGGAACCATCCGCTTCACGATCCCCTCCAATCCGCGGGGGACCGAGGTCGGGGACGTCGAGCTGACCTTCGCCGACGGCCAGGTCACCCGCGCCCAGGCGGCCCGGGGCGACGCCTACCTCCAAAGCGCCCTCGCCACCGACGCGGGCGCCCGCTATCTCGGCGAGCTCGGAATCGGCACCAACCCCGGTATCGACCGCGCCACCGGCTCGACGCTCCTGGACGAGAAGATCGCGGGCACAGTCCACCTCGCCCTCGGCCGCTCCTATCCGGAGACCGGGGGCAGCAACGTCTCGGCGCTGCACTGGGACCTGGTCTGCGATCTGCGTGACGGTGGCCGGATCAGCGTCGATGGCGAGCCGCTCGACCTGGCCTAGTTCCTGTTCACCGGACCGGTTCAGTAGCGTCAGAAGCGCCGATGAACGCAATTGAGCGCCGCACCAAGATCGTCGCCACCATCGGGCCGGCGTCCCGCGAGCCTCGAAACGCTCAAGCGGATGATCGACGCGGGAATGGACGTGGCCCGGCTCAACTTCTCCCACGGGACCCGGGAGATGCACGCCGAGAACGTGGCGCGGCTGCGCACCGCGGCCAACCAGGCGGGCCGGCAGGTGGCGATCCTTCAGGATCTGCCCGGTCCCAAGATCCGGATCGGGCGGCTCAAGGACGACCTCGCCGAGCTCAAGCCCGGTGAGGAGCTCGTGCTCGTGTGCGGGGCCAATGAGGAGGGCGACGAGCACCGGGTCTCGGTGAGCTGGACCGGGCTGGCCAGCGCCGTGGACCCCGACGATGTCATCTACCTGGCGGACGGCGCCATCCGCCTGCGCGTCTCCGGCGTGCGCGACGGCGGGAGCGAGATCGAGACCTTGGTCGAGATCGGGGGCACGCTGGCCTCTCGCCAGGGGCTGAACCTTCCCGGTTCGACCCGGGGCCTCCCCGCGGTGCCCGAAGAGGATCTGGAGATGCTCCGCTTCGGCGAGTCGATCGGAGTCGACATCGTGGCCCTGTCCTTCGTTCGTACCGCGGAGGACGTGACGTCGGTGCGCAAGCACACCCGCCTGCCCCTCGTGGCCAAGATCGAGAAGCCCCAGGCGGTTGAAGCCGCCGAGGAAATCATTCGCGCCGCCGACTGCGTGATGGTGGCCCGGGGTGACCTGGGGATCGAGCTGCCGATCGAGGACGTGCCCGTGGTCCAGAAGAACCTGCTCAGGACGGCGGGCCTCCTGGCCCGGCCCTCGATCACGGCGACCCAGATGCTCGACTCGATGGTCTCATCGACTCGTCCCACCCGTGCCGAGGTGGCAGACGTGGCCAACGCGATCCTCGACGGCACGGACGCGGTCATGCTCTCGCAGGAGACGGCGGTGGGCGCCCATCCCATCCTGGCCGTCGAGATGATGGCGGCCGTCGCCCGGCGCACCGAGAGCACCGCGCCGTATCACGCCTGGAACGAGGACCGGGTCCGGCGGGGCGGACGTGATCCCGCCTACACCATCGCCTACATGGCCTGCGCGGCGGTGCGGGAGCTCCATCTGGCGGCGCTGGTCGTGCCCACGCTGTCGGGCCGCTCGGCTCGCCTGATCTCCGCCCACCGCCCGGAGGTTCCGATCTACGCGCTTTCCCCGGGGCGCGAGACGGTGCGACGCTGCAACCTGATGTGGGGAGTCAAGGCGGCCTCCATGCGCCGCCACGAGGTGACCGAGGCCCTGATCGCCGACGCCGCCCGGCGGGTGGTGGAGCTCGGCTGGATCGAGCCGGGGGCCCTGGTGGGAATCACCGCCGGGCTACCCAGCGGCCGCCCGGGGACAACGAGCCTGATCCAGATCCAGCGCGTCTAGCTAGGCGACGGGGCTGCGACGCCCGCGGCTGTAGAACTCTGCGTCCTGCCGGCCGAGCTCGGTCGCGGGCTCCTCGCCGTAGAACCACTCACGGGCGATCCGGTGGAAGTTGTTGCGGGCGTGGAGCTGGGCCAGGACAGCGAGCGTCAGCACCTCCATGCGGCGCCCGAAGATGTGATCCGGCGGCGCCTTCTCGTGGCGGAGCTGGCCGAAGTACTCCGAGCGGGGATCGCTCATGTCGATCAGGACCTGGGTCGCGTACTCGGGCGTGAGCTCGACGTCTTCGTCCACGGTGTACCAGGCGGTGGCGGCGCGGAACTGCTCCAGCACGCGCTCAGGCTCAAAGCGATCAGGATCAGGGAGGAAGCCCGTCTCGGTTCCGAGGCGCATGATCGTCTCCGACATCGCCCTCGATGACCGCCCGGGCCACCTCGATCTCGAGATTCGACCGCGCCGGCCGGCATCCGCTTGAAGAGGCCGAAGTCGAGGAAGGCCATGCGCCCGTCCTCAAGCAGCATCGAGTTACCGGGATGCGGATCGCCGGAGAACTGGTGGTGGCGGTACAGGCAGCCGAAATAGAAGCGGAAGAGGATTTCGCCGATCCGGTCGCGCTCCTCCTGCGAGTAGGTCTTGAGCTCCTCGAAGCCGGTCCCGTGGACGAACTCCGAGACCATCACCCGCTCGTGGGAGAGGCTGGTGATGACGTCGGGCACGTAGATGAACGGGTGGCCGCGGAAGATCCGGGCCAGCGTGCGCTGGTTGGACGCCTCGAGCTCATAGTCGAGCTCCTCCTCGATCCGGTTGCGGATCTCGTCGCCGATCGCCTTGGGGTCCAAGCCGGGGGCGATCCGCTTGAGCACCCGGAGGATCAGGCCCAGGTTCTGCATGTCCGCCCGCACTGCCGCGGCCACGCCCGGGTACTGGACCTTGACCGCCACGACGCGCTCCGTCTTCGGCCAGCCGGGCCCGGTAGACCTGGCCGATCGAGGCTGCCGCGATCGGCTCCTCATCGAACTCCTCGAAGACATCCGAGATGGCTCGCCGAGCTCCTGCTCGATCACCTTGCGCATTTCCTTGAAGGTGACGGTGGGGGCGGCGTCACGCAGCCTGGCCAGCTTGCGCTGGAACTCCTCCCGGTACTCCTCGGGGACGAGCCCGACGTCGAGGAACGACATGACCTGGCCGAGCTTCATCGCCGCGCCCTTCATGTGCCCGAGGGCCTCGACGATCTGCTCGGCGGCCTCGATGTGACGCCGCTCGAGCGCGGCCTCGCGGCCGTCCTGGGTGCGGGCCACGTTGCCGACATGGGTGCCCGCCTGCCGGATTGCCTGCCCAGCTGCAAGGCCCCCGATCCTGGCGGTGCGTCCCACACGGGAGGTGGGGATCCTGTCCTTCGCCACTTCAGCCTAATGCTAGCCGCGAGGCTCGCTCTACCTGCGAGCCCGGGACGATGTCATCCGAGCCGTCGGGCCAGCGAACCCACGCCTTGTGGCCGCCGTCGTAGTCGCGCGCGAGCAGGATCAGCGTGGCCGGGTCCGCCGAGCGCGGTGCAGGGCTCGTTCGCCCTCGGGATCGAGGCCGCGCCAGATGCGCACGAACGGGTTGTGCTCAAGCTCGTCGGCCACGGTCGTGGGGTCGGTGTGGCCCGGGTGGATCCGGGTCTCAGGCGGCAGCTTGAGCAGCTTGTCCATGATCGAGGCCTTGAGATCTGCGTAGGTCGTGTGACCCGGTGCCCGCACGCCCCCGACCGAGTCCTTGAACAGCGTGTCGCCGGTGAACACGTCGGTGCCGGAGACGAGCAGCGAGAGCATCCCCGCGGTATGGCCGGGCGTGTGGATCGGCTCGATCTCCAGCGCGCCGCTGTGGATGACCTGGCCGGGCGCCATCGTCGCCGGTGGCTCCCGGTACCAGTCGTGCTCCAGCGGGATGGGTCAGCACCTCGGCGTCGGGGTGGCGCTCCTTGACCGCTCCGAGCTCGGCCACGTGATCGTGGTGGTGGTGGGTGAGCAGCACGTGGGTCAGGCTCGAAGCGCATCCGGTCGAGCACCTCGAGCAGCGGCGCGACCGGTCCCCCGGCATCGATCATCACCGCGTGCGCGCCCAGCTCGTCGGCCACCAGGTAGGTGTTCGAGAGGAAACCTTCGTTCATCGAGCGCTCGATGATCACCGGGCGAGCCTACGCGGTAGCCTGAGGGCGTGAGCCTGATCCACACCTGCTACCGGATCACCGACATCGATCGCTCGGTCGCCTTCTACAACGCGCTTGGCTTCGAGGAGAAGCGCCGGATGCCGATTCGCGACGAGGCGACCAACATCTTCATGGGCCTGCCGGAAGATGGCGAGAGCCCGAGGCTCGAGCTGACCTTCAACCACGGCCAGACCGAGCCCTATGAGCTGGGCACCGGCTACGGCCATATCGCCATCACGACCGCGGACCTGGACGAGACGCTGGCGCGTCTCAAGGAGCAGGGGATCGAGCCCGAGCGCCCGCCCTACACGGTCCGGGAGGGCGGCAACCGGCTCTGCTTCGTGCGCGACCCGGACGGCTACCGGATCGAGATGATCGAGCGCAGCTGATGGCCGACCTGTCGAAAGATGGGCAAGTGCTGGAGCGGTTCGCGCAGGGGGTCGCCTCCCACGACCGGGAGAACCCCGACGCACACCACGTGGGGGATCGGGATGGCCTACTTCGACATCGACCGGCTGGGCCTCGAGGACGGCGAGGAGATCCTCCCGGGCATCGTGCTCAAGGCCGATGGCGGGCAGACCGGGCAGTTCCGCATCCTCTGCAACGGCGAGCACGACGAGGAGGAGACCGAAGAGGAGGAGGAGTTCGTCGAGGCGATCGCTGAGGAGGAGATCGAGGTGCCGGCTTACTCGCCCGGGCCGCACCCCGTCCCGCCCACGCCCTGACGCGACCGGCGGCCCGGCTTAGCGCCGCCGGCGTGCGCCGGATTCGTGCCGGCGGTTCCAGGCGATCAGCTGCTCGGTGAAATCGACCGCCTGGGATGGGGTCCGGGAGATGTGAAAGCCGCCGGGGTAACGCAGCAGCTCGGCCTTCTTGCCCAGGACCCGCAGCCCGGCGTAGAGCTCCTCGCCCTGTCCCATGGGGACCCGGATGTCGCCCTCCCAGTGGACCACGAGCACGGGTGTCTTCACCCGGGGCAGGTAGGTGAGGGGCGAGCGCTTGTCGTATTCGTCGCGCCGCTCCCACGGGGTTCCGCCCATGTTGAAGAGCGCGAACTCCGTCACGTCGGTGGTGAGCGCCATGCTCACCTGGTCGATCACCGCCGCCACGGCCGCCGCAGCTCGGAACCGGTCGGTGCGGCCCACGATCCAGGCCGTCATGAAGCCTCCGTAGGAGCCGCCGCTGACGAACATGCGCGCCGGATCGGCAATTCCCCGCTCGACCAGGTCATCGCAGCAGGCGATGATGTCCTCGTAGTCGCCCCCGCCCCAATCGCCCGTGCAGGCTGCGGTGAACTCCTGGCCGTAGCTGGCGCTGCCCCGCGGATTGGGCAGGAGCACGAGATAACCCGCGGCGGCGATCGCCTGGTGGAGGGCCAGCCAGCGGCCGCTCGGCCACCAGCCGTGGGGGCCGCCGTGAACGTCCAGGTGCAGCGGCAGGTTGCGGGCGGTCTTGCCCGGCGGGGCGAGCGTGAAGTACTCCACCTCGGTGCCGTCGGGACGGACGATCGTGGTCCGGGTCGTGGGAGCGAGCTCGATCTCGTCCACGAACTCATCGTTGAAGTGGGTCAGGGGTGTGGTCTTGCCCCCGCTCAGCGTGGTCGTGAAGACCTCGCTCGGCCGGTCGGCCCAGCCGGCGGTGAGGGCAAGCGCACGGCGCCCCGGCCGCAGCGCGAAGCCGTCGATCTGGATCTCGCCCCCCACCAGCTCGCGGCTCCGGGCTTGGCCGACCCGCGCCCGGTGCAGGGTGAAGGAGCCACGGTCGGCGAGCAGGATGACCAGCTCGCGCTCACCGCTCCAGACGAGCGGCGGCCCGAGGCCGGGCATGACCAGCGCCGGGCGATCGGTCTCCGGCGCCAGCGCCTCGGCTGAACCACCACCATCGGCGGCGACCACGTACACGTGGGCGTCGGTGTCCCAGGTGTCGGTGACGGTCCCCGCGAAGGCCACGAGGCTCCCGTCCGGCGAGAAGATGGGGTGGGAAGCCCGGCCCTTCCCGCCGGTCAGGCGGCGCGGCCGGCCCCCGCCGGCGGGCATGATCCAGGCGTCGGAGCGGAACTGGCGGTCATCGCGCCGGGGGTGGCGATCGGAGACGAAGGCGATGCTCTCGCCGTCCGGGGAGAAGGACGGATCGGAGTGGTCGTACTCGCCGCGGGTCAGCTGCCGGGTGCTCCCCTCGGCGAGGTCGACCACGAACAGGTGACGGCGGCCGTCGTGCCAGCCGATCCCGTCCAACCTGGCCCCAAGGCCCCGGACGAGGCGGGGCGCGTTGCGCTCGGCGACCTTCTGCTCGTCCGGGACCGGCGCCCCGACGCGGCACACGGCGACGAGACGGCGGGAATCCGGAGAGAAGGCGAATTGCAGCACCGGCCCGGGCAGCTCACCGCACCGGGCGGGGACTCCGCCGTCGAGCGGCGCCAACCGCACGTGGGCACGCTCGGGGTGCTCGCCGGGGACGGAGATGTAGGCCAGCCATTTCCCGTCGGGCGAGAAGCGAGGGCTGCGGTCCGCCGGACCCTCGGTGAACGCTCGGGGAGGTTCCGATCCGTCGGCGGCCGCGACCCAGACCGAGGAGCGCAGCCGATCCTTCTCCTCATCGGTCTCTGAGAGCACGAAGGCCACGCGGCGTCCGTCCGGAGACAGGTCCGGTTCGGTGGTCGTCTTCAGCCGATATGCGTCGGCGGCGCGGAGAAGTCGTCTGCCCATCCCAACCTGGGCGGGCAGCCTAGCGATCCGGGTCAGGCGGGTGGCGAAGCGAGGCCGGCCCGCTCCGCGATAGACACGCTGAGCCGCTCGATGGTGGGGCACTCCAGCCCGTGGCGCCGGCCGGCTCGCAGCACCGCCCCGGCGATGGCGTCGAGCTCCGGTTCCCGGCCGGCGGCGATGTCCCGCTGCATCGAGGACCCGAGTCCCGGGTGGGCGTCATCGAGCTCGGCTAGCGGCACCGCCGGATCGACGCCGCCGCCATCGGCGTTGGCCACGGCAGCCGCCTCGTCGATGGCCGCCACCAGGGTCCGCCGCCACTCCGGATCGGTGCGGATGAAGCCGATCGTCTCCCCGCTGGCGCTCGTCGTACAGGCGAGCGCGACCAGCCGTACGAGCTTTGACCACAGCACATGTGCCTCGCTGTCCTGCACCCGCGCCGGGATGCCGGCCGGTTCAAGCACCGCCGCGAGCTCCTCCAGCTGGACCCGGAGTGCCGGGTCCCCGGCGGCCATATCGATGCGCAGGAACGGGCTCGTCTGCTTCACCACACCGGGGCGCGGCGAGCTTGACTCGATCCGGATGGATGCGGCGGCCACCCGGGCGGCATCGAAGCGCTCTCGCAACAGGGTCATGTGGTCAAGGCCGTTGAGGAGCGGGACGATGAGCCGGGGGCGGGCGTGGATGCGCTTGAGCGCATCCGGGAGCGTCGTCGCTTTGGTGGCCACGAAGAGCACATCGACGTCCTCAGTCAGGGCGGGGATGGCCGGTGGCTGGGCGCTGAAGTTCCCCAGCCGGACTGACTCCACCTCGATCCCGTCGCGCAGCAGCGTCTCGGCTGTCCGCTCGCGAGCCACGACCGAAATGTCCTCGCCGGCATGGCAGAGCGCGGCGGCCAGGAAGCCGCCGACCCCCCCGGGACCCAGAATCGAGATCTCCACCGCAGGAAGGGTAGGGTCCGCGCCGTGACCTACTCGATCGTGGCTCGCGACCCGGAGACCGGCCAGCTCGGCGTGGCGGTTCAGTCGCACTGGTTCTCGGTCGGCCCGATCGTCCCCTGGGCGCTCCCGGGCGTGGGCGCTGTCGCCACTCAGGCCATCGTCGAGGTTTCCTACGGCCCGCGCGCGCTCGAGCTCATGCAGCATGGGGTCGACAGCGCCGGGGCGCTGGCCCAGCTGGTCGCCGAGGATCCGGGCTCCGCGGGCCGGCAGGTGGCGGTGATCGACGCCACGGGGCAGGTGGCTGTGCACACCGGCGAGGCCTGCATCCCCGCGTCCGGTCACGCCGTTGGCGAGGGAGTCTCCTGTCAGGCCAACATGATGGCCTCAGAAGCGGTGTGGCCGGCCATGCTCGAGGCCTTCGGCTCGGCCGAGGGGCCTTTCGCCTATCGGCTGCTGGCCGCGCTGGACGCCGCCGAGGCGGCCGGCGGCGATCTCCGCGGGCGCCAATCGGCGGCTCTCCTGGTCGTTCCCGCCGCCGGCCAGGCGTGGGAGAAGATTGTCTCCCTGCGCGTGGAGGATCATCCTGAGCCATTGGCTGAGCTGCGACGTCTGGTCGCCCTCGACGATGCCTATGCCTGGGCGGGGCGTGGGGATGACCTGCTCATCGAGCAGCGTCACGACGAGGCGGCGCAGGCCTTTCTCCGGGCCGCCGAGCTGGCGCCGGAGAGCGATGAGCTCCGCTTCTGGGCCGGTCTCGGGGCGGCCCAGATCGGTGAGGTTGAGCACGGTGTGAGGCTGGTCAGCGACGCCATCACCCACCACTCCGGCTGGCGGGAGCTCCTGGATCGCCTCTCGCCTGAAATGGCGCCGGGTGCGGCGGTCGTCAGGGCTCGGCTGGCCGGCGCGGACGCCTAGGCCCGCCTTCGCTACGGTTCGCCGCCGACCATGAGCGACGTCATCCCCACGACGGCAGCTCCGGCTCCCCGCGCCACCCAGGGCACGCTGGAAGTCCGCCCCGTGCGCGGCTTCTCCGACCTGCGCGCCTTCATCGACCTGCCCTACCGGCTCCACGCCGGCACGCCGTGGGTCCCCCCGCTCAAGCTCGAGCGCTACATGTTCATGAGCAAGAAGATGAACCCCTACTTCAGCCACGGGGAGGCCGAGTACTTCCTGGCCCGGAAGGAGGGTCGGGTGGTCGGCCGGATCACGGCGCAGATCGACCACGCCTTCAACGAGTTTCACCAGAACCGCTGGGGCAACTTCGGCTTCCTCGAGTTCGAGGACGATCAGGAGATCCTTGACGCGCTGCTCGGCGCGGCCGAGGGCTGGCTGCGGGAGCGCGGCCGCGATCGGATGGTCGGACCGATGGACTTTCAGCTCAATGACGAGAGCGGGGTCCTGACCGAGGGCTTCGACCTGCAGCCGCTGATTCGCCAGCCCTGGCACCCGGCCTACTACCAGCAGCGCTGCGAGGCGGCCGGACTGAGCAAGGCCCACGACCTCTACAGCTACTGGCTCGATGTCTCCGACCGCGATCAGGTGCTCCCCATCCTGCCCAAGATGGCCGAGCGCGCCCGGGACAAGTACGGCGTCCGGATCCGCAAGATGTCCCGCCGGCACCTGCGGCGAGAAATGGACGCGTTCGCCCGGGTCTACAACGCCGCCTGGTCAGGCAACTGGGGCTTCGTCCCCTACTCCAAGGAGGACCTGGACGAGCTGGCCCGGACCTACCAGCTCGTCTACAGCCGGGACTGGTTCATGGTCGCCGAGCTCGACGGTGAGACCATCGCCATGGCCATCTCCGTGCCCGACATAAATCAGGTGCTGCGCAAGATGAACGGGCGCCTGCTTCCGCTCGGCTGGTGGTACTACCTGAACAAGAACCGGTTCATGGACCAGGTGAGGGTCGGCTTCCTCGGCGTCATGCCTGAGCACCAGCACACCGGCGCGGCGGCGCTCCTCTACATGGAGCACTACGACATGGCTGAGAAGACGCCGCAGAAGGTGGGGGAGCCCGGGTTCATCCTCGAGTCAAACCACTCGATGAACCGCGCCCTGGAGGCCATGGGGGCCAAGGTCATCAAGCGCTACCGCGTCTACGAGCGGCTGCTCGAGCCCGGGGCGGAGGCCTCGGGTCCCGGCTCAGACTGAGCCCGCTCACGCGGGCGTAGGTACCGTTCGCTCATGCCGCCCGCTCCCGGAATCCTCGCCCGCGGTCCCTGGGCGCCTGAACAGGTGCAGGCCAGCTGGCGCGCGGAGGAGTTCGAGCCGCCGGCGGCGGTGACCGAGTCCGCCGACGTGGCGCTCGACGCGCTCCGCCGCCGCGGATCGCCCTCCCACGACGGCTTGGCCGCCCGGCTGGCCGACTTCCGGGCCGAGCCGGGGCGGCTCTCGCTCGAGCTCCAGCCGATGCGCTGGGCGGTGCGGCTGGCCTCGGACGCCGAGCGCAGCCTGTCGGTGCTCTGCATCGTCAGGGCCGCCGACGGATCATGGCTCGCAGGGCGCCGGGCGCAGTGGCTGGCCTCCTGGGCCGGGCGCTGGGCCCTCGGCGCCGGCGGCTCGGTGGAGGTCGATGAGAACCCCGCCTACACGCTACGCCGCGAGCTCCAGGAGGAGTGGTCGGTCGAGCCGGTCCGTCTGCGTGGCGAGGCGCTGGTTCAGCTTCCGAGCGGAATGGTGCTCCTCGTCGGCCAGGCCTGGCTTGCCGAAGGGGCCACGGTGGCCCCCGACGCCGAACACGACGAGTTCGCCTGGTGGCCGGCCGATGTCGGCCAGTGGCCCCCCGAGGCCGATGAGCCGCTCCGGCGGATGGGCGTGCTGCTCGGCGGTGCCGAGTGAGACTCATCACCTTCAGGCGACTCGGGGCGGTCTCGTTCATCCACTCGTGCGTGTACGCCGCGCTGATCGTGTGCGCCATCACCCTGGGCAGCGCATCGTCGGCCACCTACACCCTTGGCTGGGCGCACGGGCTGCTCTGGATCGGCATGTCGCTGGTCTGCATCGCCGCCGCCCAGGCCCGCGTCATTCCCTTCTGGCTCGCCGTGACGGTGGCCGTGCTGGGTGGTCTGGGGCCGTTCGCGGGAACGATCGGGTTCGTCGTCGAGAGCCGGCGCCGAAGGCAGCCAGAGTCGCTCGTTACCAGCTAGATATCGCGGAGAGAAGGCCAAGAAATTGGCGTTACAGTTGAACTGAATGGCTGTTGAAAGCGGCACGGTCCAGGTGGTGATGCCGGCGATGGGAGATTCCGTCGCCGAGGGCACCGTGCTTGAGTGGCACAAGGGCGTGGGCGACCAGGTCCGGCCTGAGGAGACGCTCGTCGAGATCTCCACCGACAAGGTCGACGCCGAGGTCCCCTCGCCCGTGGCCGGCACGCTGGTCAAGATCCTCGCCCCTGAGGGCGAGACCGTGGCCGTGGGTGCGCCCCTGGCTGAGATCTCGGTCAACGGCGGTCCAGCGGGCGATGGCAACGGCGCCCATCCGGTAGTCGAGACGCCCGTGTCGGGCGAGTCGGAGCCGACGAGTGCCGAGGAGCAGGTTGCCAGTGCGGTCAACGAGGCGGAGATCATGGCCGCCACCGAGGCCGCCTCCGGCCAGCTGGTCGACATCGTCACGCCCACCGGCGGCGAGTCGGTAACCGAGGGGACGATCCTGGAGTGGTCGGCCCAGGTCGGCGAGACGGTGCGGGAGGGCGACACCGTGGTCGAGATCTCGACCGACAAGGTGGACATGGAGCTTCCGGCGCCCATCACCGGGCAGCTGGTCGAGATCCTGGCCGAGGACGGGGAGACGGTCACCGTCGGCCAGACGATCGGGCGGATGAGCGCGACCGCCGCCGAGGCCGTGGCGCCCGAGGCCCGGATGCGGAGGTTGCTGAAAAAGTTGACGCCGGCGCGACCGAATCAGCAACGTCCTCTCGACGCCAACGCCTCGCCGGTCGCGCGGCGCCTGGCGGCACGCGAGGGGATCGACCTGAGCGCTGTCCCGGGGACGGCGCGGGGCGGTCGCATCACCAAGGCCGACGTGATTGCGGCCGGCGGCAACGGAGCGAGTGCCACCCCACAGGTGGCCGCCCCCCCGGCGGCCACCCCATCAAATGAAATGCAGCTCAAGGGCAGTGCTGCCGTGCTCGCCCGCTACATGGATCAGAGCCGGTCGGTTCCGACGGCCACGAGCTTCCGGACGATTCCCGTCACTGAGCTGGCCGGACGCCGCTCGCAGCTCAAGGCGGCCGGTCACCGGGTCTCCTTCACCCATCTGATCGCCTACGCCATCGCCAACGTGGTCACCGAGGAGATGCCGGTGATGGCGCACCACTTCGAGGAGCGTGACGGCAAGCCGTTCCGGATCGACGATGGTGCGGTCAACCTCGGGCTGGCCGTCGACGTCGAGCGCAAGGACGGGACTCGCACGCTGATGGTGCCGGTGATCCGGGACGCCGGACGCCTCAGCTTCACCGAGTTTCTCGACGCCTACAACGCGCTGGTCGAGAAGGCGCGCACGAACACCCTCACCGCCGATGACCTGAGCGGGGCCAACATCTCGCTCACCAACCCCGGCGGGTTGGGCACCGTGGCCAGTGTGCCCCGGCTGATGGCCGGCCAGGGCACGATCGTGGCCACCGGCTCGATCGGCTATCCCCCGGGCCTGGAGCACGTGGGGGAGGCGCTCGGCGCCCAGCAGGTCATGACCATGACCTCGACCTACGACCACCGGATCATCCAGGGCGCCGAGTCCGGCCGCTTCCTGGCCCGGCTCGAGGCCTATCTGCGCGGCGAGGCGGGCTTCTACGAGCGGGTGTTCGGCGACCTGGAGGCAGCGCTAGCGCCGTTGCCTGCGACACCGCATGCGAGTGTCTTGGCAACGCCGCAAGCGCCACCCACCCCGCCGGGGGTAAGCCTGGACGAGGGGCTCATGCAGGCCATCCAGGCTGCGACCTCGCTTCTGAAGGCCCACCGGACCCACGGGCATCTGGCCGCCCGGCTTGACCCGCTTGGCCGCGAGCCCGAGGGTGATCCCGCGCTCGACCCCGAGCCGCTCGGCCTCACCCCGGAGGTGATGGCAAAGATCCCGAGCCGGATCCTTCGCATGTACGTGCCGGGCGAGACGCTGGCCGAGTCGCTCCCCCACCTCCGCGAGACCTACTGCGGTCCCATCGCTTACGAGATCGAGCACATCGGCTCGCACCGCCAGCGGCTGTGGCTGCGCGAGGCAATCGAGTCGGGGCGCTTCCGTAAGCCGCTCTCGCCCGACGAACAGAAGGCGCTGCTCAAGCGGCTGACCGAGGTCGACGCGCTCGAGCGCTTCATGCACAAGGCCTACCTGGGGCAGAAGCAGTTCTCGATCGAGGGCCTCGACATGACGGTGCCGATGCTCGACGAGCTGATCCAGCTCGCCGCCACCGAGGGCGCGCGTGAGGTGGTGCTGGGGATGGCCCACCGGGGCCGGCTGAACGTGCTCGCCCACAACCTGGGCCGCCCCTACGACACGATCTTCGCCGAGTTCGAGGGCACCTCGACGCTCGAGCCGATCACCACGATTCCGCAGGGCGGGACGGGGGACGTCAAGTACCACCACGGCGCCCAGGGCTCCTACCAGCTCCAGAGCGGTGAATCGGTGGTCGTACGCCTGGAGTCGAACCCGAGCCATCTGGAGTTCGTCGATCCGGTCGTGGCCGGCGCCACCCGGGCTGCGCAGACGACCCGTCGCGGCCCTCACGCCAACCGTGACTCCAACTGCGCGCTGCCCGTGATCCTCCACGGCGACGCCGCCTTCCCGGCGCAGGGCGTCGTGGCCGAAACGCTCAACCTCCAGGCCCTCGACGGCTATACGGTGGGCGGGACGATCCACATCATCCAGAACAACCAGGTCGGTTTCACCACCGACCCGGATGACGCTCGCTCCACCACCTGGGCCTCGGATCTGGCCAAGGGCTTCGACGTTCCGATCACTCACGTCAACGCCGACGACGTCGAGGCCTGCATCTCCGCGCTGCGGCTGGCCTTCGCTTTCCGCCAGCAGTTCGGCCACGATGTCCTCATCGACCTGATCGGCTACCGCCGCTTCGGTCACAACGAGGCTGACGAGCCCGCTTATACCCAGCCGACGATGTACCAGGTGATCAAGAAGCACCCGTCGGTGCGTGAGATCTACGCCCGCCAGCTGATCGAGCGGGGGGTCGTCACCGAGGAGGACACGACCGAGATGACCGACCAGGTGTGGTCGGTCCTGAGCGAGGCCCACCAGAACCTGAAGAGCCGGATCGGCTCGGCCAAGGAGGTCGAGCACGCCACCGGCCAGTACGAACTCGACCGCACACCCTCACCCGAGGTCAAGACCGCCGTGTCGGCCGACCGGCTCCGAGTTCTGAGCGACGAGCTTTTGACCGTGCCTGACAGCTTCATGGTCCACCCCAAGCTGGTCAAGCAGCTCGAGCAGCGGCGGGAGTCCCTGGAGACGGGCGAGGGCATTCAGTGGGCCCATGCCGAGGAGCTCGCCTACGCCTCGCTGCTCACCGAGGGCATTCCCATCCGGCTGACCGGTCAGGACACCGAGCGGGGGACGTTCAGCCAGCGCCACCTCGTCCTGCACGACGCGCGCACCGGCCAGGAGTACTCGCCGATCCAGCACCTGCCCGGCTCGCTGGCTCCGATGGAGCTCCACAACAGCCCGCTCTCGGAGATGGCCTGCGTGGGCTTCGAGTACGGCTACGCGCAGGAGGCGCCGGAGACGCTCGTCCTCTGGGAGGCCCAGTTCGGCGACTTCGTCAACAGCGCCCAGGTGATCATCGACCAGTTCCTGGTCTCCGGACTGGCCAAGTGGGGCCAGTCCTCACGGCTCACGCTGCTCCTGCCCCACGGCTACGAGGGATCCGGGCCGGAGCACTCCTCGGCCCGCGTCGAGCGCTTCCTTCAGCTCGCCGCCGAAGGGAACATCCGGGTGGCCAACCCGACGACGCCGGCCCAGTACTTCCACCTCCTGCGCCGCCAGGCCCGCATCGCCAAGCAGCGCCCGCTCGTCGTCCTGACCGCCAAGAGCCTGCTCCGCCTGCCCCAGGCGACGAGCCGGCTCCAGGAGCTGAGCGAAGGTCGCTTCGAGCCCGTGCTGGCCGAGCCGGGGATCGATCCCGAGCCCGTGACCAGGCTCATCCTGTGCAGCGGCAAGGTCTACTACGAGCTTGCCGGCCACCAGCTGAGGGCCGAGAACCCGCAGGTCGCCGTGGGCCGGGTTGAGCTCCTCTATCCGTTCCCCCAGGCCGAGATCCTGGCTCTGGTCGAGCGCTATCCCAACCTGCGCGAGGTTGTGTGGGTGCAGGAGGAGCCGCGCAACATGGGCGCCCGGGCTCACATGTCCCCGCGCCTCATGCAGATCCTCCCCGAGGCGCTCCACTTCGGCTACATCGGTCGCCCCGAGCGCGCCTCGGCGGGAGAGGGCTATCCGATCGCCCATGCCCTGACCCAGGACGGTTTCATACGCACCGCCCTGAGCGCCGGCACACCCATCTCGCAGTTCCCGCTCACGCCGCCCGGCGAACGCTGATCTGACACCCTCTTCGTTATTCCGTTTCGACGTGAAGGCACGAGCAGGGACACGGCCCGGCGCCATCTGACGCCCAGCTTCGGCGTGCACGACATGGCCGTCGACCTGGGGACGGCGAACACGCTCGTCTACGTGGGCGGCAAGGGGATCGTCGTCTCCGAGCCCTCGGTCGTGGCCTCGGATACCGAGTCGGGCCTCGTCCACGCCGTCGGCTCGGAGGCCGAGCGGATGATCGGGCGCACCCCGGCCACGATTGCCGCCACCCGGCCCCTGCGCCACGGTGTGATCGCCGACTTCGACGTAACCGAGCAGATGCTCCGCTATTTCATCCGTAAGACGATTGACCGGCGGATGGCCCACCCGCGGCTGATCGTGTGCGCCCCGTCAGGGGTCACCGAGGTGGAGAAGCGCGCCGTCGAGGAGGCCTCGCTGGCCGCAGGCGCGCGGAGGGTGCATCTGATCGAGGAGCCGATCGCCGCCGCCATCGGGGCCGGCCTGGAGATCGAGGAGCCCATAGGCCGGATGGTCGTCGACGTGGGGGGCGGGACGAGCGAGATGGCGGTCATCTCGCTCGGGGGGATCGTCGTCTCTCGCTCGATCCGGGTCGGCGGCTACGAGATGGACGAGGCGATCGCCCACTACCTGCGCTCGGTGCACCAGCTCGCCATCGGATCCCAGACGGCGGAGCGGATCAAGATCACCATCGGCTCGGCCGTGCCCCAGGGCGTCGAGGCCACGATGGAGGTGCGGGGACGCCACCTGCTCACCGGGCTGCCCACGGCGGTTCAGCTCTCGGCGGGTGAGGTCAGAGCCGCCGTCACCTCGGCCCTGAACGAGATCCTGCAGGCCATCCGCGACACGCTTGAGGAGACTCCGCCCGAGCTGTCATCCGACATCGCCCGGGACGGCATCCTGCTGGCGGGCGGCGGGACGCATGATTCGGGGATTTGACAAGCTCGTGGCCGGCGAGACCGGAATGCCGGTCTTCTCGGCCGAGTCACCACTGACCTGCGTCGTCTACGGCTCAGGCCAAGCGCTTGACCATCTCGACAAGCTCGCCCGGACGAGCCGCTACCGCGGACCCATGGCGACGCCGAGCTGGCGCGCCGGCACCGGGACTGGGTAGACGCGCCGAGGTTATGGGCTCAGGCGGCGGCTGCGGCCGTCTGCCGGCCTGGGGCGGCGCGGTTTGCCGGAGGCGAGAACTCAAGCACGCCGTCCTCGATCGGGGCGCGCTTGAGCTTGAGGGTGTCGATCAGATAGTTCTGATTGACCCTCCAGGGCTGCTTGATCCCCTGCTTGGGCAGCTGCTCCATGGCGCGCAGGAAGTAGCCGGACGAGAAGTCGATGAAGGGCACCGTCTTCATCGACGGGTCCCGGTTGCGCGGAACGCAGTAGGCGTAGCCCTCGTCCTCCATGTGGCGCAGAAGCCGGGCCACGAACTGGCAGGTCAGGTCGGCCTTGAGCGTCCATGAGGCATTCGTGTAGCCGAAGACCATGGCGAGGTTGGGGATGTTGGAGAACATGCAGCCGCGGTAGAACAGCGTGCTCGGGATGTCAACCGCCTGCCCGTCCACTCGCAACTCGGCCCCGCCCAGCGGCTGGAGGATGAGTCCGGTGGCGCTGATGATCAGGTCGGCCTCGAGCTCCCCGCCTGTAGCAAGGCGGACGCCCTTTTCGGTGAAGGTCTCGATCTGGTCGGTGACGACCGATGCCTTGCCGGAGCCGATCGCCTCGAACAGGTCGGCGTCCGGCACCAGGCAGAGCCGCTGGTCCCACGGGTTGTAGTTCGGCGTGAAGTGGGTGTCGATGTCGTAGCCGGGGGGCAGGTAGCGCTCAAGCCCGCGGCGGATCAGCTTCTTGACCAGCGCCGGGCGGCGGCGGCTGACCTGGAAGAGAATCGTCGCGCCCAGGACGTGGACCCAGCGGATCAACCCGAAGGCGCGCCGCGGCGACAGGAACCGGCGGGCCAGGGGAGCCAGGGAGTCATTGCGGGGCAAGGAGAGGACATAGCTCGGTGAGCGCTGGAGCATGGTCACGTGCTCAGCCGTCTCGGCCAGGGCGGGAACCAGCGTGACGGCCGTGGCACCGCTCCCAATCACGATCACGCGCTTGCCCGCGAACTCGGTGTCCTCATCCCAGAACTGCGGATGCACGAGCTGGCCCTGGTAGCGCTCAGCGCCCGGAAAGTCAGGCATGTAGCCCTGGTCGTAGCGGTAGTAGCCGCTGCACATGAAGAGAAACGAGCAGCTGAGCTGGATCCGCTCGCCGGTGTCGGTCCGCTCCACGTCGACGATCCAGCGCTCCTCGGGGGTCGACCAGTCGGCCGAGACCATGCGGTGCTGGTAGCGGATCTTGGCGTCGATCCCGTGGCGCTGAGCCGTCTCCTGCACGTAGTTGCGGATCGACGTTCCATCCACGATGGCGCGGTCGCTCTCCCAGGGCTGGAACGGGAAGCCGAGGGTGTACATGTCGGAGTCAGAGCGGATGCCCGGGTAGCGGAAGAGGTCCCAGGTGCCGCCGATCTGGCTCCGCGCCTCGAGGATCGCGAACGTTTTGTCCGGCACCGTCTCCTGGAGGCGGTAGCCGGCGTCGATACCGGAGATGCCGGCGCCGACGACGAGAACATCGAGGTGCTCGGGGGTGGTTTCTACCGTGGCCACGGGAGCAGGATCCTACATCGGTGAAGGTTCGGCCCGGCTCAGTGGATGCCGAGCATCGTGGCGCAGACCCAGTTGGAGGCTCCGGCGCCCCCAGCCCAGAGCCGGCTGGCCACCGCGTCCTGCTCGGACTTGCTGGCCAGGTAGGCCGCCGGTCCGGTGCCGCCCGCGCCCGTCCAGGTGCTGGCGAGGATCTGGTAATAGCCACTGGCCCCGGCGCTGTTGGGAGGGAGGTTCTGGCCTCCGGACTCGCATAGGACCACCTGGTAGGGAATGGCCCAGCCGCCCGAGGGACCGAGGGCCGGACCGCTGCTCACGGGGCCTCCGGCGCTCCCCGCGCTCGCCGACTGCTGAGCGGCTTGCGCCGCCTGCTGCGCCGCCGCGGCGGCGGCCGCCCGCTGCGCCGCCTGCTGGGCCTCGATCTGGGAGATCTCGGACTGCAGCCGACCGGACCTGGCGCGACTGGCCGAGAGGGCGGACGCCTTGATCGACTGTGCTTGCCTGAGTGCCGCCTGCTTGGTCTGGAGGAGTGAGTTCATGCCGGCGAGTGCCCGCGCCCGCAACCAGGAGTCGTAGGTGATCCGGCGGTCCTGAAGCTCGAGTGCGGTCAGGCGCCGAGCCGCCACGGTGGCGCTCGCCTTGGCCGCCCGCGTGATGGCGATGATCGCCTGCTGCTGGTGCTCGGCGTCACGCAGGTAGGTGACCTTCTCGAGCAGATCCTTGAAGCCGTTGGCCTCGAGGATCACGGTGATCAGATCCGGGCTGCCTGACTCGTAGCTCGAGACGAGCTGGCGGGCCAGCTGCCCGCGGCTCCGCGAGAGTCGCGCTCGGAGCACGGTGAGCCGGTTCTCCTCCTGGGTCAGCTGCCCCTCCTCGACGAGCAGCCGGGCCCGGTCCTGAGCCAGCTCGGTCTGCACCGAGGCCTCCCGGGACTGGACCAGGGAGATCTGGCCTGAGAGCGAGCCGATGAGCTGCGAGAGACCGGTCAGGCTCGCCTCGAGCTGATGCTGATGGCTCTGCTGCTGGCCGAGCTCGGAGTTGAGCTGGCCCAGGCTCTGCTGGGCCGTTGAGGCCATCGGCACGGCCGCCAGCGCAGCCAGCGTCGCCGCCGCGGCTAGCACGACAGCCACGGGCCTGCGATGGGTAGCGCTGCGGCAAATATTCATCATCTGAGTGCCTGCGGGGTTAGCTGTCGGGCTCGCGCTCTCGCGCTACGCCGCCATCAGACGGCGATTCGCCCCGGGGACCCGGGTCCCCCGCTTCCTCGCGCACGGGCGGGAATTAGGCGGCCGTCACGTTACCAGCCGGGCGTCGCACAGCGCCGCACCACCTCCTTATCCTGGGCCCATGCCCGTCACCCGCGAGGATCAGATCCTCACCCGCGTGAGCGCGATCCCCGCCGGCTTCGTGCGCGCCTACGGCGACGTTTCCCCCGGCGCGCCCCGGCTCGCCGGCGCGGTCCTGTACGCCTGTGATGACCCGTCGGTGCCCTGGCACAGAGTCGTTCGGGCTGACGGCTCGCTGGCCAAGGGGGAGCGCCAGCGCCGGCTCCTCCTGGACGAGGGCGTGCCCTTCGTGGGTGGCCGCGTCGACATGCGCGTCGCGCGCATACCCGACTGATGTGGGCCCAGCGTGAGATCACGCTTAAGGCCCGCGGGCGCGGGTTTCATCTCGTCACCCGAGAGGTGCTCGACGGTCTGCCCGAGCTATCGGAGGTGAGCGTCGGGCTGCTTCATCTGCTCATCCAGCACACCTCCGCCTCGCTGGCTCTCAACGAGAACGCCTCACCGGACGTGCGCCACGACTTCGAGGCCTGGTCGAACGAGGCCGTGCCCGAGCGCGCCTCCTACTGGACCCACACCCTCGAGGGCCCCGACGACATGCCGGCCCACATCAAGGCGGCGTTGTTCGGACCGTCGCTCACGTTGCCTGTGTCACGCGGGCGCCTGGCGCTGGGAACCTGGCAGGGCATCTACCTCTGCGAGCACCGCGACCGGGGCGGAGCCCGGACGGTGGTGGCGACTCTGTGGGGGGAGGGGGCTTAGGGGCCCCAACCCCGGCTAGCGGCCCTTCCACACCGGCGGGCGCTTCTCGGCGAAGGCCGTCGCACCCTCACGCGCGTCCTCCGAGCGCATCACCGGGTCGGCGATCTCCCGCTGGCGAGCGAAGAAGTCTGAGTCCTGCCAGTCCGCCGACTCGGTGAGGATGCGCTTCGTCGCCCGGAGCGCGAGGGGTCCGTTGGCCGCGATCACCTCGGCGAGTTCGAGCGCGTCCGTGAGCGCACTGCCTGGCTCGGCCAGTCGGTTCACCAGCCCGAGCGCATATCCGCGTTCGGCGTCGATCGGGTCTCCGGTCAGGGCCAGCTCCATGGCCAGGTTGCGCGGAAGCGTTCGCGGCAGGCGCATGAGGGCGCCCCCCGCTGCGACGAGTGAGCGCTTCACCTCAGGGACGCCCAGCCGGGCGCCCCGCGAGGCGACGATCAGGTCGCAGGCCAGGGCCACCTCGAGCCCTCCGGCCACCGCGAATCCCTCCACGGCGGCGATCAGCGGTTTCTCCGCCGGCCGCTCGACGATTCCCGCAAACCCGCGGCCCTCGGCAAACGGCCGCTCTCCCGTCACGAAGGCCTTGAGATCCATGCCGGCGCAGAAGCCCTTACCCGCGCCCGTCAGGACCCCCACCGACAACTCGGCGTCCCCGTCGAGCTCGTCCAGCGCCGCGGCGATCCCCGCAGCCACCGCGGCATTGACCGCGTTTCGCTGGTCGGGACGGTTGATCGTGATCAGCAGGACGCGCTCGCGCCGCTCCGTGAGCACCGCCCGTTCGTCGTTGATGCTGCCTGTGTCGTCGTTCACGCCGCGAACAATTTCAGTTCCGGCTCGCGCTCGCCACGCAGGACCGCGAGGTCGACCTCGACACAGTCGATTCCGCGTGCTTCGGCCAGGACCCGTGCCTGTGGCTTGATCGTCTGGGCGGCGAGGACGCCGCGGCACGAGGCGAACTCAGGGTCGCAGTGGATCCGCTCCAGGTAGCGGGTCAGCTGCTCGACGGCCTCGATCCCGGCCACGCGCTTGATCTCGACCGCCACCCATGCGCCGGCGAGATCCCGGCACATGAGATCGACCGGCCCGATGTCAGTCGGCCATTCCCGTCGCACAAGCCGGAATCCCTCTCCGCACCAGCCGGGCGCGTCGGCCAAGAGCTCCTGCAGGTGGGCTTCGACGCCGTCCTTGGCCAGCGCGGCACGCTCGTCCGGCGAGCCCATGTCGTGCTCGGAGTCGGACAGGACCTCGGAGAGAACGATCTCCAACCGATCCTCACTCGAGCCGGCACGCTTGCGCACGATGATCGTCTGCTCATCGGGCTCCTCGATCACCGTGGGCGGGGTCATCCAGTTCAGGGGCTTGACGCTGGGTCCACCCCCGTCGCCCCACACCATGAAGGTCCCGTCCGCCTTGACCATCAGCAGCCGGATGGCCTCCGGCAGGTGGGTCGATAGCCGGCCGGTGTACCGGGCGGAGCAGCGGGCAACGATGAGGCGCACGAGGCTGGGAACGGTAAGCCGACGCTCGGACCGAACCCGAGCGTCAGCTGTCAGACCTCAGTGGGAGGTCGCTGTCCTGGTATGACCGACGCCTTGTCGACCCGAGCCAGCCCGGTCTGGTCAGGTTCGCGTCCCGCTTCCTGTACCCGGTCTGTCCACCCCTCCTTGCTGTCATACCAGCGTCGCGCTGCGGCGCCGTAGGGATCGGCGAACCAGCCTCCAGAGGACTTGCGTGGCTCGGCCGCGGTGGCCAGAGCCTTTCGAAATCTGAACGCCATCTTGTCTCCTTCCACCGTGGTTGGCGTTTCTGTCGCCCATTCGAAACGACCCGTGAGGTGATCCGGAAACGGTGGCCGGCGCGAGTAATTCGGCAGCTGGGGGGCAAATCGGCCCGGACAACGACTGTACTCGACGCGTATCCAGCCACTCAGCCCAGAGCCGGGAAGCCGGGACGGCACCTCCTAAGATCAGGGCCGAGCATGCGCAATCAGCTTCGCCCCATCTTCGACCGGATCGTGATCAAGGAGCTCGACCCCGACCGAGTGCGGCGGTCCGGGCTGCTCGTGCCCCCCGGTAGCGACGAGCCCCCGCCCCAGCATGGCATCGTCCTCGCCGTCGGCCCCGGACTGGACTGGTGGGACCACGTCGGCGTGGCCATGCCGGTCAAACCGGGTGACCACGTCGTCTTCCCCGCCGCCGCGGGCACGTGGGTAGAGGTTGACGAGGAACGACTGCTCGTCTGCCGGGTGGGGGAGCTGCTCGGCGTGCTCGAGCGGGTGGAGGACTGCCCCGCCTGCGGCGGCAAGCCGCTGGCTGCCCATGAGTCGTGCCCGGTCTGCGGGCGCGAGGGCTCGGTCTCCTCGCTCTAGGAGAGCGACCCGCTAGGCGGCGGTCCGCTCAGAGATCCCGCGCGGTCGCGACTCCTCGACCCGTCGCAGCAGGTCGGCCATCTCCGGGTCGTCACCGAGCGCGAGGGCCCGCTGACAGGCGGCGATGCACTCGCTGATCCGATCGGTCCGCGCCAGGGAGTGGGCATAGGTGGACCAGGCCTGGCGTGACTCGGGCTCCAGCTCGGTGGCTGCGTGAGCGGCCGAGACCTCGGCCCCGATGTCGCCGGTGAGGTGGTAGGCGAGCGCGAGGTCGAGCAAAGCCTCAACCGTGGGACCGGCCAGCCGCGCTCGCTCCAGCGCGCTGATCGCCCCCGGCCGGTCCATCATGCGCAGGCGCAGGCGACCGAGGCGGTGCCAGGCCGAGGCGTCATTCGGGGCGCGGTTGGCCGCCCGCTGAGCGGCCTCCTCGGCCAGGTCCAGGGCGCCCATGTCCTCGTAGATTCGTGACGCGAAGCGCTCTGGCGTGGGGCGGTCGATGTCGACCCGGGCCCAGTCGCGGACGGTCCGCGCCGCTGCCGGAAGATTGCCGGCTTGCCAGAACGCCGCCGTCAGCAGCCGCAGCACCATCGGGTTGGTGGGCTCGGCGTCACGGGCGTAGATGAGGCGCTGGGCCGCCAGCCCAGCATTGCCTTCGGCCAGCGCATGCTGGGCCGCGGTCATGAACCGCTGCACGCGGTCGGCCGCTGGGTCTGGCTTCGAGAAGTCGACGAACTGGAGCGAGCCGGCGGGCACGGTACGTACCCCCACGGCGAACATCACCCGCGCCCACTGCTGGACCTCTTCTCCCTCGCCGGAGAAGTAGATGCCGGAGACGGTGCCGACGCCCCACTCCGGATAGGACACGCATCGGGCGTAGCGGTGAACGACCGAGTGGTCCGGCACCCGGGAGCCGAAGGGATCGTGTTTTGCCTGGTCGGCCGCGTTCTCCCGGGCCCGCTGCTCGGCCTCATAGGCGCGTCGTCCGGCTTCCTCACGTGCCTTCCGCGTCGCGGCGGCCGAGGCACGGACGGCGCTCGCGCTGACGCGGCCTCCGCGAAAGTTGTCGGCCAGCTGCTCAAGCTGGTCGGCCGCTTCGTTGATGGCCTGGAGGTGGCGCTCGTGCTCGTGGCGACGGCCGGGCGGTGCCACATCGGGATGCCAGCGCTTGGCCATCTGACGCCGAGCGAGCTGAACTTTGCGCTGATCGAACGGGGGTTCCAGCTCCAGCAGGAGCAACGCCTGTTCGACATCCAGGATCCGAGCCATGACTCGATTACGTTAGCGGCGCCCGGGGTCTCCGGGGTCTGTTCCAACTTGGTTCCAATTCGATTCGGGAGCCCGGAGCGACCTTATCTTCGGCGGCGTGCTCGCCCCCCGTTCCCGCCCCAGCCGCTCGGCCTGGATCATCGGCGGGACTCTGGCGGGGGCGCTCACGCTGGGGCTGGCGGCAGCGCTCCTAGCCCTCTTGGCCGGGGCTCTGGCGCCCGGCGGCGACTGCGGATCGCCGGCGGGTAACGGGCAGGTGGTCCTCGGGCCGCCGGGCAGTGGCCAGCTCGTCGGCGCGAGCGAGTACGGAGGCCCCGGAGACCCGAGCAGCGGCACCCTTGGCGCCTCGGGTGCCAACTTGCTTCAGGACCCGGACAGCTACGCCGAGCTCGGCGGCGACACCTTCGGGACGGCAACGGCGATGGGAGGCCTTCCCTATATGACGCCGCTGCGCGTCACCTGGGGGGCCCACTCGGCGATCGCCTATAAGCGGGACTTCGGGTTCGGAGGCGGGCCTATCGGCGGCCTCCCGCGGGTGATCGATCTGTGGTGGGAGTTCGCGGGGAGCCTCGGCATCCCGTACGAGGACGGGTTGTGGTCAGGGCCCGTGCGGATCACGCGCCCTCCGTCCACCGGCGCGGGCAATCTGGTCGGGCCCGGCGACCTCAGCGGGGCGGTGCTGAGCTCAGCTCCGGCTGCTGACCCGGCCCTGTGCGCGACCGCCGCCCCCACCGGCGTCCCGCTCACTTCCGGCGAGCGGGCGCAGCTCCTGCCCGACGGTCTTGCCGCGGCGCCCGCCGGCGCCCCGACGGCGGTCAAGGAGATCATCGCCGCGGGCAACCAGATCGTGGCTAAGCCCTATCTGTATGGCGGGGGCCACGGGGTCCCGCTGTCGGAGATCGCCCCGGCGTATGACTGCTCGAGCAGCGTCGAGCACCTGCTCTACGGCGGTCGGCTGCTGCCGGTCGGCTTCGGCGCTCCGTCCGGGACGCTCGAGTTGTTCGGCCAGCCGGGACCGGGCAGCTGGGTCACCCTGTATGCCAGCGCTGACCACGTGTTCATGTATGTGGCCGGACTACGGTGGGATACCCACAACGCCGCGGGTCCAGGGGACGGCAGCAGCGGTATTGGCTGGCACCCACTCGTCCGCGGGGCCGGCGGATTCGTGGCCCGGCACCCGGTGGGGCTGTGAGATCTCTCCGCGTCCTCGGACTGGCGGCATGCCTGGCCGGGTGCGGAGCCGGCGCACCGGGTGGTCACGCGCCCCGCGCGCGGTCATCGCCGGTGGCCCAGGCGGAGACGACGCACGAGTACCCATCGCCTCAGCCGCCGGAGCAGACCGCAGCCGTTGGCTGGGGCTCGGCGACGGCTGCGGTGGCCACGTTCGCCACCGCCTACATCAACTGGAACGCCCGGACCGTGTCTCAGGACCTGCGCACCCTGGCCGCCCGCAGCATCGGTCAGGCCCGCTCAGCGATGCAGCTGGCGGCGGCCCAGACCGCCTCGGACTACGAGCTTCAGCGCGGGGGGATCGCCAACCAGGGCAAGGTGCAGGCGCTAGCTCCCCTGCGCGGGACCCCGGATCAGTACGTCGTGGTGACGCGGGAGCTGACCACCGCCACCGCGACCACGGCCTACCAGGGTCTTCAGCCGGCGTGGCATATCGCCATCGCCACCGTCACTCAGCAGCGGCCGGGCCAATGGGTGGTGAGCGGATGGCAACCGGAGAGCTGAGCCATCCCCGGCGCGCTCGCGCGCCTCCGGGACGGCTAATGAGCGGCGACGTTCAGCGCGACCGCCGCGGCGAAGGACAACAAGGCAAGGAACCGGATCAACCAGCCCGCCCGCTCGCCCGGTCGGCCGGTGACCATGCCGGCGATCGCCACGATCATGAGGATGACCGCGATCAGTGCCAGGACGGCGGCAAGCGCACGCACACGGCGTATGTAAGCGGTCGCCTACGCCGGCAGTGGTGAACGCCGCTGCGCCTGCTCCCGCGCCAGCGTCTCGGCGCGGAGCTCCTCCTCGGTCGAGACCACATCACGGAGCAGCTCGCCCTGTGAGCCGATGCGGTAGGCGCCGCTGCGGACGAGCGGAGGCGAGTACGTGTGGATGGTCACTGCGGGGCGGCTCCCGCTGTGCAGGACGCGGTGGATCGCCTCCGGCGGGACGGTGAAGCTCGAGCCGGCGCGAATCACCTGTGAGGTGGGGGGACTACCGACCCGGAGCCGATCCTCACGCACCTGGCCAGAGATGACGCTGATGGCGGCTGTGGACTCGTCGTGGTCGTGGAATCCCGTGTCCTGATCCTCGCTCCAGCAGATGAGCCAGGCGTTGACCTCCTCGTCATCCCAGATCTGCTCATACACCCGGGCGTCGTCCGCGTGTCTTACGAGGTGCTGCCAGCGCTCCCGGGAACTCGCCAGACCAGCGACGAAGCGCTCGAGCTGCCCAGGCGTGAGGCCCCCGAGGGGCTGGTGGTCGTTCGGCGTCACTCCGGCGTAGCATAGCGAAAGCGAATAAACCCACTCAAGTTTGTGAAGATTGTTGTGGGCGCGTAGGCTAATAGCGGCTCGTTGAGCCGCCAGGCCCTTGGCGAGACAGAGGGATCAGGACCCTGATCCGGTGGAGGACGACACGCGATGCCGAAAGCGATCAAGGGAAATGCGGGGCGAAAGCCGCCAGAGCCCTCGGCGGACCACTCCGACATCGACGCCTGGTGCCGTCGCCTGGTGCCGCATCTGCAGCCCATCGTCAAGCGGTTGGATGCGTCGATCCGAGCGACAGTCCCGGGCCTTGACTACGCCGTCAAGTGGAAAAGGGCGTATTACGGACTACCAGAACTCGGGTGGATCATCGAAATCGCCGCCTACGACGTTTCCGTGAATGTCGTTTTCCTCGGCGGCAGCGACTTCGAGTCCCCGCCGCCGCTCGGAACGACCGACCGGACCCGGTACGTCAAAGTGACCAGCCTGGAGGAGGCGCAGCGACCGGAGCTGCAGAGGTGGATCGAGCAGGCGGGACGCACGCCAGGTTGGACGTGACCGGCATCCCGGCCTAGACGACCTCAACTAACGAGACACCCCTAGCCGGCCGGTGCGCGCCACTCCGCCTTCACGAACCGCGGCAGCTTCGCCGGGTAATCCGGGAACAGCGCGAGGGCGGGCTCGGCGCACTGATGCCCGCCGACCAGTTCGCGGAGATCATCGAAGGCGTAGAGGACGCGGACGGTGGCGAGGATCTGGAGGCTGGCGGCGTTCGGCGGGTTGAGCGACAGCGTCCCGTCGGCCAGGAGCTGATCGACATGTTCGAGGAGACCGGGTAGCGCCGCCAGATCGGCGCGAACGCTGGCCTCGCTACCACCGCGACCGTCGGGCTCCACCGTCCTCGAGTAGTAGGCCGTGAGCGGCTGAATCAGGGCCGCCGTCAAGGCCGGGGCCGGCATCCCCTGGGCCCGGAGAACGAATTGCCGGAGCTCGGAGCTCTGCGCGAGCGCGTAGCGAAACATGCGGCGAGGAATCGGTTGCAGCTCTTGCTCGCCCCACCGCTCGGCCGCCTCCACGCGCGCCCGCGCCTCCGGCTCGGCCGGGAAGAGTGGCGGCGCCGGCCAGCGCGCATCGAGTGCCCGTGAGATGGCCAGGGATCCCTGGATCCTCTGTCCATCCAGCTTCAGCGCCGGCACGGTCCCACCCCGAAACCCGACGGCGCGCAGATGCAGACGCTGGTTGAACGGGCGCACCTCGACCACGCGGTGGTCGATGCCTTTGAGGTCGAGCATCTTGCCCACCGCCCGTGATGGATGCGACACCGCCATCGAGTAGAGGATCACCGCCATTAGGTGCGCAGACTAAACCTCTCCGGCTCGACCTTCCTATCCTCAACTGGCGATGTCGGCCCAGTACATCTTCACCACCCACCGGCTCTCCCGCCGCTACCCGCCTGACAAAGAGGTCCTCAAGGACATCTCCCTGTCCTTCTATCCCGGGGCCAAGATCGGCGTCCTCGGCTACAACGGCGCGGGCAAGTCGACCATCCTGCGCATCATGGCCGGGCTCGACACCGACTTCGACGGCCAGGCCCAGCTGGCCCCGGGCGCCAGCGTGGGCCTGCTCTCCCAGGAGCCCCACCTCGACCCGGACAAGGACGTGCGGGGCAACATCGAGGAGGCGGTGAGCGAGGTCCGGAACCTGCTCGACCGCTTCAACGAGCTCTCGATGAACTACTCCGAGGAGACGGCGGATGAGCTCGGCTCGGTGCAGGAGCGGATCGACGCCGTCGACGGCTGGAACCTCGAGACAACGCTTGAGATCGCCATGGACGCGCTGCGCTGCCCGCCGCCTGACGCCGACGTGTCGACCCTTTCCGGCGGCGAGCGCCGCCGGGTCGCCCTGTGCCGTCTCCTTCTGCGCCAGCCCGACCTGCTGCTCCTCGACGAGCCGACCAACCATCTCGACGCCGAGTCGGTGGCCTGGCTCGAGCACCACCTGCGCGACTACCCGGGCACCGTCGTCGCGGTCACCCACGATCGCTACTTCCTGGACAACGTGGCGGGGTGGATCCTCGAGCTCGATCGGGGACGGGGCATCCCCTACCAGGGCAACTACTCAGGCTGGCTGGAGCAGAAGCGGAGCCGGCTGGAGCAGGAGGCTCGGCAGGAGGTGGCCCGCAAGCGGACGATCGACCGTGAGCTCGAGTGGGTGAGGATGAACGCCAGCGCCCGGCGAAACAAGCCCAAGGCGCGCCTCAACGCCTACGAGGCCCTTCTGGCTCAGGACGCGGAGGCCAAGGTCGACAGCGTGCAGATCCATATTCCGGCCGGCCCCCGGCTGGGCGAGGTGGTCGTCGAGGCCGACGCGCTGCGCAAGTCCTACGGCGACCGCGTCCTCTTCGAGGACCTGTCATTCAGCCTTCCCCGGGGCGGCATCGTCGGGGTGATCGGCGCCAACGGCGCCGGCAAGACGACGCTCTTGCGCATGATCACCGGCCAGGAGCAGCCTGACTCCGGGACGCTGCGGATCGGCGAGACGGTGCAGCTCGCCTACGTCGACCAGTCACGCGACGCCCTCGATGGCGAGAAGACGGTCTGGGAGGAGGTCTCAGGCAAGCAGGACCAGATCAAGCTGGGCGAGCACTGGATCAACAGCCGCGCCTACGTGTCCGGGTTCAACTTCAAGGGCACGGACCAGCAGACGAAGGTGGCCAAGCTCTCCGGCGGGGAGCGCAATCGCCTACATCTGGCCAAGCTCCTCAAGGAGGGCGGCAACCTCCTGCTCCTCGACGAGCCGACCAACGATCTCGACGTGGATACGTTGCGGGCGCTTGAAGAGGCGCTCCTCAGCTTCGCCGGGTGCGCGGTGGTCGTCTCCCACGATCGCTGGTTCCTGGACCGCATCGCCACCCACGTGCTCGCCTTCGAGGGCGATTCCCAGGCGCGCTGGTTCGAGGGCAACTTCGAGGCCTACGAGAGCTTCCGCCACGAGCAGCTCGGTGCCGACGCCGACCGGCCCAAGCGGATCACCTACAAGAAGCTGACCCGGGTCTAGGGTCGGGGCTGCCCGGACCCGAGCGCGGGGGTGCCCGGACCCGAGCCCGGGGGTTCCGGGGCCCGAGCCCGGGGGTTCCGGGGCGGTCGAGCACGCCGGAGCGCGGAGGGCACAACGTGACATTGAGCGCAGACCCGACGCTCAGCGTCACGTTTTGTGTCGCATAGGCACCAAACGTGCCCCGCTGCCGGGTCGGAATGGAGATTGTCACGTTATGCCCGCCCGCCCGCCCCGCAGGCCGCTCGGTGCGGACCTCCGGCCCGCCGACCCCGCCGACGCCGACCGGAGCACCCGATCGACCGGCCCCGCCGCCTTGCCCCTGCCCCTCGGATGGGCGATGCTTGTACCGACCACGGCGAGAGGAGCAGAGATGGCGATCAGCGAGCCCAAGACCCAGTCGGCTGGAGAGGACCAGGCGGCGATCGAGGAGCTACATGAGGTGTTCACGGCGCAGAAGGCGGCGTTCCTGAAGGACGTCTTCCCGAGTGTCGCCGATCGCCGGAGCCGCCTGGAGGCGCTGACGGGCATGATCGTCACCCACCGCGACCGGATCCACGAGGCCCTGCGGGAGGACTTCTCGGTCCATCCCGATGCCCTCTCGGACATGGTCGAGATCCTCACCGTGATGGGGCGAGCGGCGTTGGCTCACCAGCACCTCGAGGAGTGGATGGAGCCCGAGCCGCGGGAGGTCGACCCCAGCTTCTACGGGACGACCCGGGCGGCGATCGCCCAGCAGCCCAAGGGCGTCGTGGGCAACATGTCGCCCTGGAACTTCCCCTTCGACCTCTCGCTCGGTCCGCTGGTCGACATTCTGGCCGCGGGCAACCGGGCCATCCTCAAGCCTTCCGAGCACACCCCGGCCTGCTCCGAGCTCCTGCGTGAGATGGTCTCGGAGACCTACGACCGTGATCTCGTGGCCGTCGTGACCGGGGGTCTCGAGCTGGCAAAGGTGTTCCCGACGCTGCGCTGGGACCACCTGCTCTACACGGGCAACACCGAGGTGGGCCGTCTCATCGCCAAGGCGGCGGCCGAGAACCTGACGCCGGTCACCCTCGAGCTCGGGGGCAAGAGCCCCGTCTTCGTGCTTGAGGACGGCGTCGACGAGGCCGCGGTGGGCAACATCCTGGGTACGAAGATGATCAAGAACGGGCAGATGTGCATCGCCCCTGACTACGCCTTCGTACCCCGTGACCGCGTCGAGGAGTTCGTGGAACTGGCCCAGCGCGTGTACCAGGAGCAGACGCCCGACTACGCGGGCGGTGAGGACTGCACCGGGATCATCACCGAGCGCCACTTCGAGCGCGTGAGCTCCCTGCTCGACGAGGCTCGCGACCAGGGCGCCCGAGTCATCGATCTGGGGAGGGACAGCGCCGACCCGGCGACCCGCCGGATGCCGATCTCGCTCGTCATCGACCCCGACGAGTCGCTCGGCGTCATGCGCGAGGAGATCTTCGGCCCCATCCTGCCCGTCAAGACCTACGAGGCGGTGGATGAGGCGATCGAGTACGTCAACGCCGGCGAGCGGCCGCTCGGCCTCTATGTCTTCTCCGGCGACGAGCAAGCGGCCCAGGGCGTGCTTGACCGCACCGTCTCCGGCGGGGCCGCGGTCAACGCCTGCGCCGCCCAGGGCGCTCTGCCCTCGCTCGGCTTCGGCGGCGTCGGGTACAGCGGCTCAGGCCGGCACCACGGGATCGACGGCTTCCGCGAGTTCTCAAACCCGCGCGGCGTCGTCTTCCGGGGCGAGGGAGGAATGCTCGATGCCTTCATTCCGCCCTACGGCCCGGAGACCCAGGCCCTGATTGGGAGCATCTTCGGCGGGTAGGTGGAGGCAATCGCCGCGCCGTCCAAAGCTGTTCTGATCACGGGCTGCTCGTCCGGCATCGGCCGGGCGACGGCGCTCGAGCTCGCGGGGCGGGGCTTGTCGGTGTGGGCGACGGCCCGCCGGCCGGAGACGCTCACTGACCTGGCCGAGCGCGGCTGCCGGACCCTCGCTCTCGATGTCACCAACGAGGCGTCTCGCCGTGCCGCGGTCGAGGCGGTCGCCGACGCCGAGGGCACGGTGGGGGTGCTGATCAACAACGCCGGCTACAGCCAGTCCGGGGCGGTGGAGAGCGTTCCCATCGAGCAGGTGCGCCAGCAGTTCGAGACCAACGTGTTCGGCCTCCTGCGTATGTGCCGGCTGGTCCTGCCCGGGATGCGGGCTCAGGGGTGGGGCAAGGTCGTCAATCTGAGCTCGATGGGCGGCCGTCTCACCTTCCCGGGCGGTGGCGTCTACCACGCGACCAAGTACGCCGTGGAAGCACTTTCGGATGCGATGCGCTTCGAGGTCAGCGCCTTCGGCGTCGACGTGATCATCATCGAGCCCGGGCTGATCGTCACCAGCTTCGGGGAGACGGCGGCGGGCTCAATCCAAACCATGGAGACCGACGGCGCCTACGCCGAGTTCAACCGCCGCGTGGCCGAGCTGACCGAGGACGCCTATAAGGGTCCGATGGCCAAGCTCGGGGCGGGCCCCGAGGCGGTGGCCAAGACGATCGCCAAGGCGATCGACGCCCGGCGGCCGAAGGCGCGCTATCCCGTGACCGCCAGCGCCCATCTGATGATCAACCAGCGCCGGCTGGTCCCCGACCGGGTGTGGGACCTGATGATGCGCACGCAGTTCCCCCGCCCGGGCGCATCGAGCTGAGGCCTTAGTTCAGAGCGCGGCTGCCAGCTCGCCGGCGCTGGCGAAGACGGCATCGGCGCCCTGCAGCTCCTCCGCGCCGTAGGGGCCGGTGCTTACGGCGAAGCAGCGCGCTCCGTCGGCCGCCGCGCAGGCGATGTCCCGGGGGGTATCGCCGATCACGATCGTCTCCTCGGGCGCATGCGGGTAGCCCGGGCGCCCCGCGCGCCGGCGCGCGATGGCGGGGAGGGACACCCGGTCCTCGGCGTCGGATCCGAACGCCCCCTGCCCGGACTGGAAGTAGCCGCCGATGCCCGCCCGGCGCAGCTTCAGCCGCGCCACCGGCTCATAGTTGCCGGTGAGCAGGGCCACGATGACGTCGTCGCGATCCATCAATGAGTCGAGGAGTTGCGGGACGCCGGGAATAACGAACTGCGAGAGATCATCCGGGCACAGGCGGCCATAGGCAAGGCAGCAATGTTCACGCACGTCGTCGGCGCGATCGTCGATCCGCTCGGCGGAGACGCCGGCGTCGAGCAGGATCGCCCGTGCGATCTCCGGATCGGTCCGTCCCGCCGGGGAGATCGCGCGGAGCGCTCGGTCGGTGGGACGGATGCCATGGACCTCGCGCAGAGCCTCGTGCATGGCGTCTCGGTGCGCTTCCGTAGCTCTGGAAAGAAGCGTTCCGTCGATGTCGAAGAGGAGCAGGAGCACGCCCTGAGAGCGTCAGCGTTGGAACGACATGCCCGGCTCCAAGAGCTGCGCGAAGGCAGCGATCAGCCGGGCCGCCGCATCCATGTCGTCCAGCCGGGCCAACTCGACCGGAGAATGCATGTAGCGCAGCGGCACTGAGACGAGACCGGTGGGAATTCCGGCTCGGCTCAGGTGGATGGCGTCGGCGTCGGTTCCCGTGCCTCGCCCGCTCGACTCGACGGTGAAGCCCGTCCCCTCCTGCTCGGCCGCCTGGTGCAGGAGCTCGAAGACGCGGGGATGGAGAATCGTCCCCCGGACGATTACCGGGCCTGAGCCGAGACCATGCTCGGTGATGGGCCCGAGCTCGATCCCGGGCTGGTCGGTGGCGAAGGTGACATCGACGGCGATCGCCACATCGGGGTCGTGGGCGAAGGCGCTGGTGGTCGACCCGCCGAAGCCGGTCTCCTCCTGAGCCACCGCGAAGCCGACGACGTCCCCGGGGGCTCCGCCGGCCTCGGCGACCAGGCGTGCGGCCTCGGCGGCGACGTAGCAGCCGACCCGATTGTCCAGAGCGCGAGACAGGACAAGGCCAGGGCGGAGTTCGATCGGGTCGGCATCGATCACGGCGAAGTCGCCGATCCGGACCAGCTCGCGAGCCTCGTCGGCGTCCTTGACCCCGATGTCGATGTGCAGATCCTTGCCCTCAGGAACCTTCTTGCGCTCCTCGTCTCGGAGCAGGTGGATCGGCTTTCGCGCGATCACCCCGATCACGTCGCCGTCTCTCGTGTGGATCCGGACCCGCTGGCCGATGAGCACCATCGTGTCCCACCCCCCGATCGAGCCGATGCGCAGGTAGCCCTCCTTGTCGATGTGGGTGATGTGCAGGCCGATTTCGTCGATGTGACCGACGACGGCCAGACTCGGGCCATCGGCGGTCCCGGGTACCCGCGCCCACGAGGAGCCCACGTTGTCGGCGTGGACGTCATCGGTAAAGCCGGCGCAGTAGTCCCGCCACACCTTGGCGGGAGCGGTCTCGTAGCCCGAGGGGCCGGGGGCGGAGAGAAGGTCGATGAGGAAGTCAAGCGGCATGGCGGCTAAGGCTATAAAGCAGACGGGAAACATGGTTGCGGTCGTATAGGGACGGGGGTGTGAGGCCGCTGGGCCTGGGTAGCCCTTCGGGGATGTCTGGCCCCCTGGAGCCCACCAATCCTGAAACCGACGCCCTGAGCCTCTTCCTGGTTGACGTCCGGCGCTACCCCCTGCTCGACCGCCGGGCCGAGGTCGAGCTGGCCCAGCGGATCGAGCGGGGCGACCTGGCGGCCAAGGAGCGGCTGGTCAACGCCAATCTGCGCCTGGTCATCGCCAACGCCCGCAAGTACGACGGCCTGGAGCTGCCGCTGCTCGACCTGATCCAGGAGGGGATCCTCGGCCTGATCCGGGCGACGGAGAAGTTCGACTACCGCAAGGGCTTCAAATTCTCCACCTATGCGACGTTCTGGATCCGGGAGTCAATCCAGCGGGCCATCGCCAACCGGGCGCGGCCAATCCGCCTGCCCGTCCACATCGGTCAGCGGGAACGCCGGATCGCGCGCGCCCGACAGGCCCTGGGCATGACCCTGGGCCGCGAGCCGACTGACCAGGAGCTGGCCGCAGCGACCGAGCTTGAGATCTCAGCCATCCGGGAGCTCGATGACATGGCCCGCGTCGTGACGAGCCTGGACCGGCCGGTGGGGGATGGCGAGCAAACGCCTCTGGGCACGCTCCTCCCGAGCGACGCGGAGGGGCCGGATGAACGGGTCGAGACAGTGGTCCGCGACGAAGCGCTTCACCGTGCCCTGGCAGGGCTCCCGGAGACCGAGCGACGGGTGGTCGAGCTCCGGTTCGGAATCGACGGCGACGACCCGACCCCGCTGCGGGAGGCGGGACGGAAGCTGGGAATGTCCGCCGACGCGGTCCGCCGGCTCGAGCGCAAGGCACTGGCCAAGCTCGCCGACAGCGGCGAGCTGGACGGCCTCCGGACCGCGGCCTGAGATCGGGGCCCCGGGGGACCCGGCGGGCTCTGGCGTCAGGCGGCGGGCTGGCGGCCGGAGATGACGGTAATCCGGGCCGGCGGGCAGTCCGCGGGGAGTCCCGGATCGCCGATCTGGAAGGCGAGCCAACGAGCCAGATGCATAAGGGCTAGAGCCACGATGCACCGGATACCCGTCTAAACGAAAAATTAACCCTGACGTTGGCGAGCAACATCGGCGGGGCCCGCTGGGCGAACCGCCGGTCCCCGTGGACCCGGCCCCTAGAGCAGCTCGCGCAGGACGTACTGGAGGATCCCGCCGTGGCGGAAGTAGCGCTGCTCCTTGGGTGTGTCGATCCTCACCGTGACCTGGAACTCCTTGCCATCGGCCTTGACCGTGAGCTCGCGAGGGACCTCGTCCACGTCGGCCAGGCCCGTGATCGTGAAGCGCTCCCGGCCCGTCAGGCCGAGCGAGGACACGGATTCGCCGGCCTGGAACTGGAGTGGGAGGACTCCCATCCCGACCAGGTTCGAGCGGTGGATCCGTTCATAGCTCTCGGCAATCACGGCCCGGACCCCGAGGAGTCGCGTGCCCTTGGCCGCCCAGTCCCGGGAGGATCCGGAGCCGTATTCCTTGCCTGCCAGGACGACGAGGGGCGTCCCCGCCTCGATGTACTTCATGGCGGCGTCATAGATCGGCATCTGCTCGCCCCCGGAGCCCCCGGAGCCCTCCGAACCCCCGGAGCCCTCCGAGCCCTCCGAGCCGTCCAGGTACAAGGTGACTCCACCCTCGGTGCCCGGGGCGAGCTGGTTACGCAGGCGGATGTTGGCGAACGTCCCGCGCATCATCACCTCGTGGTTGCCGCGGCGCGAGCCATATGAGTTGAAGGCCTTGGGCTGGACGTCGTGCTCAATCAGATACCGCCCGGCGGGGCTGTCACGCTTGATTGACCCGGCGGGCGAGATGTGGTCGGTGGTCACGCTGTCGCCCAGCACGGCGAGGACGCGGGCGGCCTCTATGTCGGACACGGGTTCGGGGTCAGCCGGCAGATCGTCGAAGAACGGAGGTCGGCGCACATAGGTCGAGTCGGGGTCCCAGGCAAACGAATCGCCTGAAGGCACCTCGAGCGAGCCCCATCGCTCGTCGCCCTCAAACACCTCGCCGTAGCTCTTGCGGAACATGTCCGACTGGACCGCGTCCTCGATCGTCGCGGCCACCTCGGCGGCCGTGGGCCAGATGTCCTTGAGGTACACGGACTCGCCCTGCTCGTCCTCGCCCAGCGGCTCGTCGTAGAGGTCGATGTCCATCGTGCCGGCGATCGCGTAGGCCACGCAGAGGGGGGGCGACGCGAGGTAGTTCATCTTCACGTCCGGGTTGATCCGGCCCTCGAAGTTGCGGTTGCCCGAGAGCACGGCGGCCACGGCCAGGTCTTCGGCCTGGACGATCTCAGAGATCTCGTCCGGGAGGGGGCCGCTGTTGCCGATGCACGTGGTGCAGCCGTAGCCGACGAGGTTGAAGCCCAGAGCGTCGAGGTATTCCGTGAGGCCCGCCCGCTCCAGATACTCCGTGACCACCTTGGAGCCGGGGGCGAGTGAGGTCTTGACCCACGGCTTGACCTTGAGCCCGCGCTGCACGGCGCTCCGGGCCAGGATGCCCGCCCCGATCATCACCGACGGGTTCGACGTGTTGGTGCAGCTCGTGATCGCGGCGATCACCACGTGGCCGTGGTCAAGCTCGGTCTCGGTTCCGTCCTCGAGCGTCACCGGTGTGGCCATCGAGACCCGGTCGGCGACCTGGGCTCCGCCCGTGCCACCCAGCGGCTCATGCCCCTCGCCGTTCGCCTCGTGAGTGGAGATGGGATCACTGGCTGGGAAGCTCTCCTCGAGCGCCTCGTCCTCCGAATCCTCGTCGGGCAGGTAACCCTCCAGAGCGAGCCGGAAGGCGGCCTTGGACTCGGTCAGCGAAACCCGGTCCTGGGGGCGCTTGGGGCCGGCGATGCTGGGGACGACGGTGGCCAGGTCAAGCTCCAGGCGTTCGGAGAACGTCGGCTCCTCGGAGTCCTCGTCGTGCCACAGCCCCTGTTCCCGCGCGTACGCCTCGACGAGCTCGATCGAGCTCACGCGGACGCCCGGAGAACTCCAGGTAGCGCAGGGTCTCGGCGTCGATGGGGAAGATGGCGCAGGTGGAGCCGAACTCCGGCGACATGTTGCCGATCGTGGCCCGGTCGGCCAGGGGCAGTTGGGCCAGCCCCTCGCCGTAGAACTCGACGAACTTGCCCACCACACCGTGGCCGCGGAGCATCTCGGTGACGGTGAGGACGAGATCGGTGGCGGTGGCGCCCTCCGAGAGCGCGCCGTTCAGCTTGACGCCGACGACCTGGGGGAGGAGCATCGACATCGGCTGGCCGAGCATGGCCGCCTCAGCCTCGATCCCGCCCACGCCCCAGCCGAGGACGCCGAGGCCGTTGATCATCGTCGTGTGCGAGTCGGTTCCCACCAGCGTGTCCGGGTAGGCCCGGCCGGTCCGGTCATCGACGAACACGACGCGGGCCAGGTATTCGAGGTTGACCTGGTGGACGATGCCCGTGTCAGGTGGGACGACACTGAAGTTGTCGAATGCGCCCTGACCCCAGCGGAGGAAGGCGTAGCGCTCACGGTTGCGCTCGAACTCCAGCTCGGCGTTGTGCTCGAAGGCCAGCCGCGTCCCGAACGCGTCGACCTGAACCGAGTGGTCGATGACGAGCTCAGCCGGGGCGAGGGGATTGATCTTGGCCGCGTCGCCGCCCATCTCATCGATCGCGTCGCGCATGGCGGCCAGGTCGACCACGGCAGGAACGCCGGTGAAGTCCTGCATGAGAACTCGGGCTGGGGTGAAGGCGATCTCCTGGCTCGGCTCCACCTTGGCGTCCCAACGAGCCAGCGCCTCGATGTCGGCGGCCCGGATCGATTCGCCGTCCTCGTTGCGGAGCAGGTTCTCCAGCAGGACCTTGAGCGAGAAGGGCAGCCGTGCGACGTCGAAGTCACGCTGCAGGGCGTCGAGCCGGAAAACCTCGTAGGAACGATCTCCGACGGTGAGGGTGTCCTGGGCTCCGAAGCTGTTCTCTGACAAGGGTTTGCTCCTCCGTGGGGTCGGCTTTCTACTCTAGACCGGCCTCGTTGCTTCAATAGGCCAGGTGGGCGGCCGTATACGGATCCTCCTGTGCCTCGCCGTAGGGGCGCTGGCGCTGTTGACGGCGGGCTCGGCGCTGGCCCAGGGCGGCGGGACCACGACCTCGGCCGGTGACCAGCAATACGTCGACCCGCTGAGCCAGAGCACCTCGGCCACTCCGGCGCCCAAGACGTCGGCTCCGGCCACCACGACGCCGGCGCCCTCTACCACGACGCCCACGACGAGCGGGTCGTCCTCTCCGCCCTCCTCGACGACCGTGGCGACGACGCCTAGCGCCGGTTCGAGCACGCTTCCCTACACAGGGCTCAATCTAGGTCTGGTCATCGCGGTCGGGCTCGGCCTGCTCGGCGGGGGGCTAGTGCTGCTGCGCCTGGCCCGCCGGGCCGGGCCCGGTGCCTGACGGCGACGGCTCGCCCGCGGCCGGGCGCGTCCTCATCAACGCCCGTGCTGCCGCCCGGGTGCAGATCGGCGGTGTCGAACGAATGGCCCGTGAGATGGTCCGGCGTCTGCCCGCGCACCGGCCCGATCGTTACCGCGTGATCCGGCCGCCGGCTGGGCTCGCACACCGGGCCGGGCACCTGTGGGAGCAGGCCATCCTGCCTCTTCACGCGGCCAGGGCCGAGCTCGTCTACTCGCCGGCCAACCTGGCGCCCATCGTCTCGCACAGGAACGTCCTCGTCCTCCACGACCTGGCCGCGCTCCGCCACCCAGAGGCCTATTCCCCCACCTATGTCCGCTACCAGCGGCTGATGGTGCCGGCGCTGGCGCGCCGGGCTCGCCTCCTGATCACGGTGTCCGAGTTCTCGAAGGCCGAGCTCGTCGAGCTCCTGGGACTCGAGCCGGCTGACGTGCTCGTCATCTCCGAGGGGGTGGGCGAGGAGTTCACGCCCCCGGACGAGGGACAAACCCAGCGGGTCAGAGCGCGCTACGGCCTCGATCGCCCCTACGTCCTCACCCTGGGCACGGTGTCGGCACGCAAGAACCTGGGCGTCCTGGCTCCCGCGACGCGGGCGCTGAAGGAACGCGGCATTGAGCTCGTCCTCGCCGGCTCGGACCGCGGCTACCTGCGTGGCTCCGAGATGGGCTTGCGCCGGCTCGGCTACGTCGCCGACGAGGACCTCGCCGGGCTCTACGGCGGGGCGCGAGCGCTGGTTCTGCCCTCCCGCTACGAGGGCTTCGGGCTCCCGTGCCTGGAGGCGATGGCCTGTGGGACACCGGTGGTCGCCGCCCGGAGCGGCGCTCTGCCTGAGACGGTGGGCGACGCGGGGCTCCTCGTCGACCCCGACGATGGAGACGGCTTTGCTGCCGCGCTGCTCGGGCTGGCCGGCGACGGGGACGCGCGCGAGCAGTGGGTGAGGGCAGGGATCACGCGCGCCGCCGCCTTCCCCTGGAGCCGGACCGCGGAACTGACCGACCAGGCCATCGGGCAGGTTCTGGCGGCACCGCTCCGAGGCCGCCCGAGCGGTGTTTGACCGGCTGCCATGCCTAAACTCGCCCTTGTGTCACGGAGGTCACTCGTGGGGTGGGCGGTCGCACTCGCCCTGGTCCTGACGGCAACGCTGCCTGTCGCGGCGGCGGGCGCCGGGGGCGCCCCGACTCCGGTTCCCCAGGGTTTTGTCGGGATGGACGTCGACTTCCCGGTGTTCCCCAACCCGTACGTCAATCAGTCCCAGCAGATGGACACGATGGTGACGAGCGGAGTCGAGTCGATCCGCGTCGTGTTCGATTGGTCGGCGGCCCAGCCCTACGCCAGCTGGTCGCAGGTCCCCGCTTCAGTGCACAGCGAGTTCGTCAACGTGGGCGGGCGACCCACCGACTTCACCACCTACGACGCGTTCGTCGCGGCGGCGGCGCAGCATCACATCACGGTCCTGCCGGTGATCGAGAACGCGCCGACCTGGGACGGTCAGTCCTATCGAGGCGCGGTGGTCAGGCTGCCGCGCTCACCCGGCCCGTACGGCGCCTTTGCCAAGGCGCTGGTTCAGCACTACGGGCCGGCGGGCTCGTTCTGGAACGCCAATCCGGGGCTGCCCAAGATCCCGATCACGATGTGGCAGATCTGGAACGAGCCGAATATCGCCGCCTTCTGGCCTCCTCAGCCCTACTACTCCCGCTACCTCGCGCTGCTCCGGGCGGCTCACTCCGCGATCAAAGCGGCGGACCCGTCGGCGAAGGTCGTCCTGGCCGGGTTGCCCAACTTCTCGTGGATCGACATAGCGCGCATCGACCGCTTCCGTGGGGCGCGCAACCTCTACGACGTGGCGGCAGTTCACCCTTATACGAAGAACCCGCAGGGGGTGATCACGATCCTCGGCTACGTCCGCCATGAGCTCGATATCAGCGGCGGTGCGTCCAAGCCGATCCTGGCTGACGAGATCAGCTGGCCCTCGTCGCTTGGACACACGAACCGCAGCACGCGCTACGACTTCGCCACCACCCAGGCCGGACAGGCGCGCAAGGTCGGTCAGGCCTTGCAGCTGTTGGCCCAGAACCGCGTGCGCCTGCGCCTGGCCGGCTTCTACTACTACAACTGGGCGGCCCAGGACCGGACCAACTACATGGACTTCGACTTCGCCGGCCTCTTCCACTTCATCTCCGGGGAGTTCCAGGCCAAGCCGGTCTTCAACGCGTTCCGGAGTGCGGCGCTGGCCATGGAAGGCTGCCGAAGCAAGGTCGGCACCGCCACCGATTGCGCTCACTAGCGGGGCGCTAGCACGCCGGGCTCGCGGGCCCCGGTGCCATCTCGGCCCGCACCCCCTGCGCGAAGGCGCTTGTATCTGAGCTCGTACCCCCGCCGGGGGGATGGATCCCGAACCAGTCCTGGGAGTCGGAAGGATTTCGTTCCGGGGTCACCCAGGCGTAGAGGAGCACGTCGGCTAGGCCGCAGTTGGTGTGTCCGAGCTGACTCATCGTCTGCTCGATGTAGCCGGGGCGCAGCCGCGCGCTCAGGTAATCCAGAGCTCCCGGGGGCCTCGTCGTCCAGCCGAACTCGGTCACGTAGAGCGGGACACCCCCGAGGCCCAGGGACTCCAGGGTCAAGCGCGCCGTCTTCACGTTCTCCAGGACGGCGTCCGGCGTGGCGCCATAGGGATGGATGGCCACCCCGTCGAGCTGGTGGCGGAGTGCCGGCGCCGCTGAGACCAAGGCAGGAAGGAACGTGGCTGGGTGGGTGAGACCGCCGACGATCACCCGCGCGCTCGGTTGGGCAGCCTCGATGGCGTCCCGGGCGCGCAGGTACAGATCGGCGTAGGCCGCGGCGTTGGGCGTGGGGACCCAGAAGACCGGGCTGTCAGGCTCGTTCCAGATCTCGTAGGTGTCGACCGGATGCGCGGGCAGCGACGGGTGGGCCTGCCAGAAGCTTCCCCCGGGTCCGTAGCGCGCCGCCAGGGCTCCCGCGTAGTCGGCGTACTCCTGCGCGTCCGGAGCTGAGTGGTCCTGGTCCCGGATCGCGCGCGCCCAGGGCGCCGAGTAGTCGATGATGGGAAGCCAGGTCAGGCCGTTGGCGGCCAGCTCACTGGCGATCGTGTCGTCGAAGGCCCAGTTGTAGGTGTGGAGCTTTCCGTTCGGCGCGGTTGGCTCGGTGGCCTCCCAGGGGGCGTCGCTGCGGGCCACTGTGGCGCCTGTGGCCGCGAGCGCCTTCAGCTGGGCGTCGATGGCCGCCAGGCTGTAGGCACCGGTATTGAAGAGAAGTCCCGTGTTGACCCCGGGATGGACTCCGGCCGGGGCCGGCTTGGAGGCGGGAATCGTCCCGGACCCCTGATGATGGTGCGCGGCGCCGAGCACGATGGCCGCGGCCAGCGCGATGAGGAGGATGAGTGTCGGGGCCCGCCGGCGGCGAGGGGGCAGTGGAAGGCTGGGTCCTGCCGCCGGGGCCGGATCTCCGTTGGGTGAGGGTCGCTTATCCACGGCGCAGCGGCCAGCGGCTCGCCATCCGCAAGAGCGTCTTCTGCGTTGGCGGCAGGGGGTGGACGATGATCGAGTCGATGTAGTCGACCTCGACCCGGCGGCTGGCCTGCACCTGACGGCGTTTGCGGAGCATCGCGGGCAGGTGGAGACACGCGTCCAGATATGCCCGGGCGATGGCGCGGAAGCGACGGCGGCGGACGTCGTTGGCGGCCATCAGGAGCAGCCCGAGGACGAACTTGGGCAGATAGCGCCAGCACAGCGGACTGGGCAGATTCTTGACGTAGAGATAGATGCAGTTGCGGATCGCCTGATAGCGCCCGAAGTTTGGGAGCCGGGCACTGGTGCCCATCATCCGGTGATAGGCCACAGCCGCCGGCTCGTAGCGCGCCCGCCAGCCCATGAGCTGAGCCCGGAAGCCGAGGTCCTGGTCCTCCAGATAGGCGAAGTAGTCCTCGTCGAACGGCCCCACCTCGATCAGCATCCGAGCTCGAAAGAGACTCGCGCCGCCGGAGCCGCAGAACACCTCGCGGAGCTCCGGGGCGTCGTACTGTCCCCGGTCGACCTCGTCGCGTCCCCGGGGATAGGCCCAGCCCCACGAGGAGTAGAAGTCGCCCGTGCTGTCGATGTGCACCCCGTCTGAGAGCAGGAACTTCGAAGTCACGGTCCCCGCCTCAGGATGCGCCTCCGCGCAGTCGACCAGTCGCTCCAACCAGTCCGGTGCGGCGACGGCATCGTTGTTGAAGAGGGCGACATAGTCGACCCCGGCCTTCAGTGCATGCGCGATCCCGACGTTCACCGCCCCGGCGAAGCCACGGTTGGCGCCCAGCCCCAGGAGCGTCACGCCCGGGAAGCGCTCCCGCACCAATTCGGCGGTCCCGTCGGTGGATCCGTTGTCGATCAGGATGATCTCCGCCGGATGCGTCTGGGCGACGAGCGAACCCAGGCACGCGCCGAGGAAGTGGGCGCCGTTCCATGTGGGGATGACAACCGCCGGGTGGGGCATGGCTGGGAGTTTGTCTGAGACCGCTCGCCTACAGCCGGTACGATGCCCCGCTTGCAGGTGAATCTGGACGCGCCGCTGCCAACCGAGCTCGGTGTGGGCAAGGGGACGGCGCTCTTCGTCTACGGCACCTGCTTCGACACCGAGCGAACGATCCGCAGCTTGGAGTTCGTGGTCGGCGGCGGTGGCGATCCGCAGCCCGTGGCCGCGCAGCGCATGCCGCGACTGGACTCCGAGGGCTACCGGAGCGGGTTCTGGGGCCTGGTGCGCATCGGTCCAGCCCCGCCGGGCTCCTCGATTGAGCTGGCTCTGCGGGCCTCCTTCAAGGGTGGCGAGCACCACACCGCCCCGCTCGGACGCATCCGCGTCGCCGCTGCACCGGAGCCGCTGGCGCCGGCGTTCACGGGCCCGGCGAGCGAGCCCCGGGTGGCGATCTGCATGGCCACCCACGAGCCACCGCTCGATCTGTTGCGGCGACAACTCGACTCTGTCCGCGCCCAGACTCACACCAACTGGGTCTGCGTGATCTCGGACGATTGCTCCCGGCCTGACCGTTTCGACGCCATCTGTCAGCTCGTCGGCGACGATCCGCGCTTCGCGGTGTCCCGCTCGACGCGCCGGCTCGGCTTCTACCGAAACTTCGAACGTGCGCTGTGGCTGGCGCCGCGCGACGGCGACTTCGTGGCCTTGGTCGACCAGGACGACTCCTGGTACCCGACCAAGCTCGAGGTGTTGCTAGCGGCGATCAGGGGCGCACAGCTCGTCTATAGCGACATGCGCATCATCGGCCGCGGCGGCGAGGTGATTGCGTCCACGTACTGGGAGCGACGTCGCAACAACCACGAAGACCCGACCTCGCTGCTCGTCGCCAACTCGGTCACCGGCGCGGCCTCGCTCTTCCGGCGGACGCTGCTCGACGACGCCCTGCCGTTCCCACCCGGGCAGTTCGAGCACTACCACGATCACTGGCTCGCCCTGACCGCGCTCGCCACCGGCGGGATTGAGTACGTAGACCAGCCGCTGTACGACTACGTCCAGCACGGGACCTCGGCGATCGGGCACGCGGCGTCAACCAGGGTCTTCACTCTGCGTGAGCGGGCCCGCAAGCTCCGCACGAATCGCGGCAAACGGGAGTTTTTCTACCGGGCCACATACTTCCGGCACGTCGAGCGCCTGATGGCCTTCGCAACCATCCTGCTGCTGCGCTGCGGAGATCGGATGGCGCCCGCGCACCGGCGCGCCCTCCAGCGCTTCCTAACGCTCGACAGCTCCTGGCGGCCGCTGGGAAGGTTCAGCTGGCTCGCGGCCCGCGAGCTGACGGGGGAGCCGGAGACCCTCGGCGCCGAATGGACGCTCCTGCGGGCGCTGGTCTGGCGACGCGTGCTGTCCCTCGCCACGCGCGAGCGACCAAGCCGCCGCTACCGGCTCGACGCCGCTCCCCCGGCTGACCTGGCGCCGCCCGGCGAGCGCCGGGCGATCGGCGACCCGGGGGCCCGTGCGCTGGCTAAGAAGGTCGAGCCGCTCTCGCTCGCCGTCTCCGAGGACGCGCCGGTGCGGGTCAACCTCCTGATTCCGACGATAGATCTCGAGTCCGGGTTCGGGGCCTACCTCGCCAGGTTCAACCTCGCTCGCCGGCTCGCCACGCGGGGGACGCGCGTGCGGGTGGTGACCGTTGATCCCGTCGGCGAGCTCCCGCGCGATTGGATGAGCAGAATCGAGTCCTATAGCGGCCTCGCCGGGCTGTTCGCCCAGGTTGAGGTGGAGTTCGGTCGCCGCACGGGGGCCCTGGAGGTGAGCCCCGGCGACGCGTTCATCGCCACGTCGTGGTGGACGGCACACATCGCCGCGCGTGCCGCCGAGGAGCTCGGGCGCCGTGCGTTCGTGTACCTGATCCAGGAGTTTGAGCCGCTCACCCTCGCCATGGGCAGCGACGCGGCGCTGGCCGACCACTCCTACCGGTTCAAGCACTTCGCGCTTTTCTCCTCAGAGCTGCTCAGGGGATATTTTCGCGCCCACCAGCTCGGTGTCTTTGCCGCAGGGACGGCGGCGGGCGACGAGCGATCGGCGTCGTTTGAGGATGCGATTTCGCCGGTCACGCCGCCGATGGTTGACGAGCTGCGAGCTCGCGGCCCCCGCCGCCTCCTCTTCGATGCCAGGCCAGAGCCGCAGGCCGCGGGCCACATGTTCGAGCTCGGCGTCCTCGCCCTGGGCCGGGCGCTCGAGGAGGGGGCATTCCGCAGCGGATGGGAACTGCACGGGATGGGGGGGTGGGCCGGACGCCCACGCATCGACCTCGGAGGCGACGTTGACCTCGGCCTCGTGGCCCCCGGCCCACCGGGAGCCTACGGCGAACTGCTCGCCGGACACGACCTCGGGCTCGCGCTGATGTATTCCTCGCGTCCCAGCCTGGTCTCGATCGAGATGGCGAGGGCAGGCATGCTGACCGTCACCAACACGTTTGAGGCCAAGTCCGCCGGCGCGCTGCAGGAGATATCGAGCAACCTGATCGCCGCACCCGCGACTATCGACGGGGTGGCAGGAGCGCTGGTCCGCGCGGCCGCAGCGGTTGACGACGTCGAGCGCCGCACGGCCGGGACGGCCGTGAACTGGAGCCTCGACTGGACCCAGTCGTTCGATGACGAGCTCGTCGACCGGGTGGCCTCGCAACTCCTCTAGCCGTGGGGGCACCGCCCCCTTGCATAGACTTCTGGCGGGGTGCAGCAAGCGACGCACACGAACGTGAGTGACCTGAGGGTTGCCCTCGTGCACGATTTCCTGCTCGACGTACGCGGCGCCGAGCGGGTGTTCCTCGAGCTTTGCGACATGTGGCCGGACGCCGACCTCTATACGGCGGTGTATGACGAGCGTGGTACCGAGGGGCGCTTCGCGACGCGGTCTGTCCACACCTCTTTCCTGCAGCGGTTGCGGCCAACCGCGCGGACATTCCGCGCGCTGCTTCCGCTGTACCCGGCGGCGATCGAGTCCTTCGATCTCTCCGGCTACGACCTGATCGTCTCAAGCTCTTCGGCCTGGGCGCATGGTGTCCTCGCCGGCGAGCGATCGGTCCACGTCAGCTACTGCCACAACCCGTTCCGTTATGCCTGGAACGACCGGCAGCGAACGCTGGCTCGCCGGCGCGATCCTCTCACGCGGGCGTTTCTGCGTCATGCGCTGAGCCGCTGGCGCCAGTGGGACTGGATCGCCGCGCAGCGGGTCGACCGCTATGTGGCGAACGCCAGGATCACGCAGACGCGCGTGCGCGCCTACTTCGATCGTGAGGCGGCGATCGTCCATCCTCCGGTGGACACACGGCGGTTCACACCGGGTCCGGTGGGTGAGCACTACGTGATCGTGAGCGAGCTCATGGCGCACAAGGAGATCGACGTCGCCATCGAGGCCTTCAACGCACTGGGTCTGCCCCTGGTGGTGATCGGCGACGGGCCGGATGGGCGGCGCCTGCGCAGGCAGGCCGGCCCCACGATCCAGTTCGCCGGACGGGTTTCTGACGATACGGTGGCACTGGTTCTCCAGGGCGCCAGAGCTCTGGTCATTACCGCGGTGGAGGAGTTTGGGATCGTCTCGGTCGAAGCTCAGGCCGCCGGGCGCCCGGTGATTGCTCGGAGGGGCGGCGGGGCACTGGAGACGGTCGCCGAGGGCGCGACCGGCTGCTTTTGGTCAGGTGGCCCAGAGGACTTGGCGCGGACGCTGCGCGAGTTTGAGGCAGGCGCGGTCGACCCGCAGGCATGTGTCGCCAACGCCGCGCGCTTCGATCGCAGTGTGTTCCACCGCCGGATGCGTGCGGAAGTTGGGGCCGCCTTCGCGCTGGAGAACGAGCCCGAGCTGGACACGCGCCGAGGCTTACCGGCCACGCGTCTGGCCTGATGTCCCGTGGACGCTCGGCCGTCGCGCTCGCGGCACGTTCTGTGCTGCTGGCCGGGGCGACGGTGCTCGCCTTTTTCACCGGCGGCTACTTTCCCGAAGCCCAGGCCTGGGCGGGACTCGTGGTCTGGGCTCTGGTGGCCGTGGCGCTGCTGGTCGTCCGGAGTCCCATGCCGAGACGGGCGGCGGCCTGGCTCGCGTTAGGAGGGCTGGCGCTGCTGGGCGGGTGGACGCTGTTATCGATCCTCTGGGCGCCGATCGCCGGCAGCGCCTATCACGCCGGCCAGCTCGTTTTCCTATACCTCGGCGGGCTGGTGGCGGCCACGCTGTTGTTCCGGGGAAGCCGATCCCGGTCAGCGGTCGAACCCGCACTGGCTGCCGGCGCTGTCATCGTGATCGGGTACGCGATTTCCGAGCGACTGCTGCCCGGAGTCCTGCATTTCGCCCGCTCGGTCAGCGCCCAGGGGCGGCTCGAGCAGCCGCTCACGTATTGGAACGCCGAGGGTGAGCTGGCTGCACTGGGATTCGTGCTGAGCGCGGGAGTCGCCGGCCAGCGTTCACGGCCGTTGGCCCTCAGGAGCCTGGCTGCGGCCGCCGCGGCACCGTTGGGGATGGGGCTGTACCTGTCCTTCTCACGCGGTGCGTTGTTCGGCTGCGCGGCCGGGCTCGTGGCCCTGATCGTGGCGGCTCCACGCCGGGAGCAGCTCTCGGCGATCGTGCGTGCCCTCGTCTTCGGTCTGCTGGCAAGCGCAGTGGCGGCGCCGTTCGGTGCCGTCACCGGCCTGCACGGCAGCCTGGCGACCCGGGAGCGCGACGGCGCGATCGTGCTCGTGGTCCTTGTGGGGCTGATGGTCGCCGGCGGTCTGACCGAGCTGCTCACCGACCGGCGCGCCCGCTCCGGGCGGCTGCGATTGCCCAGGCGTACGCCGGCCGTGGCGACGGGCGTGATTGCCGCCGGGCTCGCGGTAGCGATCCTCCTGGGGGCCCACGAGAGCAACGGCATCCAACCGCTGCCGGGCGGCGCCACCCGTCTTGTCTCGCTGCAGAGCAACCGCTACGCCTACTGGTCGGTGGCGCTACGGGCCTTCGCCTCCGAGCCGCTGCACGGTGTCGGCGCCGGTGGCTGGACCGTTGACTGGCTCCGCTGGCGGAAGATCGCCGACAGCGCGCAGGACGCCCATTCGCTGGAGCTTCAGACGCTGGCCGAGCTCGGGGTGATCGGAGCGCTGCTGCTTGCGGCGGTGTTTGTCGGCATCGGCCTCGAGGCTCGGCGCGCCCTTCGCCACGGCGCACCGGTCGCCCCGGCGGTCGCCGCGCTGGTCGTTTACCTCGCGCACTCGCCGCTTGACTGGGACTGGCAGATGCCGGCGGTGACTCTGGTCGCGGTGGTCCTGGCTGGAGTCGTGCTCGGAGCCGACGACGAGCTGAGCGACGCGCGCTACAGCTCCTCGGCGATCCGCGGGGCCTCGCGCCGGAAGAGCCACACCGCGAGAACCGAGATCGCCACGTAGAGCGCCACGGCGATCGCCAGCCGCGCCCCGCCGCCGGCCGATGCCTCCCACGGCCAGGGGCCATGCGGGTTGGTGACCAGCCGCTGCGCGAGGTCGAAGATCGGAGCCAGCGGACTCAGCGCGATCACGTCGCGAAAGGTGTGTGACACGGCCCAGATCGGATAGAGCGTCGGCGTCGCGTAGAAGAGCACCGTGGAGAGCAGGTTCCAGATGATCTGAACGTCGCGAAAGCGGGGGAACAGCGAGGAGACGATCATCGCCACCGCGGTCGTGATCGTGAAGAGCACCGCGAGGAGCGGCACGACCAGCAGCCAGCTCCACTTCGGCGAGACGCCGAAGGCGAGCACGAAGGCAAACGCCACCACCAGGTTCAGGACCAGGTTGAAGAAGCTTGTGACGACCACGGCGAGCGGGATGACGAGGCGGGGGAACTGCGTCTTGCGCACGACTCCCTCATAGCCGACGATCGAGCCGACGGCCATCGTTGTGGCCTCCTGAAAGAAGCCGAAGAGCACGATGTCGAAGAGCAGGAAGACCGGGTAGTGCGGCACGCGAGAACCGAGGTGGAACACATGCGTGAACACAGCCAGGAGGACCCCGAACAGCATCAGCGGCCGCGCCAGCGACCACAGGTATCCGAGCACGGTCCCGAAGTACGTCTTCTTGAAGTTCGTCACCGACATCAGCGCCAGGAGCTCGAACGAGCGCTTCCACCCGCCCCCGAGCGCGGACGGTCCTGACACCGGGCGCAACTCGCTCATTCGAGCTCCGCCGAAACGTCGGCGCGGAGCGTCACCACGCCGTGGCGCGGGGCGATCCCGAACACGACGAAGCTCAGCACGCGGATGGCCTGGATCGCAGCTGAGCTCTGGGCTTCGTCCTGACGGATCCAGCAGTCCAGGTAGTAGCGGCCGGCGACCAGCCGGTTCTCCAGCCGGACCCCGAGTCGCACGCGCTGCCCGGCCGCCACGGAACGGCCGAGGTCTTGCTCGAACGCGAACACCACCACGCCGTCGGCGTTGACGACATGGAAGACAAAAATCGGGCCCGGCAACTCCCGCGCCGCCTCGAACGTCATCTCGGCCAAGATCGGCGATCCCTGTTCCACGTTCTCCACGCGCTGCCCGGCCTCGTCGCGCAGCCCCGCGTCGATGACCCGCGCATTGAGCGCTATCACCGGCTCAGGTTCTGTCCCGCCGCCCGCCGACGTCTCGGTCACGTGGCCGAAGTTCAAGCGGTAGTAGCGGAGGGCCGCATCCTCGGGATCGCCAACGAAAGCCAGCTTGCCCTCGTCGAGGAGCATCGCGCGGTGACACAGCAGCTGCACGGTGGCCATGTCGTGGGTCACCAGCACGATCGTCTTGCCTCGCCGCCGTCGCTCGTAGAACACGTCCATGCATTTCTGGGCGAACGACGCGTCTCCCACCGCGAGGACTTCGTCGATCAGCATGATCTCGGAGTCGGCCTGAACCATGATCGCGAAGGCCAGCCGGACGAGCATCCCCGAGGAGTAGTTCTTGAGCTTCAGCTCGGCAAAGTCCTGAAGCTCCGCGAAGTCGATTACCTCGTCGCGCTGCCGGGCCGCCTCGCGCCGCGTCAGGCCGATGAGCACGCCGCCGAGGATCACGTTCTCCCGCGCGGTCAGCTCCGGGTCGAAGCCCACGCCCAGCTCGATGAACGGCGCCAGCCGCCCCGCGACGCGGACCGTTCCCGCGTCCGCTCGGTAGATGCTGGCCAGGATCTTGAGCAGCGTGCTCTTGCCTGAGCCGTTGCGCCCCACGATCCCGAAGAACTCTCCGCGACGAACGTCGAAGGAAATGTCCCGGAGCGCATCCAGGTCGCGGTATTCGGTGCGGGTGAGTGGGTGCGTTGCCCGCTCCTTGAAGGTGGTCATCCGGTGCTCGGGGATGCGAAACGACTTGCGCAGCCTCCGGACCTCGATCACCACCGGCGCCTCCGAAAACGTCTGGAGCCCCCGTGGGGAGGGCATTTGCCCGGGCTCATCGGCAGTGACTGGCTGGCTCATCGGCAATTAGACTCGTCGCGATGCAGTCGGGACGTCACCGATGATCGCATTTGGCACTTCGGTGACGAAACCCGATGTCTATCGGCGCTGCGCGGAGCCAGGGATCCGGCGCGCCGCGGAGCCTGGCGCTGCGATCGAGGCCATGCCGGCGATCGGCTCGATTTTTCGTTCCTACAACGCCCTGCTCGATCGCTTCAGCGGCCAGGAGGAGCTCGAGGCGTTGGTCCTCGTCCATCAGGACGCCGAGATCATCGATGACGGCTTCTGCGCCACGATCCGCGAGGCTCTGCGGGATCCCGAGGTCGGCGTCGTGGGGTGCGTCGGCGCGGTGGGCGTGCGAAGCATCGCTTGGTGGGAGGCGTCGCTCACCTGCGCCTCGTTCATCAACCGCTACGAGGAGCACGGCGGCGGGGACCTCCAGTCGTTCTCGTGGACGTGGCCGGATGCCCCGGCCTATGCGCGGCTGGGCGAGGTCGAGTCGCTCGATGGCTTCGTGCTCGTGCTCTCGCCCTGGGCCGTGCGCAACCTCCGCTTCGACGAGTCGCTCGGGCAGTTTCACGGCTATGACCTCGACTTCTGTCTCCAGGCCAGGGCCGCCGGGCGCAAGGTGATCACCGCCGACTTCCGCGCTATCCACCACCGGCCGCTTGACATGCTGCCCGATCCCGAGGAGTGGATCGACGCCCACATCCGGGTGGCCGAAAAGTGGGATGGGGAGATGGGCATCGGCGGTGGGGTTGGGAGCTGGAAGGAGCGCGCCCGGCGGGCCGAGGCCGACGCCGCCGCGGCCCGCCTGCTCGGGCACCTGACCGTGATAACGCGGGAAGCCCAGCTGCGTGAGCTCGAGCGTGCGCTGGACGAGGCCGCGCACAGCGTCTCCTGGCGCATCACGATGCCGCTGCGCCTGCTCAGGCGCCCGCGCCGTCCCTCCCCGTTCGAGCTGGGCCCGCAGAGGGTTGGATCATGATCGCCTTCGGGGCGTCGATCAGCGGTGACGCGCCGTACCGGCGTTATGCCGAGCCGGGAATCAGGCTCGCGGCCGAGCCAGATTCGGAGACGTTCCCCTTCCGGTCCGTGCAACCGATCGGCCGGACCTACAACCTGATCCTCGACGCGGCTGGGCGCCGGGATGACCTCGAGGCGCTGGTGCTCGTGAACCCGCAGACACAGATCACCGACCCGCAGCTGTGCGCAAAAGTCAGAGAGGCGTTCGCCGATCCCGCTGTCGGCGTGGTCGGCGCGGCCGGTGCCACCGGTGTGCGGAACATCGCCTGGTGGGATGGCGAGGTCTTCTCCGCACCGCTCGTTCACCGTTACACGGAGTTCGGGGGAGGTGATCTGCCAGCGTTCGGCTGGGCTGAACGACATCCGCCACCGGCCGAGGTCGAGACCGTGGACGGCCAGCTGATGGCACTCTCCCCGTGGGCAGTGCGGAACATCCGTTTTGACGAAGGGCTGCTCCTCGGCTACGGATTTGATCTCGACTATTGCCTCCAAGTCCGCGCCACCGGCCGCAAGGTCATGACGGCGGACCTGCGTGGGGTTCACCACGGCTCTGTCGAGCTCGTTCGCGACCTCGACCTTTGGGTGCAAGCCCAGCTCGCCGTGGCCGAGAAGTGGGACGAGGTTCTGCACGGGCCCGTCGACGACGAGGAGGGGTGGAAGCGGCGCGCCCGACGCGCAGAGGCGGCTCGCGACGCCGCCCGCGCCCGTACCTACTCGGCGTGGACGGACCGCGACGCTCGCGTGCTCGTGCTCGAGCGAGCGCTGGCGGAGAAGACCGAGAGTCTGTCCTGGCGATTGACCGCGCCGCTGCGGGAGCTCAACGCGATGCGCCGCCGCCGAGCCGAGCGCCGCCGGCGCGCGGCCGAGCCTCCGCCCAGACCCTGGGACTAGCAACTAGCGCTCGAGCGCCCGGTACAGCTCGTCCTTTGAGATCGGCGCCGCCTCCCGTGCCAGGCCCGCCTTGACCCGCAGCCGGGACAAGCGATCGGCGACGGAGAAGGCCCGGGAGTCGAGCAGGCGCCGGAGTATGTCCTCCTGGCGGGCCAGGCGTTCGCGGAGCTGGGACACCTCGGCGTAGCCGTGGGCCAGGAGGTGGACGCGGTTGGCCTCCAGCCGTTCGAGCACCGGGTGGCGGTCCCACGGGTCGAGAATCCGCGCGAGCTCGCCGGCGTAGGGCTGCGCCCGCCCCCACAGCGCACCGAACCCGAAGAAGGCCGGCACAACGGCCAGACGCAGCTCGTCGTGACCAGCTGCGAAGTCCTCGATGGCGGTGAGAACACCGTTGCGCGGGCCGCCCTCATGGGCCGCCGAGCGCGCGAAGGGAAGGCCATAGGGGACGATGCCTGAGTCCTCAGGCGAGATCCCGCCGCCCTCGCCCACCATTGGGTGGCGGTCCTCCGCGGGGAGCGCGTCCGGCGCAAAGTAGTCGTCACGCCGGGCGTGGGGCCAGCACACGTCGTGGAAGAGCAGCAGCGGCAGCTGTCCTCCGGCGGCTCGCTGGCCGAGCAGCTTGAGCTCCTGGCTCACCGTGTAGTAGTTGTGGTCGCCGTCGATGATCATCGCGTCGGGTAGGGGGAGGTGGGGGAGGGCGGCCAGGCTGGTCTCACGAATCAGGTCGAGCCGGTCCGAGGCCTCCGCGAGCGTGAGTAGGCTCGTCCTGGGGACTGGGATCGATGGCTTGGACGCGCGCCCCCGTGCGCTCCGCCCACTCCACCAGGACGCGGGTCAGATCTCCCGCAAAGGCACCGACCTCGACGACGGTCCGCGCCGGAACGGCGTCCAGGCAGGCGAGCATCAGCTCCCTCATCTGCGCCAGCGAGACGCCCCACCGGAGGGGGTCGTTTGCGTACGGGTCGAACGCGCTGGAGGCCTCGGTCACGGACGGCCGAGTCTAGATGCGGGTGAGCGCCAATCTCTCCAGCGCGTGAGCGCCCGGTTGGCGACGGCACGCGGAAGGTCACGCGCGGAGGCACGCATCAGCTCTCGCGGGGACACGTGAACCGGTCCGAAACGGACCTTCCCCGGCGCCTGGTCCCAGTGCGCCTGCAGCTTCGAGAGCGACGTGAAGCTCGCGTCGGTCAGGCCGAGCTCCCGGTCCTTTGCCGCCACCCCGACGACATGCGTCGGCAGCAGCGGATGGCCGACGCCACGCGCCCACACGCTGTCGAAGTTCGTCAGGAGGAGCCGGAAGCCATCCGGCGTGAACCGCCAGTAGTCGTAGGGGTAGCTGTGGATCGGAAAGAACATCACCGAGGCCACGGCGCAGATCCCGCCGGGACGCAGAACGCGGTGCATCTCGCGACAGGCGGTGAGGGGATCCTCGCAGTGCTCCAGCGTGTCGACGCACAGGGCGGTGCCGACTTCGCCATCGGCGAAGCTGAGCGACCGCAGGTTCTCAACTCGGTCGACGCCTGGGCCGGGCCGAATGTCGGTCCCGATGAACGTCTTTCCCGGGAGGACGACCCGAAGGTCGTTCGCCTGATCGGCCTCCACTTGCAAAGAGCCGAACTCGACGATCGGTTCGGGCAGGTCGATGAGCTGGCCGAGCTCGGCCACGAAGGTGGTGATCAGCCACTGCGCCACTCAGACGGCGATCGGGGCGTACTCCTCGGGAAATCCCGAGCCGCCGAAGAACCAATTCTCGATGGCGTAGCGAGGATTCGGCATCGACGGATCGGTCGCCGTCTGGTGCAGGAACCACTCGTCGAAGAACAGCGCGTCTCCCGGCTCGAAGATCGGCCTGAGCAAGGGCGTGTCCTTCGCCTCCTCCTCCACCCGCCGGTGGGAGATCGTGTAGTCCAGCGGCGAGTCGTCCGCCTTCGAGGCGAGATAGTGATCCAGGCGTCGCGGCAGGATGTCGAGCCCTGGCGCCAGATCGCCGCAGCGCGAAAGCGATAACCAGAGGTTGAGCGAGCGCACCGGGCCCATGAAGTAGCCGTCCTGATGCCACGCCCCCGCGACCGCCGGATCCGCGCGGCGGAGCGTCGTCTTATGGACGGAGATCAGGGCCGGCTGCTGCAGGTACTCGCTGACGAGGTCGGGCAGCCCGGCCTCCGCGAACTGCTCGATCATCTCGAAGTGCAACCGCGGAGAGTCGGCGGCCAGCAAGCCGCCTCCCTCCTCGATCCACGAGCGTCCCTGCACCTCGCCAAAGCGGGGATGAGGTACGAACTCTTCGTAGTAGTCACCCCCGTCGGACTGTCCGCCTTGATAGCGCCGGCGCTCGTCATAGGCATGCTCGATCCCGTCGGCGAGCCGGAGCGCAGGGTCGCGGCCGATCAGGCCTCTCACGAGCAGGCAGCCGTTGCGCAGGATCGCGCCGCGCAGAAGTCCAGCGCTCAGCTCGGCGGGGGCGACCTCCGGCAGCAGGTCACGGTCAGAGAGCCCGCCCGCGGTCGGCGCGACGAACCCGGGGTCACGGCGCTTGCTCGTCGAGACGCCGTAGCCCCGCCAGATGACGCAGCGAGAGCAGACGTCGCTCCCTGGCGCCGTCGCGGGTCGCCCGGTTCGCCTCTGTCAGTTGCTTGATCTCGGCCTCAAGCGCCTCAGGTGGCGGCTCGGCGGCGTCCGGCTGCCGATCGACCACGTCGGTTGCGCGATTGCGACGCCACACGATTCGCAAGTTACCCGATGGGCGGCGCGGCGTCTGTCACCCACGCCGCGGCCGCGGTTGGCCGAGCCGGTGCGCCCACGACCGTCGCGCCAGGCGAGACGTCGGTCACGACCACGGCATTGGCCCCGACCGTGGCCCCGGTGCCGATCCGCACCGGCCCGATGATCTTGGCCCCGGTGCCGATGCTGACGTCCCGCTCGATCTTCGGGCCGTTCAAGTCGCCGGCCCGCAGGCCGATGGTCACGAACGGCGCGATCGTCGTGCCGCCGCCGATCTCGACCAGGCCGTCGATGACCACCTGACCGTGGACGATGTAGACCCCAGGCTCGATCACCACCGGGTCGCCAATCGATACCTGCGCCAGCGCAATGGCCAGCCGATGCGCCAGGCGCGGCAAGACCGGGACGCTCAGCGCCTGGAGGCGGGCTTTAGCGCGGTAGAAGATCTGGGCCAGGTACGCGTCGCTGACCCAGGCCAGCCGCATGACCTGGACCACCGCATCAATGCTTGAGCGGAACTCATCCCGCTCGCCGCGGAAGCGCGCCGTCACCTTGGCGTCGGCGAGGAGAGCCTCGACCAGACCGGGGTGACGCGAGTGGACAGAGCGCCAGAGTGCAGCAGGCCCCTCGAACGGGGTGTCGTCGATCTGCCTCATCCCCGTCCGCCTAGCCGAGCGGGTCGAGCCGCTTCACGTGCGCCAGGGCGTAGGCGAAGAGCTTCGGATCGTGGGGGGAGGCGTAGGCCAGCGAGAGCCATGCCTCGAGGTTCTGCGGCTCGGTGCGGGTGACCCCCAGGATCAGCTGCTCACCTCGTCGCTCGGATCCGCGTTCGGCGGCGAGCCTTCCGCGGAGCAGGCTCACCGTCTGGTCGGGATTCAGCGCGGCGGCAGAAGTGAGCAGTGAGCCGAGTCTCCGGGCCTCGAGGGCGGTGGCTGACTGGTGGGTGGTGATGAATGCCGAGGCACGCGTGGTGTCACGGGCCTGGCGGACACTGAGCGCGAACCACGCACACGTGACCACAGCCAGCAGGACGAGGGCGGACCGCAGGACGAGGGCGGACCGCACGCCTAGCCTCCCGCCGCCAGCCGGCGATAGGTCAACAGCTGGAAGGGCAGCGACCCGCCGTAGCGCCGCCGTCCGACGAGGCTGAATCCGGCCGGCGGCGGCCTGATCGGGCGCCCCGCGGCTTCGTAGGCGTCGTCGTAGAGGGCGTAGTCGGCGCCCCCGAGCGGCGTGGCCGGCCAGTGGGTCGGGACACCCTTGACAACCACATGCGGTCGGTGGAGCTCCACGGTGATGACCTCATCAAGCGACAGGTAGGACGGATACAGAATTATCGGGTCGCGGGGACGCGCGGCGCGGTCGAGATACTGCGCGGCAGCTCGGAATTGCGGGCGCGTGTAGGCGGGCGTAATGGCTCGGATCGTGCCTGCCAGCAGGGTCCCGAGCACGAGCAGAGCGGCGGCCAGCCGCAGCTTCCAGGGAATCGCGGCCAGCAGCGTGGCCAGCACCAGAGCACCGTAGGGAACCGAGGCGTACAGGTCCCGGGCGTCCCAGATGTCGGTCGAAACGAGGCTGTAGGCAAGGACTCCCGCCGGCGTGGCGGTGGCCAGCGCCGTGAGCAGCGGCAGCCCGCCGACCGTGCCGGGCTCGGCGGCGGGGCGCCGCTCGGCGCGGGGGCGCCGGCGGGCGGCGAACGCCGCCAGCCCGAGCAATGTGCCGACGGCGATGGCCACGAGGCCGGGGATGGTGGGGATCCCGTGCAAAGTCGCCAGCGGATACCCCACCATCGCCGCCAGGACGTCGTGGCGGATGTTGTGCAGGTTGAGCGGCTCGAGCAGCCCGATGATCACCAGCTGCTTGCTCCTGAGGTGCGGAATCCAGGGGACGTAGAGCAGGACCACGCCGGCATTCGCCATGAGCGGAACCTTGAGCCGGTGGCGGGCGGCCCACAGCGACCAGGCCCCCTGGACGGCGAGGACGAACACCGCCGTGTAGTGGGTATAGGCCGCTGCCGCGGCGGCGAGGAGATAGAGGATCCACCACCTGACGGAGTTGCTCCGTACCGCTTTGACCAGCGCCAGCGTCGAGAGCGAGGCAAAGAAGGCCATCGTCGCGTACGGCCGCGCCTCGATCCCGTAGAAGACCGAGAACGGGCTGAGGGCGAACATGGCGGCTCCGATGGTCCCGGTCACCCGGCCCACCGTCTGGCGCCCCACGGCATAGATGACCGGGACGGTGGCCGTCCCGAGAATCACCGAGGGAAGCCGGATCCACACTGTCGGGTCCCCCAGCTTGCTGGAGAGCCAGGCCAGCACGAAGAACAGGGGTGGCGCATTCTCCGCACCCGGATGGATGGCCCGGAACATGGAGCCGAAGCTGTGCCCGTGGATCTGCTGGTAGGTCCAGAGCTCATCGCCGAACAGGCTCTGGTGGATCTGGCTGACCCGCAAGATCAGCACCGCGAGGGTGAGGACGGCGATCCCCACTGGCTCCAGCGGTACTTCGGCGAGCGCTGCTCGCAACTGGGTGGTGCCCCTCGGAGCGGCGCGTCCCGCGGCCACACTCATGGCGATTGAAGATACCGGGCGCGGAATTCCTTCAGGCGCAGCGCCGGCCGCTCAACCACGTAATAGCTGAGCGCCCCGGCGGCGACAGCGGTGGCGAGCGTGGCCGGCAGAAGCCACAGCATGCGCAGCGTGGAGTTGCCGCCTGACCTCAGGCCCCCGTTGAGTGCGTCGGCCAGCGGCTGGTGGTAGAGGTAGATGCCGTAGGAGATCAGCCCAAGCCAGGCCAGGGCTCGCCCGTTCAGGAGGCGGTCGAGGGCGGTGCGAGGCGCGCCGTCAAACGCTGCCGGGAGGGCAAGGCCGACTGCCACCACGCCACTGAGTGCGTAGACCGCCAGATCCTGGGCGACCGTCACGTGCTGCAAGAACACGAAGCCGCCGCCCAGGCCCAGGCCGCGGCAGATCGTTATGTAGGCAGCCGCTGCGACCACCCATCCCCCCCAGGAGTAAAGCCCGCGGCGTCTCCTCGGTGGGCGCCATACGCTGATCACCGCGAGCAGCATTCCGAGCCCGAACCACGCGAACGTGCTGGCGAACGTCGTGGTTGGCAGCCCACCGTGGCCGTCGCTGTAGCCGCGCCAGGCCACGCTCGCTGCCATCAACGCCGCCAGCACGAGCACCTCCAGTCGCCACCAGACACCGCCTCTCCCGCAGACCCCCGCCACCCGCGCGAGGCCCAGCGACAGGAACGGGAGCAGCACGTAGAACACGACCTCGCAGCCCAGGGACCAGGCCGCACCGATTCCCGAGCTGGCCGTGGCCGTGCTGTAGTCCTGGGCGAAGCCGTAATAGACCCACCAGTGGCCACTGAACACGCCCGGGAGTCCCGGGTAGATGGCCAGCACGGTGAGCGCCACCCAGTACGCCGGGACGATCCGCAGGACCCGCCGACGCGCGTACCCGCCCAGGCGCACGGGAGGTCCGGTGCCCAGGCGCCCAACGAGCATCGGCCGGTAGAGCAGGAAGCCCGAGATCACGAAGAACACCGCCACGCCGACGTTGAGCCGAGCCAGGTACGGCGACAGTCCCGCCTCGCCCTCGTTGGCGCGCGAGTAATAGCCCACGTGATACACGAGCACGGAGAGCGCGGCAACCGCGCGCAACCCGTCGAAGAGGGGAAAGCGAGGGTTGCCCGGCGGAGGCGCAAGGGCCGGTGGCGGGAAGCGCGGCTCCGCGTCCATGCCTCGGAGATCCTACGCGTGGCCCGCCTGCGCGAGGCCGTGGCCGGGCGAGTGGTTTCCAGCCTTGGCCAGCCGGAAAGCCTCCAGCAAACACCCAGGAGGAGGAGAGATCAGGATGTCGACCGTGCTCATCGTCGTAATCGTCGTGGTTGTCGTACTCGTTGCCGTGGCGCTGGCCGCCGCGTTGCGCTGGCGTGGAGAGCTTCAGCTCCGGCAGCGCCGTCGGGAAGTGGCCTCGCAGACGCGGGAGCAGGCAGAGCTACGGGACCAGCGGGCTAATGAGGCCGAGCGCCAAGCGCGCATCGCCCAGGCCGAGGCTGAGCGTCACCGCGCCGAGGCACAGGTACATCAGGAGCGTGCCGCCGCAGTCGAGGAAGGGCATTTCGACGACCATCTGCGCGACGGCGACGGGAACGGCGCGGCTGAGACCGGCGTCGGGGCCGAGGGCGAGGAGGCCGGACCGCGCGCCAGCACGCCGCCGCCCCAGTGATACGTTTTCGCGGCTTCGTTTCCGACGCTTGGAGTTACAGATGACGACCGCGACCATGGATATGGCGAGCCTGCGCGACGCCGCCGGGACGCACCTCGGCTACACCGATTGGCAGGAGATGACCCAAGAGCGGGTCAATCAGTTCGCCGACGCCACCGACGATCACCAGTTCATCCACGTCGACGTCGAGAAGGCCAAGGACACGCCCTTTGGCGGCACGATCGCCCATGGGTACCTGACCCTGTCCCTGGCCGCCCCGATCATGGGCCAGCTCATGCAGGTCTCCGACGCCAAGATGGGGATCAACTACGGCCTGGACAAGGTTCGCTTCCCGGCTCCGCTGCCCGTGGGCAAGCGCTGGCGCGGCGGCGGTGAGATCGTCGAGGTCTCGGAGGTTCCCGGCGGTCTCCAGGTCAAGACCAAGGTCACGGTCGAGGTGGAGGAGGGCGAGAAGCCGGCCTGCGTGGCCGAGTGCCTGGTTCGCCTCTACGGGTGAGCCGCTCACGGGAAATCCAGCTCGCGGCCCGGCCGCAGGGCGAGCCCCAGCCGGGCGACTTCAAGCTCGTCGAGGTCGACGTACCGGACCCCGGGCCGGGTCAGCTCCTGGTCCGCAACCAATGGATGTCGGTCGACCCGTACATGCGCGGGCGCATGAACGACGCCGAGTCCTACGTTCCCCCCTTCCAGCTCGACGCCCCGCTTGACGGCGGCGCCGTGGGCCAGGTGCTGAGCTCACAAGACGAGCGCTTCAGCGAGGGACAGTGGGTGCTCCACCAGCTCGGGTGGCGGGAGCTTGCGCTCGTGCCCGCCGACGCGGCCCAGCCGATCGACCCGGATCTGGCGCCTCCGTCGGCCTTCCTCGGCGTGCTCGGGATGCCCGGCCTCACCGCCTACGTCGGGCTGTTTGACATCGCCGGGATGCGCGACGGCGAGGCCGTCTTCGTGTCCGGCGCGGCGGGCGCGGTCGGCTCGCTCGTCGGCCAGCTGGCCAAGGTCCACGGCGGCCGGGTCGTGGGCAGCGCCGGCTCGGCCGAGAAGGTGGCCTTCCTCAAGGACGAGCTCGGATTCGATGCCGCCTTCAACTACAAGGACGGGTCCGTGCACCAGCTCCTGCGCGAGGCCGCGCCGGAGGGCATCGACGTCTACTTCGACAACGTGGGCGGTGAGCACCTGGAGGCGGCGCTGTTTTCGCTGCGCCAGCGCGGCCGTGCGGCCCTGTGCGGCGCCATCTCCATGTACAACGCCACCAGCCCGCCCCCGGGACCGCGGAACCTGGCCATGGCCATCGGCAAGCGCCTGACCCTCCGGGGGTTCATCGTGTCCGACCACTTCGACCGCCTCCAGGCCTTCCATCAGGAGGTTGGCCCGCTCGTCCGCGAGGGCCGGATCCGCAACCAAGAGACGGTCGTACAGGGGATCGAGCACGCGCCGGACGCGTTTATCGGCCTCCTGCGCGGAGAGAACCTGGGAAAGATGGTGGTTCAACTCCAGGAGGCGTGATGCAGATCCGCAAGCTCGGCAGCGAGGGACTGGAAGTATCCATGGAGGGACTCGGCTGCATGGGCATGTCGGAGTTCTACGGCGACACCGACGACCAGGAGTCGATCGCCACCATCCACCGAGCCCTCGAGCTCGGAGTGACGTTCCTCGACACCGCCGACATGTACGGCCCCTTCACCAACGAGCGCCTGGTGGGGCAGGCGATCCGCGGCCGCCGGGACGACGTCGTGCTGGCGACGAAGTTCGGCAATGTCCGCGGGGAGAACGGCGAGCGGCTGGGGGTCCGGGGCGACCAGGAGTACGTCCATGAGGCCTGCAACGCGTCCCTGGAACGGCTCGGGGTCGATCACATCGATCTCTACTACCAGCACCGCGTCGACTCGGACGTGCCCATCGAGGAGACGGTCGGCGCCATGGCCGACCTGGTGCAAGCGGGAAAGGTCCGCTTCCTCGGGCTCTCGGAGGCCTCGCCGGACACCGTGCGCCGCGCCCACGCCGTCCACCCCATCTCGGCCCTGCAGACCGAGTACTCGCTCTGGACACGTGATGTCGAGGCGGGCATCCTGACCACGACTCGGGAGCTCGGCATCGGCTTTGTCGCCTACAGCCCTCTCGGCCGTGGCTTCCTGTCCGGCCGCTTCGCCTCACCCGAGGACATCCCGGAAGGCGACTTCCGGCGCCACAACCCCCGCTTCCAGGGCGAGAACTTCACCCGCAACATGGAGATCGTCGAGCGGGTGCGCGCGATCGCCGACGAGAAGGGCGCCACGCCGGCCCAGCTGGCGCTGGCCTGGATCCTCCACCAGGGCGAGGACATCGTGCCCATCCCTGGGACCAAGCGGCGCAAGTACCTGGAGGAGAACGTGGCCGCGACCGAGATAGAGCTGAGCGAGGATGACCTCAGGCGCCTCGACGAGGCCGCCCCCCGGGGCAGACCGCCGGCGAGCGCTACCCGGATATGTCGACGGTGGAGAGCTAGCTCACCGGTAGTTTCCGGTCATGCGAGTTGCCGTCGTGGGCGCAGGCATCCTCGGGCTGGCGGTGGCGCGCCGGCTCGGCGGGTCGGCCGCCGTCACGGTTCTTGACAAGGAGAACCGCATCGCCGCGCACCAGACCTCGCACAACAGCGGGGTCGTGCACGCCGGGGTGTACTACGCGCCGGGATCGCTGAAGGCGGCGCTGTGCCGCCGGGGGATGGAGCTGCTGCGGGAGTTCTGCTCCGAGCACGGACTGGCCTACGAGGAGTGCGGCAAGGTGATCGTCGCCCGCGAGTCCTCGGAGCTGGCGCGCCTGGACGAGATCGAGCGCCGGGCCCGGGCCAACGGCGTGCCCGGTCTGGCCCGTCTGTCCGCAGACGCTCTGCGGGAGATCGAGCCACATGTCGTCGGGGTGGCGGGGCTGCACTCTCCGCGCACGGCGATCGTCGACTTCGCCGCCGTCGCCCAGGCGCTGGCCGACGATTTTGAGGCGGGCGGTGGAGTCATCCGCCTGGGCTTTGAGCTCGCCGGCCTGGAGCGACGCGGGACCGAAGTGGCGCTCCGCTCCCGCGCCGGCGAGCAGATCGTCGCCGACCAGGTGATCATGTGTGCCGGGCTGCAATCGGATCGGCTGGCCCGGCTGGCCGGCGACAGCGGTGGTCCGGCGATCATCCCCTTCCGGGGCGAGTACCACCGCCTGCGCCCGGAGCGTCGGCACCTCGTGCGCGGCCTCATCTATCCGGTCCCGGATCCCGCCTATCCGTTCCTCGGCATCCACTTCACCCGCCGTGTGGGCGGGGGCGTGGACCTGGGACCCAACGCGGTGCTGGCGCGGGCCCGTGAGGGCTACCGGCGCCGGGATATCTCACTCGCCGATATGCGGGAGACACTGGCCTGGCCCGGGTTTCGCCGGATGGCCCGGCAGCACTGGCGCACCGGCGCCTCTGAGCTCTACGGGTCGCTGTCCCGGCGCGCTTTCGTCTCCCGCGCTCGCTCCTTCATTCCCGAACTGCGGACGGCCGACGTGGAGGCGGCCCCGGCCGGAATCCGCGCTCAGGCCATCGATGCCGACGGATCGCTCGTCGATGACTTCCGGATCACCCGGGCCGAGCGGATCGTGATCGTCCGCAACGCGCCTTCGCCGGGCGCCACCTCATCGCTGGCCATCGCCGAGCACATCTGCGGCCCGCAGCTCCTAGAAGCGGATCGCGCCGTCCCCTAGCGAGGTCCCGGGTGAGAGCCGGGCCCCGGCGCGCAGGACGTTTTGGGCGCCGATCCGCACGCCCTCCCCGAGTACGACTCCGCCGTCCAGATGGCAGTGCTCGCCGATCTCCACCCGGGGCCCGATGATCGAGGAGCGGATCGTCGTGTGGGCGCCGATCCGGGCGCCGTCGAGGACGACGGAACGCTCGATGTGCGCCCCTCGCTCGACGACCACGTCCCGGCCCAGGGTCGCGCAGCCGCCGACGATCGCGCCTGTGGCCACAGAAGACCCCTCGCCGACGAGGGCGGGAGCGATCAGCCGTCCCAGGTTCGTGGCGCCGTCGGCCAGGACCCGCCGGCCGTCCTCGAGCTGCCTTCCGAGCTCGGTATCGACGTTGCCCTCGAGGATGTCGAAGTTGCCCTCCAGATACCGGTCGGGGGTGCCGATGTCGAGCCAGTAGCCCTCGCCGATGAAGCCGTAGAGGCCGTGGCCGACCAGCTTGGGGAAGACGTCACGCTCGATTGAGATGTTGGTCCCCGGGGGCGCCATGTCGTCGAGGATCGATCGCTCGAGCACATAGGCGCCGGCGTTGATCAGATTCGAGTCCGATTGGTCCGAGCTCGGCTTCTCCAGGAACTCACGCACCGAGCCGTCGTCATTGCGGTGAACGAGTCCGTAGGCCGAGGGGTCGTCGACCGGGTACAGGGCGAGGGTCGCGGTGGCGCCGCTCTGCTCGTGCTGGGCCAGCTGCGCCGAGAGGTCGAAGTCGCATAGGACGTCGCCGTTGAGCATCAGGAAGCGGTGGTCCAGCACGTCGCCGGCGTAACGCAGAGCGCCGCCCGTGCCGAGCGGGGTTGGCTCGTCGACGTAGCGCAGGCTCACCCCCAGCTCCTCGCCCTCGCCGAGGACTTCCCGCACTCCGTCGGCCATGAACCCGCAGGAGAGGATCACGTCGTCGACGCCGTGGCGCCGGAGCCAGTCGATCATGAAGGCCATGTGGGGCCGGTTGGCCAGGGGCACCACCGGCTTGGGGATGGTCGACGTGAGCGGCCGCAACCGCGTTCCCTCGCCACCGGCGAGGATCAGGGCCTGCATGCGCGCGGACGGTACCTCAGGAGGCGACGCCTGTCATCCGGGAGGGTGGGCGCATAGCGGGACACATAGTCCCGCCATGCGCCCAGGCTCCTATCGGCCGGTCGTTACCCGTGGGCCAGCCGCTCGGCCAGGCGGGTGTGGCGCCGGCCCGTGTCGGGCGTGCGGGCGGCGCGGGCGATCACCTCACGGGTGCCCACGACCAGCGTCGCCAGCTGCGCCCGGGTCACCGCCGTGTAGAGCATCTCCCGGCGCAGGAAGAAGGCGCCGCCGGCCGGATGAGCAACGATCACGGCCACAGGGAGCTCGATCCCCTGCCCGCGGTGGACTGAGCAGGCGTAGGCAAGGCGCAGGCGCTCGGCCTGCTCCACCGGGAGGCGGAAGATTGCTTCCTCGGCCTCGAGGATGAGCGCCGGGTCGTCGTCCTCCCCGGACACCTCGTCGCGCAGCGTCAAGAGTGTCCCGTTCATCAACCCCAGCTCGTGCAGGTTGCGGCCCGTCATCATCACCTTGTCGCCGATCCGCAGGCGCCCGCCGCGCACGGGGCGCCCGTCTGGGTTGAGCGCGTCGCGCAGCGCCTCGTTGAGGGCGTCGATGCCCAGCTCGCCGCGGTAGACCGGGGCGAAGACCTGGATGTCCCGCACGGGGTCGATCCCGTAGTGCTCGGGCAGGCGCCGGGCGACCAGGGAGACGATCTCCTCGATGGCCGCTGCGGGATTTCCCCGCTCGATAAGGAAGAGATCCCGGCGCATCCCCACCCCCGGGGTGAAGTCCGGCACCCCGCCGCGGCGGATGGCGTGCGCCCCCTGGACGATCATGCTCCCGGCGGCTTGGCGGAAGATGTGGGTCAGCCGCGCTGTGGGGACCCGCTCCGAGGCCACGAGCTCTGCGAACGGCTTTCCGGCCCCCACCGGCGCCAGCTGGTCGGCATCGCCGACGAGCACGACATGGGTGCGGGGACCGACGGCCCGGAGCAGGGTGACCAGCAGCTCGAGGTTGGCCATCGAGCTCTCGTCGACGATCACGAGGTCAACGGCTAGGGGATCCTGCTCGTCATGGGTCGGTCCCTCGCCGGGGATCCAGCCTAGGGCCGAGTGGACCGTCTTGGCCCGGACCCCGCTGGCCTCGGTCATCCTCACCGCGGCACGTCCGGTCGGCGCGACGAGCAGGACACGCGCGCCGTGGCGCGCAGCCTCCGCGGCGATGGTTCGGATCGACGCCGTCTTGCCCGTTCCCGGGCCTCCCGTGATGACCGAGAGACGGTGGGCGAATGCGTTCTCCACACCTGTGCGCTGCTCGGCCGTGAGCGGCTGCTCCTCATCTGACTGATCCTCACGTGGGGGGGAGGCGAGTCGCTCGCTGCCTTCCGATTCCAGCAGCCCGGCCACTCGGACGGCCAGCTCGGCCTCGAGCTCGGCGGTGGCGCGCCGGTAGACAAAGCCGGCGTCCAGAGTCAGATCCCCGGCCTCGCCGAGCTCGGCGATGAGGGTTCCCGCCGGCGCTCGGCCCAGCAGCTCGCCGGCAGCCGCGATCAGCCCGGCCATGGGCAGGCATGTGCTCCCGCTGCGCTCGGCCTCGGAGAGGACGTGGAGCAGTCCCGCGCGCAGGCGTTCACGGTCGTCTGGCAACCGTCCGGCCGAGCGTGCGATTCGGTCAGCGATGGTGAAGCCGACTCCGAACACACTCGTCAGCTCATACGGGTTTCCGCTCACCGTGCGGTGGGCCGAGTCAGCGTAGGCCTCGTGGATCCGCCCGACGAGATAGGCCAGCCCGTGCGGGGCGAGCAGGAGATGGAGGTTCCGTGTCGCCCGCAGCCGCTCCCACGATGCCTCAGCCCCCGCCAGGGCCTGGCTCCGCAGGCCCGCAGCGGCGAAGGCGCGCTGCGGGTCGGAGTCGATCACCTCGAGGACGCGCTCGGTTCCGTAGCGATCAATCAGCTTGGCCGCCCGCTTGACCCCCACGTGCTTGACCCGCTTGAGGTAGAGGACGAGCGACTCGGCGTCCACGGGCGAGAGCGGGATCGCCTGTGTGACCTTGACCTGGGGCCCATAGCGGCTGTCGTCGACCCAGCTGCCGAGGACATGGGCGCGGTCGCGCTGCTCCAGGTGGCCGATCGGCCCGACGAGCACAAGATCCTCACCATCATCATCGGCCGCGTCGACCACCGCCCAGCCCGCATCGGGGCTCAGATACCGGGTCCGGCGCACCGTCACCTCAGAGTCGAAGGGACCGAGGGTGGCTTGGGTGCTGGACATCCGAGCTGACATTAGAGCTGGCCGCGGCGCGTCGGCGACGCGGATTCAGAGATGTCACACGGAGACTCGTGACAGAGGGCGCCTATCCACCCCCGCGTGCATAAATAACCCGCGCGCCGAGTAGGTTGATGGCCGAGCAGTCGCATGCCTGGCCTACCCGAACTCACGCGTCGCAGGGTGATCATCGCCCTGATCGTGATCTTGCTCCTGCTGGCGGGGCTCTATTTCCTGCTCCCGAAGCTCGCCGGTCTCAAGAACACCTGGGGCCAGATCAAGCACGGTGACCCCGTGTTCCTCGCTGTGGGCGCAGTGCTCGAGCTGCTCTCGGTCCTCGGCTATGCCACGCTCTTCCGGAGCGTCTTCGGCCGGGGCATGCCCCGCATCGACTGGCGCGCCAGTGTCGAGATCCCCCTGGCCGGCATCGCCGCCATTCGTCTGCTCTCGGCGGCGGGGGCGGGGGGCGTCGCGGTCACGGCCTGGGCGCTTCAGGCGGGCAGGGATGGAGCCGGGCGTGATCGCCTGCCGGATGGTCGCCAGCTACGTCATCCAGTACGCCTTCTATCTGGGCTCGATGCTGGTCTGCGGACTCGGCCTGTTTTACGGAATCTTCCCCGGAGGCGGGGGTTTCTCCCTGCTCATCATCCCCGCCATTTTCAGTGCCGGCGCGATCCTCCTCGTGGCCAGCATGGCTTTCCTGCCCGGGGACTTCGAGCGGCGACTCTCCCGTGTGGCCGAGCGCTCCGCCGGCCGGCTCAGCCGCGTGGCGGCTCGCCTGGCCACGGTCCCTGACACCCTCACCGCGGGAGTCCGCACCGCCATCGATGTCCTCCGTGAGCGGCCGCTGGCCCCGCTTGGTGCCGCCGCTTACTGGGGATTCGACATCGCCGTCCTGGGACTGTCCTTCCGGGCCTTCGGTCAGACGGTGCCCGTCGCCGAGGTGATCATGGGCTACTTCATCGGCACTCTGGGGAGTCTTCTGCCGCTTCCCGGGGGCCTCGGCGGCGTCGAGGGCGGCATGATCGGCGCCTTTGCCGCCTTTGGGGTCCCAGGTGGCCGGGCCGTCGTGGCCGTCCTGGCCTACCGCGCCATCTCGTTCTGGCTGCCCACGATCCCCGGCATCATCGGCTATCTGAGGTTGCGGGTCACCGTGCGCTCCTGGCAGCTGGCCGACGAGCAGGCAGATGCGTGAGCGCCGAGGTGGCCTGAGCGGCCAGATAGTCCAGCTCCTGGCTGGCTTCATGCGCTGGATCGGCCGCGCCGTGCGGGGGGAGGTCGTCAGGCGTGTCGGCGGTCCGGCGCGGGCCAGGGTGATCGTGCTCTTCGCCCTTGTGCTGGCGCTCAACGGCGCCGACGCCTCAACGGTTGGGGCGATTGCTCCCCAGTTGGAGTCAGGGCTGAAAATCAGCGTCACCCAGATCGGGTTGCTCGCCTCGGTGTCGCTGCTGGTCGGCGCGGTGTTCACGATCCCGGTTGGGCTGCTGGTCGACCGCACCCGCCGGATGCCCATCCTCACGGTGAGCATCGTTCTCTGGAGCCTGGCCTCGCTGTTCAGCGCCTTCGCCGGCGGCTTCAGCACGCTGCTGCTGACACGGCTGGCCCTTGGCGCGGTCACAGCTGCTGCGGGTCCCGCCATCGCCTCGCTCACGGGCGACTACTTCGGCGCCGGGGAACGCGGACGCATCTGGTCCTACATCCTCGTCGGCGAGGCCGCTGGGACAGCCTTCGGATTCATCATCTCCGGCTTGGTCGCCAGCGCGATCGACTGGCGGGCGGCGTTCGTCGTGCTCTCGATACCTGGCTTCTTCCTGGCCCGTGAGCTTGCGCGCACCGTCCCCGAGCCGCTGCGCGGCGGCCAGAGCCAGCTCGAGGTGGGGGACGTGGATCTGCACCTGGCGGTGGCCCGCCACTCGGCCCGAGCGGATCGCGGCGAGGCCCCTGGACACGAGGAGGCGGCTCCCGACGCCGGCCAGCAGGCGGCGCGTGAAGCCGCCCGGCGCAAGGGCGTGGCGCCCGATCCGCGGCTCATCCTGCACCAGGACCCGAGCAAGATGGGGCTGGGCGAGTCGATCCGCTACATCTTCTCGATCCCGTCCAATGCCCTGATGATCCTGGGCTCATCGATCGGCTACTTCTACTTCGCGGGCCTGCAGACGTTCGCGCTTCTGTTCGTCAAAGGCCACTTCCGCGCCTCGCAGTCCTACGCCGAGATCGTGCTCGCGGTGCTCGTGGTCGGGGCCATTATCGGAACCCTGGTCGGGGGCCGCCTCCCCGACCGGCTGCTCAAGCGCGGGTACCTGTCCGCCCGCGTCTGGTTTCCCGGCGTCTGCTATCTCGGCGCCTCCGCGTGCTTGATCCCCGGGATGGTTCTGACGAACCGGAACCCGGCGATCTGGTTCGACGTCCTCGGGGCGGCGCTCATCTCGGCTGCCAACCCGCCCCTGCAGGCCGCCCGGCTCGATGTCGTCCCGGCGGGGCTGTGGGGACGGGCACAGAGCGGGCTCACGGTCGTGCGCTCGCTGGCCCAGGCCGCCGCGCCGATTGTGTTCGGCGGCGTCGCGCAACTGGTCGCCGGCGTCCTCCCGTCGCAGGCCCCGATCGGCACCCACGTCAAAGCACCCGCGTCGCACACCACGGGCGGGCTCGAGGTGACCTTCCTGGTCATGCTCGTAGCGCTCGCGGGTGGCGGCTGGCTCCTCATCCGCGCCCGGGAGACCTTCGCTTCTGACGTGGCCACCGCCGCGGCCTCGGAGCCGGGCCCTACCGCCGCTCCGCCGCGCGGACCGCCGCCGCCAGGGCGTCGTTGGTCACCAGCTGCTGAAAGCGGCTGATTAGCGGGCGCACGCTGGCCAGGCCGATCCGCCCCCGAGTGCCAAACGCGGCCACACGCGCCTCGGAACGGAGCAGCGAGCCTCCGCCGTTATCCGGCTCCACCCAGTGCGCGAACAGGACCTTGGCCGTCCCGCTCTTCGACCACTCCCGGTACTCCTCGTGGCTCTTCAGTTTCGGGTAGTCCCGCCGCAGGGTCCAGATCCGGCCCACGAGACCGGAAACCAGCCCGAATTCGCCTTCGGCGAGGACAGTGAAAGGGGGACGACGGAAAAGCTCCTCAAAGGTTGTCTCGGGCGCCACGCCGGGGATCCGCCAGCGCACAAGCCGCCCCAACATCCGGGTGTCTCGCATCTCGATTCTCTGGGCCGCCTTCCACAGCGCATCCGGCGCCACGCGGCTGGAGCGCCGGTGGGCGATCCTCACGGCGGGATCGGACAGCCATGTGTCGAGCTCAGGCGGGACGGGAAAGGTCAAGAGTGAACGTCCTGTAAACGAACCGGGAGGGATTTCCTCATGAAACTCAGACTGACATTGATAGCGGGCGTGGTTGCCCTGCTGGCCTCGCTGTCGCTCGTTGCGGGCGCTGGTGCGACCAGCAAGGCCAAGCACAAGTGCCTCGTGGCCGCGAATGACCAGACGTCGGGCAAGACGACCGGATATGACTACGGCGCCGCCAAGTGCTCGGCTCCCTACGGCACGGGCCTCATCTACATCACCTACAAGCAAGCGGTCTCGGGCACTCACGTCACGAGCGCCGGAACGTTCAAGAGCTTCTACAACCGTGGCACCATCCACGGGGTCTACGCGCTCGCCGGGACGCTTCCCACCGCCGGCAGCGCGATCACGGCTGCCGGGACGGCCAAGATCCTCGGCGGGACCGGTGCCTTTGCCGGCAACAAGGCGAAGGGCAAGATGACCTGCACGACCAACGACGCGGGCGCCCATTACGCCTGCGTCGTGACGTTCTAGAGCCTCGAGCGTCAGTCGGCTGATCGTCGGCGGGAGTTGCTCCCGTCGGCGATCATCCCGGCGTGCCTTCCCGACCTGACTCCGCAGCCCGCAATGCAGTGCTCGGGCTGCTCGCGCCGGTTCTCCCGTCTGCGGCGAGCGCTCTCGGGGTTCCTCGCCGGCTGAGCGCAGCCACGGGCGTCGCTCTGACTTTCGACGACGGTCCCCACCCTGAGGGGACACCGGCGGTGCTGGAGATGCTCGCGCGGGAGGGTCTGCGGGCCGCCTTCTTCCTGGTCGGCGAGCAGGTGGAGCGCCGCCCGGAACTAGCAGCCCGAATCGCCGCTGCCGGCCACCTGGTCGCCCTGCACGGCTACCGGCACCGCTTCCAGTTGCGAATGGCGGCCGCTGAGGCGGAGACCGACCTGAGGCGCGGTGCCGCGGCGATCGAGGATGCCGTCGGCGCATCCCCTGGCTGGCATCGCCCGCCCTATGGCATCTACAGCCCCTGGGGACTTGAGGCCGCGCGGGCCGCCGGGATGGCCTCCCTGCTCTGGTCACGCTGGGGCAAGGACTGGCGCAAATACACCACGGCGGGTCGCATCGCCGCGCGGGCCACCCGCGGCCTCGGACCCGGGGAGGTGATCCTCCTGCACGACGCGGACTTCTACAGCTCTCGCCACTCCCACCGGCGGACAGTCGAGGCGCTGCCCCTGATCGCCACCCAGCTAAAACGCCAGGGACTCGATACCGTCTTACCTATCTGACAGCCTTGCTCCGGCGCTCTATAAGCACGAGGACGCAAGCAAGTCGGCGGCCGAGCCAGGCGTTCGCAGCCGCCTCATATCGACCGTGCCGTGAGCACGCTGCTCCCAATTGACTACCGCTTCCACCACAGAGAGCATCCCTGATTACGCTCGCTTCGCCATCGGCTTCGATCATCGCGACCGGGCACGCCTGCACGAGCTGATCGACGAGGTCCTCGACTCCGAGCAATGGTCGGAGGGGAAGATGACGGCTCGCTTCGAGGCCGCGTGGGAGAACTCGAATCAGCTTCCCGCCGTGGCCATGTCGAGCTGGGCCGGAGGTGCCCTGGCCGCGCTCGACTTCGCCGGGGTGAGCGGCGAGACGGTCCTCTGCCCCTCGAACACGTTCATGGCCACACCGCTGGCCGCGATCCGTGCCGGGGCCCGCGTCGAGTTTGTGGACTGCAATCGAACCGACCTGTGCATGTCCTTCGCCGACTTCGAGGCCAAGGCCGAGCAGCACCGCCCCAAGGCGGCGCTCCTCGTTCACATCGGCGGCCACCTCGCCTTCGACTCCGAGCAGATCGCCGCCTATTGCCGTGAGCACGGGATCTTCTTGATCGAGGACTGCGCCCACGCCCACGGCGCATCCTGGAACGGCCGCCAGCCCGGGAGCTATGGCGACGCCGGCGTCTTCTCGCTCTACGCGACCAAGACGATCTCCACCGGTGAGGGCGGCGTGCTCGTGTCCGGCCGGCCCGAGGTGATCGAGCACGCGCGTGGCTTTCGCAACTACGGCAAGCCTTCCTTCGAGGTGCAGGGATTGAACTTCCGCATGAGCGAGTTCACCGCCGCCCTGGGACTGGTGCAGACCGAGCGTCTGCCTGAGATCGTGGCCTGGAAGAACGGCGTGGCGCGTGAGCAGCTCGACCCGCAGTATCCGAGCCGGCTCGAGCTCCCGGAGGGGATGACCTCAGGTCTCTACAAGTACATCGTCTTCGATTGGCTCGAGCGCTCCACCGGCCGTGTCTACGACGAGCCCTGCCACCGCATCATGGGCGCCGAGGGCGAGTTCCCCAACACCGAATGGGTGGCGCGAAACCATTCCTGCGTTCCGCTGTATTACCGTCCCAGCGAGGCGCGGCCGTGAGGGTTCTGGTTACAGGCGGGTCCGGGTTCATCGGCTCACATGTGGTCGACAAGCTCCGCCTGCGCGGGCACGAGCCGGTCATCTACGACCTGCGCCCGTCGCCCTGGCACGAGCGCGGAAGCGTGGAGACGGTTCTCGGCTCGATCACCGATCGGGAGGCGCTTGAGCGGGCGCTGCACAGCTGCGACGCCGTGGCCCACCTGGCCGCGGTGGCCGACGTCAACGATGTCCACGCCGAGCCCGAGGACGCCGAACGGGTGAACGCCCGGGGCACGGTGGCCGTGCTCGAGGCGGCGCGCCGTGCCGGCGTCAAGCGGATCGTCTACGCCTCGACCATCTGGGTCTACTCCGACTGCCGGGAGGAGGAGGTCGATGAGGAGACCCTGCTCCCGGCCCCGAGCCACCTCTACACGAGCACCAAGCTGGCCGGCGAGCTCTACTGCAAGGCTTACCAGGAGCTCTACGGGATCGACTACACGATCCTCCGCTTCGGCATCCCCTACGGTCCCCGCGCCCGTGAGGCGGCGGTCATCCCCGCCTTTGTGGGCAAGGCGCTGCGAGGCGAGTCGCTCACTCTGGCCGGCGACGGCAGCCAGTCGCGCCGCTTCGTCTATGTCGAGGATCTGGCCGACGGCGTCGCCCTGGGGTTGGAGGACGTGGCGACCAACCGCGTCTACAACCTGGCCTCGAACGAGAACGTCACCATCAAGCGGATCGCCGAGACGATCAAGAACGAGTTGGGCGACGTCGAGATCGTCCACACCGAGGCTCGCCCGGGTGACTTCGGCGGCAAGGTCGTCTCCTCAGAGCGGGCCGAGCGAGAGCTCGGCTGGACCGCCGCCACGCCCTTCTCCGAAGGCGTGGGCCGCTACATCAAGTGGCGTGTGGAGTATGAGGCGGCGGCAGCTGAGCGTGAGGCGGAGGCGGTCATCCCCGCCGGCGAGCCGGACGCCGAGGCCAAGCCGCGCAAGGTCCTGATCATCTCGGCCGACATCGGCGAGGGCCACGACCTGCCGGCACGGGCGGTGGCGCGTGAATTCCACGATGAGGACCCGGACACCCAGGTCTCGATCGTCAACGGCCTTCCGGCGATGGGCGGCATCCTCACCCGGACGCTGCGGGAGAACTCGGCCTTCATGTTCCGCTGGGTCCCCTGGTGGTTCGACTTCCAATACACGCTGTTCATGTACTTCGCGCCCACGCGGTGGCTCGCCCGCACCCTGCTGCGGTTGCTCGGCGGCCGCGGACTCATGCGGCTGATCCGGGCCCACGACCCGGACCTGGTCGTCTCGACCTACCCGGGCGTGACCGCGGTGCTGGGCGAGCTGCGCCTGCGCGGCCGTCTCGACGTGCCCTGTTACTCGTCGATCACCGATCTGGCTGGGCTTCACTTCTGGGCTCATCGCGGAATCGACCTTCACTTCATCACCCATCCCGAATCGGCCGAGGAGGTCGAGGAGATCGCCGGCCCGGGCAGCGTGCGCTGGGCCAAGCCGCCGACCTCAGCCTCGTTCCTGGCCGCGCGCTCCCGCGGCGACGCCCGCCGCGCGCTCAGCTTGCCCGCCCAGGGCAGGGTGATCGCCGTCTCCGGCGGCGGCTGGGGGGTCGGAGACCTGCTCGGCGCCACCCGGGCCGCCCTCGCCGCCGAGCCCGAGGCGATCGTCCTCTGTCTCTGCGGGCGCAACGACAATCTCCGCGCCCGCGTGGCCAAGGCCCTGGGCGGCGAGCCACGCCTGCGGCTGATGGGCTTCACCGACCGGATGGGCGACATCCTGGCGGCCAGCGACGCCCTGATCCACTCGAGCGCCGGCCTCACCGTGCTCGAGGCGATCATCCGGGGTTGCCCCGTCATCTCCTACGGCTTCGGGTACGGGCACGTGCGGGCCTCGAACCATGCCCTCAAGCGCTTCGGGCTGGCCCAGGTGGTCCGTTCGGCGCATGACCTGGGGCCCGCACTGGAGCGCGCCCTGGCTCACCGCCCGGATCCGGATCCCGCCTTCGCCCGGCGTCCCGCGACGGCTTCGCTGATCCTCTCCGACGAGCGCCGTTCCCGGCCGCTTCCGGCCTGGCGTCTGCGCGCCGTGCGCGCCGCGGTCACCGGCGCCGTCGCGCTGGCCATCGCCGCCTGGACGCTCACCACCGGCGCCTCCTACAGCCTGGTCTCCCATATCGCTCACATCAAGCCGGTCACCGCCGTGAGCACAACCCGGCCTGAGGTCGGGGTGCTCGTCGAGGCTCCGGCGGCGGAGCTCTCCACACTGGCTGGCCAGCTGGCCCGCCACGGGATCCACGCCTCCTTCGCCTTCAGCCATCCGCCCACCGAGGCCGACGAGGCGATCTTCGCCCAGGGCGACCAAGCCATCCCCAGGTTGGGGGGCGGCGGCCTCGTGCGCTGGCTGGAAACGGGCGACCAGCTTCACCATCTGGTACGCCCGCTCGGGTTCCGGCCCCACCACTTCGTCTACGCCTCGAACGGCCCCAGCCTGGGTCAGTGGTGGCTGGCCCACAGCGCCGGCGGCCGCCTCGTGGCCGGCGCAGTCATGCTCCAGGACCGGGACGACCGCGGGGGGGCGCTTCACCCCGGCGAGGTCGTGGAGCTCAAGGTCTCCACGCCGGCCGAAGCCTCAATGCTCGTGGCCCGGTTGATCCGCGACCTCCGTGCGACCCACTTGCGCGGCGTGGCCGTGGGCCGTTTGATGCGCGACGCCGGGGTCTCGGTTTAGGGCAGTTGGTCGGCGGGCGGGGCGGGGCCTCGGCGAGCGAGCCTGGGCCCATTGCGGTACTCCTGGTACCGCAATACGCCCAGCCTCCTATCCACAGCGGTCGAGGTGGTGCCAGTAGGTGATCCCCTCGCCAACCCGGACGAAGCCCTCGGCTGAGTAGAGACGTTCGCCATCGGGTGTCGCGTTGAGGACGGCTTTCGTTGCTCCGGCGTTTCGCGCCGCGTGACACACGGCCCGCAGCAGGGCCCGCCCCAGGCCCCGGCGCTGAAACGCCGGCCAGACGTCCATGTCGTAGATGCCGGCGAGGTCGCCGGCCATGAGGCTCCATGCGCGTCCGGCGAACAGCCCGTCGACCCGCGCTACCGCGTGCCAGGCTCGCACCGGCTCGCTCGTCGCCAAGGTGAGCAGGCGCTGACCCCCCGGGCCGTACTCGGGAACCTCGGCCGAGAGGGCGATCCGAGGGTCATCCGGCTCCCGGATCTCCTCGAGGCGTGCGGCCATCCACCACGGCTCCCAACCGCGGTCAAAGCCGACCTCTTCCAGTGGGGCAGCGTCCGTGTCGGACGACAACCACGCTCCCACGATCTGAGCCTCGTTCTGCCGCGCGAACTCGACCCCCCGGCGCGCGGGCGCCGCATCGATGGAGGCCGGGAAGTTCAGCATCAGGTGACGGTTGTGGGGTTGCCAGGACCAACGAAGCCCTCCGTCCTCCCAAACCGACCCGCCACCCGCAGCAGCCACCGCGCAGTTCCACTCGGTCTGCAGAAGCTCGCATTCGGCGACCGTCGCCGGCACGGCCGCGAAGTTACCGCCGGCCGAGCCGGATAGCCAACCGATCTACGGCGGCTATTGCCGGGCCCAGCTGTCCCGCGGATTGCGCAGCGGCGTCAGCGTGGGCTCGATCTGGTCACGCAGGTGCTCGTACTGAGGCGTCAGCGAGAGCTTCTGCCCGAGCTGGTCGAGCGGCTCGTCGACTGTGAAGCCGGGGCCGATCGTCGCGATCTCGAACAGCACCCCGGACGGCTCCCGGAAGTAGACCGAGCGGAAGTAATAACGGTCGATGACATGAGTGGCCCGGGCCCCGGCGGCCGTCACACGCCGCTGCCATTCCTCGATCTCATCCGGTGGAGCGGCCCAGGCGACGTGGTGGACGCTGCCGGCACCTTGGAGTCCGCGCTCGGGTGGGGGAGGGTCGTAGAGATAGAAGCCGCCGCGGCTCTGGCCGCGCTGCTCGTAGGCGGCCGACTGCACCGGGCCATGGGGGACCGGAACGAAGCCGAGCGTGTCCTCTAGAAGGGATTGGCTGCGTCCGGGATCACCGGCGTAGGCCCGCACGGCGTGAAAGCCCTGGAGTGCCATCTCGGTTGGGATCTCCGGGTGCTCGGCGATCAGCGGCTCGTCGCTCGTCGTGACCACTCTGAGCTCGTGCGTGAGGCCTTCCGGATCGTCGAAAACGACGCTCTCGTCGCTGCGCGTGACATCGACGCTGTGGGTCCCCAGACGTTCGGCCCAGAAGTCGAGGACCTTGGGATCAGCCAGGCGCCAAACGATCCGGTGCACCATCCCGGCCCCGGGCCGCCCCGGCGGCGCGCCCGGGTACTCGAAGAACGTGATGTCCGAGCCCGGATCTCCCCTCTCGTCGGCGTAGAAGAGGTGGTAGACCGACGTGTCGTCCTGGTTGACCGACTTCTTGACCAGGCGCAGCCCCAGAACCCCGGCATAGAAGTCGACGTTGGCCTGGGCGTCGGCCGTGATCGCGGTGATGTGGTGGATGCCCTCGAGCTGCACGTCCGGTTACCAGTGAACGCCGGGGGTGGCGCGCACGAAGACTCGTTGCTCGGGCGTCGGCTCCTTGTCCTTTTTCTTGTCCTTGTCGTCGCCCTTGCCGCCCTTGCCGTCCGTGACCTGGGGCTTGCTCTCGTCCTCCGGGAACATCTGGTACGCCTGGTTGGCGATCAGATCCTGCGCGCCCGGGGCGAGGGCGTATGTGATTTGCCCGATCGTTCCGTATGTGGTCGCCATCCGCTTCGGCCGCTTACGGATCGCCTCGGTGATCAGGTCCGCCGCGTCCTCCGGGGTGAGGGTGGGGAAGCGATCGTAGATCTTCGTGGGCGCAATCATCGGCGTCCGCACGAGCGGCATGTAGATCGTCGTCAGGTGGACGCCGTCGCCGACCACCTCGGGCCCGATCGAGCGTGAGAACGCGTCGAGCGCTGCCTTCGAAGCCACATAGGCGGAGAAGCGCGGCGTGTTGACCTGGAGGCCGATGGTCGAGACGTTGATGATGTGCCCGGTGCCCCGGTCACGCATCTCCGGCAGGAGCTTCAGGATCAGCTTGACCGGTCCGAAGTAGTTGAGCTGCATCGTGCGCTGATAGTCGTGGAAGCGCTCGTAGGCTCGGTCGACCGAGCGCCGGATCGACTTGCCCGCATTGTTGATCAGGACGTCGACGGCGCCGTACTTGGCCAGCACCTCGTCGGCCATCCGGTCGATGTCGTCCATGTCGGTGAGGTCGGTGGGATGCGAGTAGGCAGTGCCACCGAGGTCCTCGATCTCCTCGGCGAGCTCATCGAGCTTCGCCTTAGTCCGGGCGACGAGGAGCACCGTGCCCCCGGCCTCGCCGATCTTCACCGCCGCGGCCCGTCCGATGCCTGAGGAGGCACCGGTGATCAGGACCGTCTTACCGGAGACGGCGTCTTCGAGCGAGGGGGCGAGGATGCCGCCCACCTCGGGGATCCGGCGGCCGAACGCCTGGAGCGTACGCACGCCCTGAGCAGCGAGATCCAGCGGGTTGGGGGGCGCCATGGGAGGACCGTATCACCGTGGCAATCCACCCCTGGTGGGTAGACGTCCGTCGAGGCCCCGCGTCACACCTGCTGAGGTAGCGTACGGCCGAAGCAACGACCAGTCCTTATCGAGTTCGGGAGTGCTTGATGTCCTACGCCGTCGATTTCAACACCGTGTCGACCGTCGGTTTGGAGACCTCGCCGGTTGCGGCCGCGCTGGCTGGTCTGCGGGCGAACGAAGCTCGCTACTTCAAGAACAAGTACGACCACGTCTTCACGGTCGAGCCGGCGAGCGACGCCAAGGCGACCATCGACTGGGTGCATCGGATCCTCAAGGAAGAACGTGACATCGTCATCTCGGCTCGCCCCCTTGAGGCGACGGCCTTCCAGATTGAAAACATCCGGATGGCCTACATCTTCTACGAGAGCGGTTTGTCGATCAACGTGATGTACACCATCGACGATGGCGGGAAGCGGGCGGTCGGGCTGAAGCTCTCTGACGGGATGGAGGTTCCGGAGGAGCTCGCTTCGAAATTCAAGTTCGCGAGACAGAAGTCGAGGCTGGCCGGAACTATTCGAGGGTCTTACTTCGTGCTCAAGAATGAGTACTGATCCGGAGCGGCCGATCAGCGCCCGGCGAGGCCGATGCGCAGCAGCCCGCCATCGTCGCTCAGCCGTCGAGAAAGAAATCAACCGCCGGCCCAGTCGAAGACGTAGGCTGGCCGGGGGAAATCCGACAGCGGTGCGCAGGCCAGAGAAAGACGAGGGATCGAATGGCACTTGGGTTCTACATCACAGGTAAGGGCTTCACGCAGGAGAAGTACGACACGACGACCGCCCAACTCGAGGAAGCTGGTGCCGGCGCGCCCGACGGCCGCATCTCCCATGTCGCACTCGAGACCAACGGTGAGATCCAGGTCTTCGACATCTGGGAGTCTGAGGCGGCGTTCGAGGCGTTCGGAACGACGCTGATCCCCATCCTGACTGCAGCCGGCGTCGAAATCAACGAGCCGATGGTGGCTCGGGTGCACAACGAGATCGCAGCCTGATCGCCGTAGCCCCATCGGGCCCCGATCTCAGCCATCCGCCGGTCGGTCTCTCAGGCCTACAAAGCTCGAGCCAGGGCCATCCACTGGGGAGGCCGGGCCCGGAAGCCGAGCTGCCGCCACTGCTGATTCAGCGACGAGGTGTTCTCGAACGGAGAGGAGCCCCAGGTGAACGGAAGCCAATCCACCCGCGCGCGACGGGGGGTCTGGTTCGACGAAAACGAATAGCCGGCGGCATGGAGAAAGACGAGAAGACACCCATTGGTGCCAGGGGTAGTCCAATCGGTTTCAGCCCACTTGAATGAGACTCCCTTGGCGGTGTACTGCACGACATGGAGAGGGCTGAGATGGCCCTTGCCGTTGTATCCGCATGGCTGGGTGAGCTTCGCATCCTTGACGATTGCCGAGGCCTCGGAGCGTGACGCCCGCCGGCCGGCGTAGGCCAGCGCTCCCGCTGGGACAACCAAGGCGACGAGCGCGATCACTCCGCCCGCCCGAATGCAACGTGTCATAAGCGCCTCCACCCCTCTGATCGACCAGCAGGCTAGCGCGCCACGCGGTAGTGGAGGTAGACGACTCCCGAGTTGAAGGTGCGGGTCTCGACGAGTTCGAGATCCACCCGGCGCTCGCGTTGGGGAAAGAATGGAATCCCACCGCCAACCAGCACCGGGTAGACCCTGGCCCGGTACTCGTCGATCAGACCCAACGCGGCCCCCTCGGCGGCGAGAGTCGCCCCCCCGATCGCGATGTCGCCCTTCCCCGGCTCCGCCCGCCACCGCTCGATCTCCTCAGCCACGCCGCCGGAGGCCAGGCGGGCATTCCCCTGAACCGCCGACAGCGTCGTGGAGAACACCACCTTTGGAAGCGCCTTCCAGATCGCGGCCCACTCGAGCATTGAGTCGTCGAGCGATGGATCCTGGTCGGCGGTCTCCCAGTACAGCATCGTCTCGTACAGCCGTCGTCCCAACAGGTAGACGCCGACCTCTCGTATCTCCTCGGTGACGAAGCGAAAGACCTCCTCGTCGGGCCCCGTCCAGTCAAAGTCGCCGTCCGGCCCGGCGATGTAGCCGTCAACTGAGACGCCCATCGAATAGGTCACGCTGCGCATCGGAAGTCCTCCTGGTAGGCAAGGCCCAGTTTGAGGGGTTTCTCAGAGGGTGGCACTCGTCCTCCCCACCTGCGAACATGTGTTCGTAATGTCGAAGATCGTCTGCGTTCTCCTTCCCCGCTTCCAGCTGATGATCGCGGCCGGCGATCGCAACGAGCTCCTGCAGGTGCCGGCGGCGCTGGCGCCGGAGCCAGGTGGGGTGCAGGTGGTGGGGGAGGTGTCACTTCCCGCGGAGGCGTTCGGCGTTCATCCGGGGATGCGGCTGGGGGAGGCGCTCGCGCGCTGCCCGCGGCTGACGCTGGTGCCCCCCGACCCGGCCGGCGTGGCCGACCAGTGGGAGCGGCTGCTTGTGCGTCTGGAGTCGATCGGCGCCGCGATCGAGCCTGAGCGTGCTGGGCTGGGCTGTTTTGACGCCCGTGGGCTCGAGCGCCTGTACGGGGGAATCGAGGGTGTTCTGGCGGCGACCCGCCGCGCCCTGCGCACACCGGCCCGCTATGGGGTGGCGGCCTCACGGTTCGCTGCCGTCGCCGCCGCCACCCGGGCCCGGGTGCGCCGGCCGGTGATCGTCTCCGGGGGGCGGCAGGCGGCGCGAGAGTTTCTCGCCGATATGCCGGTGGCGCTGCTGCGCGCCCGCCCCGCACTGGCCGAGCTGCCCGAGGCGCTGGAACGGCTGGGCATCGCCACTCTGGGCGAGCTGGCGGCGCTCCCACCCGCGGCCCTGGCCGATCGCTTCGGGAAGGCCGGGCTGCTCGCCTATGAGCTGGCGGTTGGCGGCGATGGTGCACTGCGTCCGCGTCCGGCGAGCGAACTGGTGCGGGAATCGCTGGAGCTCCCGGAAGCAGGTTCGGGACTTCAGCTCGAGCGCGCCCTCGGTCTGCTGATCGACCGCCTGCTTGTGCGGCGAGAGCGCCGGGGCCGGACTCTGCGCACGGTGGTGATCTCCGCCGTGCTGGTCGAGGGCGGGGGGACCTGGCGCCAGCAGGTGGTGTTTCGTGAGGCACTGGCCGATTCCACCCGGATGCGTCTGGCCCTGAGCGCCCACCTGGCGCAGATACCCGCGCCGGCCGAGACGCTACGGCTGGCCGTCGAGCAATTCGGGCCGCCGACGAGCGATCAGCGGGGGCTCGTGGACGATCCGGCCGAAGCCCGGCGCGGCCGCCTGCGCGAGGCGATTCGCCAGACCCGCGCCGCCGCCGGGTCCGATGCCGCCCTGCGGGTCCTTGAGGTCGATCCTCACTCCCGTGTGCCAGAGCGCCGGGCGGTTCTGGCGCCCTTCGAGGGAGCCGGATGAGGAGGGGCACCCCATGAGCAGGACGAGAGGCCGCCTCCCATGAGTGGGCCGCGACGCCTCGCCGTCCCCCGCCGCGTCGCCGTCGAAGCTGACGAGGACGGGCGGCCGCGGCTGGTCGACCGGCGCGTGGTCGACAGCGTGCGTGAGTCGTGGCTGATCGAGGACCGATGGTGGACTGAGCGTCCCCTGCGCCGTCGCTATTGGGAGATCGTCACCGAGAGCGGCCGCAACGAGGTCGTCTTTCACGAGATGGAGAGCGGGAGGTGGTGGCGGCAGCGGTGAGCTAACACCCGGATAACGCCGTTATGCCGCTGTTATCCGCGAGTCTCTAAACCACATGCATGCACTCCCGCCGGGTCCTCGCTCTCGTCTCGGCTGTGCTGACCTGCGTGCTCCTGGCCGCCTGCGGCTCGAGCAAGCCGAGTGGCTCACGCGGGCCGAGTGCCGCCGCGTTCATCCGGTTCGCGGACTGCATGCGGGCCAACGGCGTCCCCACCTTCCCTGACCCCCAGGGTGGCGGTGGCATTCAGATTCCCACCGGGTCGGGGATCGATCCTCAATCTCCGGCCTTCCAGTCCGCCCAAAAGGTCTGTTTCAAGCTGCTGCCAGGTGGGGGTCCGCTCCACGGCGGCCAGGCCTCGGAGCAACGCAAGCTCATGATGCTCCACCTCTCCCAGTGCATGCGCAGGCACGGTTTCCCGAGCTTCCCGGACCCGACGGCCAACCCGCCGGCACTGGGACCGGGCACCGGCGGCGGCATCGCCTTCGGCAGCCCGGGGTCGTTCATCGCGGTGTCAGGGTCGATGGCGCAGTCACCCGGGTTTCAGCAGGCCGCGGCCACCTGCGGGTTCCCGGGCGCGGGGCGCGGCGGGAAGCGCTCGCTGAGGATCGGCTGAACCCCGGCCTCCTGTCGAAGCGGGCGGCCTAAACTCAGCGGGGCAATGTCCCCGCGTCCTGACCTCGGCCCTCTCGCCATCGGCACCTGGAGTGGCGGGCGCTTCATGCACTTCGGTGAGCCGCTCAGCGATGAGCGCTACCTCGCTCTCATCACCCCAGATGAGGCGATCCCCACCGTGATCACCGCCGACGTCTACGGCGAAGGCGAGGCCGACCGGGTGCTCGGGCGCGTTCTCACCGGGCGTCCGCGGGATGAGGTGTCCGTGGTCGGCGCCGTCGGGCACGACTTCTACGAGGGCGAGCGCGATGGGCCCCGCGGGTTCCCGCGCTTCACCGACCCGCGCCTGCGCTCCGAGGACGCCTACGCCGATTACCTGCGGATGGCCACCGAGCGGAGCCTCGAGCGCTGCGGCCTGGATGAGTTCGACCTTCTGCTCCTCCACAACCCCGACCACACCGGCTACACGAGCGAGGCGGTCTGGAACGGGATGGCGAGCCTCCGAGATGCCGGCCTGACCCGGCTCATCGGGGTCGCTCCTGGCCCGGCCAATGGCTTCACGCTCGACGTGATCGATTGCCTGGAGCGCTTCGGCGCGCTGATCGACTGGGCGATGATCATCCTCAACCCGCTTGAGCCCTGGCCCGGCGAGCTCTGCCTGGGGGCGGCGGCAGCCCAAGGGGTCAAGGTCATCACGCGCGTCGTTGACTACGGCGGCCTGCTCTTCGACGACCTGCTGCCGGGTCAGGAGTTCCCGGCCCAGGACCATCGCCGCTTCCGGCCCGAGGGCTGGGTCGAGCAGGGGCGGGAACGGATGGAGGCGATGCGCCCGATCGCCGAACGGGCGGGGCTGACCATGATCCAGCTCGCCTGCCAGTGGAACCTGGCCCACGAGGCGGTGGCCTGCGCGGCGCCGACCCTGCTCCAGGAGACCGGCCCGACCGCCCGGCCCGTCGAGGAAAAGCGCGCCGAGCTCGCCGCGCTCCCCCGGGAGTCCCGGCTGAGCGAGCGTGACATCCAGGAGATCCGCTCGATCGGCGACAACGCCGGCTGCATGGCCCTCAAGGGCGCGAGTCCCGAGCACGCCGGCGAGCTCCGGCCCGACCGCTGGACCCTGGACGAGCACCTGGAGGCGGTGGCCCGGCGCTGGGGGATCGAGCCCGCGAACGATCTGGTCAAGCAGCCCCAGGGGGCAGCCGCGTGACCGATTTCAAGCTCGCCGGAGGCTGCGGCTGCGGAGCCGTTCGCTTCGAGGTCACCGAGCCGCTCGTCTCGGCCCGGTACTGCCACTGCACCCGCTGCCAGCACCGGACGGGGACCGCCGCCTCAGCCAGCGCGGCCACGGTCCCGGGGTCGTTTCGCATCACCCAGGGCGAGGACCTGATCAAGGCCTGGAAGCCCGATGGAGGGGCCGAGAAGTGGTTCTGCGGCGAGTGCGGCTCCGCCCTCTTCACGCGCCACCCGGATGACCCGGAGCAGATCGGCGTCCGCCTCGGTGCCATCGAGGGCGATCCGGGCGTTCGGCCCAGCCTCCACCAATTCGTGGCCTACGCCGCCCCCTGGGAGCCCATCCCGGAGGACGGGCTGCCGCGCTACCCGGAGGCCCGGCCCAAGGACTGAGCGGGGTCCGCGAACTCCTCGCGCATCCACTCGCAGCCAACCGAGAGGTCCTCTACGCCCATCGCGGCGGCCACGTTGAGCCACATCCCGTAGCGGAAGAAGTCATCGATTCGTTCAGGATCGGTGTCCCAGAGCTGCTGCACATGTGCCACCAGCCTCGCGTAAAGGGAGCGAACGTGGTCACGGATGAGCGGGTCGTCGCACGCGGCGTAAGACTGGAGCTGGAGCATCAGGTATTCCCGGTGGGCGTGCAGCATCTCCACGTAGGCGTGTCCCATCACTCGGTTGAGATCGACATCCGGCAGCGCCTTCGCGGGGTCGTATTCCTCGACGGCCCGGCTGAAGGTCTCCTCGGTCATCTCGAAGCAGCGTTCGACCGCAGCCAGGAACAGATCGCGCTTGGTCGGGAACAGGCTGAACACGTAGGGCTGCGCGACGCCGACGCGCTGAGCGATCCGCGCCACCGGCGTGCCGTGGAGCCCACCGTGGGCGAACTCGTGGACCGCTGCCTCAACCAGCGCGTCCCGGCGCTCGGCGGCCGGGACACGCTGGCGGGGCTTAGGATTTGTCATAGTCATTGGCAGCTGATCCTAGGGGGAGCTCAGGCGGCGCGGCTGGCCAGTTCGGGCGTCCCAAGCCGCTGCGCCCCGGGGGTCGTCGCGGTGGCCTGCGCACCGTCGGCCCGCGTGCTGAACGGGAGCGCGGCGGCCAGCAGCGCGCCCGCGCCGAGGACGGCAACCCCGACCCAGAGGGCGGGCACGAGCCCGGTGACGAAGGCATGCGACGACGCGTAAGCGCCGTGGCTGGTGAACACGGTGGCCAGCACGGCGATGCCAAGGACGCCGCCGAGCTCACGGACCGCATTGGTGGCGCCTGAAGCCTGGCCGGCCTGATCGACGCGCACCGAAGCCAGCACTGCATTGGCGGAGGGCGCGAAGACGAGCGACATCCCCGTCCCGGCGAGGATGAACGGACCCACGAGACTGGCGTAGGAGGCGCTGACCGAGGCCAGACTGGCGATCCAGCCCAGCGCCACGGCCTGGAGGGCGAGCCCCGCGGCCATGAACAGCCGGCTGCCGTAGCGCTCGGAGAAGATCCCAGCCAGGGGCGAGACGACCATCGTCGCTCCGGTCCAGGCCAGGAGCTTGACGCCGGCCTGGAGCGGACTGTTGTGCAGGACGTTCTGCAGGTACTGACTCAGGAAGAAGATCGACCCGAACATCCCGAAGTACATGGCCAGCGAGACGCCGTTGGTCACGGCGAAGCTGCGCTTGGCGAAGAAGCTCATCGGGAGCATCGGGTCCTTGGTCCGGAGCTCGTAGACGATGAAGGACACGAGCAGCGCCGCCCCGGCGGCCAGCGCGATGACAATCTCCGGGCTGCCCCAGCCCTGAGACTGCGAGCGGACAAGGCCGTAGACCACGCCGAAGAGACCGGTCGAGGCCAGTGCCAATCCACGCAGGTCGAGCTGGCGGGACGGGCCGCGGCTTTCGGTGAGCCGGCGTGCGGCCAGAGGGAGGAGCACGAGTCCGACGGGAACGTTGATCCAGAAGATCCAGTGCCAGGAGGCGGCCTGGATGACGGCACCGCCGACCAGCGGGCCGAGGGCGACGGCGACGCCGCTGATGCCAGACCAGACGCCTATCGCCAGGCCGCGGCGCTCAGACGGGAAGGCATCGGCGAGAAGCGTCAGCGTCAGCGGGGTGGTGATCGCGGCTCCCAGGCCCTGGAGGGCGCGGGCGGCGATCAAGCTGCCACTCGTGGGTGCGACTGCCGCCGCCGCGGACGAGACGGTGAACAGGCTGACCCCGACGAGGAACATGCGCTTGCGGCCGAACCGATCCCCCAGCGCCGCGCCTGTGAGCAGGAACACGGCGTACGCGAGCACGTACGCGCTGACCGTCCACTCGAGGGCCTGGATCGAGGAGCCGAGATCACGGCGAATGCTCGGCAGGGCAACATTCACGACAAGGTTGTCCAGGACCACCATGAACAGGGCGACCGAGACCAGCACGAGGGTCCAGGTGCGGCCGGAACCTGAGCTGGTGGAAGTTGAGGGGGAGACGATGGAGGCTGGCATTGGGATCTCCAATCTGCTTAGTGAGCACTAACTAAGAGAGAGATTAGCAGCCACTAATAATTTGTCACGGATCCGTTGGTCCACCCTCCTCGTGGACGTCCCTTCTCAGCCGCCAGCCGTCGTCGCTCTCAGCGCGGGAGCGCTCGTTCGAGGAGCGCGAACAGCGCCTGGTAATGCCGCTCGGTGGCCGCTTCGTTGTAGGCGCCCATGTCCGACATCGTGTAGCCGTGCTGCGCGCCCTCGTAGAGCTCGGTCGTGTGTCGCACGCCCGCGTCCTCCATGGCCGCATCGAGCGTCGCGATGTTCTCCGGAGTCATGCTCTGGTCCTGGTCGGCGTGACCCCAGTAGACCTCCGCGCGGACTCGGGGGGCGAGCAGGTGAGGGCTGTCCTCGCCGTCGGTGACCATGCGGCCGGTGTGAAAGCCGCCAAGCGCGGCTACGCGGTCAGGGTGCGCGGCGGCGATCGTCCAGCCGAGCCGCCCGCCGAAGCAATAGCCGGTGATCCCGACCGGGCCGTCGGTGAGCTCGCCGAGCTTGGCCAGGTACGCGCCGCCGTCAGCCCCGACGGCGGCGGCCGTGAGCGCGCCCATCAGGGGACCGAGCGACTGAAAGAACCTGCCGCGAGATTCAGCGTCGTGGAGGTCCGGCGTTTCCCACAGCGGAGCCCGTCCGGCCCGGTAGAACAGGTTCGGAGCCAGTACGACATAGCCCTGGGCGGCAATCCGATCGGCCATCTCCTCGATCCGCGGCCGCAGGCCGATCGCATCGATCATGAAGAGGACGCCCGGACGCGACGCATCGCCCGCCGGCTTGCTGAGGTAACAGTCGGCGACCCCGTCCGGAGTCGGAACGTCGATCGTTGCGCCGCTCATGGAATTAGCCTCGCAGGTCTGAGCTGAGTCGCATCCCCGGGCGCGTCGAGAGGGCCTCTTCCGGGGTACTCGTCTGGCCGGGATGGGAACATATGTTCGATGGGCTACGTCGAGCTGCACTGCCATTCCGCCTTCTCGTTCCTGGACGGAGCCTCGCTTCCCGACGAGCTGGTGGCGGCGGCGTGCCAGCTTGGATACGGCGCCCTCGCCCTGACCGATCACAACACGGTCTCCGGCTCGATGGAGTTCGCGGTGACGGCTCAGGCCCTGGGGCTGCGGGCGATTCACGGGGCCGAGATCGACCTCGATGACGCGCGCCACCTGACTCTGCTCGTCGAGAACGCCACCGGCTGGTCGAGCCTCTGTCGCATCCTGACGCGCGCGCACGCGCACACGCGGGAGAAGCCCGGCCCTCCTTCTCAGCCCTACGTCTCGCTGGACACGGTTCTGGAGAACGCCTCCGGGTTGGTCTGCCTGAGCGGGTGCGCGCTGCGGGGCATCCACGACGAGCCATCCCTGCGGCGCCTGCTCGACGCCTTCGGCCCGGACGGTCTGCGGGTCGAGCTCCAGCGCCCGTTTCTCCAGGGCGACCGGGCGCGCAACCGCCGCCTTGAGCGGCTCGCGCAGCGGCTCGGCCTCCCGTGCGTGGCCACGGGCAACTTCCACGCGCACACCCGCTCCCGCGCGCCGCTCCAGGATGCCCTGGTGGCGGTGCGGCTGCACACCACGCTCGATGCCTCCGAGCCTGAGCGCCGCGGCAACTTCAGCCACGTCCTGAGCTCACCCGAGGCCATGGCCGCTCGCTTCTCGGAGCATCCCGACGCCGTGGCTGAGACGGGACGGCTGGCCGACCGGCTCCGGTTCGACCTGCGCAGCGATCTGGGCTACCGCTATCCCGGAGCCGAGGAGGAGCAGGCCATGCGCCAGCTGACCGAGCTCTGCCAGGTTCGCCTGAAGACCCGCTACCCGGGTGGGCACCACGCCACCGCGGCTGGGCGTCTGCAGGAGGAGCTGCGGATCATCGAGTCGCTGGGCCTGCCCGGCTTCTTCCTTCTCCATCACGACATGCTCGAGCTGGCCCGTGAGGTGGCGGTCGAGGTTCGGGGTCCGGACAGCGCTCGCGCGTTGCTGCCCCCGGGCCGGGGTCGGGGCTCGAGCGTCTCCTCGATCGTCTGCTACCTGACCGGCCTCTCCCACGTCGACCCGATCGCCAACGAGCTCCTGATCGGCCGTTTCCTCAACGAGGAGCTGACCTCGCTGCCTGACATCGACCTCGACTTCCCGCGGGACATCCGGGCGAAGCTGATCCCCCGTGTCCACGAGCGCTACGGCCACGACCGCTCGGCCCTCGTCGCCGCCTTTCCCACCTACCGCGCCCGGGGCGCCATCCGGGAACTCGGCAAGGCGCTCGGATTGCCACCGGGGGAGATCGAGCGGGTGGCAAGGGGCAGCGAGGGCTGGGACGCCCGGGAGGTGGCCAGGGACATCGAGGCTGCCTTCGGGGTGGCGCCCGGTGGCGGGAACGGCCGGCGGGGTACCAGCGGCCGCTGGGCTTGGCTGGCCCGGCTGGCTGCCGAGGCCCACGGGCTCCCGCGCCACCTGAGCCAGCACTCGGGGGGCATGATCGTGGCCACGCGGCCCCTGATCGACTGCTGCCCGATCGTTCCGGCGGCGATGGAGGGCCGCCAGATCGTCCAGTGGGACAAGGACTCCTGCTCGGACGCCGGGTTTCTCAAGATCGACTTGCTCGGGCTGGGGATGCTCTCGGCGGTCGAGCGCTGCGTCGAGCTGATTGCGCGGACCCGCGATGAGCGGATCGATCTCTCACGCATCCCCTACGACGATCCCGACACCTATGAGTGCATCCAGAACGCCGACACGACCGGCGTGTTCCAGATCGAGAGCCGGGCCCAGATGGCCTCGCTGCGCCGCACCCGTCCCACCAACCTCCAGGACCTGACCATCCAGGTCGCCATCGTCCGGCCCGGGCCGATCCAGGGCGGCGCCGTCAACCCCTACATCGAGCGCCGGCAGCGGATCCGGGAGAACCCCGATTTCGAGGTGCCCTACGAGCATCCGTCCCTGGAGCAACCCCTACGGGAGACGCTGGGGACGATCATCTTCCAGGACCAGGTGATCGAGGTGGCGATCGCCTTCGCCGGCTTCTCGGTCGGCGAGGCCGAGGGCCTGCGACGGGCCATGAGCCGCAAGCGCTCAGACGCCGCGATCGAGGCCTACCACAGGCGCTTCGTCGCCGGGGCGATGCGCAAGCACGAGGTGGAGGAGCCGACGGCCGAGCGGGTGTTCGAGATGGTCCGAGGGTTCTCGGGCTTCGGCTTTCCCAAGGCCCACGGCGCCGCCTTCGGGCTGCTCGCCTACCAGTCGACCTGGCTGCGCGTCCACTACAGCCCGGAGTTCCTGTGCTCGCTGCTGAACGAGCAGCCGATGGGCTTCTATCCGCCCGACGCCCTCGTCCACGAGGCGCAGCGACGCGGGACTCGAGGTGCTGCCACCCGACGTGAACGAGAGCGAGGTGGAGTGCGATTTCGACACCGAGCGTGGGGCGGTCCGGATCGGCCTCGGCTATGTCCGCGGCGCGCGTGAGCAGGAAGTCCAGGAACTGGTCACGGTTCGCCAAGCCAGCGGGCGCTTTCGGAGCCTGTCCGATCTGGCCTCCCGCGCCGGAGCGGGCGCCCCCGCGCTGGAGCTACTGGCCTGGTCCGGAGCCTGCGATGGGCTGGTCCAGGGCGATCGGCGCGTCGCCCTGTGGCAGCTCGGCGTCGCGACCCCGGGCCGAGACGTCCCCGGGGGCACCCAGCTGGCGCTGCCCTTGGACCTTCCGGCGCCGCCCCGGCTGCGAGGTCTCTCGAAGTGGGAGACGATGCTCGCCGACTACGCCTCGACCGGGCTCACGACCCGCACTCACCCGATCGCGCTGCTCCGGGATCGGCTGCCCTCAGGCGCCGTGACCAGCCGTGACCTGGCGACCCTGCCCCACGGGGGACGAGTCAAGGTGGGGGGCTCGTCGTGGCTCGCCAGCGGCCGGGCACAGCCAACGGAATCGTCTTCATCCTGCTCGAGGACGAGCTCGGGACGATCAACCTGATCGTCCCCCCTCAGGTCTACGAGCGCCACCGGCTGACCGTGAGAACCGAGCCGCTGATGCTCGCCGAGGGCAAACTCGAGCGGTTCGCGGCGGCGGGGGGAGCCATCAGCGTGCTCGTGGACCGTGTCAGCTCGATCGCAGCGCCTGACCAGGTCCTGGCCGAGATCAAGGACTTTTCCATGCTCGACGAGCAGGTGCGCCGCGGCCGAGCCGAGCAGGAGGCGGCCCGGCGTCAGGCCGAGGCGGAGGCGGCCGGGGGCCAGGCTGAGGATGAATCGACCGCCGAGGACTTCCGGGCCGTGGCCCCGCCGGTCATGAGCTTTGCCTCGGGGCGCAGGCGCTGAGCTCGAGCCGGCGCCGGCAGCCGCGGGCGGCAAGGCCCCGGGAGGCGGGTTAGGGCGCGCCTCGGCCTGGCTGCGCGATATCGTCCGCGCCGACTGTGCTTGGCACTTGGCTCTTCGTCGCTTTCTGGGTCCTCCTCGGGCTCGGCGTCTTCTTCATCGCCGTGCGGGGAGGGCTGGGCGGAGCCCGCGCCACCTTCCAGGTTCAGACCTACGGCGCCCGCCGGACCGCCAGCACGCTCTTCGTGATCATCTATGTCGCCTTCGGGATCGCTCTGCCCCTGCTCTTCTTGATCGGCAATCACAACAACGCCAACGGCCAGGTCGGGGGCAACAAGCTGACACCGGCGATGAAGACCGGGCGGGAGCTCTTCGGCCTGCACTGTGGCGTCTGCCACACCCTGTCAGCCGCCAACGCTGTGGGCAAGGTGGGTCCGAACCTCGATGTGATCAAGCCGAGCGAGTCACTCGTCCTCCACACGATCGAGAACGGGTGCCTCCAGAGCCCGCCCGCCGGGGACACGAGTCAGAGCTGCCTCGGTGAGGGGACCATGCCGGCCAACATCTTCCAGGGCCAGCAGGCCACGGATGTGGCCAAGTTCGTCGCCCAGGTCGCCGGGCGCGAATAGCCCGGCCGGACGCCCCGGCGGTGCTCGGGCGCCCCGGCCCTCGCAAATAGCGGCCGCCCGGAGGACTCCGTCTCCGCCCGGTGTTAGCATGCTGCCCGCACATAGCTGAATTCCCGCAAACCCTGTCAAAGCGATGGAAGCGGGGGACCCACTTGTTGGGGCGAATCGCACTCGTGCGTAGCGCCACTCTTTCGGCGCGAGCCCGTCAGCTAACCCCGTAAGCGCCAGAAAGAGAGATGGTCTATGCCCCGCCCCCGTGCGTCGGTGCCGCCAGAAGCCATCCGGATCGAGGATGAGGTCTGGCAAGAAGCCTTCACCCGCCGTGAGCCGGCACGCCGTCGGCTGCACGCCATCGACGGCGGTCGCCCCGCGAGCCGTGCGCTGCCCACCGAGGCCCCGGAGCCCGCGCGCCCAGCTCCCCCCGCCCGGCAGCTGCCCCCCGCACGTCGAGCGCTCGCCGTGCTGCGGAGCCGATCGCTCGGCCCCCCGCGAGCTCGAGGTCGGGCTCAGGCGGGACCGAGGGCGCGGTTCCTGGCCGGCGTACGGTGACGATTCGCGGCCACGGTGCCGAGCGGAACCTGCCCTGGCCCGACGGCTCCCGTCGGCGCCCCCAGCCCCGCCGCCACGAGCGCGCGGGCTTCAAGCCCGACCGCGTTGCGATGTGGGCGGTCATGCTGGGCATCCTCCTCGTCGTCGTGGCGATCGCCAGCCCTCACTGATCACCGGCCGGAGCCGGCTGCGGCCGCCCGCGGCAGCCGCGGACCGGGCGGGGAGGGACCGGATCCCCGCCTACGGCCGGCACTAACTCGCCGCTCACGCACCCCGGTCTTACGGTTGTCGAAGACCGGACTGATCCTCCTTTTATCTGCCTACGTATAAGGAAGAGAGGCGGATTTTTGGGCACCCCAGGGACCAGCCCGGCGGTGCGGAAAGGATTCGTCACGACGCGGCGTCATACCCCTTGTGGAGAGCCGCTCTCGGATCTACACTTATCAACCGTAAGCTGGTCTCAAAAATAAAGCGAAACCTTGTTTCGTCGGCGGTGATCAACATGAAGACTTCAATGAGCAGGTTCCAAATCCACGATGACCTGACCGCCCCCGAGGGGTCGATGCCGGTTCTCCGGGGCGCGCTGGCCACCGGAGGTCAGCTGCCGAACTTCCTCGGGGCGCTGGCCGGGTCGCCGGCTGCGCTGCGGGCGTACGCCCGCTTCCGCTCCGAGCTGCGCCACGGCAAGCTGACCCTGGCCACGCTCGAGCGGATCGCCCTTGCTGTGGCTGAGTACTACAACTCCGAGCCCGGGATTGCCATGCACTCCCGCACTGCTCGGGCCGCCGGCCTGCCGATCGACGAGGTCGCCGCCGCCCGTGAGTTCACGTCCAAGGACCCCCGTGAGGCGGCGCTGCTCCGGTATCTCCAGGCGCTGCTCGAGCACCGCGGCCGCGCTCCCATGCACCTGCACGAGGAGGCCCGTGAGGCCGGATGGGACGACGAGCAGATCCTCGAGGCCATCGCTGCGGTGTCACTCGAGGGCTTCACGGCCATGGTCAACGTTGGCGGTGAGGTCCCCGTGGATGGCTCCACTGAGGCCACGCGGTCCCTCCTAGCCGCGTAAAGTTCCCGGTGGAGATGGCCGGCGAGCCAAGCGAGAAGATGGCCAGTGAGCCAAGCGAGGGCAGCCAGGAGAGCCGGGTGAGCGGCTGTTGCCCCTACTACCACGAGGCGGTGGAGCTCGTCGGTAAGCGGTGGACCGGTGCCATCCTCCGTGTGCTCATGGACGGTCCGCTCCGTTTCTCGCAGATCGCCCAAGCCGTGCCCGAGCTCTCGGATCGGTTGCTCTCGGAGCGAATGAAGGAGCTCGAGGGCCGGGGCATCGTCGAGCGGACTGTCCTCCCCGGGCCGCCGCTCCGGGTCGAGTACTCACTCTCCCGGATGGGCCGCGAGCTTGAGCCCGCGCTGTCGGAGATCCAGAGATGGGCCAAGCGATGGCTCCGGGGCAGGGTCCCGACCGCCGTCTAGCTCAGAAGAGCGTGCCCGTACGCGTCCCGCCGCCCTCGCTCCAGCTAGCTGAGAGCCCCGCAGCTTCAGTGAGCTTGCGTTGAGATTCGCGCTCCGCGTGAGGGTGGCTTCGCCCCGTCGGTCGACCCGGTTGAGCTCGGTCTCGGACTCGGGACGGACGATCGAGCCGACCTTGACGATCCAGGCCACCGCCCCGTCGGCCTTGACGACAATCGAGTCAACCGACTGAAAGCCCTCCACCGGCACCGGCCCGGTGGTCGAATCCAGCTGGTGCAGGATGTGGCCGCTGTCCAGGCGCCTGACCACCACCTCCTCATTGATCGTGTCGACGCCGAGCGCGTCACGCCATAGGCGGCGACCACGCCGGCCAGGGCCAGCTTGCCGAGCCTCGGTTCACCGAGCCGGGACCCGGCTGCCGCCAGTACGTAGCCGCGACCGGTCGCGCCCGGGCGCAGCCGTAGACGTTGCCGCCGGCCTGATAGACGCGGGCCACTCGGTCGGCGGCCAGGGTTCTGGCGCTCCGGGGCCCGCATGTGCCGAGCTCGCCGTGGCCGCGGCCGACCCGCAGGCCGCGATCACAATCACAGATCGTCCCGACCAGGCAGCTCGTCCGCATTGCACGAGCGTACGGGCCACCGTGAAGCCGAGCAAGTAACGTTCGCGCAAGTGACGGGCCTTGCCACTCCGCTCAGCACCGAGGACGTGATGTCGCTCGTCCAGGAACGGGACATCCGCTTCATCCGGCTCTGGTTCACGGACATCCTGGGCCAGCTCAAGTCGTTCTCCATCAACGCCACCGAGCTGAGCGATGCCTTCGAGGGGGGCATGGGCTTTGACGGCTCCTCGATCACCGGCTTCAACCCCATCGAGGAGTCGGACATGATCGCCATGCCGGACGCGAACACGTTCGCCATCCTGCCCTGGCGGCCCGCCGAGCAGGGGGTGGCGCGGATGTTCTGCGACATCACCACCCCGGAGCGGACCCCGTACGAGGGGGATCCCCGCTACGTCCTGCGCCGGGCTCTGGCCCGGGCCCAGGACATGGGCTTCGACCACTACTTCGTGGGGCCGGAGCTGGAGTTCTTCTACTTCCGGGACGCCAAGAGCACCGAGGTCCTCGACGAGGGCGGCTATTTCGACCTCACGACTCTGGACGCCGGCTCGGATCTGCGCCGGGAGACGGTGCTGGCCCTCGATCAGCTGGGCATCCACACCGAGTACGCCCACCACGAGGTGGGCCCGAGCCAGCACGAGATCGACATGCGCTACTCCGACGCGCTGAAGATGGCCGACGACTGCATGACCTATCGGATCACCGTCAAGGAATACGCGATGAAGCACGGGCTCCACGCGACCTTCATGCCCAAGCCGCTGTTCGGCAAGAACGGCAGCGGCATGCACACCCACCAGTCCCTCTTCCGCGGTGAGAGCAACGCCTTCTTCGACGAGAACGATCAGTACTTCCTCTCCGATGTCGGCAAGGCCTTCATCGCCGGCCAGCTCCGCCACGCCCGGGAGATCTGCGCGATCTTCGCCCAGTGGGTCAACTCCTACAAGCGGCTGGTGCCCGGCTACGAGGCACCGGTGTATGTCGCCTGGTCGCGGCGCAACCGCTCCGCGCTCGTGCGCGTCCCCCTGTACCACCCGGGTAAGGAGCGCACGACGCGGATGGAGCTCCGCTGCCCCGACCCGGCCTGCAACCCCTACCTCACCTTCGCGGCCCTTCTCCAGGCGGGGCTTGAGGGGATCGAGCATGGCTACGAGCTCCCCGACCCGATGGAGACGAACCTCTACCACCTGGCGCCGGATGAACGCCGGCGGCTCGGCATCGAGCAGCTGCCGGAGACGCTCGGAGAGGCGATCGAGCTGACGGCCGAGTCCGAGCTCGTGCTGCGCACGCTCGGCGAGCACATGTTCAACCGCTACATCGAGATCAAGCGCCAGGAGTGGGACGAGTACCGCGTCCAGGTCACGCCGTGGGAGCTCGAGCGCTACCTTCCGGTGCTCTGATGCAGGTCGAGAGCGAGATAACGATTGGCCGCTCGGCGCAGGATGTCTTCGACTACGTCGCCCACGCCGAGTGTCTGCCTGAGTACGTAAGCGATTTCGATGACGTGTCGCCGGCCTGGGCGAGGGCGATCCCGCGCCTCGGGACGCAGTATCGCTACACGATGAAGCGTGGCGCCGAGGGGACGTTCGAGTGGACGCGCTTTGAACCCACCTCGGTCTGGCCTGGGAGGGCCCGCCGGTCAAGGCCGGCCCGGGTCGATGGAGCCCTCGGGCTGGTGGGAGTTACCCCGTCCAGTCGGGGCACCCGCGTGAAGCTGGTGATGGCCCCGACGCCCGGCGGCCTCTTCAAGTTGCTGGCTCCGCTTCATGGCCGCGGGCATGCGCAAGGGCAACGTGGCCGCACTCGAGCGCCTGAAGCAGCGCCTCGAGGCCTCGCCTACGGCCTAGAGCTGCAGTACGTCGCGGACCGTCTGAAGCCCCTCGACGAGACGCTCCACGTCGGCCGCCGAGTTGTGCACGGCGAAGGAGGCACGCGTGGTGGCGGGGACGCCGAGCTTGCGCATCAGCGGCTGGGCGCAGTGGTGCCCAGCGCGGACGCAGATGCCCTCACGGCCCAGGATCTCGCCGATGTCGTGAGGGTGGGCGCCCTCGAGTGAGAAGGAGATCAGCGCGCCGCGCTCGGCGGCCTCGGCCGGCCCGTGGAGGTGAGCCCGGGGATCTCGGCCAGGCGCTGCAGCGCCAGGGCAACGAGCGCCTCCTCGTGGGCGCGGATGCGCTCGACCCCGAGCGCGCGGATCCAGTCCACCGCGGCTCCGAGCCCGATCGCCTCGGCGATCTGCGACGTGCCGGCCTCGAACTTCCAGGGCAGGTCCGTCCAGGTCGACTCGTTGGCAGCGACCGTCCGGATCATGTGTCCACCGCCGATGAACGGCGGCATCTCCTCGAGCAGCTCGCGCCGGCCGTGAAGCACGCCAATCCCGGTCGGGCCGTAGGCCTTGTGCCCGGTCCAGGCGTAGAAGTCGGCCCCGATCTCTCTCAGGTCGACCGGAATCTGCGGGACGGCCTGGGCTGCCGTCGACCAGGACTGTCGTGCCCGCCCGGTGAGCGCGCGCGCTGATCTCGGCGAGCGGGTTGATCGTGCCGAGCACGTTCGAGACGTGGACGATGGCGAGCAGCTTCGGCCGCGCGCTGCAGAGCGAGTCGAGCGCGGCCAGGTCCAGCTGTCCGTCCTCCCGCACGGGCACGTAGGCGAGCTCGGCCTCGCGGTCCTGGCACAGCAGCTGCCACGGCACGATGTTCGAGTGGTGCTCCATCTCGGTCAGCACCACAAGGTCGCCGCGCTGCACGTTCTGGCGTCCCCACGAGTAGGCGACGAGGTTGATCGCCGCGGTCGCGTTGGCGGCGAAGATCGTCTCCTCCGGCGTCGAGCCCAGCCACTCGGCCGATCCGACCCCGAGCACCCTCATAGAGGTCAGTCGCCTCGACGGCGAGTGGGTAGACACGCCCGATGGATGGAGGCCCGGGACTCGGTGTAGTACCGGGTCATCGCGTCGATCACCGGCTGGGGTGTCTGGGAGGTGGCGCTTGAGTCGAGATAGACCAGCGGGTGACCGTCGAAGCTCCCGGCGCAGGACCGGGAACTCGCGGCGACCGCGGCGAGCGACTCGACGGTGCTCACGCCGCGGCGCCGAGCTCCTCGGCGATCCAGCCGTAACCCTTGGCCTCGAGTTCCGTGACCAGGTCAGGGCCGCCCTCCTTGACGATCCGGCCCTGGAACATGACGTGAACGTGGCTGGGTTGAACCAGGTGCAGGATGCGCTGATAGTGGGTGATGATGAGCACGCCCATGCCCGGACCGGCGACCGCGTTGACGCCGCGCGCCACGACCTGCAGCGCGTCGATGTCAAGCCCGGAGTCGGTCTCGTCGAGGATCGCCATCTCCGGGTGCTGAAGCGCCAGCTGGAGGATCTCCATCCGCTTCTTCTCACCGCCGGAGAAACCCTCGTTCAGGTACCGGCTTGAGAACTCACGGGGGACATCGGTCAGCTCCATCGCCGCCTCCACCGTCTGGCGGAAGTCCTTGAGCGGGATCGGCTCCTCGCCCCGGGCCTCCCGGTGCGCATTGAGCACCGTGCGCAGGTACTTGGTCACCGTCACGCCGGGCACGGAGACCGGATACTGGAAGGCCATGAACAGGCCCATGCGCGCCCGCTCATCGGGCGCGGCCTCGGTGATGTCCTCGCCCTTGAAGAAGATCTGCCCGTCGGTCACGTCCAGGTTGGGGTGACCCATGATCACGTTGGCCAGGGTCGACTTGCCGGAACCGTTGGGTCCCATCAGGGCATGGATCTCTCCCTGGCCGACGACCAGGTCGAGACCGCGCAGGATCTCCTTCTCACCTGCGCGCACGTGAAGGTTTCGAATCTCTAGTTCAGCCATCAGGCAGCCACCGTCGGTATAGGAGTGTCAGTAGGGGCGACGGCGGGCGGCCGGTCGCTACGCCGAGAGAACTCGACCAGCTCGGCCAGCGTCGTCGTCTGAAGTGAGCGGATGATCCCGTTCTGGACCCGCGTCCACAGGAGCTTGGTGGCGCAGCCACGGCCCGAGTCGGGTTCGTGCGAGCACAGGACGCGCTCGGTGTGCTCGTGGACGAAGCACTCCATCGGAGCAATCGCACCCTCGAGCGCCTGGACGATCTCGTCCATGCCGATCTCCTCGGCGGGACGGGCGAGCCAGTAGCCGCCGTGGGCCCCGCGGGCGCTCATGACCAGGCCGGCCTTCTTGAGACGGGCGACAACCTGCTCCAGATACGCGAGCGGCAGCCCCTCCGCGTCGGCGATCGCCTTCAGGCTGGTGGGCTGCTCAGGGTTCTGCCGGCCCAGCTCGAGCATCAGGCGCACGCCGTACTCGGCCTTCGAGGAGAAGATCATCGGCCATATCCTACCAGCGAGGTCGGTTTTTGCCGCTGCCAGTCGGGTAGGGTGGCGGCCATGTCGGGATGGCAGCTTGCCACCTCAGAGGAAGTGGCGGCAGCTGCGGCGCTCGCGCGCGCCCACGGACGCTTCGGGATCGACACCGAGTTCATGTCCGAGGGCCGTTACCGCGCCCTGCTCTGCCTGGTTCAGGTGGTGGTCGAGGACGAAACTGCGCCTGACGGCATCCGGATCATTCTCATCGACGCGCTGAACGAGGTCGACGTAACGCCGCTGCGAGAGCTCGTTGGCGATCCAGCGATCGAGGTCATCCTCCACGCCGGACGCCAGGATGTGGCCATTCTGCGCCGGGTCTGGCGCACCGAGGTGACCAACCTCTTCGACACCCAGATTGCGGCCGGGTTTGCCGGGGCCAGCGCGCAGTCGGGCTACGCCAACCTCCTCAGTCAGATGCTCGGCCGCCGCGTGGGCAAGAGCGCCAGCTACACCCGCTGGGACGTCCGCCCGCTCACCGCCGAGCAGCTGAGCTACGCCGCCGAGGATGTGGAGCATCTGCTCCAGCTGGCGGACGAGCTCCGGCGCCGGCTGGGGGAGACGGGCCGGCTGGAGTGGGCGCTCGAGGAATGCCGGCGCCTCGAATCCGCCACCGACGTGCGTGACCCGTACTCGGCCTGGGAGCGCCTGCCGCGGATCGGCCAGCTCGATCCCCGCTCCCGCGCCGTGGCCCGTGAGCTTGCCGCCTGGCGCGAGCGCACAGCGTCTGAGGAGGACCGCCCGGTGGGCTCGGTGCTGGCCGATCCCACGCTCGTCGAGCTGGCCAAGCGTCAGCCGTCGAGTCTCGACGCCCTCAAGCACATCCGCGGTCTGCATCCGTCGAGCGTCCGGCGGCGCGGGCCGGCGATCCTGGCAGCCATCACCCAGGGCCGGGAGGCATCGCCGATTGCGCGGGAGCGCGGCCGTGATCGCTTCGATTCGGCCGACGCGCCCCTGATCTCGCTCGCAGAGGCCTTCCTGCGCGCTCAGGCCGCACAGGCCGGGCTGGCCTATGAGCTGATCGCCTCCCGCGCCGAGCTGGAGCAGATCATCGGAGCCGTGCGCCGCGGCGAACCTGAGCCTGAGGTGCGGACACTCGAGGGCTGGCGCTCGGAGCTCGTCGGAGAGGACCTGCGGGCTCTGCTCGGCGGTCAGGCGGCGCTGCGCGTCGGGGACCGGGGGCGGCTGGAGCTCATGTCGGGCCCGCCTCAAGCATGATCGACATGGCCGGGGTTCGGTCGAACATCGTCTGGGCCAGGCTGAGCCCGATTGCCCTGGGACGCGGTTGCTTGAGCCAGTCCATGTCCAATCCGAACAGGTCGCCGAGGGCCGTCGCGTAGGTCAGGCGCAGCTTGTGCCCGGGCGAGTCGGCGGCCACCTGGACGCCGTCATCCCCGGCGCTGGTCGTCCAGCCCAGGCTGTGCAGCTGCCGGTGCTCGCTGGCGACCAGAGAACCCGAGCTGTGCGCCTGCTTGTCGACGATCACCGCCTCGATGGTGCAGAAGGCATCGCTCCCCTTGTCGCATTGCCGCACCTGGGTGAGGACGCTCGCGCCCGGAACCAGCGGCAGCTGGCTCAGCGACAGCGACCCGGAGGGTCCACCCCCACCGCAGCTCACCAGGAACAGGCCGGACAGGACCAGGAGCAGCAGGGCCGGGAGGGCTCTTGGTCTTCTGGCGCCCATGGGGTGGCGCAAATGTAGCCGTGGCGCGCGTTAGGTGGCGTCGAAGCCGGCCAGCGCGCGGGCCATCCCGTCCCGGTCCAGATCGGCGCCCAGGCAGGCGAGCAGGGCGATTCGGGCGGCCTGGGGGGAGAGGAAGGGGACGCACACCGCGCCTGACTCCCGCAGGTCTCGCTCCGCCCCCTCGAAGCCGTAGGTATCGAACAGCATTGACCCGCGTTCCGGGCGGCACGTGATGAGGACGGGGATTTGCCGCGCCGCCGCTCGAAGCTCCCGCAGGGCGCCTGAGGAGAGATGACCGGCGCCCAGGGCCACGACGACCATGCCGTCCCAGCCGGCGGTGAGCGCCGCCATCACCTCGCCGCCGTCACCGAGCCCCGAGGTCACGATCGCCACGCGGTGCTCGAGGCGGCGAATCACGAGGGGTGGATGACGAACCGGGCGTGAGGCCAGCCAAACGCGCTGTCCGACCACCCGGCCGACCGGGCCGGTGATGGGCGAGCCATAGGCGGCGGGGCCCGTGCTGTCGACCTTGCGCGCGGCGGCTGCGGCGTGGACCTCGCCGCCGAACACGATCACCACTCCGAGCCCGGCACTGGTGCCCGAGGCGGCCACGACGACGGCGTCGAGGAGGTTGGCGGGGCCGTCCGCGCCGGGGTGCGAGCCCGGTCTGTTGGCGCCCGTGAGGACGATCGGCGCCTCGCCGTCGTACATCAGAGCGCAGAGCATCGCCAGCTCCTCCAAAGTGTCGGTCCCGGTGGTGATGACCACGCCCTCGCCCTGGCCCGCCGCGGCGCAGGCCCGGTTAGCCACCTCAAGGGCCTGGGCGAGGCTGAGATGGGTCCCCGGGACTCCCATGGCCGTCTCGGTGCGCAGCTCGGAGAACGCGGCCAGCTGCGGAATCTCGGCCACCAGCTCGGCGGCGTCGAGCGCGGGCACCGCGCGTTCACCGCGCATAGCGATGGTTCCTCCGACCCCGATAAGCCTGACGGGCCGGCTCTGGTCCGCCAGCGCCTCGGTCACGGGGTGCGACACTACCGCGGCTGGCTAATAGGCTGTTTGCCCGATGGCGACGATCTCTGAGCTTCTATCCGATCCTGACCTCCTGGCGGCTGAATGGGACCTCGACCCGCTGGTGGCCGGAAAGGGCGCGGCCGGGGTGGAGGAAATGCTCCAGGAGGCGACTCGGCGGGCGGTGGCGTTTGCCGACCGCTACGCCGGTCACGTCGCCGAGCTCGACGACGCCGAGCTTGAGGAGGCGATGCGAGAGCTGGCCGAGATCGAGGACCTCGTCGGCCGCGGGGCCTCCTACGCATCCCTTCGCTTCTCCACCGACACCGCGGATCCGGAGCGGGGAGCCCTGCTCCAGCGCGTCCAGGAGGGCGCGACCGAGATCGAGACCAACCTGCTCTTCTTCGAGCTCGAGTGGGCGGCCCTGGACGACGGGCGGGCCGCGGAGCTGTTGGAAGCTCCCGGACTTGACTTCTGCCGCCACTACCTGCGCAGCGCGCGACGCTACCGGCCCCACCTCCTGACCGAGCCCGAGGAGAAGATCATGGCCGAGAAGGCCATCGCCTCAAACGCCTCGTGGGCTCGTCTCTTCGGCGAGCTCCTGGGGGCGGTCAGGGTGCCCATCGAGGGCGAGGAGATGACCCTCGACATGGCCCTGAGCCGACTCCAGTCGCCTGATCGGGAGGAGCGACGCGTATCCGCCGAGGCCGTGAGCTCAGCCCTCGACCCTGGCCTGCGCACCCGCGCCTTCATCTACAACACGCTCGTCTACGACAAGTCGGTCGAGGACCGGCTGCGCCACTATCCCCACTGGCTGGCCGGACGCAACCTGTCCAACGAAGCCTCCGACGAGTCGGTCCTGGCCCTGATCAAGGCGGTCCGCGGCCGCTACGACATTCCCCAGCGCTGGTACTCGCTCAAAGCTCGGTTGCTGGGAGTCGATCGCCTGTGCGACTACGACCGGGCGGCCGCCATCCTGGCCGAGGACGTGACCGTCTCCTACGGGGAGGCGCGGGACATGGTGCTTGAGACCTACGACTCCTTCTCGCCTGCGGCCGGCGAGGTCGTGCGCCGGTTCTTCGACGGCAACTGGATCGACGCGCCGGTGAGACCGGACAAGCGCGGCGGTGCCTTCTGCTCCTACACCGTCCCCTCGGTCCATCCCTACGTGCTCCTCAACTTCACCGCGCGGCGGCGAGACGCGCTGACCATGGCCCACGAGCTGGGTCATGGGCTCCACGCCGCGCTGGCCCAGCCGCAGGGCGTCTTTCACCAGGGGACGCCGCTCACGCTGGCCGAGACGGCGTCCGTCTTTGGGGAGACGCTCGTCTTCGAGCGGCTGATGGCCGAGGCCTCAGAGGATGAGCAACGACTCGCTCTGCTGGCGGAACGGATTGACGGCGCCGTGGCCACGGTGTTTCGCCAGATGGCGATGAACCGCTTCGAGCACCTGGTCCACACAGGCCGCCGGCAGGAGGGCGAGCTTTCGGTGGATCGGCTGAACGAAATGTGGGTCGAGAGCCAGACCGAGCTGTTTGGCGATTCGGTCGAGATCACCGACGGCTACCGGATCTGGTGGTCCTACATCCCGCACTTCATCAACACCCCCGGCTACGTTTACGCCTATGCCTACGGCCAGCTGCTCGCGCTCTCGGCCTACGGCCACTACCGGGACGAAGGAGAGTCGTTCGTCCCCCGGTACCTGGAGCTCTTGGCCGCCGGCGGCTCCCGCAGCCCTGAGGAGCTGGCAGCGATCGTCGGCATCGACCTGAGCGACCCGGGCTTCTGGGATTCCGGCCTGCGGCTGATCGAGGAGCAGCTGAGCCAGGCCGAGGAGCTGGCGGCGGGGCGCTGAGGGGCGACCCTCAGGTTTAGTGGTGGCTGGCGCGGCGCGTGCGGCCGCGCTCCTCGTGGCGCTCGACGACCTGGACGATCAGACGCATCACCTGTTCGATTCCGGTCGCCTTGGCCTCGCCCTTCTCGAAGGCCTCCCGCCAGTCCTTGACCTGGCCCTTGGTGGCCAGCTCGTTGAACTTCGCTCGCGGGATTTCCAGCGTCACCTTGGCGTCGGACGGGAGGTCCTTGGTGATCTTCGGGCCCGGAACCTCGACGCGATAGATCTGAATGTCCCGGCCACCGCGCAGCTCGAGTCCCGCAACCAGCTTGAGCTGTTGGAGCGCCGGCACCTCTTGGAGAAACCGGTTCACCGCCGTCTCGATCACTGATCTGGTGTCGGAGGCCACGCGGGCAGTTTGACATGACCGGGCATCGGCGGGACGATTGGGTCGAGGGCAATCGAAAGGAGGGACCGATGGCCAGAATGATGGCTGACTGCCGCCGCTTTCCCAGCGAGAGCAACTGCTCGCTGGTGATCATCGGCGAGGAGGACGAGGTGTCTCGCGCCGCCGCCGAGCATGCAATCTCGGTGCACGGGCACGAGGACACGCCGGAGTTGCGCTCGCAGGTCGGGAGCTTCCTCGAGCCGGCCGAGAACTACACGGCCTCGGCGAGGCCGCAGGAGTCGATGCCGGCCTGAAGTTGAGGCGCCGCGGGGGCCGGGCCGTGGCGCCTCAGCGCACTACCGTGAAGACGACCCGGATGATGTTTGTCGTCAGCCGGCCGATGCGGGCGGTCCCATCGAGCCGGTAGCGGCCGGGCTTGAGTCGCGTCCTGCCGATCGACCCGGACCAGTGGAAGCTGTTGCGACCGGCTGAGCCTTTGCGACTAAAGCTCCCTACGCGCACGTAGCGGACGCAGCGGCGCTTCTTGACCTTCGTGCACCGGAAGACCGTGAACGTGGTGGTCCCTGCCTGTGAATCGGTGTAGGACAGGGTCGTCCCCACCTTGTCGTGAGGGTGGTGCCTGCGCTTGGCGGTGCGGAACGAGCTCGGCTTGAGCGAGAGCCGGCCCAGGCTCGGCGTGGTCCCGACCGTCGTCCCGGCTGGCCCGGGAGCGGTGGTGAACGTCTGATCGCTCCCGACCGCCGTTCCGTCAGGCGAAGTGACAACGAGCCGGTAGTGGTAGGTGGTGTTCGGTGCCAGGCCACCGATCAGAGCGGAGACCCCCGTCGGGGAAAATCCGCCCGGTTGCGGGCCGGCCGGCGCCGACTGCCCGTATGAGCTGGTGGTTCCGTAGTCGAAGGTCACACTCGCCGAGGACTGGTTCGCCGTCGCCGTTCCGTTCAGCGTGGCGCCCGAGCTTGAGATGGATAAGGCCGGACCGGTCGCCGCAGCCGGTGGCGTGACCTCGTAGGCGCCGATGTCGCAGGCAGGCCCGCTGGGACGCGCCGCGCCGCGCTGGTCGGTGGAGGGACATCCGGCTCCCTTGTCGATGGCCGCGCTTCCGCCTCCCAAATCCATCGTCGGGGTAGGCCCTCCGTTGTCCTGAAGGGGTCCGAGCCTGGGGTCGCCGGTGAGGAAGGTGCCCGGGCAGCCGCCGCCCGCGAAGCTGAGGTTGTTGCCTCCGTCGGTGACCGTGGTCGGACCACCGCAGTTGCCGACGCTGTTGGACGCGAGCAGGGTGTCGTGAGCCGTGACGGTTGCGCTGTTGACGAACACTCCTGCCGCTTGGGCTCCCGAGTTTGGTCCGCTCGGTGTGCCCGAGCCGGGGCCTCCGGATTGGTTTTGGGCGATGGTGACGTTCGTGAGGGTCACATTCGAGCCTGTGCGGGCGAAGATGCCCCCGCCTGCACTGCCGTTGCCGGCGGTCCCGACCGCGCCGAACACAGGAGATCCACTCGGAAACGCAACCCCCCCAGAACCGCCGTTGCCGCCCGATCCGCTGAGGTTTCCCGCGATCGTGCTGCTGGTGACCGTCAACGAGCCGCCGGCGGTGGCAATCGCGCCTCCGGAGGAGCCTCCCTGTCCGGAGCCACCATTGCCGGGACTTCCGCTCTGCGGATCGCCTCCGGAACCACCCGAGCCCCCGTCGCCGGCGATGTTCTGGCTGAACGTACTGGCGGTGACCTGGACGGTGCCTCCGTCGTTGAATAGACCGCCGCCATCTCCGCAGCAGCCACCGTTACCGCCGGCGCTCCCCGTGCCGTCGGCGCCGCCGCCGTTCCCTCCATTTCCTGAGCGATTCCCACTCATTGTCACGTCGGTGAGATTCAGGACGGCGCTCGGAGCATTGTAGATGCCGCCGCCGTGGCCGCCATTCCCGCCATTGGCACCGCCCCCCGAACCCGCGATGCCCTCGACGCTATTTCCTCCGGTCCCGCCCTTGCCAGCCGAGTTGTTGATCAGCGCAACATGATCGAGGCTGACGCTGCCAGAGTTCGAGATCGCACCCCCGTCCAATCCCGGCTGCCCGGCTGTAGGGGCGAGGCCTGATATCCCGCTGCTCACCCCGTCTGCGCCGTCCGGCGAGCGCCCGTCTCGCAGCGTGAGGTTCTGAAGCGTGATGCTACCGCTCGCGACACGAAGCAGCCGGTCTTTGAGCCCGGTGGTCGCGCTCGGGGTTGGAGGCAAAGCCCCCGCGATCACCGTGCTGCCTGTTCCGGCGCCAACGATCGTGAGACCAGTCGTACCCTGGACATCTAAATCGCCGGTGCTGTTGTCATCGGCGCCCGAACGCTGGATCGACAGCAGGTATTCGCTCGCCCCGAGCACGATCGTGTTGCCGGCGTTGTCAGCTCTGCCGCAGTCCGTCGCGGTGTTAGGCGCGTCCACGGCGGCGATCGCCTCCCGCAACGAGCACTGGCCGTTGCTGTTCAGCTCGTCGTTGGTGGTGGTGACCGTCAGCGTCGCCGCTTTGGCGCCGCTCGCACCGATTGCGAGCAACACCATCGTCGCCGCGGTCGCCCCGCGGCCGAGCCCCCTCGGTCCCATCGGTAGGAGCCTACCCTACCTAGCAAACGGGGCCGCTAAATCTTGTGGCGCTGAAGCAGCTTGCGCCCGATGACCATGCGCTGGATCTCGCTCGTGCCCTCGCCGATCAACAGCAGCGGCGCGTCGCGATAGATGCGCTCGATCTCGTACTCCTTTGAGTAGCCGTAGCCGCCGTGGATGCGCAGGCATTCCTCGGCGCAGAAACGGCCCGTCTCCGAAGCGAACAGCTTGGCCATGCCCGCTTCGATGTCGGAGCGCTCCCCGGCGTCCTTCATCTGCGCGGCCCGGCGCGTGAGCAGGCGCGCCGCGTCGATCTGCGTGGCCATGTCGGCGAGCTTGAACTGGATTGCCTGGTGCTCGGCGATCGGCTTGCCGAAGGTCTTGCGCTCCTGGGAGTAGCGGAGGGCCAGCTCGAGGGCGCGCTGGGCCAGGCCGACGCCTCGCGCCGCGACGTTGACCCGCCCGAGCTCGAGAGCGTCCATCATCTGCGGGAAGCCCTTGTTGAGTCCCTGGTCCTCGCCGCCGAGGATGTTCTCGGCCGGGACCTTGTAGCCGTCGAACACGAGCTCGGTCGACTCAACGCCCTTGTAGCCCATCTTCTTGATCTGGGGTGGGACGTTGAAGCCCTGGTACTCGCCGGCGTTCTCGGCCACCCCGGGCTCCTTCTCGGCGATGAAGCAGGTGAGGCCGCGGTGCTTGGGCTCGGCCTGGGGATCGGTGCGGACGAGGACGAAGACGAGCCCGGACCGGAGGCCGTTGGTGACCCACATCTTGGTCCCGTTGATCTCGTAGGTGTCGTCGTCGAGCTTCTTGGCGGCCGTCTTGATCGCAGCGACGTCTGAGCCGAGTTCCGGCTCGGAGAGGCTGAAGGCAGCCCGGAGCTCGCCGGTGGCCATCTTGGGCAGGTACTTCTGCTTCTGCTCGTCGGTCCCGAACTTCATCAGCAGGTAGGAGCCGATGAAGTGGGTGTTGACGATGCCGGAGATCGATATCCAGCCCCGGCTGAGCTCCTCGACGATCATCGCGTAGGTCGTCAGGTCGAGACCCATCCCGCCGTACTCCTCGGGGATCGTGACCCCGAACAGCCCGAGCTCCTTCATCTGTTCGACGATCGGCTCTGGGAACTCGTCCTCGTGGTCGTAGTGCTCGGCCTTGGGGAGGATCTGCTCATCGGCGAACTGCCGGACCATCTCGATGATGGCCTTCTGCTCGTCGGTCATGTCGGTGGGGGAAGTTGTGGTCGCCATTGGTTCCAACTCTGCCACGTGGGGGTGGAAGACGCGTCGCCCAGGCTCTTACGGGTGTGGGAGATAAGGCCAACATAGAAGTAAAAATCACCCACGTCGCCAGCCGGCAGCAGCGAAACGTGACGCGGGTCCAGCTCCTGGCGTTGGGCATGGCGCCGAGTTCGATCACCTGGCGTATCAAGTCCGGCCGCCTTCACCGCACCTCCCACCCAGGCGTCTACTCAGTGGGCTGCCCGCCGATCACCCCTCACGAGCACGCGATGGCCGCCGTCCTGGCGTGTGGCGAGGGGGCGGTCCTCAGCCACGGCTCGGCGCTCACCCTCTGGGGGATCTGGAAGCGCTGGGACCGACCCTTTCACGTCACCGTCAAAGTCGACCGGCGGCCGAAGGGCGTCAAGGTCCACCGCAACCGCCTCCACCGCCGGGAGGTCACTCGCCACCTCGGCATCCCGGTGACCACGCTGGCCCGCACCCTTCTGGACATGGCGCCGAGCATGCCGCTGAAGTCCCTCAACCGGGCCATCAACAACGGTCGCCAGGACGGCCACCTGCACCCGGCCGCGCTGGCCGAGGTCGCCAAGCGAAAGCCAGGGCATCCGGGCCGAGTCAAACTCGAGTACTGCATCGGCATCGCCCCGCAACGCCCCACGCGATCGCAGTTCGAAGATGACTTCCCCGCCTTCTGTGAGCGCTACGGACTTCCGCAGCCGGAAATGAACGCCACCGTCTGCGGCCACGAGGTTGACGCCCTGTTCCGCGACGAGCGTGTGATCGTCGAGCTCGACGGCTGGGGCTTCCACTCCAGTCGCTTCTCGTTCGAGGACGACCGCGACCGAGATGCCGACACCTCCGCGGCCGGCCACCTCACCGTTCGCCTCACCCAGGAGCGCTTCGAAAAGCAACCGCAGCGCGAAGCCGATCGCCTCAAGGTCATCCTGGCTCAGCGCGCCACGTAGACTGCGCCGCCGTGTCCGACGCTTCCACCAACTCCGAAGTCACTGTCGAGGCCTCGAAGGAGGCCTTGCCGGGCTCGTTTCCGGGCGACCTGGGGATCGAGTTGGTTGAGATCGACGACGACGCCGTGAGGGCCCGCCTCCAGATCGATCGCCGCCACCTCCACCCCGGCGGTTACGTCCACGGGGGTGTGTGGGTCGCCTTCGCCGACACCGTGGCCGCCTGGGGGACGATGCGGAACCTACCGGCAGGGGACAACTTCACCACTGCCGAGCTCAAGGTCAACGTCTTCACCTCTGGCAAACCCGGCGACGAGCTGATCGCCATCGGCGAACCGCTGCACCGCGGGCGCCGGACCCAGGTCTGGGAGGTACGAGTGATGAAGGAGGATCGCCTGGCGGCCAACTTCATCTGCACCCAGATGGTGCTGCCGGGGCGCCACGAGACGCCGCCCGGGGTCCACTAGCTAGATAGCTAGTGCCCCATCGGCGCCGGACGCTCCTGCGGCTCCCCGTCGATCTCGAGGTCGACCTTCTCGTTGTAGAAGCAAAGGAGTCCCGCGATCGGCAGCGCCTCCGGAAACGGGTCGACGTAGTACCAGATGAGATCCTCGTGATCAGGCACCGAGTAGTACTGCGCGTGGCCCTTGTAGGGGCACACTGAGGTCGTGTCGCTGGGCTTGAGCTCGGCGACCACATCCTCACGCGGGATGTACCAGCGCACGGGGAGGTTCGATTCGAACAGCGCCATCGGCCGGTGGCTTTCGGCCAGCGGCTCTCCGTCCAGGGAGATCCTGATGTGCCGGCTGCTCGGGCGGACATCGATGCGGTGGTACGGATCACGGGCGTGGCCGAAGAGCTCTTCGTCCTCCTCGAACCACTGGTCAACGCGGTCCCAATAGAAGGCGATCAGGTCCTTGATCGGCGGCGCTCCCTCGATCGGGTCGGGGTAGTACCAGGCGGCATCCTCGACGACCCGCTCGCCGACCCGGAGGTTGTAGTAGGACGCCTCGCCCTTCTTCGGGCACCGGGTGTGCTTGTCGCTCGGCTCAAGCAACTCCGTCCGCACGTCTCCGGGCGGGAAGTAGTAGAGCGGCATCAGGCCTGACTCCTGGAGAAGCATGGCGTCGCAGGTGTCGACGACCGTCTCTCCCGCGACGACGACGCGCACGCGCTTCGGGCTCGGCTCCAGATAGAGCGCCCGGCCCGGTTCCGGCGCCTCGAAGTTGAACTGCCCCGTGGGATGGCGGCTCAGGGGCCCGCTGCCGGTCATCATGCCCATGCAATCGAGGCTAGCGGGCGGTCTCCAGGGCCGGCCAAGCTCAGTCTGCGGCGCCCCGCCGAAAGCCAGTCTCACCGCCCGCCAAAAGCGCCCCGGGACCTCACCAAAATCTTGTGACTGAATTCTGGAGCATTGGGGTAAATAGGGAGCACGGCACTTCGCAACCGCGAGCTCTGGCTGCCCGTGAGAGCTGCGGGGCCGGCGAAGAATCCAGTGGCGGCGCCGAGCCGCACTTCTGTCGGTGCGTTCCTCCAACAACCGGCTCGGCGACCGTCACTGAGAGATGGCCTGGCAGACTGGCCCGCGCCATGAAGCTCGCTCCGGACGCGCCATGAACTTCGCCCGGGACGTCGTCGACGCTGCCCCATCCGATCGGCTGGCGCTGGTCGAACTGGCGCGTGAGGGCAGTCGCCGAGAGTGGTCCTTCGGGGAGGTGGCCGACAGCAGCGCTCGCCTCGCCGCCGCCCTCCAGGCTCATGGCGTCCGCCGGGGCGACGTCCTCCTCACGCTGATCGGCAACCGTCCCGAATGGGTGCTGGCCATGGTGGCCTGCTTTCGCATCGGCGCTGTTGTCCTGCCCTGCAACGAGCAGCTGCGCGCCAAGGACCTCCGCCTGCGCCTGGCCGCGGCGCAGCCCAAGCTGATCGTCGCCGACGAGCGCAACCTGGGCGAGCTCACGGAGGCCGAGCCCGACGCCGAGGTCCTCACGATCCCGGACCCGGCGCTGCTTGAGCACGAGCCCGCCCTCCCCGAGGAGCTTCAGCCGACCGACCCCTGCCTGATCACCTTCACAAGCGGCACGACCGGCGAAGCGAAGGGCATCGTTCACGGCCAGCGCTACCTGCCCGGCCAGCGGCTCCAAGCCGAACACTGGCTTGACGCGCGCGCGGGCGATCTGGTCTGGTGCACCGCCGCCAGCGGCTGGTCGAAGTCGGCCCGCAACGTGTTCATCGCGCCCTGGCTGCGCGGCGCGGCGGCGCTGCTTCACGATCAGCGCTTCGACCCCGCCCAGCGCCTGGAGATACTCACGCGTGAGCGGGTCAACGTCCTCTGCATGGCCCCGACCGAGTACCGGGTCATAGCCAAGCGGGCGAGCCTCGAGCCCGTGCCCGGCCTGCGGACCCTCGTGGCGGCCGGCGAGGCGCTCAACCCGGAGGTGATCCGCGCCTTCAAGGAAGCCGTCGGCATCGAGATCCGGGACGGCTACGGCCAGACCGAGACCGGCCAGCTGACCGGCAACCCGGTGGGTCAGCCCGTCCGCCCGGGCTCAATGGGCTTGCCGTTGCCGGGCGTTGACCTGCAGGTCATCGACGGCGAGCTCGTTCTCGCCGACCCGGCCACCGACCCCACTTTCTTCGTCGGCGAGCTCGGAGGCGAGCCGTCGCCCGCGGACCGCCCCTGGCCGACCGGCGACCGGGTGCGTCGAGATGAGGAGGGCTATCTCTATTTCGAGGGCCGCTCCGATGACCTGATCATCTCCTCGGGCTACCGGATCGGTCCCTTCGAGGTCGAGTCGGCGCTCGTCTCGCATGCCGCGGTGGCCGAGGCGGCGGTCGTGGCGGCGCCGGACGAGGAGCGCGGTTCGGTGGTCCGGGCGGTGGTCGTCCTTCGTGACGGCTATGCGCCGAGCGACCAGCTCACGGGCGAGCTCCAGCAGCACGTGCGGGAGCAGACGGCGCCGTACAAGTATCCCCGGATCGTCGACTTCGCCGACGACCTGCCGAAGACGGTCAGCGGCAAGGTCCAGCGCGCGCTGCTCCGGCAGAGGAGCGCGTAAAAACTGCACCTCGCCGAGGCGGGGTAGCCTGAATGTCGTGACCAGACCTGTGATTGGCATCGCCGCCGCTCTCGTCCGCGCCCAGTGGGGCTATTGGGATCAGCCGGCGTCGCTGCTCGCCCACAGCTACATCACGGCGGTCCAGGCGGCCGACGGAATGGCGGTGATGATCCCGGCGGATCCGGAGCTCGAGCGCGACCCGGATCAGGTGCTTGACCTGATCGACGGTCTGATCCTGGCCGGCGGCAATGACATCGACCCGGCGACCTACGGCGCCGAGCCGCATCCGACGACGGCGCCGCCGGTACCCGAGCGTGATGCCGTCGAGCTCGTCCTGACCCGGCGGGCCTGGGAGCGCGATCTGCCGGTGCTTGGGATCTGCCGTGGGATGCAGATGCTCAACGTCGCCCGCGGCGGCACCCTGATCCAGCACCTTCCGGATCAGTTCGGGCACGAGGATCACCGCCGTGTCCCGGGGAGCTTCGACGGCGCCGAACATGACGTCCGCCTGCAGCCTGACTCGCTGATCGCCCGCGCCGCCGGGGAGCAGGTTCACGTGACGAAATCCCACCATCATCAGGGCATCGATGAGCTGGGCGAGGGGCTCGTGGTCACCGGCCACTCGATGCTCGATGACCTGCCCGAGGCGGTGGAGGCTCCCGATCACCGCTTCGTCCTCGGGGTGCAGTGGCACCCCGAGGCCGACGAGCAGAGCCGCGTCATCGCCACCCTGGTCGAGGCCGCACGGGAGTACCGGGCCGAGCGCCGCTCCGAGGAGCCGGCGCTGGCCTATCGCAGCGCCCGCGGACCGGAGTAGCCAGCCCTACTGGAGGGCCCGCGGCTCCGAGTAGCCCGCGGCCCGGATGGCCCCGATCACCTGCTCGGCGTGCTCGTGACCCCGGGTTTCGAGCACCAGCTGGACGGCAGTTTCCCGAACGTGGAGGTCAAGCCCCTCGCGAATGTGGATGACGTCGAGCAGGTTGGCCCGCTGCTCGCCCACCAGGACCAGGAGCTGAGCCAGGGACCCCGGACGGTCAGGCACGCGGGCCAACAAAACCAACCGGCGACCGACCTGACTCTCGTGCCGGCGCACGATCTCCGCCAGCAGGCCGGCGTCGACGTTCCCGCCCGACAGGATGACGACCGTCGTTCCCTGGGTGGGCAGGTCGACGCCGCGGCCCAGAAGCGCCGCCACGCCCACCGCGCCCGCGCCCTCGACGACAAGCCTGGCCCGCTCAAGCAGGAAGACCATGGCCTCGCCGACGTCGTCCTCGCCCACCACGACGACGTCGTCCAGCCACCGCTTGACCAGGCGCAGCGTGAGACCACCGGGGCGCTTGACGGCGATCCCGTCGGCGATGGTCAGCGCCGACTCGGCGGGGACGGGTTCGCCGGCCCGCAGGGAGGCGGGGAACGGGGCGCAGGTCTCAACCTGAATGCCGATCACCCGGACGTCAGGATGCTCCGTCTTCACAGCGATGGCGATTCCGCTGGCCAGACCGCCGCCGCCCACGGGGACGAGCACGGCGGCCAGGTCAGGGACCTGGTCCAGCAACTCCAGCCCCACGCTTCCCTGCCCGGCTACAACGTCGGGGTCGTCGAACGGGTGGACGAAGGCGAGTCCCTCGCGGTCAGCGCGCTCGTGGGCGGCGAGGAGCGACTCCTCCAGGCTGGATCCGACCAGTCGCACGTCGCCCCCCAGCGCCCGTGCGGCGGACACCTTGGCGATCGGTGCCGTCTCAGGCATGAACACCTCGCAGCGCACCCCGCGAACGCGGGCGGCGTAGGCGAGAGCCTGGCCGTGGTTGCCCGCGCTGGCCGTGATCACGCCCCCGGCGCCGCCCTCGCCCAGCGCGGCCAGCTTGGCCAGCGCCCCGCGAATCTTGAACGACCCCGTGCGCTGGAGGTTCTCCGTCTTGAGGGCGACGGTGGTGCCGCTGCGCTCACTCAGCGTCGCCGAGCTCAGCACCGGCGTCTCCCTGACTATGCCCGCTCCCGCGCGGGCGGCGCGACGGACGTCCTCGGCCGTCGGGTCGTGCGCCGCCTGCTCAGGGAGCGTCTCAGCCAGGGATCGCCACCACCGCGTCGATTTCGACCTTGGCTCCCATCGGAAGCTCGGCCACTCCGATCGCCACCCGGGCGGGGGGATCGGATTCGAAGAAGGATTCGTAGACCTCGTTGATCGCCTTGAAGGAAGCCATCTCGGTCGTATAGACGGTCAGGCGCACCGCGTCGCCGAGGGTGGCCCCGGCGGCGTTGCACACGGCGGCCAGATTCTCCAGGCAGCGCCCGGTCTGGTCGGCCACGGTCCCCCCGATCATCTCTCCGGTCCGCGGATCGAGCGGGATCTGGCCGGAGCAGAAGAGGAGGTCACCGGACCGTACGGCGTGGGTGTAGGGACCGACGGCGGCGGGGGCATCGGGGGCGGTGATCGACTCACGGTTTGCGGCCATGGTTGAAATGTATTGATCGTCGGCCTCCACGTGGTAGATGGGTAGCCTCGATTCGTGGCCAACCGGCTCGCCGCTGAAACCTCGCCCTACCTCCGCCAGCACAGCGAGAACCCTGTGGATTGGTACTCGTGGGGGGAGGAGGCACATGCGCGCGCGCGGGAGCGCAACCAGCCGCTGCTCGTCTCGGTGGGCTACTCCGCCTGCCATTGGTGTCACGTGATGGCCCATGAATCGTTCGAGGACCCGGCGACCGCGGCCCTGATGAACGAGCGCTTCGTCTGCGTCAAGGTCGACCGCGAGGAGCGACCGGACGTTGACGCCATGTGCATGGAGGCCTGCCAGGCCATCACGGGCCGGGGCGGCTGGCCGCTCAACGCGTTTCTTACGCCGGAGCTCGTGCCCTTCTACGCCGGGACCTACTTCCCGCCGGAACAGAGACACGGCATGCCGAGCTGGCGGATGGTCCTGGAGGCGCTGAGCGACGCGTGGGCGCAACGGCGCACCGAGATCGCCCAGCAGGGCACGCAGCTCACCGAGTCGCTGAAGGCCACGGCCCGCCTCGAGCCGTCGAGCGAGCCGATCCGTGAGGACCTCGTGGCGGGGGCGGTCGGCGCCTTCCCGAGCTACTACGACCGGGAGAACGGCGGCTTCGGGGCCGCTCCGAAGTTCCCCCAGGCGACCGCGATCGAGCTCCTCCTGACCCGGGGCGAGCGCGGCATGGCGGAGCACACGCTGGAGGCCATGGCCCGGGGCGGGATCTACGACCAGGTCGGCGGCGGCTTCGCCCGCTACGCCGTCGACGCCACCTGGACCGTGCCGCACTTCGAGAAGATGCTCTACGACAACGCGCTTTTGGCCCGGGCCTATCTGCACGGGTGGCAGGTCACCGGCAAGGAGCTGTTTCGCCGTACCTGCCGAGAGACGCTCGACTGGGTGCTCCGGGAGATGCGCGGACCGGAGGGCGGATTCTGCTCCGCGCTGGATGCCGACTCCGAAGGGGTGGAGGGGAAGTTCTACACCTGGAGCATCCCTGAGCTGCGCCAAGTCCTCGGTGAGCAGGCCGAGGAGGCCATCGCCTACTTCGGGGCCACCGAGCGCGGCAACTTCGAGGCCCATCAGAACGTCCTCGAGGCGCACGGCCCCGAGCCGGCGGCGCGTGAGGAGATCCGCCGCCGGCTCTATGAGGCCCGCTCTCGCCGCGTGCGTCCAGGGACCGACGACAAGCGGCTCACCGGCTGGAACGCTCTGATGATCTCCGCGCTCGCCGAGGCGGGGGCGGTGCTGGGCGATCGCGAGTATCTGGAGGCGGCGAGAAGTGCCGCCGCCTTTCTCCTCACCGAACTGCGGGATGCCGACGGGCGGCTGCTGCGCAGCTGGAAAGAGGGCGAGGCGAAGATTCCCGCCTTCCTAGAGGACCACGCCTTCCTCCTCGACGCGCTCCTCACGCTCTACGAGAGCAGCTTCGAGGTCCGCTGGTATCACGAGGCGCTCGCCGTGGCGGGGGAGCTGGTCGAGCGCTTCGAGGACCCGGAGCGGGGTGGCTTCTTCACCACCGCCGAGGACCAGGACGAGCTGCCGGTCCGGCGCAAGGACCTGGAGGACTCGCCGATCCCCTCCGGCAATTCGGCGGCCGCGTTCGCGCTCCTTCGCCTGGCCCTCCTCTCTGGCGAGGGCGGGTACGAGCGCCATGCCCTCGGGGTGCTGAGGCTGCTCTTCCCGCTCGCGGCCCGGCACCCGCTCGCCTTCACCCACCTGCTCCGAGCCGCCGACTTCTACCTCGCGCCGGTGCGTGAGGTGGCGATCGTCGGGCCCGCCGAGGAAGCGGATGCGCTGCTGCGCGTCGTGCGGGAGCGGTTTCGTCCCCACCTCGTGCTCGCCGGAGCTGGGGACATGGCCGCGGCTCAGGACGGCGCCAGCGGGGTGCCACTGCTCGAGGGTCGCGAACCGGTGGACGGGCATGCCGCGGCTTATGTGTGCGAGCACTTCATCTGTCAGGCCCCGGTGCTGACGCCGGAGGCGCTCGCGGCCGCGCTCACTGGTTAGCCGGCGCAGAGCCGTCGCTACGCTCTCTGACGTGGACGATCTGTACCGCGAGAACATCCTCGATCACTACAAGCACCCGCACAACTGGAGCCCTCCGGCTGAGCCGATCCAGGCGCCGGACCTGGAGTTTCACGACCTCAATCCGCTCTGCGGTGACGAGCTGACAGTCCAGCTGACCGTCGATTCGGAGGACCGGATCGAGGCGATCCGCTTCATCGGGCACGGGTGCGCCATCTCGCAGGCGGCGGCCTCGATGGCCTCCGACGAGGTCAAGGGCATGCGGACCGAGGAGCTGCTCCGACTCGACCGCTCGTTCGTTCTCGACCTGCTCGGAATCGACATCTCCGCCACCCGGATGAAGTGCGCCCTGCTCTCGCTCAAAGTCCTCAAGGGGGCCTCCCTCGGGCACGCCGTCGAGTGGGAGCCTGAGACACCGGAAAGCGGCGCCAGGGCTTAGCTGCGAGCGGGCGCGTCCTGCGCGCGCTCAGCGCTCAGCTCCGCTACGCGCGCGTCCATTTCCGCGGTCGCTTCGGCCGGGTAGAGCTCCATTCGCTCGAATCGATTGCCACGCATCGTGTAAACGATCCCGACGGGGATCTCTGCCGAACCGCCGCCGGCGTTCCAGCGGCCCATGAGGACGATCGAGCACCGGCCGACCAATCCCGGCTGACCCGGGTCCGTGTAATACCAGCGAATGTCGTCCGAGAGCTCGGTCAGCGACCACAGCAGATCAAGGAATGCGTCCGGGTCCTGGACATCGACCGCAGAGACCGGACGATGGTCGACGACCACGAGGTCGTCGACCAGACATGACCTCACCGCCGCTCGGTCGCGCCGATTGAGCGCGCTGAAGTAGGCGATCCCGAGTTCGAGGTTCGCCGCCGCATGAGGATCCCCACGGTCAGGACCTTGCGGGACTCGCCGCCTCGGGCCGACCCCGCCGACAGGGCTTGGGCGGGGGCGCCGCACGCGTCACAGAAGCTGGCTGTGGGTCGCAGCTCATTCCCACAGGAGGGGCAGAGCGTCGCCAGCGCCGCCCCGCAACCCTCACAGAACCGGGCCGTGGACCGGTTCTCGTGGCCACACGACCCGCAGATGATTGAGTCCCCCATCCGCCCTTTCTGACCGAGCATGATCTAGCCCGCGAGACGCTCTGTCAACGCGTCCCCGCCGTCCCTCGCAAATCCTATCTCTGCGCTAGGATTTACGCCGTGCCTGAGGTGATCGATGTCTGCCCCGTGACCGAGCTCCAGCCCGGCCAGAGTCGCCTGGTGGAATGGGAGGATCTGGAGATCGGCGTGTTCAACTGTGGCGGCACGCTCTACGCCATCGAGGATCGCTGCTCGCACGACAATGGCCCCCTCGCCGAGGGTGAGTTCGACGAGGACGCGTGCACCGTGGAGTGCCCCCGCCACGGCTCGCTGTTCGACCTCCGAACCGGCCGCCCGATGACTTTGCCCGCATATGTTCCGGTGGACACCTTCCCGGTGATCATCGAGGATGAGACGATCAAGCTGGAGGTTGAATAGTGGCCACCACCGAACCGAAGATTCCCACCGAGACGCCCGTCCTTTCCGAGAACGAGGGGCTCCGCGGCATCAACGCCGACTACACCGAACGCTTCGGCTTCCACGACGCCGAGAACTACCTCTACAAGGCGCCCAAGGGCCTGAACCGGGAGATCGTGGAGAAGATCTCGGAGTTCAAGTCAGAGCCCCAGTGGATGCGTGACTTCCGCCTCAAGGCGCTTGATCACTTCCTCTCCCGCCCCCAGCCGACCTGGGGCTCGCCGATGCTGGCCGAGGTCGACTACGACGACATCCACTACTTCGTCCGGGCGTCTGAGCGCGCCGAGCGGTCCTGGGACGACGTGCCTGAAGACGTCAAGAACACCTTCGATCGGCTCGGGATCCCCGAGGCCGAGCGCAAGTTCCTCTCCGGCGTCGGCGCCCAGTACGAGTCAGAGGTCGTCTACCACCAGGTCCACGAGGACCTGGAGAAGCAGGGCGTGATCTTCCTCGACATGGACTCCGCGCTGCGTGAGCACGAGGACCTCGTGCGTGAGTACTTCGCGACCATCATCCCGCCGAATGACAACAAGCTGGCGGCGCTCAACTCCTCGGTGTGGTCCGGCGGCTCGTTCGTGTACGTCCCGCCCGGCGTCCACGTCGAGATGCCGCTCCAGGCCTACTTCCGGATCAACACCGAGTCGATGGGCCAGTTCGAGCGAACGCTGATCATCGCCGACGAGGGCTCATACGTGCACTACGTCGAGGGATGCACAGCGCCTACATACAGCGCCTCGTCGCTGCATTCCGCAGTGGTCGAGCTGATCGCCAAGCCCGGCGCCCGCATCCGGTACACGACGGTCCAGAACTGGTCGACCAACGTGTTCAATCTGGTCACCAAGCGAGCGGTCGCCGAAGCCGACGCGACGGTCGAGTGGGTCGACTGCAACCTCGGCTCGAAGCTCACGATGAAGTATCCGTCCGTATACCTGATGGGCGAACGCGCCCACGGTGAGGTCCTGTCGATCGCCTTTGCGGGCAAGGGTCAGCACCAGGACGCCGGCGCGAAGATCGTCCATGCCGCGCCCAACACGACCTCCAACATCTTCGCCAAGTCGATCTCCAAGGACGGCGGTCGCGGCTCCTACCGCGGCCTGCTGGAGATCGCCAAGGGCGCACACGGCGCTCGGTCGAAGGTGGTCTGCGACGCGCTGCTCCTCGACGAGCAGTCACGCTCTGACACCTACCCGACGATCCGGATCAGCGAGGACGACGTCAACGTCGGCCACGAGGCGACCGTCTCCAAGGTCGGGGATGACCAGCTCTTCTACCTGATGAGCCACGGAATTCCCGAGGACGAGGCGTCCAAGCTGATCGTCAACGGCTTCATCGAGCCCATCACCAAGGAGCTCCCGATGGAGTACGCCGTGGAGATGAACCGGCTCATCGAGCTCCAGATGGAGGGCTCGATTGGGTAGTCAGGCTCCCGCGCTGGAGGCTCCCGCAGTTCAAGGGGCGGCCAGGGTGGGAGTTCACCGACATCTCGGGGCTCGACCTGACGGCCTACGAGCCGGTCACGGGTCCCGAGACGGCAGAGCCTGCGGCAAGCCTCATCGAGCTCGAAGGCGCCGGCGCCCTCCCTGAGGGCGTGCTCGTCACCTCGATCGACGAGGCGGCGCGTGAGCACCGCGGTCTGCTCGAGCGCCACCTGGGCACCGTTGTCGCGGCCGATGAGATCTTCACGCTGCTCAATGGCTCAGCGGAGTACCGCGCCGGCTCATTCGTCTACGTGCCGCGCGGTGTCGTCCTCACGGAGCCGATCTCGCTGAGCACGGTCCAGCCGCGCAACGGGACGTTGCTTCACCAGCGCACCCTGATCGTGCTTGAGGAGGGCGCCCAGGCCGAGGTGTGGGAGCAGTACCTCTCCGCCCAGGACGACCTCGATGGCGTCTTCAACGCGGTGACCGAGCTGGTCGTCGGCGACGGGGCGCGGCTGCGTTACGTGTGCGGGCAGGCGCTATCGGAGAAAACGTGGATCTTCGGGGCCCAGCGCGCCGAGCTCGGCCGCGACGCCTCCCTGGACTGGGTCGCCCTCGGCTTCGGCTCGGTCAACGGGCGCGTGCGCATGGAGACCAAGCTGGCCGGCCAGGGCGCCGAGGCCCGGGTCACCGGTGCCTACGCCACTCACGGCCGCCAGCACATCGACTTCGACACCACCCAGGAGCACGCGGCCCCCAACACCACCTCCGACCTGGCCTTCCGGGGCGTCCTACAGGGGCGCTCGACCGCGGTCTGGAAGGGCAACATCATCGTCGACCCGGGGGCCCAGAAGACCGACGCCTTCCAGGACTCACGCAACCTGCTCATCTCCAAGCGCGCCCACGCCGACGCCATCCCGGGGCTTGAGATCCAGGCCAACGACGTGCGCTGCACCCACGCCGCGGCGGTGGCCCAGGTCGACCCCGAGCAGCTCTTCTACCTACGCTCCCGCGGCCTGCGTGAGGACACGGCCAAGCGCCTGGTCATCGAGGGCTTCCTCTCCGCGCTGGTCGAGCGCTTCGAGGCCGGTCCGGTGCGTGAGCAGCTCGGCGAGGCGCTGGAGCGCCGCCTCGCGCTCATCCTCGACAACTAGATCGGCGCCAGATCCGCCCCGTGGGCGCTAGATTTGCCGGACTCGTTCCCGATCCAGGGGGTTCAGTTCCGTATGCGTTCGTTCCGCTCGGCCGCGCTCGTGAGCGCCGCCGTCATGCTCCTCACGGCGTCGCCGGCCCAAGCCCACGCCGCCCTGCACGTCCCCAATCACAAGCGCACCACGACCACGTCGACGAACTGGTCGGGCTATGCGAGCGACGGCTCAGGCGCCACCGATGTCATCGGCACTTGGACGCAGCCCACGGCCACGTGCGCGGCGGGTGAGAACAGCTGGTCCTCGCCGTGGGTCGGCATCGACGGTGACAACAGCAACACCGTCGAGCAGACCGGCACCGACTCAGACTGCAACAACGGGGCGCCCACCTACTACGCCTGGTATGAGATGTACCCGAAGGCCCTGGTCACGATCAACATGACGGTACGTCCAGGCGACAGCTACACGGCGGAGGCGAGGTACAGCGGCGGGGCCTTCGTGCTGACGCTGATCGACACGACGACGGGGGCCAGATTCACGACGACCCAGGCCTCGAAGAAGGCTCGCCGCAGCTCCGTCGAGTGGATCATGGAGGGGCCGTCCAACGGGCTGCTGACCAATTTCGGACAGCTGCCGTTCACCTCGACGGCAGCGACGATCAGCGGTAGCGCTCAGACGATCGCGAACGCAACACCGATCACCATGCTTGACGGCCAGGGCCTCACCCGGGCTCAGCCCGGCCCGGTCGCCGGTAGCCCGTACGGCGTGAGCTTCGAGCGAGCTAGCTAGCCGCCAGCCCGGCCAGCTCCTCCTCGGATAGCTCCAGCTCGCCCGCCTCGAGGTTCTCCTCGAAGTGGGCGAGCGAGCTCGTGCCCGGGATGGGAAGCGCCACCGGGGAAAGCGAGAGCAGCCAGGCGAGCGCCACCTGCGCCGGGGTGGCCTGGTGGGTGCGGGCGATCTCATCCACCGGGCCGCCAGGCTGGGCCAGCCGGCCGACGGCCAGCGGGAAGTACGGCAGGAAGCCGAGGCCGTCCCGCGTGCAGGCCTCAAGCACGTCCTCCGAGGCGCGGTCGCTCAGGTTGAAGCGATTCTGGACCGAGACGATCTCCACGATCGAGCGCGCTCGCTCGAGCTCCTCACCGGACACGTTGGAGACCCCGATGTGGCGGATCTTCCCCTCGTCCTGGAGCTCGGCCAGCGCCCCGATCGAATCCTCGATCGGCACCTTGGGGTCAACTGTGTGGAGCTGGTAGAGGTCGATCCGCTCGAGCTTCAGCCGCCGCAGCGAGCCCTCGCAGCAGTGGCGCAGGCGATCAGGCCGGCAGCTCGGCGTCCAGCGGCCCGGTCCGGCGCGCTCGAGCCCGCCCTTGGTCGCGATGACCAGATCCGCGGGGTAGGGGTGGAGGGCCTCGGCGATCAGGTTCTCGGACACCTCGGGCCCGTAGGAGTCGGCGGTGTCGATCAGGTTGACGCCCGTCTCCGGGACCCGGCGCAGGAGCTCCCGGGCCGAGCGCGGGTCCTCGGGCTCGCCCCACACCCCGGAGCCGGTGATACGCATGGCGCCAAAGCCGAGGCGCCCGACCTCGAGGTCGCCGCCGAGGGTGAAGCTGCCGCCGGGATGGCTCACTGCGGCCAGCCTAGGGGTTGCTCGGAACGTATACCGTCTGCGGGCCGGTGGAGGGGTTGCGCGTGAACGTCTCGCCGGGCGGGACCTTGGCCAGGCCGGTCCAGTTCTGACCCTGGTTGCCCGGGGTGTGCTGGTCGACCCCCAGGTTGCGGTGCTGCGGGTCGGAGGAGTTGAGCTGCTTCACGTAGCCTCGCTGCCCCGCCTCGCAGTCGGCGTTGCCGTTGTTGGCGATCGCGCCGGTGTAGTTGCCGCTGTGGAGATACTCCGGCGTCTGGCCGGGCGGCACGTTCTGGCCATTGGCCGGCTGGGCGGCCGGGAGATTGCCGACGCTGTCGGTCTGCTGGTTGCCGAAGTTGAGCAGCGCCCGCTGGGCCATACCGAAGCTCGTCTGCTCGGAGACGAGGTCGGCCAGTCCCGCCCACGTGTAGTTCCAGGAGTTGCACACGGTGACGAACGGGCCCAGGTAGCGAATGGTTGGGTCGAGCGTGTTGACCGTCGAGGCGAGTCCATTGATCGCCACATTCGTGCCCGGGTCCTTGGCCAGCGCCTGCAGCGAGGTGAGCACGCCCTCGAGCTCCAGGTTCATCGAGGGCGTGCGCGGAAGCACGGTGATACCCGCCGAGAGGGCCGGATTGACGTTGGGAAGCGCGGCTCTGAGCTCCGCGGTCGCGGGCGCCATGTAGTCGGAGAATGTCGTCAGGTCGGTCAGGAAGGGCCGCTGGACCTTGAGCGAGGCGGTCGAGACGTCGAGGGTCGGGGGCGACTGCCGGATCGTCGCCTCGAGGTCGCCGGCGTTCTGGGAGATGGCGGCAAACGTCGTCGCCTGGTCGGTGAACAGCCTCGAGTTGACCTGGGCGACGGGGGAGATGGTGGAGAAGAACCCGTTGAGCGCGCCGATGAACCGGGTCAGCTGCGTGTGCGGATCGGACAGGTAGGCGGCCACGGGCCGCAGATTTCCGAACAACTTCGGCAGGCTGGCGATGGTGTCATTGAGTGACGATCCCCGGGCCGTCAGCACGTCCCCGTAGCCGGCCAGGTCCTGCTGGACCGCCGGCCGCGTCTTGGCGTCGAACAGGCTGTTGATGTCGTCGAACTGGACCGGCACCTTGGTATGGGAGACCGGCATCGTCCCTCCGTCGGGATAGATCCGGTCAGAGTGCCCGTAGTTGAGCTCCAGGTACTTGAGCCCGAGCAGCGAGCGGGGGAGGATCGCCGCCGTCGAATCGACCGGGACCTTGCCGTTGGCCTCGTTGAGCTGGACCGTGAGCTGTGCCCCCACGGTGCCGTTGGAGAGCTCGATCGGGTGCATGTCCGAGACCAGCCCGATGCGGTAGCTGCCCTGGTCGACGTCGTTGCCGGGGACAAGCGCAGCGCCGCTGGCCAGGTCGATTTTGAGCTCGCGGGTGGGGACGAAGGGAAGGCCGGTGTCGGCGTTGTAGGCCAGGAACACGGCCACGATCGCCACCAGCAGGGTGACGGCGCCGATGAGGACCGGATTGGTGAAGGCCGAGCGTTGGAGCTCGCCGGGCGAGACCGGGGGCGGCGACCCGCCCTTAGCCTTCAGGGTCACCGGATCGAACGGTGGTGCCTCGTGACCGCGCTCATCCGAGCGCTTCCACGCTTCGGACGCCCCATCCCAGTCCCCGGCCCGGGACTGCAGCATCCCGAGCCGGAAGGCGCCGTAGCCGTCGCCCCGCTCGTCGGCGCGCTGGTAGGCCGCCTGGGCGCCCTCGGTGTCTCCCCGCGCCTCGGCGAAGAGCCCGGCGTAGGCTGCCGCGGTGCCGTGGCCCTCCTCGTCGGCGCGCCGGTAGGCCGCCTCGGCGCCGTCCATGTCCCCCTGGCGGGCGAGGCGGTTGCCCTCCTCGAACGCCGACGACTCCTTGTCCGCGGCCGGTCCCTGTTCCTGATCTGTGGCCACTCGTCGGCAAAGCTACCGAGGTCCAATGCTCCAAGTTCCAGTAGACCTGTGATATGGCGCACATATGTGGGGGCGTACGATGCGCGGCGCATGCCCCGCACACCACCTCCGCTGATCCCCCTGGGCTACGGCAAGTTCGTCCGCGCCGACCGGATCTTCGCGCTCGTCCCGCTCGAGGGCTCCGAGCGCGGGGACGGCCGGCGGACGCTCGTCTACGTGGAGGACGTGGAGGCTCCGCTCATCGCCTCGCGCTCGGAGACCGCGATCGCCCGGGACCTGGCCGAGGCGCTGGGGCAGGCCCAGCCGCGGGACCGGCGCGACATCACAGGCCAGGAAGCACTCTTCTGATGGCCCGGCAGATCGCTCTCCTGCGGGGGATCAATCTCGGCCCCCGCAACCGCATCGCCATGCCTGCGCTGCGTGAGACCCTCGGCCAGGCCGGCTATGAGGGGGTTCGGACCTACGTGCAGAGCGGGAACATCGTGCTTGAAGCCGGCACCTCGCCCTCCAAGCTCGAGGCCAAGCTCGAAGCCCTGATCGCCGAGTCCTTCGGCCTCGAGATCCCCGTCGTCGTCCGGACCCGGGACGAGCTGGCCGAGGTGATCGAGGGCAATCCGCTGGCCGGGGTCGCCACCGACCCCAAGCGCTACCAGGTGAGCTTCCTCTCCGAAGCGCTTGAGCCCGAGCGCCTGGAAGCGCTGAGCCAGGTGGCGACCGAACCGGAGCGACTCGTCGCCCACGGGCGTGAGCTCTACGCCTGGCACCCCGACGGCGTCGCCCGCTCAAAGCTGTGGGCCAAGCTCGCCGGGAACGGGCTCGGGGTCAAGGCAACGGCCCGCAACTGGAACACGGTCGAGAAGCTCCTGGCCATGGCCGACGAATGAGCACTCGCGCTTACACGATCGTCGACGTCTTCACCGACACGCCGCTTGAGGGCAACGCGGCGGCCGTGTTCGCCGATGGCACCGGTCTGGACGCCCAGCTCATGCAGCGCACAGCCCGGGAGCTCAACCTCTCGGAGACCGTGTTCGTGCTCCCGCCGAGCGACGGCGGGGGCGCTGACGCCGCGGTGCGGATCTTCACCCCCGGGGTCGAGCTGCCCTTCGCCGGGCATCCGGTGCTGGGCACGGCGTTCGTCCTCGCCGCCGGATCGCAGTCCGAGCGCATCATCCTTGAGACCAAGACGGGGCCGATCCCGGTCGCCCTTCGCCGTGAGGGAGGACAGCCCGTTTTCGGCGAGATGGACCAGCCGATCCCCACCTGGGAAACCCTCCCGCGTCCCCAGGCTCTCCTGGCCGCGCTCGGCGTCGAGCGATCCGAGCTCCCGATCGAGGTCTACCGAAACGGACCCGTTCGCGTCTGTGTGGCGCTGGCTGACGAGGCGGCGGTGGCAGCCCTGCGTCCTGACCTGGGAGCTCTGGCCGCTCTGCCCTTCCACGTGAGCGTCTTCGCCGGCGCCGACGGGCGGTTCAAGACCCGCATGTTCGCGCCCGGCGACGGCGTTCCTGAGGACCCGGCCACCGGCTCCGCGGCCGGCCCGCTGGCCGTCCACCTGGCTCGCCATGGGCGGATCGCCTACGGCGAGCAGATCGAGATCCGCCAGGGGGCGGAGATCGCTCGGCCCTCGCTCCTCTACGCCAGCGTCGAGGGGTCAGATGACGAGATCACGCGGGTCGCGGTCGGCGGCTCGGCCGTGATCGTGGCCCACGGCGAGTACCGCCTGGAATAGGTCCGGGGCCTTCCGGGCATCCCATCACCGTGCGGTCGACGTTCGCGCTCGTTCTCGTGCCCCTGGTCCTGCTCGGCTGCGGCTCGACCCCGGCCAAGCGGCCAGCCATCCCGGTCGCGGGCGCCCCGGTACCCGCGCCGACTCCCCGCAAAGCCGCTTCGCCGGCTCGAGCCGCGGTCAGCCGCGTCCTCGCCTTCACCCCGTTCGTCCGGGCCGGCCTGCCGCGCCACAAGCTGATCGCCCTGACCTTCGACGACGGCCCGAGTCCCTACACCAAGCCGCTGGTCTCTGAGCTCGTGAGGCTCCACGTGCCGGCCACCTTCTTTGTCGTCGGCCAGCAGCTTGACTACTTCTCGGCCGGCCTGCGGGATGAGATCCGCCATGGCTTCGTGATCGGCGACCACACGGAGAACCACCCCCCGCTCAGCCTTCTGCGCCCGGCCGCCCAGTACTTCCAGATCCACAGCGACGCGCTCCGGATTCACCACTTCGGCGGCGGGTGGCCCGACCTGTTCCGACCCCCCTATGGCCTGTTCAACAACCAGACGATGGCCATCCTCCAGCGCCTGCACATGCTCATGGTCATGTGGTCGATCGACCCGCGGGACTGGTTGCGACCGCCGGCCCGGATCATCGTCGCACGGGTGCTTTCGGCGGCGCGCCCGGGGATGATCGTGGAGCTTCACGACGGGGGCGGGGACCGCTCCCAGACCGTGGCGGCAATTCCGGGCATCGTGGCCGGGCTGCGCCGCCGCCACTACGAGCTGGTCAGCGTGCCGCAGCTCCTGGCCTCAGACCCGCCCTCGCACCACCAGAAGCTCTCCCATCAAATCGAGTAGACGCGGGCTTGCGACGGTGAGATACTCGCGTGGTCATGGCAGACCCCGCGAGTGTCCTCGTGGTTGCCCACCAGACAGCCGCCACGCCGCCGCTGCTCGAGGCTGTTACGGCCCGCGCCCGGCAGGGCCAGGTCACCTTCCACCTCGTCGTGCCCCAACAGCCCCACGGGCTCGACAGGATGATGGACCCTCAGGAGCACGGGCGAGAGGAGGCCGAGCGCGTGCTGGCCGACGCGCTGCCCAAGCTCTCCGAGGCGGCCGGCCGTGAGGTGACCGGCGACATCGGCGACCCCGAGCCGCTGATGGCCATCCAGGACGCGATCAACCTGGGCACCTACGACGAGATCATCATCTCGACGCTACCCCTCGGCGTCTCTCGCTGGCTCCACCTCGATTTGATCTCGAAGACGCGCGCCCTTGGGCTGCCGGTCACCCACGTGCTCGCTCCGAGCGGAGTCAACGCCGTCGCGTAAGCTCCGTCGCCTGTGAAGCTGGCGACCTTCCTTGCCCCCGGAGCCGAGACTCCACTCGCCGGTGCCGTCCATGGCGACCGGGTGCACGCTTTCGCTGACCATGTCTCCGTCGTCGACGTGCTTGGCGGGGCTCCCGCCGTGGCGACCGAGCGTTCATGGCCGCTCGGCGAGCTCACTCTCCTCGCCCCGGTCCCGGAGCCTCCGTCGATCTACGCCATCGGCCTCAACTACGCCAAGCACATCGAGGAGACCGGCGCCCAGAAGCCGGAGACCCCGATCGTGTTCGTCAAGGTCCGCGGCTCGGTGGCTCCCCCTGGCGGCCCCATCCGCTGTCCCGAGGTGGTTCGCCGCCTCGACTACGAGGGCGAGCTGACGATCGTCATGGGCGCCGACGGGCAGATCGCCGGCTACACGATCGCCGACGACGTCACCGCGCGTGACCTCCAGGGCCGCGAGCCGCAGTGGACGCGGGCCAAGGGCGCCGACACGTTCTGCCCCTTCGGGCCCTGGGTCACGACGGTGGACGAAATCAGCGACCCGGAGAACCTCAGTCTGAAGACGTGGGTCAACGGCGAGCTCCGCCAGGACTCCAATACCTGCGACCTGATCTTCGGCTGCCAGGAACTGGTGAAGTTCATCGCCCAGACGTGCACGCTCCGGCCCGGCGATCTGATCCTCACCGGGACGCCGAGCGGGGTCGGCCAGGGCTTTGACCCGCCGAGGTTTCTCAAGTCAGGGGACGTGATCCGGATCGCCATCCAGGGGCTCGGCGAGATCGAGCACAGCGTGCAATGACCGCCACCCAGACACGGCTGCTGGAGAACTACGTGGCCGGCCGCTGGGTCCCGGCCGAGGATCCGAGCGAGATCCTCGACGTGACCAACCCGGCCACCGGCGAGACGCTGGCCCGGGTTCCGCTCTCGGGCGCCCAGGACCTTGACCAGGCCGTGAAGGCTGCCCGCGCCGCCCTCCCGGAGTGGCGGGCCGTCTCCACCATCGCCAGGGCGAAGAAGCTCTTCGAGCTCCGCGAGCGGCTGGTCGCCCGTCAGGAGGACCTGGCCCGCTCGGTGACCATGGAGATGGGCAAGACGCTCGTCGACGCCCGGGCCGAGGTGGCACGGATGATCGAGATGGTCGAGGCCGCGTGCGCCATCCCGACGACGATGCAGGGGCGGATCCTCGAGGACGTCTCCCGCAACGTCGACGCCGAGACGGTGCGCCAGCCGGTGGGGGTGTGCGCGGCCATCGTGCCGTTCAACTTCCCGGCCATGGTCCCCTTCTGGTTTCTCCCCTTCGCCATCGCCTGCGGGAACGCGTTCGTGCTCAAGCCCTCAGAGCAGGTGCCGCTGACCCAGCAGATCGCCTTCCAGGAGCTCGACGCCCTCGACCTCCCGCCCGGCGTCGTCAACCTGGTCAACGGGGGACGTGAGGTGGTCGAGGGCATCCTGGAGCACCCCGGGATCGACGCGGTCTCCTTCGTCGGCTCGGCCCCCGTGGCCCGGATCGTCTACGAACGGGCGGCCAAGGCGGGCAAGCGCGTCCAGGCCCTGGGCGGGGCCAAGAACCACATGGTCGTCATGCCCGACGCCGTGGTCGAGGCGACGGTGCAGGGGATCATCGGCTCGGCCTTCGGCGCCGCCGGTCAGCGCTGCATGGCCGGCTCGGTGCTGGTCACGGTCGCCGATGCGCACGAGCAGGTCATGCCGCCGCTGATCGAGGCGACGCAGAGCCTCCAGGTCGGCGACGGCCTGAACGAAGCCACCGAGGTCGGCCCCGTCATCTCGGGCGCCGCCAGAGACCGCATCACGGGCTGGATCGAGCGGACCGAGAACATCCTCGTCGACGGCCGCCAGAACGTCCCGGAGTCCGGCTGCTTCGTCGGTCCCACGATCGTCGAGGTGGGGCCTGATGACCCGATCGTCGGCGAGGAGGTGTTCGGACCGGTCCTCGCCGTCGTCCGCGCCGGCTCGCTGGACGAGGCGATCGAGATCGTCAACGCCTCCCGCTTCGGCAACGGCGTCTCGATCTTCACCGAGTCAGGCGCCTCGGTCCGCCGCTTCCGCCACGAGGTCGAGGCCGGCATGGTCGGGGTCAACCTCGGCGTGGCCGCGCCCGTGGCCTTCTTCCCCTTCTCCGGCTGGAAGGACAGCTTCCTCGGCGATCTGCACGCTCACGGCCCCGACGCGGTCGAGTTCTACACGCGCAAGAAGACCGTGACCAGCCGCTACTTCTCGAGCGGTCAGGGCAGCGGGGCCTACTTCGTCGAGCGGTAGGCGTGGGAGATAAGTCTCGCCTGGCGAGACTTATCTCCCACACGACCTAGCAAGAGCGTCCCTACTTCTTGTGTTTGCGCGTCCTGCGCCTGTGGTGCTTGCGCACCCGTCGCTTGCGCTTCTTGTGCGCCGTGGCCTTCTTGGCCTTGTGGGTCGTCGAGCCGCTGCTCGTGGTTCCGGGGTTGGTCGACGTACCGGCGCTCGACGAGTTCGTGGTCGAGCTCGTCGTGGCCGGGGAGCTCGACCCGTTGCTGCTCGAGGACGAGCTGCTGCCCGACGAGGGACTCGCGGCGGTGCCGTACGCCGCTGAGGGGATCGGCGAGTCCGTGCCCGCGCCGGCGCAGTAGCCGGTGCCCTCGTCAGCCGCGTTGCTCCACAGCGACTGGACGGCGAACCGGTCGCCGGCATTGCCGGTCATATTGCCCAACGCGCCGTAGATCGGCTCCGGCGGTCCCTGCGCGGTGAGCAGGTCCTCGCCCACCCAGGCGCACTTGTCGCCGTTCTCGTTGGCGTCGAACGGGTCATACCAGCCGCCCTCATAGGTCTGGGTGCCGGTGGGGCCGCTGCTGACGATGTCCTCGGCGCCCGGGTCGGTGATGGTCTCCTCGATCTCGTGTCCCAGCACGATCGAGAAGCCGTCGAGCTTGCCGCGAGCGTCGGTGTTGACGGCGTTCTCACCGCACACGTTGACCCCGCTCGAGTTGATCGCCAGCGAGTACGGCATGTTCGTGTAGGCAAACGGCGGGCCGCCGATGCCGTCGTAGTACGAGTTGGCCGGGACGCGGGTGTCGGTCCAGTCGTGGAAGGCGCAGTAGCCCGTGTTCACCGCGTTGGGGTCGCTGTAGTTGTACGGCTGGGCGATGATGATGTTGGAGTTGGTGAGGTCGGTGATCCCGAAGTGCGCGATCGCCCGCTTGGCCTCAGCGGCCAGGTCGTAGTACGTGTTGCCCGAGCCGGCCGGCGCCGTGGCGCTCGTGCTCGGGAGGCTCGTGATCGAGTTGGTGTCGTCCACCCAGATCCCGGCCAGGACGTTCGATGGGTTGGTGACGTACGCCGGGTTGCCTGAGCCGTCGGTCTGGTAGTACTGGGTGCTCACGTTGGCCCAGCCGGTGCCGCCCATCTGGGATGCGAAGTCGGCCATGTACTTTCCGGCCCCGTCGGGGTCGCAGGCCAGGGTCGCTGTGATCGTGCCCTCCGTGATGTTCTCTGAGGAGCACGTGTCACCAGCCGGCCAGGCTCCGGGCTCGCCCCAGCCCCAGTACACGATGTACTCCTTCGGCGTGGTCTGGACCGAGCCGCCCCAGTACGCCATGTTGCCCATGTAGGGCAGCGAGGTGGCCGGGGTCTCCGGGAGTCCGCAGTTGGAGAACGGTGAGGGGAGCTGGCCGCTCTCCGGGCATGGGGGCGCCGGCGGCGTGAGCGACGAGTCGGCCTTCTGGATCGAGGCCTCCTTCTGGGCCTGCTTGGCGACCGTCGGCAAGAGGATCGGACCTGCTGACGCAACGCCGGCGGACGCCAGCGCGGCGATGACCACGACCGCGACAAACAACGACACTCGAAAACGTCCCACCCGAACCTCCCGCTCTCAGGCCGGCACCTGAAAAACGGCCGGCGCTTGTCTCTCCCTCCGCGCACGCGCGCGCTGAATGGATACCCGCGCGCGCGAATTCAGAATCGGAAGCCGGCGGTGGGCCGGCGGATAGGACAGCGGGGCCCACTTCGTCGAGAGGTGGGCCCCGCTGTGCGGTTCTATCCGACCGAGGTCAGGGTCCGTTTGGTGCCGGAGAGTCCGTCCCGGCGCCGGCGCAATAGCCGGTCCCCGCATTGGCCTGGTTGCTCCACAGCGACTGGACGGCGAACGTCTCACCGGCGTTGCCGGTCATGTCGCCTGTCGCGCCGGGGATGGGCTCGGGCGGGCCCGTGCCGGTGAGCGGATCCAGGCCGACCCAGGCGCACTTGTCGCCGTTCTCGTTGCCGTCGACCGTGTCGTACCAGCCGCCGAGGTGCGTGCTTCCGACGACGTCCTCGGCACCCGGATCGGTCACGGTCTCCTCCATCTCATGGCCGAGCACGATCGAGAAGCCGTCGAGCTTGCCCTTGGCTCCGCTGTTGACGGCGTTCTCGCCGCAGACGTTCGAGCCACCGGAGTTGATCGCCAGCTGGTAGGGGATGTTCGAGTACGAGATCCCTTGCTGGATCCCGTTGTAGTCGCCGCTGGCAACGCCCGGCCACGTGTAGTCGTGGAAGGCGCAGTAGCCCTGGCTGAGGGCATTGGGATCGCTCAGGCCCGGCGGCTGGACGATCACGATGTTGGCGTTGTTCAGATCGGTGATCCCGAAATGGGCCACCGCACGCTGCGCCTCCTGCCCGAGCACGGTCAACGTGTTCGTCGAGCCGGCGGCGTTGTTCATGTTGGTGCTGGGGAGCGTGTTCGCGTTCGTGTCATCGACCCACAGGCCCGCGAGCTGCTCCGCCGGGTTGGTGATGTTCTGCTGGGCGCCAGAGGAGTCGGTCTGGAAGTACTGGGTCTGGACTCCGGCCCACGGCGTCCCGCCGACCTGCTGGAGGAAGTCGGCCATGTACTTGCCTGCCCCGTCGGGGTCGCATGCCAGCGTCCCGGTGTAGGAGCCCTCGGTGAGGCTCTCCGACGAGCAGCTCGTACCTGCCGGCCAGGCTCCGCTCTGGCCCCAGCCCCAGTAGACCACGTACTCCTTGGGCGTCACCTGGACGTGGCCACCGTAGTAGGCCATGTTGCCCGGGAACGGAATCCCGGTGGCCGGCGTCTCAGGAACGGGCGTACACGACACGCCCACCGCGGATTGAGGACACGGCGGCGCCGGCGGATTGATCGCGCCGATGGCGCGGTCGTGCTGGATCTCCTGAGGGATCGTCGGCAAAAGGATCGGATGCGCCGAGGCGGCCGCGGCACAACCCAGACAACCCGCCAGAACTCCAGCGAGCAAGGACAGACGAACACGTCTCAACGTGAACCTCCCAGTTTCAAGCCGACCAACCCCTGGATAGAACCGGCCGGCGCTTTCTCCCGTAAGCGCAAGGGCTCTTTCTTTACCCCTACCCGGTCGGCGGGAAGGAAAACCGCGAGGTGGATGTTCGGGGTGGCGCATGCGCCACCCCGCGGGTCCGCGCATGCGCGGACCCGGCCGCGCGCGCATGCGCGCGCGGCTTCGCTAGTGGTGTTCGATCACGCGGTCGATGAGGCCGTACTCGACTGCCTCGTCGGCCTTGAAGAAGCGATCGCGCTCCATGTCATGGTTGACCTGCTCGACCGTCTGCCCGGTGTGGAGGGCGTAGATCTCGTCGATGCGGCGGCGTACGTTGAGGATTTCCTGGGCGTGGATCTGGATGTCCGTCGCCTGGCCCTCGAAGCCGGCCGAGGGCTGATGGATGAGGATCCGGCTGTTGGGCAGCGAGAAGCGCTTGCCCTTGGCCCCGCCGGCGAGCAGGAGTGAGCCCATCGACATGGCGATCCCGACGCAGATGGTCTGGATCTCCGGCTTGATGAACTGCATCGTGTCGTAGATGGCCAGCCCGGAGTAGATCGAGCCGCCGGGCGAGTTGATGTAGATGGAGATGTCCTTGTCGGGGTCCTGGGACTCGAGGTGAAGCAGCTGCGCCACGATCAGGTTGGCGACCATGTCGTCGATCGGCGTGCCCAGGAAAACAATCCGCTCGTTGAGCAGGCGGCTGTAGATGTCGAACTCGCGCTCGCCGCGCGCGGTGCGCTCGATGACCATCGGAATTAGGGGCATGAGTCCAGCGTAGCCGTCCTCAGGGAACGATCACGGCCGAGCCCTCGAAGCGCCCCGCCCGGAGGTCAGCCAGGGCCTGCTCGGCCTGGTCCAGCCCGTAGACCTCGACCGTGGTGCGGACCGGGACCTCCCGCGCCAGCTCCAGGAACTCGATGCCGTCCTGGCGGGTCAGGTTGGCCACCGAGCGGACCTTGCGCTCGCCGTAGAGGAGGTCGTATCCGAATGCGGGAATGTCGCTCATGTGGATTCCGGCGCAGACCACGACGCCGTCGGGGGAGAGCGCTTTGAGGGCCCGGGGGACGAGCTCGCCCGCCGAGGCGAAGATGATCGCGGCGTCGAGGGGCTCCGGCGGATCCTCGTCTGAGCCGCCGGCCCACGCGGCGCCCAGAGACTTGGCGAAGGTCTGCGTTCGCTCGTCACCCGGGCGCGTGAAGGCGTAGACATCACGGCCCTGGTGAACGGCGACCTGGGCGATCATGTGCGCGGCCGAGCCGAACCCGTAGAGCCCGAGATTGTGGGCCTCCTCGGTGAAGCGCAGCGCCCGATACCCGATCAGCCCCCCGCACAGGAGCGGGGCCACGCGCTCGGTGGGGAATTCCTTTTCGTCGGGCAGGGGGAGGCAGTAGCGCTCGTCGGCCACCGTCAGCTCGGCGTAGCCCCCGTCGATGTCACGACCGGTGAAGCGGGCATTGACGCACAGATTCTCGCGGCCGCTCGTGCAGTACCGGCAGGTGCCGTCAGTCCAGCCGAGCCAGGGCACGCCGACGCGTCTGCCGTCCTCGGTGGTGGCGACGATCTGGTGCCCGAGGACGACCGGGAGCTTGGTCGCGTTGATCTCGGCGTCGCGGAGGTGCAGATCGGTGCGGCAGACGCCGCAGGCTTTGATCGTGAGGCGGAGCTGGCCTTCGGCGGGCTCCGGATCCGGCAGCTCGACCGGTGTCAGCGGTTGACCCTGTTCCTGCATGACGACCGCGCGCATCGTCGCTAGCGTAAGCGGTCACATGTTTCCGCTGAACCTCCCGAACTTCCTCACCGTCATCCGCATCCTGCTCGTCCCGGTGCTCGTAGTGGCCCTGCTCGACAAGACGGGCGGGGGTGATCTCCTGGCCGCGGTCGTGTTCGCCGCCGCGTCGCTGACCGACGCCATCGACGGCTACCTGGCCCGGCACCGGGGATCGGTGACGACGTTCGGGAAGCTGATGGACCCGATCGCCGACAAGCTCCTGATCATCGCCGCGCTGATCGTGCTCGTGTCGCTGAACCGGCTGGAGGCGTGGGTGGCGATGGTGATCATCGCGCGGGAGTTCGCGGTCACGGCGCTGCGGGCGGCCGTGGGGACGCAGCAGGGTGTGGTCATCTCGGCCAGCGGGTTCGGGAAGGTGAAGACCGCGCTCCAGGTGGCGATGGTCATCTGCGTGATCGCGGTGGACGGCCACCCGGTGTGGATGCAGGTGCTGATCTACCTGACCGTGGTGGTCACCGTGCTCTCAGGCGCCGACTACTTCTTCGGCCTGCGCCGCGGGCTGGCCTCGGCGCGCGAGCCTCAGCGCAGCTGATCGAGCCAGGCCCGGCGGCTCGTGTGGGCCGGGGTGGGCTTGCCCGTAGTCAACTCGTGGCGGATCTCTTCGAGGGTTCCGAAGCGCTCGGCCACGACGTTGTGCTGGTGGATCGTCTCCAGGTTGACCTGGCGGGCGGAGACGAAGACGCGGTCGTCGAGCTGGGGGTAGCGGTCGACGACGCCCTGGATCATCTCCCGCACGCAATCCTCGACGAAGCGGGGACGGCGGTGCGCCTTCTCGACCACAGCCGCCTCGTCGGAGCGCTTCATCAGCTCGTAGATCTCCGAGGACATCGACTGCTCGACGATCTCAAGCAGGGTCGCCGCGTCGATCTCGTCGTCGCAGCGCTCGGTGCAGCCGATGTTCAGGGTGCCGAGCCCGCGCTGGTTGTGGGTGGCCACGGGAACGGCCTCGAAGATGCGCTCGATCTCCATCGCGTCGAAGCCCTGCTCGCTGAGTCTCTGCCGCGCGTTGCCCGCAACCAGGGCCTGCGCGCACGGGCATGCGGTGATGCCCTGCGCGGTCACGCCGGTGAGCCGGCGCGTTCCGCGCTCGGTGCAGACGGCGGCGCCGTGCAGCGTGTAGATCTCCTGCGTCTGCACGCCGGAGACGGGGGCGGGCTTGTGCTCCGGAAAGCGCGCTTCGACGCTGACCTCGGCTCGGCGCGCGCCCTGACGCGCGCGGACGAGCTCCGCAATGTGCTGGGCCAGCGTCTCCACCTTGAATGTCGACTCCCCGAGGACGACCTGTCCGATCGCCTCGTTGATGACCTCCTCGAAGCGCGACATGTGCGCGCCCTTCTGGGTCGCGTCGAGCTCGACCGTGCATTCGAAGCGGGCCATGAACAGCTGCTCGCCCCCGTTGTGCCGCAGGCGGATGACCTTCTCGACGCCCGTCACTCCGACGCGTGAGAGGCTGAGGCCGACAGCCGGCCGCTGCGACTGGACGTCGACGATCGGCAGGGTGGATGTTTGCTCGGTTGCCATCGCTCTGACAAAGAGTAGAGAGGCGACGCGCTCACCCACGGGCTTACGGCAGCTTTAGCTTCGGTGTACCTTTGTGCTATCACTCGCCGGGAGTGAGGAGAGAGACGATGGAGGGAGCTCAGGGGCCGTGAGCGAAGACGGCATTGCGCTGTTGGGGGACGAGACCGCGATCGCGGAGCTCGACGAGCTGCGACCGCTGATTGCGGAAGGTCAGGACCGCGGGTTTCTGACGTTTGAGCAGGTGTCCGCGTGCCTCGAGGAGATCGAGGCGACCAAGGAGCAGGTCCAGGAGCTGCACGGCTACCTGGACGAGCACGGCATCGACATCGTCGACGCGGAAGGACGCCTGGCCAAGTCAGAGGGGGGCACGGTCGAGCAGGCGAGCCGGCGCGCCGCTGAACCTGAGGCCGAGCCGCCGCGCAAAAAGGTCGAGGTCGATCTCACGGTCGAGCCCTCGCTGGATTCGCTGCGGCTCTATCTGCGCTCCATCGGGCGCGTGAACCTGTTGACCGCCGAGCAGGAGGTCACGCTGGCCAAGCGGATCGAGCGCGGCGACATGCTGGCCAAGCAGCAGATGATTGAGGCCAACCTTCGCCTCGTCGTCTCGATCGCCAAGTCCTACCTGGGCCGCGGGCTCACGTTCCTGGATCTCATCCAGGAGGGGTCGATGGGGCTGATCCGAGCCGTGGAGAAGTTCGACTATCGCCGCGGCTACAAGTTCTCCACCTACGCGACCTGGTGGATCCGCCAGGCCGTGACCCGCGCCATCGCCGACAAGGGCCGGACGATCCGCATCCCCGTGCACATGGTGGAGAAGCTCAACAAGGTCGTGCACGTGGAGCGCCAGCTGGTGCAGGTCCTGGGGCGGGAGCCCACGCCCGACGAGATCGCGATCGAGCTCGAGACTTCAGTCCGGGAGGTGCGTGACGTCTTGCGGATGGCCCAGCAGCCGATCTCGCTCGAGCGGCCGGTGGGGGAGGAGGACGACTCGGAGCTCGGGGACTTCGTGGAGGACCAGACGGCGGAGTCGCCCTTCGAGCAGGCGGTCGAGCACCTACGCCAGGAGAACCTGCGCCGGGCCCTGCGAGCGCTTCCGGCGCGCGAGCGTGAGGTGATTGAGATGCGCTTCGGGCTGACCGGCGAGCGGCCCTACACCCTCGAGGAGGTCGGTCGCGCCTTCAACGTCACGCGCGAGCGCATCCGCCAGATCGAGAACCACACGCTGAAGAAGCTCGAGGCCCTGCCTGAGGCGCAGCGCCTGCGGGACGCCTCGTAGGGGTAGTCCTTCGTCGCGACTGGACGCGGCGTCCTGGGAAGACCTCGCCCGCCCGCGAGTCCTCACAAGCTGTTGCAGTCTTGTGTCAGTTTTGTAGCTGTTTTGTAGCGATTTCCAGGGATTTTCGTCCGGATGGCGGTGTAGCTTCGGTGTCGTGGATCAGCGGTGGACACCAAGGCGCCAGGGGGATGCGGGGGAGCTGTCGGCGATGTGCTGGCTGGCGAGCCAGGGCGCAACCGTTGCGATCCCGTTCGGACATAGCCCTGACTACGACGTGATCGCGGACTTCGGGGACCGGATCGTGCGCGTGCAGGTGAAGACATCGAGCCATTGCCGGAACGGGCGCTGGGGAGTTCGAATCTCGACGATGGGTGGCAACCGAAGTTGGCAGGGTCTGGTAAAGCGATTTCACCGCTCCAGATGCGACTCGCTCTTCGTCCACGTGGGAGACGGCAGGCGCTGGTACATCCCGTCAGAAGCGGTCGAGGCAGAGATTGCGATCACCCTCGGAGGGCCAAAGTACGCCGAATACGAGGTTGAGTCGGGCGATGTACTGCCAGCCCGGATTGAGCTTGCGGCGGTGCCATCTAGCTAGACTCGTGGCGCTTTGGCGGGATTCCCGAGCGGTCAAAGGGGACGCGCTGTAAACGCGTTGGCACTGCCTTCCCAGGTTCGAATCCTGGTCCCGCCACTTCAGCCTTTCCCAGCCTATTCCGCGTTCGGGAAACGCTCCCCCACGTAGGCCTCGGCTAGCCGCTTCGGGGCCCGCGCCAGCCAGGCCTCGACGATCACTTCCTCCAGCTCGTCGAGGGCGATCTTTTCCAGCAGCACCAGCACGGCGGAGTAGCCCTTGAAGTGGGGGATGGTGAAGAAGACCTCGGGGTTGTCGGCGATCAGCGCGTCCTTGGCGACCTCGTGCTCGACTCGGGCGCCGAGAATCGGGCCGTCAGGGGCGGAATCGCCGAGCGCTTGGAGATCGGACTTCCGCAGCGGGCGCTCCCACACGAAGAGCTTGTCCTTGACGACCCAGAACTGGAGACCGCGTCGCAGGTCCTCGTGCGTCTCCGGTAGGGCGAGGGCGAGTCGCCGTACGTCGTCCCAGGTGGCCATGAGCCGACCCTACCCAGCAGAGCCTGGTCGTGGCGGGGGCGTCGGCGCCACTGGGCCCGTTCCCTCCCGTGCACAATCCTTTGCAACCCCCGTTTCGGCTGGGCATCAAGTCGAGCTGCGTGTTAGCTTGGCGACGCCCCCGAACCCACCGGGTGCAGGGAAAAGTATCCCGCGGTAGACGCCGCGGCGACCGGGTTGCCATGCTGACCGCGAAGGGGAAATCCATCACTGCCGCCTGCGTCGCGGTCCTCCTGTTGGTCGCACTCGCGACAGGGCTCAGCGCGCTTCGCCCGGCTCCGGCCCGGGCCGTCAGCGTCGGACAGCTTCAGCAGCAGATCAGCGCCGGCCAGAGCGGCGTCTCCGCGCTGGCGGGCGCGGTCGGCGCCTACTCGAGTCACCTCGCACAGCTCGACGCCAGCATCGCGCAGCTCGAGGGCCGCATTTCACGCCTCCAGACTGACCTGGACGCGAAGGAGGCTGAGCTGGTCCATCTTCAGGTCGAGCTCACGCTGGCGCGCAACCGGCTCGCGCAGCTCGAGGCGTTCGAAACGCGTGGCCAGGCCACGCTCGCCCGGCAGCTCGTCAACAACTACGAGTCGAGCGCTCCGGACCTCGTCACGGTGGTTCTTGAATCCCATGGCTTCCAGGACCTGCTCGAGCGGCTTCAGTTCGCGCAGCGCATCCAGAAGCAGGACGTCACGATCATCAAGGCGGTCAAGCTCGCGCGCCGTCGGGTGGCCGCGGAGGCGGTCAGTCTGGGCGCGCTCGAGGTCCGCCAGCAAGCCTTGACACAGCAGGTCCTGAACGAGCGCAACGTGCTCGCCGCCAGTCGGGTCACCCTGCTCCGTCAGCGGATCGTGGTTGCGCGGGCACGGGGCATCAAGGCAGGTCAGCTTGCCGCCGCCCAGAGCAAGGTTTCAGGGCTCCGGCATCAGCTCGCCCAGATCCAGGCGGCGCAGGCAGCCGCCGCGGCGCGGGCGGCCGATCAGATCCAGGCCCAGGCTTCCGGCCCGTCCGGCTCGCCGGCTCCGGCCCCGTCCCCGGCGGCAGGAGGCAGCGGCTTCGTCTTCCCGCTCCCCAAGGGCTCAGCGGTGGGGCCGGGCAGCTGGTCACCGGACGATGGCGTGGACATCGCTGCCCCGGGCAACACGCCTGAGTACGCGGTGTGCTCCGGAACGATCGTCCTGCATGGGATCGGCGGCTTCGGTCCCTGGGCTCCGGTCCTGCACTGCGACAGCCCGCTCGGTGGCTACGACTACGTCTACTACGGCCACGCCGGGCCGGAAAACCAGCTCCCCGTGGGCACCCACGTCGGCGCCGGCGCCGTCATCGAGCTCGATCGGCCCAGGAATCGTCGGCATGTCCACCGGGCCGCACCTGGAGATCGGCTTCGCCGACTCGAGTGGGGCTCCCGTCGGGCCCAGCTCGGCTGGGACGATGCTCTCGCTGCTCCACTCGGCCTATTAGGCCCGGCGCCCCGGCCACCCCGGCTCGACCCGCCAGGCTCACGCTCGCGCCCTCTTAGCTCGCTGGCTCCGTGAGACCGGGCTCATGCACAAGGTTCGGTGTGCCGATGCGATAGGCAGGCGCGCCCGCAATGAGCGTTCGCCACTTCGCGCGAGAGAGGTTCCATGCCAGTTTCCACGCCGGGCATCGACGGCACCGTCGATCCCAAGGCCCTGCTGAGCGTCCTTGCCCACCTCAAGGGCGGCGACTTCAGCGCCCGGTTGCCGCTCGACTGGACCGGCGTGGCCGGGAAGGTCGCGGACGGATTCAACGACGTCATCATCGCCAACCAGGCACTCGGGAAGGAACTGGCCCGGGTCAGCCGGGTCGTGGGCAAGGAGGGCAAGCTCTCGCAGAGGGTGGCGCTCGGAGGCTGGTCTCAGAGCTGGTCAGAGAGCATCGATTCGGTCAACAGCCTCATCGATGACCTGGTGCGCCCCACCACCGAGATGCAGCGCGTGATCGGAGCGGTGGCCGACGGCGACTTGAGCAAGAAGGTATCGGCCGAGTTCGGTGGCGAGCTGCTGGAGCTGAAGAACACCATCAACGCGATGGTGGACCAGATGAACGGGTTCGTCTCCGAGCTGACGAGAGTCGCCCGCGAGGTCGGGACGGAGGGGAAGCTGGGTCAGGCAGCCGCGGTGACCATCGAGGTCGGCGGCGTTTGGAAGGACCTCACCGACAACGTCAACCTCATGGCGGGCAACCTGACCGGTCAGGTCCGCAACATTGCCGAGGTGACCACTGCGGTGGCCAACGGCGACTTGAGCAAGAAGATTTCGATCGACGTCAAGGGCGAGTTTCTCGAGCTGAAGAACACCGTCAACGCGATGGTCGACCAGCTCAACGCCTTCGCCGGAGAGGTGACGCGCGTGGCCCGGGAGGTCGGCGTCGAGGGGAAGCTGGGCGGCCAAGCGCAGTCCAAGGAGGTGGGCGGCGTTTGGAAGGATCTCACCGACAACGTCAACCAGTTGGCGGCCAACCTCACGAACCAGGTGCGCGCCATCTCCGAGGTGGCCACTGCGGTGACCGAGGGCGACCTCACACGTCAGGTGCGGGTGGAGGCGAGCGGGGAGGTCGCCGCCCTGAAGGACAAGCTCAACGAGATGATCCGCAACCTGCGTGAGACAACGCGGCAGAACGTCGAGCAGGACTGGCTAAAGACCAACCGGGAACGATTCATCCGCATGCTCCAGGGACAGCGCGACCTCCCGACCGTCTCGGACATGATCCTCTCTGAGCTTGCGCCGCTCGTTGCCGCCCAGCACGGGGTCTTCTACTCGATGACGCGTCCGTCGAACCCCAGCGACGCCGTCCTGCAATTCCAGGCCGGCTACGGCTACGAGGAGCGCAAGCGCCTGTCGAGGCGGTTCCGTCTCGGTGAAGGCCTGGTCGGGCAGTGTGCGAAGGAGAAGAAGCGCATCCTTCTCACCGAGGTCCCCGGGGATTATGTGAGGATCAACTCGGGGCTCGGCGTAGCCGCTCCGCTCAACATCATCGTCCTGCCCATCCTCTTCGAGGGGACAGTCCGCGCGGTGCTGGAGCTCGCCTCGTTTTCCGCCTTCAGTCCCACCCACCAGGTGTTCCTCGATCAGCTCACGGAGAGCATCGGTCTCGTCCTCAACACGATCGAAGCGGACACGCTGACCAAGAACCTCCTCAAGCAGTCCCAGTCGCAGGCCGAGGAGCTCCGCTCCCAGCAGGAGGAGCTACGCGAGTCCAACGAGGACCTCGGTCGACAAGCCCGGCTGCTGGCTGAGCAGAACATCGAAGCTGAGAAAAAAAATCAACAGGTCGAGCATTCCAAGCGCCAGGTAGAGGACAAGGCGGGTCAGCTGGCCGTCTCCTCGAAGTACAAGTCAGAGTTCATCGCCAACATGTCACACGAGCTTCGCACTCCGCTCAACAGCCTTCTGATCCTCGCCGAGCAGCTCGAGGCAAACCCCGAGCACAACATGACCGACACTCAGGTCGAGTACGCGAGTGTCATTCGCAGCTCGGGCAAGGATCTTCTCAACCTGCTCAACACCATTCTCGACCTGGCCAAGGCGGAGTCGGGCACCATCATCGCCAACGTGTCCGAGGTCTTGCTCGACCCGCTGCGCAGCACAGTGCTGCGGGAGTTCGAGCATGTCGCCCAGGGGAAGGGCCTTGACTACTCGATCGACCTTGCTCCGGACAGCCCGCCAGCCATCGACACCGACCCTCAGCGCCTTCGCCAGATCCTCACCAATCTGCTCGCCAACGCGTTCAAGTTCACCGATCAGGGCGAGGTGCGCCTCCGGATCGGCGTAGCCGCCGACGGTTGGAGTCCGGAGCTGGATTCCCTGGCCGGAGCACCTGCGGTCCTCGCCCTCGCCGTCAGCGATACGGGGATCGGCATCGAGGAAGCTCAGCATCAGCGGATCTTCGAGGCCTTCGCCCAGGGCGACGGCGCCACCGCCCGCGTCTACGGGGGGACCGGCCTCGGCCTCTCCATCAGCCGGGAACTGGCCGGCCTGCTTGGCGGAGAAATCAAGGTGACGAGCACGCCGGGCCAAGGAACCACCTTCACTCTCTACCTTCCCTCGCGTCGGGCCGTCACCGCAGCCTCTGACCTCGCGTCCACAGAGCCTGCTCCGGGGCAGGAGCCATCCGCCCCCAGCCCGGGCCCGAGCACACCGGCGACGGAGGCTCCCGAGCGGGAAACTGAGCCGCCCCAGTCCAGCGGGCCCATCGGTCACGAATTCGAGGGGATGAAGGTGCTCGTTGTCGATGACGACTTCCGCAACATCTTCGCCTTGACCGCCCTGCTTGAGCGAGGCGATGCCGAGGTCACCTCGGCCGAGAGTGGCCCCGATGCCATCACCGCCCTCGAACGGGCGTCAGACACCGATCTCGTCCTGATGGACATCATGATGCCGGTCATGGATGGATACGCCACGATCGGCGCCATCCGGGACTTGGATCGATTCAAGTCACTCCCCATCATCGCCGTCACCGGCAAGGTCGTGTCCGGCGAGCGCCAGCGCTGCCTCGATGCCGGAGCCAACGACTACATTCCCAAGCCGGTCGACACCGCCGAGCTCCTCGAGGCGCTCAGACCGTGGATGCCGGTAGCCGCCCAGCTCACGGCATGAGCACCTCCCCCTCATCCGCGGCGAGGCGCCACGCCGACGAGGCGACCCCGGGCGCCCAGCCGCCGGTGCCCATTCTCGTGGTCGACGACCACCCCGGCAAGCGACTCGCACTCAAATCGATTTTGCGGCCGCTGGACTACGCCATCTTCGAGGCCGACTCGGGGCTCGCCGCGCTGCGTCACGTCACGGCCCAGGACTTCGCCGTCATCCTGCTCGACGTCCGCATGCCGCAGATGGACGGGTTCGAGACTGCCGCTCTCATTCGTCAGCGCCGGCAATCTGAGATGACACCAATTATCTTCATCACCGCCTACGCGACCGACGAGATCGAGAACGCCAATCGTTACGCCGACGGTGCGGTCGACTTCATATCTGCTCCCGTCATTCCCGATGAGCTTCGCGCCAAGGTTTCGGTTTTTGCCAACATCTTTCGCAACGCGGGGTTGCTGACCTCGCAGGCAAATGCCGCGCAGGCTTCAGCCGATCACCTTCGGCTCCTCACCGACGCCGCCCCGATCGGCATCTTCCAGACGGACACCGAGAACCGATATGTCTACACCAACCCCCGCTGGTCCGAGATAACCGGGGTCGGGGCCGGCGAGGCGCTCGGCCACAGCTGGGAGAACATCATGGGCGGGGAGCCAAGCGCCAGCACCAACATGCCGGGCGGCCCTGGCGGCCGGTCTGAGTTCTCCCATCGCTTTGAGCTACCGGCCCGCGCCGGAGGCCCACGGATCGTCCTCGTGACCTCCAAGCCGATCCCGGCCGATGACGGCGGAGTCGCAGGCTGGGTCGGGACCCTCGCCGACGTGTCCACCGAGGTCGGGGCGGAGGCGGCCACGTCGGAGGTCTGGGACGAGGGGACGGCGGCCCGGCGACCGAAGTTGGACTTTCTCGCCAGCCTGAGCCACGAGATCCGCACCCCGATGAACGGCGTCATCGCCCTGACCGATCTCCTGCTTGAGACCGACCTCGACGCTCGCCAGCGGGACTATGCCCAAAGCGCCCGCGACTCGGGGGAGGCGTTGATGACCATCATCAACGACATTCTCGAGTTCTCGAAGGTCGAGGATGGAACGCTCGAGCTCGAACAGATCGAGTTCAGCCTGCGGACGATCGTCGATGACGTGGTGGATCTGCTGGCTGGACCGGTCCAGGCCAAGGGCCTCAACCTGCTCACGGTGATCGCCAAATCCGTTCCGGATGTCGTCATCGGGGACCCCGGCCGAGTCCGCCAGGTCTTGACCAAGCTCATCGGCAACGCCATCAAGTTCACCGAGACCGGCGACCTCGTCGTTCGGATGACCGAGCCCGAGCAGGTAGGGGCGGAGATGATCATCCGTTTTGAAATCTCCGATACCGGCGACGGCATCACGGCGGACAAGCGGGCGTCGGTCTTTCAGCCCTTCCTGCAGGCCGACACGGACACCCCTCGATCGTACGGACGCACCGGCCTGGATCTGGCCATGTGCGGCCAACTGGTTGGCCTCATGGGGGGCGAATGCGGCCTATCGAGCCAGCTGGACACGGGGAGCGGCTTTTGGTTCACCATCCGCGTTCACACCGAATCCGGCACGGTAACGCACGACCCTCCCACGTCAGCCTCCGAGGCGGCGAGCGTGGCGGCGGGGTCCAAATCCAACGGACGGCCGTAGCTGTGGAGGGCTTTGAAGCCCGCGCCCCCACAGTCGAAGCCCGCTCGTTGTGCCGTTGAGCGTGATGCGGCTCGCGAGGATGACGGAAGGCAACGGCGATCGTGTGAGTTGGGTACGCTGCGCTGCAACAGAGCTTTAGCGAGAAAGGTGCGGACTCGCAAAAGCCCTGCAAACCAGCATCCGCCCTCTTAGCTCAGCTGGTAGAGCACTTCCATGGTAAGGAAGGGGTCGACGGTTCGAGTCCGTCAGAGGGCTCTTTTATTGGTCCTGCTTCCGCGCGAACGAGGTGCCCATCTTGGTCGACGTGGGCTCACTGAAGTTCCTCCGACGGAACATCCAGTGAGATCCGTTAGCGGGCGGTCCAACGGGTCCACAATTTAGGATAGTCGGACGGCGTGCATGGGTATATCGGGCGGAGGGAGGTCGAGAGAGAGGGACAGCATGCACGGAGGGCGAGCGATCATGCTCGGTGTCATCTGCGCGGTCGTGGGCAGCGGAGCAGCTGCTGCGGCACCTGAAGTGTCGACGAATTTCCGCCTGTCGGATCGCCGCGAGGTGACAGCCGGGCAGCGGTCCTACGCCGAAGGATTCGAGGACGCCCGCTGGTTCGCGAACGGCTGGCACATCACTGGTGAGATGGGCGGCGTGTGGGCACCCCCACTCAAACTCGCCGACGGTGTCTGGTTTGGCCTCGACGGCCAGTGGACCGGCGAGGCGACACGGTTCTCTTCCGGCTGGGGGTACACGCGCTACGTGTTGCCGGACACCGACGGGGTGCAGCTGCAACGGATCGACTTCGCACCGGACGCCAACCGGGCGGTCCTCTTCGGGCTGAAGATGACGAATCCCAGCGCGGCCCGGACCGTCACCGTGAACGTTGACTCGCACTCAGAACTGCTTCGGGCGTATCCCTGGGGATTCACGACGCCTAGCGCGGCGGACGCAAACGCCCCTGACTCTGGCGCATACAACGGCCGCGACCTCGTCTTCACCGATACGGGGCACAGTGACTGGTCGGCGCTCGTCGGCTCGAACCTCGCGCCGGCCTCCGGTGTGGCAGCCGCCTCCAACGGCAACTACCGTGGCCCACAGTCCAAGGACACGGTGTGCGCGGCCAATGACGGCACCTCGCCCCCGAGTGCGTGCGACGACGGCCCCTACGGCCGCGGCACCGGCGGCGAGCTCACGTACAAGGTCGCTCTGCCGGCGAACGGGACGCGGACGCTGTGGATCGCCGTCGCTGGGTCCGATAAGGGACTCTCCGATGCGCAGAGCCAGCTCGCGGAGGCCCTGCGCGACCCGGCCGGAGAGCTCGCCGCCAAGATCGCCTCGCGCGAGGCGCTCGGCAACAACACCGTCGTGTCGCTGCCCGGCGATACGCTGCTGCAGAACGCGGTCACCTGGGGCAAGCAGAACCTCGCCGACGAAACGCAGACTGCTTCAGACCTGCAGATCCGCTGGACGAACCAGGGGAAGCAGTACCCGCCACCGCTCGGCACGGTCCCGCACGCGCGCTGGTTCGCCGCGGGCTATCCAGACTACCCCTGGATCTTCGCCACCGACGGCGAGTACACCGCGTTCGCCGCGGTCACGGTCGGACAGTTCACGACCATCGAGGACCACCTGCGCGCCCTCAAGGACGTCTCGGAGATCCTCAACGGCAGCTCGGGGATCGTCGCGCACGAGACGGTCTCGGACGGCTCGGTCTACTACGGGCACAACAGCCAGACGACCGCGAACGGTACGACGACGAACGATTTCAACACCGACGAGACGGTGAAGTTCCCGAGCACGGTCGCCCTCGTGTGGCGGTGGACGGGCGACAACGCCTTCCGCGACGAGATGTACAACTTCACGCGCGAGGGGATGCGCACGATCGCCACGCACTACTCGACGCCTGACGGCTGGCCCACAGGCTCGGGCAACGTCGAGCGCCCCGGCATGGGGCCGGTGAAGCTCGATAATGCCGTGTACTTTATCCGTGGCCTCTACGACCTCGCCGATATGGCGCGCTCCAAGCACGACGGTCGCACGGCAGCGTGGGCCACGCACCTCGCCGACCGGCTGAGGTCGAGGTTCGAGGCGACGTGGTGGGCTGCGCCGTACGGGCAGTACGCGGACTCGCTGCAGGAGCCGGGCAATGTAAAGATCTTCCAGAAGTACTGGATCGGCCAGACCCCGATGGAGACCCAGCTCACCTTCGGGACGCGGACGGTGCCCGGGCTCGCGATCAAGAGCAACGGGAATACGGCGCTCGCCGGCCGGGAGAACAGCTGCTACAGCGGCGAGCGCCCGGGCAACCGCGGCCTCTACCACAACGGCTGCGGCGGCGGCCCGGATGGCAAGGGCGACACCGAGATCTTCTCGCTGACGACCTCGATCCAGGCGATCGGCGAGGGCGACTACGGTCGGCTCGGCTCTGACCAGCAGCAGCGCTACACCGACGCGAACGCCGAGACCATGTTCTCCGAGCCCGCGACGGGCGGGACGCCCGACGAGATGCCGGGCGCGATGCCGGAAATCTTCCCCTCGACGCCGCCGCAGAGCATCTACCCGACCCCCGGCATCCCGGCCAACATCAACCGCTGCTGGACGTGCCGCTCGAGCGTGATGCAGGCATGGGGCAACTACGGGACGATGTGGGCAGTCGTCGACCAGCAGCTCGGCGTGCGGCCGTTTCTGCCCTACAGCGTGCTCGAGGTGGTCCCGCAGGTCCCGAGCGGCCAACCGAGCGTCGCCGGCTCGCACATCCGCCTCGGCATGGGCAGCGGCGCCGTCGACGTGTTCGCCTCACGCGCCGGGAGTCAGTACACGACGCGGATGTCCACGACGGGGCTCTCGCTCAAGACCGTGCTCATCGGCCATACTCTGCCGCAGGGCACCCGGCCGGCCGTGGTGACCTTGGACGGACGGACGGTCCACAACTACAAGGTGAACGATACGAACCGTGGTGCCGAGGTGACGGTGCGCGTCGAGGGCGGCGGCATGCACACGCTCGTCATCAGTGCGGCATAACGCTCGGGGAAGAGAGCGCGGCCGCAGCAAGAAGCCGTCGCAGCCGCGTATCTAGCTGCTACCTGCGAGCCGCACCTACCCACGTCTAGGACCCGCGCCGGCCCTCGCCACGTTCGATCAGCTGGTGCAGAATCTCATCGTTCCACGCATGGGTGCGCAGCAGCCGGTAGCGCTCGGTGACGATCCGCATGTACGTTTCTGTCTCGGTGCGGCCGTGGATCATGTCGGCGTCCCGCAGCATCGCCACGACTGGCCGGTACTCGTGCTCGAGCCACAGCAGCGCAGTCTGCTCGCGGTCGAGGGCCTCTTGGTGCTCCTGCATGGCCCGAAAGCCCCAGGCCTCGACTCCCTCCGCGAGGCTCGCGTAGTCCCACGGATTGGACAGCACGATCTCCACCCGCGCATCCTCCGGCAGCGGTACCCGCTCGAAGAACACTCGCTCGTGGCTCTTGAGCGGCAAGTCTGTCAGGGTTATTGCGCCCTCCGCGTCGACGCGGGTCACCACCTCGGTGACGTATGCGTCGATGTCGGCGTGCCCGAGGGCACTGGCCACCGACACCCGATGGTGTCCATCGCGCACGAAGTAGATCTCTCCCACCTTGAGCAGATCCACGGGTGGCAGCGCCTCGCCGCGCCGCATCGCTGCCGCGATCTCTTCCCAGCGAGACCGCACGCGCGGCGACGTGGGGCGAAACCGCCGGTCGAAATCTCGCCCACGGTCAACCGTGCCCACGATGGCGCTCAATTGCACGACCTGGAGGCCGAGCGACCGTTCGCTTACGAAACCGAGCGCGGAGATCACCTCGTCGAAGGGAAGGATCACGCTGACGTCGTCCGGCTCCCCGCGTAGCCGAGCGATGAGCCGTCCCATGGCTGCGCGTCGGCGTGCGCGCACGAAGTCGTGCTGCGCGTCGACTGTCGGCGAGCCGGTGCTGCGCGGTGGCGGCATCGTGTCAGCTTAGGGAATGCGAGGATGCGGGCGGTCGATGCGCCAGACGATGACCAACGCTCCCGCTTATCTATCTCTGATCGAATCCGATGAAGGGTGGCCGTACGCTTCCTCGCCGCCCGTCGCTCCGGGAGATCCGGGCCGCTTTCATGCTCTCTTCGGCCGTGACGCGCTGATCACCTCGCTTCAGCTGCTGCCCGCCCGCCCGCAGATGGCACACGCGGCGCTGCGGGCGCTTGCGGCACGGCAAGGCCGTGAGGTCAATCCCGGGACTCAGGAGGAGCCCGGAAAGATCGGTCATGAGTTCCGGAGCGCTCCCCCGCAGAGCTTCGTCGACGCGGGGTGGGCTGACCACGGAGCCTTTCGGTACTACGGAAGTGCGGATGCCACGAGCTGGTTCTGCGTGGCGCTGTCGGCCGCTAATGACGAGCATCTCGCCCAAGAGCTTGAGTCCGAATGGCGCGCAGCGGGTGATTGGATCGCCCGCACGCTCGATTCCGGTGGGGGTTTGCTCCGCCACAGCCCGGGGTCGTCTCCCGGAGGGCTGAGCCAACAGGGCTGGCGCGACACGATCGACCCGACCGGGCCTACCGGTGGGGGAATCCTGCGCGCCGACGGTACCCCGCCAGAGCCGCCGCTTGCCGACCTCGATACCCAGGCCGTGACGGTATCCGCCCTCCGGGTCCTGGCCGCGCTCTCGGGCGAGGACGCCTGGCGCGAGCGAGCGGAGGCGCTCAGAGCGCGACTGTCGCACGATTTCGATCCTGACGTCATTGCCTTGGAGGCCGGCGATCGGATCGTTCCCGGCGCGGGGTCGCAGCTCGGCTGGCTGTTATGGGCCGACGCGCTGGAGCCGGCAGCAGCACGGGCAGCGGCCGACCGGCTCTGCGAGGAGGACATCCTCACCAACGCAGGCCTTCGCACCCTATCGGCAAGGGCGACGGTCTTCGACCCGCATGCCTACCATCGCGGCTCAATCTGGCCGTTCGACTCGTGGCTGGGCTGGGGTGGGTTGCGCGCGGTAGGACGCGAAGCCGAGGCCGAGCGCGTGCGGAGCGGGGTGCTGTCGGCCGTCCACCGGCTCGGGAACGCGCCCGAGCTGTATGCCGTCTCACCACACGGGGAACTCGAGCGGGTCACCGCCGCAAACCGTGTGCAGGCCTGGACGGTCGGCGCGTGCTGGGCGCTCGAGAACAGATGGGACGGACGACGCGCGGCCGTGCCGATACGGCGGGGAACCGCCACTTAGCGATGCCCTACGCCGTCGGCTTGCTCATGCCCCTGGGAGGGAGCTCACTCGCCTCGTCTGAGCGGCTGCTCCGCGTCGATGCTGTTCTGCTCGCGAAGGAAACGGTGCGGGTAGATGTCAGGCGGCCGGGTGTGCCCACCGAGGCGCCGCAGTTGATGGGCGTCCAAATCCAAGGTCGCGGCGGCCAGCAGGTTGCGGAGGTGCTCCATCGTGCGGGGCCCGATGATGGGCGCGACGACGCCAGGCTGGTGTAGGAGCCAGGCGATCGCGACCTGCGGGACAGACGCGCCACACTCGTCCGCCACCGCTTGCAATTCATCCACGGCGCGGAAGTTGCGCTCGGTCGCACGCCGCTGCACGGCTTCCTCGAGGTCGTCTGAGGCTTCGGCCAAGCGGCTGCCCGCGGCCGGCGCGATGCCACGCCCGTGGTGCCCGGTCAGGAAGCCGCCGCCGAGCGGCCCCCATGGCGTTAAGGGAATGCCAGCCGAGCGGCAGAACGGTAGAAGTTCCAGCTCGACCGATCGCTCCACGAGTGAGTACTGCGCCTGAAGCACGGCGAACGGTGCCCAACCGTGGCAGTCCTGAGTCCGCACGGCCCACGCCAGTAGCCACGCGGGATAGTTGGAGGCGCCGAGCGCGCGAACCTTTCCGATGCGAACGAGGTCGTCGAGCGCCTCGAGAGTGTCCTCGAGCGGCACGCCCGGATCGGGAGCGTGGACCTCGTAGAGGTCGATGACATCGATGCCCATCCGGCGCAGGCTGGCGTCACACGCCTTGCGGATCCGGGCCGGCGCCAACCCCGCTCCCCCCGGGTCGCTGGCTTCGAAGCGCACCTTCGTGGTGATCACCACCTCGTCACGGTGGCGGGCCAGCCACGGCCTCAGGATCTCTTCGGCCAGCCCGTCGCCGTATACGTCGGCCGTATCGATGAAATTGTGTCCGGCCTGGACGAACGCATCCAGCATCGCGTGTGCCTCGCGGGCCGGGGTCTTCGTTCCCATCAGCATGGTGCCGAGGCCGAGGCGGCTCACGGTAAGCGGCCCGATGGTGGCTGAGCCCATGACCGCGCTCATGACGAACCGCCGCGCAGGTGCTGCATGATCTAGCCCTTGACGGCGCCCGCGGTGAGGCCAGCCACGATGCGCTTCTGGAAGAGCAGCACCAGCACGATCAGCGGCACCGTGACCACCACGGAAGCCGCCGAGATGCTCCCGTAGGGGACCTGATGCTCGGTCGCGCCGGTGAAGAACGAGATCTCGGCCGGCACGGTCCGGGCCGCGGTGGTCGCGGTCAGCGTCACGGCGAGCAGGAACTCGTTCCAGGCCATGATGAACGTCAGGATCGCCGCCGTGGCTAGGCCGGGGGCCGCGAGCGGCACCACGACCTTGCGGAACGCCTGGAAGCGCGTGGCCCCATCCACGAGCGCCGCCTCCTCGAGATCCTTGGGGATCTCGCGAAAGAACGACACCAGGATGTAGATGCTCAGCGGGAGCGCGAAGGTCAGGTACGGGATGATCAGACCGATGTAGGTGTCAAAGATCCCGAGATCCGTCCAGAGCTTGAACAGCGGCGCCGCGATCGCGATCTGAGGGAAGGTCGAGATGGAGAGCACGATGGCCAGGATGATCGCCTTGCCGCGGAGCTTGAGGCGGGCGAGCGCGTACGCGCAGAAGGAGGCGACGACGATCGAGATCGCGGTGGTGACCAGTGCCACGATGGCGCTGTTGAGCAGCGAGTGGAGGAAGTCGCCGTTCTTGAAGATCTGGTTGTAGTTGCTCAGCGTCGGGTGGTGCGGGAAGATGCTTGATCCCTGGAGATCGCTGCCCGCCTTCAGCGACATGTTGACCAGCCAGTAGAACGGGAACAGGCAGAACCCCACGATCGCCGCAACGGCGATCCACATGTACCACGGCATGCGGTCCTTTTTCGGCTTCCTCGCCGCTCTGGTCCGAGCACGCGGTACGGCTTCGGCGGAGGTAACGGTGGACGCTTCCATATCTCTCCTCCCTTATTCCGCCGTCATCCCGCGGATGTTCCCGCCCACGAACCGGATGTAGCTAAACGACACCAGCATCACGATGATGAAGGTGAGGATCGCCATCGACGCTCCCTCGCCGTAGAGCCGATTCGTGGCGAAAGTCTGCTGGGCGATCGTCGACAGCGTCGATGTGCCCACCGTGCCCTGAGTGAGGACATACGGCAGGTCGAAGATCCGCAGCGCGTCGAGCGTGCGGAAGATCAGGGCCACCAGCAGCGCCGGCTTGAGCAGCGGCAGGGTAATTTGGGTAAACCGCTGCCAGGTCTTGGCGCCGTCGACCTTAGCTGCTTCGTAGATGTCGTCGGGAATGACCTGTAGTCCGGCCAGCAGCAGCAGAGCCATGAACGGGGCCGTCTTCCAAACGTCGGCCAGGATGATGATGATCAGTGCGTACGGCTCCTGTCCCAGCCACACCGTGTGGGTGCCCAGGAGCGTGTTGATGAAGCCGTAGGGCGAGACGAACATTGTGCGCCACATCACGGCGGTGACAACCGTGAGCATCGCCCACGGCACGAGCACGACCGTGCGCAGCAGGCCCTGACCGCGGAAGGCGCGGTGCATGGCCAGCGCCATTCCGAGTCCGATCACCACCTCGAGCGAAACGGAGATGACCGTGAAGATGAGGGTGTGGTAAAGCGCCGAGCGCCAGTCAGGATTCCCCAGACCACTCGTCCAGTAGTTGTCCAAACCCACCCAGCGCGACAGACCTGCGACCCGCACGCTGTACTGATGCAGCGACAACCAGATCGCGTAAATGATCGGCCACGCCGCCACGATCGCGATGAGGATCAGGGAGGGCGCGACCATGAGCCTGGCCAGTCGCTTCTCGGGCATGCCCTTGGAGCGCCGGCGCGTAGCCGGCGCTCCAGCCTGATTCGCCACAGTGGCCAAGGCCGTTAGAACGTCGCTAGGGCCGAGTTGATCTGCGAGTTGGCCTTCGTGAGAGCTGCTTGCGCGCTGACCCGGCCAGCCAGGGCATCGTTGACGTTCGTATAGATCGCCTGCGAGATCTGCGGGTACACCGGCGAAACCGGCCGCGCCTTGGCCTGCGACAGCGCCTGGAGGAGCTGCGGCGCGTACGGGACCGCCTTCAGGACGTCGGCGTCGTGGTAGACCGAGGGGATGACGGCCGCGAGCGAGAACTTGAGGATCTGCGCCTTCTGCATCGCCGGGGAGGCGAAGAAGTCGGCGAACTTGAGCGCGAGGCCCGGATCCTTGGAGTACACGCTGATCACGCTGTTGTGACCGCCGAGGATGCTCGCCTTACCCGCGCCGGCGAAGGTCGGCAGCGGGGCGGCGTGGACCTTGCCCTTCAGCGCACCCGTGTTGTCGGCCGCGTACGCGTAGGTCCAGTTGCGCATGTAGCCGTACTTGCCCGTCGTAAACGCCTGGTCGGTCTCGGGCTCCATGTACGTCGTCACGGACTGCGGGGTCGACCCGTTCTTAACGCCGCTGACCATGAGCTCGAGCGCCTTGAGGTTCTGCGGCGAGTTGATGGCCGAGTGCTTGCCGTCGGCCGAGAGCACCTGACCGCCCGCCGCGAAAGCGAGCTCCAGGAAGTTACACGTGAGACCCTCATACGGAGCCCCCTGGTAGACGATGCCGCCGCTCGTCTTCGCAGCGGCGTACACCTGTTGCCAGGTCGACGGCACGGCTTCGCCCGTCTTGTAATAGATGAAGGCCGCGTCGCTCGTCTGCGGGACACCCCAGTACTTGCCGGCATAGTGAACGGTGTCGAGCGGCGCGGAGATGAACTTCGACGCGTTCGCCGTCACATACGGGGTGAGGTCGTAGAGCCAATGCTGGCTTGAAAATTCTGCTGTCCAGATCACGTCGGAGGAGAACACGTCGCAGGAGCTCGACTTCGCCTGCTCGCGCTGGACGAACTGCGCGCGCTGCTGGTCGGCTGAGGCCGGGAACTCCACCAGCTGGGCCTTGTAGCCCTGGGCGCCGTACTTGGCGTTGAACTGGGCGACGACGTAGTGGGCGGCGCCCGTGGTGTCCTTACCCGTGCAGTACGTGACCGTGCCCTTGGGCGGGTTGTCCGCGGCACTCGCGGGAAGAGTCTTCGCACCCGACACGCTCGGTTTGGCGCCCGAGCCGCCTCCGCTGCTACTGCTGCCGCTATTGCTACTGCCGCAGGCAGCTACCAGCAATGAACAGACGACGAGAACGGCAAACGCAAGCTTCGTGCGCATAGAACCTCTCCTCTCCCGAAAGTGGCAAGCGTCAAACTCACTTGTTTGGGCACTCCTGGGGCACCTTATCCCCGTCACGTCAGATGCGCAACCCGCGTCCGTTAGGGCTCGGTGTCTCTCTTCAGGCGGCCGACCAACTGGCGCGCAAGCGACTGCGGGCCTTGCCCCGCGCCGGTGGTATCTTCCGCCCCTCACGGTCCACCTGAGGAGGGGAAATGGCCGACGTTCAACTTGACCACATCTGGAAGCGGTATCCAGACGGCTTTGAGGCGGTCAAGGACATGGAGCTTTCGATCAACGACTCGGAGTTCATGATCCTTGTCGGCCCGTCCGGGTGTGGAAAGTCGACCGCGCTGCGGATGTTGGCCGGACTTGAGGACATCACCGATGGCGAACTGCGCATCGGCGGCGAGCGCGTCAACGAGCTCGAGCCGCGCGATCGCGACATCGCGATGGTCTTCCAGAACTACGCGCTCTATCCACATATGACCGTGGGTGAGAACATGGGTTTCGCGCTCAAGCTGAGCAAGACGCCCAAAGAGGAGATCCACAGCAAGGTCGCCGAGGCGGCCAAGATCCTCGACCTCGAGCAGCATCTGGATCGCAAGCCGGCCAACCTGTCCGGCGGCCAGCGCCAGCGCGTGGCCATGGGTCGGGCCATCGTCCGCAATCCCAGCCTGTTCCTCATGGATGAGCCCCTGTCCAACCTCGATGCCAAGCTGCGCGTGCAGATGCGCACCGAGGTGTCGCGCATTCAGCAGCGGCTGGGCACGACGACCGTGTACGTCACCCATGACCAGACCGAGGCGATGACGCTCGGCGACCGGGTCGCGGTTATGCGGTCGGGCGTCCTGCAGCAGGTCGCCGCGCCAAAGGTTCTCTACGACGATCCCGTCAACCTGTTCGTGGCCGGCTTCATCGGGTCCCCAGCGATGAACTTCCTGCCCGGGCGGCTTGAGGGTGAGGTCGTCCGCACACCGCTCGGCGAGATCCCCATCCCCGGCACCCTGCGCAGCCGGCTCCAGAGCCGCACCGGCGAAGGCAGCGCCCGTGACGTCATCGTCGGCATTCGCCCGGAGCATTTCGAAGACGCCCACATCGCCGGCGAGGGCGTCAAGGGCATGCACTTCAAGGCCAAGGTCGACGTAGTGGAGTCGATGGGCTCCGAGCTCTACGCCTACTTTGACGTGGACACCCCGACCACGTCGGCTGATCTCGAAGAGCTGGCCCGCGACGCGCACCTGGAGGATCTGCCCAAGCACGGCAATGCCACCACCGTGGTCGCGCGCCTCGATCCCGCGTCCAATGCGACCCCGGGCCAGGAGATCGAGCTGGTGCTCGATAGCAGCGAGATCAAGCTGTTCGACCCCGACGGCGGCGCAAGTCTGACCGCCTGAGGCCTGGACGCCCTGCCGCCTTCGTGGCGCGCCTTTCGGCGGCGCGCGCCGCGCCTGGCGGTGCGCTCGAGGGCCGGTGGGACAATGGCCGCCATGACGCGGTCGCCGTCGAGGGCCCTCGCGCTCGCCCTGGAGCTCGTCCTCGCCGTCAACGCGGTCGTCTGCGTCGGACTGTGGCTCCGGCATGGCCCGGGAGACGTGCACAATCTCGCCACGGGCCTCGTCGGGGCCGGGCGCCTGACCGGCCTGCTCGGGGCCTACCTGGCGCTGGTACAGATCGTACTGCTCTCGCGGGTGCCCGCGCTCGAGCGATTGGCGGGTCTGGACCGGCGCTTGGCCTGGCATCGTCCCGCCGCCGTCGCCTGTCTCGGCCTGCTCGGTGTCCACGCCGTCCTCATCACGGCCGGGTACGCGCTCGGCGATCGGCTCAGCGTGCCCGCCGAGCTGCGGCGCCTGATCACCGGTTACCCGGGAGTGATCACGGCCACCGCCGCGCTTGTCCTGCTCATCGCCGTGACGGCCGTCTCGGCCGGGCCGCTCCGACGCGCCCTGCGCTATGAGATGTGGCACTTCTCCCACCTCTACGTCTATCTGGCCATCGCCCTGGCCTTCAGCCACCAGATCGCCACAGGCAGCGACTTCGTCGGAGACCCGCTCGCCCGCGCCTACTGGACCGGGCTCTACCTCGTCACGGCGGCCATCGTTCTCGCGGGTCGGGTGGCCGCGCCGTTGCTGAGCGCGGCCCGCCATCGCCTGCGCGTGCTCAGCGTGGTCGCCCAGGGCCCGGGCGTGGCCTCGATCGAGATCGGCGGCCGGCGGCTGCACCACCTGGGCGCCCACTCGGGCCAGTTCTTCGCCTGGCGCTTCCTCACCCGCGACCGGTGGTGGGAGACGCATCCGTTCTCGCTGTCGGCCGCGCCCGACGGCCGCCGCCTGCGCATCACCGTCAAGGGCCTGGGCGACTTCAGCTCCCGGCTGGCCGCCGTGCCCGTCGGTACCCGGGTCATCGCCGAGGGGCCCTACGGCACCTTCACCGCGGCGGGCCGGCGCTGCCCGCGCGTGGCTCTGATCGCCGGCGGTGCCGGAATCACGCCGATCCGGGCGCTGCTTGAGGACATGCCGGCGCAGGCTGGCGAGATCGCCGTCGTTTACCGCGCCGCCCGCGCCCGAGATCTCATCCTGCGCGAGGAGCTCGACGCGCTGGCGGCGTTCCGCGGCGCCGAGGTTCACTACGTGACGGGTCCGGACCGAACGCTTTCGGGCGCAGAGCTGAGAGTCCTCATCCCCGACATCGCCCAGCGCGATGTGTATGTCTGCGGCCCGCCGGAGATGGTCCGGTCCACGCGGGCGACGCTACGCGATCTCGGCGTCCCCGCCCGTAACATCAACGTGGAGAGGTTCACCTTGTGAAGCGCGCGCTGGCGGCCCTGGTCCTGACCGCCGCAGCGGTGGCCGCGCTGGCGCGCTTCCACACCCATCCGCCGCGGACGCTCAACCTGCGCGCCCCGCAGCTGGACCGTCCCGCCGTGCGGGCGGCGGCCGGCCGGGCGCGGCCCGGCGTGCGCACCGCCACCGGGCCACCGACGATGACGCCGTTCTCCCTCGTTCAGGTCCGCGTGACGCTCACCTACGGGCGTCTCACGGGCGTGGAGACCGTGTCGCTTACGGGCGATGGGCCTCACACCGAGGCGCTTAACGCCCGCGCCGAGCCGATCCTGCGCCGCGAGGCCCTGCGCGCCCAAAGCGCGCACATCGACACGGTAAGCGGCGCGACGTACACCAGCCGCGTCTGGATCAAGTCGCTGCGCGCGGCCATCGAGGCGGCCCGCCGTGGCTGAGCGCCGCGCCGAGCATCTCATGGGCACGGCGGTCACCGTCGAGATCCGCGATCGGGTCATCCCCTACGATGCACTCGAACACGCGTTCGACTGGCTGAGATGGGTCGATCGGAGGTTCAGCACCTACGACGCGGCCAGCGACGTCAGCCGGCTCAACGCCGGAGAGATCGACGTGTCCGACACACACCCCATCGTTCGGAGGGTGCTTGCATATTGCGACGTCTTGCGAGCCGGGACCGATGGGTACTTCGACGCGCACGCTCCCCTGCCCGGCGGCGTCGACCCGTCGGGGCTCGTCAAGGGGTGGGCGGTGGACGTGGCATTCGCCGGACTTCGCCGGGCCGGCGCGCAGCAGCTGTGCATCGAGGCGGGCGGTGATGTGCGCGTGGCCGGCGGACCCTGGCGCGTGGGCATCCGCCATCCGCGCCAGCGCGAGCAACTCGCGGCGGTGGTCGTGCTCCACAGCGGCGCTGTGGCCACCTCGGGCGCTTACGAGCGCGGGGCCCATGTGGTCGATCCGCACACCGGACGGCCACCGGTCGGAACGGTGAGCGTGACAATGATCGACCGTACGCTCGCGCGGGCGGACGCGCACGCCACGGCGGCGTTCGCCATGGGATCCCGCGGGCCGGTGTGGTCAGCCGGACTCACCGCCATGACCATCCTCACCGACGACCAAGTGCTGCTGACGCCGACCTTCTGCTCCCTGCGGGCTTGAGTCTCATCGGCGAAAGCCGCCCTCGGCATTGATGACCTGGCCCGTGATCCACTCGCTGTCCGCACCGGCAAGCCAGCTCACGACTGCCGCGATGTCAGCGGGCGTGCCCCAGCGGCCGCCCGGAAACGAATTGCGTACCTGCTCGCGATCCGCGTCCGAGGCCCATCCGGTGTCAACCGGACCGGGATTGATCGCGTTCACCGTGATCCCGCGGTCCGCGAGCGCGTCGGCGAGCGACCAGGTCATCTGATGCACCGCTCCCTTGCTGATCGCGTAGGGCAGTTCGCTCGCCATGGGCCCCAAGTGCTGCCCGGAGGTGAACAGCACCACCCGGCCGTCGCGGCGCGAATCATCGTGCCGGTCGGCATAGGCTTGGACAAGGAGGACGACGGCTCGAGCATTGACCGCCCAGGCCAGATCCAGATCGGGTGCCGTGACCGAACGCAGCGTCCCCGGGGCTGATCGAGCGTGGTTCGCCACCAGGACGTCGAGCGCTCCGAGCTGTTCGACGGCGAAGTCGACGACACGGCGCGGCGCTTCCGGATCAGCGAAGTCAGCCTCGATGCGCCTGAGTCGATCACTCTCGCCTCCGAGGGCCTCGACCACCCCTCGCACACCCGCCGCATCGGGGCCCCATGGCTGCTCGGCATCGTGCGGCGCCCAGGACTGCACGACAACGCTGGCGCCTTCAGCGAGCATGCGTTGAGCTATGGCGAAGCCGATTCCCGCCTGTCTACTTACGCCGGTGATGAGCGCGATTCGCCCTGTCAGACGTGCGACCATCGACGACTTCTATCGCAGCTCGATCTCCACGCATGTCGACGGCGAGCAGGTTCGGGTGTCCCGGGTAGGAGATATGGGCCTTGAACGCGCCAGACCGTGACGCCATCGACGCGGCGACGCGCGCCACGTATGCGGCTTTTATGGGCATGGGCTTTGCCTTCGCGAGCTGGGCCTCGCGGATCCCGCAGGTCAAGCAGCAGCTCAATCTGGATTCGTCGGAGCTCGGCTTGGTGCTATTGGCGATCGCCGCGGGATCGGTGATCGCGCTCCCGTTATCGGGCCCCGTGGTTACCCGATTCGGCGCGCGTGCCGTCGTCTCGCGCATGGCTACCGTCGCCGGTGCGGGTATGGTCGCGATCGCGGTCGGCTGCCGCATCGGCCTGGCCCCGGTCGTGGTGGGCCTGGTCGCGCTGGGGGTCGGGACGGGGAGCTGGGATGTCGCGATGAATGTGCACGGTGCGGCCGTCGAACGACACGGCGCCCGCGCGATCATGCCGCGCTTTCACGCCGGGTTCAGCATCGGGACGGTCACCGGAGCGTTGGCCGGCGCCGCGATGGTCGCGCTTGGCGTGTCGGTGACCGCGCACCTGGCAATTGTGGGCCTGGCGATTGCGGGCGGCGTGCCGATCGCCGTACGGCCCTTCATTGGTGATCATGTCGATACCGCTGCGCCGATGTCCTCAGGCACGGGAGCCGCCCGCAGGTCACTGACAGCCTGGCGCGAGAAGCGCACGTTGCTGATCGGCGTGTTCGTGCTCGCGCTCGCGTTTGCCGAAGGGTCCGGCAGCGACTGGATCAGCCTGGCCACGATCGACGGCCACGAGGCCCGCCCCGTGGTGGGAACGCTTGCGCTCGCCGTCTTCCTGGCCGCAATGACAGCCGGGCGCTGGTGCGGTCCACGGCTTCTCGACGAGCACGGACGGGTACCGGTGCTGCGCGCGACCCTCATCCTGGCTGTCGCCGGACTCGTCATGTTTACGCTCGGGTCCACCATCGAGGTTGCGTTCGCCGGCGTTCTGCTGTGGGGCGCAGGAATCTCCCTCGGCTTTCCGGTGGGCATGAGCGCCGGCGCGGACGAGCCGTCGTTGGCGCCGGCTCGAGTGAGCGTCATCTCGTCAATCGCCTACTGCGCCTTCGTAGCCGGACCCCCCTTGCTCGGATTTCTCGCCCAGCGCTACACCTTGCTGCACGCACTTGTGGTGGTCATCGCGCTTCTTCTCCTCGCCGGCGCAATCGCCGGCTCGCTACGCCCTCTCGCTTGCCAGGAATGATGAGCGCCGGCCACCGGCGGATCACGGCGCTGTCACTCCGTGTACCAAGCGGCGGTGTTCATCGGCACCCGATTCCCTTCGGTCAGAGGCCCGCTGGCGAGCAGCTTCTCCGCGCCGTGCGGAGCGCTCACTGGGTCCCCGGAGACATTGACGATGCATACGAACCCCGGATTGCGAGCGAACGCGATCACGCCTTCGGACGCGTCGAGCCATCGCAGGTCGCCGTCCCCGAGCGCCGCATGCTCGTGCCGAATCGTCAGCGCGCGGCGGTAGAGCTCAAGGGTCGAGGCGTCGTCGCCGGTCTGCGACTCGACCGTGAGCGCCGCCCATGAGTGAGGCTGTGGCAGCCACGGGGGAGCACCTGCCCCCTCGGGGCTGAATCCGAACGGCGGCTCGTCCCCTGACCAGGGGATCGGCACGCGGCAGCCGTCACGGCCCCGGTCGGTGCGGTCCGACTGTTCCCACGTGGGGTCCTGTAATACCTCGTCGGGGAGATCTTCGACCTCGGGCAGGCCGAGCTCCTCGCCCTGATAGACGTAGGCGCCTCCAGGCAGGGCGAGCATCAGCAGCGCGGCGGCGCGAGCGCGCATCAAACCAACCTCGAAGTCGGCCGGCAGATCGAGGAAATCGGTCAGCCGGTGAAGCCGTCGGGAATCCGGCGGGCGGGCGTACCGAGACACGTCTCTGACCGTGTCGTGGTTGGAGAGGACCCATGTCGGCGGAGCACCGACCAGGTCATGCGCGTTGAGTGACGCGACGATCGACGCCCGAATCTCCTCAGCCTGCCAAGGGGTGAGCAGGAAGTCGAAGTTGAAAGCGGTGTGCAGCTCGTCACCGCGCAGATACCGAGCCAGGCGTTCGGGATTGTGCACCCAAGCCTCCGCCACGAAGATCCGAGGATCCTCATAGGCGTCGGCCAGCGTCCGCCACCTGCGGTAGATGTCATGGACCTCGTCACGATCCCAATGCGGATGGTCGACCGGGTCCGAGGTGAGCGGCGGCCACACGATTGAGCCGACATCTGGGAGGCCGTCGGCCTTGACGAGGCCGTGAGCCACGTCGATGCGGAAGCCATCAACACCTCGCTGGAACCAGAAGTGCATCGTCTCCTCGAACTCTGCTCGCACGCTGTCGTCGTTCCAGTCGAGGTCTGGCTGCTCAGGTGCGAACAGGTGCAGGTACCACTGCCCCGGGCGCCCGTCAGCCTCGGTGACGCGGGTCCACGCCGGGCCGCCGAACCTGCTCGCCCAGTCATTGGGGCGTTCGTCACCGCTCGGGCCACGGCCGTCCCGGAAGATAAAGCGAGCTCGCTCGGGCGATCCGGGTCCGGCAGCCAGCGCCTGCTGAAACCATTCATGTTGGTCAGAGACGTGATTCGGCACGATGTCGAGCAACACCCGGATGCCGAGCCGGTGCGCCTCGGCGATCATCGCCTCGGCGTCGGCCAGAGTGCCGAACAAGGGGTCGATGTCGGTGAAATCTGCGACGTCGTACCCGGCGTCCTTCATCGGGGACGGGTACCACGGGGTTATCCATACGGCATCCACTCCCAGACGAGCGAGGTGAGGCAGGCGGGAGCGCAGCCCAGCAATGTCTCCGATGCCGTCGCCGTCGCCATCGGCAAAGCTGCGAATGTAGACCTCGTAGACGACCGCACTGCGCCACCACGACCTGTCCGCGCCGGCAGCGCTCGGCCCCACCTGCGCCGAAACATCGTTCACGCTGTAGTAATCACCTCGTCTAGAGCGCCGGACCGCGGCTTTCCGGAATCGTCGTGATCTCGGCAGTGAGAGGCAGAGCCGCGGACGACGAGCCGGCGAAGAGCTGGAACGTGCCGGGTTCGAGCTCCCACCGGCCGAGTTCCACATTCCAATGCTCGAGCGCCCGAGGCCTGATGGTGACGGACGCGATCACATCCTCACCTGCATCCGCCGCGACCGCGGTGAAGCCGACGAGCCACCGGACTGGGCGTTCGACGGCACTTCCCGGACGGCTGGCATACACCTGGACGATCTCCTTACTACGTCTGGGACCCACGTTGCGAAGCACGATCGTGACCTGCACATCCGCGTCCGGCCCCGCCTGCTCCGGCGGGCGGATCGACAGGTATCGCCAGCTGGAGAAACCGAGACCGTGACCAAATGGATACCTCGGGTTCCTGCCATCGCGATCGTACCCGCGGTAGCCGATGAACAGCCCCTCGTCGTAGGGCTGCAGCCCGTCACGCGGCCGGGGAGAAGGAAGGCCGCTCTCTGACCGCGGCCACGTCGTCGGCAGGCGCCCTCCGGGCTCGGCTCGGCCAAGCAGGACATCGGCCAATGCATTCCCAAATTCCTGACCAGGAAACCAGGTGAGCAGGATGGCGGCTACCTCCTCGGCCCACGGCAGCAACACCGGAGCGCCGGCGTTCACGACGACGACAGTCACCGGGTTCGCCGCGGCGACGCGCTGCACGAGCTCGTCCTGCGGGCCGGGCAACGACAGCGAGCTCCGATCAAAGCCCTCGCTCTCGACCTCCGCGCTCGTCCCGACGACTACGATCGCGACATCGGCTTCCCGGGCGAGAGCCACTGCGCGTTCGATCTCCTCCTCGTCCGTGCCGTGGGGCGGCTTGAGTCCGAGCTGGAAGGCCACACCGGCTCCTCCGCCCGCGGACGGCGCGGATCCGACGATATGGGAGAGAACGACCTCCGACTCCTGTCCCCGGGCAAGGTGTACCTCATGGCACGCCTGCGGCGGGACGACCAGACCCTCCACCACGTCTGCGCCCGCTGGAAGCTCCAACTGCCTGTCGAGCACCTCCTTGCCGTCGACCGACAAGCGATAGCGCCCGATCCCCGAGGCGGCGATCGTGTACGTCCCGGGGGTGGTGGCCCGGATTACGGCGTGCACCTCGATGCGCTCAACTGGCGCGGTGTAAGGGAAGGGGTGCAGCCAGTTGAACGCGCAGCCCAGACGATGCTCCCTCCTCAGCACGGTGCCGTCGCCGGCCAGAAAGCGCACTTCAACCCCGCCGCCGCCATCGGATCGCTGGACCCAGGGAGCGCTCGCCACCGGGATGCGGCTGCTGGCCCGGGCGCCAACGCTGTGGTGGACCTCCACGGCGGGACCGAGCGCCGCGCGCAGACCATCCACAGGCGACACGGCGTATGGCGGGAAGACCGTCGCGCTTCCGCCGCCCATTGTCCTGGCCACCGCGGCGCTAGGGCCGACGACAGCCAGGCGCTTCAGCTCCGAGCGGACGAGCGGCAGCGCCGAGCGCTCGTTCCGGACGAGCACAAAGCCGGCCGCCGCTGCTCGCCGCACCGTGTCCGCCACGCGGGCATCGTCGAAGCGCGGAGCGGGAGGCGCCGATGGTCCATCCAGCGCCCCGACTCGGGCGGCGAAGCGCAGCAGCCGCACGACCTTGTCCTCTACCTTGGCGCGGTCGACCTCGCCACCGCGAACGGCGCGCACGAGAGCGGCACCCCACGGGCCGTCTGGTCCTGGCATTACCAGGTCAATCGCGGCGTTGGCGGATGCCGCCGTGGACCGGGTTGCGAACCAGTCCGACATGACGAGCCCGTCGTAGTCCCACTCGTCGTGGAGTACGTCGCGTAGCAGTCGGCTCTCGGTCATCCGCTCGCCGTTGACTCCGTTGTAGGCCGCCATCACAGACCAGACTCCTGCGTCGCGAACGATCGCCTCGAATGGCGCCAGGTACAGCTCGTGCAAAGTCCGCTCATCCAGCTGCGCGTCCAGGGTCATTCGCTCGGTCTCAGAATCGTTGGCAACGAAATGCTTGACCGTTGCCCCGACTCCGGCGCCCTGCAGACCGCGGACGTAGGCGACGCCGATCCGGGCCGTGAGCAGCGGATCCTCGCTGAAGCACTCGAAATGCCGCCCACCGTAGGGCGTCCGGTGAAGGTTCACCGTTGGAGCCAGCACGACATCTACGCCTTTGCGCCGCGCCTCGAACGCCAGCAGGCTCCCCAGTTCCTCAGCCAGTTCCTCGTCCCAGCTCGCCGCGATCGCCGTCGGTGACGGGAGATTGGTGGAATGGTGACGTTCGTCCCATGTCTCGCCGCGCACACCGGCGGGACCATCGGAAAGGACCAAGCGACGCAAGCCGATTGCCGGTTCGGGGTGAAGCGACCAGAAATCCGCGCCCGTGAGCAGGCGCACCTTCTGCTCCAGCGAGAGCGTCGCGGCACGCGCGGCCAGATGCCGATCGCGCACCGGCGCCGCGGGTTCGCCGAACAGCATCACGATGCTCTCCCACGTAGGCGACAGGTCACGGCGGTCGTGCGACTCAGTTCGCTCTACGGATCGGGGATCGGATGCCAGGTGCGGGTGTCGCCATCTTCCCCGGCGGATGTTGGGACAGTCGCCACACGGTCGAGCCATCAGGGGCGGTGCGGCTCTCGACGAGTCCTGCGGCCGATAGCTTCGCCAGCTCGGCCCGAAATGCGTGGTAGGAGACCAGCCCTACTCGGGTGAGCGCGACATATCCGACCCGGTCGTAGAGCTCCGAGGTACTCGTAGGTTCCCTCGTCACTGCTGCGAGGAGCGCCGACGCGCGCGACATGGACAGAGGCTACTCCGGAGGCGTCGAGGCGTCGAACAGAGCGTGGGATGAGTCGTGATGCTCTTTGAGTCAGCGCAGCGGCTCGCTCAGGTGCCCTGAGTCGCGCCCGGTGGGCGTCCGACCGAGGGGACTCACGCGGCCTCCGGCGCCGATGCAAGACCTGACGGTGCTTCGTGAAGCGGGTCGGGGATGCGGTCGCCGAGTCGAAGCAGGACGGTTCCGGCCAGCACCGCGGCGAGCGCGCCGCCCCACCAGATGGCGTCTGGTGCGCGCAGGAGGAGAAGGCCGCCAATCGCTGGGCCGATGGCCAGGGAAAGGGTGAAGGTCAGGCTGTAGAGAGAGAGGTAGCGGCCGAGCAGATGGTTTGGAGCCATGTCCGCGACTAGCGGCCCAAGAACGAGAATGTGCGCGATCTCGCCGAGCGCGAAGACGATCGCAACGCCGACGAGGAGGCTGGTCGCCGCGAGCGCCGAGTGGAGGAGCGTCGCCGGCAGCACCGCGAGCAGGCTGACCGCGAAGAGCGCGCTTGTCAGCGCGAAAGCGTGTGTGCGTCGCATCCGCGCCACCACGCGCACAGCTGGGATCTGCGCGACGACGATGAAGGCCGTGTTGACGAGAACAATGATTCCGATCTCGGCGGGACCGACCGGTGTGTGAGCCTTTGCGAAGGGCGGCAGGATATTGGAGAACAACGTGTGGCCGACGACGACGAGCACGATGTTGGCTGCGATCACCGTGAGGAAGAGCCGATCTCGAGCGACGGCGCGAAAGCCCGTTCCGTTGGCGTCTGTCGCTGTGACGGTCACCGCTCGCGGGCTCGGTACGGCAGCGAGCACGATCAGCGCGAATCCGGCGTAGGTGACAGCGTCGAAGAAATAGAGAATCTGGAACGAGCTGAGCCGCTGTGCGGCTGCGACGACGAAGCCGGCTACGGTCGCGCCTAAGCCAATACCAAAGTTACCGGCGACGCGGTTGAGGGCGAAGGCGGCCGCTCGCTGCTCGGGCGTGACCAACCTCACGACCAGTGTTCGGTTGGCCGTCCCCGCCGCCCCGAGCCCGGCTCCGCTGAGCACCGAGCAGGCAAACGCCTCCCAGGGATGCTCGACGAAGGCAAAGCCGGCGTAGCCGAGGGCGCTCACCAAGCTTCCTGCGACCACGATCGCTTTGGCGGAATACCGATCGAGCAGCGCTCCCGTCGGCGGGGTGACGATTGCGGACGTCCCCATGGTCGCCGCGAGAACCAGTCCGGCCGTCGACGTCGGGAAGCCACGGATCTGGTGGAGATAGATGATCTCAAAGGGAAGAACGAGCCCATAACCGAAGTAGTTGAGGGCGTTTCCCCCTTGCAGGATGAGCACGGGGCGAGAAAGCCCGGTGTGCCAACCCGCAACGAGGCGTGGGAAGCGGCGGTTCATCACGTCATCGAGGAACGGATGCCTCTCGCTTGAGGAACCTCGGTAGGTGTCATGCCGTCGGGCTGAGGCACACGGCGTCCACGCAGCCGAGTCGACGCGGGTCGCAGCATCGCGATTGGAGTGGCCGCCACGTCTGGCTCGTGCGCGACGCGACGGGCGAAGCCGATCGCCCGCCTCCGAGCGGCCGCGCGATGTAGGTCCTCGATGTGAGCGGTGGCGATCGCTCGAGCGAGAGCGGGTTGCAGCATTTGAGCCTCCTTCCTCCAATCAGAACTCGAATTTGCCTGTCGCGGGTTCTGACCCCGCCTGGTAGAGAACTCGCCGACGAATTTCGAGCATCGGTGGTGTCCCAGTGGGTGTGAGCCGCGATGCCAAACTTCGCTCGTGAACGACAGCGCTCTGAGCCGGGCCCGTGCGGGCGACCAGCAGGCGTTCGCCGTGCTCACGGACCCCTACCGGCGCGAGCTGCAGCTGCACTGCTACCGGATCCTCGGCCAGGTGCAGGATGCCGAGGACGCGGTGCAGGAGACACTGCTCTCTGCGTGGAGAGCATTGGAATCGTTCGAGGAGCGCTCGACGCTGCGCTCCTGGCTGTATCGGATCGCCACCAATCGCTGTCTGAACATGCTGCGCGACAGCGGTAGACGCCCCAGGACAGGGCCCGGGCTGGCATACGCACCCCCGGAGCCCACTCGCTACGGCGAGGTGCTGTGGCTCGAGCCCTATCCCGACGCGCTGCTCGAAGGCATCGTCGACGGCGCGGCCGGTCCGGAAGCCCGCTACGAGACCCACGAGGCGGTAACGCTCGCGTTCCTCACCGCGCTTCATCGCCTCCCGCCCCGCCAGCGCGCCGTCCTCGTGCTTCGCGACGTCCTGGGGTTCTCCGCCACCGAGGTCGCCGTGATGCTCGATACCACCCCCACGTCGGTGAACAGCGCGCTCATCCGCGCCCGCGCGACGATCGAGGAACGCGAGCCGCGGGCGCACGACCGAGCGCCGGTCCCCCGATCAGTCCAAGAACACGAGCTCGTCGCGCGGTTCGCGGACGCATTCGAGCGCGGAGATGTGGAACCGATCGTCGCGCTGCTGGCCGAGGACGCGTGGCTGACGATGCCTCCGGAGCCTCACGAGTACCAGGGTGACGACGCGATCAAGCAGGTCTACGCCCATGCCTTCGCGAGACGGGACAACCCCCACCGCCTCATTCCGACGCGGGCCAACTCCCAACCCGCGTTCGGCCAGTACGTCAAAGACCCACTCACCGACGTCGGCCGCGCGCTCGGGCTGCTCGTGCTGACACTCGACGGCGACCGGATCTCGCACATCACCCGCTTCGCCGCGACGAGCGCCCTACCGCACTTCGGACTCCCTCTAACGATTCCGTGGTAGCACTCGCTCAGCGCAAGAACGCTGGGCGTTACCGTGCTGACGCCTTTGGTGGGGGTAGGCGTTCCCTGGTCTTCTAAGCACGTCGACGAGCGGTGAGGAGCCGTTGCTCGTCGGCACCGGCTCGGCCGCGCGCGAGTTCAGGTGCGCGACGGTTGCCAGGGCGGCGTGGCCGTTGAGCGCGTCCGCTCTCCGGAGTCAAGCCGCAGGTTCACGTCTCAGCCTCAAATCGGCGCCTCGCCGCTTTTAGAAGGGATCCGGCAGCCCGTGCGATAAGGCGCTGTACCAGCGGGCAGTCGGCTGGTTCAACTCGTTCGAGAGCCCCGCGATGTTCACCACAGGAGACAACGACTGGACCGACGTTCAGCTCATGAAACAGCGACTGCATATGGACCTCCGCCGGAGGCGCCACGACCCTCCTATAGATCCACGCGACGCCTTAGAGGCCAGTCCACATCACGTTGGAGTCCGAACGCTGCTAGCTGGCCGCTCTCCTTGCCGCCAACCTGCAGCCCGCCCATCGTATTCCTGCTCGTCGCCGATTGCAGGCTTCGTTCGCCCGCGGTCGCGCCGCGCTGTCTCAGTGTCGATGAGGCCGAGGTAGCGGACCCAGGCGAGTTGGCGTACGCCCGGCGGCTCGGAGCTTTGCCATCACGGGGGGTCCCTGGCGCAGGAAGGCGACGGCGCGCACGGAGATGGGTCCGCTGTCGTAACCAGCCACGCCGGGCAGCGACACCGTCGCGCGCCGGCTGCGTACGACGCGCTCACCGCCCACGCTCAGGCGTGCGACGATTTCGTAGCGTGTGGCTCCGGGCACCGGCCGCCAGCTGAGCCTGACCGTCCGCCCGCGCCTGCTCACCCGGATCTGGGATGGGCGGCCGAGGCGTGGCGACACGGGAGTGAAGCCGGCCACGGTGATGTTCTCGGCCGGCATTCCGGCCAGCTCGAACTCGGCCACAACCGTCCGGTGGTCGAAGCCGGGGGCCGGGTTGAAGCTGATCCGTCCCCGCCCGCCGCCGACGATGGTGCCGATGGCGCGCGCGCCGGTGTGGGTCTGCTCGACGAAAGTCACCCGCTGAGCCGTGCGTCGCGCGACGTTGTAGACGAGCGTTCGCCGGGCCCCGCGGCCACGGACCGATGCGGTGATGTGGGCGCGCGGCTGGTCTGAGGCCTGGCTCATCACCTTGACTCCGGGGAGCCGGGCAGGAGCTCGATCGTGTACGTGCCGGGCTTTGGGTTCACGAGGCCGACGACGGTGATCTTGGCCTTTTCGCCGCGGAGGATGCGGATCGCCGGATCGTGCGTGAGCCCGGACTGCGGAGGGCTGTCGAGCACGTCACCCGAGGGGGTAGTCACGCGGACGCTCGGCGCTCCGTCGGTCCCGTCGAGGCGGATCGCCCGGCTCCGGTCGCCGCGCTTGATCCGTACCAGGATCGGCGCCCCGGCCGCGGCGGCCCGCGCATCCTTGGCCGAGAATATGTTGGACTGCACGAACGGGGACCAGCGGCACCCGTCGAATGGCCAGATGAAGAGATGGAACGGGGAGTACTGGACCCCGCCCCCGACGTTCAAGTCACCGGTGGGGAACGGGATGGTCAGACAGCCTCCGAGCCCGCGGCTCGAGATGACCGCGACCACGCCGGCGCAGACGACATCGACGACGCAGCCGTGGATGTCGCCCTTGATCTGGAAGCGGCCATTGGCCCCGTTGAACTCGCCGTCGACCCGGCCGGAGATGTCGATCACGTCAAACAGGTTGGCCGTGATGCCGCCTCCGAGGGCGAAGTAGCTGGGGTACTCGTACAGGAGGTAGGCCTGGGCGAGTGGCGTGGCGCCGAGCACGGGAAGCACGATCGAGGCGTCAGCGCCGACGGCGATCGTCGTCCGCGGGAAGCTCCGACCGTAGAAGTTGCCGGGGAAGTCCGGGATCTCACTCGGGTCGAGGACGTAGGGCGTGGCCGCGCTGGGGAAGGCCAGCACGACGTGCCCGTTGATTTGGAGGATCTCCTCGGCGGTGATCTGCGCGTTGGCCAGCAGGCGGGTCGGGTCAAGACCGAAGCCGAAGCCGATTTTGTCCAGGGTGACGCCGGCGAAAATTTCGAGTCCACCGATGGGCCGGAAATCGAGAGTTGCCTCGAGCTTCTCGAGGCTTCCCCGCCGGATCGTCACCCCGCCGTCCGGGGGGACCATGTCCAGGCAGATGCCGGCGATCACGCACGCCTTGCCCTGACCATCCCACTGGTCGCTGGCCCGGGTGTAGGAGAGCTGGACGGCCTCCACCGAGAGTGCACCGAGATCGGCGTCGATCGGCCCGATCGTCAGGTTGTCGATCACCAATCCGTCATCGTTGCTCGCATGCAGGGTCACGTCGCCCTGCGCCGAGACTCCTCCGACCTGAAGGAAGCTCGGCAGCGACAGGTGGACGTGGATCTTCAGCCCGAACGTCCCGCCACTGTCGTCGAGCGTGACGGTGATATCGCCGCCCAGCGCGAAACCGGCGATGTCGGCAAGCCCCCCGGCCGCCCGCGCGAACGACCCCAGCGGGATGCTCCCGCCGCGGGCCGCGAGGTTCATGATGAACGATGGCGAGTTCTGAAGCTGGACGTTGCCCACCGCCATGTGGGCGTTGGAGCTGACGACCTCGTTGATCTGGGGCGCGATCACGATCGCCGCGCCCGGCGCGGGGGTGAGGGTGAGCCCGTTGACCTTCACGGGGTCGTAGGCGATAAATGCGTCAACGAAGCCAATGGTCAGGTCAGCATTGGCGGCACTGGAGTTGGCGAAGAACTTGCCGCCGAGGTTGAGATGGGACCCGAACGAGGGCAGCATGCCCTGCATCGCCTTCGGTATCTGGCCCTCGGAAGTCAGGTGCTCCATACATCCCTCGAACTGCAATCCGCCGGCGACCACGGTTCTCGACGGCGGACACCCCTGCTTCACGGTGTGGTCGAAGACGATGGGGTGAGTTCCCGCCTGCTTCACGGCGAAGTCGCCTGGCGCCCCACACGAATACACAGGAGGGTGACTGGCCAGAACGCGGCTGACGCGCGCGGATATCCGGCGTTGCGCCGCAGATAGCGGACCGGCTGCGGAGACCTGGAGCACCGTGGTCGTCGGTGTCCCGCCGCCGCCAGGACCGATGGGCGTGGCGCTCACCGACTTGGGGCCGGCGCCGGCTCGGAAGGTGACCGCCGTCTGATCGCCTGGGCAGGTGATCTCCGGCCGCGAATCGCCGGCGAGGTTCCAGGCGATCTTCTGGACCGGACCGTCGGTCACCGCTCTGAGGACTATTTGGGCACCGGCAGCGGGAGGAGCCAAGGCATCGATCCGGACCACCTGCGGCTGGGGCGAAGGAAGCGGGCCGCTTGCTGCGACCGTCGCCGTGGCCGAAGCCTGCGTCGTGCTCCCGCCGGCATCGGCAATGCTCACCGACATGGCAAAGCTCCCCGCTGACGCATAGGTGTGGGTCCCGCTCACATCGAAGCCACCGCCCGGGGCACCGCTGACGCTGCCGGCGCTGCTGCTGCCATCACCCCACTGGATCTGGGATGAGAAATCCGACACCTGGCCACCCGGGTCAGCGTCGCCAAAATGCGCCACCACACCGGAGGCGGCCTGTCCCTGACTCCCGGACAGACCCTGCCCGGACGCGGACAACGACGCATCGGCTACGGAGGCGTGGAAGGCCACCGTCTGCACGCCGGGCGGACAGGTGAAGGGGGCCGGCCCGTAGGTGTAGGACACCGACCCCGTGTACGAACCCTCCTCAGCGTAGGTATGGGTTCCCCGGATTCCGTGAGCTCCGTCATCGGCTCCCGGCGATGACGGAGATCCGTCTCCCCACGTGATGGTCGCGCTCCCCAACGGGCACGCCAGCCCGCTGACCACCGTGCCCGTGAACGATTTGCCCTCGGTCGACGAGATGTTCGCGCCCGTGTCAGCCGCAGCCGTGACCGCGCCGCCGACACAGAGCGCCGCCACCACCGCGATGAGGATCGAGATCCGCTTCCGGGTGACCTTGAGGCGGGTCAGACGCTCCACGTCGCCGCCCTGGAAGTGCTGGCTTGATCGGTGATGTCCGGCCGCAGTTGGATCCTCGCGTGTGATGGCTTGAGGCGCGCGAGCGCCGTCAGGTGCTTGATCATGACCTTCGTGGCCCCCAAGTCGTTGTTTGGACATCGTCACCGCGGGCCAGCCCGTTCGCATCACGGAACACCAGTGAACTTTTCTCGGTCCGCCTCGGGCCGTTCCGTCTCAGAGCCGCCAAATCTCACCCCGGCTCCGTGATGCGAGCACCCGGGGGATCGGCTTTGATCAGGGTGTGAGTGACCGTGATCGCCTACGCGTGATGCTGGAGCTCGATGTTGGCGCTGAACCGATTGTCGGAAGCCTGCAAGCACACGGCAGACGCCTTGACTTCTCCGGGTGGGTGGGTCTCGCCACCGCTCTCGAGCAGGTGATCACGACCATGGACGGCAGTCCCGGCGGGTCAGCCCCGACCGCCGAGCAATCCGCCAGCCCCGGCCGGCTCACCCGATAGCGCCACCGGGGCGTCCGGGCTAGTTCTGGGGTTGCCGGTCGGCGAACTTGAGAGTGCCGCTCCCCGAACCCGCCCGAGCGTGACTGAGTTCCCTCGATGTGCGCTGAGCTAGGCGAGTGGTTCTGCCGGGAAGCGAACTCCGAAGCGCTGGATGAGGTCGGGCACGCTGTCGGGGTCCATCTCCAAGGCGAACCGCTGACATAGCTCTCCAAGCTGCTCTGGGTTTGCCTGTGCGACGCCGCCGAGGTCGACGAGTTCGGTGAAGAAGCGCTCGAAGCCCGCGGGGGAGATGATCTCGAGGATTCGGCAGGGCGGCTCGCCGGCGTTCCAGAAGGTGTGCCACTGGCCGCGGGGTTTGTGGACGAGATCCCCCGGGCCTGCTTCGAGGTGCTCGTCGCCCAGTAGCGCGCCCATGCGCCCCTCGAGGACAAAGCTGTATTCGTCTTCGTTGTGGTGGCGGTGTAGCGGCGCGGCGAGTGCCCATGCCGACATTGGATGCTCGACCATGGAGAAGCGCTCACCGGCTTCGGCACCGTCGAGCATCAAGCGCACTCCGATGCTTCCGAGAAAGCCTGCTTTACCGTCGGCGGGTCCGACGACCTTCGCTGTGGTGACGCTCACGGGTCCCTCTTTTCGTTGAACAGATGGGTAGCGCGCTGGCTCCGGACCGTTGATCCGGAGCCGGGGCGATTGCGTTCGAGCGGCGTTGCTAGCTGGCGGCGCCGATCTGCTGGAGCAAGGTCGTGAGGTCGAAGTAGTGATGGGCCTCGCGTATGCGCTCCCCTTCGATCTCGAACACCTGGGCGGCTTTCAGGTTGATCCGACGATTGGATGGGGCGATGTCACCGGTCGGCATGTGAAGCGGCCCTGACTGGGTGCCCTCCCATGTGATCTCCAGCGTGACGGTGCCGTTGTGACCCATTGCCCGTTCGATCCGCCCCTTGGCGTCCGGGAACGCTTCCTTCCAACCCCGGTTGGCTTCAACGATCGCTTCCTGGCCTTCCAGGCGGCGGTGGGTGGCCAGCTCGTCATAGACGCACTTATCGGCAAACGTTGCTGCCAAGGCCTGCCAGTCGCCGACGTTAAACGCTTCGATGTTCGCGCGGGCTACATCAGTCGATGTCATCCGGAATTCTCCTTTGAGTGCTGTGGTCGCTGTCGTTCGCAGCCCACACATGGGAACCGCTTCCAGCGTCAAAACCTGGGCTGCGCCTGGGTTGAACTCGTAGGGCTCTCCGGTATCACCGGCGATGGGGGCAGGGCGCAGATCGGTGCGCGATGCGCAGCATGGCTAGCTGACCCAATGCCGGCGAGTACTCCGGCCACCCACACCTCGACCCTACTCCGATTGCCACCGATTACAAGTCGGTCTCAAGGAGCCCTGCCGCAACCAGCCGGGGATCGGGAGGGTCGACCGCCATGGGTGTCGAAGGCGACCCCTCGCTCGCCTCGCGGGTCAGGAGATGCCGCTTCGGACGGCTTGGACGGCTGCCTGGATGCGGTTGTCGAGGTGGAGTTTGGCGAGGATGCTGGCGATGTGGTTGTGGACCGTGTTGGTGCTGAGTGAGAGTTCGTCCGCGATGTCGCGGTTGCGCTTGCCGCTTGCCAGCTGTTCGAAGATCGTAAGCTCGCGTTCGGTGAGGGTGGCGCGGATTGCGCTTGCCGCATCGTGGCTGGTGGCAGTGACGGGGATGTCTCGCTCCCGGATGCGCTCAAGGAGCTTTCCGGCGATCTCCGAGGAGAGCACGCACTCCCCGGCGGCGGTTGACCTGACGGCAGCGACGATTGCCTCCGGTGCTGCGGTCTTGAGGATGTAGCCGCTGGCCCCGGCGATGATCGCTTCAACGACGCGGTTCTGCTCGGTGCGGGTGAGGATCAGGACGCGTGAGGCGGGCGCCAGGAGGGTGAATTGTTCGATCGCCTCCACGCTGGGGCTGTCGGGAAGCCGGAGGTCCATGAGCACGACGTCGGGTCGCAGGTCGACGATCAGCGAGAGGGCATCTCTGGCGCTGGCGGCCTCGCCGATGACCTCGAGTCCCGCGCTTGCGAGCGTTTGGCTCAGGGAGCTACGGATGAGCTGCTCGTCATCGACCAGCACGACGGTGATCGGCCTGGGCTCCGCGGCCGGATTCTGCTGAGCTGGCATCTGGTCGATCCCCCGTGGAGGTACGTTCTCACGGCCGCAGCCTTACGGCCTCCTAGGCATCCGACACAGGGCCATGAACGCACTGTGCCGGAAGGTCCGTTAGGGAGCATACCGGCCCGTTCTGACCCCCCCATCGAGCCCGAACGGGCCATATACGCCACGGCACCCAGGCGCGAAGCTTCCACAGACACGCCATTCGAGGGCGGCACCGGGGGCCTCAAGTAATGAATCTAAGAACCGCACTGTCAGTGACGCCACGAGCCTTGCGACGGCTGACGATGGACGCGCTTTGAAAGGCAGATACGCGCCGACACGGCCATCCTCGTGGCGGGGAGTGACGCGCACGGCCGCGGTGGCGGTTGTCCTGCTCGTGGCCGGGGCAATCACGACGGGGCTCCTGGCGATCGCGCAGGCCGCCAGCCCGGCGGTGGAGGGCGCGGTGTTCTCCGGCGAAGTGGTGGCTGCGCCTCAGGGATGCAATCCCGATCCCGCTTCCGGCCCGGCCCCAACAATCGATTGGGGGGACGGCTCGACCCCCACCGCGGGTACGTGCACCTCGAGCGACCAGGGCGTCAACACCGGTCCCCACACGTATGCCGAGGAGGGGAGCTACTCGGCCCACGCGCACTACACGAGCTTCAACAGTGGCGCCCAGAGCACCGCGTTCTCGGTGCCGGTTGCCGATGCCGCGCTCAGCGCGACCTCGGGCGCCGTAGCGGGAACAGCCGGCACCCCGGTCTCGGGCGTCGTGGCTCATTTCAACGACGCCGATCCCAACCGCGCGGCCACCGACTTCACGGCGACGATCACCTGGGGCGACGGCTCGAGCACCTCGGGGACGGTGCAGGCATCCGGCGCTGGGTTTGACGTCAGCGGCTCCCACACGTACGGGAGCTCGGGCTCCTACTCGCTGACCGTCGCGATCAACGACGCGGGCGGGGCCACCGTGAACGCTTCGGGCAGCGCCGCCATCGGGGCGAGATCGACACCGGCCGGATCTGCGCCGGCTCAGGCGAGCTTCACGCTGCCCTCCAGTGCCGGTGCGGGGGGACGGTGATCATTGACGCGGGCGCCTCACGTCAGCCTGGCGTCACGATCAACACCTACCGGTGGACGGTCAACGGCAAGCAGCTGGCCAACTGCGCGGGGGCGACCTCGGAGCTGATGACCCGCACCCTGCCGTCCGGCAGCGACAGCATCGCGCTGACGCTGCTCAGCCCGTCAGGCGGCTCGCTGGCGACCGCGTCGCACACGATCAGTGTGAGCGCGAGCGCGCAGAACGCGCGGCGCGCGTCTGCGGCTTCCGTTCGTGGGCGTGGGGGTGCGATGGCGCTCCCCGGAGTCGCGACCTGCCTGCTCGGCCCCCAGGACCCCCCGAGCGCCGGGGTCGCGCCCGGCGTCAGGTTCGCTCCGCGCGCGGGCTGCGACACCCAGGTGCAGTCCGGCATGATCGACGCCGTCGGCTGCCTGACCGAGCATCCGGACCCGATCGTGGTGAAGTTCGTTCCCGGAGCTAAGACCAAGGATGGACGCCGGCGCGAGAACCAGGTCAGCCCCGACGGTCAGGACACCCTTGACGGCGTCAACTCGGCCGCTGACCAGAGTCAGCTAATCGCCGACGTGGAGAACGCGATCAACCCAGCCGAGCCTCCGCTGTGCCGTGATCCTCGCACGGGGGCCACCATCATCTGTTCGACCGTCGGCGGAGAGACCCTGTCGGCGGGACCGAGCCTCGGCGGGGGTCCGGTCCAGCTTGGCGGGTTGGCGGGCGGTGCCGTGACCGCGCGGGTGGGCACGCCGACTGCCACCCAGGCAAGCCTCCACGGCCCGATTCAGCTCGTGCACCCCGCGTGCCCCGCCCCGCAGGCGAAGATCGGTGCGCAGGCCGACCAGAACAGCTGCCTTGACCTGTGGGTCTCCGACGGGCCGGTCCGGGTCAACGGGATCGACTTCGCGCCCCCTGCCGGTGGCGAGCTCGTGATCGCACCCCAGTTCAACCTGGTCGTCTCCCAGGATGCGCCCGGCTCGCTCGACGGCCTGCAGCTCAACAGCTCCCGCGACGCCCAGCCGATCAACGCCGACCTGCCCACGGCCGCCGCGTCGGTGGGCATCGACTCGCCGGCGCTGACCGTTCCCGATCTGCCGGACCGAGCTCACGGCCCAGCAGCACACAGCGCCGACGGCGATCCTCGACGCGCTGAACTCGGTCGGCGGCTTCCCCGCAATGGGTGGCCTGGAGATCAGCTTCGACAACGACACCGCGGTCATCACGTTCCACGTTAAGATGCCCGACGCGTTCGGCGACGGTAACGGCCACGCGGTGACTGCCGCGGTCCAGGCCCGGATCGGGCCGACCGAGCCGTTTCACATCACCTACGGATACTTCGGCGCGCTCCAGGGCGGTGCGAGCGTCGACCTCGGCCCGGTCGCGCTGACGGGCTTTGGCCTGTGCTATCGCGAGCGCTACAACGCCGACCCGAAAATCGACCCGTGCCAGGGCATCACAGGCATCGACGACTCCGGCCTCGGAGACGACGTCTGGATGGGAGTCGGCGCCCTCAACATCGGCGGGCTCGTCGACGTCGAGTTTCGGCCCGGCGCCAATACGATCAAGGGGTGCCTGCCCAGCCCGCTGGGGTTCGCGTTCAGCCCCGACGGGGGGCTCTCCTACGCCGGCGCGGCGATCGACCTTTCCGACTCGGGCGGGATCCCGATCTTCCCCTGGGTCACCCTCACCGGGCTGGCGGCCGGGTTCGAGACGACCGACACCTATAACAAGTACGCCGGCTGCGTCGCGCTGCGCGTGGTCGACCTGCTGCAGATCACCGGCAACGTGTTCGGCGTGCACACCGCCCCCGGGCACTCCTACCAGTTCGACGGCTCGAGAGCTCGGACAGGGCGTGCTGCAACAGACCGGCGGGAGCTACCCGTTCACCAACCACGTCGGCTTCGGCGCGAGCGGCGTCGTCTCGCTGACGCTGCCGGAGCTGCCCGCCTTCCAGGTCGGAGACGCCTACGCGCTCTACGTCGACGATCCGGCGGCGATCTTCTTCGGCGCGGGTATCGATCTCGGCTTCCCCCACGGCAATTACGAGGACCAGCCCGGAACCGGGCTCGCATTCAAGGGCGGGCTCAAGGGAGCGATCGGCCTCGGACGCGGCTACCCCTTTGACCTCGAGGCCTACGCGGCGTTCCAGGCCAATGTCGCCTCCTTCAATGTGATCGGCGGAGACGCGGAGGTAATCGTCTCCTACAACCCTCGCAACGTGCGGGCCAGCGGGCTCGGGGCGTGCTTTGGTCTCAGCGCCGGCAATTCGCGGGCAGCGCCGGGATCGCCTACCACTGGGGTGACAGCTACTTCGACCTGCCGGATGACGTCAGGCTCGGCGGCTGTGACAACAACTGGCTCGACTCGCAGATCGGCGTCAATGTCCAGACCGCCAGCGTTGGGCACCACGGCCCAGGCACCATGGTGGCACGGGTGCCGCGTGGACTGAACGGTGTCAACCTGCGCCTGCACTCCGCCACGGGCGCCCCCGACGTGACGGTCACCGCCCCGGGCGGGGCGCGCTTCAGCACCGCCGGCCTCGCCGAGCACCAGATCGTCAAGCGCCCCGGATTCACGGCCGTGCGGTACCCGGTGGCGCACCTGACAATCATCGCACCGACACGCCCCACGCGCCGGGCGCTACCGGATCACGCTCAACCCCGGCTCACCGCCGATCACCCGCCTGGACCGGCTGGACGGATATCCGCCCCCGGATAAGCGCCCACGTGACCGGTAGCGGCCAGCATCGACGGCTCGTCTACAGCTTCACGCGACGTGCCGAGGCCAGGACGTGGAGTTCTTGGAGATCTCCGGCCAGGTCCACCGCTCGCTCGGCACGACCACCGGTGGCCACGGCTCGCTGCCGTTCATCGCCAGCGCCGGCAAGGGCCGCCGACAGATCGTCGCCGAGGTCTTCGGCGACGGCGCCCCCAGCCTGCGAACCACGGTCTCCAGCTATCAGGCTCCGTCGTTGAGGCGGCTCGGTCGTGTGCGGCACCTGCGGGTCAGCCACAGCCGCGACCGCGCGCTAGTGGCCTTCGCCCCCGTACGCGGGGCCTCGGAGTACCGGGTCAACATGATGCTCAGTGACGGCACCCGCCAGGTGATCACGACGCGCGCCCACCACGCGACCTTCGCCCCGATCTTCATCGACAGCGGCGGGACGATCACCGTCCAGGCCATCGGCGACGGCTTGCACACGAGCAGCGGAGGCTCCGTCCGCCGCACGGTGAGCCCGCTGTTCGCCCCCGGCCGCCGGGTACGCAAACGGCGATAGGTGCGCAGGAAGCCACGTCCTGCTGGCTATCCGGGTTCGCTTGAAATGCGTATTCGGGGGTGAGGTGCCGATGTAGTGGACATGGGTATGTCCCAGAATTCACGACGCCCGATCGAGCCGGGGACCGGCGCGCAACCCGTCGCCCCGATGAATCGGGGCGAGCGGCGGTGGAAGACGGCACTGGCGGCGACACTCGGTGAGAGCCGGTCCGATGCCCGCATCCGGTGGGTGGTCGGGGTCGCCGGAGCGCTCGTCGTCGCTTTTGCTGTATCGGTGATCGTCAGGCCTGTCGGCTCTTATTCCAGCCTGGTTGACGGCTGGGGGGTTGATCTGTTCGAGTTGGCGATGGGCGCGGTTTGCCTCTGGCGTTACCTCGACCTGTCCCGCGGCTCTGGTCGGTCGGCCGCACCGCTGTTCCCGCTCGTCTTGGGAGCCGCATGCTGCACGTGGGCACTCGGGGACGTCGCGATCACGATCGAGTCGCTTGGGGGCGCCACGGTGACAAGCCCGTCAGTGGCTGACGGGTTTTACCTGCTCTGCTACCCGATGTTCTTCGCCAGCCTGATCATGGTCGTCCGGCGTGGTAACAGCGGATCGCTGATCGCGACTTCGCTGGACGGTCTGATTGTCGGCCTGGGGGCGGCGAGCTTGTCCGCCGCATTTCTCTTCAGCGCGGTGCTGAGGACGACTGGCGGAAGCACGCTGTCGGCGGCGGCGGAGATGGCGTATCCCGTCGGGGACCTCCTGCTCCTTGGCCTCGCGATCGGTGGCCTGGCGATCCTTCCCCGGGGCTTCCGGCGCTTCCTCGTCCTGGCAAGCGTGGGCTTCGTCGCCAACGCGCTCGGAGACACGTTCCATCTTCTGGATCCGACCACCAAGATCGGGTTCATCTCCGATGCCTTGGCCTGGCCGATCTCGCTGTTTATGTTTGCGGTCGCCACCTGGGCCCAGCCCGCCCACCTGAAGGCCGGCACCGCCAACGCGTCCGAGGTGAACACCGAAAAGACGGCCGGCTTCGCGCTGCCAGCCGGCGGCGCACTGGCGGGCATCGCCGTCCTCATCTTCGCCAGCGTGGGCCAGGCCGACCGTGTGGCCATCAGCCTGGCGACCGCGACGCTGTTCGTGGCGGGGGTACGGCTCGTGCTCACCGTCCGCCAGGCCCACGCGCTCGAACTCGGCCCGCTTCCGCTCGCTGATCGACAACGCGTGGGACCTCATCGTGGTCGCCGAAGCCGACCTCCAGGTCGCGTACATCACCCCGTCGTCGGAGCGGGTACTGGGCTACTCCGCCAGCGAACATCAGGGCAGCCAGACTGACTGAGCTCGTCCATCCCGACGACTCCGATCCGCTCATCGAGCACCTGCGCCAGCTCGTGGAAGGGGCCACCGAAACGGTCGCCGTTCGAGTCCCGCATGCGCCATCGCGACGGCGCATGGCGGACGATCGCTTGGACCGCCACCAACCTTCTCGACGACCCGTCGGTGCGTGGCTACGTGCTCAACGGCGGCGACGTGACCGAGGCCCGCCAGGCCGCCGAGGACCTGGCGACGGCCCGCGACGGGGCCCTGGCGGCGTCGAAGGCGAAATCGGAGTTCCTGTCGACGATGAGCCACGAGATCCGCACGCCGATGAACGGCGTGATCGGGCTCACCGAGCTGCTGCTCGACGACAGCCCTCGACGCGGAGCAGCGCGAGCTCGCGTCGGGGGTCAAGGTGTCGGCCGAGAACCTGCTGGTCATCATCAACGACATCTTGGACTTCTCCAAGATCGAGGCGGGCAAGCTCGACATCGAGGAAGCGGCATTCGACGTGCCCCGCGTCGCCGACGACGTCGGGCGCATCCTCGCCGAGGCGGCCCACGCCAAGGGGCTCGAGCTGCTCGTCGACGTCCACCCCGACGTTCCCGCCGGCGCTGCTCGGCGACGTGGTCCGGGTCCAGCAGGTGCTGCTCAACCTCGGCTCCAACGCGGTCAAGTTCACCTCCGACGGCGAGGTGCGTGATCCGGGTCGCGGTGCTCGACGAGAACGCCGAGCGGGTGGCGCTGCGCTTCGAGGTCATCGACATGGGCATCGGCATCGCCGCCGCCGACCAGGAACGCCTGTTCCGCGCCGTTCGCCCAGGCCGACTCCTCCACCACCCGCAAGTTCGGCGGCACCGGCCTCGGCCTGGCCATCTGCCGGCAGCTCGTCGAGCTCATGGGCGGCAAGCTCGGTCTGATCAGCGCCCCGGGCGAGGGCTCGACGTTCTGGTTCGAGCTGTCGCTGCGGCGCGCCGATGACGCCGACACCCCGACGCCGGCCTGATCCAGAGCCGAGCCCCGAGAGCCTGGACCAGCCTGATCGGGCAGCGGGCACTGGTCGTCGACGACAACGCCACCAACCGGCGGATCCTGCGCCAGCAGCTCCTGTCCTGGGGCATCGAGGCCGTCGAGGCGGTCGACGGCCTACCAGGCGCTCGAGCTTGCGGCGGCTGCCGCCGGCGGCCGGAGAGCGCATTCGACCTCGGCGTGATCGACCTCAACATGCCGGGCATGGACGGCATCGAGCTGGCCGAGCACGCTGAAGGCGGATCCGGCGACCGCGCCGATCGTCCTGTTCCTGCTGAGCTCCTCCGGCGAACGGCTCGGAGCGGCCGAGTCCCATCTCGCGGGGCTTCGCCGGCAGCCATGACCAAGCCGGTCCGCTCGTCGGAGCTGTTCGACTGCCTGATCACCGGCCTCAACGGCGGCACGGTCGACCGCCCCGTCGAGCGACCGCTGCGACCGTCCAACCGGATAACCAGGCGGTGATGGGCACGATCCTGCTGGTCGAGGACAACGCGATGAACCAGCTGGTGGCTTCCAAGGTGCTCGCCAAGCTCGGCTACGCGTTCGACATCGCCAACCACGGCGGCGAGGCGGTCAGCGCGGTCCAGACCGGAACCTACGACGCCGTCCTGATGGACTGCCAGATGCCCGAGATGGACGGCTACGAGGCCACCGGCGAGATCCGCCGGATCGAGGGAACCGGCCAGCCACACGCCGATCATCGCGATGACCGCCGCCGCGATGGAGGGCGACCGCGAGGCCTGCCTCGCCGCCGGCATGGACGACTACATCACCAAGCCGGTGCGGCTCGAAGCCGTCGCGGCCGCTGTCGAGCGATGGATCGCGGCCCCCGGTGCTGTCGCCGTGACGGCTGACGATACGACCCTCCCGAGCGATGAGGCGGCGCCCGATGCCCTCGACCCATCCCAGATCGAGGTCCTCCGCAGCCTCGACGACGGTGACGGCGCCGTGCTCGGCGAGATCATCGAGGAGTACCTCGCCCAGACCGATGAAGCCCGCGGCGAGCTCGTCCGAGGCCGTCGAGGGCGCCGACGCGTCGCGGTCGAGCGGGCCGCCCACAAGCTCAGAGGCGCGAGCGCCAACGTCGGCGCCACCGTGCTGGCACGGTCTGCGCCGAGATGGAGACTCATGGCCGCCTGGCCCAACTCGACGGCGCTGCGGGCTGCTGCGACCGGTTCGACACCGAGTTCGCTCGCGTCCGAGATGCCCTCAGCCTGGTCCGACGTCACGACCCTGGGCTGACATGCGCATCCTGATCGCCGACGACGACGCCACCAGCCGGCTCGTGCTCAAGGCAATCGTCGCCAAGCTCGGCCACGAATGCCTCGTCGCCAAGGACGGCTCGAGCGCCTGGGAGCTGCTCTCCTCGAGCGCATCGACGTCCTGCTCACCGACTGGATGATGCCGGGCGTCGACGGCCCCGAGCTGTGCCGACGCGTGCGCGACGAGCTCGGCGACCGCTACATCTACATCGTGCTGATCACCGGGCTCGGCCATCCCGAGCAGGTCCTCGAAGGGATGAGCGCCGGCGCCGACGACTACCTGATCAAGCCGGTCGACCCGTTCGCCGTGCAAACCCGGCTCGTGGCGGCCGAGCGCGTCACCGTCCTTGCACCGCCAAGTGATCCGACTTCCGGACCCAGCTCGAACAGGCCAACCTCGAACTGCTCGAACGCTCGCTCACCGACACACTGACCGGCCTCGGCAACCGCCGGCGCATGGACGAGGACCTCGAACGCACCCACGCCCGAGCACTCCGCAGCGATCGAACCTACGGGATCGCGCTGCTTCGACATCGACCACTTCAAGCTCTACAACGACCACTACGGTCATCTCGCCGGCGACGAAGCCCTCCGCCGGGTCGCGCTCTGCCTCGACACGGCGACGCGAGCAGGCGAGACCGTCTACCGCTACGGCGGCGAGGAGTTCCTGCTGCTCATGCCCGACTGCAGCTGGCACGCCGCCAGCGCAGCCGCCACCCGGCTCCGGCAAGCGATAGACGAGATGGCGATACCCCACGACGCCACCCCCAGCACCCCCACGGCCGTAACCGTCAGTGGTGGGGTCTGCTGCTGGACACCAGGCTCCGACGTCTCCGCAACCGAGTTGCTCCGCCAGGCCGACCAGGCTCTTTACCACGCAAAATCCGCAGGCCGCAACCGCGTCCAAATCGCCGCGACAGATCCAGTCGACCTACCAGCGCCGATTCTGCTGTAAGTCATCGTGGACGACTACGACGTCGCGATCGGCTTCTTCGTCGAGTCGCTCGGGTAGCCCTCAACTGCCATGGCCGGGTAGTGGAAGCGGTATCGGGCGGACCTTCGGAAAGCCGACGGGAAGGATGACGCGGCGGTGGCCGTAGACGTAGATGACCTGCCAGCTGTAGTAGCCGTAGTAGGCCCTCGGGTCGGCCCGCATCCGAGCCGCGTAGTCCTCGACGGCGCGCACGTAGTAGCGGCTGAGGTTGTAGTGATAGATCGCGTCGGGCATGTCCGCGGGCGCTCCGTTGGCGGAGAGATAACGCGCAGCACCGAAGATCGCGTCGCGGGGGTTGTGCACGTTGCCCCGCCCATACGCGGCCCAGGTGGCGGGCATGAACTGCATCGGACCCTCGGCCCCTGCCACGCTGAGACCATCGATCCGTCCGAACGTGGTCTCGATGAGCTCAATCGACGCCAGGTACTGCCAGGGGATTCCGGAAGCTCGCCTGGGCAGACCTGAAGTATCCGAGCAGAGTGTTCGGCGACGGCGGCTGGATGATTCTCCAGGGCGGGAGCGCGCGGCGGGGGGTGTGGAGCATCGCCAGGGCAGAGGCAGCATCGAGATCGGTACTAATCGCTCCACCGGCTGAACGGCCGAGAAGTCGGAACGTGGCCCGCCGTTGCGGCGCAGGCCACGCGGAGAGCTGGTCGGCCGCCATCTGCTCGAAGCGTCCGGCGGCCGCGACGTCGGCCGGGGCGCTGGTATGAGAATCGATCGTCTGCTGGGCCAGGTTCAGCTCAGCGGCAAGCTGCACGGGGTCATTGGCGGGACGAGCTGGGAGGGTGGCGGCGCCGAACACAGAGCTCAGCGAGGCCAAGATCGCGCCTAGGCTGGCAACGGCGGATGGCATTCCGTAAGTCTGGCAGCGCAGCACACGGCACAGGCGTTGCGGCGAGGCGTCGTCAGTTGAGGAGGATCCGGTGGCCGTCGTCGCCGGGCAAGTGGAGACGGGCTCCAACACCCACTACTTCGCCTGACCGCCAGGCAGACCGCTCGCGGCGCTCAGACCACCTCGCGCAACCGTCCTGTCTCTACCTCATAGACGAAGCCGCGAACGGAGTTTTTGCGCGGAATGAACGGTGACGCCTTGATCCGAGCGATCGACTGACGGACGTCCGCCTCAAGATCCGAGAACGATTCGACGGCCCACTCCGGCTTGATCCCGGTCTCCTCCTGAATCGAGTTCTTGAACTCGTCGTCGGTGAAGGTGAGCATGCCGCAGTCGGTGTGGTGGATGAGGATGATTTCCTCGGTGCCGAGAAGCCGCTGCGAAATGGCCAGCGAACGGATCTCGTCGTCGGTCACCACGCCGCCCGCATTGGTGATCACGTGAGCGTCACCCTCGCTCAGGCCGAGCGCGCCATAGACGTTGAGACGCGCGTCCATGCACGCGATGACGGCGACCTTCCGGGCCGGTGGCGGCGGCAAGTCGCCCTTGTCGAACGAGCCGGCGTACGCTTCGTTATTGGCAAGTAGCTCGTCTGTTGCGCTCATCGGCTTCTCCTGAGTCGGTGGGAGCGGACGTCTAGGCCCCGGAATGCCCAGCCTAACTAACGGGAGTTCGGGCAGGTCAGGGCGCGATGTCCGGCGGCCGTGCGGGGGCTGGAATCCGAGCTCGCGGCGCCGATTCCCGGCTCACGCTTGGGAAGACCTCGACTGATGCCACGAGACCTTCTCGAACCCGCCAGATCCAGAGCACATCAAGAATCCTGGTCTCCGCTCCAAAGCTCGACTCGGCGCGTCCGAAGACGATCACTGCATCGTTTGCCAGCCTGAAGGCGGTCGGTGTGAGCTTCAGGCTCTTCCACACCTCGGCGACGTCGCGGAAGTAGGCGCGAATGCCATCGTGCCCGAAGTAGGAGCATCGCGTCCGGTGCGCGCCGATGTACCGCGGAACGGGCGTAACACGAAATCTGGGTGGGAGACTCTGAGCAGCGCCTCGATATCGCGCCGGGCGAACGCCTCGAAGGCGTCACGGATGACACTGACGTGATCTGGCTCCGGCGTTTGATGAACCTGAGGCACGCTGACCGCGGCGCTGGCCGGAGCAGCATCGGCAAGCGGTCCCGGGCGCCCAAACAGGTAGCCCTGGCCGCGATGAACGCCGAGCTCACGCAAGCGCAGGAGGGTCGCCTCGTCCTCAATGCCCTCGGCGATTGTCGTCTGGTCGAACTCACGGGCCATGCCGATGATTCCTCGCACGAGTCGCTCGTCGCTCTCGTCGCGCGTGAGGTCGCGGACGAACTCGATGTCGATCTTCAGATGCCGTGCCGGAATCCGCTTCAGGTAGCTGAGGCTGGCGAACCCCGTCCCGAAGTCATCCAGGGCCAGCTGACACCCGAGAGCCGTCACCTGTTCTGCGAAGCGTCGCCCATCGTCGAGCTGGTTCATCATCGCCGTCTCGGTCACCTCCAAGACCAGCAACGCGGGATCGGCGCCCGTCTCCTTGATCGCGGAGGCAAGCTCACGGAGGATGAAGGGGTCGCTGATCGAGGCCGCGGAGAGGTTGAACTGTGTCGGTTCGCCCTTGGCCGCGAGCTCAACCGCCTGGCGCAGGACCCAGCGGTCGATCTCGCAGATCAATCCGTAGCGCTCCGCGATGGGCAGGAACTCGGCCAGCGCGATAACCGACCCGTCCTCGCCGAGCATGCGCAGGAGGAGCTCCTGCTGGACCGTCTCGCCCGTCCGCAGATCGACGATCGGCTGCGTGTAGAGAACGAGTCGATCCTGGTCGATCGCATCGCGGATCCGCCCGAGCCAATCGGCGTCGTTGACGTCCTGCTCGAAATGGGCTTCGCGCTCTTTGCGCTCGGTGATGTCGACGAGCTGTGAGAAGAATCCCTGCACCGACCCGTCCGAGGTGCGCACCGGCGCGAGGTGGAGGGTGGCCCATACGACGCTGCCGTCTGGCCGCAGGTACCGCATATCACCCTCGAAAGTGGCCGTCTCGTCATCGGGCGGCATGCGCCTCCCGCCGTCAGTGAGGACTCGATCTTCGGGATGCGTGACCGAGTCGATGCTCGCGCCAACGAGCTGCTGCCGCGAGCGACCGAGCAGCCGGCACAGCGCATCGTTGACACGGACGTAGCGATCACCCCCCGCGTCGGTCAAGGCCATCCCAACCGGAGAAGCATCAAAACCGTGGCGAAATAGGGTCACCGCCTCCAGCCGCTCTCGCTCTGCCTTTCGTGCCTGGGTCACGTCGAGCAATGCACCGCGCATAAACGTCGGCCGCCCGTCCAGCGGCCACACCGCCTCGCCCTGGGCGGCGAAAGTGCTCACGGCTCCGCCGACTCCGAGAACCCGAACCTCGCAGGCCATCGAACCTGTCGCCAGGCACTCGGCGATCGCCGCGGAAGCGATTTTGTGATCGTCAGGGTGAACCAGGCCCAGCAAAGCCGTGAGATCCAAAGGCTCGCCGGCCGGGATTCCCATCAGGCGCGCAAAGCCCGTCGAATAGGTGATGGCGCCCGTCGACGGGATCAGCTCCCAGCTTCCCAGGCCGACCATCCGCTCGCACTCGCGCAGGCGTGCGTCACTCCGGGACAGATCCTCGACCATGTCCCGGCGCTCGGTGACGTCCTGTATCACTGCCACCGCCGACGTGATCGCTCCGTCCTCGGTCTTGATGGGCGTGATTTGAACCGAAAACACGCTCGGGGAATCCGAGCCCCGGTATTCGAACGACTGTTGGGACCCCGCGAGCGCGGCGCGATAACGCGGCTCGAGCTCAGCGAACGAAGCTGCTGACAGCATTTCACGCAGAGGCCGTCCGAGCCAGTCCGCCAAGGCGTAGCCACGCTGATCGAAACCGACTCCCTCGGCGTGCACGATCCGTAGCTCAAGATCAACAATCGCCACCGCCACCGTGGGTGGCGATCTCGAGACGTTGGGCGCAGATGAGGCTGGGGCAGCGACCGTCGTCACGAAGCCCCGTAGCGCTGATTACCGCGTACGCGCACCCGGATCCATCGGCCACGAGGCTGCGTGAGCATGACCAAATGACAGATTTAGACCCCGGTTGGTAGAAACGCGGGCCGAGGCCTCGCGCCGTTACTCATCGCTCCGCTTGCGCGGTCAGGGACAGACCGGCGGCGGGGACGCGCTCAGCGCGGGAACGACGCCGCCCACAACGTGCCACTGGTGCTCAGCACGTAGATGCGGGGGGAGTCAAGTACCGCGCCGCTTGCGCCGCCCGCGGCACCGTGGGGAACCGAGCCGGTGAATTGACGCAGGCTGGGCAAGAGGCGTCCGGCGAATTCCCCGGTCCAGTGGCCTCGCGGACCGAGCACGGACCACAGAACCGCGTGCCCGTTGGCCGTGAGCGCGCCGAACTGCCGGCCGGTGGCTTGGACGTCGATCCTGAGCCGCGAGTTTGATCGGCAAGCCTGGAGGCTCCAGCTTCCGTTGGCCCCGTCGGGCTTGACCGGAACGTGCGTGAGTCAATGTCGTAGAAGGCGTCGGACTCGCCGCAGCCGTAGTGGATGTGATCACCGCAGTCCTGGCCACCGGCGGAGACCAGCTTGATCCAATGCGCTCCGACCTCGAACCACTCCGCGTCGCGAAAGGCTTGCGCTCCGCTCGAGCCGCCGCCAAGCGAGCGCCAGCGACGTTCAACGACGTTGTAGAGCTCGAAGCCCCCGCGGGAGCAGGAGAAGAGAATCCAGGGCGCGCCGAAGGTTCCGGATTGGTACGGCGCGTCGCGAGCCGGGCTGGCGGTGCCGCACGGCCGCGTGTCTATACGCCAGCTCGTCCCCCGGGCATCGTCGTAGACCCGGTAGCCGCCGCTTCCGAGCGGGTACCAATCAGCACCGAGAAGCGCGAGCAGGTAGTGCTGGCTGGCCAGCACGCCTCCGACCCCGCCGCTGACGCGCTGGAACCTCAAGTGCAGCTTCAGCGGTTCGGGCCGGGGCGTGATCCCGGCCCCCTGCGCGGCCGAGCCTCCACCGGCCGCCACCAACACCATCGTTCCAACGACCCACCAACGACGCTTCATGCCTTAAAGAACGCGGTGCCTTCATCAAAGTTCTGAAGCTGGTACGGGACGGGGGCGGCGTAGCATCATCGGTATGACGGAGCTGCAGAGCCCGACCTCGTATCCGATGAGTCCGGGCCTGTCGGCATCACAGTTGGCCACCTTGGCCAAGCACGGCGAAGAACGAGTGGCGAACGTCGGCGACGTGCTCTTTCACGTTGGTGACCGGAGTTACCCCTTCGTCGCGATTTACGAAGGTGGGGTCGCCGTGCTGGACGCCGCGGGTAACGAGCTCGTCCGCCACGGGCCCTCGAACTTCGTCGGTGAGCTGAACCTCCTGTCCGGGCAGGCCGCCTTCCTGACAGCGGTTGTGATCCAGCCTCTGCGCTATATCGCGGTCGAGCGTGATGCGCTGCGCTCCCTGCTCTACGAGGACGAGTCGCTCAGTGACATGGTGCTGCCCACGTTCATCGCCCGTCGCGAGGCGCTCCAGCGGGGGCCGGGCATTGGGGTGGAGATCATCGGCCCCCGTTCCTCCGGCCCGACGATGCGCATGGTCGACTTCGTCCGCAGCAATCGCATCCCGTTCAGCTGGCGGGACTCAGTGCGCCCGGACGATTCCTCGGCGTCGCCCAGCGTGGCAGCTCTCGATGAGGCCAGCCTTCCCCTCGTCCGGCTGCCGGGCGGAGCCGAGCTGCGCGCCCCGTCGGCCGGCCAGGTCTCACGTGCGCTCGGAATCGGCCGGGAGCTCGCCCCGCAGGAGGAAGCCGACCTGCTCATCGTCGGCGCCGGTCCCGCCGGCCTCGGGGCGGCGGTGTATGGCGCCTCCGAAGGTCTCGACACACTTCTCGTCGACAGCACCGGCCTCGGCGGGCAGGCCGGTACCTCACGGAGAATCGAGAACTACCTCGGGTTCCCGGCCGGGATCAGCGGCTCGGGAGCTCACCAGCCGTGCCGTCACCCAGGCCCGGAAGTTCAACGCGAGGCTGGCCACCCCCTTCCGGGCCATCGCTCTCGAACCCGGCAACGGTCGTCACATCGTGCGCTTGGAGGAGGACCACGAGGTCGCGGCGCGCGCCGTGCTCATCGCCACGGGAGCCCAGTACCGCCGCCTGCCGGTTGAGAACCTCGATCAGTACGAGGGGATCAGCATCTTCTATGCCGCCGGCCCGCCTGAGAGCCAGCTGTGCGCCGCTGAGCGCGTGGGGGTGGTCGGGGGAGGCAACTCGGCCGGCCAGGCCGCGGTCTGGCTCGCCCGCGGGGGCTCTCTCGTGACCTTGCTCCACCGCCGCGGGGACCTGAGGGAAACGATGTCGGATTACTTGATTCGCGAGCTCAAGCGCTATGGCGTGGCCGTCCGCGATAGCAGCGAGATCGCGCAGCTGCACGGGGCCGACGGACAGCTCGAAGCGACCACGCTGAAAAGCGGAGAACGCTTACCGTTCTCCTATCTGTTCCTGTTCCTCGGAGCGCTGCCGTGTACCGAGTGGCTCGATGACACGGTGGGCCGCGACGAGACCGGGTTCATCTTCACGGGTGCGGCGGTCGGCGCCGAGAACGTTCTTGAGACCACCATTCCGGGAGTCTTCGCAGCCGGCGACGTCCGCGTGGGCTCAACCAAACGATGCGCCACGGCAGTCGGCGAGGGCGCGTGGGCGGTCCAGCTTGTCCACGCTCATCTGGGTTCAGGCTAAGGTGACCCAGGTATGAAGAAGCTGCTGGAAATCATCCTCTGCATCCTTCACCCGATCGCCGTCGTGCTGATCTGGATCGATCTGCTTCGGCGGAACGACATCGGGGGGGTGGCGAAGCTCACCTGGGCGATCACCTCGGTGGTCCCCATCGTGCCCTTCGTCTACGTCCTCACCGGCAACGATTTCATCTAGCGGCGCATATGCCGTGCGCTGGCGCACTGCGCGTGGTCTGAGATGAGTGTCTACGTGGATCACGCCTTCGCCGCCGGCGACTGGGGACGATGGACAGGCGGAGGGCATCTGCAGGCAGACACGCGGGAGGAGCTTCACGCCTTTGCCCGCGCCCTCGGACTACGACCCGAGTGGCTTCAAAGCAAGCCGGGTCGCCCCGAGAAGGATCACTACGACCTCGACCGGCGTGGCCGCGAGCTCGCGCTGCAACGGGGAGCGATCGCGGAGTCCCGCAGGGAGGGCGCACACCGCCGGCGCGCTCTGCGCGCGGTCAGGCGGCAGGAGCCTGGGGCATTAGGCTCTCCTCGTGCCGCTGCCACCCTTTCCCGTCCCGTTCGGACTGATGCGGCGGGGGCTGGCGCTCCGCCGCCGCGCGCTTGACCTCGTAGACCGCGGCTACCCGGCCGAAGGACTCCTGTGGGACTTCGTGGGCGGGCTCCAGCGCGCGAAGCTCGCCGGCGCGCTCGTCGACTCCGGGATCGCCGACGCCCTCGGCGAGCAGGCCCGGGATCCGGGCGAGGTGGCCCGTGAGCTCGGTCTCGACCCGGAGGTGACCGGGCGCGTGTTGCTCGCGGCGGCCGCCTGCCGCCTCGCCCACCTCGGGCCTGACGGGCGCGTGCGCCTGAGCCGGATGGGGGCGCCTCTACGTCGTGATCACTCGCACACGATCGCCTCGTGGGTCTCCTACGTCGCGGCGCCGGCCAACGCCCGCTCTTACGAGCAGCTCACCGAGCAGCTCCGTGAGGGCGCCGAACCCTCGGGCCACCGTCGCGCCTTCGGCGACTCGGTCTGGGAGCACTTCGAGAAGCACCCGGGCGAGGGCGCCCGCTTCGCCGAGGCGATGCGGGAGATGACCGCCGTAGACGTCGCGGGGCTGGCGCGGGCCTATCCGTGGCCGCGCCGGGGCGTGATCTGCGACGTGGCCGGCGGAATCGGGACGCTTCTGGCCGTGATCCTGGAGCGACGCAAGCGAGCCCGCGGCATCCTCGTCGAGAGCCCGGCCGTGCTGGAGGATGCGGAGCGGTTCCTCGGCGAGCGGGGGCTGAGCCCCCGCGTCGACCTTTTCTCCGGCGACCTCTTCGGTGAGCTGAAGGCCGACGCCGACGTCTACGTGCTCAAGTGGATCCTCCACGACTGGAACGACGAGGCCTGCGTGCAGATGCTGGCCAACCTGAGGGCGACCATGCGCCCGGGGGCAAAAGTGGTCTCCATCGACCAGAACTACACCCCGACCTTCGCCAACCCGGTCACCACGATGGTCGACCTGCACATGCTGGTCGAATGCGAGGGCGGGCGGGAGCGAACTCCTGAGCATGTCCACCGGCTCATGGCGGAGGCCGACCTCAAGCCGGGGAAGGTCCGCCACGCCGGCTTTCACATGCTGGTCGAGGGCAGGGCATAGGCCCCGGCCCCTTGATCGCAGGGCGAATGATCCGCCGGCCCGCTCCGCGCGTATAGAAGGCGCGACTTCACGTCCGGACGAGGTGGAAACCAGTGTTCAGATCGACCCAGAACCGCCAGGACCTGCGGGCCCTCGCGGACGAAGACCTGATGGAGCTCGTGCATGACGGTCACGCACGAGCCTTCGAGGTCGTCTTCGATCGTCACTCCGGGGTTGCCTTCTCGCTCGCCTACCGGATGTGCGGCACGCGGCCCCGGGCGGAGGACGTGGTGCAGGAAGCCTTCCTCTCGCTCTGGCGGAGCGAGGCGCGCTACGACCGGGTACGCGGCAGCGTCCGCTCCTGGATCCTCAGCACGGTCCATAACCGCGCGGTCGACGCCATTCGCCGCGGGGTGGCCAAGGAGATCCGGGACGTAGGCGACGACGGGCTGGCGGAACAGGTCGCGTCGACGCAGCTGACCGAGACCGAGGTGGAGCGCCGTGACGACGCTCACCGGGTGCGGAGCGCGCTGGGGGAGCTTCCCGGCGAGCAGCGGCGGGTCATCGAGCTGGCCTACTTCGGGGGCTTCAGCCATAGCGAGATCGCCGAGATCCTGAAGCTGCCCGCCGGAACGGTGAAGGGCCGGATGCGTCTCGCCCTGTCGAAGCTGCGGCTCAGCCTCGGGGCTGAGGGGCTCGTACCATGAGCGAGAGGGAAATCATGTCCGAGACCCACGATTGCGGCGGCGACGCCGCGGCCTACGTCCTCGGGGCGCTGGAGCTGGACGAGGCGGAAGCCTTCCGCCGTCATCTGGAGCAGTGCACGGTGTGCCGTGACGAGCTGGAGGCCTTCACGGGCGTCGTCCAGGCGCTACCCATGGCCGCTCCGCAGGTCTCGCCTCCCAAGTCCTTGCGCCGGCGGGTTCTTCGCGCCGCCCGCGAGGAGCCCCGGCGCTCGCTGCCGGCGCCCCGCCGAGTTCCACGCGCGTGGCCGGCTCCGCGAATGGCGCTGGCCACGCTCGGGGCGGCGCTCGTCGCCGCGGCGGTGGTCGTGACCGGGATCGAGCTCTCTTCCGCCGGCTCCGGCGGCCGAGTGATCCAGGCGCAGGTCTCCGGTATCTCCGGGACCGCGCAGCTTCGGGTGAAGGGGAACCACGGCGAGTTGATCGTCCATCACCTGACGCCGCCCCCGACGGGGCACGTCTACGAGGTGTGGCTGAAGGCGCCGGGCGCCCGCCCGGTTCCGGCCAGCGTGCTCTTCAGCGTCAACGCGAACGGAGCGGCTGATGTGGGGCTGCCCGCACAGCTGCATGGAATCAGCCTGGTCATGGTCACAGCCGAGCCCCGCGGTGGGAGCCCGGCGCCGACTCACACGCCCGTGATCGTGGCTTCGCTGACCTGAGAATCGCCGCCCCGCTGACCGGAGACCGGCCTGACTGATCCGCTTGTCCTCGGCTCTCGTAGTCCAGGGTGGAATCAGAAATCGAACGGAGGCCTGATGGTCGGACTCGACAACCCTATTCACCTTGTTTTTCTCCTCGTCGTACTGCTCTTGGTCTTTGGGGCCAAGCGCCTGCCTGAGATGGGCCGCTCGCTCGGCTCCGGCCTGCGTGGCTTCAAGGAGTCGATCAGCGGCGACGGCCCGGCGGCCCACCCGGAGATGACCGCAGCCACGGCCGACCCGGCGACGGCGACGAGCCCTGAGCGGATCGAGACGCTGCCCGTCGAGCGGATCGAGACGCGGCCGGCCGCCTAGCGCAACCGCGCCCGGACGTCATGCGAATCCCATCCCGATCGAGGCTGCGGCCGGTCGGTCACCACGAGACGCTGAGCCTGGTCTCGCATCTCGACGAGCTGCGGACCAGGCTCATCGTCTCGCTCCTGGCGGTCGGGGTGGCGTTCGGGTTCTGCTTCTGGCAGAACCACCGTCTTCTCACGCTGATCGATCATCCCCTGGCCCAGCAGACCCAGGCGCAGGCGCGCGCGGGCCATGGGCCGCTCGGCGCCACCTACCAGGTGCAGCGCAGCGCACGGGACGTGGCAGTGCAGCTGCAGGTTGTGGCCAACGACCTCACACGCGCGCCCCGGCCGACGATCCCCGCCGCGGCGCTCCGGAATGTGAGCGGCAGCCTCCGCGCTGACGTCAAGCGGCTCTCGGCCCCGCCGCAGGCGGACCGGCCGGTCACCCTCGGGGTGGGAGAGCCGTTCACGACGACGGTCACCGTCACCTTCATCTTCGCCCTCATCCTGTCGCTACCGGTGCTGCTGCTCCAGGCCTACGCGTTCTTCGCCCCCGCCGTCGAGCCCCGCCTCAGGCACCGCCTGCGCCCGCTACTTCCCGCCATCCCGGGGTTGTTCGTGGCGGGAGTTGCCTTCGGCTATTTCATCGTGCTCCCGGCCGCGCTGCACTTCTTCCAGAACTACAACAGCGACCAGTTCAATGTTCTCGTCCAGGCCGCGCCGTACTACAAGTTTGCCGCGACGACGATGCTCACGATGGGGCTGCTGTTCGAACTCCCGGTGGTCATCCTGGCGATGACGCGCGGTGGAGTGGTGAGCGTGCGCCGCCTCCGCCAGAGCCGCCGGTACGCGGTCGGCGCGTGTGCCCTGGTGGCGGCACTTCTTCCCGGCGACGCGGTGACGATGCTCCTTGAGACCGTGCCGCTCTATCTCCTCTTCGAGTTCAGCCTGCTGCTGGCGGGGATCGCCGAGCGGCGCGCCGAACGGGCTGACGCTTCGGGCCTAGCCGCGGCACAGGGCTGATCCGAAGCCGCGGTGCACCCGTAGTACAGGAAAGAGAGTCACCGCGGGTCGCAGGTTGGCTGTGGTCGCGGACTGTTCTGAAAGGAGCACCATGCATCACGAGTTCAATCTCGACGCCATCGACGTCGACGGTGCGGTCAGAGAGACCGCCGCCGAGGCGACGGACGCGCTGAACAGCAACACCCGCTCGCAGTTCCTGCGCCGGGCCGGCGTGGCCGGCGGGGCGATGGTCGGTGGCGGAGCCCTGCTGGGCGCCGTCGCGCAGAGCGCGCTGGCCTACAGCACGGGCGACCGGCCCCCGGCGAAGTTCGGACCCGGTGACATCGGCATCCTCAACTACGCCCTCACGCTGGAGTACCTCGAGTCCTCGTTCTACAACGAGGCCACGACCAACCAGCACAAGTACGCATTCATCAAGGACTACCAGACGCGTCTGTTCCTCTCGGCCGTGACAGCCGACGAGAACGCGCACGTCAAGGCCCTGAAGGCGGTCCTCGGTTCGAAGGCAGCCAAGAAGCCGAAGTTCAACTTCCACGGCGACACGCGTAACGAGGCCCACTTCCGGAGGGCTGCATTTACGTTCGAGAACCTGGGTGTTCAGGCCTATTCCGGACAGGCCTTCAACATCAAGGACCCGAAGGTGCTCACGGCGGCCCTGTCGATCGTGACGGTCGAGGCGCGCCACGCCTCGGTGATCGGTCTGATCCGCCAGAAGTCCGACTACGGAATCACTCCGAGCGGGCCCTTCGACAAGCCGCTCGGCGCCTCCAAGGTGCTGGCCGCGGTTAAGGGCACGCACTACATCGAGGGCTGAGCCCTCTCCTCCTGACGGGCTGTGCCGGGGCAAGGATGCCTCGGCACGACCTTCGGTCGGGTCGAGGGCTGGCTGCTCGTGCCAGGTGCGATACGGGAAGATGTCCTAGGTGCCGTTACGTTCCCGGGTTCGCTCCAGGCTCTTCGCATTGGTGGCCGTGGGGGCCCTGCTCGTCGCCGGCGGGGTGACCTTGCTCCTGGTCAACACGATCGACCTGCGCAACGGCACGCAGGCGACGAACCGGGACAATCTCTACCTCGGGCGCGTGACCGGCGTCGAACGCCTGGTCGTCGACATGGAAACCGGGTTGCGCGGAGACGTGATCACCGGGCGCAGCCTGTTTCTCCAGCCGCTCTACCGTGCCCGGGCGCGGCTGCCCGGCGCGATTTCAGGCCTGAGGGAAGCCGCCGCGCGGGACCACGCCTATCAGCGGCAGACGAACGCGCTGATCGCCGCCGTGCGCAGCTACATGTCGCTCTACGTTCAGCAGGTGCTGGGCTTGACCATGCACGACCTCCGGGCGGCGCGTTCCTTCTCCGTCACACTCGAGGGCAAGGACCTGGTCGACGGGATCCGGGCGCAGGTCGCACACCTCGAGGGCCTGCTCTCGGCGAGTCAGGCCCGGCGTCAGCGGGCGGCGCGGGACACCGCCACCCGGTCGATCGCCGAATCAATTCTGGTCCTGGGTCTGCTCACTCTGCTCACCCTGGCCCTCGGCGGCTATCTCGGCCGGCTTGTCGTGCAGCGGGAGGGCGCCCGCGACCGCAGTGAGGAGACGACGCGAATCCTCCAGGAGAGCATCCTGCCCGTCGAGCGTGCCTGAGATCCCGGGGTGCGAGCTGGCCACGCGGTTCATCCCGGGCGGCGGCGTCGTGGGCGGTGATTTCTACGACGTGCTCGAGGACGGAGAGGGGGGATGGGCGCTAGTGATCGGCGATGTATGCGGAAAGGGACCGGCGGCCGCAGCAGCGACTGCCATGGCCCGCTGGACCCTCCGCAGCTCGCTCCGTCTCGGCGCCGCACCTGCCGACGCCCTGCGCTTCCTCAACGATGTGGCACTGGCCGAGGACCGCGACGGCCGCTTCATAACCGTCGCCTGTCTGCGGGTCACCTTCGAACCTGGAGGCGCCCGGGTGGCCATCGCCTGCGCGGGCCATCCGGCGCCGATTCTCGTTCCCCGGGACGCCGCGCCCGCACCCGTCGCTGCCGACGGGGACCTGCTGGGGGTCATGCCGGCGATCCGGCTGCGGACCGTCGAGGTGCGGCTCGCTGCCGGGGACAGCCTCGTCGCCTACACCGACGGCGTCACCGACCAGGGGCCCGAGTCCCGCCGGTCTCCTGAGGAGGCCCTCGGGGCCCGCAGCCCGGACGCCACCGCCGAAGAATTGGTGGCGATCCTCCAGGAGGTCGCGCAGCATCCGGCCGGACGGCATCCGGACGACATCGCGATCATCGCACTGCGCTATCTGGGCCAGGTCCAGCCGCCGGCCCCGGAATCGGTGAGGGAAAGCCCGCTCGAAGGCGCGCGGCCGGTCTAGGTACGCGGCTCAGCCGGGGGCGGGTCGTCCCCGGGCCAGAGCATGGAGTCAATCCCGAGGACCTTGATCACGCGCTCGACCTGCCACGAGACGGACCGATCCAGGTCGAGCTTCCAGCCGTCCGCCCTGGCCTCCCGGACGCTGAGAAGGAGAAAGCGGATCCCACTGCTGTCGATGAACTCGAGCCGCGACAGATCGAGTCGAACCGGCGAGCTGCTCTCCTTCAGCTGATCGAGACGTTGGGTTAGCCCGCGCGTCGTCGCGTGGTCAAGTTCACCGGTCAGGAGCAGGCGGACGTGCCCGTCCGAATCGACGGTTTCCTCAACCCCGAATTCGCCCCGATTCTCCACGCGCGCCTCTGAATTGTCGCATTACGCGGCCGAGCCGCACCCGCAGAGGGCATCGGAGGGGGTGAGCGAGAAGCGCAGAAAGACCGTCGTCCCGGACTCGCCTTCCCGGTTAGAGATCCGCAGGTCATCGGCCATCTGGGCCATCAGACCCATGCCCAGCCCGAGGCCGGGGCTGTCGGCGCGGGGGATCAGGCCGTGGCCCTCGTCCAGCACCTCGATGTTGAGGTGATCGTCGTCGTCAGGCCAGGCCCGAACCATCATGGCCCCCGGCTCACGCCCGGCGTAGGCGTGCATGACGACGTTGGTCAGCGCTTCGCCGACGGCCAGGCGTACCGCCTGCCCGACCTCCGGACCTGCCCCCAGCTCCAGGGCATAGCGCCACACGGCCGTGCGCAACCCTGCGAGCTCTTCGGCTCGCGCGGGCGCTTGCCGCTCGAGGCTTTGACCTGACAATCCGTCTAGACGTATACCCATATCCCGCGCCTCAACTCCAGAAATTGGCCGATTGTCGGCTCCGGAGGCCTCACTTGGGCGCCCGGAGCCGCAAAATCCGGGCTGAGCCGCGGGATGTGTAGCGTGCTCGGGATGCACCCGACGGCAGCGCGGCTGGCTCAGCGGCTCCTTGACCGGGGCCTCGAGATCGAGGTCCGGACGCTCAGCGACTCGGCCCGGACGGCGGCCCTGGCCGCAGCGGCGCTCGACGTCGAGGTGGGGCAGATCGTCAAGTCGCTTGTCTTCCTGCGCGACGACGATCCCGCCCTCATCCTGTGTGCGGGCGACCGCCGGGTCGACGCTGAGAGGCTCGGTCTCGTGCCGGCGCCGGCCGACCGGGTTCGGGCCGTGACCGGCTTCTCCATCGGCGGCGTCCCGCCGCTCGGTCACGAGGTCGACCTGGCTACGACGATCGACGAGTCATTCCGGCGCTTCGGCGTGCTTTGGGCGGCCGCGGGAACGCCTCACGACGTCTTCGCGATCGAGACCGAGGAACTCATCCGGGCCATACCGAACGCCCGCGTCGTCAGCGTCAGCTGATCGGGCGCCGGGTGTGTGAAGCGCGCAGACGCACCCATCCGGCGAGGGTGAGACCGTTGCACGCATCGGCGATCTTCGCTCGCTCAGCTGCCGAGGCCGGCGCGAACCCCGTGTCCTGGACCACCGTCGCCGTCACCCGACCCGACGGGTCACGCAGATCACATATCCGTACCGCGGTCTCGCCGAGGGCGGCGTCGGTCGGTTGATAGGACCAGAGATAGCCCGCTCCCGGCTGGCGGCTCGTCCAGGCCTGGCACTCCCCGGTCACATTCAGGCTCTGAGAGCCGAACACGACCTGGGTGGCGAATCCCGACTCATAGACCGTGCACGTCGTCGGGCCCCCGATCGAGGCCGGGAGGAGGAGGGCCAGCCCCGGCGACAGGGCGGCATGGGTCGGCGGGTGTCCGGGTGCTGCGGTCACAGTTCTCCGCTGCGTGCCACCGCACGCGGCCAGCCCCATCGCGATCGCCACCACGATCACGGACCCGGTAACCCTCATCAGGGCTCCATTATCCGCCTGGCGGCAAGCCGCTTGGGGAGGGCGCCACGGTCCGGGCGCTCCGCCGCGCGCCGAGGCCCCAGCTCACGATCCGCTCCGGGTGAATCCGGATCAGCGGGGTCGGCATCGTGATCGCCTCGCCACGCCCCCGCACCTCGATCCCGCGGGGCCGCCACGGGTCGGTGCTCTCCAGATCGTCGACCACGAGCGCGGCACGACCGGTCCGGAGGATGTCTCGGAACTTCTTTGACCGCTCCAGTTCGTAGCCGCCGATCTCGACCGCGTCCCGGGCCGCGTTGTAAATCCACGCCACCGGCACCACGTGGGGCGTTCCGTCTGCGCCGACGGTGGCGAGCCGTCCGAGCTGCCTCCCACCGGTCAGGTACCGAAGCTCGGCTTGGCTGAACACACTCATGCCCGTCGGCTCACCACCACTTGCTCTCCCGGGCCCGCCCTGTGCCCCCCGTGTGGTCAAGCGCGTCGAGCGCCGCGATCTGGTCGGCGGAGAGGCTGAAGTCGAAGATCTGGGCGTTCTCCTCGATCCGCTCGCGATGGGTGGACTTGGGGATGACCGGGATGTTGCGCTCCACGCACCAGCGCAAAAGCACCTGGGCCGGCGTCCGGCCGACCGCCGCCGCGACCTCCTGCACCGCCGGATCCCCGAGGTGGCGCCCCGTGCCGAGCGGGCTGTAGGCCTCCAGGACGATGCCGCTGCGCTCGCAGGTCTCAAGCAGCTCCCGGCGGTACTCGAAGGGGCTGAACTGGACCTGATTGGCGGCGGGGGGGACCGTCCCCGCCGAGATCACCTGCTCGATCTCACCGACGTCGAAGTTCGAGACTCCGATCGACCGAGTGGAACCCTGCTCCCGCGCCTGCTCCATTCCGGCCCAGGCCCACGTGGGGCCTCCCTGGGGCCAGTGGATGATGTAGAGGTCGACCTGGTCGACGCCCAGCCGGCGGAGGCTCTGCTCGGCCTCGGCGGCGGGGTCGCGCCCGCCGGGATGAAACTTGGTGGTGATGAACACGTCCTCCCGTGCCACTCCGCTTTCGCGCAGCGCCTGACCGACGCTCTCCTCGTTGCCGTACGCCTGAGCGGTGTCGATGTGGCGGTAGCCGACCTCAAGCGCCCAGCGCACGGCGTTCACGCACTCTGGTCCATCGGGAACCTGCCACACCCCGAGTCCGAGGAGCGGGATCTCGTTGCCATCGGCGAGGGGACGGCTGGGGACATCGGCGGTCGGGTTGGTGGACATCGTGGCTCCTTGGTCGGGGTCTGCTCATACGAGTATGCGCAGACGGAGGGGCGCGAATTCAGATGCGCTTGACGCGGGGGCCTGTGAAGAGCTAGAAAAGCTGGTCTGGTGGCGTCCATGAATCCCGACGATCGGAAGACCCTCGAGCGCATCCTCCATCTCAGGGGTGGCTTCACCCACCGTGAGCACCTCGAGCTGAGTTGGACCTTCCTCGACCGCTACGGGTTCGAGGACGCCTGCCGGGCAGTGGCGGGCGCCATCCGCCAAGTGGCTCGTCTCCACGGCGCCGCCGACAAATACCACGAGACGATCACCCGGGCCTGGGTGCTCCTGGTCGCGGTCCACCGGTCGTGGCACCCCGGCCTCTCCTTCGACGAGTTCATCGCCGCCAATCCGCGACTTCTCGACCGGACCCTGCTGGAGCGGCACTACACGCGGGAGCGATTGATGAGCCAGGCGGCGCGCAGCGCCTGGGCCGAGCCCGACCTGCGCCCCCTGCCGGTAGTCGACTGACTCCGCGACGACGATGGGCTGGCGAATTCGCGGCACCTACTTCGAGGCCTGCAACTGCGACCCGATCTGCCCCTGCCGCCGGATCGACGGAGTTTCCGGGGGGCGTTCGACCCACGGCGTTTGCACCGGCGCTCTCTCCTGGCTCGTCGCCGAGGGTCGCGCTGGGGAGGTCGATCTGTCCGGGCTACCCGTGGCCCTGGCCTTCCGCTACAGCGATGATGAGCCGGGATCTCCGTGGACCTGGGCCCTCTACCTGGACGTCAGCGGATCAGCCGAACAGCTGGAGGCGCTGGAGGCGATCTTCACCGGCGGCCTGGGGGGAGACGCCGAGCTGCACTTTCCCTGGACCTGGAAGGCCAGCGAGCTCGTGGCGGTGCGGCCGGTGGAGATTACGGTCGACCACACACCGCGGCGCCAGCGCCTACGGGTGCGAGATCACGTCCGAATCCAGATCAAGGACCACTATCCGGGCGCGTCAACCGTGAGCTGCGTGATACCCGGCCACGATCGCTGCGGGGAGGAACTGGTTGCCGATGAACTGGTGGTCGAGGGCGATACGCTGTCCCTGGACTACCGGGGCATGTGTGGCTACGGCTCCACGTTCGATTATTCGGGCTAGCCAGGGAGAGTCATGGGAGCGTCTTCAACTTCTGATCCAGTCTCGGTCACCGAAGCGGCGTCCGCGTCCGAGGCCGACCTGGGGCGAGCGTTCGTCAACGCGCTGGCCCGCAAGGACTTCGCCGAGATCTCAACCCTGGTTGATCCGGAAATCGATTTTCGCGGACTCACGCCAAACCGAGCCTGGGAAGCTTCCGGCCCCCGGGCGCTGGTCGATGACGTCCTCTCGCAGTGGCTCGAGGACTCTGACCACGTCGAGGAGGTCGTCTCGGTCGAGACCGACTCAGTGGCGGATCGCCAGCGCATCGCCTATCGCCTCCGCGTCAGCAATCCGGATGGCGCGTTCATCTTCGAACAGCAGGCGTACTTCACCGAGCGAGACGGGCGCATCGACTGGATGCGCGCTCTCTGCTCGGGCTTCCGCCCTGAGTAACCCGGCATGACAGCGGCGAGCGATGAGGGGTCTCTCACTGCGCTCACGCCTGCGGCTTAGACCGGCTTCAGGAACGGCTGCTCTGCTCCGCACCATGATCTACGACTCTGCCCTGAGGTTCAGTTGATCGAGCTGACGGGGGTGACCAAGCGCTACGGCTCAACCGTGGCCGTTCGTGATTTGAGCTTCACCGTCAAGCCCGGAATCGTCACGGGGTTTCTCGGTCCCAACGGGGCGGGGAAGTCGACGACGATGCGCCTGGTCCTCGGACTCGACGCGGCTGACGCGGGTCAGGCGACGGTCAACGGCAAGCCCTACCGGGACCACGCGGCACCTCTGGCCGAGGTGGGCGCGCTCCTGGAGGCCCGGTCGCTCCATTCCGGCCGCAGCGCCTACAACCATCTCCTGGCCCTCGGCCAGACCCACGGCGTCGGCCGCGCGCGGGTGCGTGAGCTGCTGGAGATGGTCGGGCTGAGCAGCGTCGCGAACAAGCGCGCCGGAACCTTCTCCCTGGGAATGGGTCAGCGGCTCGGCATCGCGTCGGCGCTGCTGTGCGATCCCTCGACGGTGATGTTCGACGAGCCGATCAACGGCCTCGACGTCGAGGGCATCCAGTGGGTGCGCAACCTGCTCAAGCAGCTCGCCTCCGAGGGGCGGACCGTGTTCGTCTCATCGCACCTGATGAATGAAATGGCCCAGACAGCCGAGCATCTGATCGTTATCGGGCGGGGCCAGCTCCTCGCCGACGCGCCCGTGGTTGAGTTCGTACGCCGGGCCTCCAAGCATCTGGTGCGGGTCCGCTCGCCGCAGAGCGCCAGGCTGGCGGAACTGGTCACGGGACCTGAGGTGAGCGTGCAATCCCTCGGTGATGACCTGCTGGAGATCAATGGCGCCGATGCCGCAACCGTCGGGGAGCTCGCCGCCCGCAACAACCTGGTCCTGCACGAGCTCACGCCCCAGCGGGCCTCACTGGAGGAAGCCTTTATGGAGCTGACGCGCGACGATGTCGAATTCCACGGCACCACCGGCGCGCCCCCTGAGCCCGAGGTTCAGGAGGTGGTGGCATGAGCGCGCTGGACACCGCGGCGCCTCCCGCTCTCAGGGTCACCCAGCTCCGGGTCATTCGCTCCGAGTGGACGAAGCTCCGCTCGGTCCGCTCGACGTACTGGACGCTGTTCGTCACCTTGCTCTTGATCATGGGCATCGGGATCCTCGTCTGCGTGATCTTCAACGCCCGCTGGCCGCGCCTGGATCCGCACGAGCGCTCCGACTTCAACGCCCTGCGGGCCAGCTTGGTCGGGGTCAACTTCGCCCAGCTCGCCGTTGGCGTCCTCGGCGTCCTCGTCATCACGGCCGAATACTCGACCGGGATGATCCGCGCCACCCTGTCCGCGGTGCCCAAGCGGCTACCCGTCCTGTGGTCCAAGACCTTCGTCTTCGCGGCGGTCGCATTCGGGCTCAGCCTGCCCGCCGTGTTCATCGCCTTCTTCGCCGGTCAGGCCATCCTCACCGGCCACCACATCAATATCTCGATCTCCCATCCGGGTGTCCTGCGGGCGCTCTTCGGTGCCGCCCTCTACCTGATGGTCATGGGAGTGTTCGGCCTCGGGCTCGGGGCGATCCTGCGCAGCACGGCGGGCGGAATCTCCGCCCTGGCCGCGGTCGTCTTCGTCCTGCCGCCGATCATCACGCTCTTCCCGACCAGCTTCGCCAACTCTGTCAGTCCCTACCTTCCGAGCAACGCCGGAGGGGCGCTGTGGACGATCAAGCCGGATCCCAACACGCTCGCGCCGTGGGCGGGCTTCGCCGTGTTCTGCGGCTACGCCATCGCCTCGATCGTGATCGCCGCCCTGTTGCTGCGGCGGCGCGACGCCTGATCGGCCCCGCTCAGGCGGAGGTGGTGCCGTGAAACGACGAAGCCGTGGGAAGCTCGAGCAGGCCGTGCTGCATGGCCAGGGCAGTGGCGTGCGCGCGGTTGCGCGCCCCGAGCTTGCGCAGGAGGTTGCGGACGTGTGTGCGCACCGTGGCCCCTGAAATCGTCAGCTCAGCCGCGATCTCCTGGCGATCGGCGCCGACCGCGATGAGGCTCAGAACCTCCCGCTCACGCCGGGTCAAGGACCGGGTCATGGGTTCATCCGGTACATCCTCGTGATCGACGAGCTCATCCACGGTCCATTGCGCCGGCAGGAAGACGATCAGGTGCTGACCAGGGAGCGCGTTGCCCAGCGCGCAGTACTGGATGCGGAGCCCGCTTCCGTCTGGGAGCGCCACCTCGTAGGGACCCGCCACTGCTCCCTCGGTCATCAGCTGCCCCCAGCGTTCGTAGAGCGTGGGGAGCATGTGGGGCGGGGTTAGGTCGTCGATCCTCCGCTCCCGGACCTCGGCTTCGGTGAGTCGGAAGATCAGCCGGGCCGGAGGGTTGGCCGCCAGGTGCTGGCGGTCGGGGTCGGTCATCGTCATCGGCACACGTGAGTTCTCGAACACGTGCCAGAACTGCCGGGCTCGCCCCTGCGTGGCCCGGATGCCCTCCATCACGGATCCGATGGTCGGGCTCGAGCGGACTATCGGTTCTGGCTCCCGGTACACCTGCTCCATCCCGGTTAGGTCAATTGACGGGGCTTACTCAATGTAGCCCCCGCCTGCGCTTAGCTATCGGAGCAACTTGACGAAGCGTCAACCGCCGCTCTGATCGTGCGACGTTGCGAGTGTTGTGCCCGGGGCGGGCGCCCCCCGATCCTGTGATCAACGAACGAGTTGGGAGAGTGACCATGCAGGCCGACCATCAATCCCTCCAACAGGCGGCAGCCGACCACCTGTGGCTGCACTTCAGCCGCATGGGCGCCTATCAGCAGGGCGAAGAGATCCCCATCATCGTGCGGGGCGAGGGGTGCTACCTGGAGGACACGCGTGGGCGGCGCTACCTGGATGCTCTGGCCGGCCTGTTCGCGGTGCAGATCGGCTACTCCTACGGTGAGGAGGTCGGCAAGGCGGCGGCCGAGCAGATGCGCGAGCTCCCCTTCTACACGAACTGGAGCTACGCCCACCCGCGAGCCATCGAGCTCGCCGAGGAGGTGGCGAGGCTCGCACCGGGCGACCTCGAGCGCGTCTTCTTCACCTCCGGCGGATCGGAGGGTGTCGAGTCCGCCTGGAAGCTCGCCCGCCAGTACCACAGTCTGCGCGGCGAACGCCGCTGGAAGGCCATCGCCCGCAACGTCGCGTATCACGGCACCACGATGGGCGCCCTCTCAATCAACGGGGTCGCTGCCCTGCGCACCCCGTTCGAGCCGCTCGTGCCCTCGGTGGCGCACGTGTCGAACACCATCGCCTACCACCGGCCGGCGGGCGAGTCTGAAGCCCAGTTCACCGCCTGGCTCCTCGACGAGCTCGAGCGGACGATCGATGCCGAGGGGCCGGACACGGTCGCCATGGTGATCATGGAGCCGGTCCAGAACGCCGGCGGCGCCATCACTCCCCCCGAGGGCTATTGGCCCGGTGTGCGCGAGCTGTGTGACAAGTACGGGATCCTCCTCTGCGCCGACGAGGTCATCACCGGCTTTGGCCGCGTCGGAGCCTGGTTCGGCTCCGAGCGCTACGACATCCGCCCGGACCTTGTGACCTGCGCCAAGGGGCTCTCCTCGGCCTACGCCTCGATCGGGGCCCTCATCGCCTCCGAGCGGGTGGCGGAGCCGTTCCTGGCCGGCGGTGCCAGCTACACGCACGGGATCACCTTCGGTGGCCACCCGGTCCAGGCGGCGATCGCGCTGGCCAACCTGGCCATCATGCGCCGGGAGCGGATCGTCGAGGGCGTGATCGAACGTGAGAACGACTTCCGGGACACCCTGGCCACGCTGCTTGACCTGCCGATCGTGGGCGACCTGCGCGGCGCCGGCTACTTCTGGGCTCTCGAGCTGGTCAAGGACAAGGACAGCCGGGAGACGTTCTCAGAGGAAGAGTGCGAGGACCTGCTGCGGAACTTCCTCTCCCACCGCCTCCTCGAGGCCGGGCTCATCTGCCGGGCCGATGATCGGGGCGATCCGGTGATCCAGATCTCACCCCCGCTGATCGCGGGCCAGGAGGAGTTCGACCGGATAACCGCAATCCTCGGCGACGTCCTCACCGAGGCGCAGGAGCGCATGCGGGACGAGCTCGCCGATCGCAGCCTGAAAGCGGCCGCGGATAGCCTCCGCGGCATCACCAAACGCCAAGCCGCACCAACTGAACCGCTAAGCGTCGCTGCGGCCCTCGCGCTGCCGGTGCTGCGCCGAGCGCTCCCGGAGGTGGTGGCGGGCGAGGAGAGCCTCGACCGCACGGTGCGCTGGGTCCACGTGGTCGACGTGCCCGATCCGGACGAGCTGCTGCGGGGCGGTGAGCTCGTGCTCTCGACCGGTGCCGGGGCCGGATCCGATCCTCGCGGCCAGCGGAGCTTCGTGCGCTCGCTTGCCGCTCAGCAGGCGGCGGGTCTCTTGATCGAGATCGGCTACAGCTACAAGCGGGCGCTCCCGGCCGCGTTGGTGGCTGAGGCCCGGGCACGGAAGCTGCCGCTGATCGCCACTCACCGCCCAATCCGGTTCGTCGACGTCACCGAGGCAATCCACGGCGCATTGGTCGACCGGCGCGTGGCGCTGCTGCGCCGCGCCGGCGAGGCCGGGGACCGCCTCACCGGGTTGGTGCTCGACCGGCGCGAGCTCAGCGAGCTGCTGGTCGAGCTGGCGCGAACGCTGCGCAACCCGGTCACGCTGGAGAACGTCGCCGGACAGCTGGTCGGCTACGCGACCCACGAGTCAGGCGAGCAGGAGCTCCTGGAGACCCACATGGAGTACCGCCACTCCCGGCGGCCGGGCGGGCTACACGGCCATGGCTGGCTGGCGATTGAGGTGATCTCAGGCGGCCAGGTGTGGGGCCAGATCACCGCCCATGAGCTGGACGCGCCGCTCGTGGCCGAGGACGGCGCGATCCTTGAGCGAGGTGCGCAGGCGGTGGCGCTCCAGCTGATGCACGAGCAGCATGGCGAGCAGCTGCGGGGATCGTTTCTGGCCGAGCTGTTGGAGGGGCGGGTCGTCGAGGCGGACGCGGAGCGTCGTGCGCGAGCGCTCGATTTCGCGCGGCGCCCGGATCAGCGGCTGCTGTCAGCCGCCCTGGGCTGGCGCACTCAGAGCCACCCGGAACCGGTCCCCGGAGCGCAGGACCCATGGGCGCCGCTGGTGCCTGGGTTGCGCGCCGCGCTCGGCCTCGACCGCGCGGCGCTGCTCGGGCTGCACGGCGGGCGCCTGCTGATCGTCTGCACGGTCGGCCGTGAAGATCCGGGGAACGAGCTGCTCGACTCGCTCGCGGCCGATCTGCGCCGGCCACTCGAGCGCCGCGGGCTGGGCATTGGCGATCTGGCGCTTGCCTTCGGGGGCAGCGACGAGACCTGGGTGGGGGCGGGCCGCCGGCTCGAACGCGCCGCCCAGTCGGTGCTGGCAGCACGCGTAGGACCGCCTGTGGCGTGGCGTGATGCCCGCCGCGCCACGCTCACCGACCTGCTCTACGCGTTGCACCGTCGCCCGGAGCTGCTGCGCTTCGCACGTGAGCAGCTGGGACCGTTGTTCGAGGAGCGCGGCCCGCGTGAGCGCGACCTGCTGCACACACTCGAGGTGTACCTGGACGCCGGCGCCCGCAAGGCCGAGGCGGCGCGCGTCCTCCATCTGGAGCGCCAGTCGCTCTACCTGCGCCTAGAGCGCCTGCGGCAGCTGCTCGACATGGACCTCGATGACCCCGACAGCAGGCTGGCCCTGCACCTCGCGGTGCGGGCGCTGCGCCTCACGCAGGCGCTTGATCCGGAGGAACGACTGTAGGCATGCCCGCGCCGGGCTCGTCCTCGGGGGCGATCGTCGTGCCCAGCGCCAGCCCGTCAGGCCCGGGCAGCTCGGGCCGACGGCGGAAGAACTCGCGCTGGAACGGATACGCGACCGCCATCACGATCACGCCGAGGATCAGCCCGCCGATGCCGATGAAAATCGGCAACTGGATGCCGAGGATTGGCGGCGCATAGTTGACCCCAGACTTGCTGTAGTCGTGGAACGCCTTGCCGAAGATGCCGAACAGCATCAGCGCCCCGATCAGCGGCGCCAGACCGACGAACACGAAGTCCTTGACGCTGCGTAGCAGGCGCTTGCGGAAATAGACCACGCACGCGATGCCGGTAAAGCCGTAGTAGAACGCGATCATGAAGCCGAGCGCGGTGATCGCGTCGCCCAGCACGTCGCCGTTGGGGTTGGAGGCCAACAGCGCGACCGTCCAGATGATCGACACCGCGCCCATGCCGAGCGTCGAGAGCGTGGGCGTGCGAAAGCGCTTGTGGACGACACCGAAGGCCTCTGGGATGGCCCCCCAACGCGCCATCGAGAGCGTCGTGCGCGCCGTGGGCAGGATCGTGGTCTGGGTCGAGGCTGACGCTGAGGTGAGGATCGCCAGGATTAGGAAGCGATAACCGACGGGGCCGAGCACGCCGCGCCCGAGTGGGGTGAGCACGTCGTTCGGGTTGTTCTGGAGGAACTTGATCCCCGCATAGGACTGCGCACCCGAGGAGACCACGACGTAGATCACGAGGAGCAGCAGGGTGGAGATGATCGCGGCGGTGCCGGGCGCGTTGCGCCTGTCCCGCGTTTCCTCGTTGACGGATACGCCCGAGTCCCAGCCCCAGTAGATGAACACGGCCAGCAGCACGCCGTCGACCATCGGCCCGAAGCCGCCCCCGAACGGGTTCAGCCACGCCAGGTGGAACGGCAGCGAATGCGCTGGGTGGTCGATTGCCACCGTCGCGAACGCGACGCCCGCGAACACCAGCAGCATGATGATCTCGTAGGTCAGGAGCACCTGCTGTACGCGTGCGGAGATCTCGATGCCGCGCCAGCAGATCCAGGTCATCAGCACGATCCACACCACGGCGCCGACGATGATCACCCAGTTGTGATTGAGCCCGTAGTGCCAGCCGAACAGCTGGTAGGTGTAGGTGGCGGCGATGTCGGCCAGCGAAGCCATCACGATCACGTCGGCGATGAAGATCGCCCATCCGTTGAGCCAGCCCAACTGAGGGCCGAGCGCGCGGGTCACCCACGCGAACGAGGTGCCGCAGTCGGGGTCGGCTTTGTTGAGGTGGCGGTAAGCGGCAGCGATCAGCAGCATGGGCACGAACGCCGCGACCATCACTCCGGGCGAGTACACGCCGATGCCACCCACCGCGACGACAAACCCGAGGGTCGCGGCGAGCGAGTAGGCCGGCGCCACCGACGCCGTCCCGATCACCAGGTTCGAGAGAAAGCCGATTGCGCCAGGCTTCAATCCCTTGTCAGCGATCTCGGCCTGACGGCTCACGGGTATCGCCCTCGGGTCAACTGCGCTCATGGCCCACCCTTCTCACGCCGCCATCCTAACCGCCAGACGGTGGGGGTCATCAGCCGCTCTGTCAAGCGTGGGGCTGCGCGCGCGACACTCCGTCAAGCCAGACGGCCAAAAGGCGACGGTGCGCGCGTTGCCCCCGCGGCGCGCGGTGTCACGATGCGGGGCCATGACCGGCACACCCTCGTTCTGGCTGGAGCAGCTCGGACCGCTTGAGCGGCGCCCCGCGCTCGAGGGCCTCGAAGAGGCCGACGTCTGCATCATCGGCGGCGGCTTCACCGGGTTGTGGACCGCGTATGAGCTGCGGCGCGCCGACCCCGGTCTGCGTGTGGTCGTGCTTGAGGCCGAGCACGTCGGCTTCGGCGCCTCCGGGCGCAACGGGGGCTGGGTGTTCGGCAAGGTCTCAGGGAGTCCGGAGGCCTGGCGCCGACGCGGGGCGGGCGCGCCCGGAGCCATGGCCGAGGCCATCCAGCGCACCGTGGCCGAGATCGGCCGGGTCGTGGAGGGTGAGGGGATCGATTGCGATTGGTTCCACGGCGGCTCGCTCACCGTGGCCCGCAGCGAGCCTCAGCTGGCGCGGCTGAAGGCGGAGCTCGAGCGTCTGCGTGAGGCCGGCGACACGGGGTGGAAGCTGATCGACGGCCGCGAGCTCCAGCAACGGGTGGTCATCGACGGCGGCCTGGGCGCCCTGTTCACCCCGCACTGTGCCCGCGTCCAGCCGGCCAAGCTGGTCTTCGGGCTCGCGCGGGCGGCTGAGGGCCAGGGGGCGGTGCTCTACGAGGGCAGCCCCGCGGTGAGCATCGAGCCGCATGTCGTGTGCAGCCCCGCCGGGCGCGTCGAGGCCCGCTACGTCGTCATCGCCACCGAGGGCTACACGGCCAATCTGCCCGGGCACCACCGGACGCTGCTGCCGCTCAACAGCGCCATGATCGTCACCGAGCCGGTGCCCGGCGAGGTGTGGGCGACCCTCGGCTGGGAGGGAGCGGAGACGCTGCTCGACGGCTCGCACCTCTACACCTATTCGCAGCGCACCGCCGATGACCGTGTGGCCATCGGGGGCCGCGGCGTGCCCTACCGGTTTGGGTCACGCACCGACCGTGAGGGCCCCGTGCCGGAGCAGACCGTGCGTGAGCTCCGTGACCGGCTGGCCGTGCTCTTCCCCGCCCTCAGGCCCACGCCGATCACCCGGGCCTGGCACGGCGTCCTTGGTGTCTCCCGGGACTGGTGTCCAGGTGTCGATCTCGATCGTCGGACCGGACTGGCCATCGCCGGCGGCTATGCCGGGGAGGGCGTGGCAGCGGCCAACCTGGCCGCCCGCACGCTCCGTGATCTGATCCTGGGCCGAGACTCCGAGCTCGCCCGCCTGCCGTGGGTCGGTAGCCACGCCCGGGACTGGGAACCCGAGCCCTTGCGCTTCATTGGCGCCCGCGGGATCTACCGCCTCTATCGAGAGGCTGACCGCGTTGAGGAACGCACGGGCCGGCCCTCGCACCTGGCCTCGGTGGCCAACCGGGTCGCCGGCCGCTAGGAGGCGGGACGGAGCGCGCGGTAGACGAGCACGTCATCGGTGCCCAGCATCTCCCGCCGGTCGACCTGCATCCCCAGCCGCTCGGCCACGCGGCGTGAAGCCTGATTGTCCGGCTGGATGAGCGAGATGAGCTCGGGCGCCTCCAGTCTCGTCCACGCGAACTCCATCGCCGCTGCGCCGGCCTCGGTCGCGTAGCCCTGCCCCCAGTGCTTCCGCCCGAGCGCCCATCCGACCTCGAGGCCGGGCCAGCCCTCGGGCTGCCATAGCCCGACGCGCCCCAGGAAGCTCTGATCGGCCTGGCTCTCCACGGCCCACAGGCCATACCCGCGGAGCTGCCAATGACCGATCGACAGGGCTATCTGACGCCATGCCTCGTCGCGCTCAAGGGTGCGACCACTTCCGATGTAGCGCATCACGTCCGGGTCGGCGCACAGCTGCGTGTAGGCCTCCAGGTCGTCCTCACGCCAGCCGCGCAGGACCAGGCGATCGGTTCGGAGGCTCGGGATCTCCACGGCCGCGACGCTAGCGGACCATGACCGACACTCGCTCGTCGTGAATCAGGACCGGCCGCCGGCGCACGCGCAGGCGCAGCGCGAGCAGGACGAGGGCGGGTGCCGCCGTGCCCAGAATCAGCGCCACGAACCATGCCCTACCGGAGTCGGTGCCCTCGGTGAGCGCATGCACCAGCCCGAGCAGCCACGCCACCGCGGTGAACCTGTGGATGACCTTCCAGCGGTTGATGCCGATGCGCTTGCGGGCGTAGAAGGAGAGCCCGAGGATGATCAGCCCCCAGCCCGCAACGATCCCGATCGCCGTGTACAGGGTGTCGTAGCTGGCGAAGAAGGGGACCGTCAGGCCGATCAGGCTCGGGTGAAAGTAACTGTCACCGAGCAGGGCCAGGGCATGGACGGCGACGGCGACCACCACCGAGAGCGCGAGGATCTCGTGCACGACCCGGCGCTCCGGGGCACCCCGCTTGATCAGCCTGCCGCCCATGGTCAAGCCGACGCCGACGGCAGCGCTTGAGAAAACCATGGCGGTCGTCCCCGCGGCGCGGCTGGTGATCCAGAAGAGACTGGAGGAGTCGGCCGTCATCGGACCACCTCGCGGCCGGCCGGGGCGATCAGCTCGTGGCGGCCGTCCTCATAAACCACCACGCCGCCGTGGGTCAGCCACCTGTCCGCATACTCAGGCCCGCTCAACAGAGCCGCCTTGGCCAGAGCCTCGGCCTTGACGCCCGTGGGTGCGAGCGCAGTCACCTGCACGACGCCCGTGAAGGCCGGGCGGCCGGTGGAGGGGTCGATGAGGTGATGGCCCAACTGCCCGTCGGCCCTGATCCAACTCCGGCGGGTCGTCCCGCTCGTCGCCACGGCGCCACTCACCAGGTCGAAGGTGTGGAGCACTCGCTCGCTGTCGAACGGGTCAGCCCACCTGCACGGGACGCGTCAGTTCAGCGGCACCGCCGAAGCGGACGTCGCCGGCCGCCTCGATGGCGAAGCTCTCGTGAAAGGCCAGGAGCGAGGCCAGGACATCCCCGAACAGCCCCTTGGCAATGCCGCCGCTGTCCAGTTGCAGGCCGGGCGGCCGGGTGATCGTGCCCGCGCGGCGGTCGACCGTCACCTCCCGCCACCTCGCGTCGGGACGAGGGGCAGCGGGATGGCGCCTGGGACCGGAGGTGACAAACGCGGGCAGCGGAACCGACTCGCCGGCGAAGGATTCGGCGTAGCCCGCCTGCTCGACCTCACGGACCAGCGTCGGGTCAACCAGGCCGCCGGTGAGATCAGCGGCCGCGAGGGCCGCCTCGGCGAAGCGGGTCATCATCGCGCTGGCCGGAACGCACGAGCGCGGATCACGATTCAGCTGCGAGAGCTCACTCGCCGGCTCGAAGCGGGAGAACTGCGCATGCCAGGCGAGCAGCCGCCGTTTCACGCGCGTGACCGCCTCGGGTGCGCTGCCCACAGGGCCTCGGCCCTGGACGAGCACCGTGCATCGGCTCCCAAAGCAGGGGAAGCTCTCGGTGGCCTCGGCGACAGCTGAATATGAGGTGCTCGTCATGACTGGCTCGTGCTCACAGCCGAGGTCGAGCCTGAGGAATTGCTGGATCCGCTGGACGTCGTCGACGAGGACCCGCTGCTCTGTGTCCCGCTGCTCTGGCTGGCCGTGCTCTTGGTCGCCGTGCTCTTGGCCGCCGTGCTCGCGGCCGCGGGGCTGCTCGTGGTCGTCGAGGTCTTGGCGGCCGGGCTGCTCGTGGCCGTCGAGGTCTTGGTGGCCGTCGCGGTCTTCGTCTCGGCCGCGATCACCGCGCCCGTGGAGATGAACATGACCACGGCCGAGGTGGCAACCCACTTGCGAATGGCGTGCGTGCGACGACGGCGCGCCGCCAGCCGGACGCTCGGGAGGGGAAGAGCTGAAGTGTCGGAGGGTGTCATCGAAGCCTCAAATCTCTGGAGGGAACAACTGCGATGTCCTGAGGATCGACTTCATCTCTCCGAGATCCGTGAGAGCCGGCTAAGCGGAACGTATGAGCCGCGCCGGTTATTTGGCCGCCTGTCGAGTTGACGCCGCAACGGTTGGGACTTGCGGCCAATGTGTGATCACCCCGGCTGGACGACTATCTCTTGGACCTTTCACCACAGAGGGAGGGATGGGATGCCGCGAATCCGCATTACAACCGAGTCGAAGCGGTCCGGGGAAGCTGACGTGCTGCTGGACGAGCGGATCTGCGTTAGCGATCTGACCAGCGATCACTTCGCCGGCCGGCTCCTCGAGCGCATCGGCTGGGCGGTGGCCGACGCTGATGACACCGAGCGCCACCGCGTGGGGTGAACGTCATGGACGCGCGTACGCAGCTCGTCGAGCGCAAGATTCGCCTCTGGGTCCTCCAGCAGGAACGGAAGCGACTCGAAGGTCGCCGGCTGGGTCCCGAGGCCGCCGTTCCTCCTCCTCCAACCAAGCGGGACCCCGGGCGCCCCACGTCCTGAGCGTCGACGACATGGCTTCGCGGCGGCCCCAGATCGTCGCCTTCGGTGGCGGCGGCTTCTCCATGGAGTCCGGTAACACGCTGCTCGACGACCACGTGCTGGCGCTCACCGGCGTGCCCCGTCCCCGGGTCTGCTTTCTGCCCACGGCGAGCGGAGACGCCGATCACTACATCGTCCGTTTCTACCGTGCCTTCGCGGCCTCGCATTGCGAGCCATCGCACATCTCGCTCTTCCGGCGGGAGACGAGCGTCGCGGATCCGGGGGGCCATCTGCTGGCCCAGGACCTCATCTACGTGGGCGGCGGAAGCGTCGTCTCGCTGCTCGGAACCTGGCGGGCGCACGGGCTTGACATCGCCCTGCGTGAGGCCTGGCTCTCGGGCGTCCTGTTGTGCGGTGGCTCGGCCGGTTCGTTGTGCTGGTTCAGTGAGGCGGTGAGCGGATTTCACCGGGGCGAGCCGCGGCGGGTCTCGGGACTGGGCCTGCTCCCGTGGAGCAACGCCGTTCACTACGAGAGCGAGGGGGGAAGGCGCCAGGCCTTCCACGCCGCGATCGGCGCCGGCATGCCCCTGGCTACGCGGCCAACGACGGGGCGGCTCTCCACTTTGTCGGAAGCGAGCTGGCCGAGGTGGTCACCTCGCAGCCCGGCGCTCAGGCCTTCTTCGTCTCAGCGGACAAGCGCGGTAGCGTGTCCGAGCGCGAGCTGCCGACTCGCTATCTCGGTGACCCGGCCTCTGAGTGCTCGCCTGGCTCCCGGGGCGAGCCCGAAGATCCAGCGCCGGTAGTGGTCGCGGCTTGAGCGGCGAACTCGAGCCTGGCTCAGTCTCCGGCGGAGACCCTCGGCGGATTCTGGCCCTGGGAGGCGGTGGCTTCACCGCCGCCGAGCCGAGCGCCGCCCTCGATGCCCTCGTGCTCAGGCTCACCGGTCAGCAGGTCCCCCGGATCTGCTTTCTCCCCACGGCCAGCGGCGACCAGCGAGAGCAGGTGATCCGCTTCCAGGAGCGCTTCGCGGCTTGGCCGTGTGAGCGGAGTGTCCTCTCGCTGTTTCACCTCGCCGACGCTCACCTTGACCCCCACGCCCATCTGCTTTCCCAGGACGCGATCTACGTCGGCGGCGGTTCGATGCGCAACCTGCTCGCCATCTGGCGAGAGCACGGCATCGACGAGACGATGCGGGAAGCCTGGGAGGCGGGGATCGTCGTCGCCGGGGTCAGCGCCGGGGCAATGTGCTGGTTCGACGGCGGGGTGAGCCGGAGCGCTGGGCGGCCCGAGGCGGTTCCCGGGCTCGGCCTCCTGCCGGGGAGCCTGACCGTGCACTGCGACAGCGACCCGGGGCGCTTGCCCGTTTACCTTCGAGCCGTCGCCACCGGAGCACTCCCGCCGGGCCACGCCGCCGATGACTCAGCGGCGCTTCTATTCGGCGGCACCGAGCTGCTCACCTGCGTGGCCTCGCAACACGGCGCCGGCATCCGTGAGGTCGCCCGGGTCACCGGGGCGGCCATCCAGACGCCGGTGCCGGTCAGGCTCCTGGACGAGATGGCCGAGGCGTCGGCACCGGCTCCCGCCAGCCGCTATCACGACCGCTTGGCCCTGGCCGAGCTGCGCGCCTTGCGCGCCGGCCGACACCCCTTGTGAGGGTCAGGCCGCCTGTACCGCCTGCTCGGCCTGCTCCACCGGGGCAGCCGAGGGCTTGCAGCGCCGAGCCGCCGCCACAAAGGTCCTGAACAGCGCGGCGTGCTCACGCTGGTCGACCAGGCACTCGGCGTGCCACTGGACACCGAGGACGAAATCACGGTCGACCGCCTCGATGGCCTCGACGGTCCCGTCGCTGGCCGACGCGGTGACCCGCAGCCGCTCGCCGAGCGAGGCCACAGCCTGGTGGTGAAACGAATTGACCATCTTCCGCTGCGCCCCGAGGATCTCGCTGAGCCGGCTCGTCGGGTCGATGGTCACCCAATGCGTGGGCCGGCCGGAGAGCTCGGGCTGGCGGTGCGTGATACGCCCACCCGACACATCGGGAACATGCTGGTGAAGCGAGCCGCCTCGGCTCACGTTCAGAACCTGCATCCCCCGGCAGATGGCCAAGATGGGCAGGCCGTGGGCATCGGCCGCCCGGGCGAGGCTGAGCTCGAAGCGGTCAAGCTCCTCCCAGGTGGGTCCGGTGAGCTCGTGGCGGACCTCGCCGTAGGTGACGGGATCGAGATCCGGCCCTCCCGACAGGCAGACACCCGCCACCTGGCTGAGCAGTGGCGCCAGGGCCTCGGTGCAGAGGGGCGGGACGACCAACGGGATCCCCCCGGCGGCCTCGATCGCCCGCATGTACTTGAGGCCGAGGGCCATCTCCTCCCGGGGCGGCTCTCCCTGTGGGGTCAGCTTGACCGAGCGATACTGGCGGATCTCGGAGGTCGTCACCGCGATCAGTGGACGTCCGCCGCTGTTCACAGTTGGGCCACTTTCTCTCGCGGTTGCAGGATGTTCATTGGTGTCTGGGAAGCTTTTACGCACATAGCGGGTACGACATTGGCCATGCGGCCAATATCGTGGAAGCATGTTCTTCCGCTCGGATGGTTCTTATCGACCCTTTCCGACGGATGATTGAAGCCGTGGAATTGAATGCCATAACGGCGCCGCGTGCGGCGGAGGAAGGCATCCCCGACTGGGCAGATTGGCATACCTCGCGGCCGTACACGGTCGGAGTCGAGGAGGAGGTCATGCTGCTCGATCCCGCCGACTGGGGACTGGCCCACCAGGGCGAGCGCATCCTCGCCGGACTGGCCCCGGAGTTGAGCGCCCACGCCGCCGCGGAGACGCACCAGGCCACGCTTGAGCTCGCCACCTCGCCCCACGCCCAGGTGGAGGAGGCCGCGCAGGAAGCAGGCAAGCTGCGAGGCGCCCTCCTGGCCGTCCTGTCTGAGCACGGGCTCTGCGCCGCCAGCGCCGGGACCCATCCCCTCGCCCTGTGGTCAGACACGAGGGTGTCGCGTTCGGCTCGCTACCAGCTCGTCTACGAGACGATGCGGGAGCTGGCTCGGCGCGAGCCGACCTTCGCCCTGCACGTGCATGTCGGCGTGGCCGACCCCGACAGCGCGCTCGCGCTTCAGAACCGCATGCGCACCCACATCCCCCTGCTGCTGGCCCTGGCCGCCAACTCCCCCTTCTGGCAGGCCCGTGACACCGGTCTGGCCTCCGCTCGCACGCCGATCTTCCAAGCCTTTCCCCGCGTCGGCGTGCCGCGCATGTTCGAGTCCTACGAGCACTACGTCGAGGTCGTTGACCAGCTCCTGCGCGTGCATGCCTTCCCCGCCTCGACCTTCCTGTGGTGGGACGTCCGCCTCCAGCCGTCGCTGGGCACCGTCGAGGTCCGGGTCATGGACGCCCAGATCAGCGCTGCCGACACCGCGGCTCTGACCGCCCTGGTGCAGACCATCGCGCACCTGGAGCTTGAGGAGGGCTACGCCGCCGAAAGCTTCATCAGGGCCGAGGAGGTCATCCACGAGAACCGCTTCCTGGCCGCCCGGGATGGCATGAACGCTCACTTCATCGATCCCGTGGCCGAGCGCCGCGTCCCCGCCCAGCAGGCGCTGACCGAACTCTTGGAGGTCGGACGCGAGCACGCCGAGCAGCTGGGCTGTGACGCGCTCCTGGACCACGTCCAGTCCATGGCCCTTGAGAACGGCGCCCAGCGTCAGCTCAGATTCGCCCAGGACAACGAGCTGCCGGGACTCGTCGGCGCCCTGGCTGAGCGGTTCGCCGATCCAGTCACCGCGGCGTAGCCGCGGCGTCGGGCGGCGAAGCGGTTACTGGCGGCAGGCGAGGCCGTCACTCGTCATTTCGGTGCGGGCACTGCCGGACTGGTTGCTGAACTCTTCGGCGCGGGCCTGTTGGATCAGAGAAACGATGCCGTTGGCCGTCGTGTACCCGTGGGCCTCGAGCTGGTTCAGCAGGCACTGACAGTTGATCACGCGTCCGCTCGTCCTCTCACACCCGGCGACAAAGGCGACCTGCTGGGAGGACGTCAGCGGTTCGCTACCGGCGCGGACGATGGCGAGCACGTTCCCGACCGAGGCGAACAGCGCAATCAAGGTGACGGTGGGAAGCAGCCACCGCCCTGTCCCCCCGGTCAGTGCTCGGCCTCCGACCGCGATGACCTTCGTCTCGGCGGCAACGTCCCCGATGCGTTGGCGGCGGCGGGGCCCGGTGCGGACCATGTTGACCAGCCCGGACAGGTACCACACCGGCAGGGAATCAATGACGCGCAGGACCGAGCGGATGGCGATCGCCTTCGGCCTGGCCGGCGAACCGTCGAGCGCCACCACGCGGATGCCGCTAGAGCGTTTACCGATCGTCTGACCGTCTCTTGACTCGAGCGCGAAGTGGTAGGCGATATCGAGCCCGAGGAACACCAGCTGATGGGTCAGGGTGAGGAACCGCCAGTGCAGCACCCCGCAGATCAGGCCGTAGAGCGCGAGCAGGAGCAGGTTGTCGATGATCGCCGCCCGGATGCGCCACTCGACCGCCGCGTGGGTGGCCGGCTGTCCGCTGACGGCCACTGGGGGCGCCGGCTGTTCGCTGACGGCTACGGGGGTCGATACGCCGACGCCCAGGCTGACGGGGGCGCTCACCGCCGCAGCTACGGCGTTTACGACCAGCGGGCGGGTCCCGGGCTCGTTCCAGCCGGGGGGCGGAACCGAGCCACCCTCAAGCGCAGACATATCCCCTTATCGGTGAAGAAAGTCTGAGTCATGAATCTGCCCGGCTCGGCGTCGGCCGAGCGCGCCTGCGGCGGGGTATCGGCGCGCGCGAGCGTGAGATATGGAAGAGTCCCGCCTCGTGAGGAGAGGCAGCGCCGTGTGTCATCGCGGGGGAGTGTGCGTCCTGGTCGCCGCAGCGGCCATGCTCGCCCTTGTTTTTCCGGGTGTCGCCTCGGCCCAGAGCTCGTTCACGGCCGCCGGGAGCGCCCAGCAGGTCTACGTGACGGGCCTGCCAGCCGACGCCAGCGCGTCGCTGATCGGCCCGAGTGGCAAGACGGTCGCCACCCAGTCGGCCGATTCGCTGGGTGGCCTGCTCTTCCGCAATGTCACTCCCGGTGACGGCTATCGAGTTTCCTCAGGCGGCCAGACGTCCGATCCGGTCACGGTTCACGACAACTCAGCCGCGCCGTGGGATCCGCAGATCTACAACCAGACGATCAACGACAACGGCTATCAGTACCTGACCACCCGGGACGGGACCCAGCTGGCCATCGACGTGCATCCGCCGACGAGTCCGGCCGGGGAGCCGGGTCTCCCGAGCGGCGTGACCCTGCCCCCGTTGCCAACCCCCGTGGGAAGCGAGTTCACTCCGCCCTATCCAACGCTGATCGAGTATTCCGGCTACGGATACGCCAACCCGGCCGGTCCGGTGAGCGGGATCGCAGTCCTGGCCAACCTCATGGGCTTCGCGGTGGTGGACGTGAACATGCGGGGGACGGGTTGCTCGGGCGGCGCCTTCGACTTCTTCGAGCCGCTCCAGAACCTCGACGGCTACGACGTGGTCGAGACCATCGCCCATCAGCCGTGGGTGCTCGACCACAAGGTCGGGATGATGGGCATCTCCTACGGCGCGATCAGCCAGCTCTTCACCGCCCAGCTCGATCCTCCGGACCTCGAGGCGATCTCGCCGCTCTCGACGATCGACGCCACCGCCACGACGCTTTATCCCGGCGGGATCCTCAACGACGGCTTCGCCGTCGCCTGGGCCCAGGACCGCCAGCACGAGGCCCAGCCCGCCGGACCCAACGCCGGCCAGCCCTATGCCTACCAGCAGATCCAGAGCGGCGATCAGACGTGCAAGGCGAACCAGGTCCTCCACGGCGAGGCCGCCAGACCTGAACGCCAAGATCGCCGCCAACAGCCATTACGTCCCCAGCGTGGCCGACCCGCTGGATCCGATCACCTTCGTGCAACAAGATCAACGTGCCGGTGTTCATGGCCTGCCAGTTCGAGGACGAGCAGACGGGGGGCCACTGCCCCGATCTGGCCCAGCACTTGACCGGCAACAAGCCTAAGTGGTTCAACTTCACCAACGGCGCCCACATCGACTCGCTGGATCCGTACACCTACGACCACTGGTACGACTTCCTCCAGCTGTTCGTGGCCCATCAGGCGCCGATCGAACACGCGGCGATAACGCAGGCCGCGGGGCCGGTCTTCTATCAGGCCGGATTCGGGGTCCCGGCAAGCGACGTCGACACGCTCCCGCCGGATCCCATCCAGACGATCCCCACCTACTCGGCGGCTCTGTCGGCGTTCGAGGCTCTGCCTCAGGTCCAGGTCCTGTTCGACAACGGCGCCGGCAAGTAGCCGACCGGCAGACTTCACCCCGGGCGACCCCTATCCGGGCTTCGTGACGGACTTCTCGAGCTTCCCGGTCCCCGGCACCACGGCTCGCACCTGGTACTTCGCTCCGGGCGGCAAGCTGGGCAGCCAGCCGCCCGCCCACGAAGCGATCAATTGGTACTCCTCCAACGCCAAGGCGCTCCCCGCCAACGACTACCTCGGTCAGAAGACGGAAACCGGCGGCCTCTGGGGTAACGCCTCCCAGTGGACATGGAACTGGAAGCCGAACCCATCCGGCACCGCCGTCTCGTATGTCTCCCCGCCGCTGAAGTCGAACGCGATCGTCCTCGGCGCCGGCGCGGTGCATGTCTGGGTGCGCTCCTCGACCAAGGACGTCGACCTCATGGCCACGGTCAGCGAGGTCCGCCCGGACGGCCACGAGACGTTCATTCAGAACGGGTGGATGCGAGCCAGCGAGCGCAAGCTCGCCACCAGCGCCAACAACCTGTTCAAGCAGCCGAGCACGCTGCTCGAGCCGATCCCCAGCGAGCTGGCCTCCGACGTCCGCTCGTTGCCGAAGAACAAGTTCGTCGAGGTCGTGATCCCGCTCTACTACGAGGGCCACGTCTACCGCGCGGGCTCACGGATCCGCGTCACCATCGCGGCGCCCAACGGAACCCAGCCGATCTGGTCCTTTGGCCACACCGTGCCCGCGGGCACGCGCCAAGGTGGAGATCGCCTTCTCGAAGAAGATGCCCTCGAGTCTCATCCTCCCGGTGGTCCCTGGAGTGAGCGTGCCCTCGGCGCTCCCGCCATGCCCGAGCCTGCGCAACGAGCCGTGCCGGACCTACGTGCCGCTGACCAACCGCGTGGCCGCGGTCACCGCAAGCCGCTCGAAGCACCGCAAGCACAAGGTCGTTCGGCCCCGCACGGTCATTCGCTTCACCGGCTGATTCACCGGACGGGGGCGCAGGGGAGCGGATGTCTCATCTCCGCGTCGCGGTAGTCGGGTACGGCCTGGCCGGAAGGTCCTTCCATGCGCCGCTGATCGAGGCCACCGAGGGCGTGGAGCTGGCCGCTGTCGTCACGGCGAATCCGGCGCGGCGCCAGCAGCTGGCCCTCGAGCATCCGCAGGCGATCGCGGTCTCCGACGTGGAGGCGCTGTGGGCGGAAGTCTCACCTCAGCTCGTGGTGGTGGCCACGCCCAACAGCTCGCACGCTCCGATTGCGTCGGTGGCCATCGAGCACGGGATCCCCGTCGTCGTCGACAAGCCGTTGGCGGTGACCGTGGCGGAAGCCGAGGGGCTGGTCGCCGAGGCCGAACGGGCAGGCGTGCTGCTCACCGTGTTCCAGAACCGCCGCTGGGACACCGATCAGCTCACACTGCGGCGGCTCATCGAAGAGGGGGCATTGGGGGAGATCAACCGCTATGAGTCACGCTTCGAGCGCTGGCGGCCTGAGCTCGAGCCGGGCAAATGGCGGGAGACGGCCGCGCCCGAGGAGGGTGGCGGCGTGTTGCTTGACCTCGGCAGCCATCTCGTCGACCAGGCCCTCACCCTGTTCGGTCCCGCTCGCCAAGTGTTCGCCGAGATCGCCAGCCGCCGCGGGGCGCCCGGCGACGACGACGTCTTCATCGCCCTGCACCACGACAGCGGCACCCTCAGCCACCTGCATGTTTCGGCGGTGACGCCCTCCGTGGGGCCGCGCCTACGCGTGCAGGGTTCGAGCGCGGGCTTCCTGGTTCCCGGGCTGGATCCTCAGGAGGCCGCCCTGCGGGCGGGGGAGCGTCCGGACACAGCCGCGGGGTGGGGGAGGCCGGCCGAATACGAGCATGGTCGCCTCGTCGCCGGAGAGCAGAGCGTGCCCGTGCCCCCGGTTCCCGGTGACTGGCGGCGCTTCTATGAGCTTCTCCGTGACGCCCTCCGTGAGGATGGTCCGCCGCCCGTCGATCCCCGCGACGCGGTGGCAACGCTCCGAGTGCTCGAGGCGGCGGCCCGCTCCTCGGCGGAGCGGACGGTGATCAGCCTCTGAAAAGCGAGACGGCCGCGAGAAGACTGATCGTCATCCCGCGGCCGTCTGGCAGGTCGCCGACAAATCTCGGTCAACCCTGCCCAACCCGGTGGACCGCCGGGCTGTGATTGGAGTAAGTTAGTTATCGGCCTTCGCCAAAACTTCTCCATCCTCCAATCGGAGGATTTTTAGTAATCGAACGGTGGAGCCTGGCGCCTGAAGGTGGGGGTCACGCGCCGGCGGGCGCGCCGTCCCGGCCGAGCTCGGCGCGCAGGTCCCACAGCGCCTTGGCCTCCGCGAAGGTCAAACGCCTCCACTGCTCAGCGGCCTCGTCCCAGGCATAGATGGTCACGTCGACGATGCTCCGGACCTCGGCCAGCGCCTCGAGGGCGTGTCGGATGTCCACGTCGTCGGCCAGCTCCTGGCGCGTCATCACGTCGAGGATGCGGAAGCGGTGCGGCTGGCGGGGCTCGGGGACCGGCTCCTCAGGGCGTCGACGCGCAGGCAGGGTGAAGCCGGGCACGCGATCGGAGCCGGTTTTGAGAACCCGCTCGAGCGGAACCACGTTTGCGCCCGTGCCCTTGGTCTCGGTGTCGAGCACCCAGACACTGCCGGTGCGCTCCTGGTCTGAGGAAGCAGCCACTCCTTTCAATGTAGAACCCAAGGCGCGTCGCTCAACCCAGGCTCACGAGCACGACGGCGACGACGGCCGCCGCCAGGCCGAGCACCTGCGAGCGGCTCCAGCGCTCGGTCAGGACGGCGCGCGCCAAGAGGACGGTGATCGCCGGATAGAGCGCCGAGAGGACGGCAACGATCGCCAGCTCGCCGTGTCCCGTGGCGGCCAGGAAGAGGAGGTTGGCCGTCCCGCTGAGAATCCCCGCGCCGAGGGTCAGGAGCACGGGCCCACGGGCCAGAGCTGCCCTCTGCCGGAGCCCGCGCATGACGAAGGGAACGATGAGCAGGACCGAAATGAACTGGCCCGGGATGAGCGGCCAGGCGCCTGAACGTGTCCCGGCTCGATCCAAGGCGACGAACAGGAGCCCGAAGCCGAGACCGGCGAGCAGCCCATAGGGGAGCCCGGCCCGGGGCGAGAGCTCGCCGTCGGGCCTCGGGCCGCCAGGAAACCAGGAGGATGGCGGGGATCGCGATGACGATCCCGAGCGCTGCGCCGAGACCGAGCGTGTTGCCGAGGGCGAGACCGACGATCACCGGAACCACCGCGGTGAGGACGCCAGACAGAGTTGCCACAACTGTCATGCGCCCGACCGCCAGCCCGTGATAGAGCGACATCGTCCCCACCGCGCTTCCGAAGCCGCTGAGGGCGCCCCATTCGAGGGCCGAGGCGCGCGGTCCCACGCCGGGGAACAGGAGCACAGCAACCCCGGCCGTGACCAGGCCCAGCGTCTGGGTGGTCACGGCGACTCGGGGCGCGCCGAGGCCGCGGCTCCCGAGACCGCCCGAGAAGTCGGCCACCCCCCAGGCGACGGCCGCGAGTAGGGCAAAAAGAATCGCCATCCCCAAAAGGATTACGGGAGTGAGCCGCCGAGGGGTTCCGTTAGGCGGCCCGGGCGGCGGACTGGCTGCGCTTTGCCACCTCGTCGCGCACCAGCGGCGCAACCTGCGTCCCGAAGAGCTCGATCGAGCGCATCACGTCCTTGTGGGCAACTGCGCCGACGCTCATCTGGCCGATGTAGCGGTCGTTGTCGAAGAGCTCATGCTCGAACAGGATCTTGGTCGCCACCTCCTCCGGCGAGCCGACGGCCAGGGCGCCCCGGGGGGAACGCAGCGCCTCGTACTCAGGGCGGCCGGACGGCGGCCACCCGCGCTCCCGGCCGATGCGGTTCATCATGGCCAGGTAGGAGGCGGCGAAGGCGGAGTCGGCCTGCTCGACCGTCTCAGCCACGAAGGCGTGGGTGTTGATCGCCACCTTGCCGGTGGCCGGATCGTGCCCGGCTGCCGTCAGAGCCTGGCGGTAGAGCTCGACGAGGGGCGCGAAACGCTCCGGCTGGCCCCCGATGATGGCCAGCGTCAGCGGCAGCCCGAGCGCCCCTGCCCGGACCACCGATTGCGGGGTACCGCCGACGGCGACCCAGATCGGAAGCGGGTCCTGAACCGGGCGCGGCCACACGACAGCGTCGGCTAGCGGCGCGCGGTGTCGGCCGGACCAGGTGACGCGCTCGGAGTCACGGATCTCCAGAAGGAGGTCGAGCTTCTCGGCATAGAGCTCGTCGTAGTCATCGAGCTCGTAGCCGAAGAGGGGGAAGGACTCGGTGAAGGACCCGCGGCCGGCCATGATCTCGGCCCGGCCCCCGGAGATGAGGTCGAGCTCGGCAAACTCCTGGAAGACCCGCACCGGGTCATCGGAGCTCAGGACCGTGACCGCGCTGGAGAGGCGGATGCGCTCGGTCCGGGCCGCGATCGCGGCCAGGACGACCGCCGGCGCGGAGACAAGGAAGTCGGGGCGGTGGTGCTCGCCGATGGCGAAGACGTCAAGCCCGAGCTGCTCGGCCAGCTCAGCCTCCTCCATCAGCTCCCGCATCCGCTGCTGTGGCGAGACGCCGGAGGAGAGGTCGGCGAAGGTGGCAAGTCCAAGTTCCATTGCTTGAGTGAGGATAGCAGGTAGTTGTGTAGACAACTACCTTTGGGTGCGGCGGCGCGTCGCTCCGCGCGAAGCTCAGGGCTGCCGAAACGTGCCAATGTCGCCGCCTCGCGGCCAGATGTGCACGTTGTGGGCCACTGGAGCCCCAAAGGTGCACCACTTGCGCGGCGCCCGCGTCACTGGCACGTTGTGGCAGGCGCTCAAAGCCGCCCGCGCTCCGACCCCGCTCAACCGACGATTACCGTCACACGAATCTCCTCCCGCCCGATCCGTGTGACGTTAATGCTGTCCAGCAACGTCAACGTCACACGGATCGCCCGGGCGCGGTTACGTGTGACGCTACGGCTCTTCCGAGCACGCCCGGAGGAGAGCGGCCGACCTCCTCCGGCGCTACGGTCATCCAACCCATGCCCGGTCCGCTGATCACCCCGGAGGAGCTGGCGCGGATGTTGAGCGGGAACGAGCCGCCGACGCTTCTCGATGTCCGGTGGGAGCTGGCCACGGGGGCCGATCGCGCCGCCTACCTCGAGGCGCACATTCCCGGGGCGCAGTTCGTCGACCTCGACCAAGACCTCTCCGACCCGCCCTCGCAAAAAGGGCGCCATCCGCTGCCCGCCGCAGACCGGTTCGGAGCCGGAATGCGGGGGCTGGGCGTCTCGGTCGGCCGCCCGGTCGTCGTCTACGACGCCGCTACCTCGATGGCGGCGACCCGGGCCTGGTGGCTCTTGCGCTACTTCGGCCATCCGGACGTGGCGGTGCTCGACGGCGGCCTGGCGGCGTGGCTGGCCGCGGGGCAGCCGGTGACCGGGGAGGCCTCCGACCCCGCGCCGGGCGAATTCGTCCCCGCCCCTGGGGGGATGCCGGTCCTCACCGCGGACGAGGCCGGGGTGCTGGCCGGCTCAGGCGTGCTCCTCGACGCCCGGGCGGGTGAGCGCTTCCGCGGGGTGGTCGAGCCGATCGATCGCGTCGGCGGCCACATCCCGGGAGCCCGCAACCGGCCCACGGCGGAGAACGTCGACGGCAGCGGACGCTTCAAGGGCCCAGGTGCGCTGCGCAGCGCGTTCGAGGCGGCCGGGGTCCGGGAGGGCATCCCGGTTGGGGCGTACTGCGGATCCGGCATCACCGCCGCCCACGAGGTGCTGGCCCTCGAGCGGGCAGGCTTCACCGCGGCGCTCTATCCGGGCTCGTGGAGCGAGTGGACCGCCGACCCGGCGCGACCGGTCGCGACCGGCGACGAGGACTCAGCCTCGGCCGGTGGTGTCTAGCTCAAGCTGAAGCGGAGAGGGTTCAAGCGGCGCGTCGGTGGCCCGGGGCCGCCCCCGCTTGGTCCAATGGCCGCAGACGTCATGGGCGCGGCAGGTGCGGTAGGTGATGCGACGGTCCAGCGGCTGGATGGCCAGGCCACCGGGGGCGTTGCCGGTGACCAGCGCGTGGAAGCGCCGTCCCAGGCGATCGACCTCGACGATGTCCCCGGTCTGGATCCCCTCCAGGCGCATCCCCCAAGGCTAAGGGCTCCACCCCTCCTACACCTCTCTTAGCTTGATTTTCAATCCCTCTTCGGCGGTCCGACGATGGTCCTGCCATGAGCCATCGACCCGGAGACCTGACATGAGGAACCTGACCAGGACGCTGATGATGATCGGCGGCGCCGCCTTCGCCGCGCTGACCGGTCTCGCCGCCTACGCGGAGACTCACCGAGCGCCGGACCAGCCGTAGCGTGAGCTTTCAGTCCGTCATCGACGCCGCACCCCGCCGGGCGCTGCGAGCCCGCCGCGATCTTGCCTGGGTGAACTGGCTCACGCGTCGTCCTGAGGTTCTCGGCCTGCTCGCCGTGGCCGGAGTCCTGAACCTGTGGGGCCTCTCGATCAACGGCTGGGCCAACACCTACTACAGCGCCGCCGTGCGCTCGATGTCGACGAGCTGGCACAACTTCCTCTTCGCCTCGCTCGACAAGAGCGGCCTGATGACGGTCGATAAGCCGCCCCTCGCGCCTGTGGATCGAGGCCCTGTCGGCGCGGGTGTTCGGCTTTCACCCGCTGTCGCTGCTGATTCCCCAGGCCGTGATGGGCATGGCGGCAGTCGTGCTCCTCTATGACCTCGTGCGCCGCCGCTTCGGTCGCGTGGCCGGCGTCGTGGGCGGGCTCGCGTTTGCCACCACGCCGATGATCGTCGCCGTCTCCCGCCACAACAATCCCGATGAGCTGCTGGTCCTGTGCTCGGTGGCGGCGCTGTGGTTCGCGCTGCGCGCGCTGGAGACCGGGCGCACCCGCTGGCTCGTCCTCAGCGGCGTCGCCGTGGGGCTCGGGTTCGAGACCAAGATGGGCGTGGCGCTGATGGTCGTTCCGGGCATCGCCGCCGCCTGGATGTGGGTCGCGCCCCGCGGCCGGCTTCGGGCACTGCGCCAGCTGCTGGCCGGCGGCGCCGCGATGCTCGTCGTCGGGGGCGCCTGGCCGCTGCTCGTCACGCTCACGCCCGCCGCGGACCGACCCTGGATCTCCGGGACCAGCGACAACAGCGTCTTCTCGCTGATCTTCGGCTACAACGGCCTCGGGCGGATCGCCGGGCAGTCCGGCGGCCCGGGCGCCCTCGGCGGCGGCGGTGGCGGAACCAACTTCGGGGGTCCGACCGGCGTGTTCCGACTCCTTCAGTCGGGGCTGGGCGACCAAGCGGGCTGGCTGCTCGGGTTCGCGCTCGTGTCAGGCCTCGGCATCCTCGCCCTCACCCGGCTGCGCCGCCTCGATCCGCGCACCGGCTGGCTGATGGTGGTCGGTGGCGCGTTCCTGACCACGGCGGTCGTCTTCAGCCTCGCTAGCGGGATCTTCCACCCCTATTACGTCTCCCTGCTCGCACCCTTTGCCGCCGCGCTGGTCGGCGCCGGGGTGGGCCAGATGCTCCACCGAGATCGTCAGGCCCGCATCCTCGCCCCGCTGGCCATCACGGGCGGGATCGTCACGGAGCTCGTGGTGCTCGGCGAGCTGAACGGTCAGCTGTCGTGGGCCCGCCCACTCATCCTTGGCGTCGGGCTGGCCAGTGCCGCCCTGCTCACCCTTCGGCTCACGCGCATCCGCCGGCTGGCAGTCCTGTCGGTCGGCGTGGCGGCGCTCATGGCCGCCCCGGCGACCTGGGCGGCGGAGACTCTCGGCCACGCGACGAGCAGCACCTTCCCCGCCGGCGGTCCGGCCAGCGCTGCCAGCGCGGGCGGTCCGGGCGGCTTCGCCGGACCGCGGGCAGGGCGTGGCTCCGGCGGGCAGGCCGGCCCCGGCGGCTTCGCCCCGCCGGGAGCGAACGGCGCCGCTCCGCCGGCGGGCCTCTTCGGCGCCGGCCCCCCAGGCGCCAGCGGCCCAGGCGCCGGCGGCCCGCGCGCCGGTGGCCCAGGCGGTGCCCCAGGCGGCGCCGGCGGGCCGGGCGGGGGCGGCTTCGGTGGGAACAGCGCCGGCCTCCAGACCGCGATTCGCTATGCCCAGGCCCACGGCGGCGGCACCATCGGCGTCTCCAGCCAGAGCACCGCAGCCGCCGCAATCCTCTCCGATCACAACGCCAACGTCGCCGGCCTGGGCGGCTTTTCCGGCCGTGAGAGCTCGGTCAGCGTCAGCTGGCTGGCGAACGAGGTCCGCAGCGGTCATCTGCGCTGGGTCATCGTCGACCAGGGAGGAGGCGGTCTGCCGGGCGACACTCGCGCCGGAAGCAGCGTGGCCATGGATGCGGTGGCCAAGGCCTGCCGCGCCATCAGTCTCCCGACCTCGGGCACCAGCGCCACCAGCACCGGCACCACGGCTCAAACGATCTACGACTGCGCCGGGCGCGCCGGCGCGATTCTCCGCGCGGCTGCGTGAGTTTCGGCCCGCTCGGCGGGTCTACAGAGCCTGTAAGAGGGGTGTAGAAGCCGAAAAATCATGCTTCTCCGCGTGAGCCGCCGTGGGCGGGTAGCGTCAAGGCGGTGCTGTTCTACGAGCCCCACGCGCGTGACCGGAACCTGATCGCCCACGATCCCTTCAAGGCGCTCGTGGCGCCGCGGCCGATCGGCTGGATCTCCAGCATGAATGCGGCCGGCCAGGTCAACCTGGCCCCCTACAGCTTCTTCAACGCGATCGGCGAGGAGCCGCCGATGCTCGCCTTCTCCAGCTACGGGGCCAAGGACTCGGCCACCTTCGCCGGGGAGCTCAGCGAGTTTGTCTGGAACCTCGTCACCTACGACCTGGGCGAGGCGATGAACGAGACCTCGGCGGCGTTGCCCCGGGGGGTGAGCGAGTTCGAGCGCGCGGGGTTGACGATGGCCCCCTCACGCCTGGTCGCCCCGCCGCGGGTGGCCGAGAGCCCGTGCGCGATGGAGTGCAAGGTCGTCCATCACGTCGAGCTCCGGGACATCGACGGACAGCCCGCTGACCAGTATCTGGTCATCGGTCAGGTGGTCGGGGTTCACCTGGCCGAGAGCGCACTCGTGGACGGAGCGGTCGACACCGCGGCGCTACGGCCGATCGCTCGCTGCGGCGGTCCGGCCGACTACACCGTGGTGGAGCGAATCTTCCGCATGTTCCGCCCCTGATCGGGCCGGGGTTGCCCCGCGGCGTGGGTAGGCTCGAACCGATGCCCCCACCGGCCAAAGACCAGGAGCTGAGCCGCGCCCGGCGGCTGGTGATCCTCGGCATCTGCTGCATGAGCCTGCTCATCGTCGGGCTCGACTCGACGATCGTCAACGTCGCACTGCCCTCGATCCACCGCGAGCTCAAGGCCTCCGTGTCCGGGCTGCAGTGGACGATCGACGCCTACACGCTGGTCTTGGCCAGCCTGCTAATCCTGGCCGGCTCGACGGCCGACCGGCTGGGGCGCCGGCCCATTTTCCAGATCGGGCTCGTCGTGTTCTCACTCGGGTCGCTGCTCTGCGGGGTCGCCCCGACCCTGAGCCTGCTGATCGTGGCGCGGATCGTTCAGGCCATCGGCGGCTCGATGCTCAACCCGGTGGCCCTGTCGATCGTCCGCAATGTGTTCGAGGACCCGCGGGAACGCGCCCGGGCGTTCGGGCTGTGGGGCGCGGTGTTCGGCCTGAGCATGGCTCTCGGCCCCGTGGTCGGCGGAGCACTGGTCGACTCGGTGGGCTGGCGCGCCGTCTTCTTTGTCAACGTCCCCATCGGGCTCATCGCCATCCTGCTCACCGCCCTGTATGTCCCGGACTCCCGGGCTCCGCACGCCCGCCGTCTCGATCCGGTGGGCCAGCTCCTGGTCATCGCCGGCCTCGCCTCGCTGACCTACGCGATCATCCAGGGGCCTCGCACCGGGTGGGGCTCGGCCGAGATCGTGAGCCTCTTCGTCTTCACCCTGCTCTGCGTGGCTTCGTTGATCTTCTACGAGCGGCGTCGCTTCGAGCCGCTGATCGAGATCGGCTTCTTCCGGAGCGCGCCCTTCTCCGGCGCCACGGCCATCGCCGTGTTCGCCTTCGCCGGGGTCGGCGGCTTCCTCTTCCTGAACACCCTGTACCTCCAGGACGTCCGCGGACTCTCGCCGCTGGACGCCGGGCTCTACATGCTCCCCATGGCGGGCATGCTCCTTCTCGTCTCGCCCATCTCGGGCCGGCTCGTGGCCAATCACGGCGCCCGGCCCTCGCTCGTCGGGGGTGCCATCGCGACCGCTATCGCCGCCCTGACGCTGACCCAGATCAGTCCGACCACCCCCACGCTGTATCTGCTCGGCAGCTACGTCCTGTTTGGCCTCGGGACCGGCCTGGTGAACCCGCCGATCACCAACACGGCGGTGTCCGGCATGCCCGGCGCCCAGGCCGGCGTGGCGGCGGCCGTCGCCTCTACGAGCCGTCAGGTGGGCGTGACTCTGGGTGTGGCGGTGATCGGCGCCATCGCCGGCGGAACCGTTGCCGGGGCGATCAGCAAGAGCTTCGCCGCCGCCACCCACCCGGGCTGGTGGGTGATCGTCGGCCTCGGTGTCGGCATGCTGATCCTCGGATTCCTCAGTACCGGGACGTGGGCCAAGCAGACGGCGCTTGATACGGCCGAGCGCTTCCGCAACCAGCGCCCGGCCGGCGGCGATCGTCCCCCGCGCGCCGCCCCCTCTCCGGAGCTTTCCGGGGTCTAACGCGGCGGCATACCCCGGTGTGGGTCGGGGTAGCAGGAAGCTATCGTCCGAATGAGGAGGTCCACCATGGCCAAGGACCACGGTCCGAGCATCAAGAACGACAAGCAGTACGAGGGGCTCAGAGAGAAGGGCATGAGCAAGTCACGCGCGGCTGCGATCGCCAACTCGCCCGGCGCCTCGAGCCGGGGCGGCAAAAGCAGCGGCTCGAGTCAGAGCCGCAAGAGCTCCGGGTCCGGCAGCGGCGGCAACAAGGCTCAGAAGGCGGCCGCGGGTCGCAAAGGCGCCAAGAAGTCGAACAGCTGACCGCCGCAAGCGAAGGCCACCGCGCTAGAACATCTGTCGAGGGCCTCTAAAGACCGAAGTAGAACATTCGTTGATCAGTGGGCGTACGGCCACATTTCCGCCACCAAAAGCCGAAACGGGAATGTGCGGTGTGACCAGGCCAGTGAGGGGCCACGGCTCAGACGAAGGGTCTGGTAGCTGTGCGTGAGACCACGATGATGAAGATGCCTGCGCTGGCGGTCATTGGTTCGGACCACCGGATCGTCCGCAGCACCGAAACCTTCCGCCGGCGCTATGAGGATGCGGAGAAGATGTGCGAGTCCTCGCCTGAGCTCGAGCGCGTGCTCACCGGGCGGGCCGACGCCGCCACCGTGAGCGTCGGGGACCTGAGCGTCGGAATCCAGGCGGTGACCGACGCCTCGGGTCGCCGTCAGGCCATGCTCACCCTGCCCCCGCTCGACCCGGCACCGGCGCCCGAGCCTCCGCTGGCCGCGCTGCGCGACGCGGCTGATGAAAGCGCCGCCATCGTCTGGGTCAAGGACCTGGAGGGCCGCTACCTCTACGCCAACCCGCGCTATGCCGAGGAGCTCGGCACCTCCGAGGAGCGCCTTCATGGCAACACCGACGCCGACCTGCCTGAGACTGAGACAGTCGATGGGCCCCGGCTTCGCTATGCGGAGGATGGGCTGGAGGAGCCGCTTCAGCTCGAATACGCGGTTCCCGCCGTGGACCGTCGCCCGGCGCTCGCCGCCTTCCGCTTCGCTCTCCGCGACGACACCGGGCAGCCGATCGCCACCTGCGGCGTTGCCTCTCGGGTGACCGATGCCCACGTGGCCCGCGACGAGGCTGTGCGCCTCATGCAACTCGAGCGCTGGAACCGGCTCGATCCGATCGACGTCCGGGCGGAGCTGCTCGAGCAGTGGCATGTCCAGGCCGCCCGGCCCCGTATCGAGGACCTCGAGCCTGAAGAGCCGCCCGTCGTCGAGGTCGCCGCGCCTGAGCCTCCCGCCCCGGAGCCTGAGCCTGAGCCTCCCGCACCGGAGCCTGAGGCGGCACACCCCGACCCTGACCCCGTCGAAGCGGTTCCGCGTCCCGAACCGCCCGCCCCGCCGCCGACCCCAGCCATCGCCCCGACGCCGGTCGCGCCAGCACCATCGGACACCGCGGAGTTCCTGCAGAACGACCTCCAGCTGGCCGGGAAGTGGGCCGACCGCGCGGAGGAGCTGCAGGGCGAGCTCCAGCAGGCCCAGGCGCGCATCCGGCAAGTCGAGAGCGAAGCCCAGCGGGCTCTGGCGTCGGCGGCGCGGGCGACCGAGGACGCGGAGCGCTGGCGGTCTGAGCTTGAGCAGACCCGGCTCGAGCTGGAGCGGGCTCAGGCCGATGCCCACGCGGCCCACTCCGAGGCCGAGGCGGCCCGGGGGGAGCTGGGGGCGGCCCGCGTCCAGGCGGAGTCGCTGCGCGCGCCCTCATCGGCTGCGCTCCGGCTCTCCGAGGAGCTCGGACGTGCGGTGGTCGTCGAGCGTGACCGGGGCGACGAGCTGGAGCGGACGCTGGCCCGCCTGCGTTCCCGGCTCACCGACTTCGAGTCAGCGCTCGAGCTGGGTCCAGGCGCGGCGCCGCACGCCCACTGACCGGAACCCCGGGCCGGGCGGCGCCCTCAGCCGGAGGCGGTGTGATAGTGCCGGCGCCAGATCAGCCTGTAGATGGGGATCCAGCGCGGAATGCGGTTGATCACCGGGAGGAAGGGGATCAGGACGAGGAGGACGCTGAACACGCCCATCATCGCCATGACCAGGATGTCGGCGTTGGCCGAGGTCGAGAAGGGCTTGATCTGGTACCAGAAGGTGTAGAGCCAGAGCCACACCTGCCCGGGGTAGGTGCCGGTCTCGTTCATCATTCCCCACTGATCCCCGGAGAGGTGCTCGTCCTGGGCGCGGGCGGCCAGCTGTCCACCGTCGGCCATGAACATCAGCGGCTTGGTGTAGTCGGTCTGGTAGAACTGCTGGCTGGTCAGCAGCGCCCCGTCAAGGCCGCCAGCTTGGGCAAAGGTCAGCTCCGCGGCCATCATCGGCGCGACCGGCCCATAGTTGCCGGCGGGAAGCGCGACGGAACCGCTTGACCCCACGCTTGCCTTGTTGAGAGCCTTCGTGTAGGCGTCGGTCCACGCGGTCTGTTGCTTGGCGGGGGCGGACTGGTAGCTCGAGATGGCACTCTGCAGCGCGGGCTGCCCGGGAATGGCGCGCAGCGGCGCAATCACGAAGTCCTGCACGGTGTTGATCGGGTGGTCAACGCCGAGCCACTTCTGCAGGCGAACGAAGGCCAGGTGCTGACCCTCGGAGGCATGGTTGTACGGCGGCCCGTAACCGGCGGTCCCGCTGGAGGCGTCGAGTTCGCTCACCGCGGTCGTGACGAAGTCCACCGGATTGGTACGTGCCCAGGACTTGAGCGTCGTCGACTTCTCGTCCGGTGAGGAGAAGAGGATCGTCAGCACGACCGCCAGGGCGAGGACCACGCCGAAGGCGATCGATGCCTCCTTGACCAGGTCATAGGGCCGGTAGCCGCCCTTCCAGGTCGAGTAGCTCAGGTCCTCACGGCGCCGGGCCGCCCGGCGCTCAGACCAGGTCATGCCGAGCCCTGCGTCGGTCTCCCGTTGTCCGGGTGTCGCCCGTTGTCCGGGGGTGAGGTCTCCGCCAGGGCGGCCAGGCGGTCTTCCACGCGCAGCGGCGGCACCACTCCGTGCTTACGCACGAGCAGCACGTGGGCCACCACCAGCGCGACCACGGCCAGCGGAAGCAGGAACACGTGGAAGCTGTACATCTGGCCGAAGTTCATGAGGTTGAAGAACGAACCCACGCCGGCTGAGTTCATTGCGTCCTTGGCCTGGGTGGAGATCCACTGCGCGTCGAAGTTCTGCTGGGAGACGTATCCGGTCAGCGCGCATGGCACGGCCACGAGGAAGGTCACGGCACCAGTCATCCAGACCCGCGCGCGACCGCCTCTCCATGCGGCCATCCAGTACTTGCCCCACAGGTGGATGACCATGAAGGCGAAGAACAGCTCGACTGCCCACAGGTGAATGCTGTTGAAGAAGTGACCGATGCCGGTGAAATGCCACCAGGTCGGTCCCTTCAGGGCGAGAATCGTCCCGGAGAGGATCAAAACGCCCAGGGCGCTCAGCGAGAGCACGCCGAAGACGTAGATCCAAGAAGCGACGTAGGTCGGCTGCCGGTCGGCCAGGAGCTTCTCCGGGGGCAGCGCGTCTAGGGCGCGCTCCCTGGCGCGGACGGTCCACGAGCGGCTCGGCGTCCGGCGACGCTCAGACACGCTCACTGTCGGCCTTTCTGGTGCGCGATGGGGGAAAGGAAGCGCGATGGCGAGCGCAAACACGACGAGCATCGCGACGATCACGAGCACGTTGGACAGCGACATCGTGAGGAAGTGCCAGTGCACGTAGGTGGCGTGGTGGTTGAGGTTGAAGACGGCCGCCATGGGGGACAAGTTATGCCCCTCGCCTGGCCGCGCCATCGGCAAAAACCAGCGGCAAGCTGCGGTTAACTACTTAGTCCGCGCTCCTGCGTGAGATACGCTCGATCGTCTGGTGCCAATCAACCCGTCTGGGACCCAGGGGGACGGCCTGAAGCACGCCGCGCACCGAGCGCAAGCTCCGTCGCCTACTCGAAGCCGGCCGGGCGCTGGTCGGCGAGTTGGATCCGGAGGCGGTTCTGGCCCGGATCCTCGAGGAGGCATGCTCGATCACGGACGCTCAGTACGCCGCGGTTGGCGTACTCGACGAGGACCGCGCCGAGCTTGAGCGCTTCCTCACCCGGGGCATCGATCCGGAGACGCACCAGGCGATCGGAGACTTGCCCCGCGGCCGGGGGGTGCTGGGCGTGCTGATCGACGAGCCGCGACCCCTGCGCCTGACCGACGTGGGCGAGCACCCACAGAGCTACGGCTTCCCCGCTGCGCATCCACCCATGCACAGCTTCCTCGGCGTGCCGATCATGATCCGGGGGAGGGCATTCGGAAACCTCTACCTGACCGAGAAGGCGGGTGGTGGTGAGTTCACTGAAGCTGACGAGGAGGCGGCGATCCTCCTCGCCCTGTGGGCAGGCACCGCGATCGAGAACGCCCGCCTGTACGAGAGCAGCGAGCACGGGCGGCGCGAGGCGGAGCGGGCGGTGCGAGCCTTGGAGGCCGCGCGGGACATCGCCGACGCTGTTGCGCAGGTGGCGGATCTGGACCGGGTGCTCGAGCTGATCGCCAAACGAGGTCGAGCCCTGGTCGACGCGCGGACGGTGCTGATCATGCTGCGTGAGGGAGACGATCTGGTCGTCGCTGCCAGCGCCGGTCATGCCAGCGACGCGGCTGGTCGCCGGATGCCGATCGCCGACTCGACCTCCGGACGGGTGCTCCAGCAGGGGCGAGCCGAGATGATCACCGACGTCGCGACCCAGATGCTGATCGCGGTCGAGAGCCTCGGCGTGTCACGCGCCGGCACTGCCGTGCTGGTGCCGATGGTGCACCAGGGGAGCCGGATCGGCGTGGTGGCCGCGTTCGATCGAGCCCACGGGGACGGGGAATTCAGCGCCGGTGACGAGCAGCTTCTCGAGACGTTCGCCGCGTCGGCCGCCAATGCCGTGGCCCTCAGCCGCAGCGTCACCGCGGACCGGCTTCAGAGCGCGATCGTGGCGGCAGACACCGAGCGGGGTCGGTGGGCGCGGGAGTTGCACGACGAGACGCTCCAGGCGCTGGGCGGCCTGCGCGTGCTCCTGAGCTCGGCCCTGCGACAAGACGACGAGGCCATCCACACGGCGGCCATGCGCCAGGCGATCGAGGACATCGAGCTGGAGATCGGCAATCTCCGAGCGATCATCAGCGACCTGCGGCCGTCGCTGCTGGACGATCTCGGGCTGCTTCCGGCGCTCGAGGCTTTGCTTGACCGCCGCCGGCAATCCGGGCTCGAGATCACGGGCGAGTTCGTGCTCCCGTCACGTACGCAGAACGGGAACCACTTGGCGCCTGACCTCGAGACAACGATCTACCGGGTCCTCCAAGAGGCGCTGACCAATGTCGCCAAGCACGCAGAGGCAAAGAAGGTCGAAGTCCGGGTCAGGGCAAGTGAGGCGGAGATCTTCCTCGAGGTCGAGGACGACGGAAGCGGGTTCGACACCACTGCCGGTTTCGAGGGATTTGGCCTGGTGGGGATCCGTGAACGCGTATACCTCACCGGCGGGCGGCTGGAGCTCGAGTCGGGAGGCTGGGGAACCCGCGTGCGCGCGCAACTGCCGAATCGACCAGTGGCCGGCTCAGTCGCCGATCAGATGGCGTCCTAGGGCGTAGCCGACCAGCTCGGCCCGGGTGTCGAGCCCGAGCTTGCGGCGAACCCGAGCCCGGTGGAAAAACCCGTAGCCCGTGATCAGCGCTTGGGCTTGAGCCAGCTGGCGAGCATCCCGCCCAGCTGGCCTGGAGCCGGCGCCAGCTCGTCATCAGCTGGGATGTAGGGGGAGGCGTTGGGGCCGGGGGGCGGCGCCTTTGACTTCCGGCCGTGGACGTAGTGCCAGAGGATGGTGTCGAACTGCTGCTCTGGGACCTGGTCGGCCAAGTCGAAGTTGAGCCCAGCGCTCGCCGCCCGGTCAGCCGCGGTGTTCGGGTTCGTGGCGGTCACGTCCACGTTCGGCGTGATCGCGGTGTACGGGGCGGCATTCGCCGGCGTGGAGCTGAATGCGTCGTAGAGCGGAACGGCTAGCGCCTCGGCCAGATTCGCCGGCTTCATCCCGACGATGATCTCGAGCGTGCGCAGGAAGGAAAGCTCGTCGTAGCGGTTGTGGAGGACTGCCCCCGCCTGGGTGTAGGGGCTGACGACAAGGGCGGGGATGCGGTGGGCGTCGACGTGGTCGGCGCCGTCCTGGGCGTCGTCCTCGACGACCAGAATCAGCGAGCTGCCCCAGATCGAGGAGTGGGAGATCGTGTCCACCATCTGCCCCACTGCCCAGTCGTTGTCGGCCACGTCGGCGTTGGGCGTGCGGTCCCCGGGAGCCACTCCCTGGGTGTGATCGAGCGGCAGCACCATGTAGTTGATGGCGGGCACCGCGCTGTGGGCCAGCTGCTGCTGGAAGCGCGTCAGCCAGCACTGGTAGCGCGAATGCGAACTCGCCGGGGCCCCGGGCGGCAGCGAGGAGTCGAAGTTGTCCACGGACGACCCAAAGGGAGAGAAGATCGAGAAGGCCGCGTCCGAGTAACAGGGAGCCAGGGACGGCCCACCCGGGTAGGCCGGGCCGCCGCCGAAGAGCGCCACGTCAGAGCCGTTGACCACGGCCTGCTCCTGGGTTTGTTCCGCGGGCGTCCGGTCCTTGTCCGGCAGCGGCGCGGCGACCCCGGCCCCGATCACCTCGCCGTAGTTGTAGAAGGAGATCCCGGTCGAGACCGCCCGGTCGAAGATCGAACCCGCCGCGGGTTGCGCCGCCTCGGTGAGACCGAAGTCAAGCGGCCGGCCCCGGGTCGAGTAGAGGTTGCTCGGGGGCCAGTTGCGGACCACGTAGGGCGGCACCGATCCGGAGACCGTCCAGTAATGCCCCTCGACCGAGGCCAGCGAGTCGGCATAGACGTGATCCAGGAGGCCGAACCGCGTGGCCAACGCGTGCATGTTGGGGGTGATCTTCGACCCGAACAGGGTCAGCGCCGGATCGCCATCGCCGCTCTTGATGTCGCCGAACACCTGGTCGTAGGTCCGGTTCTCCTTGACGATTAAGAACACGTGCTTGATCGGCCCGTTCGCCGTGACCGGCGTCCCCGCGGGCGGGGACTGCGCGTCGGTGGGGACGAGCTCGCGGTCGGCTACGGGGGTGAGCCGGCGGATCTGCGCGTCGCTCGGGAAGGGGAGGACGCCGGCGTCGCCGCGGAGGACCATGGGCAGGTACTGGAAGTGAGTGATCTGGTTGTTGTTGTCCAGGGAAGAGGTGGGGTTGGGTCCGTTCAGGTTGGGCCCATAGCCGATCCCGTAGGCGGCGATCCAGCTGATCGGCGAGTGGACCGAGCGGGCCGTGGCGAAGGTTGGATACGAGGCGGTGGGGATCTTGCCCACAAGGCCGAACTGCTTGACGGTTCGCCTGCCCCGGGCGCCCGGGTTGCACTGCCGGGCACGGGAGAGTGCGAACACGGCGATCGCGTCTTCGCCGGAGTTTGAGGAGAGCAGATCGCAGCCGTCGCCGGTAACGCTGACGGCGGTCGGAGTGGCGCCGTTGCCCTGGGTGTGGAACAGCGACAGCATTCCCTGGAGCTTCAGCTTCTTGGTGTTGAGCACCCCGATCACGTCCTCGTTGGCGTTGGCCACGAAGGCCAGCGGCGCCTTAGGGTCGACCGAGATCGTCTCGGAGTCGGCGAGATGCGGGCCCACTGCGATCGTCTTCACCACGCGCGCGCTCGAGAGCCTGATCACCGAGACGCTGGCCTGGGTTTCGCTGCTCACCAGTCCGTAGCCGTTGCTGGTGATGGCAGCGCCGAACGGGTAGTGCCCGACGGTCACGTAGCGGACGTGGCGCGTACGGGTGTTGATCACCGCCGCTCGGTCGGCCAGGTTGAGCGCGGCGAGCAGGGTCTTGCCGTTTGGGCTGACGGCCAGATCCTGCGGCCAGGCCTCGGTCGCGGTGGTCGGCGGGAAGGCCTGCATCGCCGGTGTGCCCTTCGGCGGGGGGACTTTGATGACGCCGTTGCGTGTGGCGCGGCCCGTCCGGGGATTGACCCTGAACACAGCGATGACATCGCCGCCTCGTCCGGGAAGGCTCGCCGGAACCTGCAGATCTCGGTACGGCGACTCCCGCACGCCGGAGACATACGCGGTCCTGCCATTGGGGGCGATCACGATGCCCCCGTCGAGACCGGGCATGACGATGTTCTGCACGACTCGCCCGGTACCGCGGCCGCGGCTGGCGCCGACCCGGACGATCCGAATGTCGTTGCGCCCGTAACCGGTGGAGAGGGTCCAGAGGAAGCGTCCGTCGGGACTCAGGGCTCCGCCGGTGGGGAAGTTCCCGAGCTGTACGAGCGTGCCACTGGGATGCAGCTGGCGGCCAGTGGGCTGGAGCAGGTTCTGGGGGCCGACGATCCCGGTCCCGCCTGAGACGACCGCGTCGGCGGCGCCCGCGCCGAGTCCGATCAACGCCGTCACGATGAGCCCTCGGCGCGCCCACTTGCCCCTAGCGCTAGTCATCCGGGCGATCCTTTCACCAGGGTCGCCAACTTGCAAGGGTTCTTGACGCGGCGGCCCGGCTACCGGGAGCGCTGGCAAGACCGGTTCAGAAAATGCGACCAGCTGTCGATAGGGACGACAGGAACTGCAAATGACCGCCGACACGCTGACATCGCTGCGCGAACTTCACAGTCGCACGACCGACGGTGTGCTCGTCCGTCTCCTCTGGTCCGCCGACGAGAACAAGGTGTTCGTGGCTGTCGATGACCAGAAGACCGGGGAGAACTTCTCGGTGGAAGTGCCGGAGGGCGAACGGCCAATGCACGTGTTCGCCCATCCCTTCGCCTACGCCCACTAGGAACGCACTGACCCGGCTGGGTCAGCAACGGCCACTGGTTTCGCCTAGGCCTCGATGAGACGGTGCTCGAGGGCGTAGTGAACGAGCTCGGCGCGTGATGCCAGCCGCAGCTTCTGCTGGATGTGGGCGCGGTGAGTCTCCACCGTCCGCACGGACAGGAACAGGGTCTGCGCGATCTCAGCGTTCGTGTGGCCGAGCGCGATCATCCGCAGCACCTCAAGTTCACGGTCCGAGAGCCCGTCGGGCGGCCCGGGCTGAGGAGCCGCCGCCACGCGGGCTCCCAGGCGGGGGTTCAGGTAGGTGTCGCCGGCGGCGGCGCGCTTGACGGCCTCGACCAGCTCCGTATCCGCCGCCTCCTTGAGCACGTAGCCGAGCACGCCCGCGCCCAGAGCCTCACGCGCGTAGGCGGGTTCGTTCTGCATGGTCAGGATGACGATCTTGGTGTCCGGGGATTCCTCCCGGATCTCCGGGATCGCGTCCAGGGTTGAGCCGCCGGGCATATTCAGATCCAGGATGAGGACATCCGGCTTGTGGCCCCGGGTGTAGCGGCGGGCGCTATCGATGTCGTCCGCCTCCGCCACAACCTCAAGTCCGCTCTCGCCTTCCAGCAGCTGCCGCAAACCGCGGCGGACCACCGAGTGATCGTCGGCGATGACGATGCGAAGGATTGGCTCGTCGTTCATCGGGCGGTTGCGGCGAGGCGGTCATGAAGGATGGCGCGGACCTTTGGTGTTTGGGTCACCAAGAGCAGGCTAGGGGCCGGACGGCGGCCCGGCAGCCGGGAGGCGCCACAGGACCGCTGCGGCAAACTACTGAGCGCTGGGTCCACCCGTAGTCGGCTTCGCGAGACCAGCCAGGGGGTAGGGGGTGGTCATGACCGACTTTGGCTACACGATGATGACTGAGCAGTCCCCGCCCGATCAGCTGGTGCGGGATCTCCAGATGGCCGAGCAAGCCGGCTTCGGCTTCTCGGTCATCAGCGACCACTACCAGCCCTGGGTCGAGGCCCAGGGACACTCCGGTTATGCGTGGTCGATCCTCGGCGCCGCCGCCCAGGCGACCGAGCGGATCGGGCTCATGACCTATGTGACCTGCCCAAGCCTTCGCTACCACCCTGCCGTGGTGGCCCAAAAGGCGGCCACGGTGCAGATCCTGTCCGGCGGCCGGTTCCGACTCGGGCTCGGCGCGGGCGAGAACCTCAACGAGCACGTGGTCGGGAAACGCTGGCCGGCAGTGGGCGTTCGCCACGAGATGCTGAGCGAAGCCGTCGACATCATCCGCGCCCTCTTCGAGGCCGACGGAACGGTCAACTACCGCGGCCGTCATTTTGATGTCGAGCAGGCCCGGCTGTGGGACCCGCCGCGCGAGCCGGTGCCGATCGGGATCGCCGTCTCCGGTCCCGACTCGTGCCGGCTTGCGGGTGAGAAGGCGGACATCATGGTTGCCGTCGAGCCCAAGCCAGAGCTGGGGGAGATGTTCGATGCCGCGGGTGGCGCGGGCAAGCCCCGGGTGGGGCAGGTCCCCCTGGCCTACGATCCGGACCGGGAGACGGCGGTGCAGCGCGCGCACGAGCAGTTCCGCTGGTTCAGCCTCGGGTGGAAGGTCATGGCCGATCTCCCGAACCCGGAATCGTTCGAGGCGGCGACGCAGCTCGTCACGCCCGAGCAGGTGGGCGACGGGCTGTCCTGCGGCCCTGACGTCGAGGAACATGTCGAGGCGATCCGGCCCTTCGTCGAGGCCGGCTTCACCGAGGTGGCTCTAGTCCAGATCGGCGCCGACCAACAGGAGCCGTTCATGCGCTGGGCCCAGGAGGAGCTGCTCCCCGCGTTGCAGTCGCTTTAGGCGAGCGCCAGCCGCCGAAGCATCCGCTTGGGCTTGCGCTGGTACATCTGCTGCGCGCGTTTGAGCGCCTTGCGGCGGAGGGCCACGCGGCGGCGCTCGATCGATTTGTTGAGAAGGCGGCGCTCGCTTTCGACCAGGAGCTTCGGATGCTGATCGGCGTACTCATGCAGAACCGACAGGTCGTGGTCGTCGCCGAGCAGGTCCGACAGGCGGTGCGCGTTCTTGGCCAGCCCCTTCATCTTGGCCGGGCAGGCGGGCTCGAGCAGCTGGGATGCGTGCCACAGATCCTTGGCCCGCTTGCGCAGCGTGTGCAGGTTATCCGGCGTCGGTTCCTTCTTGGCCCGGCGCAGCGCTTCTCGGCCGTGGCGGTACACGCGCTCGAAGCCCTCGGCCAGGGAGGCGCGGCCGTTCTCGCTCGGTAGCGGCCAGCCATCGACGCGCATCCGAGCCTCACTCAGCGTCTCCACGACGCTGTCGAAGCCACTCGGGCCGTTCGCTTTGGCGCGCTTGGCTCCGGCGGCCAGGTTCTTGCGCAGCCGAACCCATGTCTCCGGCGCAAGCTCATCAGCGAAACGCTCACGCAACCCGTCGAGGGTGTCCAGCAGCACCTGGGCGTCGCGCGCGTCGGACAGTTCCCGCCCGGCATCACGAAAGGTGACGTTCTCCCGGCGATAGCGCCGCTCATCGAAGCTCGGGCGAGTCACGCGGAGCAGCGCCCGAAGACGCTTGAGCGCCTTCCGGGCCTCGTGGACCGCCTCGGCGCCACCGTCGCCGTTCGGCGCCGCCTCCAGCAATCCGATTGTCAGTTCGAGCTCCCCCTGGGCCACCCGGGAGACGCCCTGCTTGGGGCTCTCGCCCGGGTCGAGCCGGTAGCGCCGCTTGCGCTGGGTCGGATCGTGGCCGCCTTCCCGGGCCGACCCCAGTTTGGCCATCGCAGTCGCCCCACCGGCCAGGGCCGCCGAGGCCGCCAGCATCTTCACCGCGGGCGAGTCCGCGCTGCGGGCCAGCGCTGAGCTTCGTCGCCGCTTCATCTCGGTCGGTCCTGCATCGAAATCATCGTAGGAGCCTACGCCTCTGAAGGTGCTCGTTTCACGGTTGAATCAGGGCTTGTGCTTCCGCCGAGCAGGCCTTGGGTCATCGCCAGCGCGACGGCATGGGCCCGGTTGTTCGCCCCCAGGCGATCGAGGATGTTCTTGACGTGCGTGCGGACGGTGGCCTGCGAAATCGAGAGCGCGATCGCGATCTGCCCCGCGTTGGCCCCTACGGCGACCAGGCGCAGGACATCGAGCTGGCGCCTGGAGAGAGAGGCGGGGCCGGCTTCACCGGCGGGGTGGACGTCCTCAAACTCGGCGCCCGGCCAATCAGCGGGAAGGAAGACGACCAGGTGCTGTCCCGGGAGGGCGTTGGCGGCACCTGAATACAGGAGCCAGATGCTGCTCCCATCCGGGAAGGTGGCGCGGTAGCGACCGTTCACCGCCCCGTGTGTCGTCAGCTCCTCCCATGCGGCTTCCATCAGCGGGAGATCCTCCTCCGCGGAGAAGTCACTGAGATGGAGCCGGCGCATCGCCTCCAGTGGGATTCGCCCCAGCAGCCGCGCCGCGGCGTTGACCTCTATGAAGCGCTGCTCGTTGTCGACCAGGACCATCGGGATCAGGCTCTGGTCAAAGGCGCTGCGGAGCTGAACCACCCTCCCGTGTGTCGCGCCGATCGCGTTGGCGGCTAGCCGCAGCGACGAGGGAACTTCGAACGATGTTGGCACGGTTGTCTCCAGACCGAACGTAGCACCGCGTCGTAGTGGCGAGCCGGGCTTCCGCGGTGGCGTAGGATGCGGTTAGCGCCTATCGCAGCACGGGAAGGTTTAAGCCATGGCCGAAGAGAACGAGCAGAACGCCGAGGAAAAGCCGAAGTCTCGGGTGACGCCCCAGGCCATCGGAGCAGGCGTGGTGCTGCTCATTCTCGCGTCCTATTTCATGTGGATGACGATTGAGATGGGCACAGCGGCCGAGAGTGGCTCGGCACCGATGTTCGCCTTCCTGGCCGCGGCCGCGGTTGGGATCGCCGCCGCCGGCCTCGCCCTGGCCATCGGGCGCCGGCGCTAGGCCCGGCGCGGAGCGGCTGCCGGGTCGTCGCGCGTCTGAAATAACTCCGCCGTCATTCGTGTCTTCCCGGTCGGCTGCCGATGCCTTCTGGGTGCCGGAGATGCCGGTTCCTTGTTATGGCTGCGGTCAGGCTGTCCGCGTGGATCGACGCTGGCCTGAGCAGGGGCTGCTCCTAGCCGGCTGGACCCTTTCAGGCGGCGAGACCCACTGTCCGGACTGCGCCCAGACGCGTGGCTTTACCAAGCCCCCGGGGTTTGCAGACACGGACCTGGCCGCCCAGGCTCAGCCGCCTGGGCTCACCGCGGCGCCGTCCGTGCCCGCCGGCATCGCCCTCGCCGACGAGGAAACCAGTGCCGCGACCATCCGCTACCTCCGCGCCGCGCTGGCCACCGCGGGTCTCGGAGCGGTTGCGCTGGCCGCGGTTGTCCTCATCGTCGCGCTGCGTACGGTCCCCAACTCGTGGGTCCGGCCGCTCGTGCTCGGTGGCATGTTCGGCCTGCTCCTGCTCTTCGGCGGCTTGGCCGGAGCCGTCCGGGCCAAGCGTTGGCGGATCCTCCTGGCGGGTTCGGCGTGGCGGGCCTACCGCCTGACCTACGTCCCGCTCTTGAGTCGCTCACCGGGGCTCGTCCTGGCGCCGGAGGACGCGTCGCTCCCACCGCTCATGCTCCGCTTGGGGAAGGTATTCAAGTGGCGCTCGCTCCTCCTGAAGACGGCCAGCGGCCGCCTGGTCTGGGTGGGCGGTGACCCCGAAGCCCACGCGGTGCTCACCCTGCATCCCGGTCTGCGGCTGTTCCCCGCCGAGCCGATCTCGCGCCACCTGGTTCGTTACCAGACTGCCGCGGCGCGGACCCTGGCGGTTGAGTCCCTCGCCCCGGCCGTCCGGCGCGTGGCCATCATGAAGGCCCACAGCACGGCGGAGCTGAAACTCGTGATCGCCTGGGGGAGCCTGGGCCTCCTCACCATCTGGCGGCCAACGACACTGGCCTGGCTGGTGCTGGCGGCGGAGTCCGTGGTCTGGGGCGCCGCCATCGTGCGGCTGAGGATGGCGCGTGACCGTGAGCTCGAAGCGGTTGACCTCGAGGGCGAGGCGGGGGCGTCCGAGCCCGAGCAGGGCGCTGGGCGAGTCCCCGGCTAAGACGGTCGCCCCGACCGGGAGCGGCACGTGGCGCGTCAAGATCTCGCAAGTGGACGCCGAGCAGCTTCATCGACACTGTCTGTCGTTTCCGGGATCGGTGGAGACGTTCCCGTTCGGAGGCGAGACCTCGGTCTTCAAGGTCGGCGGGAAGATCTTCGCGCTATCGAGGCTTGAACAGCATCCACTGCGCGTAAGCCTCAAGTGCGAGCCGGACGTTGCCGAGCGGCTCCGCGAGGCCCACGCGGCGGTGCTCCCGGGCTATCACCTGAACAAGCGTCACTGGAACACCGTCGTCATCGATGGCTCACTGCGCGATCAGATGATCGAGGACATGATCGAAGACTCATACGACTTGGTCGTCAGCAGGCTGCCGCAGTCGCAGCAGAAGACGCTGGGGTGGCACGACGATGCCTAACTCCCGAGGTAGGTAGGCACTAGCCCGGCTCGTGGATCTCGATCAAGCCAACGGGTTCGAAACTAAGCTGCTGTCGTGCGAAAACATCCGAGCATCCTCGCCAGCGCGGCCGGGGTCGTCGGGGCGGTACTCGTGGGGGTCGGCGTCGTCTACCTGACCGTCGCATGCCAGAATTTGCCGGGCATCTTGGGACCAACCGCCGGCGACACATCTCCGCGGACGGCGCTTGGAGTGGTCGCGATCGTTCTCGGTCTCGGCTCCCTGGGTGTCGCCTTTGCCTGGGTTCGTCGCGCGTAGTAGAACGGAACGATGAGAAGGAAACCAGCCATCGCGCTTTACGTGCTCGCGCTGGTAGCCATCGTGGTCGGCGTGGACATCCTGTTCTTCAGGCACGACTTCTGGAAGCGGCTGATAGCCAACGTCGGAATCGTCCTGGTATTCGGGGCGGTCTATTTGAGGTTCCTGAAGCGTCGATGGGCATAGCCGCCGAGGAGAGCGGGCGCTAGGAGAACAGCTTCTCGGCCAGGAGCACGATTGCGAGTGCGGTGAGCGCGAAGCCGGCGAGTCGTTCGGCACCCTCGCGTAGGCGCTCGCTGAGCCGGGCGCCGAACCGCAGCCCGAGTTGGGTGACGACGAATGTTTGAAGCGCGATCAGGGCGATGACGAGCGCGGCGGGGATGCGGAGGAGGCCGAGCGTGAAGCCGATGGCGAGCTCGTCGAGGCTGATGCTTAGGCCGAGGAGCAATGCTTTGGGCCCGCGAGCCTGGGCGAGCGTGGCGAGTTGTTGTTGGTCGTGGTCGTCTGCGACGAGCAGGGTGTAGAGGCCGAATACGAGCAGCACGCCGATCGCGATGTAGTCGGCACTGTTGCCGATCGCGTGCCCGAGCGGCGCACCGAGCGCGAGCCCTATCAGCGGCATCGCTGCCTCAAAGGCCGTGAACAGGACGGAGATCCGCCGTCTGGTGGCGGGGGTCGTGCCGAGCATTCCGAGCGCCGCCGCGACGGCGAATGTGTCCAAACCGAGGGGGACCACCAACGCGATCAGCTTCGCTACCACTGGCGCAGCGTAAGCCGTCTGCGAATGTGTTCGTCGATGCTGCGTGACGTGCGGCGAACCTTGCTCCAGCTAGGCGACCACGAAGTCGAGCCGCACCTGTCCAGCCGGCCCGGCGAGCTTGTCGAGCCGGAACTGCCACCTCGCGGCTGGCATCGGGCACGCCGGTTCGGCTTCGGTGCAGACGTCCACAGCCCCCCGTCGCTGGCAGTCTTCGCTGGCCAGGGAGCTTTGAGGAGCAGAGATGCTTATCGCCGCGACCCCGGGGATCACGCCGGTGATGTTGGCGCGCGTGCCGTGGGGCACGGTTACGCGCAGAAGCCGGATCACGCCAGCGGGGCGCGAGACGTGAAACCGTTCCCCCGTTGGGCCTGGCGCGCTCTGCATTAACACAGCTCGTCGGTGTGGGACCGGGTCGGGAGCGTGGCGAGTGCCGACAGGCGACCAGCCTCCGAAGCTGACTGGTGCGACGAGGGCGATGAGCCCAACCACGAAGCGCCTCATGTCCTGAGTACGTTCGCCGGACGCGTTTTGGTCCCCCCGGGACCTTTTCCATGCTCTGGCTCGTATGACAAACGATGATTTGCGAACGTGACTCGTCCGTCTGAGCAAATGCCGGCTCTCGCCCAGACCGTTGGGGCCACCGGTCCGATTTCACGCGCCCGACCGCGCAGGCTGCGTAGCGAGCGGTCGCTGATCAAGGGGGCGCTCGCCGGCTCGGAGAGCGACGTTGAGCTCTTATTTCGCCGGCATTGGCCGCGGGCCTACCGGGCTGCCTTCCTGATCGTCCACGACCACGCGGCCGCCGAGGACATTGCGCAGGAGGCATTCGTGGCCGCGATGCGCCGACTGGATCGGTTCGATCGCCGCCGGCGGTTCGCCCCGTGGCTCGGGTCGATCGTCGCCAACCGCGCGATCGACTGGGTCAGGGCCCGCACGGCGAGGCGTGAGGTCGCCGATTCTGGGCCTGAGCCAAGCTCGCCGCCCGATCGGCCCATGACCCGCTACTCGGAGGAGGTGCTCGCGGCGCTCTCGGAGCTCTCGGCCGAGCACCGCGCGGTGGTGGTGATGCGCTACGTGCTCGAGTACACGCCGGGTGAGATCGCGCGTGCGCTCGAGTTGCCACGCGGGACGGTCAACTCACGCTTGCGTCGCGGTCTGGACGTGCTGGAGGCACATCTGCGGGAGGCTGAGCTGCGGTGAGCGGCAAGCGCGCATTGGCTAGGTTCCGCGCCCCTGACGAGGGCGGCGCCGAGGAGCGGGCGTGGACGGTCCTGCGTGCGAGCTACCTGGAGCGGATGCCCTCGCGACCCCGCCACTCTCGCTTTCGGCCGGTGCTCGCATTTGCTGTTGCCGTTCTGGTCGGCGCGCTCGCGTTATCGCCCGCGGGGGCGACTGTGAGCCGGCTGATCACCCGCGCGCTTGGCGTGCAACACCCGGCGCCGGCGCTGTTCGCGTTGCCCGCGCCCGGGCGGCTGCTTGTCTCAGGCCCGGGGGGCACCTGGACGGTGGCGGCCGACGGCTCGACTCGACGGCTTGGGCGGTGGTCACAGGCGAGCTGGTCTCCGCACGGACGGTACGTGGCGGTACTCCGCGGCGATCAGCTCGCCGCGGTCGATCCCCATGGCCGGCTGCAATGGACGCTCGCCCGGCCGGCCCTCAGCGACCCGCGCTGGTATCCGCCCACCGGCTACCGGGTCGCGTACCTGTCGGGTCACGACCTGCGCGTGGTCGCGGGAGATGGAACGGGCGATCATCTGCTCGCTGCTCGGGCCGCGGAGGTTGCGCCCGCTTGGCGCCCGGCGCATCCGTATCAGCTCGCCTATGTCAGCGCGGACCGACGGATTGTGGTGCGCGATGCCGACAGCGGCCAGGAGCTGTGGTCGGCGGATCCCCGAGTTGGGATTCGTCGGCTGGCCTGGTCGGCGGATGGTCGGCGCCTGCTCGCCCTCGCTCCTAACGCCGTGCGTGTCTACAGCGCAAACGGCGCCCTGGTCTCCAGCCTTGCCCTGCCGAACCTCGCGCCTGCGATCGACGCCGCCCTGTCGCCCGGCGGCCACACGCTCGCGCTGGTCCTGGGCGGAAGGGGTAGCCAAATCGAGCTCATGGAGCTCGACCGTCCCCACGTGGCACCGCGTCGCGTGCTGGCAGGCGCGGGACTGCGACAGGTGGATTGGTCACCCGACGGAAAGTGGCTGCTCGTCACCTGGCCGGCGGCTGATCAGTGGGTATTCATCCGGGTCGCGGGAGTGCCCCGGATCGCGGCTGTCTCGCGGATCGCGCAGCAATTCTCCGCCGGGACAGAGCATGGCTTGCCGCAGCTCGACGGCTGGTGCTGCAGCGCCCAAGGTGCCGCGGGATGAAGGGCCTGAAGGTGAGCGCGATGGTTCTCGTCCCGCTACTCGGAGCCTGCGGGGGAGTCCACTCCGTCAAACCGGGCCAATCCAGACGGGCCGAGGCGGCGGCGGTATCCGCCCCTCCGTTGGCGCGGGCACATGTGTCCTCGCTCTCGCCCCCGCAGGCCCTGGTCACCGCGGAGACGAAGAACCGCCTCTTGGTCGTCGACCTCCCCGGTGGGCGCGTAGCGAGGCAGGTCTCGCTGCCGCCTGACCCGGAGAACATCGCCGTGACCGGCAACGGCGGCATCGTGATCGTGGTCAGCCCCAGCGCGGGCAAGGTGACCATGCTCCACCGTCAGACGCTGCGCCCGCTTAAGACCTTCAGCGGGTTTGGCCGACCGCAGATAGCTGCGATCGCCCCCGACGGCGAGTATGCCTATGTCACCGACGAGGCACGTGGGCAGGTCGTGGTGATCGGGCTACGCAACGACAAGGTGCTGACGCGGGTCGCTGTGGGAGCCGGCGCGCACCACCTCAGCTTCAGCCCGGATCAGCGACAGGTCTGGGTCGCGCTCGGAGAATCCGCCCGGCAGATCGTGATCCTCACCACCGTGAGCCCGGCTCATCCCCGTGTGATCGGACGCTTCGATCCTGGCTACCCCGCGCACGACTTGTCCTTCGCGCCCGGTGGGGGAAACGTCTGGATCACCTCCGCCACCGGCCCCGACGTCGGCGTGTTCGGCGCTCGGAGCCGCCGGCTGCTCTTCCGCGTGCCGGTTGGGCCCCCACCACAGCACGTCGTCATCGCGGGACGCGTTGCCTACCTGACCAGCGGCTACGGCGGTGAGATCGAGAAGGTCGACACGGCCACCGGGCGGGTGATCGCCCGCACCGGGGCGCCGTACGGTTCCTTCGAGCTTGCCGCCGCCGACGGCTACGTAGCCACCTCGTCGCTGCTGCGCGGCACGCTTGCCATCTACACCCCGGCCCTCAGGCCAGTGCGTGTCGTCCAACTCGCCCCGGCGACGCGAGAGGTGGCCATCTCACGCCCGTAGAGCGGCCGCCTCAGCTCGCTGGTTCCGCAGTTACCGCGCGGCGGGTCGGCGCGGCGCTCGCCGGCGCGGCCGTCCTTGTCGCAGGCTCGTATCTGCTGGCCATGCGCCTCATCGACACCGGCACAGCCGCAGGCCGGACGCTCAGCAGAACGAGCTCGCCCCCGCTACCGGTGGGGGTCGGGCCGTTCTGGTACACGCGCACCACCGGAACGATGCGCCATCCCTGGTGCCTCAAGCAGGAGATCATCCGCCCCGGCTACTACGGGACGTGCGAGGTGACGGTCTGGTTCGAGGTGGGAATGAGCACCGAGACCTGGGTCGGACTCGACGGGACGATGCGTGAGCGAACCGTCGAAGCCTGGCAGCGATTTGCCTCCGCCGCCGATCGCGCCAAGTGGAGGGCGCATGAGAAGCTCCCGGCGCCTCCGGTGACGGTCGATCAGGGCGACGGCCTGGTGATCGGAGAAGGGCATTTCCCACCTGACCCCTTCGGAGACAATGGCGGTGACGTTCCGCCGGTAGAGGGACCACCCACGGGCAGCGGCCCCATTGACGTGGGGGACAGCTTCTTCACCTACGGCCAGCTGCTGGCGCTGCCGGACTCGCCCGCGGCGGCGGTAGGCCGGATCGATCAGGCCGAGGTGGCCCTGCACCGCCGGTACGCAACGATGCTGCAGCGCTGGCACTCGCCGGGCGCAAACCTCCAGGCACGTCGCAGCCTCACCCGTCCGCCGAGCGGCGTCCGCTCAATCGAAGAACTGGTGCTGATCAGTCACCTTCTCGCCTCGCCAGTGCCGCCGCGCGTTCGCCAGGTGCTGTTCCGCGCTGCCACGGCACTGCCCGGCGTGACTGTGACGCCTGGCGCGCGTGACCGGCTCGGTCGCGCCGGCGTCCAGGTGAGTGCCAGCTACCCAAATTGGCAGTCCGCGGCGTTCATCTTCGATCCGGGCAGCGGCGAGGTGCTGACCGGTCCGCTGTTCCACGGCGGACCGCCCGACGTCGCCGGGCACGGCAGCGTCGTCGTGGTCCAAGGGCAGGTCGACTCGGTCACCGCCCTGCCCCCGGGAGTCAAGGCGATCACCGCCGTGAGCCAGCCTCCGCTGTGGCCCGCGCCGCCGAAGCCCCGGATGATCGCGATCGCGCCCGCGAGCGGTGGTCCGCACACCGTCTTCACCCTGGCCTTAGCCGCGACAAGCGGGGAGCGTGCGCACCCTGCCCCAACCGTCTGGGTCGGGATCGCTGATTCCGGCGGCGCCAGCACCTACCGCCGCGGAAACAACCGGGTCGATCCATGCCTCTGGCCCTACTCGGTGCGGGTGTGGCCCGTCGGGAGGACCCGCCGCGCCGGAGCGCTCGTGTTCCTCTACCGCCTCGACCCGTCGCTCCTACACCGCCGCAGTTGGTGCTCCGGGCGCTACGAGCTGGGGCTCCAAGTCTTCCCCAACCCGATCCCGCAGCACTACACCACCCCGCCCTACACGGGACCGGGCGGGACCTCAACCTACTTCCGTGTCAGGTAAGCCAGCTCCCCACCGAAGCCACCACGCCAGCGTGCCGTCGTAGGAGGGTGGCACGTCGTCCGCGTGCGGCTCGGCTAGGAGTTGTAGTGGAGGTCAATCCAATCGGTATGTCCGGCCCAGTGCAGGGTGAGGTGCCAGCAGCCTGCCGTCGGCACGTTGACATACGAGGGGTAGATCTCTCCGGGGCTTGAGTCCGGCGGCCGAGCCCAGCAGTGGGTCGCGAGGATTTCGCGCGCGAGCGCCGCGCCGTCGGCGGTGTACACGCCGCCCCTGGATGCCGATGGGTAGAGCCCGATGTCGTGGAGAATCGCCGCCACGGTCAACAGCTCTTCGTCGATCGTCCATCCGCGAAGCCGGGCGATCTCGCTGGCGATGTGGCGGCAGCGCAGGCAGTGACGCTCCATCGGGCCGCCCGCCCCGGCCGCCGACCGCAGCCGCCTCAGCGCGTCACGCGCTGCCGGAGTCGTCGCGAGGGCGTCGAAGTCCCTCACTAGTCAGCTCATGGGCCGGTCCGGGGGGCGCAGCATCGGCCACAGTGGTGGGCTGCCTCCGAGGCGAAGTTCGCTGATGGTCGCGAAGCCAAGACGTTCGTACAGGGCGGCGTTCCGCTCGCTGGTGGCTTCGAGGTAAGCGGGAAGGCCTTCGCTATCGCAGCGAGCGAGGGTGGGTGCGAGCAGCGCGGTGCCCAGACCGCAGCCCTGCGAGGCGGGAGCGACGCCGACGTAGGGGATGTAGTAGTGGGGCTTGCGGACGTGGCGGCGCTCCATCAGCGTGATCAGCGCCGTTGCGTGAGGTAGGCGGGCGCCGAACACCCGAGCGAATGTGGGGCCGTGCGCGAGCTGGGTCCCAATCGGCATTTTCCACGAGTGCGGCGGGAGCTCCAAGGACCCGCCGACCGTCTCGTCGAAGGTCCAAGCCTCACCGTGAGGCAGCACGACATGCTGCAGCTCGAGCTTGAAAAACCTTCCCAGTCGCCTGAGGCGCTTGCTCTCGTCAGGCATCAGCCACGCGAAGACGGGGTCGTCTTCGAACGCGGCTGCGAGTGCGACGGCGAGCCGTTCGACGTCCTCCGGCGCGGCCCGGCGCGGCGAGCGATCCCGCACGGGGGCAGATGCAGCCGAGGAACCGGTCATTGGCGTGTCGGAGGGGAACTCGCGTCTGGGACGCATCATCATGCTGATCGATCCATCTCGTATTCTCACCTGATTCTGGGTTGGGCTCCGAGGAGCGTTGCGCTGGTGGCGAGGATCCACGCGAAGAAGGTTGCTGGCACGGCCGGGTTTCGTCGTTGAGGAAGGCCGGTGAAGGGAGTGTTTCGCCTCGCGCCGCCTAGGCTAGGACGGTGGCTCCGGACCGACCCGGTCGTCGAAAACGGCCCTTAGTCCGGTTGCGAGAGGAATGCCTGTAGCTGGGCAGGATCGATTGCGTAGCCGTGGTCGCGGCTGGGGAACTCCCGTCGGCGGACCTCATTGGCGTAGCTGCTGACGCCATCGATCATCTCGTGGCGTAGGTGCTTGTAACGCTTGACGAACCGAGGCTTGAAGGCGTCGAAGATTCCCAGTAGATCGTTGTAGACGAGTACCTGGCCGTCGGTGCCCGGGCCGGCGCCGATTCCGATGGTCGGGATTCTCAAGCTCCGCGTCACGCGCGAGGCGACCTCGCTGGGTACCGCCTCGAGCACGAGCGCGAAGCACCCCGCGTCCTCCAGCTCGAGGGCGTCGCGCAGAAGTTTGCGCGCAGCTTCGCTGTCTCTCGCCTGCGTCTTGAAGCCTCCCAGTGCGCTCTTGGTCTGGGGCGTTAGGCCGAGGTGACCCATCACCGGGATGCCGGCGTCGATGATGGCGCGGGCGCGCTCGGGCGCCGGGCCTTCGAACTTCACCACGTCGCAGCCCGCCTCCTTGACGAGGCGCTGCGCTGAAGTGATGGCCTGCTCGTGTGAGCGCTCATACGAGCCGAAGGTCAGGTCTCCGATCAGCAGCGGGGTACGAAGTCCGCGACGTACCGCCTTCGTCAGGACGAGCATCTCGTCGAGCGTCACGGGGACGGTCGTATCGCCGTAGCCCAGAACGGTCATCGCGGCCGTGTCGCCCGCGAGCACCAGATCGACTTCGGCCGCCTCGGCTACCTGGGCGGAGGTGTGGTCGTAGGCGGTGACCATCACGATCGGCTCACCGGACCGCTTCTTCTCCGCCAGCATTGGGAGGGAGACCCGGCAGCTCGCCGGTTCGGGGTTAGTGGCAACGGGTGCGGGCACCAGGAAACGCACTATGTCCCGTTTGCTGCCCGGGATCAAGCTCAGCTGGTTGAGCTGAGAAACTGCTCAAGCCGCTCTGCGAAGCCGGGCGCTGCCGCCACGAAGTGTCCGGCGCCCGGGCACGCCAGCCGCTCCGCAGCCAGTGCGGCCGCGACGACATCGCACATCCGCTCGATCGCCGGGTGGTGGTCGCCCGAGACGACCAGCGAGGGAATCGCGGCGTCCCGAAGGAGCTCGAGTGGCGGGTGCGCCTCAGTCGGCGGCCGGCTCCCCTGCGCTCGGAGAACGCCGTTGATGACCGCCTTAGGTAGCGGCCCCTCCTCCGGCACCGGCGACCCAGCGATCTTGAGAAACTCGCGAAGCTTGGCGGGTTCGGTATCGAGCCCACGGGCCAGGACCTCCGCGCCCAGGCGGCCAAACCGCGCCACCTCCGGATCGTCGACAGGGAAGAACAACGCTGGCTCGATCAGCGTCAACGAACGCACCTGCCGCGGGCTTCGGATGGCGGCGAGGGCGGCAGCGACGCCGCCGTAGGAGTGGCCTACGAGATGCGGCCGACCGTCGAGCAACCCCGCGACATCGATCGCGTCAACCTCGAAGTCCTGACGGCCGTCCGCGCTGTCGGGGCTGGGCGCGAAGCCGCGGCGATAGGCGAACGTAAGGGTCCATCGTTGGCTGAGATGCTCGAGCCCCGACCACGTCGCCTCCGGGCTAGCGCCGCCGTGGACGAGCAACACCTCGGGACCGCTGCCCTCTCGGGCGACCGCGATGGCCGTCGAGCGTGGTGGGCGGGTCATCGCCCGGGGACTCAGGCTGCGTCCTAGCCGATCCCCTGGACGGCGACCATGGTCAGGTTCGCGGCGCCCTCGCGCAGCCGTCTCGCCTCCTGGTATACGTCGGACGCGTACCACCGCTTCGCTGCGTCAAGGTTCTCGAACTCGAGTAGCACTAGACGCTTCGGGTGCCAGTCGCCCTCGAGCACAGCAAGCTCCCCGCCTCGCACGACAAACCGGCCATCTCCGGCCGCGACTGCGCCGGGCGAAGCTGCCTTATAGCGCTCATATTGGTCGGGGTCGTGGATATCGGTCTCGACGATCACATACGCAGGCATGGCGACTCCTCAAGCTGACTTTGGGCCTCGGTTGCCCGGACATTAACCCGCTCGACCAGGCTCGGCTTGCCGGCAGTCGTGAATAGCTGACACCAGCCCACCGACAAGGCTGGGGAACCGCCGTGTTCGGGTTCGAGTCCCGAGACGGCGCCTGAGGCCGCCGAGTCGCGGCCAAGCAGACCGTCCTCCTCGACGTCCCTCGGAGCGGGTCCGATTTCTGCACTCCGAGGGACAGAACGAGGCGTCTCACATGGGGCGTACGTCGTTCACGCAGGAACTGAAGAGCTGGCAGAACAGGCCAGCGAAGGGGATGGATGACAGTCAAGGCGTGAGCGCCGCGCGCAAGCGGACCTCAGGCAGATCGCTGTGCTCGTCGGTCATTTCCGCGCCGTCGGGCTTGAGCCCGAACTGCGCATAGAAGTCGCGGGCCCGTTGATTCTCAGCCGCCACCCACAACGTCACCGCCTGCCAGTCAGCGGCACGCAGGTCTGCGAGAGCAACATTCAGCAGCGCCCGACCCACCCCACGCCGGCGGCTGCTGGCGGGAGGTGATCTTCCTCCACCGGGAGCTCGGCCGGTCAGAGAACGCGCTCGGGCGCGCCGCCTGGATGATGCGGTACGGCCAGCGAGGGGAGTGGCGAGGCGTGCTCCGGGATGCTGCGGCCGAGACGCTGAGGGAAGGACGGCGCGCCGCCTCGGTCTACGACGACGTCCGGCTCCGGGAAGCCGCGGCGTGCTACGCACAACTCGCCGGCTGCCGGTACGGGGAGGCCGAGGAGCTGATGCTCAAGCCCGGCGAACGAGCAGGAACTCGCGTGGGCGGCGTGCGCCGTGAGCGACGGCTCGAGCACGTGGCGCCCGAGGTGCGCTGGACGGTGGAGCGGCCGAGCAAGAACGGCCAGCGAAGGAGGGGGAGAGGGGCGCGGCCGGCGCCAGCGCTCACTAGCGGCTGCCTAGCCACTTGCTGGAACAGAAGTGGGCTTCGCAGATCCGACGGGAGCCGGAAAACACGAGGGCCGCCCAAGCAATTGGGCGGCCCTCGACGCAATCAGGAGATTAACGCATGCGACCGATGTCGGTGCGAGAGATGGACGCGCTCTGCTACGAGCGCGGGATCGAGCTCGACCCGGCCGACGTGCCACTCGAGCTCGCCGAGCTGGCCCAGGGGATGGTCGCCCAGCCGGCATGGGCTGGGCGCTCGCTCGCCCAGGAGCTTTACGAGCGCCGGGCGGCTGAGCGGGCGGGCGCGGCGGAAGGTGCCCGAATGGTTCTCGGTGCAGGACCTGATCGCCGAGCCTGGGAGCGGGAGGCGCTGGAACGGGTCTGAGTGGGCAAGTGGGAGCGGGGGGCGCTGGAACGGGTCTGAGTGGGCAAGTGGTGCCGGTCGTCTACCCGCGGCCTGCCTCACCCCTCTTCCCACACTGATGCAGAAAGCCCGAAGGAGGAGCGATGTCGAGACTGGACGCCGGATTGCGGAGAAGTTCTTGACTGAGCTGAAGCCGAGCTGGGAATCATCGGCTTGATGAGACGCTTTATGCCCCGGCTCACGTTGTTCGCGAAGGTGCTCATTGTCGCCACGGTTGTGGTTGGCGTGGTTGTGGCGCTGACCGGATGGATGCCGGCGGTCATCGCGCTCGTTGTTCTCTTGTTTCTGTGGGTGGGCTCCTACGCGTCCAGCGATCCTGTATCTCAACGCAGGGGTGGGGGCGACCCAGCGCGCGATGCCGAGCAGCGCTGGAACCTCGATTAGCTGCCTTAGCCGAACTGACGTTGTCGCGGTGGCCGACGATTAGCGTTTCTCATCGTGAGCCCGAACGCCGTGCTGACCATCGTCTTGGTGCCCGTTGCCGCCTTATACGTGATCTCCGCGCGCCAGTCGATTAAGAGGTTGCGGACTGGTGATGAGGAATGGCGACGGCGCTGGCGCAAGCTGATACCTTCCCGCCGAAGAGGCGATCCGGGCTCGCATGAAAAGCGGCGAGGCCGTTCAGGATCATAAGGACGCGGAGTTATCGCTTCGAGCCATCGCGCAGGTCGATTATGTTCGCAAGGTGATGGCGCCCATGTCGCGGACCGGCCTGCTCCTGGTCGTTTTCTGGCTTGTCGTGGGTGTCATCGACCGGCTCAATCGTTCTCGTCGCGGTGGGTGTGTTCAGTTTGGGGTCAGGAGCAGTCTTCGACCTGCTGGCTCGGCGCCAACGCAAGCGCTACCAACGGTCGGCGACGGCAACTAAGCGGATCCACGGGATGAACAGCTCGCTTCCGCATTGAATCGATCTGCGACAGCGGTGCTTGTACCCGCAGGAGAAGGGAGCCTGCGCTCAGGCCTCGCTTCTGGTTCGGTCTGTATGGGGAAGCGCCGTCGTACAGGGTCGCGTCGCTTGCCGTCCCACCTCCGGGTCGCCCGGACCGCAGCGACCCACTTAACGGCCGGCTCGCTGGCGAACTGTAAGATGGCTTCGTGGCAGAAATGCGCGCTGTGCGGGTCCACGTCGATGGGCTTCGGGTGGAGCGAGTCACTGTCCCGGCGCCTGGGGCGGGCGAGGTTCTAGTCCGGGTTCATGCCGCCGCCATCACTCGCGACGAGCTGAGCTGGCCGACGGACCGGCTGCCCGCGATTGTCTCCTACGAGCTCTCGGGCGTGGTGTCTGAGGTCGGACCGCGTGTCGGCGATCTGGCCGTCGGCGATGAGGTGTTCGCGCTCACGCCGTTTGACCGCGATGGCGTCGCCGCCGACTATGCGGTGGTGCCGGCAAGCGTGCTCGCACCTCGGCCGCGCGCACTTACGCATGTGCAGAGCGCGGCGCTGCCAATGCCCGGGCTCAGCGCCTGGCAGGCCCTGTTCGACCACGGCCAGCTAGGTGATGGAGAGCGCGTGCGGGTACTCGGGCAGGGCGGCGGGGTTGGCCATCTGGCAGTACAGCTTGCGCGCAGCCAACTGGTGGGTGAGGGGGAGCCGTGTGAGCTCGTCTTCGACACCGTTGGCGGTGCTGCGCTCGCGGCAGCGATCGGCTCGGCCCCGCGCGTCGTGTCGATCGCCGAGGAGGCCGAGGGCGTGAGCTACTTCGTTGTGGAGCCGAATCGCGAACAGCTGCTCGAGCTCGCCGGGCGTGCCGAGGCCGGCGAGCTGGCACCCGAGATCGACTCGGTCTTTGAGCTCGAGGATGCGCCCTCTGCGTTCGCCCGCGTCTCGGAACGTGGCAAGCACGGCAAGGTGGTCCTGCGAGTCGCAGATGAATGAGAGAAGACAGTCGGCCCAGCAGGCTTCTCTAATCAGATCGAAAACGAGAAGCCAGATGCTGACCGCTCGGCCTCCCCGGTTGACCGATGAGGAGCAATCGGCCACGCGTTTCTTACGCCGGCTGTCAAGGAGCTCGGCGGCGAATATGCTCCTTCGCATGCCCGACCCGAACCCAGCGGCGCACGACCCTGGACCCCAGGGTCGGTGCGTTTGCGGCGCGAAGGTCACGATCGCGAACGCCCACGAGATAACCCTGCCGAATGGCCGGCCGGGCTGGGAGGGCTTCTGTCCCGAGTGCGGCGCCCCGCTGTTTGCGATCCGTCGCAGAAGCGCGGGCAAGTAGCTCGCGATAGCCGGCAGGGCTCTCGCCGTCGCTAGACCGAAGCGGAAGCACGGCGCTCCGGTGCGAACCTGGCCGATCGGTCTAGGTCGAACGGCGGCGACGGGATTTGCCACCGCCGCTCTTGCGTGCCCGGCGGTCCAGCCCGGCGGCTTCCCTTGCGAGCTCGGCGGGCTCGCGTAGCACCGCGATCGTCCGATCGAAGAGCTCAGCCTGCGTTTTCATCAGCCCGGCCGTCTGTTCAAGGGCTTGCCCCGCCGCCTCAAGGGCCTCCGCCTGCCTGCGCAACATCAGCCCGCTCTCCTCGAGGAGGTCAAAGACCGCATCGACGGGCGCGAGGAGACGGGCCGCCAGCCGCGTCTGCAGGCTGCGTTCGCGCTCGATTACGTCCTGCACAAGCTCCAGTTGGCGCTGCATGGGCTCCAACAGCTGACGCGGAAGCTCGGCGCGACCGCCTACTGACGCCGCGGACGCGACCACGGAATCCATCAGCTTGCGCCACTCGCTGAGCAGCTCACGACCGCTGAGGTCAGGCAATCCAGCTCACGATGACCATGATCGCAGCGAACTTGAAGCCGGTACGCCGGTCGAGTGGAACTCCATCCCCGCTCACGATGCCACGCTGCCCCGCCGAACCGGCTACGCGGGCACCGCCTCGGTCACGTGTTGCCGGAGCTCCTGACGTGCGATTGAGCGCTTGTGCACCTCGTCCGGCCCGTCGGCCAGCCGCAGCGTGCGCAGGTGGGCGTACATGGTGGCCAGGGGGAAGTCGTTGGAGACGCCGCCGCCGCCGTGGACTTGGATGGCGCGGTCGATCACCTTGAGGGCCACCGTCGGTGCCGCCACCTTGATGGACGCGATCTCGGTTCTCGCGTGCTTGTTGCCCACCGTGTCCATCAGCCATGCCGCGTTCAGCGTGAGCAGGCGGACCATGTTGATCTCGATCCGTGACTCGGCGATCCAGTCCTGGATGTTCGCCCGCTCGGCCAGCGGCTGTCCGAAGGTGACGCGGCTGGCCGCCCGCTGGCACATGAGCTCGAGCGCGCGCTCGGCGGCGCCGATCGTGCGCATGCAGTGATGGATCCGCCCGGGTCCCAGCCGCGCCTGGGCGATCAGGAAGCCGTCGCCCTCGTTGGCGATCAGGTTCGAGGCCGGCACCCGGGCGTCCTCGAACAGGATCTCGGCGTGGCTCTCCTGGTCGATGTAGCCGAACACCGGGAGGTTGCGGATGATGTTGACCCCCGGCGTGTCGGGCTCGACCAGGATCATCGACTGCTGCTTGAAGGTCGGGCCGTCGGGATCAGTCTTGCCCATCACGATCATGACCTTCGTGCGCTCACGCATGGCGCCTGAGGCCCACCACTTGCGGCCGTTGAGCACGTAGTCGTCGCCGTCACGCTCGATCCGCAGCTGGACATTGGTGGCATCAGAGCTCGCCACCTCCGGCTCTGTCATGACAAAGGCTGAGCGAATCTCGCCCTCGAGCAGGGGAACCAGCCAACGTTCCTTCTGCTCGTCGGAGCCGAACAGCGTCAGGACCTCCATGTTGCCCGTGTCCGGGGCGGCACAGTTGCACGCTTCCGAGGCGATGTGGCTGCGCCCCATGATCTCGGCCAGGGGCGCGTAGTCGATGTTGCTCACCCCGGGGGCCAGGCCGTTCGGCGCCTCGTGAGGGAGGAACAGGTTCCACAACCCCCGCTCACGCGCCCGGTCCTTCAGCTCCTCCATGATCGGCGGATGGAAGTGCGGCTGCCCGGACTCCCGCAACTGCTCCTCGTAGACCTCCTCGTTCGGATAGATGTGCTCATCCATGAACGACAGGAGTCGCTCACGCAACTCCTTGCAGCGGTCTGAGAACTCGAAGTCCATCGCGTCATCTCCTTGGCGGGTGGGCGGCAGGGAGATCGTATGCCTTCAGGCGGGGCGGCTCAAAACTCGCAGCGGTGCCAGCCACCGCGGCGGGCGGGCGCAACCCAAACGTTCTTGAAAGCGCGTCGCGCTAGGACGCGGGGGAGACCCAGTCGAGCGAGAAGTTCGTATAGGAGTTGTTGTCGACGCTCCAGTTCCCGGTGGAGTCCTGGGAGACGACGGCCTTGACGCCGTCCCCCTTGGTCAGCTTGACCAGCGCCGAGGCGCTGAACGAGACTCGGTAGTTGGTGTGGAAGGGGGGCGCGTCGACCTCGCTCAGCGCGGTTCCGCCAACCGTGGAGATGTCCAAGGCGGCAAAATTGGCCGCCGCGGTGGGGTCGTTGAGCACCATGTTGCAGGTCACCCGGTAAATCCCGGTGATCGGCGCGGTGAGGCGGGTGTTCTGTGCCGGACTGAACATCCCGGCGGTATCGAACAGGACGTTGCCCCACTGAATGGTGGTTCCAAAAGTGCCGTTCGAGATGGTCTGGCCGGGGCCGATAAATGGGGCGTCGACAAGCACCGCCGGCACCGTCCCCATCTGGGCCGCGCCCACGGCGCCGGCGGCCAGCGCTGATGAGGTCACGGCGCCCGGGGCGAGCGCCGGGTTCGGGTAGTCGCCACGCAGGGCACCGCCCGCCGCGCCGCTCGCGGGACCCGGAACCCCCGGGTTGCCCTGCGGCCCGATCGGCCCGATCGGCCCGGTGGCGCCGCGCGGCAGCTGGCCGCTCTTGAAGTTGGAGGCGAGCAGCGAGCCACGCTTGACCTTCTTACCCGTGACCGCTCCGGTCTTCAGCTGCTTGGTCCCGACGCTACCGGCAGGCAGCGAGAACGCCGCGTAGGAGGTGCCGCCGAGCGCCAGCACGAGCGCGAGTGTCGCGATCGTGTTGGAGTACGTCAGACCACTGCGAATTCGCCCCATCATCTCCACCCCCTGGAGAGCCTCTCGGTCCCTTTGTGCGGGGCAATTATATCTGGGTTAGTTAGGAGATCAACCTGACCCGAGGCCTCGCCGTGGTCAACTACCCGAGCGCTCGGTACAGCGCGTCCCGGAGCGACTTTTCCCGCGGATCGTCGTTCAGGTAGAAGCCCATGCGGTTCATCACGTAGGCGAACGAGACCTCGCGGTCGGGGTCGGCGAAGGCGAAGGAGCCACCGGCGCCCGGGTGGCCGAAGGCGCGCTGGCTGGAGCCGAAGTAAAAGGGGCTGAGCGGACGGGCGTATCCGAGCGAGAAGGCGGTGTCGACCCGCAGGACCTCATCGAACCATCCGTGGGCCGGGGGAGTAGGGAAGCGGGTCAGCTCCTGGAGCGTGCCCGGCGTGAGGCCGAGCGCGTTCGGGGCGCGGGAGAAGGCGCTGTAGGCCCGCGCGACGTCGCGGGCCGTTCCGATCGCGCCGCCAGCCGGGAACTCGAGACGCCGGTACTCGCTGCGGTCGAGGCCGGACAGGCCACGCAACCGCGGGTTGGCGAACGTCCGCGCTGAGATCGAGCGCGGGTTGGCGAAGGCGAGGACCATCCGGCGCGGCAGGTGGCGCAGCTGGGGCACGGCCTTGAGCGGCCCGATGCGCTCGATCCGCGCCAGGCGCTCCTTGGGCACCTCGTCCGGCAGCCCGAAGTACACGTCCAGACCGTCCAGCGGAGCCGCGATCTCCTCGGCGAACACGCGTCCGAGCGTCCGGTCGGCCGGGTCGACGCGGCGGATGAGCTCGCCCATGTACCAGCCAAGGCTGACCCCGTGATAGCCATGGCGGGTGCCGGGCTCCCACACGGGCCTCTGGCTGGCGATCAGCTCGCCCAGCCGGTCGAAGTCGGCCAACACCTTGGCGTTGAGGGGGGCGTCGATCACGGGCAGCCCGGCCTCGTGGCCCAGGAGTTGGCGGACGGTCACCCGCTCCTTGCCTGCCTGCCCGAACTCCGGCCAGTAGGTGATCACCCGCTCGTCGTAGTCGAGCCAGCCGCGGGAGTGGGCCAAGGCCAGGGTCATCGCCGCGAGCCCCTTCGAGGTCGAGTAGACGAGAACGAGTGTGTCCTTCTCCCAGGGTGACCCGTCGCGCGCGTCACGCACGCCGCCCCACAGGTCGACGACCTTCTCGCCGCCGACGTAGGCCGCGCAGGCAGCGCCCAGCTCGCCACGCTCGGCGAAGTTGCGCTCAAACTCGCGCCGGACCTCCTCGAAGCCCGGCGCGACGGATCCACCGATGGTCTGGATCGGCGGAGACTAACCGGACCGTCGCTGCGGCTCGCCGACGAGGTGTGGAGGCGAGGGTGCCTCGAGCGCCAGGTGGGGGGGCTTCTCCCGGATCAGCCAGCTGCCGTCGAGCCGGCGCTGGATGGCGCCGCGGGTGGACAGCGTGGTCAGCGCCGTGCTCACGGATTGGCGCCGGGCGCCCACGATGTTGGCCAACACCTCACCCGTCACCTTGGGCAGGTCGACCACTCGCCCGTCGGGAGACACCCGCCCCCAGCGGGCCGCGAAGTGCCATAGGGCGACCCAGATCCGGTCCTCGACCCGCCGCGCCTTGCGCAGCGCGGACTGCAGGAGCTGCGAGGCCAGGCGCTCGGTGTACCGGTCAAAGAGGGCAGCGGTGAGCTCCGGCCACGCGTTGACACGGTGGGCGAAGTCCCGGTCGAGCACGGCGAGGCGGGTCGGCGTCAGCGTCTCCCACCAAGCCTCCGCCACCTCGACCCGGGCTGACATGGCCCAGGGGCGGAGTACGTCGGACGGCCCCAGGAACTCGGTGCTCCAGATCGATCCGAAACGGACGTTCACCGTGATCAGGCCGTCGAGGACCAGAAAGCCCAGGTGAGCCCGAGGCGGCGGCTCGGCGATCCGCAGGGGGTGAACCGCCGGGTCGAGCGTAAGCACGCGGGCCAGGGCGGCGATCAGGGCCGCCTCGCGAGCCGAGGGCGGAAGCGCACGGCCGAGGTCAGGGTCCTCATCGAGCACTGACACCATCTCGATGTCGGCCGGCTGGGCACTCAATCTCCGGTCCTCCTCCTCGTGCGGCTATCCCCGTGAAGCTTCAACCGAAAGCGAGGGCGGGGACCGTGACATTTGCACGTTTTTCCGAGATCGGACACTGCTAATCGCTTCGGGCGCCCGTCTGTCGCAGCTCAGACACCGGCCTTCGGATGAGCTTGCCGGTGATCCTCCTCGAGCACCAGCGGCCCGAGGTTCTGGCTGAGGATGTGGAACTCGCGAGGGTCTCGGCCTGACGGACTGACGCCCGGTCCGCACAGGCCGGCGCCAACTTCATAGTGGCCAGAGTTCGCTCCGGGATTCCCGCTTGAACTTTTTGCCACGAAGTCATACATTTGTCCGCATGCAGGGGTATTCCCCTGAGACACGAGGGCCGCAAGCCCGGATGGCTTGAACACTTCATCGGGAGGTAGCACCATGGATGGACAGGGATCGACCCTGACTCTCGCGTGGGCGCGGGAGCTGCTCCGCCAATCGCTCATCGGAGCCGCTGTCCTGCTGGGGGGGCTGCTCGTGCTCGGAGCGGCGGCAACCGCAGCACTGGCAAACGCGCCGCAGCCGACGTCTGTTCACGTTGACAGCGAGGTCCGAAACGGCAACTCGGTAACGATCACGATTTCAGGGACCTACACCTGGGACCAGCGGGTCCCCACCGGCCCCCAGAAGGACTGCAACGACCAGCGAGCCGGAGTCGGCTACGGGATTGACTGGGGGGATAACACCGCCAACCCCCTGAAGACGGGCAATACGACGATCTATGTCGGCGATGCCAACGACAACTGGGTGCACTCAGTGTCAGAATCGCCCTGGTCCAAGACTCCCTCCAGCGGTGGCGCGACCATGACATTCGACGGGCCTTTTAAGAACGGCCCGTCCACCGTCACCGAGGACATGACCGGTGTGACGGCCGACGCCGCTGCCAACGGCTTTGGCCCGCAGGGAATCCCCGACGGCGTCACGAGTGCCGCCCCCGTGCAGGGCAGCAAGTATCAGTGGTTCAGCAACTGTGGTCCCACGGCGCAGTCGACCCTCTATGGCCAGACGATTGGCAACTCCGATCCGAGCAACCCGTCACAGGGCTACCCGAATGGGCAGTGGGGGCCGATCAGCCACACCTACACGACGCCGGGTCCGTACACGATCTGCCCGGTCATGTATGACCCGCATGCCGGTCCGGTAGGCACGGCGCAGACGGATCCCAACCAGCTCACAGCGGGCGGGCAAAACGCAAACGGCGACAACAGCGTGCAAAGCAACAACAACCCGACCGGCTGCCCGATCGTGAGCACCGTGCCGAGCGCTCCGCCGTCGTCCCCGTCGTCCCCCACGTCCCCGTCGTCCCCCGGGGTGGCGCCGTCACCTGGGTTCAAGGTCGTCAAAGAGCAGAGCATCGGTGGCTCGTCGTTTGTGACCACGCCCGTGACCGGGGGTGTTGGACAGGTCGTTTACTACACGATCACGGTGACGAACACGGGCAACACGTCGCTGACGTTCACGAGCCTCAGGGACGCTCGTTGCGATCACATCTCGCCTGGGCCGGGATCGACGGTGACCGTGAATCAGGGCAGCTCGTTCACATTCACATGCAGTCACAAGCTGACCAAGAGCGATCTGAAGCACGGCTCGCATACCAACTTCGCGACCGTGACGGGCGGCGGGGTCACGCGCACGTCGAACACAGTGGTCGCGAGAGTGCGGAGGCGGACGGTGCTGGCCAAGATAATCAGCCGTCCACCACGAACGACAGCTGGCTTTACCGGGTAGGACGTGGATCGCCGCCGCTGCCCCGGTTAGTCCAACTTCATATAGGGTCCTGCTCCGGTGGAGCTCAGCGGCCGCACGATCGTCATCACTGGGGCCGGCAGCGGCATCGGCAAGGCGCTCGCTGAACGCATCGCCGCAGAGGCGCCCCGGGCCCTCGTCCTGGCGGACCTGAACGAGGATGCGGTCCGCCAGGTGGCCGAGGGGCTCGGCGACGTGGCCACCCCGGTCCGGGTCGACGTCGGGCGGGAAGAGGAGGTCCGCACCCTCATCGACCGTGCCCGTGAGGTGGGGGGCCAGGTCGACGTCTTCATCTCCAACGCCGGGATCCCGGGGCCGGAGGGAGGCCCGGGCGAGACGAGTGACGAGCAGTGGGACCAGGCCTGGCGGATCAACGTCATGGCCCATGTGTGGGCCGCCCGCGCCCTGCTCCCCGAGATGCTCGAGCGCGGTGACGGCTACCTGGTCAGCACCGCCTCCGCGGCGGGGATCCTCACCCAGGTCGGCGCCCTCGTCTACTCGACCACCAAGCACGCCGCCGTGGCGGTTGCCGAGTGGCTCTCGATCACCTACGGCGAGCGCGGGATCAAGGTGTCCTGCGTGTGCCCGCTCGGCGTCCGCACCCCGATGCTCGAGACCGCCCTTGAGGACAGCGTCGGCGGCGCCGCCCTCCTACGCGACGACCTGCTCGAGCCCTCCGATGTCGCCGAGGCCGTGGTCGCCGGGATGCGGGAGGAGCGCCTGCTCATCTTCCCCCACCCGCAGCTGAATCAATACATGGCGTTCAAGGCCAGCGACAACGAACGCTGGCTGGCCGGCATGCGGCGGATGGTCCGCGCGGCCCGGGAGGGCGGCGCGGCGGGGTAGGGGGCGACTGGGCCGGCCCCGGCGCCGGCCGCAAGTCGCTGCCCAGTAGACCCCTAGTGCCAGAGCCAGCGGGCGAGGTGGACCACCTGCGAGGTCTTCTGCCCAGTTGATGTCGTCACCGTGACGGTGACCGGGAGGAGATGGAACACGCCGTTGTAGGCGAGCAACATCCGCATGCCCTGGCCTGTGATTTCGAGGTTCTGAAATCCGCCGCTGTTCGGGGCGATATTGAAATCACGCTGTCCGATCAAGGTCCCGTTATGGGTCATCGTGACGTGGCCGAAGCAGCGGGCGGTGCCGCCGAAGCAGCCCGCCTCCACGCCGATGACGCGACCCGGGGAGACGAATCCCTCCTTGCCGATGAACCGGACCTGCGACTGTGCCGTGCCTGGACTGACCGTCTGATCGCCGCCGTAGGACGTGCCACTCGCATTCTGCGCGACGAGCCGGTAGTGATAAGTCGCTCCGGTCGTCAGTCCGGTGACGGTCGAGGTCGCCGACACATTTCCGCTGCCGGAACCGGCGCTCACGGGACTCGTCTGGAGCCCGTAGGCCGTGCTCGTCCCGTACTGGAAGTAGTAGGTCGTGGCCTGACCCTCAGGGTTAACGGTTCCGTTCAGCACCGCCGAGGTCGGGCGCACCTGGGAAGGTGACCCGGTCACCACGGCGGGTGGCTGGGGAGTGACGGAAGTCAGACCGGTGGCACCGGTCGCGCCGGTCGGCCCGGTGGCGCCAATTGCGGCTAGGGCTGTCGCGGGGCCTGAGGTAGCTGCGGCTATGACGGCCGCAGGAACCGCCGCAGCCACGGCGACAATCGCGACCAGGACGCGGGTTCGAAGCTTGGGCATGCTGCCCTCCTTTTCGCTTGCTTACCCCTTCCTGAACAACCCGCGGCTTGGCTAGTTGCTGCCGTCGGACCCCACCTGTCGCTCTTCTGACCTGGGGCTTAGCGGCGGTTTAGGCCGCCACGCCGGCCCGCGAGCGCCCCGCGGGCGCACCCATAACGTGACACAGACCGGTCAGCTCGTGATCCGTGTCACGTTGATGTCGTCGGGCAACCTCAACGTGACACGGATCATTCAGAGGTCGTTCCGTGTCACGTTGTAGCGGCGAAGCTCCGGAAGCTCCGCCGAAGCTCCGCCCCCCGCGGAACCCCCGCCCCGCCCCTAGCGAGCTACCCCTCCCGCAACCCGATCGGCGCCCGCAGGATCTCATCGGGGATGCCGAACGAATCCACGAGCTCGCCGGCGAAGCCGCGCACCTCGTTGCAGAGGCGGTTGACCTCACGCGTGATCGCCTTGCAGCGGGGTCCGGTGAGCCGGCCGTGCTCCTGGAAGAAGCCCCGCTCGGACTCGATTACCGACAGCGCGTAGAGGTCACGCACCGCGCTCAAAGCCCGGGACAGCGCCTCATCTGAGCACTCCTCGATGGCCCGGCAGAAGGACTCCAGGATCACCCGGTCGATATGCGCCTGCGCCGCGTCGACGGCGTGGCTCTGCACGGCCCGGAAGACCTCGAACGGGTCGTGGTCCTCGTCCAGCCCCTGCTTGAAGCGCCGTGCCACCGAGGCCGTGATGTGCCCCTCGCGCCAGCGGAAGATCTCCAGCTGGTTCTCGCCATCGAGCAGGTCACCGGTGTCGTCGCCCGTGGGGACGAAGTCGGCGATCACCTGGCCGATCTTCCGGGCAAAGGAGCGCTCGAGCACGGTCTCGACCGCCTGGCCGGCCACGAAGGTCACGGTCTCCCGCGGGTCAAGCTCGGAGAAGTGGTCCTTGAAGTCGGTCAGCACCGACTTGGCCACGAGCATCATCAGCACGGTGTTGTCGCCCTCGAAGGTGGTGAAGACGTCGGTGTCCGCCTTCAGCGAGGGGAAGCGGTTCTCGCTCAGGTAGCCGGCGCCGCCGCAACACTCGCGGCAGGTCTGGATCGTCTTGGTGGCGTGCCAGCTCGAGGTCGCCTTCAGGCCGGCGGCCAGCGTCTCCAGCTGACGTCGCTCCCGCTCAGGCGGTTCCGAGGCGCTGAACACGGCGTGGAACTTCTCGACCAGCTCGGCCTGGGCGAAGTGCAGCGCGTAGGTCTTGGCCAAGAGCGGCATCAGGCGTCGCTGGTGGGGCCGGTAGTCCAGGATCGGGATCTCCTCCGCTTCCGGCGGCCCGAACTGCCGGCGGCGCAGCCCGTGGCGCACCGCGATCGTGAGGGCCGACTTGGAGGCGCTGATCGACGCGGCGGAGATGCACACGCGTCCCTGGACCAGGGCGCCGATCGTGGTGAAGAAGCGCCGGTTGGGATTCTCGATCGAGCTGTAATAGGTCCCGTCCGGACGGACCTCGCCGTAGCGATTGAGGAGCGCGTCTCGCGGGACGCGCACGTTGTCGAACCAGAGGCGGCCGTTGTCGACGCCGTTCAGGCCCATCTTCTCGCCGCAGTCCTCGATCCGCACCCCCGGGCAGACGTTCCCCTCCGGGTCACGGATGGGGACGACGAGCACGTGCACCCCGTGACACTCATCGCCCACCATCAGCTGCGCGAACACCGCCGCCAGCTGCCCGTCCCGGGCGGCGTTGCCGATGTAGTCCTTGTGTGCGCCGTCGTTGGGCGTGTTGACGACGAACTCGCTCGTCTCGGGGTCATAGGTGGCGGTCGTCTGGAGCCCCTGGACGTTCGAGCCGTGATCGGCTTCGGTCATGGCGAAGCAGCCGCACAGCTCCAGCGAGGCGGTCGCCTTCAGGTAGCGCTCGTGGTGCTCACGGGTTCCCAGCTGCTGAACCGCTCCGCCCCACAGCCCGAACTGGACCCCGAACTTGACCAGCAGCGAGAGGTCGCCGTAGGCCAGAGTCTCGAAGGCGACCACGTTGGCACCGGGGTCGCCCATACCGCCGAACTCCTTCGGGAACCCCGGAGCCGTCATCTCTTCGTCGGCCAGTGTGTGGGCCCACTTCATGACCTGCTCCCGGTACTCCTCGGTTGAGGCGGCCAGGGGCGGCGTGAACTCCGGGCGCTTGAGAACCTCACGGATCTGGTCCCGGCCGTCGGCGTAGCGACCATCGAGCAGCCGCTGTAGCAACGTCGTATCGAACCTGATGGTTTGCGGTTCGGTGACGGTCACGGCGCGATCATAAAACTCACGGGCACCTAGAGGCGCAGGTGGAGGTGAGGCCTGACGTGGCGGAAGAACCGCCCCACCCGGCCGTGGATCCCCGTGGCCAGGCCGGTGGCGCCGAAGAAGATCGCCACCACCCCCACGATCACGATCAGGGCGCAGACGATGTGCGGCCAGCGGCGCTCCAGATACCCGCGGCCCCGGGTCAGGATCCCCCCGGCCCGATCGCCCCCGAAGACGAGCGTGGCCTCGATCGCCAACAGCGGCAAGATGAAGCACACGTTGAACACGAGCAGGAGCACAAGCTCCCGGACGGGCCCCAGCCCAGACCCCACGACCGCGGCGATGGCCGCGAAGTATGGGAAGGCGGTCGGCAACTCGAACGCCGTGATGGTCGCGCCCAGCAGGATGCTCGAGCTGCGCCTCGAGGATGCGGCCGGCAGGCCACGATCGACCATCCGGTGGCGGCGGCGCCAGACCATCGCCGCCCCGAGCAGGAGGAGTACCCCGGCCACGATCTCCGCCGTGTATCTGACCGTGTGCCGTATGTCGAGATCAGGCACGGCATGGCGGATCAGCTGTCCTGGGCCAAGGGCGATCAGCGCCCCACCAGCCAGGTAGACGACGAACACGGCGATCGTGAATTCGAACACCCGGCTCCGCGGCCGCTCGCCCGAGGCCATGTAGAGGGCCGGGGCGATGGTCGTCGGGTTGAGCGAGTCGGCGAGGCCGATCGAAATCATCAGCACGAACAGCCGGAGCATGGGGGCATTTTTCCCGCTCGGCGGCCTCCCCGTGCCTTTAGGCGAAGTGAAGCTCCTCGCCCTCGTCCTCGGCCACGGGCTGCTCGCACGTCGGACACCACCACTGCGCCTCAAGCGGCGTCCCGCAGGCGGAGTGGCGGATCTCGCTCTCCTGGCCCGAGCCCCGGGCACCCCAGCTGGCCAGGAGCCGCAGGACGCCGGCCAGCTCCTGGCCGGCGGTGCTGAGCTCGTATTCGACCCGGGGCGGCTTGTCCGAGTAGGGCCGGGCCACGACGAGCGCCTCCCGCTCAAGGGCGCGAAGCCGCCCGGTGAGGATGTTGGGGGCGATGCTCGGGAGCTCTTCCTGGAGCTCGCCAAACCGCTTTGGCCCCTCGAGCAGCGCAGCGATCACCAACAGCGTCCAGCGATCCCCGACCCGGTCGAGGGCGTCCGCCAGCGCAGCATGCCGGGAGCTGTCCATCGTCGAGGTGATCGTAGGCGGCTTCACGTCATGGTATGATAGCAACTTGCAAGTAACAAGTAACTAGGGGAGTGAGGAACGCGGGCCTGCAATCCCACGAAACCCTCGCCCTCCGCTCGGAAGTAGGTAACGAATGTCTGTATTGGAAGAACTTGAAAGCTCGGTTCAGTCGGTAGCTGAGCGGGTCGGTCCCTCCGTCGTCGGCCTCGGCCGGGGATGGGGCGTCGGCTCGGGCGTTGTCGTCTCCCTCGGGCGCGTGCTCACCAACGCCCACGCCATCCGCCACGAGGATGTGCCCGTGACCTTCGGCGATGGCCGGCGGGAGACGGGGCGGGTGGTGGCGGCGGATCCGGACCTGGACCTGGCCGTCGTTGAGGTCGAGACGGCCGACGCGCAGCCGGTCGAGTGGAAGGCCGAGGGCGAGATCCCAGTCGGCCGGGCCGTGCTGGCGCTGGCCAACCCGGGTGGACGGGGCCTCAGGGTCACTCCGGGCTTCGTCTCCTCGTCCTCGCGCAGCTTCCGCGGCCCCCGCGGCCGCCGGATTGCCGGCGCGATCGAGCACACGGCGCCGCTGCCCCGTGGCTCCTCCGGTGGGCCGCTGGTCGATGCCCAGGGCCGCCTTATCGGCATCAACACGGTGCGTGTCGACGGGGGGTTGATCCTGGCCATCCCGGCTGACGCCGCTGTGCGTGAGCGCGTCGACGGGCTGGCTCGCGGGGAGAGCCCCCACAGCGTCCGCCTCGGGGTGGCGATCGCGCCGCCGCGCGTGGCCCGCCGCCTGCGCCGCGCCGTCGGGCTACCCGAGCGTGACGGCGTGCTCGTGCGCGCGGTGGAGGCGGACAGTCCCGCCGCCCGGGCCGGCCTCGAGCGCGGAGATCTCATCGTCGCCGTCGGCGGCCAGCCGATCGAGCGCATGGACGCCCTCTACGAGGCGCTTGAGTCCGCGCGCGCCGAAGGCAGCCTGAAGCTGCAGATCGTGCGCGGCACCGAGGAGCGCACCGTCGAGGCCACCTTCTAGGCGCGCGCGGAGGAAGTCATGAGCGCAACCATGGAACGCCTGCCCTCTGAGCCCGCCGAGGAGGCGCCGCTCGATGCCTACTCCCGGATCGTGGTCGGCGTGGCCGAGCGCGTATCCGGCTCAATCGGAAGCCTCCGCGTGATGCGCCGGGGCCGCGGCGGCCGTGTCCCCGCTGGGGCCGGCAGCGCGGTGGCCCTGACCCCGGACGGCTTCATGCTCACCTCGGCCCACGTGGTCAGCGGCCCGGGGCGGGGCGGACGCGCCGCCTTCGTCGACGGCCGCGAGCTCACCTTCGAGGTGATCGGCCTGGATCGCCTGTCCGACCTGGCCGTGCTCCGGGCCGATGGCGACGAGCTGGCCCCGGCTGAGCTCGGCGATGCCGGGCAGCTGCGGGTCGGCCAACTCGTGGTCGCCATCGGCAACCCCCACGGGTTTGCCGGCTCGGTGACCGCGGGGGTGGTCTCGGCCCTCGGGCGCTCGCTGCCCGCGCGCTCGGGGCGCACGTTTCGCTACATCGACAACGTCATACAGACCGATGCCGCGCTCAATCCGGGCAACTCGGGGGGCGGCCTCGTCGACAGCGCCGGGCGGCTCGTGGGCATCAACACCGCGGTGGCCGGCGTCGGGCTCGGTCTGGCCGTTCCGATCAACTCGGCCACGCGGCAGATCATCGCCGCGCTGATGCGCCACGGCCGGGTGCGCCGGGCCTACATCGGCATCGCCGGTGGGCCGCGGCCGCTCCCCCCGCAGGCCCGGGTCCGGCTGGGCCGCGACGCGGGACTTGAGGTGGTCGAGGTGGCGCCGCAGGGCCCGGCCGAACGCGCCGGCGTGCGCCCCGAGGATCTGATCGTCGAGCTCGGCGGCCAGGCGGTGCAGCGCGCCGATGACATCCAGGAGCTGATGAACGAGGCGGCGATCGACCAGCCGCTTCCGGTCCGCCTGCTTCGCGGGGACCGCTTTATGGAGCTTCAGATCCATCCCGTGGAGCTGGTCGAGTAGCCCTGGCCGGGCGGCCAGAGAGTCCCCAGTCCCCGGGGCGAATAGCTACACTGACCGGCAGCGCCGAGCGGCGTAGCTTTGCCTGCGGCTCGGTGCTTCTGACCCATTGACCCTTACGGGAAGCAGAGAAGATGGCCCGTGGAGACGTTCGGATCGCTGCCACGCTCGCGTGCGAGGTGTGCAAGCGCCGGAACTACCAAACTGAGAAGAGCAAGCGCAACGACCCCGAGCGGCTCCAGCTGCGCAAGTACTGCCGCTGGTGCCGCCGGCACACCGACCACCGCGAGACGCGCTGAGCTGAGGAAGGCTCCGAGTGGCGCGCAATCGCAAACGGGCAAAGGAGCGCCGGGCCGCCCGGCGCCCCGACGTGGGCAACGGCGGTCGCCGGACCGCCGATTCGGATCCTGAGCTCACGCCGAGCCCGATCGAGCACGCCACCCCCGATGTCGAGCTGGCCGATGCCCAGCTCGCGGTCGGCCGGCCGGAGCTCGCCGAGGACGGCGAGGATCTGAGCGCCGAGGCCGACGCCGCCGAGCTCCAGGAGGAACTTGAAGACGGCGCCAACGGCGGCGGAGGCGTGCCTCCCGGCCGCCGCGGCGGAGGAGGCAGCGGACGCGGCGGCGAGGGCCACCCCCACGGACCGGTGGCCGAGCCGCGGCGGGCCAGCCTCATCGCCCGTCTTATCGGGTTTCTTCAGGGAAGCTGGCGCGAGCTTCAACGGGTACAGTGGCCGGATCGCCGTCAGGTGGCGCAGGCAACCGGGGTGGTGATCGGCTTCGTGATCGTGGCCGGGGTGTTCCTCGGGGTGGCCGATCTAGCCTTCTCGCACCTGATGACTTACATCCTTAAGTAGCCCCTCGCTCGAGGCGCTGAAAAGCCAAGAGCGCGCACATGGCGCGCTAGAAGTAATAGGTAGAAATGTTTCGCTGGTACGTCGTCAACACATACTCGGGTCACGAGAACAAGGTCAAGCAGAACATCGAGCACCGCGTGTCCTCGCTGGGACAGAAGGGGATCGTGAGGCAGATCGTCGTCCCCACCGAGTCCGTCTCGGAGATGAAGGACAACCAGAAGATCACGGTCGAGAAGCGGACGATGCCGGGCTACGTGCTCGTCAACATGGACCTGAACGAGGATTCCTGGCAGCTGGTCAAGGGCACGCCCGGGGTCACCGGCTTCGTCGGGGCGTCCAACGAGCCGGTCCCGCTGACCCAGGACGAGGTCAATCGTCTGCTCCACCGCGAGCAGGAGGTCCGCCCGCGCAGCCGGGCCCAGTTTTCGATCGGCGAGTCGGTCAAGGTCATCTCCGGCCCGCTGTCCGATTTCTCAGGCGAGATCTCGGAGGTCAACGAGGACGCGCAGCGCCTCAAGGTGCTGGTCTCGATCTTCGGGCGTGAGACGCCGGTCGAGGTGGGCTTCGACCAGGTGAAGAAGGTCTAGGGGCTTCGGCCGACCGGCTAGTCTCTCTACGGCTTTATGGCGAAGAAAGTCCTCACCCAGATCAAGCTCCAGGCCCCAGCGGGGTCGGCCAGCCCGGCACCGCCGGTGGGTCCCGCGCTGGGTCAGCACGGAGTCAACATCATGGAGTTCGTCAAGGCGTTCAACGCCCAGACCCAGCCTGACGCCGGCACGGTCATCCCGGTCGTGATCACGGTCTATGAGGACCGCTCGTTCACGTTCGTGACAAAGAGCCCCCCGGCCGCGGTGCTGATCAAGCAAGCGCTGACGCTGGAGAAGGGCTCGTCTGAGCCCAACCGGGAGAAGGTGGGGCGCATCACCCAGGCGCAGCTGCGGCAGATCGCCGAGCGCAAGATGAACGATTTGAACGCCAATGACATCGACGCCGCGGCGAAGGTCATCGCCGGCACCGCGCGCTCGATGGGCGTGGACGTGGTGTGATGGCCCACCACGGCAAGGCATACCTCGACGCGCGAGAGAAGCTCGACCGCGAGCACGAGTACCAGCCCGCCGAGGCGATCTCGCTGGTCAAGCAGATTTCGCAGGCCAAGTTCGACGAGTCGATCGAGGTCCACATCCGCACCGGGCTGAACGTCCGCCACGCCGATGAGCAGTTGCGCGGGACGCTGGCCCTGCCCAACGGTCTCGGCAAGGACGTCAAGGTCGCCGTCTTCGCCCAGGGCGACAAGGCGCGTGACGCCGAGGAGGCGGGCGCCGACGTGGTCGGTGCAGAGGACCTGGCCCAGCGAATCCAGGACGGCTTTGACGACTTTGACGTGGCGATCGCCACCCCGGACTTGATGCCGGTGGTGGGTCGCCTGGGCCGGATCCTCGGGCCCCGGGGCAAGATGCCCAACCCGCGGGTTGGCACCGTGACTCCGGACGTGGGCCGCGCGGTTCAGGAGGCCAAAGCGGGCAAGATCGAGTACCGCACCGACCGCAACGCGATCGTTCACCTGGTCATCGGCAAGAAGAGCTTCGATGAGCAGCGCCTGCTCGAGAACTACGCCGCGGTGATCGACGAGATGATGCGGGCCAAGCCGTCGGCGGCCAAGGGTCGCTACCTGCGGACGATCGTCGTGACGAGCACGATGGGCCCCGGGGTCAAGATCGACCCGAGCCGGACCCGCGACATCATCGAGGAGCCGGTACCGGCGTAGACTGAGCCAGAGACTTCTGCCCGAGACCTTCGGCGGCGCCCCGAGCGCACAAGACCGAAGCAGGTGGAGCATCGCGACGAGCACATGGCTCGGACTGCGGCGCCCGCCTGAGAGCGGGCGTTATTCGTTGGAGAGCCATGAACAGAGACCAAAAAGCAGCAGTCGTAGAGGAGCTGAGCGAGCAGATCCGCTCGGCCGAGGCCATCTTCGCGGTCGACTACCGGGGCATCTCGGTGTCCGACGCGGCCGACCTGCGCGCACGCCTCCGTGAGGCCCAGACGCGCTTTCGCATCGTCAAGAACTCGCTGACCGAGCGGGCGTCAGACCAGGCCGGCGCCGAGGCGCTCAAGCCGATGCTGGAGGGCCCCACCGCGCTGGCCTTCGTGACGGGCGACGCCGCGCTTGCGGCCAAGGCGCTGAATGACGCCGCGCGCGCTTTCGGGACGCTCGAGTTCAAGGGCGGCCTGATGAACGGCGACACCCTGACCGCCGATCAGGTCCGCACGATCGCCCGGCTCCCGGCGCGTGAGGTCCTGCACGGTCAGCTCGTGGGCACTATCGCGGCGCCGCTGTCGCAGCTCGTGGGAACGCTCAACGCGATGATTGCCGGGATCGCCATCCAGCTCCAGCAGATGGCGGAGCAGGGATTGGTCAGCGGCGAAGCACCCGCGCCGGAGGTGGCGCCGCCTGAGGCGGAGGCCACCGAAGCCGCGGCCGAGTCGGAAAGCCCTTCCGCGGAGGCGCCTGAGGCGGAAGCCGAGGCGGCGACGCCTGAGGCTGAGGCCGCCGAAGCCCCCGCCGAGAGGCCGGAGCCGGCGCCCGCGGCCGAAGCCGAGCCCGCGCCCGCGGCCGAGGCCGAGGAGCCGGCGGCCGAGCCCGAGGCGAGCACCGAATCTGAAACTTCTGATGAACCCGCAAGTGAAGCTTCCGACGCCGAAGCGTCAGAGGAGTAAGGAGGAACCATGGCAACCACTGAAGAGTGGATCGATGAGCTCAAGAGCATCTCGGTGCTTGAGCTGTCCGAGCGCATCAAGGCGCTCGAGGAGGCGTTCGGCGTCTCGGCGACGGCCGTAGCGGCGGCGGCTCCGGCCGCGGCAGCCGGTCCGGGCGACGGCGCGGCCGCGGAGGAGGAGCAGACCACCTTCGACGTCGTCCTGACCGGAGCCGGCGACAAGAAGATCCAGGTGATCAAGGTCGTCCGTGCCGCCACCGGCCTCGGCCTCAAGGAGGCCAAGGCGCTGGTTGACGAGGCTCCCAAGCCCATCAAGGAAGGGATCGAGCGCGACGAGGCCGACAAGCTCAAGTCAGAGCTTGAAGAGGCCGGCGCCTCAGTCGAGCTGAAGTAGCTCGGTCGACAGAGTCACTCGCTTCAAGGGCGTCCGCTCCCCCGGGGCGGGCGCCCTTTTTTGTGGCCGCAGCCGAGGACTTTGGCGAATTGGTACGCCTATAGCGAACCAATTCGCCATCGTTCTCCCCCCGGACCGGCCACGCCGGCGGCGCGTGCGCGGCTCCGCGGGCGCCCTTCCCGCGTGACATTTGTCATGTTGCATCTTGGCTGACGGTCGGTTTAGACTCCGCAGCGCGAGCGGGGCCGGGAACCTGCGCTGGCGATGTGGATCGGTAAGCCATGGCCGTCCGGGGCCGGTGCAGAGAAGGGGCAGACGTGCGCAGATTCTGGGGGCTCATTCGTCGGCAGCGACGTTTTACGGGCGGAGCCGGTGCGACGCTGGCGGTGCTGGTCGGGATGGCGGCGTTTTTGATCTCAAGTGCAGCCGCGTCGCTGCCCGGGTGCACGGACACGTATACCGCCCCCGGCGGGGGCGATTGGTCGATCGCGGCCAACTGGACGAACAAAGCCGTCCCAACCTCCAGCGACGTCGCTTGCTGGGGCAGTACCCAGACGCTCGACGTCACGACCAGCGACACAGCGGCATCCATGCAGGGCGGAGGCCTCTCGATCTCAGGTGGCAGCCTCACTCTGACCTCGTCGACTCAGGACTCCACCCTCGGCGGCCCTCTGTCGCTAACCGGGGGGTCGTTCAGCGCTCCCAGTGGACCGACGGTCACCCTGGCAGGCGACTTTGACTGGGCCGGGTCAGGTCCGAGCCAGTGGAACGCCACGTTGAGCCAGTCGGGCACGCATTCGTTCGCGATCGATGGCTCGGGTCAGGCCTACATGCAAGGGGGGTCGTTCACGACCCCTAACCCGATCACGATCTCCAATCTGGGCTTTATCACGGCGAACGGGCCGACGATCACGACGACGAGCACGCTCACCTTGGGCCCGGGTACGTTCAACGCGAACGGCGGCATTGCGACTTTGATTAAGGCGGCTGGGCTCATCACCAGCGGCGACACGACGGTCCAGAACTGGAGCACGGAGCTGACTGGGACGAGCAGTTCGATTGCGGGAAACTTGACGCTCCCGGCCTTGACCGTCGACGCTGGCGCGTCGCTCGCCGTGCCTTCAGGCAAGACGCTGGCGGTGGGCGCGGGCGCGATCGCGGGCACGATCAATGGGCCCGGGAGCTATGACCAGATCGGCAGTTCGGCCATCGTGTCTTCCGGCGCGACCCTGAGCGGCCTAGCCGCGATCAACGTGCCGAGCGGGACGTTGACGCTGCAGACGGGTTCGGTGGTTTCAGGTTCGCCGTCGGTCAGCGTGTCGGGCGGAACGCTCAACGTGCAGGACAGCGAGACGGTGGGGTCGTTGTCGGTGACGGGAGGGCAGGTGAACGGCCCGTCCAACAAGACGCTGACTGTGGCCGGTAATTTCGATTGGGGCGCAGGGAGTCAGATGAACGTGACCCTGGCTCAGACCGGCACCCATTCCTTCGCCATCGACGGGACGGGTCAGGCGTACATGACGGGTGGGTCGTTCACGACCCCTAACCCGATCACGATCTCCAACCTGGGCTTTATCACGGCGAACGGGCCGACGATCACGACGACGAGCACGCTCACCTTGGGCCCGGGTACGTTCAACGCGAACGGCGGCATTGCGACTTTGATTAAGGCGGCTGGGCTCATTACCAGCGGCGACACGACGGTCCAGAACTGGAGCACGGAGCTGACTGGGACGAGCAGTTCGATTGCGGGAAACTTGACGCTCCCGGCCTTGACCGTCGACGCTGGCGCGTCGCTCGCCGTGCCTTCAGGCAAGACGCTGGCGGTGGGCGCGGGCGCGATCGCGGGCACGATCAATGGGCCCGGGAGCTATGACCAGATCGGCAGTTCGGCCATCGTGTCTTCCGGCGCGACCCTGAGCGGCCTAGCCGCGATCAACGTGCCGAGCGGGACGTTGACGCTGCAGACGGGTTCGGTGGTTTCAGGTTCGCCGTCGGTCAGCGTGTCCGGCGGAACGCTCAACGTGCAGGACAACGAGACCGCTGGGTCGTTGTCGGTGACGGGAGGGCAGGTGAACGGCCCCTCCAACAAGACGCTGACTGTGGCCGGTAATTTCGATTGGGGCGCAGGGGCTCAGATGAACGTGACCCTGGCTCAGACCGGCACGCATTCCTTCGCCATCGACGGGACGGGTCAGGCGTACATGACGGGTGGGTCGTTCACGACCCCTAACCCGATCACGATCTCCAACCCGGGCTTCATCACCGCCGGTGGCGCGACGGTGACCACTACAAGCACGATTAATCTCGCCGATGGCCTGAGCGTCCCGGTCAACGGGGGAAACAACGCCACCTTCACAGCGGCCGGCCTGGGGCCAAACAACGGGCCGAGCTACGGCTTCGGCGCCGACTCGCTCGTCCTGACCGGCGGCACGACGACTGTCGCGTCGGGGCATACGCTGACCTCCGGGGGCGTGAGCCTCCAAGGCGGGGCCCTCCAAGATGACGGAACGGTCAGCTCCGCGGCCAGCCTCACTGGCGGGACGCTCAAGGGGACCGGGACGGTCAGTGGGTTAGTCACCAACGACGGGGGCACAGTCGCACCGGGCGATTCCCCGGGCACGCTGACCCTCTCGAACGGCTACACCCAGGGCTCGGGCGGGACGCTGGCCGTCGTGGCCAACGGAACCTCCAGCGGCCAGTTCTCGAAGCTGAACGTCACCGGGGGCGACGTCTCCCTGGATGGAACGCTCGCCTTGCAGCCGAGCAGTGCGTACGCCAGCTCAGCGACTCCCGGCGACACGATCGGATTCCTTTCGTATCCATCCGGGACACGCACCGGAACCTTCTCAACCACGACGGTCAACCCGCCGCTGGCCAACCATGCGCCCTTCGGGCCGGACTACAGCGCAGCCCATGTGGTCAACGCCGTGGTCGGCACCCCGCCGGCGCCGTCCAACTCCGGCGGAGCCCCCCCGACGATCAGTGGCCAGCCGACCCAGGGCCAAACCCTGACGGCCGACCCGGGTACGTGGAGCAACGGCCCCACGTCCTACCACTACCAATGGCGGGATTGCGACAGCACGGGCAACAGCTGCACCAATACGGGAACCGACTCGAGCACTTACCCGCTCGGCCCGGGAGACGTCGGGCATTACATCGACGTGGTCGTGACAGCGCAAAACGCCGGCGGCCCGTCGACACCCGCGAACTCGGGGCTCACGACGGTCGTCAAGGCGCCTCCAGCCCCGCCCTCCACGCCCGCACCATCGGCGCCGAGCAACACCTCACCGCCGACGATCAGCGGGACCGCGCTGCCAGGCGACACCCTGACCTGCAACCCCGGCACCTGGAGCGGGAATCCGACGAGCTTCGACTACCAGTGGAACCGTGACACGTCGCAGCTGCCGGGCGCCAACCAGCAGGGGTACGAGGTGCAGATCGCCGATGAGGGTCACAGTCTCGGCTGCGGCGTGACGGCCTCCAACGGTGGAGGCTCGAGCGCGGCCAGCGCCAGCGCTCCGGTGATCGTCGCCGTCAAGGGCACGCTCAACTGCCCGAAGCCGAGCGGTCAGGTCAGCGGGCGGGCGGTTGGGCCACTCAGCCTGGGAATGAAGCAGGGCAGGGCGCGGGGCGTCCTGAGTCGCTTCGCGGTCACGAGCAACCACTTCGACGACTTCTGTCTTTATGGCGGCTGGGGGATCCGCGTCGGCTATCCGACGGCCCGGCTGCTCCGGTCGGTGCCGCGCGGGCAGCGCTCGAAGCTCGCCCAGACGATCGTCATCGCGCTGACCGCCAACCCGTTCTACGCGCTGAACCAGGTGAGCCCGGGCATGTCCCTGGCCGCGGTTCAGTCGAGGGTCCACCTCGGCAAGAGATTCCACATCGGCGCCAATGACTGGTACGTCGTCCCCGGCGGCGCCGCCAACGGCGTCCTCAAGGTGCGCGGGGGGGTGGTGCAGGAGATCGGGCTCGTCAGTCGGCAGCTGACGCGCAACCGCAAAGCCCAGGGCCTCCTGCTGGGGAGCTTCGGCTAGGAAGCGGCGACAGAACAATGGCGAATTGGTACGCGCAGGGCGTACCAATTCGCCATTGTTCGCCGACAGACCCCCGAAACCCAAGCCAGCCGCCCTAGGCCGCCACCGCCACCACTCCGCCCACGTTCGGCACGGCCGTGATCGCCCCCAGGAACGCCTCGACGATCTCTGGGTCGAACTGGGTGCCGGCGCAGCGCCGGAGCTCGGCCCGGGCGTCGGCCTCGGTCATTGCGGATCGGTAGCAGCGCTCGGAGGTCATTGCCTCGTAGGCGTCGGCCACGGCGAGGATCCGGGCCTCTAGCGAGAACTCGGCTCCGCTCAGGCCGCTCGGATAGCCGAGGCCGTCGACCCGCTCGTGGTGGGCTCCCACCCAGGCTGCGATATCGGCCATGTCGGCGTGACGCAGGATCTGGGCGCCGATGCCGGGGTGGCGCTTCATCTCGACCCATTCCGCCTCGGTCAGGGGACCGGGCTTCTGAAGGATGGCGTCGGAGATCCCCACCTTGCCCAGGTCGTGGAGAACTCCGGCGGCGTGCATCCGGTCTACCCGGTCGGGCGCCAGCCCGAGCGCGGTCGCCGTCGCCCGGGCGTACCGGCCCACCGTGTAGGAATGGCGTGCGGTCGAGGGGTCGCGCATGTCGAGGGCCTCGGCGAGGAGGAGCATCGCGGCCAACCTCGGCTCTCGTCCGGCGGGCGCGCTGTCGTGGGAGGCCTGCTCAAGCGCGAGGCCGGCGTGGTCGGCGACCGCCATGAGCACGCTGAGCTCGTCCTCGGTCGGCCGTCGGCCCAGCACCGGCTGGTCGACCGAGACGATGCCGAGGGTCTCACCGGAAGCGTTGCGCAGGGGCAGGAAGAGCATGTCCTCGGGATGCCATCCGTCGTCGGACCCGCTGTGGAGGGTGGGCGGGGTCCACATCGGGGAGTCGGTCTCCCACAGGTAGGTTCCGGCGGGCAGCCAGATCGCACCCTTCCTGTCGTCGCAGGCCTCAAGCAGGCGCTGCCACTCAGTCCAGGGGCTGCTCGTCCCCAGCAGGGTCTCCCGAGCATCCGCATCCCCCTTGACGATCACCGCCCGGAGCTCCTCACGTGACTCGTCGAGCAGATTGACCACGACGACGCCGAAGGACAGCTCGTCGCAGATCGTCTCGGCCAGGGCGTCGGCGACCGGCATGGGTCCGAGCCCCGACGCCGCGGCCCGGGAGACGGCGAGCATGCTCCGCAGATGCCGGGGGACGGGCTCCTCGGCATCGGTGAGCCGGGGGCGCCCTGCGCGCAGCACCACCGTCGCGTCGGTGGCCGCGACGATCCGGTTGCGTCCCTGCCGCTTGGCCTCATAGAGCGCGGCGTCGGCCTGCGCTATCAGCTGACCGCTCTCCTTTTCGCCCGCGGCAACACCGATCGAGACCGTCAGGACGCCGGCCTCGCTGTCCGGATGGGTGAAGCCCGCCTGCTCGACGGTGGACCGAACACGCTCGGCCACGACGAGCGCCTCCTCGGTGCTCACTCCGCGCAGGACGAGCAGGAGCTCCTCGCCGCCGTAGCGGTAGGCGGAGTCCGCACCGCGCAGAGCGCGGCGAATCGTCGCCGCGATCATCCGCAGCGCCTGGTCGCCGGCCAGGTGGCCGAAGCGATCGTTGTAGGCCTTGAAGCAGTCGGCGTCGCACAGGGCGATGGCCACCGACTCCTGCTGCTGGCGCTGTGAGCGGTCAAGCGCCTCGAGGTCGCCGGACAGGGCGCGGCGGTTGCTCACCCCCGTCAGGGGGTCCCGGCGCGAATCATCGAGGAGCTGGCGGTTCAGGCGCGCCAGCTGACGGTTCAGGCCGGCCAGCTCGGACTCCCGCTCGGCCACGCTGCTCATCGCCTCGCGCTCGCGGTGAAGCATCTCCCGCAGGCGGCGACGGATCACCGTCGACCGGGCAATCATTCCCACGCCGCAGAACACGAGGCCGCCGACGATCCCGAGCCGAATCCCGATCGGCGTGCTCGAGACCCGCGGCTGGAGCAGGGAGAGCGGGAGTATCAAGCTCATTCCCGCGGGCAGGATCCCGCTCCGGTAGGTGGGCTCCTCGACCACCACCACCGCTTCGGGCTCGCGCGCGCAGAGCAGTCCGCCTACGCCGATCGCGGCCAGCCCCACCACCCACAAGGGGTCGAGCAGGGAGCGGCCCGGGACGTAGGTGTTGCTCAGCAGCTGGAGGCTCCACAGACTGAAGGCCACGGCCTCCACCACGAATCCGATCAGCACCAGGCGGATCGCCTTGGTGTTGAGCCCCGCTACCCCACCGACCACCGCTTGGACGGTGAGGACGGTGGCGGCCAGGTAGAGCGCCGGATAGGCCAGCGCTGAGAGCTTCGGCCCCAACGCCAACGGCGACGCCTCCGCCGGGGCCCAGAGCTCGGCAAAGCTGAGCGCGCTGGCGGCGATGATGAGCGGAACTGACTCGATCATCGCCAGCGCGCGCGCCGACCACGAGCCGCCCGGAATCCGCAGCATGCTCAGCATCACCAAGATCGCGAACCCCCAGCACCCGACGTTGGCGAGGTTGGGCTCCGGGGGGAAGCCGATCACCGCGTAGACATCCCATGCCAGCTGCCCGAACAACCATGCCCCCGCGGCGATCGCCCACAGGTTCCAGCGCGGCCGCTGGGCCTCGGCGGATCGCCCCCGGGCCAAGAGCATCCCCGCCAGCGCGCTGACGGCGGCGGCTGTCCAGGCGACGTCCCACCAGAACACGGCGTCCCCGAGCTGCGCGGCGAGCATCGCCACGGCCGCCAGCACGAGCGGGGCGAGCACGGTCAACTGCGCGGGAACCGCGACCCGCTGGGAGCCCTTTGCCATTTGGAACCGTTATCGGCCTGATAGCCGGTGAACTTTCGCTCAGCAGTGCTGCGCTTCACGCTCTACCTCATATGGGCGATGACGCTCGAGCGGCCTGGAGGTTGCCGAGCGGCGCTTGACCCCCTACACTCCGCCCGGTCAGCCAATAGCCGTAGCCGCCCAAACGAGGCGGGGCCGCGCCACATACGCGGCCTCTGCGGGCGGGGTCCGTGAGCGCTGAACGGTCCTTCACAGGGCAGCGATGCCGTGTGCTATCTTTGTTGGTCGCGCTTCGGATTGGGAGCCGCCCGCGGAAACGCGGGGTGGCCGGCCTCCTGGAGTGCGATCTCTGCCGCCTCTCGACCGCCCGAGGAGTCGCCGTCTTGGCAACCAGTCACGCCCCCCGGACGCGCCGCACGTTCGCGCGTCTGAACAAGGTTCTCGATGTCCCGAATCTGATTGATATCCAGCGTAGGTCCTTCAAATGGCTGACCGATCCTGAAACGGGCGGTCTGCGTGAGACGATCGATGACGTCTCGCCGATTGAGGACTACACCGGAAACCTCGCCGTCCAGTTCGGCGAGTTGCAGTTCGACGAGCCCGTCGCCAATCTCGAGCAGTGCCGTGAGAAGGACCTGACCTACTCCCGGCCGCTCACCGTCACCGTCTCCTTCATCAACCGTGAGACGGGCGAGATCCGTGAGCAGTCCGTCTTCATGGGCGACTTCCCGTGGATGACCGAGCGCGGCACGTTCATCATCAACGGCACCGAGCGGGTCGTCGTGACCCAGCTCGTGCGCTCCCCCGGCGCCTACGTGATGGAGCCCAAGGACCGGGAGAAGCAGGTCTTCGTGGCCAACCTGATGCCGGCCCGAGGCTCGTGGCTTGAGCTTGAGATCGACAAGAAGGGACGCGTCTACGTCCGCATCGACCGCAAGCGCAAGCTCCCGGTCACCGTCCTTCTGCGGGCGATGGGCTACGTCGCCGACGAGGAGATCCTGAACCTCTTCGACAACTCGCTCTACATCCGCAACACGATCGACTCCGATCCTGAAGTGGTGCGCACCGAGGAGGGCTCGCTCATCGAGCTCTTCAAGAAGCAGCGCCCGGGTGAGCCGCCGTCGATCGACGCCGCCAGGGCTCTGCTCAACCAGCTGTTCTTCGACCCCAAGCGCTACGACCTGACGCGGGTCGGCCGCTACAAGCTGAATTCACGCCTCGGCCTCTCCGTTGACCTCGACACGCGGGTCCTGACCCACGACGACATCATCGCTCTGGTCAAGGAGCTCGTCAGCCTCCCCCGGCTGCTCGGGATGCCCGAGAACCCGGAGGAGGAGATCAAGGACTTCGCCGCTGAGGCGATCATCCTTCCCCGGGAGCCCATCGAGGACCACCTGGACGAGTACGAGCACTTCGGCAACCGCCGTCTGCGCACGGTGGGCGAGCTGATCCAGGAGGCGTTCCGGATCGGCCTGTACCGGATGGAGCGCGTGGTGCGGGAGCGCCTGACCACCGAGGACGCTGACACGATCACGCCGCAGACGATCGTCAACATCCGCCCGGTTGTGGCTGCGCTCAAGGAGTTCTTCGGCTCGAGCCAGCTGTCGCAGTTCATGGACCAGACGAACTCCCTGGCGGGCCTACGGCATCGCCGGCGGCTCTCGGCCCTCGGCGCCGGCGGCCTCACGCGTGAGCGCGCGCCGATCGAGGTGCGCGACGTGCACCCCACCCACTACGGCCGCATGTGCCCGATCGAGACCCCGGAGGGTCCGAACATCGGCCTCATCGGCTCCCTGTCCTCCTACGCCGAGATCTCCGAGCACGGCTTCGTCACCACCCCCTACCGGCTGGTCGAGGGCGGCAAGGTGACCGACAAGGTCGTCCACCTCGACGCCACGCAGGAGGAGGAGCAGCTGATCGCGCAGGCCAACACGCCTGTGGACGCCAACGGCAAGATCACCGTCCCGGAGGTCGTGTGCCGCACCCAGGCGGGTCACTACGTGACGGCATCTCCCAAGGAGATCGACCTGATCGACGTCTCGCCGGAGCAGATCTGGTCGGTCACCACCGCGATGATCCCGTTCCTCGAGCACGACGACGCCAACCGGGCCCTGATGGGCTCCAACATGCAGGCCCAGGCCGTGCCGCTGCTCGTCACCGACGCGCCGCTGGTCGGAACGGGCATCGAGCGCCGCGCCGCGGTCGACACCGGCGACCTCGTGGTCGCCGAGAACGACGGCACGGTGGCCTACGTCGACGCCGAGCAGATCATGGTCGACCGCAAGGAGGGTGGACAGGACGAGTACCTGCTCCAGAAGTTCATGCGCTCGAACCAGGGCACGCTGATTCACCAGAAGCCGATCGTCACGGTCGGGACCGCAGTCAAGGCCGGCGACGTGCTGGCGGATGGCTCGGCCACCGACTCCGGTGAGATGGCCCTGGGCAAGAACCTGCTCGTGGCCTTCATGTCCTGGGAGGGTTACAACTTCGAGGACGCGATCATTCTCTCCAAGCGGCTGGTCTCCGACGACGAGCTCACCTCGATCCACATCGAGGAGTACGAGATCGACGCCCGGACGACCAAGCTGGGCGATGAGGAGATCACCCGTGATATCCCCAACCGCTCCGAGGAGTCGCTGCGCAACCTCGACGACCGCGGCATCGTCCGCATCGGCGCCGAGGTCCAGTCCGGCGACCTGCTCGTGGGCAAGGTCACGCCCAAGGGCGAGACCGAGCTCACGGCCGAGGAGAAGCTGATCCGCGCCATCTTCAAGGAGAAGGCGCGGGAGGTCCGTGACACCTCGCTCAAGGTCCCCCACGGCGAGGGCGGCGTCGTCATCGACGTCAAGACCTTCAGCCGTGACGACGGCGACGACCTATCTCCCGGCGTCAACGAGCTCGTCCGCGTGTTCGTGGCCAAGAAGCGCAAGATCGCCGAAGGCGACAAGCTGGCCGGACGCCACGGCAACAAGGGCGTCATCTCGAAGATCGTCGACATCGAGGACATGCCGTTCATGGAGGACGGCACCCCGGTTGACGTGATCCTCAACCCGCTCGGCGTGCCGAGCCGGATGAACCTGGGCCAGATCCTCGAGACCCACCTTGGGTGGGTGGCCGCCAACGGCTGGTACAACGACGGTTCCGAGGCCTACAAGAACGCGTCCAACGGCGGCAACGGCAAGGTCTACGTCTCGACCCCGGTGTTCGACGGGGCCACGGTGGCCGACGTCGACGAGGCGCTCGTCCGCTGGCAGGACGAGCACAAGGGCCGGATCAGGATGGACGTGGACAAGAAGCGCCGCGTCGGCGAGCAGGCCTCCGGCAAGGTGACCCTGTTCAACGGCCGCTCCGGCCAGCCCTTTGAGGAGCAGGTGACCGTGGGTCACATGTACATCCTCAAGCTGCTCCACCTGGTCGACGACAAGATCCACGCCCGCTCCACCGGCCCCTACAGCCTCGTCACCCAGCAGCCGCTGGGCGGTAAGGCTCAGTTCGGCGGCCAGCGCTTCGGCGAGATGGAGGTGTGGGCGCTCGAGGCCTACGGCGCCGCGTACACCCTCCAGGAGATGCTCACGATCAAGTCCGACGACACGGTCGGGCGGGTCAAGGCCTACGAGGCGATCGTCAAGGGCGAGAACATCGCCGAGCCCTCGATCCCGGAGTCGTTCAAGGTCCTGCTCAAGGAGATGCAGTCGCTGGCGCTTGACGTCAACGTGGTCTCCGAGGAGGGCGAGCGAGCCGAGATGCGTGAGGAGGACGACGACCTCCTGCGGGCCGCCGAGGAGCTCGGGATCGACCTCTCCGGGGTGCGCGCCACCGACGGTGCCGCGGCCGACGAGAACGTCGAGCACGAGGGTGAGACGGTCGAGGCCTCCGAGGAGGAGGTCGAGGTCGAGGATCCTGACCTGGCGCCCGGCGAGGAGATCGAGGCCGAGGACTTCTCGTCTACCGATGACCCCATGATCGACGAAGCGGTCGAGCCCGGCGAGGCCGAAGGAGTCCAAGAGGCGGACGAGGCTTAGGCCTCGTCCTCCCGGCAAGTTTTTTGACGCTTTCCAAGCACTGATACGAAGGAACTGAATTGATCGACATCAATAATTTCGACGCCATTGAGATCGGCCTCGCCTCCTCCAAGCAGATTCGCTCCTGGAGCTCAGGCGAAGTCACCAAGCCGGAGACGATCAACTACCGCACGCTGAAGCCGGAGAAGGACGGCCTCTTCTGCGAGCGCATCTTCGGTCCCACCAAGGACTGGGAGTGCTACTGCGGCAAGTACAAGCGCGTGCGCTACAAGGGCATCGTCTGCGAGCGCTGCGGCGTCGAGGTCACGCGGTCCAAGGTCCGCCGTGAGCGGATGGGCCACGTCGACCTGGCTGCGCCCGTGAGCCACATCTGGTTCTTCAAGGGCGTCCCGAGCCGGATCGGCTACCTGCTTGACATGGCTCCCAAGGAGCTTGAGAAGGTCCTCTATTTCGCCGCCTCCGTCGTGACCTGGGTCGACGACGAGGCGCGCGCGCGTGACGTGGACTCGCTCGAGGGCGAGGTCAACAAGGTGCTCGATGCCTACGCGGCCGAGAAGGAGGAGCGTGTCCTGGAGCTCAAGGAGTCCCAGGAGCGCCGCGAGCAGTACCTGGAGAACGGCAAGACGAGCCGCGATTTCTCTGACGAGGACCATCTGTGGGTCGAATCGCTGCAGATCAACATCGCCAAGGCCTCCGACGAGGAGCGCGAGAAGCTGCGCAAGGAGCTCCGCAAGTCCTTCCAGGCCGACATCGACGACACCGAGGCCTACATCGAGGACGCCGCCGAGCGGCTGCGCCAGGTGTGGGAGCTCTTCAAGACGATGGGCCCCAAGGACATCGTCAACGACGAGACCACCTTCCGTGAGCTCAAGGACCGCTTCGGATCCCCCTACGGGTTCGGCGAGTACTTCCGCGGCGGCATGGGCGCCGAGTCGGTCCGCGACCTGCTCCAGCAGGTCGATCTGGTGGCCGAGGCGGAGGACCTGCAGGACCAGGTCAAGACGGGCAAGGGCCAGAAGCAGGCTCGCGCGGTCAAGCGGCTGAAGGTCGTCTCGGCCTTCATCCATTCCGGCAACAAGCCAGAGATGATGGTCCTCGAGGCGGTTCCCGTGATCCCGCCGGAGCTGCGCCCCATGGTCCAGCTTGACGGCGGCCGCTTCGCCACCTCAGACCTCAACGACCTCTACCGCCGCGTCATCAACCGGAACAACCGCCTCAAGCGGCTGCTCGACCTCGGCGCGCCGGAGATCATCGTCAACAACGAGAAGCGGATGCTCCAGGAGGCCGTCGACGCGCTGTTCGACAACGGCCGCCGCGGCCGGCCCGTGACCGGGCCGGGCAACCGTCCGCTGAAGTCGCTCTCCGACATGCTCAAGGGCAAGCAGGGACGCTTCCGGCAGAACCTGCTCGGTAAGCGCGTCGACTACTCCGGTCGCTCGGTGATCGTCTCGGGCCCGTCGCTTCGCCTGCACCAGTGCGGGCTCCCGAAGCTGATGGCCCTCGAGCTGTTCAAGCCGTTCATCATGGCCCGGCTCGTCGAGCGTAAGTCGGCCCAGAACATCAAGGCGGCCAAGAAGATGGTCGACTCGATGATCCCCGAGGTGTGGGACGTGCTCGAGGAGGTCATCCACGAGCATCCGGTGCTGCTCAACCGCGCGCCGACGCTCCACCGCCTCGGCATCCAGGCCTTCGAGCCGGTGCTCGTCGAGGGCAAGGCGATCCAGGTTCATCCCCTGGTCTGCCACGCCTTCAACGCCGACTTCGACGGCGACCAGATGGCGGTGCACCTGCCGCTGTCGGCGGAGGCCCAGGCCGAGGCTCGCATCCTCATGCTCTCGGCCAACAACATCCTCTCGCCGGCCCACGGCGCGCCGCTGGCCATCCCGTCGCAGGACATGGTCCTCGGCGCCTATTACCTGACCTACGGCCCGGAGCCAAGTGAGCTTGAGAAGCTCGATCCGGCGACGTGCGAGCCGCGCCCGCACGTGTACCGCACCGCTCAGGAGGCGGAGTGGTCCTACGAGCACGGCGTGGTCAAGCTGCACGACCTGGCTGAGTTCCGACCCCATGGACGGGAGGGCGGCCACGTGCTGACCACGGTCGGGCGGATCATCTACAACGACAAGATCGAGCGGGCGCTGGCTCAGGCCCTGGGAGCCGAGTTCAACGAAGGCTCCTACGAGTTCATCAACCGGTCGATGAAGAAGAAGGACACGACCAAGCTGGTTGACGATCTGGTCCAGGCCTACGGCGCCTCGACCATCTCGCTCGTCCTCGACGCGTTCAAGGACATCGGTTTCCACTACGCCACCCAGGCGGGGGTCACGATCTCCAAGAACGACGTTCAGACGCCGCCCAACAAGACGGAGATCCTGGGTCGTTACGAGGCGGAGCTGATCGTCATCGAGGGTCAGTACGAGAACGGCGAGATCACCCAGGAGGAGCGCCACGAGGCGGTCACCAAGCTCTGGGACAGGGCCACCAACGAAGTCGGACTGGCGCTCTACGACCACCTCGACGAGCTCAACCCGATCTTCATGATGGCCAACTCCGGAGCTCGCGGGTCGTTCTCGCAGATCCGCCAGCTGGCCGGCATGCGCGGCCTCATGGCCAACCCGAAGGGCGAGATCATCGAGCGTCCGATCAAGGCCAACTTCATGGAGGGCCTGTCGGTGCTCGAGTACTTCATCTCGACCCACGGAGCCCGCAAGGGATTGGCTGACACGGCTCTGCGTACGGCGGACTCCGGTTATCTGACCCGGCGTCTGGTCGACGTTGCCCAGGACGTGATCATCCGGATCGAGGACTGCGGCACGAGCGATTCCATCCAGATGCCGGTGACCCACCTCGAGGTCGACCCCGACGGCCGCCAGCTGCGGCCGACGGACGAGCCCAACGACAACCTGATCGGCCGGGTCGCGGCCGAGGAGATCAAGACCAAGCGCGGCCGGGTGATCGTGGAGAAGGGCAAGGAGATCGACCGGGCTGAGCTGGCCGACCTGGTGGAGGCGTGGCACGACGACACCGAGAAGGGCCACGTGGTCAACGTGCCCGTGCGCTCGGTGCTCAAGTGCCAGGCGCCGACCGGGGTTTGCCAGGCCTGCTACGGCCGGGCCATGTCCACCGGCCAGATCGTCGACATCGGTGACGCGGTGGGCATCATCGCGGCGCAGTCGATCGGCGAGCCGGGCACGCAGCTGACCATGCGGACGTTCCACACCGGCGGTGTCGCCGGCGCGGACATCACCCACGGCCTGCCGCGAGTGGTGGAGCTCTTCGAGGCCCGCAAGCCCAAGGGTCTGGCCAAGATCGCCGAGGTCGGCGGCAAGGTCGCGATCGAGGAGACAGACCGCGCGATCACGGTCGTGATCACCGACGACGGCGGTGAGGAGCACCGCCACACGTTCCCGCGCCGCACGCGGCTGTTCGTCTCTTCGGGGGCGAAGATCGAGGCCGGAACCCAGCTCAATGAGGGGTCGCTCTATCCCCACGAGCTGCTGGCCATCCGCGGCCGGACCGAGACCGAGCTCTACCTGGTCCGTGAGGTCCAGGAGGTCTACAAGTCCCAGGGCGTCGACATCAACGACAAGCACATCGAGCTGATCGTGCGCCAGATGATGAAGAAGGTCCGTGTCGACCAGAAGGGCGACACCGATCTCCTGCCCGGGCAGTTCGTCGACCGCATGGAGTACGCCCGGACCAACCAGGCTGTGCTCGACAACGGTGGCGAGGGCGCCCAGGCCGAGGAGATCATCCTCGGGATCACCAAGGCGTCGCTCAACACGGACTCGTTCCTGTCGGCCGCCTCCTTCCAGGAGACGACCAAGGTGCTCACCGACGCCGCCCTGGAGGGCAAGATCGACCGTCTGAACGGTCTCAAGGAGAACGTCATCATCGGGAAGCTGATCCCGGCCGCCACGGGGCTCAAGCGCTACCGGCGGATCGAGATCGAGCCTGCCGAGCCGCTCCCCCGCGGGATCGACGAGGCCGGTCTGCTCGATCACGACGAGCTGGCGGCCGAGCTCGGGCTCACCGACGGCGATGGCCTGACCGGGTTCTCGACGAGCCTCGAGGCCGATCTCTCGGACCTCGAGTCGCTCGGCAACGGCGGCTCGGCCCTCGGCTTCGCCGAGGAGCTGGCCGACCTTGATGTCCCGGCCGGGGACGACTCAAGCGAGTAGCCGCCGGTCTCCGCCGAAGTTCTAAAGGCCGCTCCACCTCCGGGTGGGGCGGCCTTTTTTGTGAGAATCCACCCGAGCTAATGCCCAACGGCGCCCAGGCACTCATCCGCACCCTCGTCGACGCAGGCGTGAGAACCTGCTTTACGAACCCGGGCACTTCCGAGATGCATTTCGTGGCGGCCCTGGATTCGGTGCCGGAGATGCGTGGCGTCCTGGTCCTCTTCGAAGGTGTCGCGACTGGCGCTGCCGATGGCTATGCCCGGATGGCCGATGTCCCCGCGGCCACCCTTTTGCACCTGGGGCCGGGGCTCGGCAATGGACTCGCGAACCTGCACAACGCCCGCCGGGCGAGGTCGCCAATCGTCAACATCGTCGGCGACCACGCGACCAACCACGTCCAGTACGACGCGCCGCTGCAATCCGACATCGAGAGCGTCGCGCGGAACGTGTCCGGCTGGGTGCGGACTTCCAAGAGCGCACGCAGCCTGGCCCAGGATGCGGTCGAGGCGATAGCCGCGGCCGTCGGGCCGCCGGGCCAGGTGGCCACGCTCATCCTCCCGGCTGACGTCTCGTGGAGCGACGGGGCGCAGGCGGCTGCCCCACCCGCACCTGCCGCCCCGGCAAAGGCGCCCGCCGCAGATCTCGACGCCATCGCGAAGGTGCTGCGGGGTGGCCGCCGGACCGCGCTCTTGCTCGGAGGAAGGGCCCTGCGGGAGCCTGGCCTCCTCGCCGCGGCACAGATCGCGGCGGCCACCGGGACGAGGCTCCTGGCCGAGACGTTCCCGGCCCGCCTCGAGCGCGGCGCCGGGCTGCCCGCCGTCGAGCGGCTGGCCTACGCACCTGAGTTCGCGATGGTGCAGCTGCAGGGCCTCGAGCACCTGATCCTGGTCGACGCCAAAGCTCCCGTCTCGTTCTTCGCCTATCCGGGCAAGAAGAGCAACCTGGTACCCGACGGGTGTGAGGTGCGTGAGCTCGCCGCGCCCAGCGCTGATGTGCTCGGGAGCCTGGAAGGCCTCGCCGAGGCGCTCGGGGCGGCGGGAGCCCGGCCTGAGCTGCAGCCCGCGTCCCGGCCGGAGCGCCCGAGAGGCCCGCTCACGGGCGAGACCGCGGCCGCAGTGATCGGGGCGCTCCTGCCTGAGGGCGCGATCGTTTCCGACGAGGCTGTGACCTCCGGGCGGACCCTCCCGACGACGACCGCGGGCGCCCCGCGCCACGACTGGCTGACGCTGACTGGCGGCGCAATCGGCCAGGGGCTGCCGGCGGCGGTCGGCGCGGCGGTGGCCAGCCCGGACCGGCCGGTGCTGGCGCTCCAAGCCGACGGCTCGGCCGCCTACACGATCCAGTCGCTCTGGACGATGGCGCGTGAGCAGCTCGACGTCACCGTCGTGCTCTTCAACAATCGCTCCTACGAGATCCTGAACGTCGAGCTGGCCCGGGTCGGCGCCCAGGGCGCCGGCGATAGGGCCAAGGCCCAACTCGATCTCGACCGTCCGGGGCTTGACTTCGTCAAGCTGGCGGGCGGCTTTGGCGTGCCCGCCAGCCGGGCCGAGACCGCGGAGGACTTCGGCGAAGCGCTGGAGCGCGCCCTCGCGGATCCTGGACCGCACCTGATCGAGGCGATGGTTCCGCCGGCCTTCAGCTCCCGGCAGCTGAAGGCCATGCCCCATGCGCTGAACGCGCTGCGGTTCTTGCCCCGCCCGCTGGCATCAGCCCTCCAGCGGCGCCTGAACCCGTGAGGTAGTGACTTTTGGCCCGGGACCGGATAGGTTGTCCCCGGGCCGGTCAGCAACGGAGGGCGAGGAGGGGCAGTGCATATCTTTGGGACTGCGGGTTTCCCGACGCGCGCGCGGGCCGTGGCCGGCGCGCTGGCCGTAGCTCTCTGCTGGCTCGCCCTGAGTGCTTCGGGCGCCAGTGCGGCGAGCATGACGACCGACTGCGCGGGGCTCCAGGCGGCGCTCAATCAGGCGCAGAACGGGGACACGATCACGCTCAATCAGCTCTGCACGGCCACCAACTCCGGTACCTCGGCCGGTGCCTTCACGCTGGGCTCGGGGTCCACGCAGCCGTCGTACACCCTGGCCGGTCAGACGGGCTCTGGCGCCGGCTTTGACGGCACCGGGGTGACCAGCAGCCCTCTGTCCGTTAACGGTGGCAACTCCTCGCTGACCACGTACACGATTCGCAACCTGATCTTCCAGAACGCCTCCGAAACCTCGAGCGGCGGGGCGCTGAACGTGAACGGCAACTACGGCTTGACCCTTGACAGCGACACGTTTACGAACAACGCCGTTACTGGGGCCTACCAGGCGGGTGGTGCCGTGTATGTCGATAGCCAGGCGACCTCAGGTTCGCTCACGATCAGCAACTCGACCTTCCGCGGGAACAGCGCGGCTTACTTCGGTGGCGCGGTCGCGCTACAGAGCGACAACTACAGTAGTGGTGCGACGGGGCCGTCATTCAGCCTCATAAACAACACGTTCACCAACAACTCAGTGACGGGGGCCGCCTCGGCTAACGGTGACATCCAGGGTGGTGCTCTGGCTGTGCAGACCTTTCTCAACAACGTGCTCGCGCCGCTGACGCAGTCGGGCAACACCTTTTCCGGCAACTCGGTCAGCGGCGGGGCCAACGACGCCTACGGCGGCGCCGAGTCAACCACCGCCGTGCAGTTGAACTCGACCGATGACTTCTTCACCGGCAACTCGATTCAGGCTCCCGCTGGGACTAACTCCTTCTCCGAGGGCTCGGCGCTCAGCATCGCCAACAACAGCTGCAACAGCTTGACCCCTCAGCACACGGCAACCAACCTGGTCCTTGCCGGAAACTCGATCGCCGACGGCGCCACGAACCCGGCGAATGCGTGGGGGGCGCTCTACCTGGGCTGTGGCGGGCGGACCTCGCCGAACCACCTCACGCTGATCAACTCGACGATCTCCGGCAACAAGGGCGGGGGCGGCACCGCCGGCATCTGGGGCGCCCCGACCGACCAGCTGACGCTTGAGAACTCGATCCTCTATGGCGACACGGATGGGTCTGAGCTGTTCGGCTTCACCGGCTCGGGCGGGGCGCTGAACGTCAGCTACAGCGATCTGTGCAGCGGCTCTTCAGCCCAGACGGGCACCGGCAACATCTGCGCGAACCCGAACCTGGTCAATCCCGGCTCAGGCGACGTCCACGAGACGTACCCCAGCCCGACGATCGACGCGGGATCCAACCCGTTGGTTCCGAGCGGTGTGAGCACAGATGTCTACGGCAAGCCGCGCATCCAGCCCAAGCTGGCGGGCGGCAACGCCGTGGTGGACATGGGTGCGGCTGAGTTCCCGACGATCCAGCCTCCCACCGCGACGATTACCGCGCCGGCCAACGGCGGGACCTACAACGTGGGCCAGGCCGTCCGCTCGAGCTTTGCCTGCGCGGAGGGCGCAGGCGGCCCGGGGCTGAGCTCATGCGCCGGCCCCGGCGGCGTCTCAGGGACGGCGATCAATACCTCAAGCGTCGGCTCGCACACCTTCACGGTCACCGCGACAAGTTCCGACGGGCTGACCGGCACCGCCACGGTGACGTATACGGTCCTCGGGCCGCCGACGATCACGATCACCACCCCGACCCATCGCAGCTACTACCTGCACCAGCGGGTTAATTCCAAGTTCAGCTGTCAGGATGCGGTCGGAGCGCCGGGGATCGCCTCCTGCCGAAACGGCAGCGGCAAGAACAGCGGTGCCCTGATCGATACCGCGACGCTTGGTGTGCATCGGATCACGGTGACCGCCAAGAGCCGCGACGGCCAAGTGACGACCAAGTCCGTGACCTACACCGTGCGGCGACACCCTAAAGCCCGCGGTGCCCGCAAGGGCGTCAAACGGGCCCGGCGCCCGAGCTTCACCGGGTAGCCGGCGCCCCGTTTCCGCTCGGTACCGGGCTTAGCGGGTACCTTCGGGGTGATGGCTACTTCGGATCGGGCCTACCACGGATTCAATCCGTGGAGCGGTGCCGTGCGCGGGCCCGGGCAGGAGGACTTTGGGTGGCTTGTGCGCGCGGGCTTCGTCGCCCGCGCCATCACCTACACGGTGATCGCCGTCCTGGCCCTGGCGCTCGCGGTGGGGATCGGCATTCACCCCGACTCGGCCAGCCCGCAGGGCGCCCTCGCCGTGATCGTCGGTGCTCCGCTCGGGCAGGTGGCCCTCGCCGTCATCTCACTCGCGCTGCTCGCCTACGCGTTGTGGAAACTGGTCCTGGCGTTCCGGGGCCGCGGGCCGGAGGGCGGCGGGGGTCATTCGTTCATGGACCGTCTTGCCTGCCTCGGCGGTGGGCTCGTGTATCTGGCCTTCTTCGCCGTCTCGGTGGGGGTGCTGGCCGGGAGTGATGGCAACGGATCGGCACAACCGAGGCGGACGGCCGCCGAGCTCCTCGGGCTCCCGGCCGGAGAGGTCTTGTGCGCTGTCACGGCTCTCGTGCTCGTGGTGGTGAGCCTCTACCAGGCCTATGACGCCATTTGTGGGAAGTTCGCCGACGACAACAAGATCGAGCAGATGAGCGCGGGCTGCCACCGCGTGTTCATGGTCATCGGGCGGGTCGGCCTACTGGCGCGGGCGCTGATCTTCACCCTGGTCGGCTACTTTCTCCTCCGGGCCGCGATCGACCTCCACGCCGGGACCGCAGTCGGGGTCGACGGCGCTCTCGATGACGTGCATCGGGGGCCGTTGGGCGGTTGGCTCCTGGCACTGGTGGCGCTGGGCCTCCTGACCTTCGCCGCCTTCTCGCTCCTGGAGGCGCGGTTCCGGCGGCTCTAGCCTCGCAAAGCGCGAGGCACGGTCGGCTCGGCCCTCTGGATAGCGCGTCGCTGAGCGGGCCGTTCCACCTCCGGTGGGCGCGCCTCCGCACCCAAAGAGTGCGGCTAGCCGTACTGACCCCGGGCAGCGCGACGCTTAGGCTGCGCAGGCCGCACGGGACAAGGGGCACGCTCAATCCAGGGGGGAAACATGAGATGGTCTTGTCGATCTGGGCTGGTTGCGGCTGCGGTTGCTGGGAGCCTGCTTGCCGCGGCGCCGGCGTTCGCGTCTGACTCGGCGCTGCAGTTCAACGGGGCAAGTCCGGGTTCGGACGTTGTCGTGCAGGATCCCAATGGTCTTTTCGAGCTCGGCGGTGGAGTCAGCATCTCGGCGACGATCCGATGGGACGGGACGCTGGGGTATCAGGGCGTCGTCAGCAAGCCGCGGTCTGACTGGGACGGTGATGGCACCGGCTACGCGATGGTCCTGAACGACGGCGCGCCGTGCATGGCGGAGATCGGCCAGAACGGTTCCAACCGGCTCACCTGCGGGCAGCAGTTGACGCCCGGCCAGTGGTCGCACGTTACCGTCAGCTACGACGGCCGGGTCGAGACGGCCACCGTCGACGGGAGAGCGACGAGTCAGGACTTCGGCTGGAACGACCCCGCCGCGGAGGACATCTGGGCCGGCACGACAACGAGCCTCGTGATCGGCCACGAGTTCGACAACGACCAGCTCGGTCGTGGGTTCTATGGCGCACTCGCGGACGTGAGCGTGTCGGCCTATCCCGGTGGTCCCGTTGTGGCGTCGTACGGGTTCGACGAGGGCTCGGGTCCGACGGCCGGCGATTCAAGCGGCAACGGGCTCGACGGCATGTTGTCCTCGGACGACACGCCTCAGTGGGTCGCGGGTCCGGTTCGCGACACCACGACCACACTGGGGTCCACCCCGGACCCGTCGTACGCAGGCCAGAATGTGACGCTCACGGCGACGGTCACAGCCGCGGGTAGCGGTGCGATTCCAACCGGCACGGTCACGTTTATGGACGGGTCGACGAATCTCGGCAGCGCCGGCGCCAACTCATCGGGCGTCGCGACGCTCCAGACCTCCGCCTTGCCCGCGGGCTCGGACGCGCTGACAGCACAGTACGGTGGCGACGAGTGGAGCGCGAGCTCCAACTCGGCAGTGACGACGCAGACCGTCTACACGCCCTCGTCGGGCGCACAGGCGCTCGGGAGCACCATCACCAGCTGGAACCTCCCCGCCAATGGAGACGGACTGTCCAACCAGGCAGCCGCAGCCGCGAGCGCGTTCGCGTCAGGTAACACGCTTGCGGGCTGCAGCGACCTCGCTGGGTTGAGCAATCACTCCGCCGCGCAGTCCGGCAAAAAGCTAAGCCGGGCGCAGGCGCAGGAGATCATCGCCGCCGCACAGGCGGCCGAGACGGCAGCTGGCTGCTAGCCCCGTACGGTTCCCGCCGTCACCCGACCATTCGGGCGGCGGCGGCCGCCCGGACCAGGCAACGGAGCTGATCCAGCTCGCCCAGGCTCTCTAGAAGTAGAAGATCGGGGCCGCTCCACCTCCGGGTGGGGCGGCCATTTTTCTGCCCGCCGCCCTCGGCGAGCACAACATGAAGGGGCAGCCGCTCAGCCCCGAGGAGTGGGCCACCGTCACCTGTCCGACGCTGGTCGCGTACGGATCGAAGACCTATCCGGTCCTCAAGCACGCCTCCAAGGCGCTGGCCGAGGTCGTGCCGAACGCCACCTTGCGTGAGCTGCCGGGCCAGAACCACAACATCGCCCCCGGTGCGATCGTGCCCGTGCTGGCGGAGTTCGTGGCCGAGGCCGGGACCCCCGTGGGGGCCGTCAGCTCATAGAGAAAGTCGCGGCCTCAGCCGCGCGTCGGCGGCCGAGCCCCGCGGCCAAGCGACGCAGCCGAAGCCGAGCTCCTCAGGCGACGGCGTGATCGCGCCGGAGGCGCTCGAGGGCCCGGGCCGACTTGGTGTCACGGGCCAGGACGAGCTCTCGCATGTCGTCGGCGTCGAGGTGGGCCGGTTTCGTCTCTTGGAAGAAGGCCTGGAGGATGCGGGCGAAGCGGAGCGGGTCATCGAGGTGGGGGAAGTGACCCGCCTCCTCGAAGAGCTCGAGCCGGCTCCCGGGCATGGCGGCGTGCGCGGGTTGGGCGTGCTCGACGGGGATGATCCGGTCTCGGCGGCCCCAGACGACCAGTGAGGGCATCTTCGAGGCCAGGTAGAGGCGGTCCGAAGCGTTGATCCGCTGACCGGTGGGATCGATCACCCCGCGCAGCGTGTGGATGAAGGCGTTCCTGGCCTCGGCGTTGGACAGCGACTGGTAGCCGCGAGCCATCTCCTCCAGATCGACCCGCGTCCGCAGGCCCAGACGCCCCAGAGCCCTGGGGAGCACGGAGGCGATGTCGACCACCCGCGGGTGGGCCAGCAACGGCAGGATGAGTTCCGAGCCGGGGAGGGTGGCCGCGCGGAGCAGAGCATGGACCTCCTCGCCCAGTCCTCCGCTGGAGACGAGGACCAGCCGCTCGCATCGCTCAGGGAACTGATAGGCGAACTGCATTGCGATCCCGCCGCCCAGCGAGTGGCCGACGATGCTGGCCCGCTCGATCTTGAGGCCCACGAGCAGGTCGCGGATGCCGGATGCGTGGGCGCCCAGCGAGTAATCGCCCCGGGGTTTGGCCGAGTCGCCGTGACCCAGCAGGTCCGGCGCCACGACGGTGTAGTGCTCGGCCAGCAGCTGAACCGCCTCGTCCCACTGGCCCGCCCGCCCCGCGACACCGTGGATCAGGACAACGGCGGGACCGCGCCCGGCGATGTTGAAGTTGACCCGGTGGCCGTGGAGCGAGACCTCGGCCCGTTCGATCTTCGGTACCACGCGGATATGCCGGTCACGCCCTCGAGGCGGTGGAGCCGCCGGGGCGCGCTTGCGGGCTGGACTTGTCGCCATCTGATGTCACCGTACCCGCTGTGGGCTCGGTTTGACCCCTAAGTTTTGCTGCAATTTGCGGGAATCCGACCTGGGCGATGGCCCGCCCTGGGCGATGGCCCGCTACTGCGCTCCGTTGTAGAGGCCGCGGACGATCCCGAACATCTGGCTTGCGGTCTGCCCCCAGAGCGGGCAGCACGGAGGGCCGCCCGGGGTGCTGATCCCGATCTCCAGGTGAGGCGAGTTCGAAATCCCGACGTCGCCACAGCCGACGTCGGCGATCGGCTCCCCGGTGGTCACGGTGGCACCGACCGGGACGAGCGCGGGCGCAGCGTGGCCGTAGTAGACATCGAGCCCGGCCAGGGGGCCGCTCGCCACCTTGAGGACCGGCGCGTAGGGCCCAAAGCCGGCGATGCCCTCCTGGACGATCGTCCCGTTGGTGACCGCGACCTCGACGACGCTCGGACCGCACGCATTTCCGACCGTGCCGATATCGACACCCTGGTCAAGCGTCCACTTGGCGGGCGGGAGGACGAGCGAGGCCGGCTTGAGCGGGAAGACCCAGCCGGTGGGGCTGGTCCCGGTGCTCGTTATCGGCAACACGGCCTTTCCGGCCTGGACCCAGGCACTCAAGGTGGCCTCGGTCTTCGGGCCGGCGGTCCCGCTGGCCGGGGTCAGACCCGCCGCCCTCTGAAAGCTAGTGACCGAGGCCTGGGTGCCGGACCCGAAGCTGCCGTCGACCGTGGTCGGGATGCCCACCTTGGTCAGCCACCCCTGGAGCGTCGAGACATCGGTGCCGTGGTCGCCGGGGCCGAGGCCACGGGTGAAGGGGGCGGGAAACTTGGTCGTATCGGCGGCCTGGACCGAGGTGACCCGTTTGCGGCCCTTGACCCAGCTGCGGAGCATCGTCTCGGTGGCCGGGCCCGCGGTCCCGCTGGCCGGGCTCAGGCGCGCTGCCAGCTGGAAGCGCTTGACCGCCGCCGTGGTGGCCGGCCCGTAGCTGCCGTCGGCCTTGATGGCGAGACCGACCTGGGTCAGCCAGGTCTGCAGGGTGCGCACGTCGGATCCGCGGTAGCCGGCGCGCAGGCCGCGGGTGAACGGCGAGGGCGGGCTCACAGCCAGGGCCGAGGGAGCGAGGAGCGCCAGCCCGAGGCCCACGGCCATCACGGTGATCAGTCTGGGAAAAATCTTGCGGGACATAGATGCTGAACGAACCGAGCTCGCCTCGGTGCCTGGTGCCTACGGGGTTAGCTGTCGGGCTGCCGCTCGCTGAGCGAGCGGTTCCGGCGGATCACCGCCGGACTCGCCCCATTACGACTTGGGTTCCCCGCTCCCGGGCCTGGCGGGCCTGGGATTAGGCCCCGCACCGATGGAAGGGGGTCCTCGGTGCAGGGTCGTTGACTAGGATCGTCACCTGGCGGGCAGGGCTTGAGCCGTGGGTTTTTCCTGATGACCGAACTTGATCTCGAACAGCTGCTCGCCGACACGCGAGGCTTCAATACCGAGCTCGAGCGGCTGCTGGGCACGATGCCCTCCGTGCATACGCTGCCGGTCGAGGACACCCGCCGCGCCCGGCGAGAGGGAAGCGGGATCTACCCGGCGCCCGTCTTCCTCCCCGAGGCCCGCACGGTGCAGATCGACGGCCCGGCGGGCAAGATCCCGCTCCGGGTCATCGCCCGGGCCGACGGCGAGAGCACGGGGGCCTTCCTGCACTTCCACGGCGGGGGATGGACGCTCGGCGAGAACGACATGCAGGACTCACGCCTCATGCGCCTGGCGGAGGACACGGGCCTGGCGGTGGTCAGCGTCGGCTACCGCCTGGCCCCGGAGCACCCCTATCCCGCCGGGCCTGATGACTGCGAGGCGGCGGCGCTCTGGCTCCTTTCGCCGGACGGGCGCGAGCTGGCCGGCGAGGGCCCGATGGCGATCGGCGGTGATTCGGCGGGTGGCCACCTGGCCGTGGTCACGCTGTTGCGCCTGCGCGACCGGCACGGCATCAGCGGCGCGTTCTCGGCCGCGGTGCTTCAGTACGGCGCCTACGACCTTTCGATGACGCCCAGCCAGCGCTTATGGGGCGACCGCAACTTCGTCCTCTCGGAACCGATCATCAACTGGTTCGCCGACCAGTTCCTGCCCGGCTACGACCTCGAGCAGCGGCGAGCCCCTGACATCTCGCCGCTCTTCGCCAACCTGCGTGACATGCCCCCGGCGATCTTCACGATCGGAACCGAGGACGCGCTGCTGGACGACAGCCTGTTCATGGAGGCGCGCTGGCGGATGGCCGGCGCGCCCACCGAGCTAAAGGTCTGGCAGGAGGCCCCTCACGGCTTCCTCAACCTGCCCATGAGCGTGGCCGCCGCCGCGCTCTCAGCCGAGCACGACTTCCTGCGCCGGACCCTCGAGCTCAGTCGTCACTAGCGCCCGCCTGGGGGAGATGCGCCGGGGGCGGGGCAGCCGGACCTCATGGCACCCGTGGTCGCGGTGTTGGGTGGCGACGCTCCAGAGGAGCAGGCCGGCGATCCCGCCGACCACGAGCATGGCGAGCAGCAGGTTGAGCAAAGCGAACACGTAGACGGGCATGGACCCTCCCCAAGAGATGTGGGCCGCTCAGCGGCCCTCGGTTTCCAGCCCTCGCAATCTCCCACTCAGACCGGGCCGCCAGCTGTGACATTTGCCGCAGGTGTGGGAAGATGTGCCATGCCGATCGTGGGGGCACGGCAGCGGCGCGGAAGTCTGCGCACGAGACCGGGGCAGTGGTGGCTGGTCTGAGCGACACGCGTCTAACGCTGTCCGCCGCCGAGCTGCCTTCGGGGGTGATGACCTTCTGCATGTCCGACGTGGAGGGCTCGACGCGGCTGTGGGAGCACCACCCGGAGGCGATGGCGCCCGCGCTGATCCGCCACGATGCGCTCATCGCCGACGTGGTCCGGGCCCACGGCGGCCACCTGGTCAAGTCGATGGGGGAGGGCGACTCGACGACGTCCGTGTTCGAGTCCGCTGCTGACGCGGTCCGGGCCGCCGTGGCCGTCCACCAAGGGCTCGCGTCCGAGCCCTGGCCCCCTGAGACGCCCATCCGTGTCCGCATCGGCCTGCATACGGGGAGCGCCGAATGGCGGGACGGCGTCTATCTCGGCACCGCCCCGAACATGGCGGCTCGGGTCCGCGGGGCCGGGGACGGCGGCGAGATCCTCCTCTCTGAGACGACCGCCGAGCTGGTCGCCGGGGACCTACCGCCCGGGTACGCGGTCATCGACCTCGGTCCCCATCGGCTGAAGGGAATCGCCCAGCCGGCCGTGATCAGGGCGCTCACCGGCCCTGGCCTGCGGACGGCCCCGATCGCCGCCGAATGTCCCTACCGGGGGCTCCTCGCCTTCGAGCCTGAGCACCGACGGCTCTTCTTCGGGCGTGAGGAGGTCGTGACCGAGGTGCTGGCGCGGATCTCACCCGGGCGGCTGCTGGCGGTGGTCGGAGCCTCGGGGAGCGGCAAGTCCTCCCTGCTCCAGGCTGGGGTCATCGCCGCCGTGAGCGCGGGTGAGCGGGCGGGGGTCGCCTCGGCTCGCCTCATCACCCCGGGCCCGCGCCCGCCGCTGGACCTCGAAGGCGATGAGCTGCTCGTGGTCGATCAGTTCGAGGAGCTCTACACGCAGGGCCACGACCTCGACCGGCGCCGGCGCTTCATCGACGCGCTGCTCACTCGCCGGGGCCCCGTGGTCATCGGGGTCAGGGCCGACTTCTACGGCGAGATCAGCACCGAGCCGGCGCTCGCGGCGGCGGTGGCCGAGAACCAGGTCCTGCTCGGCCCCATGCGCGAAGAGGAGCTCGCCCGTGCCATCTCCGAGCCGGCGCGGCTGGCCGGGCTCCGCCTCGAGCCCGGTTTGCTCGAGCTCGTGCTCCGCGATGTGGCGGGCGAGGCCGGGGCGCTGCCCTTGATGTCCCATGCTCTGCGTGAGACTTGGGAGCGGCGAAACGGACGCACGCTGACCGTCGAGGCCTACCACGAGACCGGCGGCGTCAGCTCGGCCCTGGCCCAGACGGCCGACGCCGTAGTCGAGGCGCTGTCGGCGGGCGAGCGGCCGCTGCTGCGCAGCGTGTTCCTGCGCCTGACCGAGATCGGGGGCGAGGTCGAGGACGCGCGGCGGCGGGTCGGCGTCGAGGAGCTCGTCCCCGAGGGCAGCCCGCCGGAGACCGTGCGGGGACTCCTGCGCCGGCTGGCCGATGCCCGCCTCATCACGCTCGACGAAGGCACGGCCCAGGTGGCCCACGAGGTGCTCATCCGCCGCTGGCCGAGGCTCCGGCGCTGGCTCGATGAGGACCGGGAGGGCCTTCGCCTGCATCGGCGCCTCAGCCACGCCGCTCGCCTGTGGGATGCCGCAGGCCGGGAGCCGACCGACGTCTACCGAGGCACGCGGCTCGACGCCGCGGTCGAGTGGGCGCGGCCCAACACCGGCGAGCTCAACCAAGCCGAACGAGATTTCCTCAACGCCAGCCTGGAGGAGGCAGACCGCGCTCAGCGAGCCCAGTTCCAGACCAATCGCCGCCTGCGGCGAGGCCTCGGGGCCATCGCCGGCCTCCTGCTCGCCGCGGTGGGCCTGCTCGTGTTCGCGCTCGTGAGCCGGCACGACGCCGTGGGGGCCGAGGCCACCGCCCGCTCCCAGGCCGCGGCCACCGCGGCCTCCGGCCAGCTCACCCGTGACCCGGAGCGGGCGATCCTCCTGGCCCGCGTCGCTCTGCGCGACGCAACTACGCCTCAGGCCGAGCTCGCCGCCTCCGAGGCGCTTGACGCCAACACCCTGCAGGCCCAGCTTCCCTCCTTCGGCATCCAGGGCTGCCAGGAGGCGAACTTCCTCTTCCTCTTCGACGCGGGCCGGGTGGCCGCCGACAACACGTGCGATGGCTACGTGGTCTTCGCGGATCTGGTGCACCACCGGATCCTCAGGCGAGTGCGGGTCGGCCCCAGCTCAACCGACATGATCCTCGGCCCCGGTCGCCGCTCGCTGATCGTGGCTACCGGCGATCACCTCGTCTCGGTCGACGTGGCCAGCGGGCGCACCCGGCAGATCTTCACCGCCCCCTTCCCGATCGAGCAGCTGGCCGGGCCGCCCGGCCGCCAGCTGGCCATCGCCGATAAGTACCGCGTGGGTCTCGTGAACCTGCGGACCGGGCGCGTGCGCATCATCGCCCAGGGCGATCCGAGCGCCAACGTGGTCAACGGGATGATGTGGGGCTCGCCCACGGTTTTGCTCGTGGCCTCGCTCGGCCAGACCCCCGGACAGGGCAACCTTTACCCGGGGCTGAGCGTGCTTGACGTAGCCAAGGGAACCCGCTCGAGGCTCTCCCTGTCCGCCCCGCCGCACGTAGCGGCGGTCAACTTCCTGCGCGTCGCACCGGACCTCCGGACCTGGTTCATCACCGGAGCCGAGATCAACGCCAACTCCAACAGCCAGGTTGCCGCCACCTGGTCCGTCGACGCCCGCACCCGCAAGGTCCGCTGGGTGGCCCAGGGGCCGCTGGGGGCGACGGCCAGCCCGATCCAGGTCTCGCCCGACGACCGACTCGTCGCCGTCGGTTACAACACCGGCACCGCCGACGTCCTGGACGCCGCCACCGGGAGCCTCGTCGTGCGTGACTCCAGCAGCGCCAGTATCGCCGCCGGCGACCTCGCCTTCCCACCCGGTGACAACTCGCTCGTCACGGTCTCGCTCGACGGCATCTTTCGTGTCTGGTCGGCGCGGGGCAGCGAGCAGCTCCGCTTTGAGGCGCCGGCCGACTCAGCGCTCGGCTTCACCCCGGACGGCCGTGAGCTGGCCCTCGTCGGCGCCCGCGGAGAGCTCGTCGATGACCGAACGGGCCAGGTGACGCGGACCTTCCCCGGCTTCCCGGCCGCCGGGGTTCTCGCTACCTGTAGCACCGCCTGCTTCTCCACCGCGGGCGGACTGCGCTGGCTCACCTACCTCGACCCGGCCTCAGCCACGCCGCGGGTCATCGAGCTCGATGGGCTGACTGGGCGCCGAACGGCCGCGGTGAGTTTCCCCCGCCTCGACGCCCAGGGCGTGGCACCCGACGGCACGATCGGCGCCGCCTACGTCGACGGCGACCGGATGTTCGGCGAGGCCATCGATCCGCGCACCGGGCGAGTCGAGCACCTGGCCAGCGCAGCCAGCAGCGACGGGTGCGCGGCCACGGTCCCCGTCTTCACGCCGGACAGCCGGCTCATGGCGGTCGATGACGGCTGCATCAACTTGGTCGTGTGGAACCTGCGCACGGGCCGGATTCTCCGGAGCGTCGTCCTCCCGGACCGCTCGAACGGCACCGGTGCGCTCCTGTCTCCAGACGGGCGCTACGTGCTCGTCACCGTGCTCGGGGGTGCGTTCATCCGCGTGGACCTGCGCACCGGGCAGACCACGGAGGTGCCGGGGGCGCAGGCCGAGGGCAGCCTCATGGCGATCTCCCCCAACGGCCGCTTCTATGCCGTCGCGCGGCAGGACGGGACCGTCGACGTCTACGACGCGCGGGCGCTTCGGCTCGTCCGCCACCACGCCCTCGTGGGCGGGATCGAGGCGCTCGCCTTCTCGCCCGGCAGCCAGGAGCTGGCGGTCGAGGACACAAGTCACGTGGTCCGGGTGTGGGACACGTGCGCCATCTGCGAGAACCCGCAGGCCTTGGCCGCGCAGGCGGCCCGGGAGAGCGTGCGTCAGCTGACGCCCGGCGAGCGGCGCACCTTCGCCGTGAGCTGATCCGCCACCCGGCCAACTGTGACAAAAGTCGCATTTCGCCGCCCCTGGGCGGGCTTAGCCTGCCAGGCAGCAACGGGGGACCGGGAACCCACCACACGGGGCTCCGGGCGGATTGGGGGCAATCCGCCCGGAGCAGGGGGCTTGGCTTCAGGCGACGCCAGTGCCTGAGCGCTCGCGCAGCGCCGCGGGATCAAGCACGGTGATCGTCTTACGGTCGGTCGCCACCCAGCCGAGCTGGCGCATCAGGCGCAGGGCGCGTGAGACCGTCTCCCGGGTGGCGCCGGTCCACCGGGCGAGCTCGTCCTGGGTCAGCGTCAGCTCGATCTCAGTTCCGCCCGTCGCCGCCCGCCCATGAACGGCCGATAGCTCCACCAGCCGTTTGGCCAGACGCCCCACGCTGTCCTGGGTGGCCAGGTCGACGAGGTCCCGGGTCGCCTCGACGAGCCGGCGCCCGACCATCCGGATCACGAGCAGCGCCGCGTCTGGGTGCTCACGCAGGAACTCGACCAGCTCGGTGGCGCGGAGAAAGCCGACCTCGGCGTCATCAAGCGCGATCGCCGTGGCGGTCCGGCGCCCCGCCCCCAGCGCGGCGATCTCGCCGATCAGCTCCCCGGGACCGCGGAGGGCCAGCACCACCTCACGGCGATCGGCTCCGTAGGCGACCAGGCGGACCCGGCCGGAAAGCACGAGCACCGCCTCATCACCGGCCGAGTCCGCGCGGAGGATCTCGGCGCCCGCCTTGAGCTTCCGGCGCCTGACCAGGGCCAGCAGCGCGTCGGCGTCTTCCCGGGGGAGCTGGCGCAGAAAGGGAATCTGGCTGTCGCTCACGATCGGATTCTCCCTACCCGCGCATGCGGTGACAAATGTCACGGGCTGGCCGGTCCGAGGGGGTGAGGATGCAGGACGACACGAGAACTGGGGGTTGCAGTGGGCAAAGGACTTCACACGGACGCCGATCCGCTGGCGCTCTCGCCGGCGCAGATGCGGGCGCTGGGCTACCGAACCATCGATCTGCTCATCGACCGGCTGACCGACCCGGCGATGGCCGCGATGACGCGCGGGCGGGCGGGCGAGCTCCGGGAGCAGCTCAGCGACTCGCTGCCGAGCGGCGGCCGCGAGTGGGGAGAAGTGCTCGACGAGCTCGACGCGGGCGTCCTCACGCACATGAGCCGCCTCGCCCACCCGGGTTACTTCGCCTTCATCCCCGCCTCCTGCACCTTCCCGGGCGCGCTGGGCGATCTGATCGCGAGCGCGCTGGACATCGACGCCGGCAGCTGGAGCTCGGCGGCCGGACCCAGCCACCTGGAGCTCGTGGTCCTCGACTGGTTCAAGGACTGGATCGGCTATCCGCCTGAGGCCGAGGGCATCCTCGTCAGCGGCGGCTCGGCGGCCAACGTCACCGCCCTGGCCTGCGCGCGGGAGACGCTCGTGGGGGCGGGATGCGAGAACGCCGTCATCTACGCCTCAAGCCAGACCCACTCCTCGGTGCTGCGCGCGGCCCGGCTGATCGGCTTCGGCCGTGACCAGGTCCGCAGCCTTCCCACCGATGGGCGCTACCGGCTGAGCCTCGAGGCCCTGCGGGCTGCCGTCGACGAGGACGAGCGGGCGGGCCGGCGGCCGCTGATCGTGGCCGCCAATGCCGGCGCGACCAACACGGGCTCCATCGACCCACTGCCGGAGCTGGCTCGCTTCTGCCACCGGCACGGGATGTGGCTGCACGTCGACGCTGCCTACGGCGGCTTTGCCGCCCTCACCGACCGTGGGCGCCGGCTTCTGGCCGGCCTGGAGCGAGCGGACTCGGTGACCCTCGATCCCCACAAGTGGCTCTACCAGCCGATCGAGTGTGGCTGCCTGCTCGTGCGTGAACCGCATCTGCTGGAGCGGGCGTTCTCGATCGCTCCGGACTACCTCGAGGACTACCGGGGCGACGAGGTCGACTTCTGCGACCGGGGCCTGCAGCTGACGCGGGGTGCCCGCGCGCTCAAGGTGTGGCTCTCGCTTCAGTACTTCGGCGCCGACGCCTTTGCCGCCGCCATCGACCGGGCACTTGATCTGGCCCGGCTGGCCGAGGCGATGATCGTCGATCACCCGGACCTCGAGTTGCTCTGCCCGGCCACCCTGGGCGTCGTCTGCTTCCGCCGCCGGGTCGGAGGCCTCGATGACGAGGCTGAGCTTGAGCGCGTCAACACGGAGCTTGTGGCGCGGCTCGAGGCCACGGGGCGCGCGCTCGTCTCCTCGACGCGGCTGAACGGGCGCTACGCGATCCGGATGTGCGTGATGAACCACACGACGGCGGCCTCCGATGTGAGCCGGACGGTTCTCTGGCTTGGCAACGCGCCGCTGGGGGCCACGGCGGACCAGCGGGCCGGGACGCGACGGCGGGGGCTCAGGGCGGAGCGGCCGGGCCGCCCGCCCGCGGTCGCCGTCCCAGCTCTCGCCGGGACCTAGACCGCGTGGTGCGCCGCGGTCTGATCATCCGAGGCCTGCTGCGGGACCGCCGGGTCCGCCGGGTCGAGATCGCCTTCGCCGGCTTCACCATGGCCGAGTACGGGGTGTGGGTCGCGGTCCTTGTCTACGCCTACCGCCACGGCGGCGTGAACGTGACGGCGGCCGTGGCCGTGGCGCAACTCGTCCCCGCCGGTGCCCTGGCGCCCGTGCTGGCACGGTCGGTCGACGCCTGGGGTCCCGCCACCGCGCTGCGTTTGAGCTACTGGCTTCAGTCGGCTTCGCTCGCCCTCACCGCGAGTCTCCTCTTCCTCACGGCGTCCCCACTCCTTATCTACGCGGCGGCGATGCTGGCCGCCTGCACCGTGACGATGACGCGTCCGGCGCAGGCAGCGCTGGTCCCGCACCTGGTCGCTGACGGGAGGGCGCTCACGGCGATGAACGTGCTCTCCGGATGGGTCGAGGGGGTCAGTGTGCTGGCCGGGCCGGCGCTCGCCGGGGTGCTGATGGCCGTCGGCGGCCCCCGCAGCGCTGTGGCCGCCTTCGTCGTGGTCACGGCAGCGTCCGGGGTCGCCGCGTCCGGTGGGGGCCTTGGGGAGTTGCCGGGCGCCTGCGCCGAGGCCGGCGCAGCGGCGTCTCCGGACAGCGCTCTGCGCGCCGTGCGAGGCCACCAAGGCTTCACCGAGCTCATCGTTCTCCTGGGGGCGCAGTACCTGGTCATCGGGATGCTGGACGTTCTGCTGGTCGTGTTCGCGATCAGCGTGCTGGGGCTGGGAGCCCCCGGGGCCGGCTATTTGACCGCCGCCTTTGGTGCCGGGGGCGTGCTTGGCTCGCTCGCCGCGCTCTGGCTCGTGGGCCATCACCGTCTTCTGCGGCCGTTCCTCGCCGCAGCCGCCGGCTGGTCAGCGCTCTTGATCGTGCTCGGCGCCTGGCCGAGCGTCCTCGGCGCGTTCCTGCTCCTGGCCGCTGCCGGGAGCGCGCGCACCCTGCTCGATGTGTCGGGGCGGACGATCCTCATGGGCGCCGCTCCCGCGGCGATGCGGGGGCGGGTATTCGGCGCCTTGGAGGGTGTGGCCATGCTGGCCCTCGCCCTAGGGTCGATGCTCGTGCCCCTGCTCGTGGCCCTGGGGGGCGCCCGCACCGCGCTGATCGTCACCGGCGCCCTGCTCAGCGTGATCGCGCTGGTCGTAGCGCTTCACCTGCGCACGGGCGGGAACGTTGGAGCGGTGGTGATCCGAGCGCCCCGGGGGCGTGAGTTGACGCGTCCGGCTTAGTGCCGGACCAGCCCCGAAGCCGCGTTCACATCGGCTATCCTCACCTGCGAGCCAGGCCCCGGGGTTGAGGCTGGGCTCGTGACGGCAGCTATCCAGGCCGCCGCACAACTGGAAATGGTGGGGGTAGATGCGATCACGTATTGCAGCAATTTTGACGGTCGGGGCACTCCTGGCGGGGACCGGCGGCGCCATCGCGGTGGGCCAGACCGGGGCGACCGGCGGACCGCAGGGCGGGGCCGCGATCGCGCAATACAAGCCGGGCAAGGGCTGTGGCGACAAGAACCACCAGCACAAGGGCAGCGGCAGTTGCCCGAACAAGAAGAAGACGACCAAGAAGTCGAAGAAGAAGTCGTCGGCCGGCTCAAAGAGCAAACAGACGAAGTCGAAGAGCACGACGAAGACGAAGAGCTCCAAGACTCCGTGGCCGAACTGCACCATCCGTCAGGCCGGAAATCTGATCATCGCCTACTGCCCCTGAGCGGCCGATCCTGGCCGAAACCGGGCGGATAAAGTTTCTGTCAGGAATCGAGCCGATGGCTCGTATAAGTGGCGATGGGTGATTTCGGGGGCGATTTCCAAGAGCTCGACGCGGTTGTTTCGCGGCTGCGGGCTGAGCGAGCGCAGGCGGATCCGCTCCAACTCGACGCCATCAAGCAGCGACTCATATCTCGATCGACAGAACCTCGGAGGTCGACCTTCATGAAGTCACGTATTGCCACGGCGGCAACGCTGCTGGCTCTTCTTGGCGGGACCGGCGGCGCGATCGCCGTCGCCAGCTCCAGCTCCAGCAAGGGGCCGACCGGCGGCGCGGAAAAGGGCGAGTACAAGCCGGGGAAGGGATGTGGAGACAAGAACCATGAGCATGCGGACTCGAGCGAATGCCCGAAGCCGCCGCCTCCACCGCCCCCGCCACCGCCGAAGAAGCATCCGGACCCGGATCCGAAGCCGGTACCCGCGCCCTCAGGCGGGAAGGGCAAGCACTAGAACTGCTTCGATGGGGCTGCGTGCGCCTAGCGCGCAGCCCCATCACCTCTGCGCCAATTCTTACGTGGCTCGTAGGGCTTTCTGAGCTTTGGGGCTCAGAGTTCCGGTCATGGCTGATTTGACCGGGGCCGAGGCCCAGAGCCCGGCCCCGTCGCCTGCCCCCAAAGCTCCGACGCCAACAGAGAGCGGCCGCCCTTCGCCCCCGCCCATGGTCGCTCCGGCGTCGGCCCCCCCGATCACCTGTCTCCGCCACCCCCCCGCGGCGGGGCAGGTGGTCGGGTTGCCCTGAGTTAGCCGGCTCTCGACGGGCCTCAGCCCGCCATGCCGATGATCGCGTGGCTATGGCTCGGCGCGGGCAGCTGGCCGGTGTCGCCGTAGGCATAGACGGTGCCGGCGCTCGTGACGAGCCAGTAGCCCTTCCCATCCGCGGTGGCGGCCATGCCGACGATGGAAGTGCCCCGGTAGCGGCTGGCCGACGGCGAGCCGTACCACGCGGTGTGGCCCGCCGGGTAGACGTTGCCCGCCGCGGTGTAGAGCCAGTAGCCGCCGGGCGCGGTGACGATCCCTCTCACGTTGCGAGCCCGGGGTGGCCTGAGCCGGGAGGCGTCGCCGTATGCGTACACGCCGCCCGTGCTGGTCACGAGCCAGTAGCCCCTGCGGTCGGGCGTGGCGGTCATGCCGACGACGGCGCTGCCCCGGTAGCGGCTGGCCGAAGGCGAGCCATACCACCTCGTGCCGGCGCTCGGATAGACGTTTCCGGCGACCGTGTAGAGCCAGTAGCCGCCCCCCGGCGCAGCGACGATCCCCTTGACCCGGCGCGCCCTCGGCGGTCGCACGCGCTTGGCGTCGCCGTAGGCGTAGACCCCGCCGGTGCTGGTGGCGAGCCAATAGCCCTTGCCGTCGAGCGTGCCGGCCATGCCGACGATCGACGCGCCGCGGTAGTGGTTGGCCGTCGGCGAGCCATACCAGGCGGTGCCGAGGCTCTGGTTGACGTTGCCGTAGGCCGTGTAGAGCCAGTACAGAGGTGTGGTGCTGAGCACCACGGCGCTCGGCGCGGAGCTCGACGGGACGCTCGTCGCCGTGGCGTTGCCGGCGATCTCCTGCACCCGGATCGTGTGTCCGATGTCGGCCGCCCCGAGGGTGTAGCTCTGGCCCGTGGCCCCAGGGACCGAGACGCAGGCGCGGCCGGAGCTGTTGCAGTCCTCCCACTGGTAGGTGAACGAGGTGGGGGCGCCCGCCCAGGCGGCGTGGCCTTCGAGGAGCGTCTGCCCGGTTACGGTCTGGCCTGAGATCGTGGGCGGTGAGCTCGCCGCCCACTCGCTGGCCACCCCCGCGAGCGTCCCCGCGGCGGCGGTGGCCGCATCGAGGTAGTCACCGTCGATGTTGATCGTCACGCCGCCATAGGTCTCGTTGTGGGCGCCCCGGTACTGATGCAGGCGCTGGTGCGCCGACCACTCGCTGCTGGGAACGTTGCTGTCGCTGGTGCTCTGCGAGCCGTTCCAGTTGGCGATCCAGATGTCGTCCGGCTCGCTGTAGCCGCTGCCGTACTGAGACACCAGGTCGCTGATTCCGGAGGCGTCGCTGCTGTAGACCCCTGACCTGTAGCCCTCGGCGTGCAGCTGGTTGGTCCAGGCGGCGATGAAGGCCAGGACCGAGGGGGAGTTGCTGCCCCCGCGCGAGTAAGCCTCCATGTCCAGGTAGACCGGGTTGCCCGCGCCCAGCCCCAGAGCCTGGGCCTTGGTCACGGCATCGCTGGCCGCGGCGGTCCCCTGGCTCGAGGCGCTCGAGGGAGACATCGCGGCACAGCCACAGGAGTTCGAAGGCGCCTGGAGCCCGACGTAGATCGGCATCAAATGCCAGCCGGCCCCTGACTCCTGGCTGACCCATGCGGCGGACAGGTTCGGCTGGGCGCAGGCCATGTTGGCGCCGCCGATGTAGACGCCCAGGGCGCGGTAGGGCGAGGAGCCCCAGGCGCTCATCTGGGCGGTGCTGGGGGTCGAGCAGGCGTCGAAGCCCGGGCCGGTGTAGACGCCTCCCGGGGTTGCCGGACTGGCGCTGGTGACATGCGCTCTGAGGCTTGAGCGCCCGGGGCTCCGGCGGGAGGTGGTGGGTGCCCGCTTGAGCGAGCTCACGGACCGCAGATGGAGGGCCTGGCGGATGAGGCCGGCGTTCACGCGCCAGGTGGCGGTGATGCGGATCCCGTGCCCGCGGCTGAGCAGCGAGCCGGCGGCCCCGCCCGGCGCGCTCGTCAGCGTTGCCCCACCTGAGGTGCCGGCGCTGGCCGCCTCGGCCGCGGCGCCACCGGCCCCGGTTGGCTCAAGCAGGATCGCCTCGGTCCGCCCGGCGCCCTGGGCCGGGCAACGCTGGTCGGCCCCCGGGGTGCCCAGGTAGAGGGCGTGGCGATCGAAGCGAACGCAGATGCTGGGGTCCCGGGCCAGGTCGTAGACCGGCCAGCTGCGCGGGACGCTCACGCGGTAGCCGTGGTAGCTCACGACCTTGAGCCCGGGCGCTGCCAGGGCCGGCGCCGCCGCCGCACCGGCGAGGACGAAGGCGAGGATCGCCACGCAGAGGGCGCGCGGCTTGGCAAGGGCATAGGCGATGGATCCGGGCACGCAACAACTCCCGCTCGGTCGAAGCTCGTCTGGGTGCCTGACGCCTGCGGAGTTAGCTGACGGGCTCGCGCTGGTGTTGCGCTACCGGTGGATCACCGCCGGATTCGCCCCAACTACCTGGTTTCCCCGCTCCCGAGGCTGGCGCCCTCGGGATTCGGCAACTGCTGGAACAGGCTAACGCCACGGAAGTTTCGAGTTCTCCTCGTAGCGCCGGCCTTCTTATATCTCGGCCCCGGGCGCCGCCCCCTTGAGCCCGTCCGCCGTCAGGCCCCCAGCGCCTCGATCCAATCCCACGGGTGTCCGCACAGCTGGCGGTAGTTGGCCGCTGAGAAGTAGATCACCGGCACGTTGCCCGGGGCGGGCGAGGCTTCCAGCGGCCCGACCGTGAAGGCTGGGTCGGCCTCGCTCGGGCCGGCGCTGCCGGGCGCCAGGCCTCCGGAGCTGTAGGCGAGCGTGAAGTGGTGGACCCCGGCTCCGAGGTGGATCTTCCCGAGCGGGATGAACCCACCCGGTTCGTTGAGGATCTCATGCGTGGAGCCGATCTGCCGGGTGTCGATCGTCGTGGTCAGATGGCCGACGACCGAGCCCCCGAGCCAGAACTCGTAGATGCCTGTGCCCGCAGCGCGGAAGGTCTGGGTGCTTGTCCCGTCCTTCAGGGAGGACGGGATGTTGGTCCCGATCGACGGCAGGCGCCGGGCGGCGGCGAGCTCCCCGGTCGGTCCGGCTTCCCGAGCCAGGCGGGCAACTTGACTGCAGCTCGGAATGGCGATCGGGCTGAGGTCGCCCCCGAGGGGGATGCTGTCGGTGATCTGGCGGGCGAGGATGGAGTTGGGCCGCTGCCAGACCTGGTACCAGGTGCCGTTGTAGATGAGGCGATAGGGAGCGGGCGGCCGGCTGGCCACCGGTCCGGTGCGGACCACGATCGTGCGGTAGACCATGAGCGACGCGATCTGGAACTGGTCGAGGTCCGAGTAGCCGCCGGTCGGGACCTCGCCTCCGTTTCGGAGCAGCACGGCCCGCCGGCGGATGTCCGAAGGCTCCTCGGCGTCCATGAGGCGGAGGAAGTGGCGCCCCGCGTAGGGGTTGTTCTCGTTGATCATGGTCGGGCCCTGACCGGCGAAGTGCTGACCGATGTAGGAGAGCTCTGACATCTGCCCGTAGGGCGCCAGGGTCACGTGACCGTAGGCGAGCGCGTTTGACCACAGGACGCCGACCGCGACGGCGACGCAGGCGGCCAGGGTTGTTCCGCGGAGCACGTCCAGCAGACCACGGGCCCGAGCTACTGCGTGCCTGCGCCCGCCCGAAGAGGCGACCGGGGGTCTCAATCAGCGCTGCGACCCCGAGCAGGCCCACGAGCAGGAACGTGGGGGAGGCGGTGGCAAAGGCCTTGCCCTGAATCCACGGCGAACCGCCCTTGGAGGCTACGCCGACCCCGACCACGGCGCCGAGGACAGCCAGCGGCAGGATCCACGAGCGCTCCTGCCAGGAGACGACGGCGGCGATCACCAGGCCGATGAGCAGGACCGCTATGAGCAGATACGTAATCGGGGCGGCGTTGGGGGGATCGATCCGGAAGTCGGCCGTCGGCCAGACGCCGAGGAGCTGAAGCGGGCGCACCCGGTGGGCCAGGTTTCCCAGCTCGCTGGAGGAGGTGAGGGAGCTGTTCGCCGTCGCCGCGCTGGCGGACTTGATGGCCAGGACCACCAACGCCACCCCGGCCACCCCCAGTGCGGCCAGCTGGGGCCAGGCGCGCGCTCGCACCCAGGTCCAGAGCGAGAAGGCGCCGACCAAGATGAGCGCCACGGGGACCCACACGGCGCCGTCGTAGCCGTTGACACCGAGCATTGCGAAGACAGCCGCGGCCAGGGGAAGAAAGCTCCTGATCCGGGCGCCGCTCTCCAGGATCGGGACCACCGAGGCGACGATGACCAGGAGTAGGAGCGCGGCCGCGACCTCCTTGATCCCGCCCCACAGCGAGTAGCCATAGATGAGCGCGGCCTGGGCGGCGATGAAGGCGACCAGCGCGCGGAGTGGTGTCAGGCGGATGAAGGGCCGGGCGATGGCCCAGGCGGTCATCGAGATCATCCCGGCCAGGAAGGCCAGGTAGGGCTGAAACTCCCACGCCAGGTCCTGCCCCACGATCTGGTGAGCGATCCCCCAGGGCAGCATCGATCCCACCGGCTCACCGCCGTTGAGGTAGGCGCCGAGCATCGCGTCATATGTGGATGGCGCCAGGTGCGTGATGTCGTGCCCGGTCTTCAGGACCTGGTCGGTCATCCCCATCCACGTGGCCGTGTCATCAAGCTTGATGAAGCCGGTGAAGGTGGGCTCGCCTGAGAGGAGCACCGGCGCCAGGTAGACGACGTAGACGCCGACGGCGACGATGATCGGCCACCAGTTGATGCGGGGGCGCACCATCCAGGGCCGCGCCAGGACGCCGCCGATGACCGCCAGGACGACGATCACGGGCGTGGTTGCCGGGGCCAGCCAGGAGGCCTTGGTCAGGATCTCCGCGACGACGATGATCACCGCAATCCCGGCCGGCATGACGAGGCCCTCGGCCAGCTTGATGCCGGCTACGGCCTGGAGCAGCAGGCCGCAGCCCAGGGCCAGGAGCCCAAGCACGAGCGGGTAGAGGATCCAGGCGACGAAAGCGGTCATGCTGCTCCCGGCTCCAAACCGGGTAGCCCCGTCGCTGCCGGGGCGGGTCGCCTCGGCGGACGTCTGGCCGAGGCGCTTCTCACGCGCAGGAGGGTACAGAGAACAGTGGTCGGCAGATGAGCAGGAAATCCCGCGCTATCGGTTATGGCTCAGCCGTTCTGCTCGTTCTGGTGGGGACGGCTGCCGGCATCGCCGTTGGGGGAACCTTCGGCGGGGTGCTCGCCATCGTTCTCATTGGACTCGGTTTGGTCCAGGCCGTCGCCCTCGTCTTCTATGAGGTCGGCCTGAGCGAGGACCATGAGCGGGCACGTGAGGAGGAGCGACGGCGGGCCCGTGAAGCGGAGCGCGAGCGCCCGGCCGGGGAGCCGAGACGCGGGCGCGCATCCCGGCGTTTGGAGCGAAGGCGGGGTCAGCGCCGGCGTCTGGACTGATCCCGGCGGGAAAAAACCCGCCAGTTCCAGTCAGGAAAGCCTATGCTCGCTCGTACAAGGTCTAGAAAGACAGGGGCGGTGGCTTCCGTGCGGGCGGAAGCGGTTCCAGCTTTGGGCTGTGATCGCTGACCGGATGATCGGAGTTCACCAGGTCAACGAACAGGCTGCTCGGTCGCAGCTCAAACCAATGGGAGGCACGCGTTCATGAAGTCTCGGATCGCCACGATTTTCACGATGGTCACACTGGTGGCCGGCACTGGCGGCGCGATTGCCATTGGCCAGAGCGCCTCCAGCGGCGGTCCCGGCGGGGGCGCCGCGATTGCCCAGTACAAGCCCGGTAAGGGCTGCGGCGACAAGAACCACCAGCACAAGCGCAACGGGGAGTGCAAGCCGAAAAAGCACAAGTCTTCGAAGCACAAGTCGACTAAGAAGCACAAGAGCACGAAGAAGTCGACGAGCAAGAAGACCACGAGCAAGAAGACCACCACCTCGCTCGCGAAGTGCACGATCCACACCAAGAACGGGCTAACGGTTCTCTACTGCCCCTAGGCCTCGCAGTCTGAATTGGTCCTCGCCTGGCCCGCCCGTGCGGCTGGCCAGGCGAGTCGTGAACGTTTGGTAAATAAGGAACCGGGGCCGTCACACGTATAAGTCTGTGATGCCCAACTTTTCAGAGCCTCGCCTTCCGGATGGTCTCGAGCGCGTGGCTGCACGCCTCCGCGCCAATCGGGCGCAGGCGGATCCGCTCCAGCTCGACCAGGTCAAGCGGATAGTGCTGGCACGCAGCTCCCCCTCAAGGCATGGAGGCTTTATGAAATCGCGCTCTGCGACCCTCGTCACGCTGGTCGCCCTCGTTGGCGGCAGTGGTGGCGCCATTGCTATCGGCGCGTCCGGGTCCTCCGGGGGACCGGGGGGTGGAGCCGCGGTCGCTCAGTACTGCAACACCAAGGATCACCAGTGCCCGCCGCCTAGACGCGGCTGTGGACGGCACCACCGGCAGCTCTGTCCGACTAAGCCGAAGCGTTGCTACTACTGGACGGCCAACCGACGCCATTCGTACGAGTGCTCGGCGGGGGAGAAGGCCAACTTCGGCTTTAGGCGCCCCTCGAGCAAGAAGGGCGTCAGGGGCGTCAGCACGACGCGCCGCGCCCCGGGCAGCAGCTTCACCGGCTGACAGACGTCCACCGCGCCTCCGCTGGGAGTGAGAGCCCTCACGTTCTCGCTCGTCGCGGCATACTCGCGCCGTGGATTTGAAGCTCAGGATCCTGCTTCTCGCGCCCCTGCTCGCGGTCGGGCTCGTGAGCTTCGTCATCGTCAGAAGCCAGCAGGGAGAGGGCGCGACCCTGGCCGCAAGACAGCGAAATGCGGAGGCGCTCACTCCGTCTGCCGTTGACCGGGTGGTACGGATAGCACCGGAATCGGCGAGAGGCGCCGGCGGGCGCTCGGCGGCTTGCGTGCCAGGCGGGTCCGGCGAGCTCCACAACCCGTGGCACTGCACGATTCGCTACGCGGACGGGAAGCTAATCAGCTACCGGGTGATCATCAGGGCCGACGGGTCCTATGCGGGCGACGACCAGCTCGTCACATCCCAGGGACGCACGACGAGGTCGCCCGGACAGATCAGCGGTTGCTGCATCTCCATTCCGTAGGGCCGGCCCGCGCGATGACTCAATCCAGCTGGTCTTTGAGCTTGCGCAGCGCTCGGTAGACCCGGCCCTCGACCGTGGTCAGCTTCTCGCCGGAGAGCTTGGCGATCTCCGGCACGGTGAGATCGGCTCCATAGCGGAGCGCGATCGCCTCACGCTCCTCAACGCTCAACGTTGCCAGCGCACGCTGGAGCGAGTCGCGGTGTTCGACCGCCTCAAGCTCACGCGCTGTCGACCGACTGCTCTCCCCGGCCGTCACCCGGTCCAGGGCTCGGGCTCCGGCGATATTTCGCCGCGCGTGATCTCGCAGCAGGTTGAGCGCGATTGTGTAGAGCCAGGTCTTCTCACTTGCTTTGCGCCGGTCAAACGGCCGCCGGGCCCGGAGGACCCGCTCAAAGGTGTCGGCGAGGAGGTCCTCGGCTAGCGCCCGATCTCCGGTTCGGTAGACGAGAAAGCCGAGCAGCGGCTGGGCATGGTCGTTATACAGCCGCTCGAAGTCCTCGGTCCGCATCAGAGCGTGGTGAACCCATCGGCGATCGCCTTGCCATCGCTCTCCCAGGAGGCGCGGTTGCCGCCGGCGAAGGTCTGCACCATCTGCTGGACAAGCGGCTCCCGGGGATCGAGCGAAAGCGCCTTGTGCGCCGCGGCCATGGGATTGAGTCCGGCAGAGGCGCGCATCACGGCCAGGTCGTAGCGGTAGTTCCAGTTGTTCGGGTCAAGCGAGATGGCCTTATTGATCATCGCAATCGCCATGTCTGGCATATCGCGGCGGATATCGCAGTAGCTGATCACCTCGTAGGGCTGAGGCCGGTTGCCCAGGATCGAGAGCGAGGAGAGGGCGGAGCTGGTGGCAGAGCGGCAGTTGCCTTGAGCGAATGCTGTGGTCGCCTGGTCCAAGCGGCGCTGCGAGAGCCACATGTAGGCGGGGGCGACGGCGAGGAGTAGGCAGCCGAGGCCGAGGAGGACGCGGGTGTATGGGGTCGTCGGCCGGTGGTCGGCGGCTGCCTTGTCGGCGGCGTCCGATTCAGGCAGGGGCCGGGAGAGCATGAAGCCTCCAAGGGCGAAGAACGGCAGGGTGACGGCCGGCATCTCCCAGTCCCAGTCGATGCCGGCGTGCAGGGCCCAGATGAGCATCACCGCGAACACGGCGGCATAAATGGGACGGTTAGGCCCACGGGCGCGGCTCGCCGTCCGGATAAGAATGGCGAGGATCACCCCAAGGAGGAGCACAAATCCGACGATCCCCAATTCGTCCAGCGTCTCGAGGTAGAGCGAGTGTGCATCGACGACGAAGTCCTTGGCCGGTCGGTACTGCGCCCACGTGTTGGCGAAGGTCCCGGCGCCCTGGCCCAGAACCGGTGTCCGCTCGAACTGGTGCCAAGCCACACGCCACATATCGATCCGCCCGTTGTTGCCCGGATCCGTTAGTCGAGCTCGTAGGTCGGCCGAACTACCCGGTTGGGCTGACCGGACGAAGCGATGGAACTGATTCGCGATTGAGCCGTTCAGGGCGACTGCGGCTACCACGACAGCGGCGAGCAGGGTGCCCCACCCGAGTCGCCGAACGCGCACTTGCGTGTGCCGGGGCAGGGCGAAGGCGACGAGACGACCATCGAGAGCGAGTGCCAGCACTCCGCGCAGTGCCGCAGCGACCGCCACGCAAATAAGGACCGCGATAGCTACATGCCGACCTTGAGCCACCGCGGCAGTGGTCGTCAGCGACTGCGTAGCGAGGAGGTTGGCGTCATAGGCGACCTTGACCCCGACCGCGGTCATGGGCCCGGCAGTAACCGCAGTGCTGAGAAGCAGCTTGGGCCGGGCGATAAGGACGTAGACGGTCACGCCGATGAGAGTGCCCAGGATTCCGCCCCGCGAGAAGGTGAAGTAGATCGTCGTCGCGAGGATCGGAATGGAGGCGGCGGCGAGGAGACGCACGAAGAGGTGCTCGCGGGCATCGCTCGATAGATGGATCGCGAGCACGACACCCATCGCGCCGATGATCCCTAGCGCATTCCAGTAGGTGACGGGGAAGCTCAGCCGGTTGGTGGCGAGCTCAGGTGTCGTCGGCCACAAGTGGGGAGCAGCCGCGTGATCAACCCACATGTGCAGATCACGAAGATCCCAAGGCCCAAAATCCGGAGTACCCAGGCCAGCCGCTCGCGGCTCAGGCGAATAGAGCCGAAGAGCACCATCACCAGGAGGTAGACGAGCGTCCGGTCGAACTCCACGAGCGCGTCCGCAGGCGCATGCGACCACGTCTGGGAGAGCAGCGTCACTAGCGCGTAAAGGGCTAGCGAGGCAGTCGCAATAGCCATCGCGAGGTTGGCGCCTCCAAAAGGGCTGTCCGCGAGCGTGACCCGCACCGCGATCAGGATGCAGAGCAGGACAGCCGCGTATGCGGGTGGTCCTGGATAGAACCCGCCGGAGTTGAAGGAAAAAAAGACAACGAGCCCGGCAGGCAGCAGCAGCGTGGCGGCCGCCGAGACCCGCCTCCCGTCGATCATCGGACCGGATCATAGGCGACCAGGCGTCCCACACGACCCAAAAATTACGCCTGTGGGACGGCGTCATCGGCCGCGCACAGACACCTCAAATGGTTGTTTCCGCGGGCATAAGCGAGGTAGGCCACGAGCGCGTGGCGGCCCGCAATCAACCGTCTGAGCCTTAAACCGAACCCCACGCCGCCCGATTTACCGCTAAAATTTCTAAACGCGAAGGGGTAAACCGATGGGGCAGTAAGCGCAAGGTGCCTAGGCGGGGGTCTGGGTCTGGAGAATGGCGCTGCTCGTCCGGACATTTTCAAGAGGTACACGGATGATCGCTGAAACCGCATACGACCAACGACGACCGCTAGCAGTTGTCGAGCAGGACCAAGAGACTGGCGCGTTACGAGTAGCCGTTGAGCAGGCGCCTGTCGCCTCGGTGCTGCGACGGGAGCAAACCACCAGGCGGCTCCTCGCGCTGGCGGATCTGGCCGCTGTGCTGCTCGCGATCGGCATAACGACCTTGGCTACCGGCGCCGCCACGTCGTGGGTGGAGCTGGGGCTTCCCGTGCTCTTGGTCGTTTCGGCCAAGCTACGTGGTCTCTACGACCGGGACGACCTAGTCATTCGGAAATCAACGCTCGCGGAGCTGTCCAAGCTGTTGGGTCTGGCGGCACTCATGACGGCAGCCGACTACCTGATCCATCGGACCATCGTTCAGCGCCCTTTTCCTGAGTCAGCCTTCATCGCGGACTTGTTCGTAGGACTCTCGGGCCTGCTTGTCGCCGGGAGGGTGGTTGCACGCAAGGTGGCGAGCAGCATCGTCGGCCGTGAGCGGTGCCTGATCATCGGTAACGAGAGGGCCTCCGCGCACCTCCGCGAGGTTCTCGGTTCCCTCCGTGGTGTCGATGTCGTAGGCAGCGCTCCGTTCGAGCAGTTTTCCAACTCGGAAGCGTCCGTCCGCCAACTGATTGTGCAGTTGGATGCGCACCGCTTGGTGATCGCCCCGCACAGTCAGATCTCCGAGGAGACGACGCTGGAGGTGATCAAGCACGCAAAGTTGACTGGCCTCCCAGTGAGCATCTTCCCGAGCATTTGGGCGGCCATCGGCGGATCTGTCGTCTTCGACGACCTGGGCGGTTCAACTCTGCTCGGGATTCCGCGGTTTGGGCTGACACGCTCATCAAGGCGTGTGAAGAGGGCGTTCGACCTCTTCGTCGCTCTGTCCGTCCTGATCGTTTCAGCACCGGCGTTCGCGCTGATTGCAGTGCTGATCAAGCTCGATGGTCCCGGGCCGGTGTTCTTCCGTCAGACGCGTGTGGGACTCTCTGGCCGGCGATTTTCGATGTTCAAGTTTCGTTCGATGGTCGATGGCGCTGACGCAATGAAGCTCGAGCTGCTTTCCCTGAACGAGGCGGGCGAAGGTCTGTTCAAGATTGCGAACGATCCACGCTCGACGAGAGTCGGTGGTTACCTGCGGCGCGCTCATCTCGACGAGCTCCCGCAGCTTCTCAACGTTATTCGTGGCGAAATGAGTCTCGTTGGGCCGAGGCCACTCGTCGAGGCCGAGGACGCTCTGTTTGTTGAGGAGTGTGACCGTGCTCGCCTTCGACTCACCCCAGGCATGACCGGCCCCTGGCAGCTCAGGGGCCCGCTGACGACGCCGCTTGCCGAGATGGCGAAGCTCGATTACCTCTACATCTCGAACTGGGGCCTGTGGGCGGACATCTTGATCTTGCTGAGGACGGCTGAGCGCGTGTTCGAGCGCCGGGGTCAGTGAATGCCCACCTCCGGCACGGTTGAGCTGATGGGTCTGCCAATCGACAGCTTCACCGCTGACCAGCTGGTTGAGCATTTGATGGCGAAGTCGAGATTGGGGATGGGCGGGTACTTGATGACCCCCAACGTCGACAATCTCAGAACGGTGACTCGGAGCGCCGAGTCACTGAAGCGAGCCTTGCGCGCGGACATCCGAGTTGCCGATGGGATGCCGCTGATCTGGGCAAGCCGCATCCAGGGAACCCCTCTGCCGGGGCGGATCGCCGGGTCCGACCTGATTTTCAGTATCGCGGAATCTACGGCCGTCTCCGGGCAACGGCTATTCCTTCTTGGCGGGAATCCCGGAACCGCAAGGCGAGCCGCAAGCGGCTTGTGCGAGCGGTTTGAGGGACTCAACGTCGTCGGGACGTACTGTCCGCCGCTGCATTTTGAGCGCGATCCGGAAGAGCTCGAGAGAATCCGTCGCGAGGTCTCGCGCGCACGGCCGCACTTCGTATACCTCGGCCTCCCTTTCGATAAGGCGAGTGCGCTAGCCGCTGACCTGCGCTCAGTCTTACCTGGCGCCTGGTTCATCGGGCTCGGGATCAGCTTCAGCTTTGTCTGTGGCGACGTGTCCAGAGCGCCTGTGTGGATGCAACGCTCTGGGCTCGAATGGCTACACCGACTCGCCCAGGAGCCAGGTCGCCTGGTTCGCCGCTACCTGATCGAAGGCTTTCCCTTCGTCCTTCGGTTGATGCTGAGCGCCTTTGTGAATCGTCTGCAGCTGCCGCGGCCGGGTGGGGCACGCTTTTGATTACCCACCCGAAAATCACCCGGGACCGAGCCCAGCGGGCTGTCTCGGTCCGACCGCTTTACCGGGCGAAGGCGCCTCTGCGGGTCAGCTTTGCGGGTGGTGGTACTGACGTAACGCCCTTCCCTGAGCGCGAGGGCGGTCTCGTGCTCAGCGCAACAATCAACCGCTACGCCCACGGCACGCTGCGCCCGCGCGACGATGATCGAATCCGCGTCGAGTCCCTCGATCTCAACTCTGCCCTCGACTACTCAGCCGTTGAGCCAGTGCACTACGACGGGCAACTTGATCTCGTCAAGGGTGCGATTCGCCGAGTCGCGCAACTCGAGGAAGCCCGTGGCATCGACCTTTCCCTTCACACCGCCGCCCCGCCAGGATCGGGCCTCGGGGCTTCCTCCGCCCTCATGGTCAGCCTCATTGGTCTGTTGCGCGACTTCCACAAGCTCAGCCTGTCCGACTACGACGTTGCCCACCTCGCGTGGGAAATCGAGCGCCATGACCTGGGTCTGAGCGGCGGATTGCAAGACCAGTACGCAGCATCGTTTGGCGGCTTCAACTTCATGGAATTCGACGCGGACCGAGTGATCATTAATCCGCTACGTATCCCGTTGACAACGATACGAGAGCTGGAGTCCAATCTTCTCCTGTGTTTCACCGGCGACACCCGTGCGGGCGACCACATCATCGCGGATCAGACTGATCGATATAGAGCTGGTGAGGAGGATGCACTAGCCGGCCTGAGAATGCAGAAAGAACTCGCGGTGGAGATGAAGAACGCCCTGCTGCGAGGTCGACTCACCCTATTCGGAGAACTACTCGGGACCGCGTGGGAATACAAAAAGCGGATGTCTCCGCGCATTACTACGCCGAGGATTGACGAGGCGTATGCAGAGGCGATGAAGCACGGGGCGATCGGAGGCAAAGTCACAGGCGCGGGGGGTGGGGGATTCATGCTGTTCTATTGCTCGCCGGGGTACCGCCATCGTGTTGTCGAACGCCTCCGACAGATGGGTCTTGATGAGACGGAGTTCGCGTTCGACACGGAAGGCCTCACGACCTGGTCTTACGTCGAGGGCTGAAGCCCTCAAGGACAGGCAATCCGAATTAGACCCCGGTTCCCTCGGGTCGGGCTGACTCTAGCGGGCACTGCGCTTCCGCCGGAAAGTCCTCAGCGTCTGAGCGCAAGCTCTCCGTGCTTACGTCTGTTGAGTCTCACGTTCCACGAGCCGAGATCGGACCAGTACTCACGGCCATCCACGCAAGGTACGGGTACGGGAGAATGCCGTCGCAACGATGACTGTCCTATGAGCACCTGTCGGCGAGGCTGAACGGCTCTGGCGCGCGCTGGCAGCCGTAGCCTGTCCCGTAGCGGCCTAGGTCGCGGGCGCGCAGTGCGGTGCGGGGAGGGACACGAGCAGAGCATCACTGTAATTGACGGGCCAGCGCCCGTGAGCGCGTGCCTCGCTTATCGTGCTTCTCCCTACAGAATGATCTCCCGAAATACGGCGGCAATCGCATCCGCGCACCTCTCCCATGTAAAGTGCTCAGCTCTCTCCACAAGAGCGTATTGCTGAGGCTGTGGCACCGTCCACGCTGACTCGACCGCTTCCGCCCAATCTGCAACTGACTTGGGTGAAATGTACGTAAGAAGAGGCCCACCGATCTCGTGGAAAACCGGAATGTCGGACACTAAACAGGGGCGTCCTCTAAGCATCGCTTCAACGACCGGGACACCAAACCCTTCGTAAAGGCTTGGCATAACAAAGATTTTGCAGTGGGTGTATAGCCGGTCCAGTTCCGAGTCGGTCACGGCTCCAACGAAGTCCACGAGTTGTGATGCCGCGGAGCGCGCCCCGGCCCTGTCGCCCCAGCCGGCGCGCCCCACGATCTTGAGCGGAATACGTAGTCCGCGTTCGGCGAGCAATTCCCACGCCTTGAGGAGCGTTTCGTAGTTCTTGCGAGGCTCCATCGTGCCGACCGCAAGGGCATACGGACTGTCTTGCGTCAGTGGCGACGACGCGAGGGAGCAGTCAGTAGGTCTGTGCATCGCGACTCCAGGTGGAATACCGAAGACTGGAATATCACCCGGCACATATGGCTGAAGGTCTCTGACTGCGGCTTTTGAGCTCGTGATGACGGCATGGATCGTCCTACGCCGTAGGGCCATCTCAAGGGAAGGCTTGTAGTAGACCTTCGCACCGCGCGAGAGGGTCTCCGGGTAACGCCAAATGGCGGCATCATGGATCTGTGCGACGACCTTGATCCCATGCGGTATCAGCAATGGGGGAGGAAAGCCAGGAAAGAACGCAGCCATTGGTCGCGCAGAATGAAGGAAGCGTGGAATCCCGATCTGATCACGCACCGGTCGGGAAAACCTTGCGATCCGAGCTAGGTCCCCGCCCGCTGGGGGCTTGAGAGGAACCGGCCCCGATGTCAGGATCGTCCATTTTGTGTCCGGCATTGCAGGCGGAAGGTAGGCCGCCACTCCTGCGGCATACCGCTCGATTCCCGTGACACGGTCGGTCCGGACAGACGTGGCATCAATGACGAAGTGGCGGGGCACGCAGCCTCTTAAGAATGCCGGTTTTCGGAGTCAGGATGATGCCTGCCGACCTGAACCGTCGACGACCAAAGCGCCGGAGGATAAGAGGTTGCCCGAAGTGCGCGCCTTGTATGCGGGCGAAATCTATCCGACGCGGCCCTCGCGAGTGCTCCACCCCGTCCAAGCAACGTACTGGCTTGGGGGGCGAGACTTTGACGCTCGCCGAGTAACGAGACGTACACGGGGGCCAGTCGGATCACGGCCTCTGGCAGTAGAAGTTAAGACCGAGCCTCTGGGGACGCCAAAGCAGTGCGACCTGCGTCCTTCAAAAGACATTAGGCAGCATTGAGTCTTGGCCCGTTGACCGCGCGTCTATAACGCTTCCAAACTGTGTAGTAAATTGGTAACTGCTAGGTCGCTCGCTCGCATCACACCCTCAGATGTATTCGAGCCGTTATGAGACCCGAAAACGCAGTTGCCTTCTTGACGCAACCGGCTGTCGTGCGGCAGCGGCTCGTGCTCGAAGACGTCAAGCGCAGCCCCACCAATTTTACCCACTTCGAGGGCAGCAATTAGGGCCGTCTCGTCTATCAATTGTCCGCGTGCAACGTTGATCAAAAAGGCACCATGACGCATCTGTGCGAGCGCGCCGCCATCCAGAAAGTGATGCGTCGCGGGAGTGAGCGGCAAGCAAAGGACAAGAAAATCGGCCCGCGCTAATAGTTGTTCCTTTGAAACCAGCGTCACATTCTGGTCCAGCGCTGTCTCCGTAGCTGATGTAGCCACGTCAGAGACAAGAACGTCCATACCGAAGCCCGCGCCACGACGACCAACCGCTTGACCGATGCTCCCGAAGCCGGCAATCCCCAGGCAGCGACCGTTTAGTGCGACGCCCCGAGGTTTCAGCCATCCCCCCGATCGAACCGAGTCATGAATCCGATGGAGGCTGCGGGCAAGCATGACCATGTATCCAATAGCTACGTCAGCCACGTCCTCCCCGAAAACCCCGGGCGTGTTCGTCACTTCAATACCTTGCCGGCGTGCGGCCTCAAGATCGATCGCATCCAGGCCAATTCCCCACTTCGCGATCGTCCGCAGGCGCTGCGCGTGGGACAAAACTCGTGCCGTGAAAGGGTCATCACCCGCGATCACACCATCCACATCACCGACCAAAGCGGTCAACTCGTCTTCGCTCAAGTGCTGGCCGGTGATGGTGGGAACGACAAGTTCGATGCCGGAGGCTTCAAACCGAGCCCGGAAAGGCTCGAGCGAGTCCTGCATCTGTCTGCAGGTAATGAGTACGCGGTGATTCATTTGGGCCAGTTCCCAGCCAACAACGCGGATACGACGGTCCAATCGTCCTCCTCATCGATATCCCACGCTTCCATGGAGCTGATGGGATAAAGAAGAGGGTGCTCTCCGATGCGGTTACGCCGTTCGCGAAGTGTCGCCCCGGCAAAAACGTACAAGCACGAGTTCTCCTCCATCACAGGCGGAAGGTCTTGAGTACGGAGGAGCACGGTTGGATCGTGATTTATGGGAATACCCTCGGCGGTCCACAGGCGTGACCGAAGTTCAGTCACAGTGAACAGTGAGTCAAAGGACGGCCGGGCGGCGAAAAAAGCAGCGAGCGCGGCGGTGATCGTTTCCACAGACAGCAGTGGGTTTGTGCTGTGCGTCTGAACATAGAAGTCGGATGGGACTACGCCTACGTCGTGCAGCAAGACCTCGTTCATCGGAACAGAACCGCCACGAAGGAATGCGGGCCGGCTGTATCACACGAACGGATGGAAACGCGGCAGCGGCATCATGAGCGATCAAGTCGGAATCAGTATCGATCACTACCCCGTCAAGACCTGGCACAGCGAGGAGCGTCTCCACGATATGGTGGTACAAAGGCCGTCCTGCCATGGGGCGGAAGTTTTTTCCGGGGACACGCTCACTATCGTGCCGCATCGGCACCAGCGCAGTTACGCTCACGCTCGCGCAGCCTTCCAAGGGAAGAGCACCGCCCGGGCTGGCGCTGCCTCCGCGCCGACCAGAGCTAACGGAAGACAGACCAGCTGATACTCACCCACGGCGACATCCGATAAGTCGAGGCCCTCAAGGATACAGACGCCGCCCCCCAGCAGCGTGCGGTGGGTTGCTGTTGAATCTCTGAAGCGCTGAATTGAGAGATAATCGATGCCAACGAGAAGCAATCCGCGCTCGACTATCCACTCGGCGCCTGTGCGAGTCAGAGCAACATAATCCTCATGGAATGGCCTGTGGTAAGAGTCCCCGGAATCCGAGTTGTCCGTGCGCAGCAGCAGCCGCTCCAAGCCGGCCGGAGCACCAATGCCCTCTAGGGTGGCGGCATCGATACCCTTGACAGTCGGGACATGCGCTACAAACGTCCGGCCCACAAAGGGCGCTAGGCCGACATCAGCAACTGTCTGGCCATCGTCCATAAAATGAAGCGGGGCATCCACGTGCGTCCCGGTATGAACATCGATCTCTAGTTGCGTCACGTTTGCGTCGTCACCCTGAGAGATTGCAAGACGTCTGCGCTGACGGGCTCCCGGGCTCCGTGGCCACGTCGGGAGATCGGGCGATAGGCTTACAGAAATATCGAGGGGCAAATCATGAACAGGCAAGGTTTCAGGTCAGTCGTAGTGAATAGGCTGGCCAAATGATGGCTCAGGCGGCGGAACGCTTCGGGAGCCCGCAGAGGCGGGATAGTAGAAGCGCCTTCGTAGCACCTCGGTTAGCGGCCCGGTTTGCGCGAACCCCTTGTAGGTTCCAAGAAACTGGGCGGTGCGAAACCGTGGGATGTCGATAAAGCGCCGCCACGGTAAATCCGCTTGAACGCCCGCGCGGATATCACCAGTGATGTTCATGAGGGCTAGCCGTACGGCGGTGATCGCGGTCATGTTTTGCTCGTGGTAGATGTGTTTATGCGCAATCGCCTCTCTGCGGTATCGGTTCATGGTTTGGCTAAAGGACTCGTCGTGGACATGTACCACGGGCGCTTCGGCAACGTAGCTCAAGTGGAAGCCGTGCGCTGTGGCGCGTTTAGCCCAGTCCAAATCTTCAAGACCGGTAAGCGCCGGGTCATATGGTAAATCCCTCCAAATCGCGAGGCGAATAGCGGCGTTCGCGTTATTACAGAACGGGTGCTGCTGTCGTTGCACCGACTTTGGAGGGAACCACTGCGCCAACAAGCGTTGCTCCGAGAACCGCCCATGGGAGGGTGGATGCTGCCGACCATATGTGAGTGCGGTTGAAACCTCCGCGAACGGAGCTACGAGGCGCTCTATCCACGTGTCATACACGGGATAGACATGAGCGCTAGCCAGGACCGCGATGTCGGAGCCGCGGAGAGTTGCTAGTCCCGCGTTTAGGGCGTGGCCGAAGGAGAAGCTCTGAGGTGCTACCCGCACTACGCGTGCCCCGAATGCCTCGGCGATTGCGACCGTCGAGTCCGTCGAACCGCTGTCTACAACGACCACCTCATCTGGAACGACCGTCTGCCGACTCGCGCCGGTCAGCAACCGCCCGATATGCGCCTCTTCGTTGAACGCGCGCACGACCATCGCGATTTGGTGGGACATTGCCCCTAGACTATCTCGGTCAAAGGCGCTCTCGGAGTCGTCTCCGATCGGGCGGCCGGCCTCGCGACTACTATACTTAAGAGATCCTCGCGACCTTGGCGCGCCGCCGATCTGTGCTCATGGGGCCGTCCCGCGGGCATGGTAACCGCCTCGACAGTAGTGCCGGCGTGGCCGGGTTCGGCTCTGCGCTCCTCGCCGAGCACGAACCCGAACAAGGAGCCTGGCAGAACCACCCCTGCCGCCAAACCGCAGGGCCCATCGTTCGTCGGCCCAGGTGATAGCCGGCCTGCCGTGAATTGCGGTCAGCGAGCGCAGATAATCGTGCGCCGAGAGCCCGCTACATCTGCTGCTCAGCACTCGTCCGGGTGTTGTCAGTGACTGAGATACGATTCGCGCCCATGTGGTGTGACGTGCGCAGTTGGCGGAGGCGTTGGCCGGCATGACGCGTATCGCCGTGGTTACTGGTGCCGCTGGGGGGATTGGCTCCGCTATTTGTCGCCTTCTGGCCAGCCGCTCCTGGAGTCTCGTTCCGGTTGACCGCCGAGAGATCGACCATCCGGGCGCCCTCAAGATCGACATGGCCGACGGGGATGCGATTCTAGACCAGCTATCCGCGCTCCCTCGTGTCGACGCGCTGGTAAACAACGCCGCTGTTCAGCTCTATAAGCCACTTATTGACACGACTCCTAAAGAGTGGGACGACGTGGCCTCGGTCAATCTGCGCGCGGCGTTCATCTGCCTAAAGGCTGTGCATGGGCAGCTTGCTGCCAGCAAGGGGGCAGTGGTGAACGTTGGGTCGGTGCATGCCGTCGCGACTTCACAGTCAATATCCGCCTACGCTGCGACCAAGGGAGGCCTAATGGCCTTCACTAGGGCGGCCGCACTAGAGTTCGCCCCACTGGGCGTTCGTATCAATGCCGTTTTGCCCGGAGCTATCGACACGCCCGCGTTGCGTGCAGGATTCAGTCGGCGACCGAACGCCGAGGCGAAGCTTAATAGCTCGGACACCACTCCGTCGACTGGGCGCACCCGAGGAGGTCGCGGAGGCGGTCGAATTCTTGCTTGATTCGAAGCGATCTGCCTTCATTAGCGGGACCGCGCTTACCGTTGACGGGGGCGCCCTCGCTCGCCTCTCAACTGAGTGAACACGATCTCCTAACCACCTAATGCACATCTTGTTCATCGCAAAGGACCTGGTGCTACCGTCGCACGATGGAGGCCGACTAGCAAGTCGCAACGATATGGCGGCTTTGGCTGCGGCTGGTGCAAATGTCACGCTCCTTGTTATGCATCGTGCCGCCCTGACTGCAGAAGCTGCGACCTCGCACCGAGCGGAGTATCAGAGGGTGATATTTGCCCGACAACGAAGCAGCAAACTTCGAACGGCAGTGACACATCCCCGTTTGCCCTATATGTCTTCTAGCCGAGTCCCTACCAGTGGAGACTATTCCCGCGTGGTCGACGAGATGGTCCAGCTTCCTCCGATCGATCTCATCGTAGCCAGCGCAGAGTACACCCTGCCAATCGGGCTCGAGCTAGGACGCCGATTCGGTGCAAGAGTCATTCTTCGTAGCGAGAATAACGAGGTGGCATACACCTTCAGAATGATCCCGTTTTCATCGTCTGCCAAGCGGAAGGCCTTCCTAATGTCGGAGGGCTACCGACTCTCATGGGCGCTCGGGAGCCTGCTGACCAACGTGGCGTGTGTCGCTGTAATTTCAGCGGATGATGCTTCGGTGTACCTGCGTCATGGGGCCAACACAGCTGTCATACCGCCGACCCTTAGCCAGCATGTCCGCCCTCTGAGCGGAGTTCCTAGTTTCTCAGAGCGAGGTGTACGGATCGCATTTGTTGGGTCCCTGGACGCGCCCCACACGGTACGCCGGCCTTTTGTGGTTTGCCCGCGAGGTTTTACCTCGCATTCGTCGAGAGGACGAGCAGGCCAGCTCGACGTTATAGGACGCGGGCTCGGCGAAGGCCTGCGCCATGCGCTTACCAGGATTCCTGGGGTACGCGTCGTCGGCGAAGTCCCAGATCTCGAGCCGTACCTGGACCGGTCACGCGTGTTTGTCAATCCGATTTTTCAGGGCAGTGGGGTCAACATGAAGGTTGGGCCACCCGCCGCGGCCGGTCTCCCCATCGTTTCGACAAGCTTTGGAGTCCGTGGCTTGGTTGATCTACGCGGGTCCATTGAGACGGCCGATTCTCCGGAACAATTTGCACACCAGTGCTTACGATTGTTGCACGAAAGCTCGTATTGGATGGAGCACGCCAGCAAGCTAGTCGCGACTGTTCGCGACCGGTATTCGGCGGGCGCGGTCGCGGCCGCCTGGAAAGGTCTTCTTGAGGGCATTGGCCCACGTAACGGGGGGGACTGATCTCCGGCTTCGCATCGACCGCGGTTCTCCTCTGTGGTGCATAGCTGACTCCGATTTCAGGGGGGAACTGATGGGCCTTTTGCATGCTCGAGAGCTACTGGAGCTGCCGCCGGAACCGGACTCGCCAGTCTTGTCAGGTCATATGCAACCCTGGTGCGAACGGTTCGGCAAAGAGACGTGACGAGTCGGAGGAGGAGGGCTCAGGGGGGTAACCGTCTCTGGCATAGGGGAGCTCGCAATCGGCCCACTGACGCGCAGCTCGCAACGGCTCCGTTAGCGCCGGGCACACGTGACTCCGGCGCCGCGCGTGCTCGCGATGCAAGGAGCGGCGACTTAGGAGATACGCCCGGCGGGGGTCCCCTAAAGAGGCATCCACTAGTTGCGTCTGCAGCGTACTCACTCGGTTTCATAGTCCAGCGGGCTATTGGAATGCTTCTGCTCCCGTTCTACACCCGCGCGGTGACACCTGGTCAGTATGGCGTTCTGGGCCTGCTTGTCTCCATCGGCGCTGCGCTTGCAGTGCTTTTCGCCCTCGGGCTCGACACGATAGTCACCCGTAATTACTTCCAGCTCGAGAGCGAGCCTGAGCGGCGGGACGTGTTCATAGCGTCAGTCTGGCGCTTCTTGGTCATCTACCCGTTGGTTGCGAGCGTCGTGGTGTGCGCCGCGGCGCTTCCGTTTACAAGCATCGTGGCAGGCGCGAGTCGGGGGGCTGTCGCGATGATGTTGTTTTCGACTGCCCTAGCGATAGCCGGCACGACAGTCCCACTGGCGGTCTTACGTGCGAGGCAGGACCTGCGAGGGTACTTCCGCGTAACTGCGACGGTGGCCCTGGCGACGCCTGCACTGACTTGGGTGTTCGTCGTGGCCCTACACCAAGGAGTGAGCGGATGGTTCGTTGCGGCGACCATAGCGAATGGTGCAACGCTAGCGGTAGCGGCTGCCGCAGTTCCGTGGCGACGGGATGTCTCTTACAGCGGGGCGGCAGTCCGTGGCGCTGTGCTGTTTTCTCTTCCCCTTCTGCCACATTTTCTCTCGCACTGGGCTTTAGCCGTGGCGGATCGACTCGTCATATCCGGCATCGTGAGCGCCGCTAGCCTTGGTGTCTACACACTCGCGGCAAATTTGGCGGCCCCAATGTTCGCGCTGCTGGTTGCCGTCAATTCTGGATTCGTCCCGATATATGGCCGCGCGGGAGCAGGTGGGGGTAACGAGGATTCCCTAGCGCAGGCGGTCAAGCTACAGATCACCGTTACGATCGCCATTACGCTGGCAGCCGCATTGTTGGGACGAAGCGCCGTAACCATTCTCGCACCCGCCAGCTATCACGCCGCCGCTCAAGTCGTGGCCTGGCTAATGCTCGGGAACGGGTTTGTCGGCCTCTACTTTATCCCCATGAATGGTGCGACTATCGCCGCAGGGCGCCGGATGTTTGCGTTCGTCGCCACGATCGCGGCAGCGAGCGTCAACATTGTGTTGCTTGTGGTCTTCGTCCCCTCTGGCGGTATCCTCGCGGCGGCTATTGCCGACGCCGTCGCGTACTTCGTACTTCTGGTACTGATGGCGGTTTGGGCGCACTCAAAACCAAACCCGGTGACTTACGACTGGCGGTCCATTTTTGTGTCCTTGGCTCTCGCGGCCGCAGCCTATGTCGGCTGCATTGCCACAACACCCAGGACGGCATGGCTTGGGGCGCTTGTCGAACTGGGGTGGGTGGGTGCTTACGTGCTCTGCTTGGCGGCCATTGAGTTCCGAGATCAGCTTGCACCGCTCGTCCGCCGAGGAAAGCCATCCCGCCGAGAGCGGCGGGGCGACGTGGGGGGCGGCTAGGCGCCCCTCGACCGGTTGCCGGCGCCGCTCGACGCTAACCGCCTTGCCTTGTTAGCCTGCGAGTGGCGGTCCGGATCGTAGACAGTGCCGAAGCGGGCCGGGGGAAACGTCTCACGCGAGAAGTGTGGCGGTGGGGGTAGTCGCGGTATACGAGTGGAGGCCTGGCTTGCTGTGGGTATCGGTAATCGCTGGGCGCGTCGGACGTCCTTGCCGCGCGCCGGAACGCCGGGTGAATGAGCACTGAGCTCAGAGTCGCGCTTCGCCGCGAGCGTGAGCACTGGTGCGAGCAGCTGCGCTTTCGGCGGTGGAGCATGACATCCGAGGGCCGCCGCAACGCGACGAGATTATCGGGCCTAGCGGGACGGTATCGCGGAAGGCGCGCCATCGTAATGGGCAATGGGCCCAGCCTGCTCAGGGCTGATCTAGATAGCCTTGCTGAAGATGTGACGATCGTCAGCAATGCGAACTATTTGATCTGGGACCAGCTCAACTACGTGCCCACCGTTCTGACCGTTGAGGATCGTCTCGTTGTCGAAGATAGGGCGACGGAGCTAAGCAGCCTCAAGGGTGTGCTTCTGCTTTTTCCGTTCGAGTTTCGTCCGATGCTGGGCCCGGCCGACGTCAACAAAATCTATGTGAATTTTCACCGGCACTTCCGGGGGTTCCCGCGCTTTTCCACTGATTTTCGGCGACGGGTGTTTTGGGGGGGCACGGTGAGCTTCCTCAATCTTCAGCTAGCGCATTATCTGGGCTGTAATCCGATCATCCTGATTGGCTTCGATCACTCCTATCAGCTTCCGCCCGATAGAAAACCCGGTTATGTGATCGAGTCAAAAGGTGCGGACGTGAACCACATTCATCCCGATTATTTCGGGCGTGGGTATCGCTGGCATGATCCGCAGCTTGCGCGCATGGAGGTCTCGTACCGATGTGCGCGCCGCGTGCTCGATGACCTTGGTGTGCAAGTCCTCAACGCGACGGACGGTGGGCGCCTCGAAGTGTTCGAAAGGATTGAACCACTGAGAATAGAGGGAGTCGGGTGATCGACGTAGGAATAGTAGGATGCGGCGCTGTAGTGCAGCGGATGTATTTTCCCGCACTTGCAGACGCCTCGGGCATAAAGGTTAGGTGGGTTACCGATCTTGATCAGGGGCGTGCCCAACATGTGGCCCGAATGTTCGCGGCGAAGTCGGTCTCGCTCGCTGAGCTTAAGGCACGCTCCGACGGTATTGTGGTGACAACGCCTCCTGCGTCTCACCGCGAGGTCGTCGACGAGTGCTTGGGCGACGCACGTGTGGTCCTGTGTGAAAAGCCTTTCACGACAACGGCTGCTGATGCGCAATACTTGGTTGAGCGAGCCTGGCGCTGCGGGGACGCGTTTGTACGTCGGTCATTTTCGTCGACTATTCCCGCACCTGAAGCTTGCGCGAAGGCTAGTGCAGATGGGCCTGATTGGCGAGGTAACGGCGATAGCCGCAAGTGAAGGTGGGCGCTTCACCTGGCAAGCGCAATCTGCATATACGGTACGCGAACGTGCCGGCGGGGTCCTGTGGGACACGGGTTCCCACACTGTCGATATGGCTTTGGTCGCCGCTGGATTTTCATCAGGGATGTTCGAGTCACTTGGCGACTTTGCCGTCGAGCGGGACGTCGAGGAGCCAAGCCATGACTTCTATGCCACCGGTGGCTTCGACAGAGAAGGAAGACACGTGCGCCTTCAGCTACATTTTAGCCGAGTGTCCGCCCTGCCCAACCTTGTGAGGATCTCGGGAGAGAGAGGGGAGATTGCGTTCGCAGTCGATCTGGATACGCGGGTGCGCTTGTCGACTCCTGAGGGTACGACCGTTCTCGAGGCTGAGGCGGAATATCGCTGGCCTCCTCAGTACTTTGCTCGACAATGCCGCGACGTCTTGCTGCAGCTTGATGACGCGGAGTTTGGCGCATCTGGGTTTTTGACACAGATTGCTTTGCTCGAGGCGCTGGCGGCGGCCTAATTGCGGTTGTTTTCTCTCACGCGATTTGTCGGACTGTTGCCACGGTGAACGCGACACAGGCAAGGATTGCTGTGATCGGGGCCGCGGGGTTTGTCGGGCTTGCACTTCTCGACGAATTGGCCGCTCGCGGTGTGTCGGCCGTAGCTATCGTGAGGGGAGCGCCGGAGATTCTTCAAGGGCGCACCCTGCATCAAGTTGTCCGCATGCAGGAGTTAGGTTCTGGACCGCGGTTCGACACTGTCATCAATTTGGCTTATCCGACGAGCGGGCACGAGAGCACACACGCTCGCGCTGCCGCGGAGATCGTCAATCAGGCCTTACAGCTTGTCCCTCCGGGTGGGCGGGTAGTCCAAGTAAGCACTTGCGCGGTGTTCGGCCCCGCCGTGGAGCGGCCGGTGGTGGTTGGTCCCGTCCGGAAGGCAAGAGACACCGCCTACGTCGAGTCGAAGATCGACGCTGAGCATCGGTTCGCGGCGGCCTGTGCCGCCCGAGGAATCGGGCTTGACGTTGCTCGCCTTGGGAACGTAGTCGGACCAGCGTCCCCCGGATGGGCCGTGGGGCTTGCGCAGCGTCTGCTTTCCGGCCGCCCGGTTCTGGTCGCTGACGCCCCTGGGTGGAGCAACGCGACCGATGTTCGCAATGCCGCGTCCTATCTCGCGTTTTTGGCTACCGAGACAGACAGCCCGGTGGGTGTGCGGTACCACCACGTCGCCGAGTTCTACGCCGCTCCGTGGGCTAGGTGGCTCACGCCATTGGCGGAAGAGCTGAAAGTGCCGATGGAGTCGGTCGATACAAGTGGGCTCGGCGCCCCAATCGGACTTCGCGCGGAGCTCGCCGCCGGACTTAGGCCAATCCGGCCGCGAGGTCTGTACAGAGCTCTAAGCCAAGAGCGTGTCTCAGCATCCATATTGCGCTCAGCTCTCGCGAAGCTTCCGCCGCCTCTATTTGAACGCCTCAAGGGTCCCGACCGGATGGAGGTCCGGCTAGGTTCGGCTCCGGACCGCGAAGAACAGATCTTCCTATCGATCATGGCCGGCGTACGTCAGTTCCCACCGGCGCTTCAGGATGGCTGGAAACCTCGCGTCTCGTTGGAGGCGTCGGTCGAGGACACAGTCCTCTGGCTTCGGAGGAACTAGGCGGGTGAAGCTCACCGTCGCCGTCTGCACACACCAGCCAAATCGCGAGCTACTTCTTCGGGTCATTCATTCCATCGACGTTCAGCGACGGGAAGTGCCTGATGCGGAAGCCTCATAGTCGTGGACAACGGATCCAATCCACCCCTCCGCCCGTCGGACCTCGGTGGGGTGTCGTGCCGCTTGGTGGTCCAGCCCCGGCTCGGGTTGACGGCCGCCCGAGAACTCGCGGCCGAGAGTGCAGCCGGCGAGGTGATTGTGTTCATCGATGACGACAACCTCCTAGGGCCGGACTATCTAGAGATAGTCACCGAGGACTTCGACGCGGATCCGGCCCTTGGCGCATTAGGTGGCTCGGTCATCCCTCAATATTCGATCCCATTGCCCGGCTGGCTGGGGCGCGACGAGTCACACCTCGCGGTGCGACGTCTTCCGTCTGGGTTCTGGTCTGCCACGAGCAGGCCGCCGTATTCTGACGCCTTCCCGATCGGGGCCGGTATGGCAGTGAGGACAGGACTTGCTCGCGCTTGGGCCGAAAGTCTGCATGGAGACGTTCGCATTGAGGGACGACAGGGGAGTCGCCTTTTTTCGGGCGAGGATGTTGATCTCGACTTATTCGTACTTAGCGAAGGGTTCGTGGTAGCGGTCGACGCGCGACTTGTGGTGACTCACGTTATAGACGAGTCTCGTCTGTCACGGCGTTACCTCGAGCGGCTCGTGCGCGATGGGACACGCAGCACAGCGCAAATAGAAACGAAGTGGGGCCCCAGGTTCGGAGTCCCGATCAGTCCCGACTTCTATCGGCGTGATCCAGCTCTCCTTCTCCGCGCGCTTTTGTGCTGGGCACTTGGCTTTATGTCCCCCCGATACCGGCTCCGGTGGATCTATTACCGCGAGGTTCTGGCAGCCATCGCGAAGTCATTTGCGGCAAGCAAGCCAATCTCCCGACAACGCGATACATCCATGGCCGTGGACCCCGCGCGGACGCACTCCCAGTCACCCGGTGCCTGAAACAGGACAGTAAGCATTAGCAATGGCAGCCAGTTCGTCTGCGGTGACCTTCGCCGCGGCGGTCCAACTAAAGTCTCTTGCTCGACAGGCGCTCGATGCGCTCAGACGGCCACGCTCAAGCGGGTCTCGGGTGAGGTGATGGAGTGCGGCGCGAAGGTCCTCGGGTAGGGAAGTGAGGCGAACGCAGCGACCGGCGTCACCCGCGACCTCAGCGAGTGCTGGATCGTCGCTATGTATGATCGGCAGGCCATAGGACATGGCCTCGAGTAGCGGTAGCCCAAACCCCTCGGCTGCGGAGACATAACAAAAGAGTGCTGCGTCCCCGTATAGCTCGTTTAGGCGGTCGTCGTCCACGTAGCCAAGAAAAATGACGGTGCGAGCGCTTGTGAGGCTGTGAAAGAGAGAAGCCTCCTCGTCACTTAACCACCCCACCTTTCCTGCAATTACTAGGTGCCAGTCTTGCGGTGCCACGTCGAGGAATGCGCGGATCAGCGCGAGAACATTCTTCCTCGGCTCCACTGTCCCAACAAACAGTACGTATGGCGCAGGGATGGGGCGTGAGCCGCTTACCTCGGGAGGGGGCCGAGTCGCGCTCACCGGCGGGTTTGCTTCTCGCCCCCGCGGCCCACGACCAACAACGACGATCCGCTTAGCAGTGCGTGGGAACGCGTGACTAATGTCCCGCCCGACAGAAACCGTCGGTACAAAGATACATCCGACGCGGCGGATAGCGAGCCTGAGAAAGAGTCGGTGGAACCACACATTGCGGCGGCTATGCAACTCCGGAAACCGGGTGGCGGTGAGGTCATGAACTGTCCACGCCGCCCTCTTTCCCAGCAGGATCGGTACGAGCATGCTTTCGGGCGAGAGATAGGTCGCCCTTCGCAGGAGGGTATAGACCGCCGCTCGGATATGCCAGAGGGGTCCGGCACGGCTGGCGACGATCTTGCCGTCAAAAGGCCAGGTCACGTCGTTGGGCGAAGTCACTAGCACCGCCACTGTGCGGCCACGACCGGGCCAGTGCTCGAGAAGCCGAAGCACATATTCACCTATCCCAGTTCGGGCGCCCTGAGCCGACCGGCCGTCGACGACAACCGTTGTCGGCGGGCGACTAGGAGATTTTCCGAGAATGCGAAGCATGGAACCGGGGAAACGAGAGGTGGCTAGCGTGAACTGCGCCCGGAGTAACTGCAATGGCCGATCCATGGCGGCGCCGCGACATGGACAGGATCATAGGAGGAAGCATCCGGTATGGCGGGCTCGCGAAACCGCCGGGCACGCATGTAGTCGGTGGCTAAGAGGCCGGCGGCGTCAGGCGTTAGCGCGTTGAGAACGGGGCCTGGACCCGAGCGGGAGTGCGAGTCATTTTTGAACGTAGGAACACCGCACCGACCCTGGTTTCCGGCCCAGTATTGGTGGTTCCCACGCCCGGCTGATCGGAGTGGCAACGAGCGGACGGCCTTCGAGGGGGAGGGGCGTCGGGGTGCCTGAGAATGGTCGTGGCCCTATCGCGGACGGTGACCACCAAGCGGGCTGCTGCCGCCTCCGGGCCCGAGGCTTATCCACTCGACCGTCGAATGGGTACAGAGGACGCCGGGGGCGAATCGGTCACGTCTTTTAGTGACGGACCGGCCGCATGCCAAACGCGCTTCGACGTCGCGCATCGTGCCAGGTGGAACGAAGACCACCCGTCGGAACCGGCTGGGCATCCGCGGTTTGGACGGTGCGGAGCCGTTTCCAGCGGAGCTGTGCTCCGGACGCTCCGCCGACGACGAGCCAGACAAACATCGGAACCTGGGTCTGGAAGCCGATAGCAAAGAGCGCGAGTAGAAGGGCGAACGCTACGACTGGGAACACTACAAGCCACGATTTCCGACACTGCCCGGCCGCCCACGCGGCCGCTAGGGGCAGGGTTAGTAACGGAACCAACGCTGCCAGCCCAAAGTTGTCGGCAACCTGAAGATAGGCACTATCGATCGAGCTGGAGGCCTGACCTTGTGCCTGATTCTCGGCGCCGCTTACGAAGATATTGAAGCCCGTGCCGTTAAGGTTTTCCGGCAGCCCAAAAAGCTTGAGTGCCCCAGGTTGCAACGCATGCGCATAAAGCGCTGTGCGATATCCGGTCGATGAACTTAACGCTGCAGAAGTTGACGAGTTCGAGATCTCGGTGAGCGCGAGCGCCGTCATCCCGATGACGGTTACCAAAACGATCACTTTGTAGCGTCGGCGCGTAGTCCGTGAGATCCTGGTCGCGCTGAATAGCGCGAATCCAGCGATCACCACGATCCAGCCGGTGCGCTCGCCCGAGGTGTACTGGGTGGCGACCAAGGCAAAGGCAGCGAGCACGTACAGGTAGCGTCGGAGCCGTGTTGTGGCACGTACGGCTCCGGCGACGGCGAACAGCGCGGACGCGCCTACGATGATGGCCATCGACAGCGGATGACCAAACGGTCCGTCGGCCCGGTACAAATTCGTTCCGCTGCGGAAGACCGGATGTGCCCACTCCTTGGTCGCGGTAGTGCCGGGAATCGCAAGCGAGAGAAAGACATTGTGTTGTGTCGCGGCTTCGTAGGCGATGAATGGGACCAACAGGCAGGCTGCGACGGCAGCAGCCCAAGCAAAGGACTCGGCTCCCCGGTCTTTCAGGCAGATCGTCCGCCCTGCAAAGTAAAGAGGGACCCACAGAAGAAGGCTCGCGAGCGTCGCCAGGACATGAGCGGGGCCAAGAACCGCTGCAAAGACAATCGCCACGCAGGTAGCGGTAAAGGCGATGTCCAACGCGGTATAGCCAGTCGAGGCCGTGCGCTCGCGAGTCGCTACACGGACAGCGGCGAGCACCGCAGCCGCGAAGATTGCAGGCTCCGGATCGAGGGGTCCTATGCTGGGGACGGCGTAGACCGGTATCAGCATCAGGCTTAACAACAGAACCAATACGGCCCCGTTCGTATGCTGGCGTGCGTACACCGCGAAGAGCGCCAGAGCGACGATGCCGAGCGCTCCGACACTAAGCTTAAGGCTGGTGGTAGAGAGCACGCCAGCAAGGACGGCAGCCACGACCCCAGCGATACACGCGTAGGCGCCGCTGCGCTCAGTGGACCTGGGCCTTAGACCACGCTTCATGGGGCCACGCTGATCGCCGAGTAAAGAGGCGCTACTGCCCGTCAGACGGCCCCACATTCCGCCGGCCTTATCAACTAGCGCTTCGACCGAGACACGGTCCGCTCGATCACACGGCGCCCGTTAGGCTGACCAGAAGGACTGTGGTACACGTCTAGCTGTTGAGAGTACGCATCGTAACCATACGAACCGGTCGCAGTAACACCGTTCACGACGATGCCCAGCAAGGGGGCCTGAACCTCAGAAAGTATGTCGCGGGCGCGCACAGCGAGCCGACGATCCGTTCCGATGCGGCCAACGAGTATCACGCCATCCGAGGTAAGCAAAAGGGGAAGCGCGTCAGAGACGGCTGTGATGGGCGGAGTGTCAAGGATCACGATGTCATAGCGCGACCTTGCTTCCTCAACAAGCGATCGCATCGCCTGGCTCTCGATCAGCTCCGCGGGATTGGGTGGCACCGCGCCGGCGACTAGCACGTCGAGACTCGACGGGCCCAACCCAGGATCTGGCTGGAGCTGGATCGTCTGAACCGCGTCGTCGAAAGAGGTAGTGCCGATCAGGACCTCGGAGAGACCGGCAGCCGGTGTCAGGTCGAATTGCCGATCCATCGTAGGCAGACGTAGATCAGCCTCGATGAGCAGGACCCTACCCCCGGCCATCGCCGCCGCCGCGCCCAAGTGACAGGCCACCGTCGTCTTTCCGTCGCCGGTTTGTGCGGACGTAACAAGTAGCGTTCTGAGCTCGCGATCAACGTTGAAATAGCGAAGGTGAGCGCGGATCAAGCTGAATGATTCCCTCTCGGCACCCGCCGTCAAGATGGAACTGCTGCTGTTGGCTCCGCGGCGTTCCAACGCCAAGGACGCACTCTGCGGGACTGACCCTAATAGCGGTACGCCGAATATCCCGGTTAGCTCGTCCCCGTCGCGAATCGTGTGGTCGAGTCGCTCTAGCAGGTAGGCGATGGCGAGGCCAATTAGCAGACCCAACACGACGGCGACCGCGAGGTCGAGCTTTTTCTTTGGGAACGACGGACTGGTCGGCAAGGCCGCCGGTCGAGCGACCTGAACGACCCCTGACCTGAGTGAAGAAAGCAGCGAGAGAGACTGGGCGCGCGTCTCGAGGCTAAGTGCGACTGCTCCGTTCCGCTGGTCAGGCGGTAATGCCGCGAGTTGCCTCGTGACGGCTGCTAACGCGGACGCATAATAGTGCTGGTTGCTTCCTACCTGCTCGTCGACAAAGGTAGTCGCGTAGGTGTTTGCGATGCGGGCCGCGAGGACGGGCGAGGTGGACGTCGCAGATACGTCTACGACGTTCGTATCACCGACGGCAGAAATACTCATGGCGCCCGCGACCCCCAGCGCTGTTAAGCCGTGCCCAAGCAGCGAGGCTGTTCTCGCGGGCATGTCGCCGATCTGCACGAGTTGAAGATTGGTGTCCTGCTGGGCTTGTGCATTGGGGTTGTAGTTGGGTGTAAGCCCCGCGACCTGCTGGTTCGCCTGCGTGTTGCTGAACAGGAGCGACGCCGTTGCGGTGTACTTCTTCGTTGCCACTTCGGAGAGCGCGAGCCCGACACCGGCTGCGATGACCGTCAACAGCAGCACGATGGGACCCCGTCGGCGGACGAGCCGACGCACCTGCTCAAAGTCGATGTCGCTCTTATGAGGCATGGGCTGCGGTATCAGAGACGTTCATTTTGGCCAACAACCTCTTAAGCCGAGCTGCCGCAGCCAACGAGAACGAGGCCCGCCGCACGAGGGAAACCTGGAACCAGTCAAGTGCGATCACGCCTGCCCTGGGGTTTCCGCGAAGGGCTCTAGCTCTGCCGCGGCGTACGAGGCGTTCTGAGGGGATTAGTCTAGCTCGCCTTCGCGCCCGGCGGCACCAATTCGTGGCCAGGAGCGGAGCGTCATGTGGGTTCTGGCAAACGGCCCTCTCGGGTCGGAAATCCAGCTGTAGCTACAAGTCGAGGTGGTTGGCGACCTTCGGACGCGGCTAAGTTCGCGCTGTTTATGCCGGCTGCCGACTGCCAGTCCCATTCGCCTACGGATCCGAAAGCTTGCAGAAAGGGCCTCCGTCGCTACATCTCGAGTACGGGGTCATCGCCGGTGTGAGCACCCCTACCGCACGCGACCCGGCCGCCACCTTCTTGAAAAAGCCCCGGGGCGCGCTAGTTCGCCCCGAGCATTTGGAAACGACCCACACTCGGTGGCGCTGGCCGTGACGGACGGACCGGGCTCCCATCCCTCCCACGGATCCCGCCGTCCGTCCGATCACGTGTACGCCATCGGCTGCTTCTCACGCAAAGCGATGGTCGACGGTAGGCTCCGGGCCGTGAGCGCGAAGGATATGGCTAAGCGCATGGCAGCGCGCGCCGGGGTATTGGATCAGATTCGGCTAGCGCGACAGCTCCGCACCGCCAATGGTCGTCGCAACTATCGCGATGACCGGAACCTCCGCGTTCTACTCGCCGCCGTTCTCGGATCGGATTCCAACGCCGTCGATATCGGCGCCAACGAAGGTGAGATGAGCGCCGAGATTCTCCGATGCGCGCCCCGCGGGAACCATGTTGCGATCGAGCCGCTGCCGCATCTCGCGGCGGGTCTCCGCGCCCGGTTCCCAACCATCGAGGTTCATGAGGTCGCACTCTCCGATCACGATGGGACCGCAGTTTTCCACGTTGCGGAAGATGCCCCAGCGCTCAGTGGCCTGCAACGCAGGCCCATCGCCGGATCGAATGTCAGCGAAATCACCGTCACGGTCGCGATGCTCGACTCGATCCTCCCGGAGGACTACACGCCCGACTTCATCAAGATCGACGTCGAAGGTGGCCATGTACCCGCACTCCGCGGCGCCAGGCGCATCCTCGCAAGCCGCCCTGTCATCTGGCTCGACCACGGCGAAGACGCCGCTGCTCTCTATGACACGAGCACACGTGACGTCTGGGATCTACTGGTTGGAGAGTTCGACTACCGGCTCTACACCGCCGACGGTGACGGGCCGCTCGACTGGCCTGCGTTCGCAGCGACGGATCACAACCCGCTGCGCTGGACCTTCCTCGCTCGGCCCTAGATGGCGTCGCTGTCCCCCACCCGACGCTGCGATGAAGCAGCCCCGATGCGGCGTAGTTGTACCCACTGGAAAGCTGCTGAAAGACCCCGTCGAGGATCGTGTCCCGCGCCACGAGTCGGGGACCAGCTGTCCGCCTGTCCCCGTAGACAGTCGAGGGGAAACCCCCCTTAGCGCGTTCCAAGCCGCGGCTGCCCTCATCGCCACCGCGGCAACCACCGGTGTCGCCGCGGTGTCCACAGCAGCGGTGGCTCGGGAAGCGGCTCGCCTTTCGCGATAGCGGCAGGAGCGGTGGTCGCCATCCACCGCGCCCGCTCTGGGCCGACCAGCTTCCCGGCGGCATCCACGGCATCCCTCAGACGGGTTACGGGACGCCAGGTGGATCCACGGTGCCCGTCTGAGGCGATCGCCTGAGCAAGCCCCTCGGTCAAAAGCCGGCGTGCGAGGCGTTTGACCCCGCCCGCGCTGGGTCCGATTAGCGAGTCCGCGTTCAGCTGTAGCAGCAGCCCCCGCGTAACGAGCGCTCGCACCACATCCTCGTTGCTCTGAAAGTTAGGGCAGCGTTCGGGGTGGGCCAATGTCAGCCGGTAGCCCCTGCCATGCAGGAGGTAGAGGAAACGATCGATTCCGACCATGGGAGTGAGGGGCGACTCCACGAGCAGGTCACACCCGCGCTGTCCGTAGCTGGCAAGCCGGAGCTGTTCGTCGCTCGCCTCAAGGGCCCAGCCCACCGAGACCTCGGCCCCGGAGACGACTTGAAGTGGAATGCCGCGCGTCTCGAGCTCCCGTTGCAGCGCTTCGCACCTGGAAGCGATCTCCTCCACCCGAACGTCGGGAAAGTCACCCCGCAGGTGAGGTGTTGCGGCGATCGTCGAAATGCCGGCATCGATTGCCGCCTGCGCCATGACCACGGACTGCTCGAGGTCCGATGGCCCGTCGTCGATGCCAGGAAGAAGATGGGCGTGGATGTCCACGTATCCGCCGATTCCCTGATTGTCGCGGTCGGGCGGCCCGTCGTCGCATCGAACGACCCGATCTTGCCGCTCTGTCAGGAATTTGGTCCTTCGTGCGAATAACTTTGTGATGACTAGCCGTTCACAATTCCACCTTCCCGAGGATCTCGAACGCGTAGCCGGTCGCCTCCGCGCCAATCGGGCTCAGGCGGATCCGCTCCAGCTTGATGGGATCAAGCGGACAGCGCTGGCACGCAGTTCCCCCTCACGGCATGGAGGCTTTATGAAATCGCGGTTCGCAACTCTCTTCACGTTGCTCGCCCTCGCGGGCGGCAGTGGTGGCGCCATTGCCATCGGTGCGTCCGACTCCTCTGGGGGACCGGGGGGTGGAGCCGCGGTCGCTCAGTACTGCAACCCCAAGAGCACCCGTGCCCGCCGCCTAGACGCGGCTGTGGACGGCACCACAAGCAGCTGTGTCCGACTAAACCGAAGCGTTGCTACTACTACACGGCCAACAACCGCCGTCATTCGTACGAGTGCTCGAGGGGCGAAAAGGCCAACTTCGGCTTGAGGCGCAAGTCGAGCCGTAGCTCGCAGGGCGTCCAGGGCGTGAGCACGACGCGCAGTCCGAGCAGCTTCACCGGCTGAGCCCAGCTACACAAGCCTGACTCAGTCTGGCGCGGTCCGCGCACAGCCCGCGTCGAAATCTGCGCGGGGTTCGTCCCGGGCGCCGTGCGGCACCCCCGGGTATGATCGTGAATCTCGATTCACCGCGTCATCAAGGAGCAAGCGTGGACCTCAACGACACTCCCGAGCAGGCCGAATATCGGGAGAAAACGCAGGCGTGGCTGAAGGAGCACAAGGCTGAGGCGCCGCCGCGTCAGGGCTCCTCTGAGGACGCCGCCTATATAGACGCGCGACGGGCCTGGCAGCGCAAGCTGGCCGAGGCCGGTCTGGCCGGCGTCACCTGGCCCAAGGAATACGGCGGCCAGGGCCGCGGCCCGATCGAGCAGGTCACGACCAACCAGGAGCTGTCACTGGCAGGAGTCCCCGGGATCCTCGATGTGATCGGGATCGGGATGCTCGGTCCGTGCCTTATCGCCCACGGCTCTGAGGAGCAGAAGAGTCGCTACTTGGGCCCGATGCTCCACGGCGACGAGGTTTGGTGCCAGCTCTTCTCTGAGCCCGCTGCGGGTTCGGACCTGGCGGCAATCCAAGCCCGCGCCCGACAGAACGACGACGGCAGCTGGACTCTCAACGGGCAGAAGGTATGGACGACCAACGCCCAGTTCGCCTCCTACGGCCTCCTCCTGGCCCGCACCGATCCTGACGTCCCCAAGCACAAGGGCCTGACCATGTTCATCGTCCCCATGGACGGCGAGGGCGTCACGGTGCGCGGCCTGCGTCAGATCTCCGGCGAGCCTGAGTTCAACGAGGTCTTCTTCGACGATGTCCGGCTGGAGGAGGACGCAGTCGTCGGCGGAGTTGGCAACGGCTGGGGAACGGCGCTGACGGTGCTCATGTTCGAGCGGCTGACGATCGGCTTCGGCTCGGAGAACTTCGGCTCCTCGGCCCGCCTGGCCGAGACGATCGCCGCCGATGCCGCGGCTCGGCGGGATTCCAGCGTCCGCCATCAGTTCGGTGAGATCATCTCGGAGCTGCTGGCGGTTCGCTTCAACGGCTACCGCGCGCTGACCATTCTCCAGCGGGGCCAGATCCCGGGACCTGAGGCCGGCCTGGCCAAGGTCACCCTGGTCAACGCCGGTATCGCCGCGACCGACCTTGGGGCCGACATCGTCGGACCCGAGGCGCTTGACGCCGACAGCGAGTGGAGCTACCTGATCTCGTTCCTGCCCGGGCTGAAGTCCGCCGGCGGAACCGAGGCGATCTTGCGCAACACGATCGGTGAGCGGGTGCTCGGACTGCCGCCCGAGCCGCGGCTCGACAAGGGCATCCCCTTCTCCGAGCTCCGGGCCAAGGAGAAGGAGGCGCTGACGTCATGAACTTCGCCCTCTCCGACGAGCAGGAGTTCCTGCGGGAGGCCGCGCGCGGCGCCCTCTCCCGCCACAAGACGATCGAGGCGGCCCGGGCGGCGCTCGAGAACCCGGAAGCGTTGCCTGATCTTTGGCCGACCGCGGTAGAGGCCGGATGGCCGGGCCTGCTGATCGGCGAGGGGCGGGGTGGCGCCGGGCTCGGCGTCTTCGACGCCATGCTCGTGGCCGAGGAATGCGGGCGGGTGCTCGCCGCGGTGCCGCTCCTCGGGCTCGTGCCCGCGACGGCGATCCTCGACAAAGCTGGCGACGAGTCGCTTCCGGCCGTGGCGGCGGGGGAGATGCGCCCGGCCTACCTCCCGGCCCGGCCGCCGAGCGAGCTCGAGGAGGGGTGGACGGTCGAACCGCACCAAGGGCTGGCCCGGGTGGAGGCACCCCGAGCCAGCGTGGACGGCGAGGAGGTCGTCCTCGACGGGACCGTCGCCTTCGTCCCGGATGCTCCGGGCGCCGAGCTGTTCGTCGTGGTGGGGGAGACGGAGGACGGGGACGCGGTGGCCGCCGCGGTCCCGGCTGACGCCGACGGCGTCTCGGTCGAGCCCGTCGTTCGCTATGACGCCACCCACCCGCTTGGTCACGTGACCTTGGCCTCGACCCGGGGGCGGAGGCTGGCTGTCGACGCCGGCGCGCTCGCCGACGCCTGGTACGTGGCCCAGTCGCTGATCGCCGCCGAGTCCATCGGCGCGGTTCAGACCTGTCTGGACACGAGCGTCGCCTACGCCAAGGAGCGCTTCACCTTCGGGCGGGCGATCGGGTCCTACCAGGCCGTCAAGCACGAGCTGACCGAGGTCCTGCGCCGGCTCGAGAACGCGCGCGGCCTGGAGTACTACGCCGGCTGGGCCCGGGGCTCCAAGCCGGAGGAGTTCCCGCTGGCAGCGAGTGCCGCCCGCTCCACCGCGGGCCGGGCGCTTGACTTCGCGACCCGCTCGATGATCAACGTCCACGGCGGCATCGGCGCGACCTGGGAGCACGACGCGCCGCTCTTCTTCCGCCGGGCGCAGCTCTCACGGCGCCTGCTCGGGGGCACCGACGACGCCACCGACCGGGTGGCCGAGGAGTCGCTGACGGCAGCGGCGTAGCGGCTGCACGCGGCGCGGCAGGCTTATCAGAGCCTCACTGATCTCAATGGGCTGCCGGTCTTGCACACAGAGCAGTGATCAAAGCTCACTTCAACAGGTCGCCGTTCGCGAGAAAGGCCGGCACCCGGGCGCGGCCGGACGGGCTCTCCACACTTAATGTGTACAATGTTCACATGAACCGTGTACAGCCGGAGCGGCAGGAAGCGGCGATCTCTTTCCCACCGACGAGCCGATCCCGGCCAGTCAGATGATCGGGCGCAGCGAGGAGGTCCGTGAGCTTGCCTTGGAGCTCGAGGCGGGCACCAGCGTGGTCATCGCCGGGCCGCGGCGCACCGGCAAGACGAGCGTGTGTGAAGCCGCGCTGACCCGGGTCAAGGGCCGCGGGATCTACGTTGCCGCGGTCGACCTGTTCGAGCTCGCCGACGCGGCCGAGCTGGCCGAGGCACTGGTGGCCGCGGTGCTGCGCAACCGCCCCGCGATCCGGCAGCTGATTCCCCGGGCGCGCCGTCTGGGACGAAGCGCCCTCAGCGCGACACAGGCCGCGACCGTGATGACGCTCAAGGCGCAGCTCGGCGACGGCGTCGAGCTCGCGCTGACGCCGGGCCTGGCGGCGCGTGATCCGCAGGCAGCGCTGGTCAAGGCGCTCGAGCTACCGCAGCGGGTGGCTGCCCTCGACGGCAAGCGCTGCGTCGTGTTCTTCGACGAGTTCCAGGAGCTGGCCAGCGATAGGCGCCCCTACGGTGATCCGGATGCGGTGACCAAGCGGATGCGCGCGATTTTCCAGCGCTCGAGCCAGGTCAGCTATCTGTTCACCGGGAGCATCGAGCACGTGATGCGGGATCTGTTCGGGCCGCAGCGCCGGGCGCTGAGCGGGTTCGGCAGCTTTCACGCTCTACGCTCGATCGCCCCCGAGGACTGGAAGCGACGGGATCCGTGAGCGCTTCGAGGCCGATGGCTGCGAGATCTCCGACGAGGCCCTTGCTCGGCTTGTAGCCGCAGGCGAGCTCCATCCACGGGTGACGATGCTGATCGCCCAGAAGACCCACATCCTCAGCGTCCTCCTCGACCGTCGTGAGATCGACCTCAGCCTGGTCGAGCAGGGGTATGACGCTGCGTACCACGGCGACAGCGCGCTGCTTGACCAGCTGCTGGAGATCATTCGCTCCGCCCATCGGCTGGCCCTGAAGCTCGCCCGGCGAGTGGCGGCCGGCCGGCCACTGGCCCAGGGCATGCATCGCACCGAGGCCGACCGGGCGCTCAGGAAGCTGCTCGACGCCGGGATCATCGAACGACTTGGCCGCGGTGAGTACCGGATCCTCAATCCGCTGTTGCGCAGGCGCCTGCTGGAGCAGCTGTCCGGGTGAAGACAGGTCCACCGCCAGCGGCCTGGACCTCGCTGCCGAGCCGGTCGCGCCCCCGGGTCGGCCCAGTACGCTCCGGACCGATGTTGATCCGGGCCAAGGCGCCGCTTCGCATCTCCTTTGCGGGAGGGGGTACGGACGTACCACCCTTCCCAGCCCGGGAAGGGGGCCTCGTGCTCAACGCGACCATCAATCGCTATGCCTACGGCACGCTGCGCTCCCGGCCCGATGAGAGCATCACGATCCACTCCTACGACTACGGCTCCTCGATCGAGCTGTCGATCGGCAAGGCGCCCGTCTTTGACGGCAAGCTCGATCTGGCCAAGGCGGCGATCAAGCGGTTCACGGGCGACGTGTCGAGCGGGTTCGACCTGGCTCTGCACTCAAACGCCCCGCCCGGTTCGGGCCTCGGCGCCTCCTCGGCGATGATGGTGGCGCTGATCGGCGTGCTCAAGGAGTTCAGCAACATCCCCGTGACCGACTACGAGCTGGCCGAGCTGGCGCACCAGCTCGAGCGGGAGGAGCTGGGGATCAGCGGCGGGCGCCAGGACCAGTACGCGGCGACCTTCGGCGGCTTCAACTTCATCGAGCTCTACGGCGACCATGTGGTGGTCAACCCGCTGAGAATCGCTGAGGACATCGTGCTGGAGCTGGAGCACAACCTGCTCCTCTGTTACACGGGCACGACCCGGCAGAGCGATCACATCATCGCTGACCAGGTCCAACGCTACGAGCGCGGGGATGCCGAGGCGATAGCCGGGCTGAGGGCGCAGAAGGAGCTCGCGGTCGAGATGAAGAACGCCCTTCTCCAGCGCCGGCTGTCCGACTTTGGGGAGATGCTCAACGCGGCGTGGGAGGCTAAGCGGAGAATGTCAGATCGGATCTCCAACCAGCGGATCGACGAGCTGTACAAGGGCGCGCGCGCCGCTGGGGCACTGGGGGGAAAGGTGACTGGAGCGGGCGGCGGTGGGTATCTGCTCCTGTACTGCGACGGAAACCACAAACACGAGGTGGCCACGAAGATGCGTGAGCTGGGAGCCGAGGTCGACGAGTTCGCCTTCGAGCAGTCCGGCGTGCGGACGTGGAGAGTCAATGGCGACAACTGATCAAAACCGAGCCTCAGCTCTGAGCGAATCGGGGGCGCTGGCCGCCGCGGTGATCCGGGATTCGATCGACGTCCACGAGAAGCTGCTCGATGAGGCCATGGTGGCGGCGTTGGTCGAGGCGGCGGAGATGGTCACCCGCTCGCTCTCCCAGGGCGGAAAGTTGCTCCTGTTCGGCAATGGAGGGAGCGCCAGCGACGCCGCTCACGTGGCGGCCGAGTTCGTCGGCCGCTTCCAGCTTGAGCGCCGGGCGTATCCCGCCATCTCGCTGGCCACGAATCTGTCGGCGGTGACAGCGATCGCCAATGACTATGGCTTCGAGCAGGTGTTTACGCGGCAGGTGGAGGCGTTCGCGGTGCCGGGAGACGTGGCGATGGCCATCTCGACCAGCGGTAAGTCGCCCAACGTACTGGCTGGCGTGCGCGCCGCCAGGCGGCTGGGCCTGGGGACCATCGGCCTGACCGGCGCGCAGGGGACGAGCTCGCCGCCGAGGTCGACATCTGCCTGCGGGTCCCCGCCACCGGCGCCGCCCGGATCCAGGAGGGCCACATTCTCCTCGCCCACGTCCTGTGCGAGCTGGTCGAGCGCGAACTCGCCTGAGCGCCGTCTTCCTCGACCGCGACGGGGTCATCAACCGCAAGGCCCCGGAGGGGGAATACGTCACCTCCTGGGCCGAGTTCGAGTTCCTCCCCGGCGCGCTGGAGGGCCTGGCGCTGCTCGCGGCCTCGCCGGTCAAGCTGATCGTGGCCACCAACCAGCGCGGGATCGCCCGGGGGCGGATGAGCGAGGCCGACCTGTCGGACATCCACGATCGGATGCGGGCGGCGATTCTCGAGAGCGGCGGGCGGATCGACGCGATCTACCACTGCCCCCACGAAGTGGGGTGCGGCTGCCGTAAGCCGGAGACGGGGATGTTCGAGGCCGCGGCTATGGAGTTCGGTTTGCGGCTGGAGGAGACGGCGGTGGTGGGCGACAGTCCATCCGACATGCTCGCCTCGTCCCGGATCGGGGCGCTGGGGGTGCTCGTCGGTGCCCGCGATGGCGGTCAGCCGAAAGATCGAAGGGGTGGACCACGTGGTCGCCGACCTGGCCGAGGCGGCGGGGTGGCTGCTGGGCGGGGAGTCCGAGCGGCCGTAACGCAAGGCTCCAGGTCGACCGATGCCGCGTGTCATGATTGGGGTATGGATTCAGACGGCTCTCATGACTCCGGCTTCGGCGAGACCCTGAGGTCGATGGCCGAGGAGCTCGGCCGCTACATAGAGCGCTCGGCCGAGAGCGTCGACCTCGACGAGGCCGCGCAGTCGTTTGGCGTCGATCCCGCCCGGGCCAGAGACTGGGTGGAGAGCGCCGGCGGCTGGTTCCGCGTCGCGGCCGAGAACTTCGGCCAGGAGATGGCGCAAAAGATGGGTGGCCAGGCCGACCAGCAGGCGCCAAAGCGGGAGGACCCGCTGGGTGGCGCCGGCCCCCATCCGCTCGACCTTCCGACCGACGAACAGGGCTTGGCTCTGGCGGCGCTCGATTCAGGCCGCTGGACGGTCGAGCCGGGAACCGAGACGCTGGCGGCGAAGGGCGATGGCCCGGGTCCGCGTGACGCCCTCGGACTGGTTCGTGAGTTGCGGGTGCGGGACTGGATCTCGCCTGAAGGCGAGCTGACGCTCGTCGGGCGCCACGCACTCAGCCGCTGGCTCGACGCCGCGGACGCCCGCTAGCGCCGGTTCGGACCTTCAGCGGCGGGCGGCAGGATCACCTGCCGTCGCACCGAAAACCGACTTTATGGCGCAACCCGGGATCAGATCCCGAAACTTCCGGCCCGCCGGCGAGTTATCTGCGCTGAATTCACAAGCCGAGTCTCCGTCCAGCGGTGGATGGGGAACGGGGGAACCACTGCGGCCCAGGCCGCTGGGGCGAATCGCCGCCAGAGCGCGGCGTAGCGTGATCGGTCACGCGAGCCCGTCAGCTAACCCCGGAGGCAAGACCGAAAGGAGCACCACTTGTCAACTGGGCGCATTGACGCAATGCCTGGCGGGGCGGTCCGGTCCCGCGACCTTGGCGCAGCCGATCTCTGGGAGCGGTCCCTCGCCCGCTCTCGCCAGCGGAGGCGACTGTTTGCACTGAATCGCCGCAACCGGCGCCGGCGCAAGACGGTTTCGCTGGCGGTGACGGCGTCGATGGCCGGTGGACCGGTGGTGGCTCCCGCGGTGGCGGCAGCCAGCGGTGGCCCGGGTTCAGACACGAGCACAAGCGAGTTCGCCGCCGTTGACCAGGCCGGCAGCTCCCGGGTGGTGCTGGGGCTGGGCAGCCAGGGCGCGCTCGTATCGGCACTCCAGCGACGGCTGAACGAGATCCTCCCCTTCTCGCACCTGGCTGTGGACGGGATCTACGGTCCGCTGACCCGCCAGGCCGTGACCGACTTCCAGCGCCGCGATGGGCTCCTGGCCGACGGCACGGTGGATGCGGGGGCGTGGGCGCGGATGTTCGATGCTCCGGTGCTCGTCTTCGGGTCGGCCGGCGACGCGAGCGCGCGGAGCTCGGCCCCGGCAACACCCGGGACCGTTGCGCGGCCCCAGGTCTCGCGGTCGCACACCGAGTTCGCGAGCTTGCATGCCAAGGCGGTCGCCCCGGCGCCCCAGGCGCCCCGCGGGGTCGCCACGGCGCCGGCGTCGACGAGCGGAACCGGAGCCGGCACGGCGACCGGTGACACGCATGTCGGCGGACCGGCCCCCGCTGCGCCGGTGTCCTCCTCGGCGGGGGGCGGAGCGTCAGCCTCGGCACCCCAGGTCTCGGTGGTGACACCGGCCGCGCCGACGAGTCAGCCCTCGACCTACGTGCTCACCAACGGCGTGGCGTTGCCGCTGCCGCGCCAGTACATGGTCAACGGGAGCGTCGACCAGGGGGTCGACTACTCGGCCCCCGGCGGGACCCCGGAGTACGCGATGGGCGACGGTGTGATCATCGGCGAGGGGATCTCCGGCTTCGGTCCCAACGCGCCGATCCTCAAGATCACCTCGGGGCCGCTGGCCGGACTCGAGGTCTACTACGGCCACGCCGGCCCTGACCTGGTGAAGGTCGGCCAGCACGTCAGCACCGGGCAGCAGATCAGCGAGGTGGGCTACGGGATCGTCGGGATCTCGACCGGTCCCCACCTGGAGATCGGCTTCTACCCGACGGGGCCGACGGGCGCCGGCTCGCGGATGCTTTCGGTGATCAACGCGTTGCTCAAGCAGCACCCGACCGGCCGGGCGTGGGGCGCGACCGGCTCCGCGGCTGCCGCTCGGGATGTCAAGACGCGGGAAGGCCGCCACGCGCTCCGCGAGCGCGCCCAGCAGCTCGGGCGGCGCCGCCGTACCGTCAGCGAGCGCGAGCCCCCAGCCGTCCTCGGCTCCGAGCAGCAGTCCGGCCCCGGCCGCGGCTCCGGCATCGAGTCCGACGACCTCGACGGCGTCCGTCCCGGTCACGGCGAGCGTTCCCGCGGGAACGCCTTCGTCAAGCAGCGCGGCCGTAGCCCCGAGCAGCAGCTCGACGAGCACCGCGAGCAGCTCCGTCCCGGCGCCGAGCACGCCGGTGCCCACGGCCAGTGCCACGAGCACTCCGGCGGCGCCGGCCGCGCCGGCGGTGGTCGCCACGCCGCCCGTGGCGCCGGCGGCCCCAGCGCCCACCGCCCCGGCCGCGCCGGTGAGTCAGCCGGCGGCTCCGGCACCGGTGGCGCCAGCGGCCCCCGCGGCACCCGCCGCTCCGGTCAGCTCGGCGGACGCGACGACGACCGCGGCGGCCCCGGCCCCGACGGTGACGCCCAACGACGGCGCGGCCCCGGTCGGCGTCCGTGAGCAGCCAGCCGGCCGACGGGACAGCGCCAGCTGTCCCGAGTCCGGCGTCGGCGGATCCTGCGACTGTCAGCCCGGGAGCTGCGGGAACCTCAAGCCAGTAAGCCGCGTACTCAACGGTCCCTAACCGGTAAAGGCCGGCGCGCTGCGCCGAGTCCGGCGACGCGAGCGCGCGTGCCGGCGCCGCTTGGCTTTGCGGTGCTTCTTGGCCTTGGACGCCTTCTTCGTGGCCGCGGCGGATTGGGCGGCCCGTACCGGGATGATCAGCTCGGAGTCGTGGGCCGCGTCGTGGTAGATCGACAGGGTCGCGCCCGCCTCGTTGGCCTCCAGCGGGACCGACGCAGTCAGATGCGGCGCGTCGGCCTCCTGGAGGGCGAGGCGGAGCGTATGACCGGGCACCAGATCCCAGCCGGCGGGATAGATCTCGACGTCGACCTCCACCGGCGAGCCGTCGGTGGGCACGGGGAGGATCGAGGCCTGGGTGAACGGGTGATACGGCTGGGCCATGAGGCCGTTGGCGTAGACCGTCCGAGTGGGGTCAAGCGCCCGGAGTGAGATCACGTCCCAGCCGGCTGACAGCTGGGTTGAGGTGCCGTCCGGGGCCACATCCTCGACCCGGGCGGTGACCATCGCGTCACGCCCGGCCAGGCTGCCCACGAACAGCTTGGCCGTCATCGGCCCGAGGAGGTGCAGCGGCTGGGAGATCTTCATGTCGTAGGTGAGGCCGGTCAGGTCGTTGATCCGGTTGTCGGTCTCGCACGGAGTGCCTGCGCCCGCGCCCGCCGTCCACTGCACCGTCGAGCGGCTGCACCCGCCGCTCGTGGGGTTGAAGAGCAGCGTGTCCGGGCTCTGCTGGCTCGGAGGGCCGCTGGGGTTGAGGGCGCCCGAGGAGCCCGACGCGGCGGGTCCGCTCAGATGGAGCGCGTGGAAGGTGACATCGGAGGCGTACCACCCGTCGTCGGTCCGCCACTGGCTCGAGCCGTTCTCGTAATAGGTCACGGGGGCGATCGTGTCCTTGGCTCCCTTCTTGTTGTCGAGCCCGGGGTCAGACAGTCCCTTGACGTAATGGTTCATCCACCGCAGCTCGAGGTCATCGAGCGTGTCCACGCCACCCGCGGGCAGCCCCCCGCCGGCAGTGATGTGGTACCAGGGGCCCATCAGCAGCCGCGTTGGCACCCCCTGGCGGAGCAGGGCCTGGTAAAGCAGCGGCTCGCCGCGCTGGAAGAGGTCGAACCAGCCCCCGACAACGAAAGTGGGGATCCGGTCCTTGGCGATGTTGTTGATCGGCGAACGGGCCTGGTAGAAGGGGCCGTCGTAGGCGGCGTTGCCGCCGGTGCTCGAGTCGACCACCTGGTTTCCCTGGAAGGACAGCGCGCCGCCGGTGTGGTCGGCCAGGACCGTGGCCCCCTCGGACGGGTTGGTCGGCGTATAGGTGGGCGGGAGCATCCCGAGGCCCGTGACCAGGCCGAGCCAGGTGGGGATGAACGCCGTGTTCGTCTCCCCGCCGCCGAAGGTCACGTCACGGTAGGAGTCCGACATGGGCACGATCGGGAAGGCGGCCTTGACTCCGGGGGGCTGGAGCTCGGCGGTGAGGAACTGGTTGATGGCGCCGTAGGAGGTGCCGTGCAGCCCGATCAGGCCGTTGCTCCAGGGCTGGGTCCGCGTCCATGCGGCCAGCTCGTAGCCGTCCTGCTGCTCACGCGGGGCGAAGGACGCCCACGTGCCCTCCGAGGAGCCGGTGCCGCGGACATCGGCGATCACCTGGACGTAGCCGTGCTCGACCAGGAAGTCGTCCTCGAAGTTGAGACTCGGAGTGTTCTTGTTGTACGGCGTCTGGGTCAGAAGCACCGGGTAGCGGCCGGGGAGGGCGTGGCCGGAGGCGTCGGCGGGCTGGACGACGTCGAGGTAGAGCACCGTGCCGTCACTCATGGTCACCGGGACGTTGGTCGTCTTGACCACGGCATGGGCGACGGGCGGCGGTGGACTCCAGGCCAGCGCGGAGCCCGTGCCTCCGATCAGCACCGTGAGGCAACCCGCGCAAATGAACGCCGTGAGACGACCGAGGTCGACCAGCCGCATGAAGAACCTCCCTGGGATTCCGCCTGCCGCCGGGCCCCGCAGCCCGGCTCTCTATATAGCTACACAACCAGACCGCAGCGCGGAAGTCAAAGGGGAAGCGACGAGCGCAGCAGCGCTTAGAGCTCGGCCCAGACCGTCTTGCCGCTTGGGGTGGCCACGACACCCCAATCCTTGGCCAGCGCGGCCACGATCTGAAGGCCCCGGCCGGAAACGGCCTCAACCGAGGGAGGTCGCTGCGTCGGTTCAGCGGGATTCTCGTCGCGCACCGCGAGCCGCACCCGGGAATCCTGAGAGCGGATGGACACTGAGAACGGTGACCGGGCGTGGACGACCGCGTTGGTCACCAGCTCACTGAGAAGCAGCCGAGCATCGTCGAGCAGTGCCTCGCTGTGGCCCCACTGGCGGAGCGCCTCCTCGACGAAGCGCCGCGCGGCACCGGGCGCGTGACGGTCGGGCTGAAACTCCCGCGTCCCCTCCCGGGCCGGAGCCCCGGAGACCGAAGAGTGCAGCCGGCAGACCTCGTCGAGGGCATCCGCGTTCTGGGGAGCCCCGACCGCCTCGCTGTGATACGCGCAGAGAAGCGAGACCGGCAGCTCGTCGATCAATTCGTTCCACAGCTTTTCCAGCTCGATGACCTCTCTGATCTGCCCGGCCTGCCAGAGCAGATCGACCATCTCACCGTAGGCGTGAACCGGGCGGTCGTCTACGCCGGCCTCCCGGAGCGCTCCGCCGACGATGCGCTGAAAGGCCTCGCGGTCGATCTCGCCGTCCACGGTGAGGTGCGACAGCGTCTGTCTTGCATCCAGGACGGTGAGCGCACCGCTGGTCCGGGCTTCCGGCACGTCGATTCCGACGCAGACCAATGCCTGCTCGAGCGCCTCGGTGTGGGGCCCGGTGGCGATCACGACGGCGGCGCCACCCTCGCCGAGGGCATCAGCCAGATAGGCGGCGACGGTCCGGGCGAGGTCGGTGTCGGCCTCGTAGAAGTGGACGGCATGGTCGCCGCGTTCCGCGCTGATTTTTCCGGTGATTGCTGACATTACGTAGTCCGATGCACGCCCCGCAGGGCCGATGGTAGCCCCCCGGTTGGGACCCCAAGGGCCGGGCCGCCGAAAAAACGTCCAATGTCTGAGTTCTCCCTTGCGCCGTGGCGTCGCATAAGCTCCCGGGCATGAGCCTTACCGGCCAGGTGCTCCGGATTCACGAGCGGGTGTACAAGCGGACCGACGGGCGGATTGGCCACCGCTTGCTCGGCGTTCCCACGCTCCTGCTTCAGACGACCGGTCGTCGCTCCGGGGTGACCCGAACCAACGCCCTGGTCTACGCCAGCGATGGCGACGATTATCTCGTCGTTGCTTCAAACGGAGGGGCGGACCGCCCGCCGGCCTGGCTGCACAACCTGAGGGCCGACCCACAGATCGGGATCCAGGTCGGCCGTGAACGGCGACGCGCAACGGCCAGGATCGTCGAACCCTCCGACCCGGATTACCAGCGTCTGTGGAAGCTGGTCAACGAGAAAAACCGCGACCGCTACACCGCCTACCAAACCCAGACGGCGCGGCCGATCCCGGTCGTCGCGCTGACGCCGCGCTGAGGCGCCCCGGTTCGCCGGGACGCCCTGCGTCGCTTCGGCTTACGGCGTGTAGTCGTAGCTGTGGCAGGGCTTACCGCCACAGACGCTGACCACCGCGCCGCTCGGCTCCAGGAAGGCTGAGATCTGAGCCTGAGCCGCGGGCGTGTGCCGCGGATCCTGGTGGGGGTCGGTGTTGCCGGGGCCGGCGGCAGGGGGCACGTTGCCCGCCGGGGGCGGCTGGGTGTAGCCCGGCCCGCTGTCCCAGATCTCGATCGCGGAGCCGCCGAAGGGATAGTGGCCGATCGCCGGGATGCCGTAGAGGAGGTTCCGGTCCTGGCTCCGCGCCGGGTCGAGCGCCGGCTCGTAGGCGCTGGCACCGATCGTCCGCGCCTCCGCCGCTCCCGCATAGATGCTGACCTGGAAGTCGCCGTAGGCGATGTCCATGAGCACTGTGTGCGATGGGGTGTCGGGAAGCGGATGCGTGGTCATCTGGGGGGCGTAGCCCTCGGGGTCGCCGCGATCCCAGACCTGCTGCATCAGGTCGGTGATCACCGGATAGAGCGACTGGTCGGTGTAGTTCTGCTCGAGCACCGCCTTGAACGGGGCGAAGTCGGTGCTCCGCTGGATGAGCAGGTTGCCGTAGTCAAGCCCCGTGACTCCGAGCACCGCGCGCCGGACATCAGGCGAGACCGCGGTGAGCAGCCCACCCTCGATCCCCCCCTGGCTGTTGCCGTTGTAGAACAGGTTCGAGGTCTCGATGACTGGGCGTCCCGCCAGCTGGAAGGCCGGATTGGAGGCCAAGCCCTGCGGGTTGAGCATCAGGCGGCCGAGGAAGAGCGTGTTGACCACGCCCTGCTGAAGGCGGTCGACGACGACCGGGAAGAGGTTGACATTGGCCGCCGTGGCCAGGGCCAACGGCGTGTCGGCCGCGGCCAGGCCCCACCAGTTGGTGGCGCAGATAACCATGTTGTAGCCCGTGGCCAGCGCCTCGGCGGGCGCGTTCTGCACCTCGGCATGCGAGCCGAGGAGGCCGTGACCGAAGAGGACGATCCGCGCCGGGGTGACCGGAGTGGCGCTGCTGGGAACGATGCACTCGAACTGGGGCGAGGCGATGTTCCCGGGGATCTGCGTGGGCAGCGCGTCCGGCTTGGAGGAGCTGTAGTGAAAGCCGTCGGTGGCCGACTCGCCGCACGTGGCCAGGTAGCAGGGGACCGAAAAGGTCCCCTGGATGTCACGGAGCTGGGGAGTCAGCACCTTCTCCTGGGTGACCGTGAAGGCGGGGGCCGAGCCCTGGACCTTGTCGTCAGCCAGGTTGCGATCGCCGAGCTGGGCGAAGGCGTTGTTGCGGATAGCCAGAAGCCGTGAGGTGAGGCTCTTCTCCGAGCCGACGGTGAAGTCCCAGGCCTCATAGAGGCGGTGGCGGGCGACGCCGGCGCGGTTCAGGACCTTGAAGATGCGCGCGTAGCGCGCGTACTGTGAGCGCTCGTTACGCGGGAGGGCCCGGTTGTCCCGGAGCTTCTCGAACCAGGCCGGGGCTCCGATGACGCGGCCCCGGGCGTTGCGCAAATTGCGCAGCGCGACGATGTAGGTGTGGCCCTCGCTCAGAGCCTTGCCGGGGAGGATCATCAGGTTGGTCGCGGCCGGCGTCGGGGCGTTGGCGTCAAGCTCGGCGTAGATGAGCTGGCGCCGGCCGGTCGCCTCATCGATCACCAGGATGGGCTGGTTCTTGGCATAGGCCTGCTTCATGTTGAGCAGTCCGACCGGGTTGGTGCGGGCGAACGCCTTGGCGTTGTCCAGGCCGGTGACGTGGACGATCATCGCGCTGCCGGGGCTGAAGCCGTCGTTGCGGTCCAACTGGGCGACGCCGATCCGCTGGCCGTGCGTGTTCACCGGCATCGCGCGGGCGGGCACGGCCACCCGGAGTCCGGTGGGGGTCGAGCGGTCACGCCGGGTGAAGAGGTTGTTGGGGAAGGGAAGCAGGCAGGGCGTCTTGCCGAAGGGCTGGCAATCGACGGCCGGCTTGGGGACGCGGGCGGCGCCGGCGGAGGACGTGAGGACCGCGATGAGAGCGGCGAGGACGATTACTGCCGTAGCCGCGAGCGCGGCTGCTCTCCTGCGAGTCATGGGACTTCCCCTCTCCAACGTCTTACTGCGGCCCGGCGCCAGCCTATCACTGGCCCGGAGCCGGTCAGGCGCGGTGGCGGCGCGCTTGGCAGCACGGCCGCGGTGGGGGAGAATCGTCGCTCGCGTGGTGGTCCTGTCATGAGCAATCGTCCTGAGGAGACCCCGATGAGCGCACCGGTCCACGACTATTCAAGGCCGACGGTGCTGCGGCCGGACTCCTTTCCGATGAGGCTCTACGAGAAGGCGAAACGACTCGGGGTCTGGAACCCGGCGGACATCGACTTCTCGCAGGACCGGGCCGATTGGGAGGCGATGAACGACGAGCGCCAGAAGGCGATTCTGCGCCTGACGGCGCGCTTCCTGGGTGGGGAGGAAGCGGTCACGCTGGATCTGTTGCCGCTCGTTCTGACCATCGCCCGGCAGGGGCGGCTTGACGAGGAGATATTCCTGACCACCTTCCTGTTCGAGGAGGCCAAGCACACCGAATTTCTTCAGCCGCTGGCTCCGTGAGGTGGTCGGCTCGCCCCGGCTTCCGAGGGCCCCGGAACCGTCGATCCAGCTGTTCGACGTCGAGCTGCCGAACGCGATGAATGCCCTGCTGGAGGACCAGTCACCGGCGGCGATCGCGCGGGCGTCGGTGACTTACAACATGGTCATCGAGGGCGTCCTGGCGGAGACCGGTTACCACAACTACCACCGCTCCCTGGCCGTGAACGGCCTCATGCCCGGACTGTGCGCGGGCCTCGTGAACATCAAGCGAGATGAGTCCCGGCACATCGCCTATGGCGTCTATCTCCTCAGCCGGCTCGTTGCCGATGACCCGTCCGTGTGGGAGGTGATCGAAGAGCGGATGGCCGAGCTGCGCCCGCTCATCGACGCGATCATCCGCTCCGGCTATGAGGCCTATCCCGACGGCGTCAACCCGTTCGGTCTGCAGGGCGAGGAGTTCAGCGAGTTCGCGGCCCGCCAGTTCCGCAAGCGCTACGAGCGGATCGCCAAGGCGCGGGACAAGACGTTGGCCGAGATCGAGGCCTCGAGCGAGCCGGCGGAGGTGGAGGACCTGCTGGCCGAGGTGTGAAGGCGGGACTTGATCCCGTTCGGTAGGGAGCCTATGCTCCACGATTGAAATGGGGCTTTGGGCGCGGACCGGGCGCTTGACGAAGGCAGTGCTGCTGTTGGCGGTTGGGCTCGCCGGCGGCGGAGCCGCGGTCGCCGTGGCCACGGTGCCCGATTCAGGCGGGGTGATCCACGGCTGCTATCCGGTGGACGGCAGCGGCAACCCGGCTGCTGGCGCCACCTTGACGATCATCGACCCGAGCGCGGGTCAGGGCTGCAGCACATTTACGCCAGGCCGCGGGGGGCAGCGCGCGCTTGACTGGAACCAGTCGGGCCCGCCGGGCGCGCAGGGCGCTGCGGGCCAGCAGGGCCCTCAGGGGCCGCCCGGTAACACGATCACGGTGGCCAAAGGCGGCACGCTGACCTTGCCCGGCGGCCAGGTTCTCCAGGTCGAGAGCGCGGGCGGCGGCATCACGCTGCCCACTCCGACCCGGCACCTGCCGGGTGGCAGTGACGTGGTGATGGGAAGTGGCGCCGATGCGGTGACCTTCCCCATCCTTGACGTTTCGCTTCTGGGCAACTCGGCTGCTGGCCATGCCGCAACGGGCGGGGCGTCGCTGCATGACATCTCGATCACCAAGCAGGTCGATAAGTCCTCGCCGAAGCTCGCCCAAGTCTGCGCGTCCGGAAAGCACATCCCCAGCGTCACGATCACACTGCGTAAGGCGGGCGGGGGGAAGCAATACCTGCGCTACACCCTCTCTCAGGTTTTCGTGGGCGCGATCCAATCGGCCGGGACGAACGGCAAAGGCATCCTGACCGAGCAGGTGACTCTCAACTTCGCCAAGATCAAGATCCAGTACTCGGGGCAGAAACCCGGCTGAGCGTGGGTGGTAGGGCGCTAACCGGGCGCTCATGGGGCGCTAGGGCCATTCAACGATGGGGGGGTCTGCTCACTCTTGTTGCTGCAATGGTGGCGCTGCTTGGCCCCGCGGCTGGCACCGCGCTCGCGGGGCAGGCGGCCTCCATCAGCGCGAGCGAGGGCGAGCCATTCAGCGGCGTCGTCGACACGGTGAGCTGCACAAGCGCGGGGCGGATTACGAACGCCGCGATCGACTGGGGCGACAAGACGGGACCGAGCAGTGGGACGGTGGCCCAGACCGGCGCCGGCACGTGCACGATCAGCGGCTCGCACACCTACGGGGAGGAGGGTTCCTACACCATCACCGTCACCTACACGAGCTCCGGTCCGGACACGGGCAGCGCGACCGTAAGCGACACTCAGCCGAACGCCAGCAGTGGCAACGCGCTGGCTGGGACGAACGGGCAGGCCGTGTCCGGGGTCGTGGCCACGTTCTCCGATCCAGCTCCCGAGCCCCTGGGCAGCTACAGCGCCACGATCTTCTGGGGCGACGGCACTTCCAGCCCCGGCTCGATCGGCAGCGGTTTCACGGTCAGCGGCACTCACACCTATGTGTATGGCGGGCCCTACCGCGTGGAGGTGGAGATCCACGACGAGGGTGGCGCCCTCGCCACGCCGCAGACCACCGCCAGCGTGAGCGGATGCCCGCAGAAGGCCCCAAGCCAACCCGCTCCGAAGTACCACCCGAGCGGCGGAATCGACCAACGATATGTGGAGGCTCTGTACCACGACCTCTTGGGCAGGACGCCGAGCTCGGCGGCGCTGAACAACGAGGTGGCGGCGCTGGGGGCCGGGGAGACGCGCGCCACCCTCGTCGGGAGTCTGGTCAAGAGCGCGGAATACAGGGCCGATCTGGTCGGAGGACTGTATTTGTCACTCCTCAATCGACCCGCTGCCGCGCAGGAGGTCAACTTCTGGGCCCTCCAGCTCTCCGGGGGCACGGGCTACGAAACCATCGAGGGCGCCATCCTCGGCTCGCATGAGTACATCCACCTGCGGGGCAACGACTCGGTAGACGGGTTCCTGGCTGCCCTCTACTGTCAGGCGCTGTTCCGGCCGCTTGACACAGCCGCCCGTAACTACGACGAGACCGCTCTGGGGAACTTCGAGCAAGGGGTAACCAGCCCGGCGATCGTCGCCACCAATCTCCTCGAGAGCGGGGAAGCGCTGTCCCCCCGGATCATGGCTTACTACCTGCGCTTCCTTCGCCGCGCTCCGAGTCCGAGCGAGCTGCAGTACTGGGTCAAGATGATCCAGACCGTCGGGACCGGCGACGAGCAACTGATCGGATCGATCCTGACCTCGAGCGAGTACTTCAAGCTGTTCAATCCGTTTGCCGGCGCCCTTACCAGGTTGACCGGGCCCGGGACGATCCGCACCTCCTTATCCGCACCCGCGCGCGTGACCCTGACCATCCTCCGCGTGCTTCACCCGGCACGCGACGCTGCCAATAACTCGGCGACCCGCCTCGCGACACGGCAGGTCGGGGTAGTCGACTTCGGACACCACAAGAAGGGGCGGCTCGTACTCCACTGGAACCGCAAGGTTGGCCGCCGGCGACTCCCCCGCGGCAACTATGTCCTTCTCCTGCGCGCCTTCCATGGCCGCAAGCTGATCTACGTCAGCGACGCGCTCCCGTTCAAGGTGCATTGATCTGGGCGTGGGGACCGCGTAGGATTAACGCGATGGGGTTTTGGGCGCGGACCGGGCGCTTGACCAAAGTGGCGCTACTGATCGCTGCCGGTGCTGCCGGTGGCGGAGCGGCCATCGCCGTCGCGAGCGTTCCGGACTCGAACGGCGTGATCCACGGGTGCTATTCCGTGAACGCGAGCGGGAATCCGGTGACGACGGGTCCCAACCTGACCGTCATCGATCCGAACGCTGGACAATCCTGCGCCACGACCACGAGCCCGACCGGGGCACCACCCTCCCAGCGTGAGCTCAGCTGGAACCAGTTGGGCCCGCCGGGACCCTCAGGACCGCAGGGACCGTCAGGACCGGCAGGCGCGCCGGGCGCCCCGGGCCAAACGGCGACCGTCGTCCAGGGCCAGAAGCTAACCCTGCCGGGCGGCGAGGTAATCGCTGTGGGCGGGACGGGAGGAGCGCCGGCGCCCGTTGACGGCGGCGGCGTGGTCGGCGAGGTATCGATGGGGGACGGGAGTGTTTTCAAACTCCGCGGGTTCAGCTTTGGCACCTCACAGAGTGGGACGTCGGGTTCAAGCTCGTCTGGAGCGGGGGCGGGCAAGGTCAAATTCAAGGAGTTCAGTATCAAGAAGCTCACCGACAAATCCTCCCCCATTTTCTTCTTGGCTTGCGCGACTGGAAAGCACTTCCCGAAGGTCACCGTGACGCTGAAGAAGAACAAGGTCCCGTATCTCGTGATCAAGATGACCGATGTGCTGATCAGCTCGTACTCGGCCTCGTCGAAGGCGGGTTCCACTCCGGAGGACACGCTTACGCTGAACTTCGCCAAGATCGACCTTCAGTACACGACTCCCGGCAAGGGCAACGCGCCGCCCGTGAAGGTCGTGAAGGTCCTGCAGCAGTAGGTCGGAGCGCGTCGCGGCGGGGACGGACAGCCGACTCACCAGCTCCTTCGCCGGGTAGGGAGCAGGCATGGAGAAGGTCATCACGATCGAGTCGGTGCGGACGTTCGAGACGCGGGGCGGCAATAAGCGCTACGTGGTCCGCGACAGCGCCGGAGGTGAATACACGACCTTCCGCGAAGCGATCGGCGCCAAGGCGGTGCAGTCGGAGGGCCGGCGGGCGCGGATCGAGTATCACGAGGAGCAGCGCGGGCAGTACAACAACGTCTACCTCGACAAGGTCGAACCGGCTCCTGACCAGCCAGCCGACGGCGGGGAGTCGGACACCGACCCCGAGGAGGCAGCGTGGCGGACCGCGGTGGACGCGGCTCCGTGGCTGGTGGGGGAGTCAGACCCGCACGCAAAGACCTCGCCCGATGAGCTCTACGAGACGCTCAAGCCGTTCAAGGATCGGGTGGCTGAGGACATCAAGGAGGGCACCGAGGGCGACGAGCCACCGCCCGCGGAAGCCTAGGGCCACTTGCCATGTGAATCCGGATTCACTAATCTCGATGAATCCAGATTCACCAGCGAGGTGAGGAGGCCGGAATGGCCACGATCGAGACGCCCCATGGACTGACCGACGATCCCGCGCGTGAGGTCCTCAATCAGCCCCCACCGCTTGAACCGATCAATGTGTTCGAGGTCGACCTGGCGTTGCTGGAGGCGCTTGAACGCGAGGGCGGAGACTGGGGAATCGACCGGGTTCGTGAGGCGGGTGCGGTAGCCGGAAGCGTCGAAACGCGCGAGCATTCGCGCCGGGCCGAGCACAACCTCCCGATCCTGCGCACCCACGACCGCTACGGCAACCGGATCGATGAGGTCGAGCTCGATCCGTCCTGGCACTGGCTGCTACGCGGCGCCGTCGAACGGGAGATCCACAGCCTGCCCTGGCGCGAGGAGCGCGCCGGCGGCCACGTTGTCCGCGCCGCCCTGTTCATGCAGTGGAGCAACGCCAACGATGGGGTGATGTGCCCGGTCTCCATGACCTACGCCGCGGTGGCTGCTCTGCGCGGCGGCTCGGCGGAGCTGAGCGCCGAGTGGGAGCCGCGGCTGACCATGCCTGACTACGAGTCAGGCGCCCTGGCCGGGATGGCGATGACCGAGCGCCAGGGCGGCTCCGACGTGCGCGCCAACATCACCCGCGCCGAGCCGGCGGGCGACGGCGTCTTCGAGATCCACGGCCACAAGTGGTTCTGTTCCTATCCGCCCTGCGATGTCTTCCTCGTCCTGGCCCAGGCGCCGGCCGGCCTGTCGTGCTTCCTGGTCGAGCGCGGCCCGGGGATGGAGTTCCAGCGCCTCAAGGACAAGCTCGGGACGCGGTCTTTGCCGTCCTCCGAGGTCGAGTTTCGGGGCGCCCAGGGCCGGTTGATCGGCGAGGAGGGGCGCGGTGTTCCCGCGATCATCCGCATGGTCAACCACACCCGGCTTGACTGCCTGCTCGGCGCGAGCACGGGGTTGCGGCGCGGCACGCTCGAGGCGATCCACCACGCGCGCCACCGCTCCGCGTTCGGGAAGCTGCTGGCCGAGCAGCCGGCCATGCGCAACGTGCTGGCCGATCTGGCCGTCGAGTCCGAGGCCGCGACGGTCGCCGCGATGCGCGTGGCCCGGTCCTACGACGAGCCCTCGGAGTCGGCCTTCCGCCGCTTCGCCACCGCGGTGATGAAGTACTGGGTGTGCAAGCGCGCGCCGGGCCACGCCGCCGAGGCACTCGAGTGCCTGGGCGGCAACGGGTTCGTAGAGGACTCGGGGATGCCGCTGCTCTATCGCGACGCCCCGCTCAACTCGATCTGGGAGGGGTCAGGCAACGTCGCCGCCCTCGACGTGCTCCGGGCCATGGTCAAGGAGCCTGAGGGGCTGCCCGCCTTCCTCGCCGAGTGCGAGCTCGCCGCCGGCGCCGAGCCCCGGCTCGACGCCCACCTGGCTCTGCTGCGGGAGGAGGCGAGCGCTGCCTTCGCCGGTGAGGATCCCCAGTTCATGGCCCGGCGGGTGGTCGAGGACCTGGCCCTCGCCCTTCAGGGCTCGCTGCTCGTCCGTCACGCTCCGCCGGCCGTGGCCGACGCCTTCTGCGCCACCCGGCTGGCCGGCCAGGGCGGGCGCGTCTACGGCACGCTCCCGGCGGGGGTCGACGCCGGGGCGATCATCGATCGCGCCCTTCCCGTCTGAGGTCGGCGGTTGTGGCGGAGGTCCTCTATGAGGTCACCGGGGCGGTCGCCCGCCTCACCCTGAACCGGCCCGCGCGGGGGAACGGCCTCACCCGGCCGCTGCTCGAGGAGCTCGAGCAGCTGGTCGAGCGGGCCGACCTCGATCCCGAGGTCCGGGTGCTCGTGCTGGCCGGCGCCGGGAGCGGGTTCTGCGGCGGCTATGACCTCGTCGAGGCGGCCGAGGGCCAGCTTCCCAACCACGATCCCGCCGAGCCCTGGGACCCGATGATCGACTACGCAATGATGAGCCGGAACGTCCGCTCGTTCATGTCCCTGGTCCGCGCCACCAAGCCGGTCATCTGCTCGGTGCACGGGTTCTGCGTGGCGGGCGGGACCGACCTGGCGCTGTGCGCCGACCTGCTCGTCGTAGCGGACGACGTAAAGATCGGCTACCCGCCGGCCCGGGTCTGGGGCTCGCCGACCACCGCGCTGTGGGCTTTGCGCCTTGGGCCCCAGCGGGCCAAGCGGTTGCTCTTCACCGGCGACTCGCTGAGCGGGGACGAGGCGGCGGAGTGGGGGCTGGCCTTGGAGGCATGGCCGGCCTCGGAGCTCGCGGAGCGGGTGGAGGCGCTGGCGCAGCGGATCGCGCAGGTCCCCCTCAACCAGCTCCAGATGATGAAGCTCCTGTGTAACCAGGGGCTCGAGGCGGCGGGGCTGGGCGCCGGCCAGATGCTGGGGACGCTGCTCGACGGGATGGCCCGGCACACGCGGGAGGGATACGACTTCCAGGCCCTGGCGGAGGCTGAGGGTTTTCGCGAGGCCGTGCGCCGGCGCGACGAGCCGTTCGGAGACTTCGGGCTCCGGCGATGACGCTGGTCGTCCCCACCCGCGAGCGCCTGCTCCGCGCCGCCCAGGAGCTGATCGAGGAGGGGGGCTACGCCGCCGCCTCGGTGGCCGCGATCGCCGAGCGGGCCGGGGTTGCGGCCGGGACGCTCTACCGCCACTTCGAGTCCAAGGAGGACCTCTTCGTGGAGGTCTTCCGTGCCGTGTGCTCCGGGGAGGAGCGGGCGATGCGAAGCGCCGCCGTTTCGATGCCGGAGGGCGCGTCCGCCGCGACGCGCCTGGAGGAGGTCCTGGCCACCTTCGCCGAGCGCGCGCTGCGCAACCCGCGCCTGGCCTGGGCGCTCATCGCCGAGCCGGTCGACCCGCTCGTCGACGCCGAGCGCCTGGCCTATCGCTCGAGGTACGCCGCGCTGATCGCCGAAGGGCTGCGGGCCGGGATCGAGGCCGGCGAGCTCCCCGCGCAGGACGTCGGGCTGACGGCGGCAGCCCTCGTCGGCGGGTGCGGTGAGGCTCTGGTTGGGCCCTTGTCTCCGGTGGCGGGGGCGCAGCCGGAGAGCGAGACGATCGTGGCCGCTCTGCGCTGGTTCGTCCACCGGGCCGTGGGGGCGTCGTGAGCGTTGGCGAAGCGGTCCGGGTCGAGCGGGACGGCCCGGTGTTCACGGTGATCCTGTCGCGGCCGGAGCGGCGAAACGCCGTCGACGGTCCCACCGCGGCGGCGCTGGCCGACGCCTTCCGGGTCTTCGACGACGATGCTGACGCCTCGGTGGCCGTCCTCTATGGGGAGGGCGGGACGTTCTGCGCCGGCGCCGATCTGAAGGCGGCGGGCACCGACCAGGGCAACCGGGTGGCACTCGACGGCGACGGCCCGATGGGGCCGACCCGGGCGCGGCTGTCCAAGCCCGTGATCGCCGCCGTGGCCGGCCATGCGGTGGCCGGGGGGCTTGAGCTGGCGCTCTGGTGCGATCTGCGGGTGGCCGAGGCGAGCGCGGTGTTCGGGGTCTTCTGCCGCCGCTGGGGGGTGCCGCTGATCGACGGCGGGACGGTCCGCCTGCCGCGCCTGATCGGGATGTCGCGCGCCATGGACATGATCCTGACCGGTCGGCCGGTGGCCGCCGGGGAGGCTTTCGCGATGGGGTTGGTGAACCGGCTGGTGGCCGACGGCGACTCGCGGCGGGCGGCCGAGGCGCTCGCCCATGAGCTGGCCGCCTTCCCTCAGACCTGTCTGTGGGAGGACCGCTTCTCGCTGCTCGAGCAGTCGGGGCTGACCGAGCCCGAGGCGATGCGCCAACGAGCTCCAGCACGGCCTCCGGTCCTTGGACGAGGTGCAGCCCGGGCTCGAGCGCTTCCGCGGAGGGGCGGGGCGGCACGGGGAGTTCGGCTGAGGCCTCGGGAGCCGTTTGCAGCGGCTTGCGCGAGGGCAACCCTCCCCCTGTGAGGACTCGGTTTCGCAGGGTGGGGGTGGCGGCGGCGTGCCTGGCCGTTCTGGCTGCCTGTGGCTCGACGGGCAGCCACCACACCGCGTCGACCAGCGCTGTGTCACCCGGCACCAGCGGCGAGGCGGGCAAGCCGGTGGGCCAGATCCTGTCTGACGCCGCCGCGGCACTCCGGAGCGCGCACGGCTACGTGATGCAGGGGCGGCTCACGCAGAACGGCCAGTCCCAGCAGGTCCGGGTCGTAGCCGGCAGGGATTCGCTGGAGCTGGCCATGAGCGGACCTTCCGGCGCCCTCACCGCGATCGTCCTGCCCGGCGGGGCCTACATCCGGGTCAACCAGGCGTTCCTCAACTCCCACACGGGCGACCATGGGATCGGGGCCAACCGCTGGATTCAGATCCCGCCGACTAGCGCCCAGGCGCTGGCCTCGCAGCTCGGCCAGTTCTCCCCCACGGTGGCCGCGCGCTGCCTCGTCGAAGGTCACGGCACGCTCAGCCGGGTCGGTCGTACCACGGTCCTGGGCCACCCGGCTGTGGTCATCCATGACGCCGGGAACATTCCCGGCGGCGCCCCGGGGAATCTCGCCGTGGCCGCGAGCGGCACGCCCTACCCACTTCAGGTCACCGAGACCGGGAACAAGCGGGCCGGCGGACGGGTCGATGTCTGCAACGACGGCCGGGCCGCGAGCAGCCGTGGCCAGTTCACCTTCAGCCAGTTCGGGAGCCCGCCCCCGATCACGGCCCCCAGTAACGCGGTCCACACGGGCCAGCAGGGCGGCTCGATCTAGGCGCAGGCCGCACAGGCCACCGATGAGCTTTCGACCGCCCGGTCGTCTAACAATCCGAGGATGACGATCGATACCGGAACCTCGGCCGTGGGCGCGCCGGCAGCGCGCCCCGCCGTGCTGTGCGTGCACGGGCCGCTGCGCAAGCTGGCCGGGGGCCAGGCCCGGCACGAGCTCCCCGGCGTCACGGTGATCGAGCTGATCCGAGCCCTCGAGGCCGCGCACCCGGAGATCGGGGGCTGGATCCTGGATGAGCGCGGGCGGATCCGCCGTCACATCAACGTGTTCGTAGCCGGCGAGCTCGGCTCCGAGGCGACTGCGGTCGGCCCCGGAGATCAGGTCGAGGTGCTGCCGGCGATTACAGGAGGATCGAGATGACCGAGCTGCTTGTGGGAACCAAGAAGGGGCTGTTCGTGCTGGAGGGCGAGCCTGAGGCCGGGTTCGAGATCAAGGCTCGGGCGTTCGCCGGGGAGCCGGTCGACTTCGCGATGCGCGACCGGCGGAGCGGACGGATCCTCGCCACCTCGACCTCGCCCTTCTACGGTCCCAAGATCTTCTACGCCGAGGATCCTGCGGGGGAGTGGGAGCAGGCGGAGGGGATGGCCCTGCCCGAGGGCGGCGATCAGGCCCTGGAGAAGATCTGGGTCATCGCCCCCGGCGAGCGCGACGGCCTCGTCTACGCCGGTGGAGATCCGGGCGTCCTCTTCGAGAGCCACGACGGCGGGGTGAGCTGGGAGCTCAACGCCGGGCTCTGGGAACAGCCCTCGCGCCCGCAGTGGCAGCCCGGCGGCGGCGGCCTCTGCCTGCACTCCATCTGCACTTGGCCGGGTGAGCCGGACAAGCTGGCCATCGCCGTGTCCGCAGCCGGGATGTGGCTGAGCGAGGACGGGGGGCGGACGTGGCGGCGCGGGAACACGGGGATCAACCCGGCCTATCTGCCTGAGGAGGCGCTCAAGGACGAGAACGCGGGCCGCTGCGTGCACCACGTCGAGCGCTCGCCCGCCCGGCCCGAGCGCCTGTTCATGCAGTTCCACGGCGGCGTCTACCGCTCCGACGACGCCGGCGGGAGCTGGACGGACATCGCGGACGGGCTGCCCTCGAACTTCGGCTTCCCGCTCATGGTCGACCCCGCCGATCCGGACAGCGCCTACGTCATCCCGCTCGTGGCCGACGTCGACCGAGTGATGCCTGACGCGCGCGTGCGGGTCTATGAGACGCGGGATGGGGGCTCCTCGTGGAGCCCTCGCGGCGAGGGGCTGCCGGCCGAGAACGCTTACCTGACCGTCCTGCGCCAGGCCTTCACCCGCTCCGGGGAGGGCCCGGGGCTGGAGCTCTACTTCGGGTCGACCTCCGGTGAGGTGTTCGGCTCCGGCGACGCGGGAGCCACCTGGTCGACGGCCGCCGTGCGGCTGCCGCCGGTGTATTCGGTCGCCGCGGGCTGATCCGCCGCCCAGGCGAGCAGCCGCTCGACATCTGCGTCGGTCAGGCCCTGGGCCGGATCGGTGGTGATGAGCAGGGTGGGACCCGGGCGCTGCTCTGCCCATGCCCGGCAGCGCTCGTCATGAGCATCGTCGATCCAGGCCACGGGCCGCTCCGCGCCCGCGTGGAGATCGATCGCGTCGAGCTTCCAGTGGCCATCCACGGTCGGGACGGCCCCGGCGAAGCTGAGGTGGGGAAAGCGATCCTCAAGCTCGAGGACGTGGGGGAGGTACTCATCGGCCTTCTCCTCCCAGCCCGTGCACCAGGCGATCTCGAACTCCCCAGCCAGGCGCCGCAGGTGGGCGCCGGCGGCGGCCGAGAGCAGGTGGGCGATTCCGTCGACCATCTGCCAGGTTCCCGGCGGCGGGCTGGCCGGATCGAAGCCGAAGAGCGAGATCACCCCGTCGACGTCGACCAGGAGGAGGGGCCGCTGGGCTGCGGCAGATTGATTAGACATCTGCTGTAGTGGGAGTCGGTCGATTCAAGCCGCCTTCCTGCGGAGCCGAGGACAGAGGTGAGGCTCCGCACGCTCTTGCTCAGCGGCTTCCTCAAACAGACCCCATGTTATGACTCCCCTTTTCGGCATTCTGCTGGCCCTTGCCTGCGCGCTGGCCACCAACATCGGCTTTCTCTATAAGCACCGCGGCGCCTGTGCGGCTCCGCCGGTTGATTTTCGCCATCCGATCCGCAGCGCTCGCTCGCTTTTCGGCGTGCGGCTGTTCACGATCGGGATGGGCATCGCCTCCTGCGCCTGGCTCTTCCACGTCGCGGCGCTGTCGGTCGCGCCGCTCTCGCTCGTCCAAGCGGTCCTGGCGGGAGGGATGGTGCTCCTGGCCGTGATGGCCGAGCGGGTCTTCGGGCTTCGTATCGGGCGGCGCCAATGGCTCGGGCTGGCTGCCACCGCGGTCGGCCTGATCATGCTCGGGGTGACCCTCCCGGCGACGCATGGGGCTGACTCTCACTTCTCGCCCGTGGTGCTCGTGGGCTTCGAGGCGGCTCTGATCGCCGGCGGGACGCTCCTGATCATGGGCCCGCGCATCGGTGCCCCCACCCACCATCACGGCTACATGCTCGGGGCGGCGGCCGGGATCCTCTTCGGCGTCTCCGACATATCGATCAAGGCCATGTCCGGGCTGATCGGCTCCCACGGCGTGCTCGGGCTTATGAGCCCTGCTCTGCCCGTCTGTCTCGCGGCCTCGGTGGCCGCGTTCTACGCCTCGGCCAAGGGCCTGCAGGACGGCCAGCCGGTACCGGTGATTGCGGTGACGGGCACGGCCGCCAATATCTCCGGCATCGTCGGCGGGATCATCGTCTTCGGCGATCCGCTGGCCGGCAACCCGGTCGCGCTCGCGGTCCAGGTGATGGCCTTCCTGCTCGTCCTGCTGGCCGCCGCGCTCATGCCGGCGCCGGCTCGGGCGGCCGCTCCGGCGCGGGCGGCAGCTCCCGTCCCCGCCTTCTAGCTCCGCGCGCTTAACGGCTCAGCACGAAGCGGTCCAGGTGGACCAGCCTGAACAGGCGCTCGACCGGGGGGGAGAGGTGGGGGTCGATCTCGACCTGCCAGTGCTTGATCTTTGCCTCTCCGATCGTCTGGATGATGAGGCGGATGCCGGAGCTGTCGATGAAATCGAGCTCGGACATGTCCAGGCGCACGGGCGAGCGCGGGGCACGGAGGCTGGCCAGCCGATTCTCCAGCGTCGTGGCGCCGGCGCGGTCGAGCTCTCCGACGAGGCTCAGGCAGAGCCAGCCATCGTCGCTGCTCTCTCGGATCTCGAAGGGTACGGGCGTTGCCGTCATGGGTTGACCACGGCCAATACGCACAATAACTGTGCGATGGCTCCAGGTAAAGGGAGAAGGGCGATTTACAACCTCGCAACGATTCGGTAACCGCTCGAACACTCGGGACGCCACGGGCACCAGAGCCTCTTCATGCTCGAGGACATGAGCCGGGAGCACCCGCTGGTCAGGCAGCTCCGCTTCGAGCTCGAGGCGCTGCGCGGGCCGCCGCCCCGTCCCGACGGTTTGTCCCCGGTTATCGACGGCGATAGGTTGTAGCCAGGGCGGTGGGCGCAAGGCCTGCCCCCCGGGAAGAGAGGAGCACCCATGGCCAGCACCCAGCCGGCAGTCGAAGCGCACCCCAGCACCCTTCAGGAGATGGCCCGCCGCCATCTCTGGATGCACTTCACTCGGCTCTCGGCCTACGAGCAGGTCGAGGTCCCGATCATCGTGCGCGGCGACGGGTGCTACGTGTGGGACGAGCACGGCGACCGCTACCTCGACGGTCTGTCCTCGCTCTTCTGCGTGAACATCGGCCACGGCCGCGCCGACGTGGCCCAGGCGGGGGCCGACCAGGCCCGGGAGCTCGGCTTCTTCACCAACTGGTCCTACGCCCATCCCCGGGCCATCGAGCTGGCGACGAAGATCGCCTCGCTCGCCCCCGGCGACCTCAACCGGGTCTTCTTCACGAGCGGCGGCTCGGAAGCGGTGGAGTCGGCGCTCAAGCTGGCCCGGCAGTACTTCAAGCTCACCGGCTATCCCAACAAGACCAAGATGGTCGCCCGGGAGATCGCCTATCACGGGACCTCGCTGGGCGCGCTCTCGGCCACGGGGATCACCGACCTGCGCCAGCCCTTCGAGCCGCTGACCCCGGGTGGGGTTCACGTGCCCAACACCAATACCTACCGTCTGCCCTTCGGGATGAGCGAGTCCCAGCTGGTCGAGACGATCGCCGAGAAGATCGAGTTCGAGGGCCCGGACACGGTGGCCGCGGTGATCCTCGAGCCGGTGCAGAACGCCGGCGGCTGCTTCACGCCTCCGCCGGGCTACTTCCAGCGCGTGCGGGAGATCTGCGACGAGTACAACGTGCTCTTCATCTCCGACGAGGTGATCTGCTCCTGGGGCCGGCTCGGCGAGTGGTTCGGCTCCCAGCGCTACGACTATCAGCCTGACCTCATCACCACGGCCAAGGGCCTGACCAGCGCCTACGCCCCGATGGGCGCCGTGATCGCCTCGGACCGGGTGGCCGAGCCCTTCCTGCAGGGGACGGCCAGCTTCTTGCATGGCTTCACCTTCGCCGGGCATCCCGTCTGCGCCGCCGTGGCGCTGGCCAACATCGAGGTGATGGAGCGGGAGGGCATCCTCGAGAACGTGCGCAGCAATGAGGCCGGGCTGCGGGCCATGCTCGATTCGCTGCGGGACCTGCCGATCGTCGGCGACGTACGCGGAGCCGGTTACTTCCAGGCCATCGAGCTGGTCAAGGACAAGGAGACCAAGGAGTCCTTCTCCGAGGAGGAGTCAGAGACCCTGCTCCGCGGCTACCTGTCGGGCGAGCTCTTCCGGCGCGGGCTGATCTGCCGCGCCGATGACCGGGGCGACCCGGTGATTCAGCTCTCACCCCCGCTCATCGCGGGGCCAGAGCAGTTCGAGGAAATCGAGGCGATCCTGCGGCCCGTGCTCACCGAGGCCAGCGAACGCATGCACGTCGGATGAAAGGTGTCACGCGATGAAGGTCGGAGTTCCCACCGAGGTCAAGGACGACGAGTACCGGGTCGCGCTGACCCCATCCGGGTTGCGCGAGCTCTCGGACGCCGGGCACGAGGTGTACGTCCAGAGCGGCGCCGGCGAAGGGTCGGGGATCGCCGACGAGGCCTATGCCGCCCAGGGGGGCACGATCGTCGCCGACGCCGACGAGGTGTTCGGCGCCGCCGAGCTGATCGTCAAGGTCAAGGAGCCCCAGCCTGAGGAGGTGGGGCGGCTCGAGCCTCGGCACACTCTCTTCACCTACCTGCACCTGGCCGCCGACACCGAGCTGACCCAGGGCCTGATGGCCTCCGGCGCCACCTGCGTGGCCTACGAGACGGTCGAGGACGAGCGCGGGCGCCTGCCGCTGCTGGCCCCCATGTCCGAGGTGGCGGGCAAGATCGCCACGCAGGCGGGGGCGTTCATCCTCGAGAAGCCGTTGGGCGGCCGGGGCATCCTCCTCGGCGGCGTGCCCGGCGTGGCCGCGGCCAACGTGATGGTCATCGGCGGGGGAGTGGTGGGGATGAACGCCGCCTTCATCGCCCTCGGGATGGAGGCCACGGTGTTTGTCTATGACCGCAACCTCGACCGTCTGCGTGAGCTCGACGTCGCGTTCGCCGGACGTGCCGACACGATCTTCTCCACCACTCTGGCCATCGAGGAGCGGCTGCCTGAGGTCGACCTGGTGATCGGCGCGGTGCTCGTGCACGGAGCCCGGGCGCCCCGCGTGATCACGCGCCAGCAACTCGGGCTGATGAAGCAGCACGCCGTGCTCGTGGACGTCTCGATCGACCAGGGGGGCTGCTTTGAGACCTCCCGCCCGACCACCCACTCAAACCCGACCTACGAGGTGGACGGGATCACGCACTACTGCGTGACCAACATGCCCGGAGCCGTGCCCGTCACCTCGACCTACGCGCTGACCAACGCGACGATGCCCTACGTGCTTCAGCTGGCGCGCGCTGGCCTGAGCGGTGCCATGGCCGAGAACCCCGGCCTCCGCCTCGGGGTCAACGTGGCCGGCGGCCAGGTCACCTACGAGCCGGTGGCCGATGCGGTCGGGGTTCCGTCTGTGCCCGTCGAGGAAGCGCTGGGCACCGGGGCGGCGCGGTAGCTCACCGGGTGAGCTCGGCGGACGCGGAACGGATCCACGCCTTCGAGCGCGGGTCGCTCGCCCTCGTGGGCGAGGTCGCCCGGATCCCGGAGGGCTGGGTGGCCCGCAGCCCGTCGCTGCCCCTGGTCTGGGCGCTCAACCACGTGGGTGTGAGCGTTCCGGTTGACTACGCCGAGGCGCTTGAGCTGGTCGAGCGCCACCAGACGGAGCTTCCCTACCGCCAGCTCGTGGTCGAGCACGAGCCGAGTGGAGATTCGCTCGAGGAGCGCTTGCGCTCCGAGGGCTGGCGGGTCGACCGCAACCTGGGCCTGGTCCTGCGCCGTGAGCCGGACCGCGGGCTCGATACGAGCATGGTGGTGGAGGCCGACGAAGCCGAGGCGCTCGAGCTGATGCGGGAGTGGACGGGCGAGGAGGAGGACCTCCAGCGCTCCCCCGAGGCCCACCGCCAGGTCCTTGAGACGATCCGCCTGACCTGGCAGACCCGGAACGCCCGGCGCTTCGGGATCCTCGGCCGCGACGGCTCACTGGCCGGCATCACGATGCTCTTCTCAGATGGGGTCGTGGCCCAGGTCGAGGACGTGTTCGTGGTGCCCGGTGAGCGGGGTCGTGGCTTCGGCCGAACCCTGGTCACCCACGCCACCGTGGCGGCGCTCGACGCCGGGCACGAGTTCGTGTTCATCCTGGCCGACGACGACGGCTGGCCCAAGCACCTCTACGCCGACGTCGGCTTTGCGCCCGTCGAGCGGAGCTGGGAGTTTCACCGCCGCGCTCATACCTAGCCCTCCGGCGGCCGATATCGGCCTAATGAGACTTGATCTGGATCCCCCAAAGCGGGGATTTCGATCCACCAAGGATCGCTTCGGCCTGGATTCGGCCCTCCTCGCCGCCTACGTGGCCTGCTTCGTCATCCTGCTCACGCTGCTTCCGCTGGACGGAAACGTCTCGTGGTCCGAGATCGCCCCGGCGCTGGCCCTGCAGGTCTTGGTGGGTCTGCTGCTGGCGTTTGGTACCCGTTCTGGCGTGCGCGGCGCCGGGTTGCTTGGCGTGCTCGCGTATCTGGGCTCGGTGGCCCTCCTGCGTGACGGCGCCGCCCCCACCGCCGGCTACGGGCCGCTGGTCCTCCTTCCGGTCGTGTGGGCCTCGCTGCGCGGTGGCCGCCGTGAGTTCCTCGCCTCCCTGGCCGGCCTGGCCGCGGTCTATCTGGTGCCCACGCTGGTCGTCGGGCCGCCCCGGTACCCAGTCGGAGGCTGGCGGGCCGGGCTCCTGTTCGTCGTCATCTCGGCCGTCATCGGCTTGGCCGTGCGCCGGCTCGTGAGGCGAGTCGAGCAGCTGTTCGAGCGCCTTGGGGATCTGGCCCGCACCGATGACCTGACCGGCCTACCCAACCGCCGGGCCTGGCAGGAGCTCCTGCGACGGGAGAGCACCCTCGCGCGCCGCTCCGGCAACCCGCTGACCGTCGCGCTTCTCGACCTCGACCACTTCAAGAGGTACAACGACACCCACGGCCACCTGGCCGGCGACCGCCTCCTCCTGTCGGCCACCGCGGCCTGGCGGAACGCCCTGCGGGAGACCGATGTCCTGGCCCGGTGGGGCGGCGATGAGTTCGTCCTCCTCCTGCCCAACTGCAACCTCCAGCAGACCGAGGCCCTGCTCGCGCGGATGCGCGATATCTGCTCCGCGGCGCCGTTCTCGGCTGGCGTGGCCGAATCCGACGGCGACCGGCTCCCGGAGACGCTCCTGGCCGCGGCCGACGAGGAGCTCTACCGAACCAAGCGCAAGCGGGTGCCCGGCGGAGCGGCCCTCGTGGAGGGCCTGGCGGGCTGAGCGGCAGGGGTACCGGCGGGTTCGCCCCTGCTACTGTGGCGAACTCAATGCCGACCACCAGTCAGCTCGTGCGCAAGGGCCGCGTAGCCCCGAAGAAGAAGCTCGCCACACCGGGCCTCAAGTCCGGCAAGGGCCGCAAGAAGCGCGTCGCCGCACCTCAGCGGCGCGGGGTTTGCACGCGCGTCTACACGACCACGCCCAAGAAGCCGAACTCGGCTCTGCGCAAGGTCGCCCGTGTCCGGCTGACCAACGGCATGGAGGTCGGCGCCTACATCCCCGGCGAAGGCCACAATCTTCAGGAGCACTCGGTGGTCCTGGTCCGTGGCGGCCGCGTCAAGGATCTTCCCGGCTTCCGCTACAAGGTCGTTCGCGGGACCCTCGACGCCGCCGGAGTGGGCGATCGCAAGAAGGCTCGCTCCCAGTACGGCGTCAAGGCCAAGTGAGGCTTTCCTAGTGCCCCGCCGCGCCGCTGCCCAGATCCGGCCCATTCCAGCGGATCCGGTCCACCACAACCGCCTCGTCCAGCAGGTCATCAACAAGGTGATGCTGGATGGCAAGAAGGCGGTGGCCGAGAAGATCGTCTACGACGCCATGGCCATCCTGGCCGAGCGCACGGGCCGTGAGCCGGTCGAGGAGCTGGAGAACGGCATCAAGGCATTGACGCCGGTCTTGGAGGTCCGCTCCCGCCGCGTTGGTGGGGCTACCTACCAGGTCCCGGTCGAGGTTCCGTCCCGCCGGTCACGCACCCTGGCCGTCCGCTGGCTCGTCCTCTTCGCCCGCCAGCGCCGTGAGAAGACGATGGCCCAGCGCCTCGCCAACGAGCTGCTGGACGCCCAGCAGCAGCAGGGCAACGCCTACAAGCGCAAGGACGACATCTACCGCATGGCCCAGGCGAACAAGGCGTTCGCCCACTACCGCTGGTAGAGGTGTAGCGTCGGCGGCTTCGGCTGCCGGGGGGTGCGGTTCTAGCGGGTGGCGTGTCGGGGAAGGGCCGAGCCTTCCCGACTCACGGACCAACGTGCCAATCTCGCAGGCGCCGGGGCGGCGGTTCACCTTTGGGTCGCTCTGCGACCTCAACGTGCCAGACACGGCCCATGCCACCAAGGCCGGCACGTTCAGCCACGCCCCCGGGGATCCGCCCCGGCATAACGTGACATGAATCGGTCAGCGCTGGATCCGTGTGACGTTGATGTCGTCAGGCAGGGTCAATGTCACACGGATCGGCGAGTGAGCGTTCCATGTGACGTTGTGCCGGAAGCAGCGCCGAGGCGAGCGCCCGCCCCGCCGGTCCCAAGCGGCCGTCGCGGCGGCTCCGAAGAGAGCCGCCGCCAAGGAAGCAGGCCGTGGGAAAGAAGACCGCGAGGGCTGCCCACCACACGGGACCGGGGGCTGCAGCGGAACAACCCTCGCGGTTACAAGCGTACCCACCGCTAAACCCAAATCCCGGCATCTGTCAGCTTGCGGACCGTTAGATACCTCAAACGTCCTAGGCCGCTTATACGGGGGATGACACGGGCTTTACGCCGGCAAGCCCCGTCCGCCCGGCCGAGCAGGTCTACGCCGCCCCGCCGCGCCCCCCGCCCGACCAGGACCGCGGGCCACCCTCGCCGGTGCCACCCCGCGGCCCGCGCGGCGCACCGCCGCGTGGCCCCCGCCTCGGCACCGGTGGGCCCAGCGTCAGGAACCCGAGGCCGCAGGTGGCGATGAGCAGAATCGCCCCCGCAGTCTCCAGGTAGAGGCCCGCGCTCGGGGTCGTGCTGGCGTTGACGTAGCCGTGGGTGGGCGAGCCGGCGAGGCCGGTGGCCTGCGCGTCGGGCAGGTCGTTCAGGACCGCAATCAAAAGAGCCACCAGCCCCAGCACCCCGAGGGCCAGCAGTGCGGGCCGGCTCCGGGCTCGCCAGACCAGGACCCCCAGCCCGGCCGCGACGAGGCCGATCAGGAGCATTGCGTAGGAGTGGTGGGAGCCCCCGGTGACCGTGCTGATGGGCGCCGAGTTGGAGGCCAGATGGGCCTGGTAGAGGGCGGTGAACTCGGCCACGACAAGGAGCAGCGAAGCCAGCAGCGTCCCGGCCAGAATCAGCCCGCTGGAGCCCCGGTCTGCCTCGGCCGTGGGGCGCCGTCGGGGCGGCCCGGAACCCCCGAAAGAGCCCCCTGAATCACCACCGCCTCTGCTATATTTGTTCTTCGCACCGGGCGTGGCGCTCATCTGTGCTCGCTCTCGGCTGCGTAGTCTTTAAGCAATGGAGAACACGACTCCATAACCACTCGTCCCGTCCCGACAACCGCGTCGTGATTGGGGCCCTTGGGGCCCTTTTTCATGTCCGGAGGCGAATGGGCCGAGAGGTAGAAACCTCCTATCGCCCGCTCCGCAACCGCAAGAGCGACCACCTCCGAACCCCCCAAGAATTTCATGCCTCGCAAGTTCAGCCTCGAGAACACTCGCAATATCGGGATCATGGCGCACATCGACGCCGGTAAGACGACGACGACTGAGCGCATCCTCTATTACACAGGTCGGACCTACAAGATGGGGGAGGTTCACGAGGGCGCCGCCGTGATGGACTGGATGGAGCAGGAGCAGGAACGCGGCATCACCATCACCTCCGCCGCCACCACCGCCGAGTGGGACGGCCACCGGATCAACATCATCGACACGCCGGGCCACGTCGACTTCACCGTCGAGGTGGAGCGCTCGCTGCGCGTCCTCGACGGCGCGATCGCGCTCTTCGACTCAGTCGCCGGCGTCGAGCCTCAGTCCGAGACCGTGTGGCGCCAGGCCGACAAGTACCACGTCCCCCGGATCGCCTACATCAACAAGATGGACCGGATCGGGGCCGATTTCGACCACGGCATCCAGACCATGATCGACCGGCTGGCGGCACACCCCGTGCCGATTCAGCTCCCGATCGGCGCCGAGGCGGATTTCCGCGGCCTGATCGACCTGGTCGAGATGGAGGCGATCGTCTACAAGGATGAGCTCGGCAAAGAGCAGGAGATCGTCGAGATCCCGGCTGACTACGTGGAGCGGGCGACGGCCGCGCGTGAGCACCTCCTGGAGGAGATCTCGCATTTCGACGACGAGCTGCTGGAGCTGATCCTCGAGGAGCAGGAGATCCCGGTCGCGCTCGTGAAGGAGGCGATCCGCAAGGCGACGCTGGCGCTGGCGCTGACGCCGGTGCTGTGCGGCAGCTCGTTCAAGAACAAGGGCGTTCAGCTCCTGCTCGACGCGGTAGTCGACTACCTCCCCAGCCCGCTCGATGTCCCCCCGATGGAGGGGATCGAGCCGACCAAGGGCTCCGACAACGGCGACGGCAAGCCCACGGTTCGCCACGCCGACGACTCCGAGCCCTTCGCGGCTCTGGCCTTCAAGATCATGGCCGACCCCTACGTGGGCAAGCTGACCTACTTCCGCGTCTACTCAGGCCACCTCGAGGCCGGGAGCCGCATCCTCAACGTGACCACCGGCCGGACCGAGCGGGTCGGGCGGATCCTGATGATGCACGCCAACGAGCGTGAGGAGGTGTCCGAGATCTGGGCCGGCGACATCGCTGCCGCCGTCGGGATCAAGCAGGTCTCCACCGGCGACACGCTGGCCGCGCCCGACAAGCCGATTCTGCTCGAGACGATCACCTTCCCCGAGCCCGTCATCAAGGTGGCCATCGAGCCCAAGACCAAGGCCGACCAGGAGAAGATGTCGACCGCCCTCGGCCGCCTGGCCGAGGAGGACCCCACCTTCCAGGTCCGGACCAACGAGGAGACGGGCCAGACCGAGATCTCCGGGATGGGCGAGCTGCACCTCGAGGTGCTGGTCGACCGCATGCTGCGGGAGTACAAGGTCGACGCCAACGTCGGCCGTCCCCAGGTCTCCTACCGCGAGACGGTCCGCGCCAAGGTCGAGAAGGTCGAGGGCCGGTTCGTCCGCCAGACCGGCGGTGCGGGGCAGTACGGAATCGTCTACATCGACCTCGAGCCCGCTCCCGGTGAGGGCTTTGACTTCGTCAACAAGATCAAGGGCGGCTCGATCCCGACCGAGTTCATCCCCGCCGTCGAAAAGGGCGTCGAGGAGGCGACCGAGAACGGTCCCCGGGCTGGATATCCGATGGTCGATGTGCGCGTCACCCTGGTCGACGGCAAGTACCACGACACCGATTCCTCGGAGATCGCCTTCAAGGTGGCCGGCTCGCTGGCCTTCAAGGAGGCGGCTCAGCGAGCCAAGCCGGTCCTGCTGGAGCCGATCTTCGCGGTCGAGGTCGTCACCCCTGAGGAGTTCATGGGCGACGTCATCGGCGATTTGAACCGCCGCCGCGGACAGGTGTCGGGGATGGAGCAGCGCGGCAATGCCCAGGTGATCACGGCGTACGTGCCGCTGGCCGAGATGTTCGGCTACGCGACTGACGTGCGTTCGGCCACCCAGGGCCGCGCCACCTACACCATGCAGTTCGAGCGCTACGACGAGGTTCCCGCCAATGTGGCCGAGAAGGTGGTCGGCGAGCTACAGCCGGCTTAGGCCAATACCATCGGCGGCGGACGGAAAAACGATAGATTCTCTAGGTTCGTCCCAGACGAACGAAACACACTGAAAGCAGAAGGAGCAACACCAAAGTGGCCAAGGCCAAATTTGAGCGCGATAAGCCCCATGTGAACGTTGGCACCATCGGTCACATCGACCATGGCAAGACGACGCTGACGGCCGCCATCACCAAGGTGCTCAACGATAAGTACGGCGGCACTGAGGTGCGGTCCTTTGAGCAGATCGACAACGCGCCGGAGGAGAAGGCGCGCGGGATCACGATCGCCACCTCACACGTGGAGTACCAGACCCCCAATCGTCACTACGCCCACGTCGACTGCCCCGGGCACGCCGACTACGTGAAGAACATGATCACGGGCGCCGCCCAGATGGACGGCGCGATCCTGGTCGTGTCCGCCGCGGACGGCCCGATGCCCCAGACGCGTGAGCACATCCTGCTCGCCCGCCAGGTCGGCGTGCCGTACATCGTGGTCTTCCTCAACAAGGCGGACATGGTCGACGACCCCGAGCTCCTCGAGCTCGTCGAAGTCGAGGTCCGCGACCTGCTCTCCGAGTACGAGTTCCCCGGGGACGACATCCCGTTCGTCATCGGTTCGGCGCTCAAGGCGCTCGAGGGTGACGAGGAGTACGAGAACAAGATCGTCGAGCTGGCTGAGACCCTCGACACCTACATCCCCGAGCCGGTCAGGGACCTCGACAAGCCGTTCCTGATGCCGGTTGAGGACGTGTTCTCGATCACCGGCCGCGGCACCGTCGCCACCGGCCGCGTCGAGCAGGGCGTCGTCAAGACCGGAGAGACGGTCGAGATCGTCGGTGTCAAGGACACCACGAACACGGTCGTGACCGGGGTTGAGATGTTCCGGAAGATCCTTGACGAGGGGCGTGCGGGCGACAACGTCGGCTGCCTCCTGCGCGGGGTCAAGCGTGAGGACATCGAGCGCGGCCAGGTGCTGGCCAAGCCCGGATCGATCACGCCGCACACCAAGTTCAAGTCCGAGGTCTACGTCCTCAAGAAGGAGGAGGGCGGCCGTCACACGCCGTTCTTCAGTGGCTACCGGCCTCAGTTCTACTTCCGCACCACAGACGTCACCGGCGTGGCCCATCTCCCCGAAGGCACGGAGATGGTGATGCCCGGTGACAACGTTCAAATGGAGATCGAGCTGATCCAGCCGATCGCCATGGACCAGGGACTCCGGTTCGCGATCCGGGAGGGCGGCCGCACGGTCGGCTCAGGCGTCGTGACCGAAGTCGTCCAGTAGGCATTTATTAGGCGGCGCTGGCCTTACGGCCGCGCCGCCTGTTTAACCGATACGACCGTCAGCGCGGGCCCGGGTGGGTGGGCTCCCATTCACCGAGTTCGCGCTCAACACTGAAAAGAAGCAGACTGTTTTTTCATGGCAACAATTGCCCAGAACAAAATCCGTATTCGCCTGAAGTCCTACGACCACTCGGCGATCGAGACCGCGGCCAAGGAGATCGTGGAGACGGCCACGCGCACCGGCGCGACCGTGTCCGGGCCCGTGCCGCTGCCCACGGAAAAGAACGTGTACTGCGTGATCCGCTCACCGTTCAAGGACAAGGACAGCCGTGAGCACTTCGAGATCCGCACCCACAAACGACTGATCGACATCCACCAGCCGACCCCGAAGACGGTCGACTCGCTTCAGCGACTCGACCACCTCCCGGCCGGCGTGGATATCGAGATCCGACTCGCCTCCTGAGGGCTGGTGATGGCGGCGATCCTGGCTAAGAAGCTCGGTATGACCCAGCGGTTCGTCGCGGAGGACGGCCGGGTGGAGCGAGTCACCGTGCTCGAGGCGGGACCCTGCCCGGTCACGGCCATTCGGACCGTCGAGCGTGACGGCTACGAGGCTGTACAGCTCGCCTTCGGCGCCACCAAGGAGAAGTCGCTCACGCGGGCCGAGCTCGGCCACCTGAAGAAGGCCGACGCCTCGGCCATGCGCACGGTGCGTGAGTTCCGCGACGAGGCCGGAGAGCTCCTGGTCGGCCAGACGGTGACCGTCGAGGCGTTCGAGCCGGGGGACAAGATCAAGATTTCCGGCCTCTCCAAGGGCAAGGGCTTTCAGGGCACGATCAAGCGCCACAACTTCGCCAGCGGCCCCAAGTCGCACGGCTCGCACAACGTCCGCGCCCCGGGCTCGATCGGAGCCTCGGCCACCCCCTCACGCGTGTTCAAGGGAATCCGCGGCGCCGGCCGGATGGGCGGCGGCCGGGTCACCCAGCGTGGGCTGACCGTGGTTGAGGTCATGCCGGACCGGAACCTGTTGCTCGTCCGCGGCGCCGTGCCCGGGCCCAAAGGCAGCACCGTGGAGGTCCGCTCCGATGCCTAGCGCCCGCAAGCCCGCTGCGCCCAAGGCCCCCAAGCTGGGCGGCGGCAACGTGACGCTCGACGCCGGTGCCTTCACCGCGCGCTTCAACATGCCGCTCGTCCACGGGAGCGTCCGGGCCGAGCTCGCCGCGCGTCGCCGCGGCACCGCGTCGACCAAGACGCGCGGCGAGGTGCGCGGCGGCGGCGAGAAGCCCTGGCGCCAGAAGGGAACCGGCCGTGCCCGCGCCGGCTCGAACCGCTCGCCCCTGTGGACCGGCGGAGGCGTCACCTTCGGCCCGAGCCCCCGCAGCTTCACCTTCAAGGTCAACCGCAAGGAGCGCCGCGCTGCGCTGCGCTCCGCCCTGTCGCTGCACGCCGAGCGCTCGTCGCTCGCCGTGTTCGACGCCGGCGCCTTCGACGCCCCCTCAACCGCCCAGGCCGTCGGGCTCCTGAACGATTGGGATCCGGCTGAGCCCGTGCTCGTCGTGCTCGGCGCCGAGGAGGCCGCAGCCGGCAAGTCGTTCCGCAACATGGCCAAGGCCCAGGCCATCCCGGCCGAGGACGTTGGCGTGGCCGACATCATCGGCGCCGCCTCGCTGCTCATCTCTGAGACGGCGATGCCCACCCTCGTGGCCCGGGCCGAGAAGCCGTCCCGCCCGACGGCCGTCCCCGCCGAGGAGACGGCGGTCGCCCCCGCTGAGAGCCGGCGGTCGCCCCCGCTGAGGAGACGGCCTGATGGAGAGGACCCAGGTGATCATCCGCCCCGTCATCTCCGAGAAGTCCTTCGCCCTGGCCGAGGTCGGCAAGTACACCTTCCGCGTCCACGACGACGCGCACAAGACGGAGATCCGCCAGGCCGTCGAGTCGCTCTTCGAGGTCAGCGTGCACGAGGTCCGCACCGCCTGGATCAAGCCGAAGCCCAAGCGCCGCGGCCAGACCTCAGGCCGGACCCGGAAGTGGAAGAAGGCCGTGGTCCAGGTGGCCCCCGGTCAGACGATTCCCATCTTCCGCGGCCTGGAGGGTGGCGAGTAATGCCCATGCGTAAGCCCAAGCCGACCTCGCCGGGGCGGCGCTTCGTGATGTATCCGGACTACGCCGAGATCACGCGCACCGAGCCGGAGAAGTCGCTCACCGAGGGACTCAAGAAGTCCGGCGGGCGCAACGCCCACGGGCGCAAGACCTCACGCCACCGCGGCGGCGGGGCCAAGCGCCTGTACCGCAAGATCGACTTCAAGCGCCGCAAGGACGGGATCCCGGCCAAGGTGGCCGAGATTGAGTACGACCCCAACCGCTCGGCCTACATCGCGCTGCTCAACTACGCCGACGGCGAGAAACGCTACATCCTCGCTCCCCAGCGCCTGCGGGTGGGGATGACGGTCCAGTCCGGCGACGGTGCCGAGGTCCGCGTGGGCAACAGCCTGGCCCTGGGCAACATGCCCTCGGGCACCGTGGTCCACAACGTCGAGCTCACCCCCGGCCGCGGCGGGCAGATGGCCCGGGCCGCCGGCGCGGGCGTCCAGCTCCTGGCCAAGGAGGGCGAGTACGTGACCCTCCGTCTGCCCTCCGGAGAGATGCGCATGGTCCGCGCCGAGTGCCGCGCCACCGTGGGGACGATCGGCAACTCCGACCACCAGAACGTCAAGATCGGCAAGGCCGGGCGCAAGCGCCACATGGGCGTGCGACCCCAGACCCGAGGCACGGCGATGAACCCCGTCGACCACCCCCACGGTGGTGGCGAGGGCTCGACCACCCCGGGTCGTCACCCGGTGACCCCGTGGGGTGTCCCCACGCTCGGCTATCGCACGCGCCAGAAGAACAAGAAGTCAAGCCAATACATCGTCCGCGGACGCAGGAGAGGTAAGAAGCGGTGAGTCGCTCCAGCAAAAAAGGGCCGTTCGTCGAAGAGCGGCTGATGACCAGAATCGAGTCCATGAATTCCTCCGGAGACAAGCGGATGATCCGCACCTGGTCCCGGACCTCGACGATCTTCCCGGAGATGGTCGGGCACACGATCGCCGTCCACGACGGGCGCAAGCACGTACCCGTGTTCATCAGCGAGTCGATGGTCGGCCACAAGCTGGGCGAGTTCGCGCCGACCCGTATGTTCCGCGGCCACGCAGGGACAGGTAAGCGGCGGTAGAGATGGCTGACTCGCCAGAAGAGAAGCCGAAGCGGGCTCGCCGACGCCGCAAGGCGGCCCGGAGGACGCATCCGCGCCTGAGGCACGGAGCGTCTCCGAGACCGAAGGGGAGACCACTGCTTCGGACGCGAGTGCCTCCGGGCGCGGACGCGACCCCCCCTGACGAGATCGAGCCCACCCCTGCCGACGTCGAGGCTGCCGATGAGGCCGCTGATGTCGTTCTCGAGGCTGCGGATGAGGTCGATGCCGACACGGATGACGAGGTCGCAGCCGAAGCCACCGACGCTGCCGAGGGGCCGAAGCCGGCACGGCGTCCGCGCCGGCGCCGCCAGGCGGCCGAGGAGACCGCGCCTGCGCAGCCCGCGCCGACCCGCCGGCGGACCCCGCAGCGGGATCCCAGCCTGCCGCCGCCGGTCGTCCGTGCCCAGGCCAAGTACGTCCGCTCCTCTGCGCGCAAGGCGCGGCTGGTCTGCGATCACATCCGGGGCAAGAGTGTGGATGAGGCGCGAGCTATCCTCGCCCACACGCCGCGAGCGATCGCGCGTGACTGGAGCAAGCTGCTCGACTCTGCGATCGCCAACGCGGAGAACAACCACGACCTGATCGCCGACGACCTCGTGATCAAGGCGATTCACGCCGACGAGGGTCCGACGATCAAGCGGTTCCGTCCCCGCGCGATGGGTCGCGCGACGCGGATCCGCAAACGCACGAGCCACCTGACGATCTTGCTAACACCGAAGGAATAAATGGGCCAGAAAGTTCACCCCGAAGCGATTCGCGTCGGCTACATCCACGACTGGAAGTCGAACTGGTTTAACGAGAAGCACTTCTCCGATTACCTGTTCGAGGACGTCCAAATCCGCAGGCACATCCTGGGGCGGCTTGCGCACGCCGGGCTCTCGGACATCACGATCAAGAAGAACGCCACCGACGTCGAGGTCAACATCCACACGGCCCGGCCCGGCATCGTGATCGGAAAGTCCGGCTCCGAGGTCGATCAGCTGCGCCGTGACCTGCACCGGATCACGGGCAAGCAGGTCAAGGTCAACATTCTTGAGATCAAGCGGCCTGAGCTTGACGCGAACCTGGTCGCCCAGTCGATCGCCGAGCAGCTGCAGAACCGGGTCGCCTTCCGCCGGGCCATGAAGCGGGCCCTGACCAGCGCTATGCGGTCGGGCGCCAAGGGCGTCAAGGTCCAGGTTTCCGGCCGGCTGGGCGGAGCGGAGATGGCCCGCACCGAGGGCTATTCCGATGGCCGGGTGCCTCTGCACACGCTCCGGGCCGACATCGACTACGGCTTCCACGAGGCGCGCACCACCTTCGGGCGGATCGGCGTCAAGTGCTGGATCAACAAGGGCGAGATCATGCCCGAGGGCTACACCGGCGCCGATCTCACGATGATGGACGAGCCCGCGCCCCCGCCGCCTGACCGCGGCGGCCGTGACGGCCGTGACGGCCGGGACGGTCGTGGCCGCGGAGGCCGCGGAGGCCGCGGCGGCGGTCCCGGCGGTCCCGGCGGTCCGGGTGGTCGCGGCGGCGGTCCAGGTGGTCCTGGCGGTCGTGGCGGTGGCCCGGGTGGTCGCGGCGGCGGACCCGGCGGACGTGGCGGTGGTCCTGGTGGTCGTGGCGGCGGTCCGGGTGGTCGCGGAGGCGGCCCCGGCGGTCGTGGCGGCGGTGGCGGTGGCGGCGGTGGACGTGGTCCCCGTCCCGGCGGCGGTGGCGGAGGCGGTCGCTGATGCTCGCCCCCAAGCGCGTCAAATTCCGCAAGCAGCACCGAGGCCGGCGGGCCGGGCTATCCCGGGGTCAGGTCAAGGTTCAGTTCGGCGAGTACGGGCTCAAGTCGCTCGATGCCGGCTGGCTCACCAACCGCCAGATCGAGGCTGCTCGTATCGCCATGACCCGCAAGATCAAGCGTGGCGGCAAGGTGTGGATCAACGTGTATCCGGACAAGCCGTTCACCAAGAAGCCGGCCGAGACGCGGATGGGCTCCGGCAAGGGCTCGCCCGAGGGCTGGGTCGCCGTGGTCAAGCCGGGCCGGGTCATGTTCGAGCTGGCCGGCGTGCCCGAGCCGCTGGCCCGCGAGGCCATGCGCCTGGCCGGGCACAAGCTGCCGGTACGGACCAAGTTCGTTCTGCGGGATGACGTGCAATGAAGGCGAGCGAGCTGCGAGACATGCTGGAACCAGATCTGCGGGAGCACATCACCACCGCGCGCCGTGAGCCTTCGGGCTGCGCTTTCAGCACGCGACGGGCGAGCTCGACGACACCGCCACGCTGCGCAAGGCCAAGCAGGAGATCGCGCGAGCGCTGACCGTCGCCAACCAACGAGGCATTGACATCCATGGCTGAAGAAACTGAAAATCAGGACACCGAGATCACCCCGGACCCGGCGGAGGACGCACCCACCTCGGAGGCACAGAGCGCCCCCGAGAGCGAAGGCGCGGCCGAGGCTCCGAGCGCGAGTGCCTCCGAGGCAGAGGCGCCCCCCGAGGCGGAGGCGGCTGACGCGGCCCCCGCGGCGGACGCTCCCTCAGCCCCCGCTCGGGAGCCCCTGGAAGTCATCCCGCCCAAGGAGCGGCGCCAGCGGCAGCGTGCCGCCAAGGCGGCTGCTGTGCCCACCCGTTCGGAGACCTCGCCCGAGGAGCGGCAGGCTGAGCGTGAGGTGGAGCGGCGCCGCAAGGCGCAGGTCCGCACCCTGGGCCGTAAGCGCACGCGTGAAAAGGCGCGGAGCCGCCGGAGCGAGGCTGGAACTCCGGAGCCGCTGGCGCCTCGGCGTGAGCAGCACCCGGGCCGGCAGAAGACCCGTCAGGGCATCGTCGTCTCCGACCGCGCGAGCAAGACGATCGTCGTGCGCATCGACGTCACCCGCCGGCACCGCAGCTACGGCAAGGTGATTCGCACCTCGACCACGCTGCATGCCCACGACGAGCGCGAGGACGCGCATACCGGCGACACCGTGATCGTGCGCGAGTCCCGGCCGCTGTCCCGGACCAAGCGCTGGCGGCTGGTGGAAGTAGTTGAGAAGGCCAAATGATTCAGAACGAGACCCGGCTCCGGGTGGCGGACAACACCGGCGCCCGGGAGATCCTCGTGATCCGCGTCAAGGGCGGTCATCGCCGCCGCTACGCCGGGGTAGGTGACGTGATCACGGCCACGGTCAAGCAGGCCAACCCTCAGGGCTCGGTCAAGAAGGGCGAGGTGGTGACCGCTGTCGTGGTCCGGACGAAGAAGTCCTACGGCCGGGAGGACGGGACCTACATCGGCTTTGACGAGAACGCCGCCGTGCTCATCGACGCCCAGAACAACCCGCGCGGCACCCGCATCTTCGGGCCCGTGGCCCGTGAGCTGCGCGAGCGCAATTTCATGAAGATCGTCTCCCTCGCGCCGGAGGTCCTCTAGTGGCCGCGCGAATCAAGACAGGCGATCAGGTGATCATCATGAGCGGCAAGGACCGCGGCAAGAAGGGGAAGGTTCTGCGCGTCGAGCCGGGTAAGAACCGCCTCTACGTCGAGGGCCTCAACATCGTCAAGCGCCACCAGCGCCCCCAGCAGGTGGCCGGCGCCCAGCGGGCCGAGCAGGTGGGCGGTGTGATCGAGCGTGAGGGCCCGGTCCACATCTCCAACGTAATGCTCCTGGACCCCAAAGACGGCAAGCCGACGCGGCTGGGAACCGAAATCGCCGACGACGGCAAGCGTTACCGCATTTCTCGGCGCAGCGGAACTAGGCTGGACTGACATGCCTGAAGCTCGACTCAAGCAGCGCTATCAGCAGGAGATCCTCCCCGCCCTGGTGGAGCGGTTCGGCTACTCGACCCCGATGCAGGCCCCGCGGATCGTCAAGATCACCGTGAACATGGGCGTGGGGGAAGCCAAGCAGGACTCACGGGTCCTGGAGTCGGCAATCGAGCAGCTGGGCACGATCACCGGCCAGCGGCCCAACATTCGTCGTGCCCGCAAGTCGATCGCCCAGTTCAAGGTCCGTGAGGAGATGCCGGTGGGCGTGGCCGTGACCCTGCGCAGCGAGCGCGCCTATGAGTTTCTGGATCGGCTCATGTCGATCGCCATCCCCCGGATCCGTGACTTCCGGGGGCTCAACCCGCGCTCCTTCGACGGGCGCGGTAACTACTCGCTGGGCGTCCGCGAGCAGATCATCTTCCCGGAGATCGATTACGACGACGTCGACCAGGTGCGTGGGATGGACATCACCATCACCACGAACGGCAAGACCGACGAAGAGTCCTTCGCCCTGCTCCAGGCGCTGGGCATGCCCTTTGCAAGAGATGCTCGCCAGTCCGTGGCGGCGTGACCTAGAGGAACTATGGCCAAGACTTCACAGATCGTCCGCCAGCAGCGGACCCCCAGATACAAGACCCGGGGCTACACGCGCTGTCGCCGCTGCGGCCGTGCTCGCGCCGTCTACCGCAAGTTCGGCGTGTGCCGGATCTGCCTGCGCGAGCTCGCCCACAACGGTTACATCCCCGGGATGACCAAGTCGAGCTGGTGACGCCATGTCGATGACCGACCCCATCTCCGATTTCCTGACCCGGCTGCGCAATGCGGCCATGGCCCAGCACCACGACGTGATCATCCCTGCCTCGAATTTGAAGCGGGAGGTTGCCCGCATCCTCAAGGAGCAGGGCTACATCGACGACTGGGCGGTTCACGCCGCGCGGGACGGGCGCCCCGGCGAGGAGATCACCGTCACGCTCAAGTACACCGAGCAGCGCAAGCCGGTCATCACCGGCATGCAGCGCGTCTCGCGCCCCGGCCGGCGCACCTACGTCGACCACGCCCACATCCCCCGCATCCAGGGCGGCATGGGCACCACGATCATCTCGACCTCAAGTGGCGTCATGACCGGCCACGATGCCCGCCAGCGGGGCATCGGCGGCGAGATCGTGGCCAAGGTTTGGTAACCAGGTAGGTATGTCGCGCATCGGTAGACAACCCATATCTGTCCCGGCCGGCGTCACGGTCTCGATCGAGCCTGAGCGCGTGACCGTCAACGGCCCGCGCGGCGAGCTTTCGGAGCGGGTCCCGCGTGACATCTCGGTCGCGCAGAACGACGACCAGGTGCGTGGTCACGCGGCCGACCGATCGCGGGGAGCACCGAGCCCTGCACGGGCTGACCCGGTCACTGATCGCCAACATGGTCACGGGCGTGACCGACGGCTACGAGAAGCGCCTGGAGATCCAGGGCGTCGGCTACCGCGCGCAGCTGCGCGGCCGTGACCTGGAGCTCGCGCTCGGCTACTCGCACCCGGTGTCGATCAAGGCCCCGGAAGGGATCGAGTTCGAGGTTCCGATGCCGACCCGGATCGTGGTCAAGGGCGCCTCCAAGCAGCAGGTGGGCGAGATCGCCGCCATCATCCGCAAGCAGCGCAAGCCTGAGCCCTACAAGGGCAAGGGCATCCGCTACGAGGGCGAGTACGTGGCCCGGAAGGTCGGTAAGCGGGCATGACCGTTCTCACCGCTCCCGCTCGCCGCCTCAAGCGCCGCCGCCGCGTCCGGGCCAAGGTCCGGGGCAGCGCCGAGCGCCCGCGGATCTCCGTCTTTCGCTCCAATCGGGGGCTGCTCGTGCAGCTCATCGACGATGACTCCGGGCGCACCCTGGCCGCGGTCAGCTGGACCGAGCCTGACCTGCGCAGCCTGGGCCGGATGGAGCAGGCCAAGCGGCTCGGCGAGCTGCTGGCCGAGCGGGCCACGGAAGCCGGTGTCTCGGACGCCGTGTTCGACCGCGGTGGCTACCAGTATCACGGGCGCGTCCGTGCGCTCGCCGAAGGGGCCCGCGAGGGCGGCCTGCGGTTCTAGACCGGCTACTCTGGATCGACTGATGGCAACACGTGATCGCACAGTTACTGGCGCAGGTCTCGATCTCCAAGAGCGGGTGGTCGAGATCAACCGCGTGGCCAAGGTGGTCAAGGGCGGCCGGCGCTTCTCCTTCACCGCGCTGGTCGTCGTCGGCGATGAGCGGGATGTCGTGGGCATCGGCTACGGCAAGGCCAACGAGGTCCCGGTGGCCATCCAGAAAGCCGTCGAGCGGGCCAAGAAGAACCTTTACCGCGTGCCCAAGCACGGCGCGACGATCACCCATGAGACGCTGGGGATATTCGGGGCCGGGCGGGTCCTGCTGAAGCCGGCCGCTCCCGGTACCGGGGTCATCGCCGGCGGCGGTGTCCGCGCGGTGCTTGAGCTGGCGGGGATCAACGACATCCTCTCCAAGAGCCTCGGCTCGCAGAACCCGATCAACCTCGTCAAGGCGACGATGGCCGGGCTTGAATCGCTGCGCACCCCTGACGAGGTGGCCGACCTGCGCGGGCTCTCGATCAACGCGGTGCTGGGACTGCAGAGCAAGGAGAGCTCGAACGGCGCGAGCGAAGCCGCGGCCAGCGCGGAAGCCGCTGCGCAGGACAACGGGGTTCGGGACTCCGATGCAGCGCGAGCTGCCGCGGGCGCCGGCCCCCCTCCCACCGAGCCTGAGGAGGCTGGCGAATGACCTCCTTCAAGGTCACCCAGCGTAAATCTTCCAACGGGTCGGACAAGCGCCAGAAGGACACGCTGCGCTCGCTTGGGCTGCGGCGCATCCACCAGACGGTTGAGGTTTCCGACTCGCCGCAGATCCGCGGCATGCTCGCCAAGGTCTCGCATCTGGTGGAGGTCAGCGAGGATGGCTGAGTCCGGCGAGCGCATCGGGCTGCACAACCTGAAGCCGGCGCCGGGTTCCCGGCGCCCGCGCAAGCGCGTGGGCCGCGGCGAGGGGTCAGGCACGGGCAAGACCTCCGGCCGGGGCCAGAAGGGCTGGGGCTCCCGCTCAGGCGCCAAGCGCCGGGCCCGCTTCGAGGGCGGGCAGAACCCGATCCACATGCGGATGCGCAAGCTGCGCGGTCCGCACATGAAGAAGTCGATGCCCTTCGAGCCCTTCCGGACCCACACCCAGGTCGTCAACCTGGGCGATCTGGAGGCTCGGTTCGAATCCGGGGCCAACGTCACCCTCGAGGCGCTCCATGCCAAGGGCCTCGGGAAGCGCAAGGGAATTCCGGTGAAGATCCTCGCCAAGGGCGAGCTGACCAAGCCGCTGACGATCAGCGCGCACGCCTTCAGCGCCACGGCACGTGAGCGCATCGAGGCCGCCGGCGGCACGGTTGAGGTGATCGTCGAGGCCGAAGGGCGGAGCCTCCCGACATGATCTCGACGATCCTTGGCGCGTTCAGGGTCGGTGAGATCCGCACCAAGGTTCTGTTCACGGCAGGGATGCTGGCCCTCTACCGGCTGGGCACCCACGTTCCCGCGCCGGGCATCAACTCGCAGGCCGTCAACGCGATTCAGAAGAACTTCGGCGGCTCGAGCATCCTCGGGCTGCTCAACCTGTTCTCAGGCGGCGGACTCGGCCGGATCGCCATCTTCGCGCTGGGGATCATGCCCTACATCACGGCCTCGATCATCCTCCAGCTCCTGACCGTGGTCGTGCCCTCGCTGGAGAAGCTCTCCAAGGAGGGCGAGCAGGGGCAGGCGCGGATCACGCAGTACACGCGCTACCTCACCGTCGGGCTGGCCTTCGCCCAGTCGATCGGCTACGTGTTCCTGTTCCGCTCCTTCGAGGCGCAGGCCGGCACCACGCTGATCACCAACTTCAACCTGGCCAAGGTCTTCCTGATCGTGGTCTCGCTGACCGCCGGCTGCGTGTTGCTGATGTGGATCGGCGAGCTCATCACCCAGCGAGGCATCGGCAACGGGATCTCGCTGCTCATCTTCGCCAGCATCGTGTCCCGAATACCCAGCGGTCTGCAGTCGTGGTGGAACAACCCCCAACAGGTGTTCAAGGTGACGATGCCGTTCATCGTGATCGCGGTGGTGGCGGCGGTCGTCTTCGTTCAGGAGGGCCAGCGCCGAATCCCGATCCAGTACGCCAAGCGCGTGATCGGCCGACGAATGACCCAGGGGGGGCAGACCTATCTGCCCCTGCGCGTGAACATGGCCGGCGTCATTCCGGTCATCTTCGCCGCTTCGATCATGGCCATCCCGCCCACCTTGGGTCAGCTGATCGGCCAGAACAAGAGCGGCTTCGCCACCAGCCTGGCCCAGTTCTTCAGCCCCGGCGGCTGGCACTACGTGGTGGGCGAGGCCATCTTCATCATCCTCTTCACCTACTTCTACACCGCGGTGACCTTCAACCCCGTGGACCAGGCCGAGAACCTGCGGAAGTACGGCGGGTTCATCCCGGGGGTGAGGCCAGGCAGACCCACGGCTGAATTTCTGGACCGCATCCTGGCGAGGTTGACCTTCCCGGGAGCCTTGTTCCTGGCCGCAATCGCGGCCCTACCAGCACTCCTGATCAGCCAGACGGGCGCCACCTTCAACTTCGGCGGCACCTCGATCCTGATCGTCATCGGGGTGGCTCTCGACACGATGAAGCAGCTCGAGGCCCAGCTGATGATGCGCAACTACGAGGGCTTCTTGAAGTAGCGCGCCCGGGTTGCGCCCGGGCACTAGGCGGACCGGGGCGGCGAGGGGTTGCGGGGTTGCGGTTGTACGGGACGGCCGGGCGGATTCATCCGCGCGGGCCGCTGGCCGAGGAGATTCACTGTCGCAATGATCGGCGCCTGCTCGGAGACTGGTCCGCGCGTGATCGTGAAGAGCGGCCGGTCAGGCGCAGGCCCCGCGCCTAAGTTGGGCTAGTGCCCGTTGGCGGAGAAGTGCATGTAGTCCTTGGTCGAGCCGGCCCAGCTGCCGCCCCAGCCCCATCCGACCGACCGGAAGGCACGGATGACCGCAGCCGTCACCATCCCGGGCCGGTGCCAGGAGCGATTGCGATACGGCCGGCTCGATCGGTCACGCGTCTCCCCGCAGCCGACGTAGGGGTTCTCGACCGGGTTCAGGTCAACGGCCTCGCCGAACGCGTGCTCAGACCATGTCCCGGTGCCGCTCCCGCCCACGCACGGCGATGGGACGGCCTGTCGGCAATCAAAGGCTGAACTGACGTCGCCGTCGGCCGGATGGAGCCGCCTCGGGCCATACGCGTCGACGAGCCCCATGTGGTGGATGTGGAAGCGCAGGCGGTAGAGCGTTTGGAACACCCGCGCCAGTGGCCTGGCGGCTGAGCGATTGACGACCAGCTGCCCGGTGTGTGCCTGCCCGTCGAAGCCGACGTACGCGACGCTCAGCACACGCAGATCCGAGAGCGCCACCGGGCACCCCTGATGCCAGGCCGACTTGACCTCGGCTCGCGGCGATCCCGTTAAAGGCTGGATCGCGAAATGGAAAGGCACGAGCCCAACCACGACCGCGGGCCCGGCCAAGAGCCTTCTCAGCATCGCAGCTCGTGGCTCGGCCGCTCAACGGGACCCCCGTTCACCAGCACAGGCTCATTCTCCCGCATCGAGAGCGCAAGCAGATACGGTCCCGGCCGAGGGGGGCTGGCCGCCCACTCGCTGGCCGGCGCGCGAGGCCACCGACTGACTTCTTTAGCCCGAAGCAGGCGCGTTGGCAGATCGCGCCGAGAGTGTCGCTGTGTCGGAACGCGGCAGTCCTGGTTCTGGCGAGGAGCAGGGACGAGCCGAGAGTCGGCCGGAGACCCGCTTCGATCTCGGCGGAGGTCGGTGAGCCGGGGCGCGGCCCGGTCCTGAGCCGGTTACTCGGAGTGTCGAAGCCGTTGGACCGCGTCGCCCAGCGGTGTCATTCTCAGGACCAGCCTGCGTCGCCCGCCCGAACACAGGTCAAGCCCAGGATTTCAGGACGAACGGATTCGGGCACTGGATTAGACGGGCGAGCTAACTTGACCACCTGCCACGACCGACCCACAGAAAGCGCACTTGCGGGCCTGACGGGGAATATCGCTCAAGCACTCCGGGCACGGGGCGGTTTCCGAATCCACATCCGGTTCGGTCTTGCGTCGTGCCATCAGCGCGTTGACCGGCTTTACCACGAAGAAGAAAACCGCGGCGGCGATCGAGATGAACGCCAAGAGCGCGTTGATGAACGAGCCGTATAGGAACTTGCTCCCGTTGATCGAGAATGTGAGCCCGGAGAAATCCGGCTTACCGATGATCGCTGCAATGATCGGCGTGATCAGATCTGCCACGAGCGCCGTGACTACGGCACCGAACGCCGCGCCGATCACGATGCCCACGGCTAGATCGACAACGTTACCTCTGAGCAGAAAGGCCTTGAACTCCTTGCCCATCGACTGCCTCCTCCCGCGCGATTGGCGTTCTCCGGTGCGACTCTAACCGGTCCGTCCGCCGGCCGCAGAGACCTGCATTCGCCCGACGCCGCGCATCTCGTCGCGATGAGCGAGCGACCCGGCGGGCCTGAACCAACGTCTTGTCAACTGCACCTTCCATGAGTCGGCGTCTCCTACGGAAGGAAACCCTGACAACGCCTGGCGCGTCGATCTCCGCCATACCGCGCACGGTTGGCTGATCGACAACTACGGCCAGGGATAGCCCGCCACTCCGGGCGGAAGCGACCAGATCGGGGATGCCCACGCTCCCCGAAATTGGGATGTTGACGGTGGCTCCGTGCCACAACGTGCCATCTTGTCCCTTCGCGGCGGAACGCGGCACGTTTTGGGCCTATAAGGCCCAAAACGCGCACCTGAGGCTGGCCACGAGAGAGACTGGCACGTTGTGGCGGATCCGAGGGCGTTGTGGTGGATCCGCCCGCGGGCGTGGCGGATCCGCGGACCGCGCGTTGTGGCTGATCCACGGACCACCCGGCGGATGGATCCGCGGACGAGCTACAGCAAGCCGAGTGACGTCAGCGCACCGCGCGTCCTCAGCGCAGCGCGGGCGTGTAGGAGATGCCCACGATTGCGTTCTCGGGGGAGAGCAGGCGGGCGACGGTCTGTCCCCAGGGCTCCTGGCGCGGCGGATGCAACAGCTCATAGCCGGCGTCGGTGAGCTCGTCGGCCGCCGCGGCGACGGCAGCCACGTCAGCCACCTCGAACTCGACACTGACCTGGGGGATGGTCACATGGCTCGGCCACTCCGTACTCCCGAAGCAGGCCTCCGCCGCCTGGGAGAGCGGCCAGATCCCGAACGACTTAGTGCCCGGTAGCTCTTCACTGTGGAGGTATTCACCGCCCGTCAGCGGCAGCCCGAGCAGATCGACGTACAGGCCCCGCGACCGCGCTGGATCGGGGCTGATCATGGCGATGCTCGAGACGAACTCGATCTCCACCGAGGCCCTGCCCCCTCAGCCGCTCAGCGCCGCCGACAGCTCACGCCGGGTCTGGATATCCAGCTTGCGGTAGGCGTTGCGGAGGTGGTACTCCACCGTCTTGGGGGTGACGAAGAGCATGGTGGCGATCTCCCGGTTGCTCTGGCCACCCGCGGCCAGCTCGGCGATCCGCCGCTCGCTCGGGGTCAGCGACTCCGGGCCGCTGAGCAGGAGATCACGGCGCGGGCGGGCGCCGCCGGCCGCGAGCTCGGTACGCGCCCGGTCATCGAGCAGCCGGGCGCCTGACTTCCGGGCCTGGTCGGCCGCCTCCTGAAGCGGCGCCCGAGATGCCGCGCGCTCGCCGGAGCGCCGGAGCGCTGCCCCCAGTTCAACCAGGCTGCGCAGCGCCTCGAGCCGGGGAGGGCAACCGCGCCCGAGCTCGACCGCCTCCGTGAGCAGCGCGATTCCCTCCGCCCCCCCGTGGCTCATACCACTGATGCGCAGCGCCTCGATCCGATGCTCCACGACCTGTGTCTGCGCAGCGCGGGCGAGCATCTCCTCGGCCAGGCGCTGGGCGTACTCAGCGTCCCCGAGCCCGAGGGCGGCCTGCGCAGCCGCGGTCCGCCAGCGGCAGAAGTCAAAGAAGGGGATCGTCGCCTCCGCGGCCGCGCCGGCGGCCTCGGCTGCGCTCAGCGCCTCCTCGAAGCGGCCCTGGGCCCGGCGGACCTCGGCCAGGGCCCCGAGGCACATCGCGTCCTCCAAGTCGTAGGGCTTCTCCATGGGCGCGTCCTCAGCGAGTGCCGCCTCGGCTGCATCGACCTGACCTGTCTCGAGGAGGCAGAGCGCGTACTTGGCCGCCGCCGCGCGGGTGAAGTGGGCCCAGCCATAGCGCCGGCCATCACGCGTCGCCTCCAGATCGGCCAGGGCGTCGTGGATCTGACCCTGGAGCATGCGTGGGCTGGCCCGGATGAAAGAGGCCGTGGCGAAGCCGAGGGGCGAGCCGCGGCGCCGGGCGTCCTGAATCGCCGCCTCGGACACCTCATCCGCCCGCTCGAGGGCGCCGGCGGAGCACAGGGCGTTGGCGACCAGTCGCCAGCCGATCCACTGCGAGCTCGCCTCGCGGAGGATCCGCCCGTCGTCCCAGGCACGTTCGGCGAAGTCGATGATTCGCTCGGCCGGCTCGCCGCGGTGGACGCCCTCGAGCGCGACATGGGCCAGGAGCAGTCGCTGCCCCTGCGTGGACGGCTCAGCCGGAACATCGTGCAGCCAGCGGGCGGCGCGCTCAGCGGCCCGGGGGCGCAGCGCGGGGACGGGGGTGCCGGTGGCGATGAAGCCGGCCTGAAGCTGGTCGCACAGCTCGCGGTCGGCCGGATTGTCGGGATCCACCTCGAGATCGCTCAGTCCTCGCTCGAAGGCCTCGGCCGCGCGCGCGTGCTCTCCCCGAGTGTCATAGACGCGCCCCAGCTCCAGCCCCAGCTCGGCCTGGTGGCGCGGATCCGTCGCCTCGGCCAGGGCGGCCGAAAGGTGCTCAGCCGCCCCGGGCGCGCCGGATGCCGCCTCGGCGGCGCCGAGCTCTCCCAGCACCACCGGGCGCTGCTCACGGTTCGGGGGCTCGGCGAGCGCCCGCTCCAGATAGCGCACCGCGGACTGGGGAGCTCCGCTGTAGCGCGCCTCGCGGGCCGCGGCCTGGAGACGCTCGACGACCCAGGGATCGCCCTCGGCACGGCCGAGCAGGAGGTGGGCCGCCACCAGCTCGACTCCTTTGCCCTCGCTGTAGAGGAGCCGCGCCGCGTCGAGGTGGCGCGAGGCCACCTCCGAGGCCGCAATGTCCTGCTCGATCGCCTGGCGAACCAGCCGGTGCACGAACTTGAGCGGCTCGCGCGGAAGGAGCACCTCGGCGGCGCTCAGGGCATCGGCCGCCATGCTCGCCTGGGCCACGCTCAGCCCGGAGAGGACGGCCGCGTGCCGGAGGGGGACGTCGTCGCCCAGAACGGCGACGGTGCGGGCCAGGGCGGCCGCGTCGGCGCCCAGCCGGCCCACCCGGACCCGAAGGGACCGGCTCACCGCGTCCGGAATCAGCGAGCGTGCGCGGGCCAGCAGCCGATCGGAGCTCAGGTCAGGTTCCTCGGCAAGGGCCCTCAGCAGCTCCTGCACGAAGAACGGGTTCCCCGCTGTGGCATCCCGGCAGACTTCGGCCAGTCCGGGATCGACGTCCGGACCGAGTACGTGACCGATCAGCTCGGCGACCGCCTGGCGTCCCAGGGGCTCGAGGTTCATGACCCGCACCTTGGGATGCATGGCGAGGTAGCTGAGGGGATCGGTGGGCGACTCGTCGCTGGCCGGCCGGCGGGTCATGACGACGGCCAGGGGCAGCTCGTCGAGCCGGTGGAGGATGTAGAGAAGGAGCTCCACCGAGGCGGTGTCTGACCACTGCAGGTCGTCGATGGCGATCAACGCCGGAGAGCTCTCGAGCGCCGAGGCCAGGACGTTGAAGACGCCATGGGAGACGGCGAGGTGGTCACCCTCCCCCGGCTGGTCCTCTCCGCCGGCCTCCAACGCCAGGACGCGCTTGGGCGCGCTGGCCGTCAGCGCGCGGCGCTGCCCGGGGGAGACCCCGCTGAGCAGCGAGCGCAGGATCTGCGAGGCGAGGCCAAAGGCGAGGTTCTGCTCAAGCTCGGCCCCGGCGGCTCTGATCACCCGAAGCTGACGGTTGTCCGCCCGCTCGAGCGCCGCCTCATAGAGCCGGGTCTTGCCCATGCCCGCGTGGCCGACGAGCAGCAGGGCCAGGCTGTCCCCGGTGCTCGGCGCGCCCAGCGCCTGATCGATCGACTCGAGGACATCGTCGCGGTCGAGCAGGGCACGGGGCCCTGCTCCCCCCTCACCTGCTTTGCCAGCCTCCGGCCTGACCGCCACCGGGAAAATATATGCCCAAATCCTGGGGTGGATGCCTGGGGCGAAACCCTGGGGTTCAGGGGATCATGCTCAGCGTGACTTCTCGTGCCGCTGAGATGCAGCTGTCGATAGATATCGGCTCTGAGCCGATCAGCGGTTCGGTGTCATTGGGGGACGGGGCGACGCGTGAGTTCTGCGGCTGGATCGAACTGGTGGCGACGATCGAATCCGCACGTGAGACAAGTTCTGAAGGCGACGAAATCCTCGGGTCGTTCCCTGGGGCGAGGAACGGCCGGATCTAGTTAGCTGACAGTCAGCAAGTTTGGAGCACCGCGGTCGTGGGGGCCGCAAGGGCGGTCGTGGGGGCCGCCCTCTCGCTCCGAACCGGGGGCGAATCTAGGAAGCGTCAGGGACCGGGCCGGCATCAGCCGGCCCAGACGCTTTTAAGGCCCGAGATTCGGTTACCCCTGGGATGGCCATCGAAAGACTGGGGTGGGTCCCTGGGGCGAAACGGGGGTTGACGGCATATCTTGCTTCCTATGGAGAGGCTGACCGAGCGGAAGGGGCAAAACCTCGGTCGAATTCGTTGGGGCGCACCTGAGGGGCAGTTGGGGGCAGTAGGGGGCAGTAAGTTGGGGGCAGTAGGGGGCAGTACTTAGTAGGGGGCGAAGCTCGGAGTTAGTCCGGTGTGGTTACGGGGCGCGTGCCACACCGGACGACTTCAAGCTGAGGGCAGGGTCACGCGGGTGGCGAAGATCTCCGAGTTGCCACCGGTTCCGCGGACAGCGCTGCCCCAGCTCAGCATCACCTGGTTCGGCGCCAGCTCTGTGATCCCGAACGTGTCCCCCGGCCAGACGCCAAGGCGGCCGCGGCGGCGGGAGACCTGATCCGGCCCGGACAGCCAGCCCTGGGTGACAGAGAAGGGGCGCAGGTACTGGACGTAGCCGTACGAGCGGTGCGAGAGCCACCCCACGTAGGCGATACCCGCCGGCCCGCCGGTCGCCTGCACGATGTTGGGTCCCTGCGCGGTGTGGGTGACCTGAAGCGGCGTGGACCAGGTGACCCCCTGATCGGTGGAGTAGGAGAGCCATCCGGTGTCCCCTCGCCCCTGGGTGTCCCAGGTGGCGTACAGGTTCCCCGCCGCGTCGCGGGCGATGTCGCCGTCGATCCACCACTCGCGGTCGGCGATTGAACCCGACGAGGGGCCGACCCGAACCGGCCGAGACCACGTCCGCCCCCCATCGGTGGACGAGGTGAAGTAGTTATGGCCGGGTCCCAGGCTCAGGGTCTTCCGCCTCCGCACCGCGAAGGCCTGGTAGAGGACGTCGATCGTTCCGTTCGCGTCAACCACGAGCGGCGCGCTGTCGGCGCCGCCGGCGGGAAACCCCGGCGACAGGTGAATCATCGGCCCGAAGGTCTTACCGGCGTTGTGCGAGATCTGCATGACCACGTTCAGCGCCCCGGCCTGGAAGGCGCAGCTGCCGGCGCGGAAGCAGCGAAGGCGGAGCTGGGCGTTGGACGGCGCGTAGTCCCAGGTCAGGTAGACCGTGCGGCCCGGTCCGGCCGCGATGAACGGGCGATCGCCCCAGTTGGACTTCGGCCGCGGGACGAGCGCAGTCCGCCGCGGGAAGGTGGCACCGTGATCGAAGGAGGCCAGGACCACGGGAACCGACCGGCTGCCCCGGGAAACCATGAACACGGCGTAGACGGTTCCGGTGGGGCCGACGGTGAGGGCGGGATCCCACGATCCCGGTCCCGAATCACGCAGGCGGACCGCTCGCCCGAAGTGGAGTCCCCCGTCACGCGAGCGGGCGAAGCCGATCCCGTTACACCCGATCCACTCCTCATACACGTAGCGGCTGCCAGGAAGCGCCGCCGACTCCACCTCCGCGTTCTGGCCGGGGCAGCGGCTGACCTCACGGACGGGGCTCTGGGTGAACGGGGCCGGCGTGGCGAATGCAGACGCCGCGCTGGTCACGGCAAGTAAGGCTTTGAGACGGATCATGAAGTGGTAATTGAAGCTGGCCGCTCGGTACAGTGACGCACCGTGTCCGAACTCAACCTGATCCTGTTCGGTCCTCCCGGGGCCGGGAAGGGAACGCAGGCGGACCGCCTGCAGCGTGACTTCCAGCTGCCCTACATCGCCACGGGCAACATGCTGCGGGAGAACGTCGAGGAGGGCACCGACCTCGGCAAGGAGGCCAAGCGCTACATGGACGCGGGGGATCTCGTCCCCGACGAGGTCATCGTGAAGATGGTGGCCGAGCGCCTCCAGGAGGCGGACGCGCAGGACGGGTTCATCCTGGACGGCTTCCCCCGCACGGTTCCTCAGGCCGAGGCACTCGACAAGCAGCTGGGTGACCTCGGGCGGCGGATCACCGCGGTCCTGCTCCTCGACGTGCCCGACGAGGATGTCGAGCGCCGGCTCTCCGGCCGTCGCGTGTGCGTCAAGAAGGGTCATAACTACCACGTCGAGTTCGACCCGCCCAAGCGCGAGGGGGTCTGCGATCAGGACGGGTCCCGCCTCATCCAGCGTGACGACGACAAGCCCGAGGTGGTCCGCAACCGCCTCAAGACCTATCACGAGAAGACGGCACCGCTCGTCGACTACTACGAGGAAGCCGGATCGCTCAAGCGCATCGACGGGACCCGCGACCCCACAGACGTGCACGACCACATCCGTGCCGTCATCGCCACCCTGCGCATGGAAGAAGACGTCTAACACTCATGATCATCAAGAAATCCCCGGAGGAGATCGAGCGGATGGCCGCGGCCGGGGACATCCTCGTCCGGACCATGAACCTGCTGGCGGGGAAGATCCGCCCCGGCGTGACCACGGGAGACCTCGATCAGGCGGCCGAGAAGTTCATCCGCTCTCAGGGCGCCGAGCCGGCCTTCAAGGGCTATCGCGGCTTTCCCGGGTCGATCTGCGCCTCGCCCAACTCGATGATCGTCCATGGGATTCCCGGCCCCTACACGCTGCAGCGAGGAGACATCCTCTCGGTGGACATCGGGGTGATTCGTGACGGGTGGGTGGCGGACGCGGCCCGGACCTTTCCGGTGGGCCCGGTCACCCCGATCGCCCAGAAGCTGCTCCGAGTTACCCAGGAGGCCCTGTTCTTGGCGGTGGAAAAGTGCCGGGCGGACAACCACCTGGGCGACGTGTCGCACGCCGTCCAGGCCCACGTCGAGTCCAATGGCCTCTCGGTCGTGCGGACGCTGGTCGGCCACGGGATCGGGCGGAGCATGCACGAGGATCCCCAGATCCCCAACCACGGCGAGGCTGGGACGGGCATTCTGCTCGAGGAGGGGATGGTCCTGGCCGTCGAGCCGATGGTCACGGCGGGGCGTCACGCCATCCGGGTGGGCGACGATCAGTGGTCGATCTACTCCCAGGACGGGTCGCTGGCCGCCCACTTCGAGTTCACCGTCGCCATCACCGCCGCCGGGCCGCGCATCCTCACCCCCTGGCACGAGGCGCGGGGCAAGGCAGCGGCAGCGTAAACGCGTCCCTCCGGCTGCTCGCAGACAGCCGTCGCCAATCCGGGCAGGCCGCAGCGGGCATAACAGCGTTACGTCCCTGTTATGGCGCGGCGGCTAGAACGGGGGAGTGCGTCGAATCGGCATCTTCTGCGCGCTCGCGCTGGCGGGGTGTGGCGCGGCCAGCGGCTACCACAACCCGAAGTACCCCTACGGCGCGCCGAACGTCCCGGTCTCCCTGTCGAAGTGCATGCGGGCCAACGGCGTCTCCGCCTTCCCGGACCCGCGCGACGGCGGATTTCCGGGGGGCATGATGGTGGGGTTAGACGGGGTGATGGTGGTCATGGGGCAACGGCTCGCCGGGCCGGCCGTAGCCCACGCCCAGCGGGCCTGCCAGGAATACTTCCCGCAGGGGCCGCCCCCGGCGATCTCGGAGAGCCAGCGAGAAACGGCCCTCGCTCACGCCGCGTGTATGCGCCGGCACGGCCTGCCAACTTCCCTGATCCGACCTTCAACGGCGGCCAGCGGCTCAACCTTCCCCCGGGGCTCGATCCGGGCTCGCCGGCCTTTCAGCGCGCCGCCCAGGCCTGCGGGTTGCTCTCTGGCTAGCCCCTGCTACTCTGACCGGGTGCGCCCGCAGCGCGACCCCTTGTGCTGCGAGTCTTGCTTCAGCGCGGTAGCGGCGACCCCCTGCGGTCTCCAGAGCCGGGGCTGAGGAACCACTTCAGGAGATCGAATCATGAAAGTACGACCTTCGGTCAAACCCATGTGTGAGAAGTGCAAGGTAATCCGCCGGAATGGGCGGGTTCTCGTGATCTGCTCGAATCCGCGACATAAGCAGAGGCAAGGCTGATGGCACGTATCTCAGGCGTCAATATTCCTTTGAACAAGCGGGTCGAGATCGGCCTCACCTACATCTACGGAATCGGCCGCTCGACCGCGAACAAGCTGCTCTCCGAAGTCGGCGTGGAGGCTGACCGCAAGGTCCGTGACCTCACCGAGGACGAGGTGGTCAAGCTCCGCGACGCGATCGACGATGAGCTCACCGTCGAGGGCGACCTGCGCCGGGAGCGCTCGCAGAACATCAAGCGACTTCAGGAGATCGGCTCCTACCGCGGGCTGCGCCACCGGCGCGGGCTCCCGGTCCACGGGCAGAACACCAAGACCAACGCCCGGACCCGCAAGGGCCCGAAGCGGATGCAGGTCGCGGGCAAGAAGAAGGCGGCCAAGAAGTAGATGCCCGCTCCTCGTCGCCCTCAGCGCGGCCGTCGTCGGGTTCGCAAGAACATCCCGATCGGCCAGGCCCACATCAAGACCTCGTTCAACAACACGATCGTCTCCTTGACCGATCGTGAGGGGAACGTCATCGCCTGGGAGTCGGCCGGCGGGGCGGGCTTCAAGGGCTCGCGCAAGTCGACGCCCTTCGCGGCCCAGGTGACCGCGGATGCCGCCGCCCGCAAGGGCATCGAGCACGGCCTGCAGAAGGTCGAGGTGTTCGTCAAGGGCCCGGGCTCCGGCCGGGAGACGGCCATCCGGTCGCTCCAGGCGGCGGGGCTTGAGGTGCTCGGCGTCAAGGACGTGACCCCGCAAGCCCACAACGGGTGCCGGCCCCGGAAGCGGAGGCGTGTCTAATGGCGCGGGATACCTCACCTCAGTGCAAGCAGTGCCGGCGCGAGGGTCAGAAGCTCTTCCTGAAGGGTGAGCGCTGCCTAACCGACAAGTGCGGGGTTGAGCGCCGGAGCTATCCGCCGGGCGAGCACGGGCGCGGACGCCAGAAGCAGTCCGAGTACCGCGTCCAGCTCCGCGAGAAGCAGAAGGCCAAGCGCTACTACGGCGTGCTTGAGAAGCAGTTCCGCAACTACTACAAGAAGGCGACCGGGCAGCCCGGCGTGACGGGCGAGAACCTGTTGCGCATGCTCGAGTGCCGATTCGACAACGTTTTGGTGCGCCTCGGCTTTGCCGCCTCACGGCGCCAGGCGCGCCAGCTGATTCTCCACGGCCACTGGACGGTCAACGGCCGGCGAGTGAATATCCCTTCGTACCAGCTGAGGGATGGGGACGTGATCGCGATTCACCAGCGCTCCACGGCGGGTCAGGTGATCCGCGACGCCACCGAGCTGACCGGCCAGGTGCCGGCATGGCTCCAGGCCGATCACGACGCACTTACGGCGAAGATGCTGCGCAAGCCCGAGCGGCGGGAGATCGCCGCGCCGGTGCAGGAGCAGCTCATCGTCGAGCTGTACTCGAAGTAAGAAAAGTCTTTCCGCCGCGCGGCCCTATTGAGGGGTCCGGCGCGGCATAGCCGCCCACGCGGCGCATGAACCCACGACGTTAGGACCCTGATGCTCGACTTCCAAGTCCCCCGAATCTCCAGCGAGGCTTCTGATGACACTCGCGGCTCGTTCACGATCGAGCCGCTAGATCGTGGCTTCGGCTACACCTTCGGCAACTCGCTTCGCCGTGTGCTCCTGTCGTCTCTGGCGGGCGCGGCCGTGACCAGCGTGAGGATCGAGGGAGTGGCCCACGAGTTCTCCACCATCCGCGGCGTCAAAGAGGACGTGACGGACATGGTCCTGAACCTCAAGGGCATCGTGTGCCGGATGCACACCGACGCCACCGAGGTTGAGGCCCCGCTCGTCGTTACCGGCCCCGGCGACATCACGGCCAAGGACATCGACCTGCCCGCCGGGGTCGAGATCCTCAACCCCGATACCCATATCGCGACGCTCGAGAAGAAGACCAAGCTCGAGGTCTATCTGACCGTCGGGCGTGGCCGCGGCTACCGGCCGGCCGAGGAGAACAAGTCGGCCGACCAGCCGATCGGCGTCATCCCCATCGACTCGATCTTCTCGCCCGTGCGGCGCGTCGCCTATTCGGTCGAGCAGGCTCGCGTCGGGCAGCGCACGGACTACGACAAGTTGACGCTGGACATCGAGACCGATGGGTCGATCGATCCGCATGCGGCGTTGCGTGAGGCCGCCGAGATCCTCATCTCGCAGCTGGCCATCTTCACCGACGCCGACCGCGTGGTCGAGCTTCGGGAAGCCGGGATACCCGGGCCTCTGGAGGCGGGTGGCCCGGGCGGTCCCGGAGGCGTGCCGGGCGCGGCGGCCCCCGGCGGCCGGGCGCCCAATGCCCTCGACGACATCCTGATCGAGGAATTGGAATTGGGCGTGCGGTCGTATAACTGCCTCAAGCGGGCGGGGATCCAGACCGTCGGTGACTTGGTCTCTAAGACCGAGGCCGAATTGAACGCGATCCCCAACTTCGGCAAGAAGTCGATCGACGAAGTGGTCGAGACTTTGCACGCCCGGGGCCTGGGGCTCCGGGGCGAGTAAGGTTTTTTCTCGTCATGCGCCACCAGCGTCAGCGATATCAGCTCTCTCGTAGCGCCTCGCATCGCAAGGCGCTGTTGATGAACCTCGTCAAGGAGATCGTCGACCACGAGCGGATCCGGACCACCGAGGCCAAGGCCAAGGCGGTCAAGCCTGAGGTCGAGAAGCTGATCACGCTGGCCAAGCGCGGCGACCTCCACGCCCGCCGCCAGGCCCTGGCGGCGCTGGGGCAGGACAAGTTCGTCGTCTACAAGCTGTTCGAGGAGATCGCGCCCCGGTACTCCGAGCGACCCGGTGGCTACACGCGGATCCTGAAGCTGGGGCCCCGGCGGTCGGACTCGACAGAGATGGTCTTTTTGGAGCTGGTCTAGTAGGGGTTTCGCGGCTTCTGCGCGGAGGCGCGCCGTGAGGAGTCGGCTGCTGCTGGAGTACGACGGGGGCGAGTTTGTCGGGTGGGCATCGCAGCCGGGGCTGAGGACGGTTCAGGGGGAGGTGGAGCGGGCTTTGGCGGTCGTTCTCGGCCGGCCGGTGCCGGTCGTGGTGGCGGGGCGGACGGATACCGGAGTGCACGCGCTGGGGCAGGTCTGCTCGTATGACGGGGAGGCGGTCGATCCGCGGTCGCTGAACGGGCTTCTTCCGGCTGACGTGGCGGTGCTGGCGTGTGAGCCGGCCGGGTTGGGGTTCGATGCGCGCCGGGACGCCACATCGCGGGCGTACTGCTATCGGGTGTTGGCTCGGCGGGCTCGTTCGGCTTTGCGGGCGGGGCGGGTGCTGCACTGGCCCCATGTCGTCGATGTGTCGGCTTTGGAGGCGTGTGCCTCCTTGCTGGTCGGCGTACACGACTTCACCGCCTTCACCCCGACCGAGACCGAGCACGTGCGGTTTGAGCGGGAGGTCTACGCGGCCTCATGGGAGCGCGTTTCATCGGAGGATGAGCTCGTCTTCTGGATCGAGGCCGACTCGTTCATGCGCCACATGAACCGGGTCTTGGTGGGGACGATGCTGGAGGTCGCGGGCGGCCGGCGGACCGTGTCCGGGTTCGCTTCGCTGCTGCGCGGCGGTCGACGCGCGGGGACGCCGGCCCGACCGCCCCGCCCCATGGGCTCTACCTGGTGGGAGTGGGGTACGGGGGAGAGCGGGTGCTGGGTTAGGCGGCGGACGGGGGGTGGTTTTTGGCTCCCCGGGGCTCATACCTGTGTGGGCTCCGTGGCAAAAACGCGCACCTCGGGCGAAGCCTCGGCGAGAGCGTCACGTTCGTCAGGGCTCGCTGAGCGACCCAAAGGTGCAGGGCGAACCGGGGACGCGCTACGGCGTGCACGTTGGGTCAGCGCTTCGCGTCTGCGCTGACCTCGGCGCCCGGCAGAAGGGGGTCGTCAGTCGGGCGCAACTGCTGGCCGCCGGCATTCCCGCGGGCGTCATCAAACGCCTTATCCGCCGAGGCTTTCTTCACCCCCTTCATCGCGGGGTGTATGCCGTGGGCCACACCGCGCTCCCAGAGTTCGGCCGAGAGCAGGCGGCGTTGCTGGCGTGCGGCGCGGGTGCGGTGATCAGCGGGCTCTCGGCGCTCCACCTATGGGGCATTGCGGAGGCCGGACCGCCCGACGTCGAGGTCACGGTCGCCGCTCGTCACTGCCGCAAACGCCCGGGCATAAGGCTCCGCCGGGTCGATGTCATCCCCCGGCGGGAGGTGCGTCGACGACACGGTCTGCCCGTCGTCTTCCCGGCTCGGGCGCTGATCGATTACGCGGCGGAGGCGAGCCCTGACGAGCTCGGCGACGCAGTCGCAGAGGCGCGCTACAAGCGGCTGATTGAGGACGGGGAGCTCGAGGCGGCGCTAAAGCGGGCGAGCAAGCGACGGGGCTCGGCCCAGATGCGTGCGTGGCTGACTGACGAGGCAGGACCGGCGATCACTCGTTCGAGGGCGGAGCGGCGGTTCCGCAAGCTCCTCCAGGAGGCGCAGCTCCCCGAGCCGGTAGTCAACGTTCGCGTGGGCGGATATGTGCCTGACTTCCTCTGGCCGGACGAGAAGGTCGTGCTCGAGGTCGACGGCTGGGACACCCACCGCCATCGGCATGCCTTCGAGCGTGACCGTAGGAAGGACCGGATCCTCAGCGACGCCGGTTACCACGTCATCCGGGTCACCTGGCGCCACTTCACCGAAGAGTCGCTGGCCCTGATCGCCCACATCGCGCGGATGCTCGACCGCCGCCGAGCACCATGATTCGCAACCGCCTCCGCAGCTACGATCAAGCCACCGTGCGCGTCCTCCTCACCAACGACGATGGCATCGAAGCCGAGGGCCTGCAAGCGCTCCGCCGCGCCCTGCTGGAGCTGCCGGGGATCGAGCTGGCGGTGGTGGCGCCGGACGGCAATCGCTCGGCCATGGCCCGGTCGATCACGACGCGGCGACCACTCTGGGTTCAGGAGGTCGATTTCGGTGACGGGACAGTCGGCTACGCCACCGACGGCACCCCTGTGGACTGCGTCCGGCTGGCCCGGCTCGGCCTGATCGAGGGCTTCAAGGCTGAGCTCGTCGTCTCCGGGATCAACCACGGTTCGAACCTGGGCGACGACATCACGTACTCAGGCACCGTGGCCGCGGCGCTCGAGGCGATCGTGCTCGGGCTGCCCGGGATCGCCGTCTCGCAGCAGTCGAGCGCGCTTGAGCTCGACTTCCGCCAGGGATCCGGCTTCCAGTTCGAGCCCGCCGCGGCGTTCACGAGACGGCTGGTGGCCGAGCTCGAAGACGTTCCCCTGCCCGAGGGCACGTTGCTCAACATCAACGTGCCCGGCTGCAACCCCGAGGGGGTCGAGGTGGCGCGCCTCGGCAAGCGCGTTTACAGCGACGAGCTCTCGCTGGTCGACGAGGCGGGCGCGGGCAAGCGGCTCTACCGCATCTACGGCGACGCCAGCTACGAGCGGGACGAGCAGGGAACCGATCTGGCCGCGGTGGCGCGGGGCCGGATCGCGGTCACGCCGATCCATTTTGACCTCACCGACCACGAGGGGCTGAGCGCGCTCCAGCGATACGACCTGGCGCGGCTGATCGAGCCGGCAGCGCGCGAAGTCGAGCCGTGAGCACCGCGCCGGCCTCGCCGGAGCCCGGGCCGCACGAGCGAGCCGCCGAGCTGCGGCGGCAGCTCGAGTACCACAACTACCGCTACTACGTCCTCGACGACCCGGAGATCGGTGACGACCAGTACGACGCGCTCATGGACGAGCTGCGCGGGCTTGAGGCCGAGCACCCCGAGCTGGTCACGCCCGATTCGCCGACCCAGCGCGTCGGTGCCGAGCCGGTCTCCGAGCTGGAGAAGGTTCGTCACCCCCAGGCGATGCTTTCGCTGGCCAACGCCCGCTCGGCCGAGGACCTCCGGGCCTGGATCCAGCGGATGCGCAACTTCCTCGGCCGCGAGGGCATCACCGATCCTCAGTTCGAGTACGTCGTCGAGCCGAAGATCGATGGCCTGGCCATCAGCCTCATCTACCGCGACGGCGTCTTCGAGCGTGGGGCCACTCGCGGCAACGGTGAGGTCGGCGAGGACGTCACGCACAACCTGCGGACGATGCCCTCGATTCCGCTGCGCCTGGAGATGGACGATCCGCCGGCGATGATCGAGGTCAGGGGGGAGGTGTACATGTCACTCTCCGACTTCGCCAAGATCAACGAGCGCCGGGCCGAGCAGGGGCTCTCGACGTTCATGAACCCGCGCAACTCGGCCGCCGGCACCATCCGCCAGCTCGACCCCAAGCTGGCCGCCGACCGGCCGCTCTCGTTCTGGGCCTACGCCGTCGGCGCCACCGAGGGCATCTCGTTCAGCGCCCATTGGGACGCGCTGGAGTGGCTCCGTGAGCACCGCTTCCCCGTCCACCCCGATGTGCAGAAGCTGCGCACCGAGGACGAGGTGGTCGCTCAGTGCCGGGGCTGGGAGGAGCGCCGCGGCTCGCTTGACTTCGAGATCGACGGGGCCGTCGTGAAGGTGAACGAGGCCGAGCTCCAGCGCCGCCTCGGGGTCGTCGGACGCGAGCCCCGCTGGGCCATCGCCTGGAAGTTCCCGCCCACCACCGCCGTGACGATGCTCAGGCAGATCGGTTGGAACCCCGGGAAGTTCGGCGACCTGCACCCCTACGCGATGCTTGAGCCGGTTCAAGTCGGAGGCGTGACGGTCAAGCTGGCCACGCTGCACAACGAGGAGGACCTGGCGCGCAAGGATCTGCGCGAGGGCGAGGAGGTGATCGTCCTGCGCGCCGGCGACGTGATCCCCCAGGTCCTCTCGCCCGCGCCGCATGTGGCCGAGCGGGAAGACCGCCCGCCGCCCCCGCATCCGCCAGAGCGCTGCCCGGTCTGCGACACCCCCACGGTCAAGCCGGCGGACTCCGTGTTCACCCGCTGCCCCAACCGCGACTGCCCCGGTCGGCGCTGGCAGCTGCTCAAGCACTTTGTCGGCGCGATGGACATCGACGGACTGGGGGAGAAGCAGGTCAGCCTGTTCATGGAGCTCGGCTGGGTCAGGACGGCGGCCGACTTCTATCGGCTGAGCGCCGAGCAGATCGCCTCCCAGCCCGGGTTCGGGGAAGTCTCGGCGCAGAAGCTCGTGAGCGCGATCGAGCGCTCCAAGGAGCAGCCGTTTGGCCGCGTGCTCTTCGCCCTGGGCATCGAAGAGGTCGGGTATGTCACCGGCCGGAACCTGGCCCAGCACTTCCGCACCATCGATGCGCTGATGGCCGCGGCGCCGGAGCGGATCGAGGAAGCCCAGGGCATCGGCCCGAAGATGGCCCATACGATCCACGAGCAGCTCCACGACCCTCTGATGGTCTCGCTCATCGAGGACCTGCGGGCGCAGGGGCTGCGCTTCGAGGAGGAGGGTCCGCCGCCGGGCGAGGGCCCCCTGGCGGGCAAGACGTTCGTCCTCACCGGAACGCTCCCCAACCTGACGAGAGAGCAGGCGACCGAAATGGTCGTCGCCGCGGGCGGCCGCGTCACGGGCTCGGTGTCCAAGAAGACCGACTACGTGGTGGCCGGCGAGAGCGCGGGCTCCAAGCTGGCCCAGGCCGAGCGGCTGGGCGTGCCGATCATCGACGAGGACGGCTTGCGAGCGCTCGTGGATTGAGGTCGCCGGTTCGGCAAGATGGACCGATGTCCTCGGCGGGGATGACACGACGGGCGGCCTACGGCGCGCTGCTGCGCCGGGAGCGCTACGTGCCCTTCACCCTCACCGTCGCCCTCGCCCGGACCAGCTCGATGATGTTCACCACCGGCGGCGTGCTCTTCGTACTCGCACGGACCCACAGCGCCGCCCTCGCCGGGCTGACCGCCGCCGCGGCGACGCTCCCGGGCTCGCTGAGCGGCCCCGTGCTCGGCGCGTGGCTTGACGTGGCCCGGCGCCGGCGGCTACTCATCGTCAGCGACCAGCTCCTGAGCGTGATCGGCCTCGCGGCGATCGTCGCGCTGGCGGGCCACGCCCCAAACTGGACCTTGCCTGCGGTGGCGATCGTCTACAGCATCACGCGGCCGCTCAGTCTGGGGAGCTTCTTCAGCACCCTGAACGAGGTCGCTGGGCCGGAGCTGATCGACACGGCAAGCGCCATCGAGGCCTCGAGCCTCAACTTCGCCTTCCTCGTCGGACCGGCGCTGGCCGGCGCTCTGGCGGGGGCGACCAGCCCGACCATCGCCATCGAGACCCAGGCCGGATTGACGCTCGCCGTGGCGGGTCTGATCGCGGTCAACCCGGTCTTCGAGCTGAGATCTCGGCACCGCGCCGCTGACGCCAGATCGGCCTTGCGGGACGGGCTGCGGTCGATCGTCGCCAGCCGGCTCATGCTCAGCCTGGGCGTCGCGAGCGTCTTGGCGTCCCTCGGGTGGGGGCTCATGATCCTTGGGTTCCCCCTCTACGCCGTCCGCTCGCTGCACAGCCAAGCCCACGCCAGCGGCTATCTCTGGGCCGCCGTGGCCGGCGGATCGATTCTCGGGACCTTCGTTCTCCACGGCCCCGCCTCACCGCGCCGGATCGCCCTCTCCTACGCAGTCCTTGGGGTCTCGGTCCTCCTCTGGCCGCTCGCCCACGTGCTCACGCTCGGCATCCTTCTCGTCGGCTTGACCGGATTCCTGGAAGGCCCGGCCTACTCGGGGACGATCGCCGCGCGCCTGCGCCACGCACCGCCGGCGCTCCGCGGCCAGGTGATCAACACGCTCGCGGCCGCCAACATGGTGGCGGTAGCCGCCGGATCCGCCGTCGGCGGCGCTGTCGGCCGGCCGCTGCCCCTGATCGTCGCCTTTCTCGCTGTCAACCTGGTGGCGGCTGGGATCGTCGCCGGCTTGCGGCGCGACCCGGTTAGTCTCCGCCCGTGACTGGCCCCCTCCCGGTCTTCATCGCCGGCGCCCCCGGCACCGACACGCGCTTTCTCGTCGACGCCCTGAGCGGCGATCGCGGCGCGGCCGTGGCGAGCCTCGTCACCGGGGACGACGGGTCGGCCGCGGTCCTGGTCCAATCGGTGCCGGCGGCCCGGTTCGTCTTCCTCGCCCGGGAGGCGAGTGAGCCGAATCCGTCCGAGCTGGACGACTTGGACCCCGCGCGCTGGCGCCGCGTCGACATCCCGGAGCTGCTCGCCAACCCGGGCCGGGGGCTGCAGCGGCTGTGCGAGTTCCTCGGGATCGCCTACGACCAGGCGTTGCTCAGCCCCGTCGAGGCGGCGGCCCGCGCTGCCCTGACGGGGAGCACCGTCGATACGCGCTCGCCGTTTGCCAGCGCCTCGACGGACACGTTCAAGCGGGCGCTCACGCAGAGCGCCAGCTCGCTGCTGATCTCCACCTACCAGACGCATCGGCTTGTCTGCGCCCGCATCGGGGCCGACGGCTCACTGAACACTCATTTCCGCACCTACGACAAGCCCATGGGGATCGCCGTCGCGCCGGGGCGGATAGCCCTCGGGACGCGGACCGAGGTCTGGGATCTGCGTGACATGCCCGAGGCGGCGGCCAAGCTCGAGCCACCGGGCAGCCACGACGCCTGCTATCTGCCCCGCAACCGCCACGTCACGGGCGATCTGGCCGTGCACGACCTGGCCTTCGCCGGCGGCGAGCTGTGGCTGGTGGCGACCGCCTTCTCCTGCCTGGCCACGCTCGACGGGTCCCACAGCTTCGTTCCTCGCTGGACACCGCCGTTCATCACCTCGCTTGCGCCCGAGGACCGCTGTCACCTGAACGGTCTCGCCGTACGTGACGGGACGGTGACCCACGTGACGGCCCTCGGCGCCACCGACGAGCCCGGCGGCTGGAGGGCCGACAAAGCCACCGGCGGGATCCTCATCGACCTTGCCTCCGCGGAGACTGTGATCGGTGGCCTCTCGATGCCCCACTCGCCGCGCTGGCACCAGGGGCGGCTGTGGCTGCTCGAGTCGGGGACCGGATCGCTCTGTGTCGCCGATCTGGACGCCGGGTCGGTCGAGGTCGTGGCCCAGCTTCCCGGGTTCACGCGCGGGCTGACGTTCATCGGAGGCATCGCCTTCGTGGGCCTCTCGCAGATCCGGGAGTCCTCGACCTTCGGCGATCTGCCGCTGACCAAGCGGCTGTCCGAGCGCCAGTGCGGCGTGTGGATGGTCGATCTGGCCACGGGGACGATCGTCGGCTTCCTGCGCTTTGACGATCTCGTCCAGGAGATCTTCGACGTGGCGATCCTGCCCCGCGTCCGCTTCCCGGAGCTCACCGAGGCGGGCGACGAGACCACCGCCCGGTCCTACGCGCTGCCCTGATCCGCGGCTTCGGGCGGGGGCCGATGCAGGCCCGGCGGCGGGCCGGGCGGCGGAGGCGGCCCCGGCGCCAGCGCGCCCGGGAAGTAGTAGACGCGCAGGTGGTCGCCGCGGGCGTTCTCGCCGATGAAGACGAACTGGGTGTGCGGCCACACCGCCTGCGGGATGAAGCGCTTGAGGATTTCGCTCTCGACCTCGAAGAGGACGCCGATGCCGCGCCGATCGGTCCCGGTGCTGAAGCGCTCGACGAGGTGATCCCGCGCTTGACGCGCCAGCTCGATCGCGAGCCCGGATTGGCGGTGCGCCGCGGCGACGAACACGCGCGTGTGCCACAGGTCAGCCTGAAGCTGCTCGCTCCGGTACAGATAGGTGGTCGAAACCCCGACGGGCCGGCGGCTGGAATCGGTGGCGACGACGAGGAGCTCACTCACCCGGCGCTCGGCCTCCCCCCGGGAGAGCGCGCTCTCGCTCGTCCAGAGCTCGACCACATCCTGGGCGCTGACGCTGTCCTGCTGGGCGAAGAGCTCGATCTGGTAGCTCACGTGATCACCGCCCCCGCGAAGTAAGCGATCCGGACCTGGTGACCCTCCGGGAGGTAGCCCGCGTAGACCATCCGCGGGTCGCTCCATTCCGCCTCGGGGTGGCGGCGGCGGAGCCCTCCGTCTGCGAGCACGCACAGCCCGATGGGCGATCCCTTCGAGCCGTCAAACTCGCCGGCCAGCACGTTGAAGCTCGCCCGAATCATCGTCGAGCTCTGTTCGGCGACCATCTCGTCCAGCACGTTGCGGTAAACCCAGAACCGCCGCCCCCCGATCATGGCGACGTTGGCGGCGTAGGCCGAGCACGACCCCACCACCTCACCCCCGGCGCGCATCGCGCAGACGACCTCGGGAAGCCGTCGCCTCGCCTCCAGCCCGGTGAGCGCCCGCCGTCGCAGCCAGAAGGCGATCAGCTCATCTGCCTGCCGGTGGTCAAGTCGTCCCCGGACGACCTCGACGGTGATGGGGGCGTCTGAGTCTGGAATTGGGTGGATCCTAGTGGCGGAATGCTGGATGACGTCGGTCCGAGGCCTTCAGTAATGTGCTGGTTCGGAGCAGTCCGGGGCATGAAGGAAGACTGGTGTCAGCCCGCTCATTCAGACGATTACACGCGAAGCGCGCAACCCGTGAGCGAGCGCGTCTCGCCAGGGTGACGCGGCGGGCTCTGGTGGCCGGGGCGACGCTCGGGGCGAGCGCCGCGTTCGCGGCCAATGCACAGGCCGCAGGAACGACCTACACGGTCACCGGGACGGGTGACACCGGGGGAAGCTGCACCGGCACGGACTGCACGACGCTCCGCGCTGCCATCACCGCCGCCAACGGCGATACGACGCCGGACACGATTACCTTCGCCCTGCCCGGATCGGCTCCGTGGACGATCCCGCTCAGCGGCACGCCGCTGAGCATCACCGGCACCGGCGGTCTCACGATCGACGGCCCGGGGGCCGGGGCGCTGTCAATCGTGGGAGGTGCGGCCGCCAGCATCTTCGACATCAACGCCGCGAGCGGTAACCCGGCGGTGGCGATCTCAGGGCTGAAGCTAACGGGCACAACTAACGGCCGCGCGATCGACGACCACAACGCCGCCCTCACCGTTACCGACGACACGATCAGCGGCAACACCTCGACCAGTACCAGCGGCGCCGGGATCTACGCCGAACCTGGTGCGGCGCTCAACGTCTCCGGCTCGACGATCACCTACAACTCGAGCGGCACCGGCTTCGGGGGCGGGATCGCGGCGAAGTATCGCACCACGATCACCAACAGCACGATCAGCAACAACTCGGCTAGCCAGGGTGGCGGCATTGTGGATGAGTTCGGCTCGCTCTCGATCTCGGGTTCCACGATCACCGACAACGTCGCCACAAATCGCGGCGGCGGCATCTACTCCGCGACTAAGTACGGCACCACGATCGACAGCTCGACCATCTCGGGGAACACAGCGGCTGATGGGGGCGGCCTCGACGTGGTGGGATACAGCTTTGCGACGCACAACCCAGTGGTGGTTTCGAGCTCGACGATCGCCGACAATCACGCGCCCAGGGGGGCGGGGATCGAAATTGGGCAGACTCAGGCGGACACGCCCGTCACGATCCAGGCGAGCACGATCAGCGGCAATCACGACCAGGGCGGCGGGAGCTCGTTCGGCGGCGGCTTGCTGCTGGCCGGCGAGCTTTACAACCCCGTCGACGTCGTCGACTCGACAATCAGCGGCAACACCGCCACCGACGGCGGTGGCGTGAGCCTGAGCTACGCCGGCGATACGACCCAGCTGGTGGGCACGGGCGGTTCGATCGCCTTCGACAACTCGACCATCGACGGGAACACGGCCAGCGCTAGTGGCGGTGGGATCTATCTGGGCCAGTACGGCACGTCTCCGAACCTGAAGAGCGCCACCGCGGCTATCAACAGCACGATCGTGGCCAACGACACCGCGAATGGTGCGGCGAACGACCTCGGACCTGCCAATCCCGCGGGAGGCGGTGGCTTCAACGACACCTTCAGCCTGATTCAGAACCCGGGAACGGGGACGCTGCTGAGCTTCCCAGTCGCTGATCCAGGGAGTCGACCCGCAGCTCGGCCCGCTCACCAACAACGGCGGCCCCACCGGGACGATGCTGCCCTCGAATACGAGCCCGGTGATCGATCAGGGCAAGGCGCCAGTCCGGCCTGACCACCGACCAGCGCGGCGATCCGCGGACGGTTGACAACGGGAAGACCAAGCCGCCGGGTGGCGACGGAACCGACATCGGCTCGGTCGAGCTCGCGTCGATCCCGTCGCCCGCGCCGACACCGACGCCAACGCCAACGCCAACGCCGACACCCACGCCGAAACCACCCTCGATCTCGGACACCATCGAGCCGGCGAGCGGGATCACGCCCATGAGCGCGACCCTGCACGGCCAGATCAACACCAGTGCTCAGGCGGTCGCCTGGCACTTCCAGTACGGCCAGACAACCGCCTACGGCAAGCAGACGGCCCTGCGATTCATCGGCACCGGTCACGGACAGGTCCCCGTGTCGTTCTCGGTCAGCGGGCTCAAGCCCGGGACGCTGTACCACTACCGGCTCATCGCCGTGAGCGCCGCGGGACAGACCGCTACCTCGAGCGACGCGACCTTCAAGACTCCGTCGCCGACCATCAACGTCAAGCCCGGTGGCGTTCGTGCCGCGCACGCTGTGCGCCTGTTCGGGAGCGCGGGCGCGTGTACGCGGGGCAGCCGGCTCACTCTGATCTCCGGAGCCTTTGCCCCCGGCCACAAGGTGGCCGGACGAAACGCCATCTACGCCAAGGTGGGCGCGGGCTCGAGGTACTCCGTGGTCATCCAGATCCCCGCGGGACGCGCCCCCGGCCGCTACGCCCTCACGGCTCGCTGCGCCGGCGTCAGCTTCGGCGTCACCGCCTCGTTGCGCGTCCTGCCGGCCCCGCCGGTGGCCCGCTTCACGGCCTAGCCATCGTATTTGGCCAGGGCGACGGCCATTCGGTCGGCCTCGACCGTGTGCGCGTACCAGAACCGGGCGTTAGGCGACCAGTTGACATTGCCCTGTAGAACCGGATAGGTTCACACACGCGGGTTTCGGGGAGATGAGGGAAGGGGCTGCGGTGTCGAGTCGATCATTCAGAAGAGCCAACGCGCGGCGCGTGGAGCGTGAGCACCGTCGACTGTCCCGGCTCAAGCGGAGCGCTTTGGTAGCGGGAGCGACCATGACTGCAAGCGTCGCGCTGGCTGCGAACGCGCAGGCCGGCACATACACGGTCACCACCAACGGCGACGACCCAGCAGCTGTCGATCCCACGTGCATGCAGGTCTCGGGAACCACCGATCACTGGACGTGTACGACCTTGCGCGACGCGCTGGCCCAGACGAACCCTCACGTGTCCTCGAATGGCCCGGACACCATCGACCTGACGCAGCTGAGCGGACAGACGATCGCGCTTCAGAATGCTTCAGAGCTTCCGATCAGCGGCAGCGACTCGCTGACGATAACCGGGCCGGGCGCGGGGAATCTCACCATCTCGGCCGGCGGTAGCCCCAACCTGTTCACCTCCCGGATCTTTAACGTCAGCTCGCCGGCGGGCACTGACGTGTCGATCTCCGGTGTCAAGCTCAGCGATGGCAACCCGGAGGGCAACGGCGGAGCCATCCTCAACGAATCGGGCTTCTCCGGGGCGAGTTTGACCCTCACCGACGACGCAATCACATCAGATAGGGGGTCAAACGGCGGGGGGGTCTACAGCTTCGGGCCGCTCACCCTCTCAGCCTCGACGATCAGCGGAGACACTGCCAGCAACCGCGGTGCCGGCCTGTACGTAGTGGGCCTGACATCAATCGACCGGTCGACGATCTCAGGCAACACCGCAACGAACTACGGCGGCGGGATCGCCGCCCGGCCCAAGTACGGCCTCACGATCACCAATTCGACCATCTCCGGGAACACGGCGACGAACGATCAGGGGGGCGGTTTGTCGCTCCAGCTTCGCAGCACTACTTCGGATAGTCCAACCGAGATCGACACCTCGACATTCTCTGGGAACAAATCCCCGTTCGGTGCCGGCATTGCGGTCGGCGGAGATCAGGCCACGAACTCTCCCATCACGATCAGGGCCAGCACTCTGAGCGGAAACACCGGCACGGGGAACAGCTCCGAGGGTGGTGGCCTCGCGATCTACGGCTATCTCTCCAATCCCTTCCACATGGTCGACTCAACGATCTCCGGCAACTCCGCTACCAACGGCGGCGGCGTCGGCATCGGATTCGGCACCTACCAGGTCATCTACCCGGGTGGCTCGATCGCCTTCGACAACACAACCATCGATGGGAACACCGCGGCCACCCACGGAGGTGGGATCTACCTGACCGCGTACGCACAGCCTCAGGTCGCGGCGCAGACGAACGGCGGGCTCGCCCCCAGGGCGCAGATAAGCACAAACAGCGCCACGGTTGGCCTCAGCAGCACGATCGTCGCCAACGACTCCCCGGAAGACCTCTTCGTGCCGGCAAGCTCCACGGGCGGAGGCGCTTCGGATGGCGGTGGTTTCAACGCCGCATTCAGCCTGATCCAGCAGCCCGGCAGCGGCACGCTCATCTCCTCCAACCAGGTGATCACCGGTGTCGACCCCCAGCTTGGAGGGCTTGGAAACAACGGAGGGCCGACGCAGACGATGCTTCCGGCGGGTTCAAGCCCGGCCATCGACCAGGGCAAGGCGGCCTCAGGCCTGACCACCGACCAGCGCGGGGACCCGCGCACGGTCGACCTCGGCAAGTCGAAGCCGCCCGGGGGCGACGGAACCGACATCGGCTCGGTGGAGGTGCAGCCGGCGGTCAAAATCCAAGCGCCGCCGCCGGCCGCCCCGCAGATCTCGGCCATTGTCGACCCGGCCACCGGCATTACGAGGTCGCACGCGACCCTGAACGGGAAAGTCAACACCAGCGGCCTCGCGGTCACGTGGCACTTCCAGTGGGGCAAGACGACAAGCTACGGCAAGGTCACGACGAACCAGGGGATCAGCGCCGGAGGCGGTCAGGTCCCGGTGTCCTTCCAGGTCAACGGGCTCTCGCCGAACACGGTCTATCACTACCGGGTCGTCGCGGTCAGCTCGTCTGGGCAGACGGCTACCTCGAGCGATGCCATGTTCAAGACCCCCGCGGCGACGATCAACGTCGACCCCGGAGCTCAGTTCCAAGGCAAGAGCGTGCGCGTCTTCGGCCGGGCTGGCGGTTGCCCCACCGGCGACCGGGTGACGCTGATCTCCAAGGCCTTCTCGGACGCGCACGAGTTCGCGGGCGAGCCGGCCATCTTCGCCAAGGTTCTGTCCGGTGACCGGTACTCGACCGTGACGACGATCCCGGCCAACCGCAAACCGGCCCGGTACGTGGTGACCGCGCGCTGCGGCGGAGGCAACCTCGGCGTCACGGCACACCTGCGGGTTCTGAAGAAGCAGGTCCACGCGGTCCGCGTCATCCGGTTCACCGGCTAGCGCATTGACATCGCCGCGCTCCGCTCGGTCGAGCGGGTCGCTAGCCGTTGTATTTTGCGAGCGCCGCGGCCATTCGGTCGGCCTCGACCCTGTGCGCGTAGTCGGGGTTGCCGAGCCGGTTGGCCAGGAAGGCGAAGGCGAGTTCGTGGCCGTCCCGGGCCAGGCAGTAGCCGGCCAGGTTGGCGACATCGTGCAGGGTCCCCGTCTTTCCGTGGCAGACACCCTGGGCGGCGGTGCCGTTCGCCTCGTGCCGGAGGGTGCCGGTCTCGCCGGCGGTGGCCAGGGAGCTCACGAAGTCGGGGTTGCTGACCATCTGCTCGAACAGGCTCACGACCTGGATCGGACTCGTGGAATCGGCCCGGGAGAGGCCTGAGCCGTCATTGAAGACGGGGGCGATCCCGAACGAGCTGAGCAGCTCCTGGCGGACCACGGCGACGCCGGCGGCCGTCGTTCCGGAGGTGCCAAAGCTCACGCCCAAGCCCTTGAGGAGCATCTCGGCGAAGTAGTTGTCAGACGGGGTGTTGGTGAGCTGGATCAGCCTGGCCATCGTGGGGGAGTGGATGACGGCGAGCTCGGTCGCACCGGCGGGGACCTGGCCGGTGAAGATCGGCGTGTTCCGCGGGATGGCGACTCCATCGCTTCGCAGCGCGGTGGCGAACTGCTGGGTCGCGTAGAGCGCTGGGCGGGGCTGCCGAATCGTGCCGTTGAAGTTGGCAAAGCCGCGGTTGAAGGAGAGCCCGCTGAGGAGGCCCTCGACGTCGGCGAGGTCAGGCCCGAAGCCGGTGGCCGGGGTCCCGCGAAGGGAGTCGAAGTAGGACTCATCCCCGACGATCCGGCCCTGGATCGCCGTCAGGTGCAGGCTTTGGACCAGTGTCGAGACCAGGCGCTGAACCGTGGCCCCGCCCCCGTAGGCGGTGTGGGCGAAGTTCGCCGACCCGAAGGTCGGGTCCCCGCCCCCCTTGAGGTAGAGGGTGCCGGTCCAGATGCCGGTCGGGCTCAGGCTCCCCTGTCCCCACACCGTGGTCGAGAGGGTGGCCGTGGGGCCGAAGCGGAGAAGCGCGGTGGAGGTCGTGTAGAGCTTCTCGACCGAGGCGGGCAGCCGTTCCACCCCTGCGGCATCCGAATAGAGCGCCTGGCCGGTGCTGAGGTCGACGACGTAGGCGCTGCTGGCACCGCCGATCCGGGTCATGCCTGCGTTGAGCGCAGCCGTCAGCGTCCGCAGCGCCGGCGTGGCCGGCTGTGCACTGGCCGCGACCGGAGCTGCGGTGAGCACGGCCAGGACGGCGCCCCACGTCAGCACGAGTCTGCGCATTCGCTGGACTGAAACACCGCCCGTCGGCAAAAGGTTCCGCCCGCGGCTTATAAGAGTGGGGGGATGTCGCTCGGGCGACGGAGGCGGCGGGGCTCGCCCGTACAATTCGAAAACCGATGGGCAAGGTCGTCAAGCTGGAGACCGCGGGGGGTCAGCGCGCCGCTAAATCACGGGCCCCCGCCCGGCGGCGCACGCCGCGTTCGAAGACGGCCCTCGTCCTCGGCGGAGGCGGTTTCACGGGCGGGGTCTATGAGATCGGCGCCCTGCGGGCGCTCGACCTGCTCTCGGTCAACCGCACCGTAAACCAGTTCGACGTCTTCGTGGGGACGAGCGCCGGAGCCTTCGTGGCCGCCGCGGTATCCAATGGAATCACGCCCGAAGAGATGATGCGGGTCCTTGTCAACCAGGTTCCGACCCCATTTCCCGACGCCCGCGTCAGCGCGCTGTTGCGCCCCAACTACAAGGAGTTCCTGACCAAGGGCGTCCTCATGCCCCTACGACTGGCTCAGGTCGTGCGCCGGCTGATCGGCGACCTCGGCCAGGTGTCGGCGGTCGATATGGCGGTCGGGCTGGCTGAGGCGCTCCCCTCTGGCCTCTACTCAGGGGAGGGCCTTGAGCGCTATGTCCGCCAGATCCTCTCCGAGCCTGATCGGACCGACGATTTCCGCCTCCTGCAGAGCGAGCTCTACCTGGCCGCGACCGACCTGGATACGTGCGAGCGGATCGTGCTCGGGGCTCTCGGGTGGGATGACGTGCCGATCTCCAAGGCGGTCAGCGCCTCCGGGGCGCTGCCCATGATCTACAAGCCGGTCACGGTCAAGGACCGCGAGCTGGTGGACGGAGGCATCGTCTCGACCACGAACGTAGATATCGCCGTCGAGGCGGGGGCCAAGTTCATCGTGGTCGTCAATCCACTCGTCCCGTACGTCAACGACTTCGAGAAGCGGATCCCCACCATCACGGGCTCGCGGGCCCGGCACGTGTCGGACATGGGCTTTCCCCAGATCGGCTACCAGGCCTTCAAGCTGCTGGCCTACCAGCGCCTGCACCAGCTGGCCAGCGCCTGGGAGCAGCGCTACCCGGGCGTCGACATCATCCTCATCGAGCCTGAGCCGAACGATGAGCTGATGTTCCAGACAAGCATCATGAACTACACCTCACGGGTCGACATCGCCCGGCACGGCTTCCAGTCCGTGACCCTGAAGCTGGCCCACGACTACAGCCGCTTCAAGCGAATCTGCGCCCGGCACGGGATAGAGATCTCAGCCACTCGCGTCCGTAAGGTGATCCAGCATTTTGAGGCCGAGCGAGAGAAGACGCGCGCTTGGCGCAAGATCCTGGAGCAGACGACCTCGACGCTCCTGCGCCAGTCGGCGCAGGATTAGACGCGGAGACTGGAGGCGCGAAGGGCCGGCGCGATCAGGCGCCGGCGGCCTGAGCCTGCTGCGCCATGGCTGGAGTCTCGACGCGAAGGCTGGAGAGGAAGAGGGTCTTGTCGATCCGACCGTTGAAGATCGGGACGCCCAACTCGAGGCACTTGGTGATCACATCACGCCGCTCCAACCCGGACTCACGTGCCAACTCTGTGGGCGTCAGATGATTTGCCATAAATCCCTTCCTCCTTTGCCGCCAACGATTACATATGGGGAGTATGCCCCCTCGTGCGGATGGTCTCAACATGAATTCGCTAAGAGACCGGAATCCGGTTCGCTCAAAGGGGGGTCTCGAGGCCCGCGGATGGACGCCGCCCCCGCCCGCCTCGGCTGTGGAATACTGATCCGATCGGGGCGTGGCGCAGCCTGGTAGCGCGCACCGTTCGGGTCGGTGAGGTCCCCGGTTCAAATCCGGGCGCCCCGATAACAAATCCGCGTTGCGGTCGGCCGGTCAGGGGTCCCGCGCTTGGCGAGGACGGGGTCAGCCGGTTTGACAGGGGCTGGCACCTGCTTCAGGGTCAGCCCGTTACCTTGCGGCGCGCGCACGAACGAGCGGGCCGCTCCACCTCCGGTGGCGCGCCTCCGCACCCAAAGAGTGCGGCTAGCCGTACTGACCCCGGGCAGCGCGACGCTTAGGCTGCGCAGGCCGCACGGGACAAGGGGCACGCTCAATCCAGGGGGAAAACATGAGATGGTCCGGTCGATCTGGGCTGGTTGCGGCTGCGATTGCTGGGAGCCTGCTTGCCGCGGCGCCGGCGTTCGCGTCTGACGACGCGCTGCAGTTCAACGGGGCAAGTCCGGGGCGGCGTGCCGGGTTGCACGGACTGCAGGGCGCGCAGCGCCAGACGTTGAAACTCGGTCAGAGCAACACGCCCATGGATGGCTAGCGCCTACCGGTCTACTGCCCACGCAGATCGACGTCCGATAGGGCGAGTGCTCTCCGGTCAGGAAGAGTCTCCAACGTTGGCCAGCGACCGGCGCGATGCCATCCTCCGTCACGGTCCGTCTTGCACCGTGGGCGGTTACCGCGGTCTCCACCTCGACGATTCTCGGACCGTGGCCTTTGATGTACCGGCCGATCCGCATCCTTGCCGGCGACGCCAACAGGTACCGCGATCCCCATTGCACGGTGTGACCGGCGAGTGCGGTTGCCAGAACGACGAGTGTCGCGTGCGCGTACTGCTCTGAAGAAGTCAATGCTGCGCAGCTTCCTGCCGTCCCGCTGCTGACCTGCGGATCCGATCTCGTGGCGCTGCCACAGCCAGTAATCCAGGCCGTGAGCACGACGAAGGTCGCCAGTGAAGCCTTCGATGGCATCCTGACCTGGATCATCCTCCGTTCCTACACTCCGATCACATCTTTCGTCACAAACGCTCAATGCCCCCTTCGCGCGGAAAGGGTGCGTGAGCGGGCGTGCTACGGAGCAGTTGCTCGCGCCAACACTGCGACTGTCGTGCGCCGCACGGGCTCGCCCGACTCCGGTGGCGCGAAGCGGCGCGCGAGGTCGGCTTCGAGTGCGTCGCGGCGTTCTCTCGTTAGCTGGTCCAGGAGGGGTGCGAACGGCGTGCCGAGGATGCCGAGGGCGGCGGATTCGGCGTCCGGCCAGACCGCCTCGCGCTCGACCGCCCGGACATCAAGCGATGCGCAGCCAGCCGCGTTGAGTACCGCTTCAACCTCCTCCGCGGTCATTGTGAACGTCTCGCTGTCAAACGCGCCTGGGAAGGGCGGCTCGACACCCGCCTCGAGAAGCGCCTCGATGTACTGGTCAAACGGCTCGAGTTGCCGCCCCGCGAGCCACACCGACAAGCCAACCGTGCCGCCAGGGCGCAGCACCCGGAGCATCTCCGCGGCAGCGCCCGCGCGGTCTGTAAAGAACGGCATGCCCTGCTGGCAGAACACGACATCGAAGCTGCCGTTATCGAATGGCAGCTCGGTGACCGGCGCCTCCAGGTACTCGACAGGGGCGCTTCCCGCAGTCACTGGAACGCTCGCCGCGTATGCCAGCATCGCGGCGCTCACATCGCTCGCGACTACCCGCCCTGACGCGCCCGTGCTTGCGGCGGCGAGGCGCGCTACCACGCCCGTGCCACTGGCTACATCGAGCACCTCGTCGCCGGCCTGCACCCCGACGGCGTCGATCAGGATCTCCGCCCACGGCGCGAACAGCACTGGCGCCAAGTGATGCTCATAGCCCTCGGGTACCGAGGAGGAGGTAAAAGCGGTGGTCCGCTGATCCGGCCTGGAGGAGGTCATGCAGGCTGTCACCCTAGCTCGCACGGCCATTGGACCAGGTGCGGCCCTCCCTTCGCGTCGTGGCGACCGTCCAGCGAGAAACAAACACGTACCTGTTTCGCGCGGCCAGCAGGCCGGCTCACGCTGCCTTGCGCCGGCTGAATGACTTCGTAAGATGCGGGCTGCGGGTCCGGCTCGACGAAGGAGAGATCCGATTGTCTATGACAGACCGCGAACCGACAGCGCCGATCGCCTTGGCACCCAACGGAGGGCAAGCGCTGTGGTTCTTCGGCAGCCTGGTGCTTGTCAAGTGCGACGCGCAGAGCACGGGGGGCCGGGTTGCTGTCATCGAGCACGTCTCCCCACCAGGAAGCGGATCGCCACTGCACCGCCATACCCGCGAGGACGAGTGGTTCTACGTGATAGAGGGCGAGCTGACGTTCGCTGTGGGAGATGAGGTGATCCCCGCGCCAGCGGGGTCCTTCGTCTTTGGCCCACGTGGGATCCAGCACACCTTCTTGGTCACCTCATCGGCGCCGGCACGCTTTTTGCTCGTCACTGAGCCAGCTGGCTTCGAGGGGTTCGTTCGCGCACTCGCGACCCCTGCCCAGCAGCTCGCTCCCCCGCCGCCCCCCGAAGGGCCACCCGACATGGAAGCTCTGATCGCGGCGGCTGCCGAATACGGGATCGAGATCCTTGGACCGCCCGGTCTTCCGGCCGCCTGACCCACCGCGCAAGCCAGCAGCCTCCGATCAAAGCAGCGAGAGCGGCCCCGCTTTCATCGCAGCGCGAGCCCTCTCATTCGTGTTCGACCCTGCCTCGCCTCTGAGCGGAAACCAGAGCGCCGTTGGGTAGCAGGCGGACGATTGCTGCGGTAGCGGCGAATCCGTGCTGCTAGATGTCGCCGGGCACCGTCGTTCACCCGCGACCATGCCTGGTTACCACCGAGGCCGCCCACCACGGAACAAGGGCGAGCAGTACCCGGCGGATCCGCCGACGGTCGAAGAGATCGTCGCTGTCATGAGGACCGTCGGGGACCGCGCCGACGGTCACCGTCTCCGAGCCGTGATTGTGCTGCTGTGGCGTGCAGGACTGCGGATCGCGGATCAGCGAAGCGCTCTCGCTCCAAGAGAGCGACCTCGACCGCACCCGCGGCGCCGTCCTGGTCCGGTGCGGTAAGGGCGGCAAGCGGCGAGAGGTGGGGATGGACCGCTGGGCATGGGATCAGCTCGACGCGTGGCTCGAGATCCGTCGCGCGCTCCCGATCGGGGCAATGCTTTGCGTCATCCATGGACCGACCGCCGGACGACGGTGGGAAGCGTCGGCAGCGCGCAAGCAATTGCATCACGCGGCTGCGGCCGCAGGCGTGAGACGGCGTTTTGCGCCCCATCAACTAAGACATGCTCACGCGGTCGAGATGGCGCGCGACGGCGTTCCGCTCGTCGTGATCCAGCGGCAACTCGGACACGCACACCTCGGCATCACGAGCATTTACCTGCAGGGAATGGACAGCAGCGAGATCATCGGCACCGTCCACCGACGGCCCTCGCCGACGATCTCCGCCAGCGCTGGCTTCCAGATGAGGCGATAGTCAACCCGCGACCGGGTCGGCCTCGAGCGGGAGAGGGCCGACGCGATCGCACACCGCCGGGCTGGCGAGGGCGGGACGCGGCCCGTCGCGTACCCGGCCTGCTTGGGCTGCGCGCGCGGGAGCCTGGCCGAGGGTCGGTAGGCGGCGCGCGCGGATGAGATGCGCGACACAACGGCAGCTCCGGAGATCCCATCGTCAGGCCGCTGATGGGCGCGGCGCCGAGTGATGCAAGGACGCCCGGCTCCGGGGGTCGGACGGCGCGAACCCAAGCTTCCGGTGCACTGCGATCGGCGGCCCGCTGAGGGTCGACTGTGTGGACGACGATCACGTCTGCGCCGCGTTCCCAGGCGGACTCGATCAGCGCTCGACACGCCTCGGTACCAATACCCCGTCGCCTCCACGATGGCGCCACCGGGCAGCCTCGCTCCCGGTGGCGGCTGAGCGGAAAATGCAAAGGATCAGGCCGACTCGAGGCGCCCGTTGCGGAGCAGTCTGCTCGCGGGCTCGGTCGCGATGCTCCAGGTTCGGGTTATGGCGGCTGGTCGAGCCGGTAGAGAGCCTGTCGTCGCTTTGAGCCAACAGTTTGTCAATCGCTTCGGCGGGCGGCGGGCCACAAAGAGGTACCCCTAGGCGAACTCGCAGCCACGATATCGCCGTCGATTGAGCTGGCTGTGGTCTCCACGCATTAACCGAATACCGCATTTCGAAGGCTTGGCCCCATTTCGATCGCTGCGGCGGTGAGCCTACCGGCCTGTTCGTTGACGTCGGCGCTTGAGACGAGGGAGCGGTAGATCTTAAGGATGTCGAGGGGGAAGCGGGTGAGGTAGCTCAGCGATGAGTACCGGGTGGCGAAATCGTCGAGGGCGAGTCGGACGCCGCGCTGCCCAAGCGCCCGTAGCTATCTCCGCGGACTCGGGTTTCTCGACCACGACGCTCTCGGTGATCTCGAGGACGAGACGTCCGGGGTGCAGACCGGGTTTTTTCAAGGCATGCGAGACGCTGTCGAGAAACTCCATCGTCAGCTGGTGGGTGGAAACGTTCACGTAGATGTCCAGCGGAGGCCGTTCGGGGTGCAGATGACCCCATCGCGCAGTCTGGCGGCAGGCCTCCTGAAGGACCCAGGCTCCGATCGGAACGATCAGCCCGATTTCCTCCGCGAGGGGGATGAACTCTGCCGGTAAAACAGGGCCGCGGGTTGGATGCTCCCACCGGACGAGCGCCTCGACGCCCACGATTCTTTGGTCGCTGACCGCCACGATCGGTTGATAGTGGAGGCGTAGCTCGGCGCGCTCGACCGCCACCCGCAGGTCGTTTTCGGCTTGGAGGCGCTCGAGCACACAGGTCCGCATCTCCTCATGAAAGTGCTCCGTACTGGTTGCGGCCCTGCTCCTTGGCTCGGTACATCGCTACGTCGGCGTCGCGGATGAGGCAATCGGCGTTGCCGACGAGTCCGTCGGGCATCGCGATGCCGACGCTGGCAGTTACGTTGAGATGCCTGCCTTCGAGTGTGAACGGCGCGCGCAGCGTTTCGATCACACGTTCCGCGATCCGAATCGCGTCGCGCTCGGTCTCCAATGCCTCACACAGGACCACGAACTTATCGCCGCCCACGCGCGCTACGGTAACGCCTCCGAGCCGTGAGATCGTGTCGCTGGCGCGCAGCACGGACTCGAGCCGAGATCCAACCTGGCAGAGGAGGCGATCTCCGCCTTCTCGGCCAAAGCTGTCGTTGACCGTCTTGAAATTATCGAGGTCGAGAAAGAGGACAGCGATCGTCGACGCGAGACGCTTTGAGGCTCAAGGGCATGACGAGTACGGTCGAGCAGAAGCAATCGGTTCGGCAGGCCGGTCAACGGATCGTGCATCGCCT
>CAVTDO010000004.1:0-358251 GCA_963733555.1 uncultured Solirubrobacterales bacterium
GACGCGGCTTCCACCATCGGAGCGGTCCAACCCCGTGACCGTCTCGGTGCCTCCCGAGCGCGCTGCTCAAGGTCGGATTCAGGAAAGGAGAGGTCCCGGCGTGCGGCTTTTGCAGGGGCGACCGCACGCCGGGACGGGACCGGGCTTCGCCTCGGTCGCTGAAAAATGGACCGCGGCGGCGAACCTCGTTCTCAACCGGACGCCGGTGGATGATCGCGTTCGCCCTGCGTCTATTGTACACATGGCCATGTCTAAAGACCAAAATTCCCGCGCTAAAGGTATCACCTCCGACATTCTTGGCCTCGCCGCCGAACGCGTCCTCGAGCGTGGCCACGGCCTCGACCAGGCGCAGGTGCTCGAGGTGCTCCGCTTCCCGACGCTCGCTTGGCCGCAGCGCTCGAGCTGGCCCACCACGTCCGCCTGCGTTGGTGCGGCCCCGAGGTCGAGGTCGAGGGCGTTGTCTCGCTCAAGACCGGCGCGCTGCCCCGAGGACTGCCATTTCTGCGCCCAGTCAGGGCGCTTTCTACACCACCGTCCGGGCCACGCGGCTGGACATCCCCTCGCTGGTCCAGGCGGCGCGGCAGACCGCGGCCACCGGCGCGACTGAAGTTCCGCATCGTCGCCGCGGTCCGCGGCCCCGATGGCCGCCTCATGACCGAGGTTCGCGCCTGGCATCGCCGCCATCCGCGAGGCGGTCGATATCAACATCGCCTGCTCGCTGGGGATCCTCACCACGCCCCAGGCCGCTGAGCTGGCCGCGCTCGGCGTCCACCGTCATAACCACAACCTCGAGACCGCGCGCTCCGACCTCCCCCAAATCGTCACCACCCATACCTGGGAGGAACGCTGGGCCACCCTCGAGCTCGTCCGCGCCCACGGCATGGAGGTCTGCTGCGGGGTCATCCTCGGGATGGGGGAGACGCTCGAGCAGCGGGCCGAGCTGGCCGCCCAGCTCGCCGCGCTCGGCCCCGACGAGGTGCCCCTCAACTTCCTCGACCCCCGGCCCGGGACGCTGCTGGCCGACCGCGAGATACTCGGTTGGCACGACGCCTTGCGGGCTCTCGTCGCCTTCCGGCTTGCCCTGCCCCGGACCGTGCTCCGGTTCGCCGGGCGGCCGCGAGCTCACCTGGGGCGCCCTGGGTGCCCGACGCGGGATCATCGGCGGCGCCAACGCGCTGATCGTCGGCAACTATCTGACGACCTTGGGCCGCGGGCCTGACGCCGACCTGGCCATGCTGGGCGAGTTGGGTCAGCCGGTGAAGGGAGCCGTGTGTCAGCCAGGGGAGCGCTACTGCGCTGGCTGCGGCGGCGAGCGGGCTGGCGGGCCATCACGACCGCTGCCGATCCCGGCTGGCCGCCTCCGATCCGCCGCGCTTCTGCATCGCCTGCGGGCGCAAGCTCGAGGTCGAGCTCCTCCCGCTCGGCTTCACCGCGCGCTGTCTGCGCTGCCGTTCGACCGTATCCGCGTTTCGCTCCTAAGGGCGCTGCGAGCTAAGCGAGAAGAAGTTAGCTCGTGGGCAGCGCCACCGCGGTCCGGAGCGCGGCCAGCCAGGGCGCGGGCAAGACGGGGGACCGCTCCGGGTAGTCGGGAAGAGTCCCGCGCCGCCGCCCCGCACGGCCGGTCGAGCAGGCCGCGGAGATCGGCGAATGCCGCGAGGCCGCGGACGCTCGAGAGGACCTGGAGCGCGGCCGCGTTGGCGGATCGATTGCTGAGGACGCCTTTGGCCAGGAGCCGTCGGCGTGCTCGAGCAGGCTGGGGAGGCAGCGGAAGTCGGCCCGGAGACCCGCTTCGTCGGCCGGCGGCCGTCGCCCTCGCGCAGGCGGGCGTAGTAGCGGCGGCCGGGGAGCTCAGCCTGGCCATGAGGCCGGGAGCGGGAAGCCCCCATGCTCGCCTCCCCAGCGCCTCACCTCGGGGCCGTGGCAACGATCGGCCCAGGCGCCGGGGAACCGGTTGCAAAACTTCCTGGCCCCAGTGTTCGGCCCGCAGAACCTCGGGCCGCGTCCCCAGGGCCATGGGGACGAGCAACGGCTGGGGCCAGAGCTCGTCGAGCACTCGGGCGACATCCTGGAGCCCGGGACACGGTGATCGTCGAACTTGAGCGCCGGCACGCGCCGTGGGCGAAACCGGCGCTCCGCAGGTAGAGGCGCCGGCCCTGGGGGACTACGTCGATCAACGTGAGCTCGAGGCTCCGCCACGAACATTTTCCGACCGCCTGGGGAGGGTGCGAGAAAGGGATCCAGAGAGCTTGATCTGCATCGGTCCGGTGCCACAGAGACCATACATATGACCGTACTCTAATGTCCAGAGAGGCTTGCCAGCGTGGCGTCAGCTGCCGATAGAGCGGTCATGGGGAGGGACCGTCCAGACTGGCTTTCGCCCCACGAACGACCGCCTGCGTGTCTCTGAGAACCCGCCGCGGGTCGCCAGGGCGCGGACGATCGCTCGATCATGATCGCGGTTCGGCGTCCATCCTTGCCCCGCCGTCGATCGGTGGCTCTTGGCGCTGATCCCGTCTCCGTGGCCAATCTGCAAAGTGTCGACCCGCGCATGCGCCGCAGCGCCCGCCCCAAGAACGAGGCCGCGGCCAGCGTGCTCATCAGCCAATGCATGCTCCCGCCGCGGCCAGCCTCACCGCAGGCCCCCGAGCCCGCTCTGTGGCGATTGCCGTGCCCACGGCGTTTGCCGCTACTCGGTTTCGTGCTGCTGCCGGGGGCTGGCCGCGGCGCTCGCGCCCCCGCTGCTCGCTGCCGTCGCCCTCTCCCGCGGCCCCGAATCCCTCATCGACGCCCCAGCCGCCTTTATCGTCGCTGTCTCGGGCACGGTTAGCCTGACCGCGGCTACCAGGGCGCCGAAGGGCGCCGAGCGCCACGCCCGGGCTAGCGCGGTGCTTACCGCTCACCGGGCGCCAGTTGCCACGGCCTCGAGCGCCGCTTCGGCGAGCCGGCCCAGCAGGCCAAGCCGATCGGTGCCCCGACCTCGATGCTCGCGTGCGACCTCGACTACTTCAAGGCGGTCGACGACCGCCACGGCGACACCAGCGGCGATGCCGTGCTCCGCGACGTCGCCACATGCTGCGCAAAGTGTCCGCTCGTTCGAGTGATCTATCGCATCGGCGGCGAGGAGTTCCTCTTCTTCCTCCCCGGGGCGACCTCGCGTGATGCCGCCGACCTGCGCAGCGGGCGCGCGAAGCGGCGCGGAGACCCGCTCCGGCGCCGTCCCTGTCGATCGGCGTGAGCACCGGATCGCCTCCCGGACGAGTTATCCTCCTCTCTCCTCCGCCGACGCCGCGCTCTACCGGGCGAAGGCTGAGGGCCGGGACTGCGTGCGCACCGCCACCAGCAAGGCGCCCCCGGTGAGGGCCGCTTCGAGCCTCGAGCCGGAGATCGCCTCAGCCCCCGCCTGAAGCTCTGCGAGGCTAGCCGCGGCTCTCGCCGGCCACGGCGAGCGAATCGTTGTCATCCGGACCGCTGCCGGCGGGTGCTTGGCGTCCGGCGTAGGAGAACTCTCTCATCGCCCTCTGCGCGCCCTCGTGGCCGAGGTAGGGGAGCATCATCGAGTAGGCGAGGTCGGGCAGGAGCTCGGACAGTCTCCGAGGTCTGGCCGTGAAGGACGCGGGAGTAGACGATCTCGTAGATCCCGCCGACGATTGTCTCGGCGGTCAGCCTGGGGGGGTGGAAGCTCTCGGGCATCGTCTCGGCGCCGACATGCAGGAGCTCGGCCAGCGCGCTCATCACGGCGTTGCGGCGCTCGAGCGCATCCGTACCGGCGGCCAGGACCTCGACGATGCAGGCGTCGGCGTAGTGGGGGTGGGAGGCGACGAACTCCAGGAAGGTGTTCAGGCAGGCGATTACCCCCACGGGGAAGCTCTGGCTCGAGTCATAGGAGGCTTGGACCTCGTGGACGAGCTCGGTCGAGATCGTCTCGAAGGCGGTCAGGAAGCGCATCCTCCTTGGACTTGAAGTTGTCATAGAACGTGCGACGCGACACCCCGGCGGCGCCGACGATGTCTCCCATCGACATCGCCTGGTAGCCGGCCAAACTGGCCACGTCGGCCACCGCGTCCAGGATTCGCTGGCGCTGGTTCTCCTCCACGAACGTGCGGGAGAGCCCGTGCTGCCCCGGCGGTAGTTGGTGTGCCGCGCGCTGGCGCGGCTTCGGTTCAGGCTTCATCGGGCATGAACATACACGTATACATGAGCGGTGTATAGAGCCCCCGACACGGGAAGGCAAGTCGCACCGATCTTTGCAAACGCACTTGTTTTCAGCATACCGCGAGGGTAGGATGGCCGACCGCCTTTAGGAGAGACACACGTCCTGTGACCCCGCATGCTTCGAGTGCGCCCGCCTGCGCGAGGCAGCCCTCGCGATCATCGGGCAGGACGGAATCGCTCACCTCTCCCACGAGCAGTTGTGCGCGCGGGCCGACCTGGAGCCCGGCCAGGCGACCCTCCACTACTCCGACGCCGCGCGCTGTCTCTACGCCACCTATGACGCTGTGGCGCGCCAGCATCGACGAAGACTTCGCCAACGCGTTCGCGGCCGAGGCCGGGTGGCGTAAGGGCCTTCGGCGGGCCGGCCTGACTCTCCTTCAGCGTATGAGCGCCCGCCCCGCTGAGGCGCGACTCTGCTTCGTCGAGGTTCTCCACGGCGACGCCGAGCTGCGGCGCCGCCGCGAGGTAAACCGCCGGCGTCTCGTGGACCTCTTCCTATCCGAGCTCGGCCGTCGTCGCGACCATCCCGAGCGTTTTCGGATGCAGCTCGAGCTGCTCGATCCGGCCCGGCTTTCAGGCTCTTTCCCACGCCGTGGCCCAGGGCAAGCTCCACAAGCTGGCCGCCCTCGAGCCCGAGCTCGTCACCCGAGCCTTCGTCTTCGAGCCGCGATTCCCCGGTTCCGCGCCGGGCACCGGCAACCCCTGGGCCGAAGCGGAACGAGCACCGAGTCCGGGAGCGGGGTGGCCTCCGGACACGCTCGACGCCTAGGTACGGCACCGTTTCTAGTTCGTCGGGCGACCTGGCAGGACGCGCCCCGGGGCGGTCCCGCGGGGGCTCGTGGTCGGCCGCCGGACAGCTAACCACGGGCAATCCTTAGGTTCGAGATCTGACCACTCGACCCTCTGTTGCAACAAGTCCTTGACATTGGGACACGGACGTGTATATGGTCTTCAGCCCGCGTCTAGGAGATCTGGCGTCTCTGCGCCAAGGGGCCGAACTCGCGAGGCAGGGGCAACGAGGGCGATCAGCCAGAGGAGAGTGAATCAGTTGACCAGGGAATTCGCCGCGGTGGCACGCCGCCGGGAGCCGGCGCGCATCGTGGGACAGGGGAACATCGCACCGCAGCCAGGCGCCCAACCGCACGGCGAGGCAGTCAGTCGCCTCAGCCTCCGCAAGCTGGTCCATAACGGGAGTTCTGGACGCCACGCCTCCTCAGCCGTCTTTTCCATAACCGGTCTTACGGACCAAGCGCTCTCCGCCGTGGGGGCTCTGGAGCCGGGGTGCCGCTCACGCGCCTTGGTGTGATGGCTGTGATGGTGTGCTCGTTGGGGGTTTGGCTGGGGTTGGGCGCGGGTCCGGCGTCGGCGGGGGTGACGCACAACTTGCTGTCGAGTGTCAGCGGGAGCGATACGCCTTTGGGGCATTTCAATCCGACTGGGTTGGCGGTGGATAACTCGTCCGGGGCGTCGGCGGGGGATGTGTATGTGGCGGATGGGGCGAGCAGTTCGGCGGAGAAGTTCTCTGCGAGCGGCAGCTATCGGTGCCAGATCACCGGTGCCGGAAGCACGAGTGGTACGACGGTGTCGTCGAGTGAGTGCGATCCCGCTACGGCGGGTACGCCGAGCGGCTCGTTCGGACCATATGGTGGTGCGGTGGATCCTTCGACGGGTACTGATTACGTGTCGGAGCCGTTCGCGAGCGTGGTCGATGAGTTCAGCGCGACGGGCGCGTTTGTGTCGCAGATCCAGGTTCCGAGCGGCGGTCCGTTTGGTTTGGCGGTCGATGGTTCGGACGGGGTGCTGTATATCGCCGATCAGTCCAATGGGGTTATCGATGCTTACGATCCGTCGACGAGCTCGCTGACGACTTTTGCGAGCGGCGACAACTGGGTGGCGGTGGATAACGATCCGTCGAGCGCGTCCTACCGGGATGTGTATGTCGAGGCCAGCGGCGCGGTGGATGTGTATGACCCGTCGGGGAATCTGCTGCGCTCGATCACCGGAACGCCGAGCGGCGGGTTCGGCTCCTCGCTCGCTGGGGTGGCGGTCGATCCGACGAACGGGAACGTCGATGTCGTTGATCTCTCCAGTCAGGTGGTGGATGAGTTCGATGCGTCGGGGAATTTCATCGACAGCCTGAACGCCTCGAGTGCGGGCGCTGCCTCCTGGCGGCCATTCGTGGTGGCGGTGAGCGCGGCAACCGGCGATCTGTACGTCGACGACGCACAGAGCAATACGGTGGACATCTTCGGTCCGGAGGTCGTCGTTCCGGATGTCACGACCGGGTTGGCGAGCAACGTCACGCCGACAAGCGCCACGTTGAACGGGACGGTCAACCCGGACGCGACGACCCTCACCGACTGCCATTTCGATTACGGCACCACGACCAGCTATGGGTCGACCGCTCCGTGTGCGAGCACCCCGACGGGTTCGACCCCGCAGGCGGTGTCCGCGGACGTTTCGGGGTTGACGGCGGGGCAGACGTATCACTTCCGGCTCGTCGCCGCGAACAGCAGCGGCACGGTGCACGGTGCCGATCAGCTGTTCGGACCACCCGTGGTGAGCCTGACCGGCGCGAGCGCTTTGACGCCGACCTCGGCGACCGTGTCGGCGACGATCAATCCGCAGAATGTCGATACGACCTATCACTTCGAGTACGGCACCACGACCGGCTACGGGACCAGCGTCCCCGTCCCGGATGCCGATATCGGCTCCGGCGACAGCGATGTGCAGGTCACCCAGAACCTGACCGGGCTTGCGCCGAACACGACCTACCACTACCGGGTGGTGGCCACGAGTTCGGCGGGTCTGACCGATGGGCCGGATCAGACGTTCACGAGCACCCCGCCGGCGCTGATCAACGTCCAACCCCCGACCGGCATGTCCGGCGGGACCGGGCTGAGCACCGGGAACGCGACGCTCAACGTGTATCTCGACCCACAAGGCGCCGACACGAGCTATCACTTCGACTACGGCACCACCACGGGCTATGGCAGCTCGACCCCAGCCGCGGACGCCGGCTCCGGGAACGCTCCTACCTCAGGGAGCGCGCAGATCTCCGGACTGGCGGCGAACACGACGTATCACTACCGCACCGTCGTGTCGAACTCGTACGGCAGCTATACCGGTCCGGACTCCACGTTCACCACCCCACCCTCCAGCTGCCCCAACCAGCAATACCGCACCGGCGCCTCGACGACACTCCCCGACTGCCGCGCCTATGAGCAGGTCTCACCCCAGGACAAGGCCGGCTACCCCGTCTCCCTTTTGGATCTCGCACCGGCGGGTGACCGTGTCGCGTTTGGATCGTCGGGGGCGTTTGCGGGTGAGCCTTCTGAGTTCGGGGGAGCCGATTACATGGGGGTCCGGAACTCCAGCGGCTGGAGCACGCAGCCGCTCGATCCGCCCGCCGCGCTGGGTCTCGGCGAGTTCGGGGCTGAAATCGCCTCCTCGGATCTCACTACGACTGGCACGGTCCTGTACAACGGGCGCAGCCCCGTGGACTCCTCTGCCGAGACGGTCTACCTGCGCAACCCCGATGGCTCGTCCACGGCAGGATCCCCGACGCTCTCCCCGACCGGTGGGGGCGACTTCACGCAATCCTCCGACGCCTCCGTCGTCGGTGGTGATAGCTCCATGTCTCACCTGGTGTTGACCAGCGAGGGATCCTTGCTCCCTACCGACACCGGATCGAGCAGCACCCAGCATCTGTATGACGTGACGACGGATGCCAGCGGCGGACCGACAATGCAGTTGATCAACGCCGATAACAGCGGCAGCTTCCTGTCGCGTTGTGCCGGAGCCCTGCTCGGGGGCTGGGTTGACCCTGGCGATCCGCGGGTGGTATCCACGGACGGGTCGACGATCCTCTTCACGGCGAACTGCAGCAGCCATTCGCTGTTTGCCCGGGTCGGCGGGATGCGTACGGTGGAGCTCTCCGATCCGTCTCCGAATGATGAGTGCACGACCGCGGCGTGCCAGTCGGCGCCTCAGCCCATTGCTACGGGTGCGGACCTGGGTGGTGCCTCCACGGATGGTTCGAAGGTGTTCTTCACCAGCCCGCGGCAGCTGACCGACACCGCGGCCGAGGATCCCACGGTCGGTGACTGCGCCGACCCGGCTGGGTCGGGTTGCAATCTGTATAAGTATGACTTTGGCCGTGCGGCGGGTCACAACCTGGTGGACGCCTCGGCCGGGGACACGAGTGGCTTGGGTCCGCGGGTGGTGGGTGTGGTGAAGTCCTCAGATGACGGTTCGCGCGTCTACTACGTGGCTCATGGGGTGCTCACCTCGCAGCCCAATCAGCTGGGGCAGACCGCGCAGGCGGGTGCGCTGAACATGTATGTGTATGACGCACATACCGGCACGAACTCGTTTATCGGGGATCTGTGCTCGGGTTCGGGCCAGTCGGGCTCGGTCACCGGTGTGGGCAGTTGCCCGGGATCGGGAAGCGACGTGAACGCAAGCGTCGCGCTTGAGGCGTTGTTTGGCGGCAACGCGGATCTCACTCCGGATGGTCGGTACCTGACGTTTTCAACCTACGCCCAGCTGACGCCGGATGACACCAACCAGGCAGCCGACGTCTATGAGTATGACGCAGCCACGGAGAGCCTGGTGCGGGTGTCGGTCGGTCATAACGGTCAGGATCAGAACGGCAACGGCGGATCCGGTGGCGCCATTGCGGCACCGCCGCAGGCAGGGCTTGCATACATGTTCCGAGAGAACCATGTGGTGAGTGCTGACGGGCAGACGGTCGTGTTCACGACGAGCCGGCCGTTGCAGTCCGGGGCGGATAATGGTCAGGCGGATGTGTATGAGTGGCATCAGGGGCAGGTGACCCTGGTCTCAGGCGGTGGATCTTCGAATCCGATCACCACGGCGGAGGTCGACCCGTCGGGGCAGGACATCGTGTTTGGCACCGATCAGGGGCTGGTCGCGCAGGACACCGACGGGCTGCGTGATGTCTACGACGCGCGGGTGAATGGCGGGTTCCCGGCCGCGGCGGTCCCGCCGGTGGCGTGCTCGGGTGATTCCTGCCAGGGATCTCCGGCAGGAGCTCCGCCGCTGCCTACGGCGGGGAGCGTGACGTTCTCCGGGCCGGGCGACCAGGCGTCGGGCCCTGGCTCCCCCGGCAAGGCGAGGGTGCTGACCCGGACGGTTCGTGGGGATTCGTTCCTGGTCGCGGTCAGGGTGCCGGCCGCGGGTCGGATCATGATCGCGGGCGGCGGGATCAGGCGCGTCAGCCGACTGGTCCATGCTGCGGGGACCTACCGGCTGCGGGTCATGCTCACCGCGGATGCCAGGCGGCTGCTGGCACGCAGGCATCGGCTGAGTCTGAGGCTGCGGGTCACCTACGCGCCGTCGGGCGCGAGCTCCTCGAGCGCGACCGTCCCGTTGACGGTCAAGCCGGCGCTCTCAAGCCGCCACGCGACGCTGGGCAGGACGCGACGAATCAGCCACGGCACTGGAGGTGCACGATGAACCCGCAGGCCCAGTTCACCTCCCTGCGCCACCGCGCACACCTGCTGCTCACCGCGACCGTGAGCGTGGTCGTAATCGCCTGCCTGCTGCCCGGCGCTGCGTCGGCGGCCACCGCGGGACCGGGCCTGACGATCAGCTCGCTCGGGCAACCGACCAACTTCACGTCGCTTGAGAACTCCAACCCCCAGTGCCCCCTATACCCGGGAGGAACCCTGGGAGTTAATGAAATCGAGGCCGTCACCTGCAACCAGTATCTGGTGACGGTGACCAACTCCGGGACCGAGCCGACCGACGGCAGCCCGATCTCGTTGACTGACACGCTGCCGGCCGGGGTGAGCGTGGAGAGCGTGAGCTTCTACTGGTCCCGTCTCTCCTACGTGGACAGTGGTCTCAATCCACCCACGGACCTGCGGTCGTTTTGCTCGACGGCGCCGGTGCGGTGCAACTTCCCGTTGGCGTTGCAAGCGGGTCAGACGTTGACGATGCTCATTCGGGTGAGCGTCGATCCGTCGGCGTCGGGGCCGATCACGAACTCGGCTGCGGTGTCGATCGGCGATGGCAGCGTCCCAGCCGCGTCGACGACCTCACAGAACACGATCAGTAACGCGCGGGCGCCGTTCGGGGTCCAGAACTTCCAGGCCAGCGTCACCGGGGTGGACGGCCAGCCCTACACGCAGGCTGGTGGCACCCCTTACGAGCTGACGACGAGCGTCGATTTCAACACCTTCCAGTTGATTTCTACCGGCATCACCCAGCCGACTTCCTCCGGAGATCCCAAAGATCTGACGGTCGATCTTCCGCCCGGCCTGATCGGTAACCCGCAGGCGGTGCCGCAGTGTTCTTTGTCGACGTTCACCGGCGGGAATGCTTGTCCTCTGGACAGTCAGATCGGGACGGTCTCGCTGCTGTCCTCCGATATCGGGACTGGCTCGGTGCCGCTGTATAACCTGGCGCCTCAGCCCGGGGTGGCGGCCGAGCTCGGCTTCTTTCCCGCGTTGACGAGCGTCCCGATCATCCTGACCGCGGGCGTCCGGACAGGCGGGGACTACGGCCTACGGACTGTCAGCGGCAGCATCCAACAGCTCGACATCCAAGCTGTGGCGGTGACGATCTGGGGTGTGCCGGCCGATCCAAACCACGACACCCAACGCGGCCAGACGTGTTCGGGCCTCCCGGGCCGAACTGGCGTCAGCAACGGACACTGTACCGGTGGCGGCGTGTCCAGTGGGGCGGCTCCGCGGGCGTTCTTGACGATGCCGACGCAGTGCAGCGGGAGCCCGTTGTCGGTGGGTGCGAGTACGGAGTCCTGGCAGAACCCGGGGTCGGTGATCACGGCGAGCAGCGCGCTACCCGCCGTCACTGGCTGTGATGCGTTGACCGGCTTTGATCCGACGTTGTCCACGGCGACGGATACCTCGCAGGCGGGAGCACCCACGGGCCTGTCGGTCGATCTGAAGGTGCCGCAGAACGATGCAGCGTTCCCGTTGGTGTACGGCAACGGTCCAAACCTGCCGGCGACGGCGGTGGACTATTCGCCGGTGGCGACGCCGCAGGTACGCGACGCGTCGGTGAGCTTGCCGGCGGGGATGACGATCAACCCGTCCTCCGGGGATGGGCTTGAGGGTTGTTCTGATGCGCAGATCGCGTTGACCTCTGCGGTTGCGGGGTCGTGTCCGGATGGGTCGAAGATCGGCACGGTCCAGCTGACCAGCCCGCTGCTTGATCATGCGCTGCCCGGTGATGTGTTTCTCGGTTCGCCGCTGTGCAACCCGTGCTCACCCGCGGATGCGGCGTCGGGCCGGATGGTGCGGCTGTTCATCCAGGTCGACGACCCGGTGTCGGGTGTGGTGGTGAAGCTTCCGGGGTCGGTGAGCGTGGATCAGTCGACGGGCCAGTTGACGGCGACGTTCTTGCAGAACCCGCAGCTGCCGTTCTCTGATTTGCTGGTGTCGTTCAAGGGCGGTCCGCGGGCGCCGTTGGTGAACCCGTCGACGTGCGGTCTGTTCACGACGACGTCGGATTTAGCGCCGTGGTCGGCTCCGTTCTCTGGGCCTGATGCGACGCCGTCGTCGTCGTTCCAGGTCACGGGGTGTGGGGATCCGAACACGTTCGCGCCCAGCTTCACGGCGGGGGCGCAGAACCCGCAGGCGGGTGCTTATAGCCCGTTTGCGCTCTCGTTTCAGCGTTCGGATGCTGACCAGTTCTTTTCTGGCTTGTCGGTGTCGTTGCCGCCGGGGGTGACGGCGAAGCTCGCCGGCGTGCCGTTGTGCTCTGATAGCGACGCGAACGCGGGCACCTGTCCCGCCGGCTCGCAGGTCGGGACCGTCCAGAGCGGCGCGGGGGCGGGCTCTCAGCCGTTGTTCCTGCCCGGGTCGGCGTATCTGACCGGCCCGTATAAGGGCGCGCCGTATGGGTTGGCGGTCGTCGTTCCGGCGATCGCGGGCCCTTACAACCTCGGGACGGTCGTCGTGCGCCAAGCGCTCTACGTCGACCCCACGACTGCGCAGGTCACGGCCGTCTCGGACCCGTTCCCGACCCAGCTCGACGGGATCCCGCTGCGCCTGCGCCGCGTCGACGTGAACCTCAACCGGCCTGATTTCATGATCAACCCGACCAACTGCAACCCGATGCGAATCACCGCCACGCTCGGCTCCACCGGCGGGCTCTCGGACACCGGTGAGCTCGCCGTTCCAGGTCGGCGGCTGCCAAGAACTGCCGTTCGCGCCAAGAGTGCAGTTCGCGCTCACCGGGAAAGGCCAGACCCACTCCGGGACGCACCCAGCCCTGACCGCGGTCCTGACCGCCGGCTACTCCAACGAAGCGAACGTCCACTCCGTCACAGTCGCGTTGCCGCTCAACCTGGCGCTCGACCCGTCCAACAGCCAAAACGTCTGCAACTACGACGTCGCCCAAGCCGTCCACGGCGGAGCCGTCGGCTGCCCCGCGAACACGATCGTCGGGCAAGCCACCGCGATCACCCCCCTGCTCGACCACCCACTAACCGCCACCGTCTACCTCGTCCAAGGCATCCGCTTCAACGCCAGCGGACAACGAATCCACACCCTCCCATCACTCCTCATCCCCCTCCGCGGACCCGACCACATCGCGATCGACCTCCGCGGAAACTCCTCCGTCAACAACGGAAAACTCGTCACAACCTTCCCCACCGTCCCCGACACCTTCGTCCAAAGCTTCACCCTCACCATCAACGGCGGACCCAAAGGCATCCTCGTCATCACCGGCCGAGGCCGCACCATCTGCAACCAACCCCAAACCGCCAACGCCAACCTCACCGCCCAATCCGGCAAAACCGAAAACCTCAACCCCACCATCACCACCCCCGCCTGCCACAGCAACCACAAACCCAAAAAGCACAAGAAACACAAGAAGCACAAGTAGACCACACGATCGCGCTTCTTTGCTCGATCACCGACCCCGCGAGCCCGACCGAGCTAGCGCCGCAGCACTATCAAACTGGAAGCCGGAGCGCCCAAGCGCTGCTGCCGCAACTCGAGTGCCCAGTGAACCCGCACCTCCCCTCGCTGCGCAGCCAGATCACCCAGGACTAGCGCGGCCAACGGGGCGGACCAGCTCCCTCCACCGGCCAACGGCGCCGTCACCAGATTCACCCTCCAAACCAACGGCGGCGCCCAAAGGCATCCTCGTCATCACAGGCCGAGGCCGCACCAAAATCCCCGCAAGCTGACGTGGGTCGCGGTATTGTAGACACGCATGTGTCGAAAGCCGCAGCACTGCGCTGACCGGGTTGGAAGCGGGAGGAGATGCGCCGCGAACTGATCGCTGTGGCATATGACACCGAGTCGGAGTCCGGACTGGCTTCGGTGGGTTGCCGCACCAAGCAGCTGGTCGTGCTCGCCACTGATGTCTTGCTGGCATCGATTGAAGATCGGCTCCCCGAGGTTGCCGCCGAGTACCTGGTGCAGGACCGGATCCTCCCGGCCTGTTATCGGCGCCATTACGACGAACGCTTCCTCGACATCTTCCACAACGCGCTTGAGCTCACCCGCAACTCGCTCGTGAGCGACCTGCCGTTTGCCAGCAGCACCGTGGGTGAGCTGGCCGCTCACGCGATCCTTGCCCAGGCGCGAACGGTCGTCAGCGAGCGCGGGCGGGATTGGGTGCGCGAAGCCAGGAAGATCGATGACGGACTGGCTGATCAGCTGACCTCCGGCTGGCGACGGCTGTCTGACGACGTCGACGAGCTCGAGGCCACGGCGATCGAAGACTCGGACGTGCTCTACCTGTTCGACGTGCCCGCCGACCAGGAGCCGGAGGAGCACTTGACCGGCCTCTACCGCGCGGATGACCAATCGCTGCTTCGGTTTGAGAACTGGCTCGTCCCGTTCGGAAACGCGCCTCGCCCGGAGATCACCTACGACGGTCGCGTCTGGCCGGCCTAGCGGCGGGGATTTCGGAAGATTTCTGACCAGGCCCGCTTGCGCCGGATTGACTGGAGGCGTAGGCTCTCCGGCCGTCGCCGTCGCACGTTGGGAGGCCGCCCGGCGGTCCATCGACGAGGAGCGCTTGAGAGGGAGAGTGATATGGCTCCTAAAGACGGCACCTGCCCCGGCTGCGGAAACCTGGCCGGGATCTCTCGCTACTGCTCGGAGTGCGGGATGCGACTCGCTCCTGAGGTAGACGTCGGCACTGCGCTTGTGCCAGCCCGCCGCTTCACCACCCAGGTCGACAGGCCGCGTCGGCACGAGCAGGTGGTGTGGAGCGTCGGCCTGCTCGGCCCCGACTCCGAGGAGGAGCCGCCCGCCACTCCGTCCGGCGCCGCGGAGCTGATCTCCGCCCTCGCCCGGCGCGTGCCCCGAATGGAATGGCAGCTCAATCGGCACGATCTCGCGCGGCGGCTGCTCGCGCTCGCTCGGGGCAGTCAGCCGCTTGAGCACATCCGCCTACCAGGCGAGGTGGCGGCGGCGTACCTGCGCCGCTACGACTCGCGGCGCGCGACCCAGGAGGCCTACGCCTGGGATCTCGCGGACTGGTTCGTGTGGCTCCAGCGGGCTGGGATCGACCCCTTCGAGGCGACACTGGCGACGGTTGAGAGCTACGCACGCGAGCCGCTGGCCAAGGGCAACCAGCCGGCGCCGGCAACGGTGGCGCGCCGGCTCGCCTGCCTGTCGGGCTTCTACCGCCGCTCGCAATATGCGGGGCTCGTCGATCGCAACCCCGTCCAGGAGGCGCACCGGCCCAAGGTCCCCGAGCCAGCCGCGACGCTTGGCCTGAGCAAGGTGCGAGCCCGAGACCTGCTCGGAGCGGCACGGGGCGCCGGGCCGCGCGAAACTCTGCTCGTACTGATGATGCTCGAGCTCGGCCTCCGGGTGTCTGAGGCGGTGGGGGCCGACATTGAGGACCTCGGCGAACAGGGACGCCATCGTGTCCTCGCGATCCGGGGCAAAGGGCAAGCCACCAAGGCGACGCGAGTCCCGCTCAACCCGGCGCTGATCGAGGCGGTCGCACGTGCCACCGCAGGCCGTGCCAGCGGACCGCTGCTTGTCACCTCTACGGGGCGGCGCCTGACCCGCCAGCACGCCGGGAAACTGATCCGGCAGCTCGGCGAACACGTCGGCGTCGAGCATCTCCATCCGCACGAGCTCCGCCACGCCTTCGTGACCTTGGCGCTCGATGAAGGCGAGACGTTGCGCGACGTCCAGGATGCGGCCCGCCACGCCGATCCTCGTACGACCCGGCGCTACGACAACAACCGCAACAGCCTCGATCGCCACCCGACCCACCGCTTGCTCGAGGCGCTCGAGCCGGAACGGAATGGCTTCGTCCCGGTAAGCGGAGCTCGGCCATGAGCACCTTGATGCCGAAGTCGCCGAGCCTCCGCCGCGCCGGGGTGGTAGTTGGCCTGGCCCTTGCCGAGCGGGCGCTTATGCACCGCAAGCCGAGGCAGGTCCGGGCGTCGGCCCTGAGCGAGGACTACTACGGCTTTGCCGCCCTGCGGACGGACCGCGGAGTCGCTGCGTTCGGGGGTGTAGAGGCGCTGATCGCCGAAGACTCCCTAGGCGAATCTGCCGAAGAGGCGGTCGTCGTACCCTCCGCGGCCGAACCTAGTTCCGAGACCGACCCGTTGCTACTGCGCTAGTGGGCCAGACAGGGCTTGTGGTTTTCTAAGAGCGGCGAGTGGTCAAGTCGCGGCTGGCCGGAGCGACTGTGTTCCGTCTACTTGTGCTTCCTGTGTTTCTTGTGGTGTTTGGTTTTGTGGTAGCCGTGGCAGGCGGGGGTGGTGATGGTGGGGTTGAGGGCTTCGGTTTTGCCGGATTGGGCGATCAGGTTGGCGTTGGCGATCTGGGGGGCGCCGCAGATGGTTCGGCCGCGGCCGGTGATGACGAGGATGCCTTTGGGTCCGCCGTTGATGGTGAGGGTGAAGCTTTGGACGAAGGTGTCGGGGACGGTGGGGAAGGTTGTGGTGAGTTTTCCGTTGTTGACGGAGGAGTTTCCGCGGAGGTCGATCGCGATGTGGTCGGGTCCGCGGAGGGGGATGAGGAGTGATGGGAGGGTGTGGATTCGTTGTCCGCTGGCGTTGAAGCGGATGCCTTGGACGAGGTAGACGGTGGCGGTCAGGGGGTGGTCGAGCAGGGGGGTGATGGCGGTGGCTTGGCCGACGATCGTGTTCGTGGGGCAGCCGACGGCTCCGCCGTGGACGGCTTGGGCGACGTCGTAGTTGCAGACGTTTTGGCTGTTGGCCGGGTCGAGCGCCAGGTTGAGCGGCAATGCGACCGTGACGGAGTGGGCGTTCGCTTCGTTGGAGTACGCCGGCGGTCAGGGTCGCGGTCAGGGTTGGGTGAGTCCCGGAGTGGGTCTGGCCTTTCCCGGTGAGCGCCATCGCGAGCTTCGGCGCGAACGGCAGTTCCTGGCAGCCGCCGACCTGGAACGGCGAGCTCACGGTGTCCGAGAGCCCGCCGGTGGAGCCGAGCGTGGCGGTGATTTGCATCGGGTTGCAGTTGGTCGGGTTGATCATGAAATCGGGACGGTTCAAATCCACATCCACCCGCCGCAACCGGAGCGGGATCCCGTCGAGCTGGGTTGGGAACGGGTCCGAGACGGCCGTGACCTGTGCTGTGGTCGGGTCGACGTAGAGCGCTTGGCGGACGACGACGGTCCCGAGGTTGTACGGCCCGGCGACCGCTGGGACGACTACCGCCAATCCGTATGGCGCGCCCTTATACGGGCCGGTCAGGTACGCCGCGCCGGGTAGGAACAGCGGCTGAGAGCCCGCCCCCGCGCCGCTCTGGACGGTCCCGACCTGCGAGCCGGCGGGGCAGGTGCCCGCGCTCGCGTCGCTGTCTGAGCACAACGGGACGCCGGCGAGCTTGGCCGTCACCCCCGGCGGCAACGACACCGACAAACCACTAAAGAACTGATCCTGATCGGTGCGCTGGAACGAGAGGACGAACGGGCTATAAGCACCCGCCTGCGGATTCTGGGAGCCCGCCGTGAACGACGGCGCGAACGTGTTCGGATCCCCACACCCCGTGATATTGAACGACGACGAAGGCGTCGCGTCCGGGCCCGAGAACGGAGCCGACCACGGCGCCAGATCACTCGTGGTCGTGAACAGCCCGCACGTCGACGGGTTCACCAACGGCGCCCGCGGGCCGCCCTTGAACGACACGAGCAGATCGGAGAACGGCAACTGCGGGTTCTGCGAGAACGTCGCCGTCAACTGCCCCGTCGACTGATCCACACTCACGGTTCCCGGCAGCTTCACCACCACACCCGAGACCGGATCATCCACCTGGATGAACAACCTGACCATCCGCCCCGACGCCGCATCCCCCGGCGAGCACGGGTCACACTGCGGCGAACCGAGGAACACGTCCCCCGGCAGCGAATGACCCAACAACGGCGTCGTGAGCGTGACCGTGCCGATCTTCGACGCGTCCGGACACGAACCCGCATCAGGCGAGCTCAAGGCGATCTGCGCATCAGAACAACCCTGGAGCCCGTCCCCTGAGGACGGGTTGATCGCCATCCCCACCGGCAACGCCACCGACGCATCACGCACCTGCGGGACCGCCAACGGCGAATAATCCACCCCGGTTCCGTACACGAACGGGAACGGGGCGTCGTTCTGCGCCACGTGCAGATCGACCGACAGCCCCGCCGGCGCGCCCGCCTGCGCGCTGTCAGGCGCCGCCGACAGGGTCGGATCAAACCCCGTCAGCGCGTCACAACCGGTCATTGCAGGCAGCGCGCTGCTCGCCGTGACAGGAGTTCCGGGGTTCTGCCAGGACTCCGTCGTCGCCCCGACCGCGAGCGGGCCGCCCGAGCACTGGGTCGGCATCGTCAAGAACGGCCGCGCGGCCGCGCCGCTCGCCGCCCCGCCACCGGTGCACGTCCCGTTGGAGCCGGCGGCTCCATTTCGGCCGGGGACCCAGGCGCACTCTAGGCCGCGCTGGGGGTCGTGGCGGGGGTCCGCAGGGACCCCCCACAGCGTCACGGAAACGTCGGTCAGCCCGACCTGGGGAATGGAGCTGACCGTCCGCAGGCCATAGTCGCCCCCCGTCCGGACCCCCGCGGTCAGGATCACCGGGATCTCCGAGTCGGCGGGAAAGAACCCGAGCTCGCCCGCCACCCCGGGCTGCGGCGTCAAGTTGTAGATCGCCGTGGTGCCCGGCGTCGCCGCGATCGTGGTGCCCACCAGCGTGACCGTCCCGACCTGGCTGTCGGCCGGGCAGACGCCCCCCCCGGTGAACGTCGACAGGTTACACTGCGGCACGGCCTGCGGGTTGGCGACCAGACCGGGCGGCAGATCGACCGTCAGATGCTTCGGATCAGCGGAGACCCACGGCTTGTCTCCTGCTCCTCCGATAGTCAGCTGGAAGGTGTTGAAGTCGACCGTGGTCGTGAACTCATACGGGGTGCCGCCGGCCTGCGTGTACGGTTGGCCGTCCACCCCGGTCGCTGTGGCCTGAAGGTTCTGGATCCCGAACGGCGCCCGCGCGTCACTGAGCGTGTTCTCAGAACTCGTGGACGCGGTCGGGACGCTCCCATCGGCGATCGACACGCTGGCCGAGTTGGTGATCGACCCCGACGCGGAGGGGTCGACGCTCAGGCGAATCTGCAGGGTCAGCGTCTGACCGGGCTGCAGCGCGACCGGGAAGTTGCAGCGAACCGGCGCCGTCGAACAGAACCCCCGCAGATCGGGCGGGTAGGAGGTACCGTTATCGGCGTAGAAGAGCTGGGACCAGTAGAAGCTCACGTTCTCGACGCTCACGCCGGCCGGCAGCGTGTCGGTGAGCGAGATGGGGCTGCCGTCGGTCGGCTCCGTGCCGGCGTTGGTCACCGTCACCAGATACTGGTCGCAGTAGGCGACCTGTACGCTCGTTGATGTACCCACGGAGTTGGCACAGTCGGGGTTGCTGTTCTCGAACGAGCCGAAGTCGGTCGGCTGCCCGAGCGAGGTGATCGTGAGCCCCGCGCCCGGCGTGGCCGCCGCCGCCGGGGAGGCGGACAGGAGCGCGACCGCGGCGCTGCACGCCAGCGCGATCAGCAGCGCGTGCACAGCCCGGTGCCGGGCAGCATGATCGGTATGCCAAGTCATCGTGCACCCCCGTGGGTCGAACTGGTGGCTCGTCGTGCGTGATTGGTGCGGCGAGTCACGGCGGGCAGGACCGGCACCCGGACGATCGTCGCCTGGGCGCTCGCCCCCGGCGGCGCGTAGCCGACCCGCAGCCGCAGCCCGAGCCGGTGACTGCGGGCGAGCATCGCTCTGGCCTTTTGGGTCAGCGTGACCCGCAGTGCGTAGGTCCCGGCGTGCGAAACCGACTTGTGCACGGTCCTGACCCCGGCGCCGGTGATCGTGATCAGCCCGGCGCTCGGCACGTTCACCTTGACCAGGAACGTGGCCCCGTGGACGGTCCGGGTAAGCACCCTGGCGCTACCCGGGGGCGAGCCCGCGGTCGCGTTCCCGGGGCCGGAGAAGGTCACGCTCGCGGCCGCGGGCGGCGGCGGGGCGCTGGACGGGGAGCCCTGGCAGGCGTCACCCGAGCACGGCGCCGGCGAAACCGCAGCGGCGGGGAACCCGCCGTCGATCCGGGCGTCATACACGTCGCGCAGCCCGTCGGTGTCTGACGGCACCAAAGCCTGATCGGTCGCGAAGACAATGTCCTGACCCGACGGACCGATCTCCGCCGTGGTGATCGGGTTCGCCGACTGAGCACCCGACACGAGGCTGACCTCACCCTGATGCCACTCATAGACATCGGGCTGGCCGTTATCCGCGCCGGCCTGCAGCGGCCGCGCGGTGCTGAACACGATCGTCTGCCCGTCGCTACTGATCACGTGCTGGGCGAGATCCAAGGTGTCTTGGCCGGTAACCTCGGGCGGCCTCGCGGCGGCGTCGCCGGTCCCGCCGTTGCCGTTCTGATCCTGCCCGTCGTGACCCACCGACACGCGCACCAGGCTCCCCGTCTGGGCGTCGTACTCGTACACATCGGCCGCCTGGTTGGTGTCATCGGGCGTGAGCTGGGCGTAGGTCGAGAAGGTCAGATAGCGACCATCCGGGGTGAGATCCGATTTGGCGCCAAACAGCTGCTCGACCGCGTCACCCGATTGGACGTCGCTTCCCGGTCCCGGGCAGCTGCCCACACCTGTGACGGTGCCGGACTGGCCGCTGCCCGAGCACAGATCGCCGATGAACGCCGTCGTCCCGGTTTGCATGTCGTAGGCGTACAGGTTCAGCGCACCGGCCTGAGCCGACTGTCCGAGCTGGTTGGGCTCAGAGCTCAACACCCCCTCGGCCACGTAATAGACGTGCGAGCCGTCATCGGAGGACTTGACCACCCCCAGTACCCGCGGGCCCAGACCACTCGTGTCCCCGCCCGAGACATCCACCAGGTTGCGACCCGCCGGGCGATCGAAGTCATAGGCGTACAGATTGCAGCCGCTGTCGCCGGTCGCCTGCTGGCAAGAGAGATCATTGCTGTTTGCGTCCTCGGACGCGGTGTCGGTCAGCTGCCGCGGGCTGGTGAAGAACACCTTCGATCCGTCCGTCGAGACGCCCGCCAGATCGGCGCCGTCCGCGGTGGGCGCGGGCGCTGCCTGGCACGCCTGGGTCGTGCACTCATTGTTGGGAGCCGGGTCAGAGAGCTCCACCGTGCGCTGCCCACCGACCCGGGCAAACAAGGCCTTGCCGCCGCTGCTGCTGCTGCAGTTGGACTCCGGGTCGGGTTCGTCAAAGACGATCGTCGACCCGTCGGCCGACACCGTCCGCGGATCGGCGCCGTCATCTCCCTGCGCCAGCTTCGCGCCGGCGTCGTTGCAAGACGGGAGGAAGTTGCCGGCGTTGTCGACGTTGACGGGCTGGATCGTCGGCGCGCCGCCGGGGTTCTGCGCCAAATCGTAGAGCCGTCCCGCGAACGCAGGTCCGGTATCGGAGGCCAGCAACGGCTCCGTGGCCGTAAACACCAGGTGTGACAGCGAGCCATCCCCGCCGTCGATCGTGACCTCGCTCGAGAACTGGCCTCCGGCGGTGGGCGAGATCGTCGGCGACGCCGACGTGAAGGCGCCCGCAGGGGTGCGCAGGTAGGCGGTCGCGGCGGTCGAGCCCAGGATGCTGTGGCCGTTAAACAGGAGGGTCGCGAACTGGCTCAGATCCGGGGAGGCGATCTCGGCCCCGGCGGTACCGTAACCCAGCCCGGCCGGCGGGTCGAGGGCCTGGGTGGCCCAGCCCGTGCCGCCGCGGACGGCCAGATAGTCGGCGCCGGTGACGTCCGAGAGCGCGCCGGCGAACGCGCCCACCGAGGCGAACGTGACCCGGTCACCCGACGGCGCGATGTCCTGCAGCGAAACCGGGTTGTTTGCCTTGTCCTCGGGTGAGACCTGCTCGAAGGCGCGGCAATCCGGCAGGGTAGCCCCAGGACCGCCACGGAACGCCTGGTTGGGACAACTCGCGGGCGGGGTGGTGAACGTCGAGTCCGGGCCGGCAAAGCTGCCGTAGGAGTTAGACACCACCGTGCGGTAGTGATAGGTCGTGCTCGCCTGAAGCCCCGAGATCGGCGCGCTCCGCAAGCTCGGTGTACTGCCCGGCCCGGCGTCCGCCACCGGGGTGCTAGAGCCATAGCCCGTCGTGGTCCCGTACTCGAAGTGATAGCTCGTATCAGACCCCTGCGGGTCGATGTAGACGTTCAAGGCCGCGTTGCCCGTGCTCAAGCCGCTGGAATCCGACATGCCGGTCGGGGGCTGCACATCGATCAGCGCCGGCGGGGTCGTCGCGAACGTCTCATCCGGCCCATCAGTCGCGCCCGACGCGTTGCTCGCCACAACCCGGAAGTGATAGGTCGTGGCCGGCGAGAGCCCGGACAGGCTCGCGCTCGCCGGCACACCGCTATCGCCCGAGCCGAGATCCGCCGGCGTGCACGGAACGCTGCCCGCGCTATAGCTCGTATCCGTGCCGTACTCGAACAGACAGGTCGTATCCAGGTTCTGCGGGTTGACCGTCGCCGCCACCGTCGCACCGGTCGGCGTGAGCTGGCTGGCGCCGGTCAGGCTCACCGCCGGCGGCCCGAACACCTGATCAGCCCCATCCGACGTGCCATCGCTGTTAGAGGCCACCAGCCGGAAGTGATAGCTCTGGCCCGCGGTCAGACCGGACACATCCGCGTGCACCGCCACCGGGGAGCTGCTCGTGTTGCCGACCACCGAATTGCCCGAACCGTCCTGGCAGGGCACCGACCCCGCCGCGTAGCTGGTGTCGGTGCCGTAATCGAAATGACAGTCGGTCAGCGTCGTCCCATCCGGGTTGACCGTCCCGTTGAGCGTCGCCGAACTCGGCGCCACATTCGACGCCAGTCCCGTGCTCACCGCCGGCACCACCAGATCCCGGCTGAAGATGAACACGGCGTTGCTGTCCTGATCGCTCACATAGACGCGCCCGGTCGCTGCGCTCACCGCGATCGCAAGCGGCCGCCACGAGCTCACCCCCGCCGAGCCGCATCGATGCTCCCCACGAAGTTTCCCGACGGGTCGAACTCGTCGACGACGCGATCCCCTAAATCGGCAACGTACAGGTTGCCGCTGGTCGGATCGACCGCCAACCCGCCAAGACTGTTTGAGAACGATCCAGTCGGCGTTCCGGTGATGCTCCGCAACAACGTCCCGGTGGTGTCATACACATCCACCTCGCCATTGCCAGTCAAGTAGACGTCGCCGTAGCTCGGGCTCGACGGATCGTTGTCGACCGCCACCCAATTCGTGGCGCCGCCCGCGAACTGGCTCAGCGTACCCGTCGATGGATCCCACTGATCCACCACCCGGTTCAGCTGGTCGACGATGTACACATCGCCGTTGGCCGCGTCAAACGCGGTGCCCACAGGCGCCCCACCCGGCACCGGAATCTGAGACAGAAACCCACCCGAGGCAGCGAACTCATCCACCGCTCCGCCCGTCTGCTCGGACACAAAGATATCCCCCGTCGAGGGGTCCACCGCCCCGCCATACAGGGCAGCAAACGACCCCGCCGGGGTGCCCGCTGTGCCCGAATCACACTCGCTCGCCGACACCGTCGTGCCGCTCGTCGAACCCGCCCCGGTGATCTGGCACAAATAACCGCCCGTGGCCGAGAACCGGTCAACGACGCTATTGGCGAAGTCGGCGACATACACATCCCCCGCCGAGGCGCCCGAGGAGTCATCCACCGCCAACCCAGTCGGATTGAAACCCTCCCCCGGCGAATCACTTCCATTGAAACTCCCCACCAAGCGATGGGCCACCGCCGCCGAAGCCGAACCCGAACCCCCCACCAGCACCACCACGCTCACCAGCACCGCCACCCCAGCCACACGCGCTACCCCATAAGACCGGTTATGGACCAACCCCTCTGTGGGTCGGCCGCGGGGCGCGACCGGGGCGCCGTGGCCCAGCTGCTCCGACGCACTAAGTAGTCCTTGTATCGCGGCGCGGTGTTACAGGTCTGCTGTAAGTTTTGGCAAACCTAACCGACCTGGTGTAAGTACCCGACCTTCGAACCAACGGTTACTGCGGATTAGCGTCGGGCGCGCCGAGCGAGTCGAGCTACTGCTCGCGCTTGTTCCAGGTCGGGTGGCTCGTTGCGGCCCCTATCAATGACACCGAACATATGCGTGATTTGTGCGGCCGCCGCCTAGCTAATTGAACCGAACACTCTCGGAAGGCCATCGGTCCCCCGCCATCACCGTGAGGCCGGCCCCATCGCCTGCGCCAAGTCGGCCAGCTGCTGCCGTAAGGCCGCTGCGCCGTCCGCACCGCCAGCCGAGACGGCGTTGGAGATCGCGTGGAACCCGGCCGCGATCAGCAGCTCGATCTGGAGCTCGGGCAAGTCCTCGGTCGCGCGACGTTGCTCGTACTCGCGGGAGAGGAAATCGACGATCCACTGGCGTGTGGTGTCCTCGCGCAGCCGGAGCTGGCGGTCGCCGCGGACCACCTCGACGAAGCACAGCCGCGCCTCCGCGGGATGAGCCACCAAACGCGTGAGCAGCCGCTGCCTGGCTAGTCCGAAGCCGGTTTCCCAGCTCGTTCCCTGGGCGAAGGCTCCGGCCATATCGAGGGCGACGCGGGCGGAAACCTCGTCGTAGGTCTCATAGAGACAATTTGCGGCCGTCGGGTAGTGCTCCTCGACCGTCGAGCGGGCCAGACCGACTCGGTCGGCGAGCGCATCCAGCGACAGCCCCGCGACGCCCCCCTCACCGATCAGCTCAAGGGCCGCCTCGCGCAGCTGCTCGCAGGTCGAACACGCCGGCGTACATGACACACCCTCACCTCCACGGACGGGACTACCTTCCCGATCACCCCCTCGGCCATCGAGAAGCGGCGACCGTGAAGCTTACTCGCGGTGCCGTGTCCTCACCAGGCGAGTTTCAGGAACAGACGAGTCTGAGGGGCATGCCCACGGCAGCAGTCCCGGGGTCCGGGGGAGGCTCGGCGTCAACTACACGGGCTCGCCAGCGCCCGCCGCGGCGAGTGCCTCGACCCGCACCGGCACGGCGTTAAAGGCGGCGTTGCCTGTCACGCTGTCGACGATCGCCGGATCGGTGATGTCGTTTACGCTCACGCCGGCGTGCTCGGCGGCGACCCGCCACCCCACGCCCTCGCGCCGGTGGCCGAACCCGTGCGGCACCGACACGACGCCGGGACGCATCTCGTCGCTGATCGTCACCGGCAGCTCGATCGATCCTACCGCCGAGCTGATTCGCACCCGCTGGCCATCGAGCACGCCTCGGGCCGCCGCATCATCGGGGTGGACCAGCGCCGTACACCGGTCGGCGCCCTTCATCAGCCGAGCGCTGTTGTGCATCCAGGAGTTGTTCGACCGCAGCTGCCGACGTCCGATCAGCGTCAGGTCGTAGCCATCCGATAGCGCCGCCGCAGATGAGCCCGCGAGGTCCTCCAGCCGGACCGTCTCCGCGACCATCACCGCCGGCGCAAGCTGCAGCCGCTTGCCGGCGGTCCGGAGCGCGCCTGGGAGTCGTGGCTGCAGCGGGCCGAGATCGATCCCGTGCACCGAGCGCTTGACCTTGCCGATATCGAGCCCCCCGCGTCCTCGCTTCAACACCCCATACGGTCCCGCGCGCAGGGCGAGGTCGACGAGGCGCTCCGCAGTCATCAGTGGGCCGAGCAGCCGCAGCAACCCGTTTCGCGCCCGGCCGAGACGTCCACGGCCGATCCGACCCGCCAAGGCCATCAGAATCTGCCAGTCGGTCCTTCCCTCGGCTGGCCTCGGCAGCGCCGCCGGGCTGTAGCGGATGTAGTTCCGCACCGACACCATCGGGAACACGATGTCGATGTCCGACCGCTCGAGCTGCGCCACGGGCGGCAGGATTACGTCGGCGTGCCGGGTCGTCTCGGTCACGTACATGTCGACCGCGACGCACCACTCGAGCTGTGACATCGCCTCGTCCAGGCGCGCGCCACCCGGTGCCGAGAGGACCGGGTTGCCGGCGAGCAGCAGCATGCCCCGCACCTGGCCCGCTCCCAGCGTGAGGATCTCGTCGGCGAGGCCGGCGACCGGCAGCTCACTCTGGAACTCGGGAAGCCCGCTGATCCGCTGGCGGTAGCGGCCCCAGTGGGCCCTGCCGTTGAGCCGCTCGAGCAGGCTCACCGTGTCGACGGCCGGCCGTGGGAACATCGCGCCGCCGGCCCGGTCGAGATTGCCGGTGACCGCGTTCAGAGCGTTGATCAGCCAGTGCGTGATCGAGCCGGTCCGCTGCTGGCAGACGCCGACGCGCCCGTAGGCGACCGCCGAGGGTGCCGCGGCGAACTCGCGCGCTAGGCGCGCGATCGTGTCGGCGTCAACCCCCGCGTACGGCGCCCCCCGGTCAGGTGGCCATTCGGAGGCCACAGCCCGGAGTTCGTCCAGCCCATCGCAGCTAGACGCCAGGTGCCCGAGCCGGGCTGGACTGTCCGTCAGCACTGTGTGCAGCATCCCCAGCAGGAGGAACGGGTCGCCGCCCGGTCGCACCGCCACGTGCTCGGACGCGAGCCGGGCTGTCTCGGTTCTACGAGGATCTACCACGACGACGCAGCCGCCGTGCTCCCGGATCGCCCGCAGCCGGTCGCGGACGCCCGGGGCGGTCATGAGCGAGCCGTTCGAGACTGCCGGGTTGGCGCCGAGCATGAGCAGGTGCTCGGTGCGGTCGAGGTCGGGGATCGGCAACAGCGCGAAGTGGCCGAACATCTCGTACGAGCTCATGTACTGCGGGAGCTGGTCGGCCGAGTTGGCCGAGTAGTTGTTCCTGGAGCCGATCAGCTGGCGCACGAGGAAGCCGGCGATCGCCGCCGAGGAGTGCAAGCTCGGGTTGCCGAAATAGGTCGCGACCGCATCGGCGCCGTAACGGCCCTGGACGCGGCGCAAGCCGCCGGCGGCCAGCCTCAGCGCCTCGTCCCAGCCGATCGCGACGAACCGATCGCCGACGCGCTTGACGGGAGTGCGGAGCCGGTCGGGGTCGCTCTGGATGTCGGCCAGCGCAGCCGCCTTCGGGCAGATGTAGCCACCGGAGAGCACGTCGTCGGGATCGCCCGTGATCCGCAGCACCCGGCCGTCCTCCACCTCGACCCGGATGCCGCAGTGGGCCTCGCATAGCGTGCACTGCCGGTGGACCGTGTCCCGAGTCACAGCTCACCGACGACTCGGTGGGCGGTGGTTCGGTGGGGCGAGCGTAACCATCCCAGCCCCCGCGGAAGCCACCAGTTGCGCTCACCCAACAGGACCAGAGCCGACGGGACCAATGCGCAGCGGACGACGGTCGCGTCGAGGAAGACGGCGATCGCCATCCCGACGCCGAGCTGACGGAACATCTCGAGCCGTCCGAGGGCCAGCGCGATGAAGACCACCATCATCACCGCTGCCGCCAGGGTGATCGGCCGCCCATTGCGAATCAGTGCTCGGGTAACCGCCTGTGCGTTGTCGGCTCCGTCGAGATGCTCTTCGCGCACTCGGGAGATCAAGAAAATCTCGTAATCCATCGAGAGGCCGAAGACGATCGCGAACAGAAACGGCGGAACGAACCAGGCGATCCCGTCGCCTCCCCCGATTCGATCGAAGATCAAGGCCACCAGCCCGAGGGTGGCACTGACTGAAAGCAGATTGGTGACGACGGCCTTCAAGGGGATGACGATCGAGCGAAAGGCGATCAGCAGTAGCCCGAAGGAGAGGATCGATGCCACCAGGATCATCCACGGGAAACGAGTCTGAGTTCGGTCGATCAGGTCGAGGCCTTGGGCTGTCTCACCGCCGACGTACACGGCGCGCCCCGGCGGCGCGACCAGCTTCGCGCGCAGCTCCAGGACGAGCCGGCGGGCCGCCGGTGTGGTCGCCGGGCTGCTGGGCTGCGCGATGATTCCTGACCAGCCGTGGTCGGCGGAGAGCGGTGAGGAGAGTTTGACGATGCCGTGGATGGCCCGGACCTGACGGGCGATCACTCCGGGTGGACCGTTGGTCACGATTTCGACCGGGTTGAGGATCCCCGGGCCGAGGGCGCGCTGGGTGTCGTCGGACAGGGTGCGCAGCGCGTCGCCGGGCGGAAGGTGGAAGGTGGTGTTGCCGGAGGTGAGTTGGGTGCCGTAGAAGGGCAGCGCGCAGAGGATCAGGAGCGCGACCGAGGAGCTGAGGATCAGGACCGGGCGACGTAGAACCGCCCGGGCGATCGACTGCCACAGGCGCCCTGATCGGGCGGCTCGGGCAGCGGGCCGCAGTCGCAGTTGGTCGATGCGTGGCCCGAGGAGGCGGAGAATCGCCGGGAGCAGGGTCAGCGCGCCGAGCGCGGCGATTGCCGTGGCCAGACTGGCGCCGAGGGCCATCGAGCTGAACACGCCCAGACCCATTACGGTCAGCGTGCTAAGCGCCAAGGCAACGGTGACCCCGGAGAAAAAGATCGCGTAGCCGGTGGTGGTCATGGTCTTGTAGAGCGCGGCCTCGCGGTCGCCGGTTTCGGCGACGAGCTCGCGGTAGCGCGTGACGATGAACAGTGAGTAATCGATCGCCAGACCGAGTCCGAGCACCGAGGCGGTGTTGGTGACGTAGACGCTCATGTCGCCCACCAGCGTCAACAGTGAGAGCGCCCCGAACGTCACGATCAGCGCCACCAAGGCGAGCGCAATCGGGACGCCCGCCGCTACCACAGATAGGAACGCGACGACCAGGAGCGCCAGCGTGGCTGGCAGAGCCAGTGCTTCGCCCCGTGAGAGATCCTGCTGCGCGATGCGCGTGGATTCATGCCAGATCGCCGCCTGGCCTAAGAGCTGCGCCCCCGAGTCCACTCGTCGTATCGAGAGCAGCAGCTCTGGCATGCGCTTCTGGACGGCGCCGATGTCGCCGGCCACGGTGAAGGGCAGCATCGCCAGACGGCTTCCGATGTGAGGCGCGTACAGGCGTACGCCGGCTAGGTCCGGACGATCGCGTATGTGCATGACGACATTCCACACCCGCGTGAATACGTTGCGACCCCGGACGACGGCGTAGAGCAACTGGCGCTGACCGTGGTCGAAGTTGGCGGCCGTGAGCTGACTGACCTCGTAGGATTGCGATCCCGGAGCGTCGTAGCCGCTGTTGGCCACCCGGCCCTGCAAGCTGCGGGCGGGAATTACGGCAGCGGCCAGCGCGAGGACCCAGACGGCGATCACCAGGCGCGGGCGGCGAAGCGTCAGGCGAGCCATCGCTCCCATCAGATCGGTCCGGTCGTGAAGCGATTACAGGGTCGCGGGCGCATATGTAGCGGCGGCGACGATCGCCTCGGCGAGGATCGCCAGCGCTTGGTCGAGCTGGGCCGCTGTTGTCACCATCGGCGGCAGCAAACGCACCGTCTCCGGTGCGCTGAGGCACGGCGAGACCAGCAGCCCGAGCAGAGCCAGCTCGGTCAGCAGGGCGCCGGCGATCGGCGCGTTCGCGCACTCAAGCCCCCACAGCAGGCCGGCTCCGTGGACGGCGGTGATGGCGCTGGGCCAGTCGCGGACCAGGGCCCGCAGACCCTCCTCGAGCCGCTCGCTGATCACCGCCGCGTCGGCGGCGGCTGCTTCGATGGCGTCCAGGGCCGCGAGACCCGCGGCACAGGCCAACGGGTGCCCGCCGAAGGTTGAGGTGTGCCACATGGGATCGGCGTAGAGCGGCTCGTGCAGAGCGTCGCTGGCAACCAATGCTGACAAGGGCAGGACTCCGCCGGCGAGGGCCTTGCCGAAGAGGAGCGCATCGGGCTCAAGACCGGCAGCGAGCGCCGGTGAGAAAGGCCCGCAGCGCCGCAGGCCCGCCTGGATCTCATCGCTGATGATGTAGGCACCGGCGGCGCGGGCATCGTCAGCCCAGCGCGCAAGGACCTCACGATCGAGCACGCGCGCGCCGGCCTCACCCTGGATCGGCTCAAAGATCAGCGCCGCGACGTCGCCGGCGGCAAGCTCGCGGCCTGCCGCGTCGGGATCGGTCGGATCGAGGTGGGTGACATTCCCGAGCAGTGGCTCGAGGCCGCGGCGGAAGTCGGGATTGGCCGTCAGGGCCAGCGCGCCCATCGTCTTGCCGTGAAAGGCCTGCTGGACGGCGAGAATGCGCATCCGGCCGCTCTTGCGCCGTGCCAGCTTGATCGCGAGCTCAACAACATCGGCACCATCGCTGCCGAGCCAGACTCTTTGCAGACGGCCGCCGGTGCGCTCGACCAGCGTCGCCGCGAACCGAGCGACCAGGGGGTTGCCGAGCACGCGCGTCGCGGTTGGCATGCGCTCGAGCTGGTGCGCCACAGCTGTCGTGACCGCCGGATGGCGGTGCCCGAGCAGCGTGACTCCGTAGGAGCCGAAATCGAGCATCTCGCGTCCGTCCGAGAGTCGGACGGTCGCGCCGAGAGCCTCGATTTCGACCGCGTTCTGACCGCTGATAACCGCCGTGAGCGTGGTCCCGAGCGCGATGTGGCGTCGCATCCCATCGAACGTCGCCCGAGGATCGACCTCGATGATCGTCAAGCCGCCATCTCCCATAGCCGCAGTGGCTGTGAGGCGTGACGCTCATGCGCGTCAGCCCAGTAGCGCACGCTGGTCGCGATACAGGCCTCGATCTCCCCGATCGGATGCGTCGGCGCCAAGGCCTCGTCGATCGCCAGATAGGGCTGGAAGTTGGAGAGCAGCTCGATCACGCGGAGCTGACGTGCGGAGAGCTGCTCGGTCACGAAGGGAAAAAAGAAGCGCTGCCAGCTCTCGGGCGAGACGATCGGTGGCCGGGCAAGAGGCTCAAGTCCTCGCTCGGTGCGCCACCTGTTGAGGGAATCGATGAGCAGCTCCACGGCGCCTTGGACCCGCAGTGCGTGCTCCCCCCGGCCGATGGTCAGGATGTCAGGGGAGGAGGCATCGGCGAGGACAGTGGACACGATCAGCGTCACCAGGTCATCAACCGGTATGACTTCAAAGTGGCCATTCGGGTTGGCCACGAGCGCGGGTACCAGACCCGCTGTCAGCCCGCGTAGGAGTGTGTACATGCCGCTAAAGCGCGCGGCGTGCCCGTCGGCCCGCCGCCCCATGATCAGGGGCGGGCGGATAATCGTGAGGCGCGGGAAGATCGCCTGGGCAACCCGCTCGGCGTACGCCTTGGACCATTCGTAGGTGTTGCGGTAGTCCTTGAGCTGGGTCGAAGCGGTGCTGCCGCGCAGGCCGGTGGCAAATGCCGTCGAGATGTGGATGACATGCGTGCGACCCGAAACCAGCGGCACCAGCGCCTGCGCCGTGACGACGTTGGCCTCGTAGGCCGCCGCCTCGGAGAGGGTCCAGCGGGTATCGGCGGCCGCGTGAACGATCGCGTCCCAGGGTTCGTCGAGGAGGGCGGGTGGCGGAGGCTCCCCCATGTCCCAGGCGATCAGCCGGCTCTTGCCGACCGAGCGCGGCCGGGTCGCGCCGACCGGCACGACGCCGTCGAGCGCTTCGAGCTGGCGCAGCGTTTCGAACCCCACCAGCCCGGCAGCGCCGGTGACCAGGACCCGCATCTCAGCGGCTCTCGGCTCGCTGCCAGCTCCAGAGCGGCTCGAGGCTCTCCCGCCAACAGCAGCTCGCGGGTGAGCAGGCGCTGAATCTTGCCGCTCGTCGTCTTCGGAACTGTGCCGCTTGAGACGAGCACGACCCGCTCTACGGAGAGATCATGGTCGTCGGCGACGGCGCGCCGCACCTCACGGACGATGTCGGCGAAGTCGGTCCTCTCGGCCGAGTCCACCTCGAGGACAAGGACGATCGCCGCCTCCGCGTCATCAACGACGAACGCGGCGCTGCAATGCTGCCGCAGCGCGGGATGAGCGTCTTCGGCGCTGAACTCGATGTCGTGCGGATGGATGTTGCGCCCATGGACGATCAAGAGCTCCTTGAGGCGTCCGACGATGAACAGATCGTCGCCGTCGAAGGCACCGAGGTCACCGGTTCGCAGAAAGCCGGTCTCGCGCTTTTCTCCCGACAGGCGGCCGTCGAAGTTCTCCGCCGTGGCTTCGGGCTGGTTCCAGTAGCCGAGCGCGACGCTGGGTCCGGCCACCCATATCTCCCCGATCTCACCGGGCGCGCAACGCGTCCGCGTGGTCGGATCGACGATCACGATCTCGTGATCGGACGACCCCTCGCCGCATCCGACGAGCGTCGTGCTCGGCTGGCCGGCCCGCGGCGGTGCGAGGCATCCCGCAGCCAGCGCGCGTTTATCGAACGACGCCACCCGCGGCTCATCGTGGGCCTTCTTGGCCGCGACCATCAGCGTCGCCTCGGCCAGTCCATAGCCGGGTAAGAAAGCCGATCGGCTGAACCCGCATGGCGCAAAGACCTCGCTGAAGGCCTCGATCGTGCTGGCCCGGATCGGCTCGGCGCCGTTGAACGCCATATCCCAGCACGAGAGATCCAGCTGCTCGCGCACCTCGGGGCCGACCCGCCGCACGCAAAGGTCGTAGGAGAAGTTCGGACCGCCGCTGCAGCTGGCGCGCAGACGAGACACCTCCTGGAGCCACCGCTCGGGACGTTTGATCACGTCGATCGGGGACATCAGGATGACCTGATAGCCGTACAGAACGGGGCCCAGCAAGGCCATCAGGCCCATATCGTGATACGGCGGCAGCCAGATCAGCATCTTGCCGCCACGCTCGACATTCCCCTTCGCGTCCAACCATTGGCCAAGCAGCTCGAGGTTGGTCAACAGGTTGGTATGCGAGAGCATGACCCCGCGCGGCTGTGCGGTCGATCCCGACGTGTACTGCAGGAAGGCCATTTCGTGCGGGTCGGCTGGCGGGATCGACCAGTCGGCGGCTTCGGGAGCGTCCGCGGGCACGACAATCCAGGCGGCGTCGGCGAGCGGCCCCTCGGCCAGCAGGGGTGCAGCGGCCGCCGCAATCTCTGGCGTGGTAAGGACGCCATCGAGTTGTGCGTCAGTGGCGATCCCGAGTAGCCGCGGCAGCGTCCGATGCAGCCGCTTCGGATCTGGCGGCGGGGCCGAGACCGCGATGACGTTCGCGTAGAAGCAGCCGAACACCGCCTCGAGGTAATCGAAGCCCGGGGGAAGGAGGAGCAGGACGCGCGCTCGGGCAGGGAGCCGCTCGCGCAGCTGTGCTGCGATGGTCTGAGCGCGCCGGTGGAGCCCCTCAAGACTCAGAGGCATATCAGCCTCGCCGCCGCCTCGGACGAAGATGAACGCGGGCGTCTGCGACGGCTCCGCAGCCCGACGTTCGAGCGCCCCAGCGAGCAACGTGGTGGTCGTGGTCATGGTCTCTCCTCCGGTTGAGATGGAAAACCGAGCAGACGCTGGACGTAGGCTTCGACGTCGGCGACGGTCTGGATATCCGCCTCCGGCTCCTCGAGTGTCGAGATCCCCAGGGCGTCTTCGACAGCGACGACGAGCTCGACGAGACGCAGCGAGTCATAGCCCAGGTCCATGACGAGTCGGGTCTCGGCGGTGATTGACGATGTCGGAATCGGCGCCAGCTCGGCTACCAGCGCCCGGACTGTGTCCGCCGCGGCCACTGCCTCCACTGCCTCCACTGCCTCCACTGCCTCCATACTCAACTCACCCCTTTCAGTTCCGTGCCTCCGCTACAGGCGGAGGTCTTCTGGAAGCGCCTCCGCGACGCCCATGTACTTCAGCCTGGCGGCTTGAACCTCGTTGGACCAGCGCAGGGCCATCAGCAGCCGCTCTTGCGGTCCGGTATCGAGCAGGCGCACTCCTGGTTCGATCTCGTAATCGCCAATGACCTCGGGGATCAGCTCGATCCCTTGCTGGTAGAGCTGCTCGCGGGCGTAGATGATCTCGACGGTCGGCAGCGAGTTCCATAGCTCCCGCCCGTCGGCGATAAGCCCGACGACGAAGTCCTTGTCGGCGGGATGATTGAGCAGGTGCTCGCGGATGATCCAGCTCCCAACCGAGAGGTGGCGGATCTCGTCGACGCAAGCCCCCCGCTCGATGTCGGCGGTCGCAGGGCTGATCGGCTTCCACTTGCGCTCGCTCAGTTCGGTTGTCGGGGCGAGCACCCCTTCCAGGAGGATCGTGATCACCGCCACGATGCCGATGAACTCAAGGTGGCCGCGGCCGGCGGCCCGCTCAGCGTCGAGCTTCCCCCAGCACCAGGTCTCCAGGGGAGTGAAGATTCGCTCGGCGTCGCCACCAGCCACGCGTTGGACCGTGTCGTGGAGCTCGTCCTCAGGGACGCCGAGGTCGATGAGGTGGCAGCGGAAGGTTTGGGCGTGGCGCGCCTCGTCGAGGGTCTGGGTGGCGAAAAACTCCATCCCGGGGATATCCGGAGCGGCGGTTGTCGCCGCCGCGCAAATCCGGGTCGCCTGCCACTCCGAGAGCGAGCGGAAAGCGAACTCGACGACCAGGTTCTCGTGCAGCGGATGACCGGCTTCGCGCAGGAAACCGGGCACCGTTGACTCGGGGCGCTTGCCTCGGTCAAGTCCCATCAGGGCGCCCTGGGCGACGTGCTTTATCCAGAAGTCAATCCCGCATTCGTGGGGGGAGAGCTCGTAGGTCATCGCGCCCTCAAGCACGCCAGGGGCGCGTTGAAAGTCTGCGTGCTCCGGGATCGAATCCTGAATGTCTGTCACTGCTCCTCCTACTGCTCGTTCATGGCCAAAGCTGGCTCGGCAACGCCGTCGGCGAACGGGAGCGGGCGATCGCCCGCCTCTTGAGCGCTGGCGGTTCGCCCGAGCCCGAGGGACACAGCCGCGGCGCCGAGTGAGACGACAGCGATCAAGCGCCAGACCCCGTCAAAGCTGGTGGCTGTCGTCTCCGAACTGGCGGAGCCGACGATGGCGATGGTCGCGGCTACACCCAGCACCCCGCCGAGCTGCCGGGACATGGCGCTGAGTCCGCTGGCGATCCCGAATCGATCTGCGCTGACGCGGATGACCGCAGCGCTGGCCAGCGTCGAGTAGGCGAGGCCAAGGCCGACCCCGGCGAGCAGCGTTCCCAGGAACCACTCAGACCACAGGGCGGGGCGAGGGCCGAGGCGGGTCGCGTACCAGGCCCCGGCGGCGGCCAGGATCATGGCGCCCGGGACGGCGATGACCCGATGTCCGTAGCGATCGGCCAGGCGTCCGGCCGGTCCGGCGACGACGGCCCCGGCCACCGGGGCTGGGGTCAGCGCCAACCCGGCGCGGAGCGCCGAATAATGCCAGGCGCTCATCAGGAAAAGAACGCCACCGAGGAGGCTGGCGAAGAAGGCGATGCTGACGAGCACGGTGGCGGCATTGGCGACGGCCACAGAACGGGTTCGCAGCAGCGTGAGATCCAGCACGGGCCGTGGATGGCGAGCGGAGCGCCACACAAACAGGACAAGCAGCCCGGCCGCCGAAGCCAGTGCTGCCACCGTCCGCGCCGAGCCCCAGCCCCAGGTATGCCCCTCGACAATCCCCAGGGCGAGCGCAGCGATGCCGAATGTCACCAACGCCGCCCCGAGGAAGTCCGGCAGTCCCGTCTCAGCGCTTTTGTGCTCGGTGAGAAGCCTGCGGCCGGCGATCCAGGCGACCAGACCCACCGGAAGGTTGAGTACGAAGACCCAGCGCCAATCGAGCCCGTCTACGACCACGCCGCCGAGCGCGGGACCGACGGCCGCGGCGAGCCCGGCGGCGGCGCCCCACAGCCCGACCGCCAACGAGCGACGGTTGCGGGGGAACTCCGCCATCAGCAGGGCCTGCGAGGCGGGGACCAGGGTTGCCCCCCCAACCGCCTGGATGATCCGCGAAGCCATCAGCCATCCCGGTGCCGGAGCGAGCGCGCAGCCCGCGGAGCCGGCCACGAAGACGAGCAGGCCGGCGAGGAACGAACGCCGGCGACCCAGCTGCTCGCCCATACGGGCGGCAGCGATCAGTAAGGCCGCAAAGACGATGCTGTAGGCGTTGAGCACCCATGACAGCTCGGGCGCGGGGGTGCCGGCGAAGCTGCGCTCGATGCTCGGGAAGGCGATGTTCAAGACGGTGACGTCGAGATAGACCATGAACGCGCTGGTCGAGGCCAAGGCCAGTACACGCCAGCGGTGCTCCATCAGAGGACATTCCTCTGTCGTTCAGCGGAGGGGGGAGGGATTCGAACCCCCGACACCGGAGTGATCCGGTGTGACAGCCTCGGTGAGGCTGCCGCAATCAGCCGCTCTGCCACCCCTCCTCGTGTTGTCTTGCTCACTCCAACCATTGCCGCTAGACCGGAATCACGTTCGTCACGCGCAGCAGTGCCACAAGCGCACCGACCGTCGGGCGGCCCTGGAAGGCGATGTACTCCGGTTCGATCACCGCGGGGCGCCACTTGAGCTTGAACTGCTCCTGAGTCCGGGCGGGATAGACGAGTTGGCCGTGCTCGCTCAGAAGGCGAATCACCCAGCGCACGAGCTGGCTCCCCTGCGGTTCGGCCTCGGGGAGCAGCGCGACGAACGGCGTCAGGCCAAGATGCAGCCATCGACTCCCCTCCTCCCGCAGGCGCTCGGCCGCGGTGTCGAAGATCAGCTCGATCGCGCCCGGAGGGGCGCTCGGCCGCCGGCGAGTCAGGTCGTAGAGCCAGCCGGGATGCTGGGCGTCGAAGCACGGCACGTAAGTTGCGTAAGCCACTGCTCTTCCGTCCTGCCGAGCGACGAAGACACGCCGGTGAGGCGCACCCCGTCCTCCGCGTTGGCCGACCATGACCTCGAGCTGGCTGGCCAGGCGACCTTTGCCGCGCAACCATTCGTTGTCGATGGCGTCGAGATCGTGGTTCTGGCCGTCGCCGGTCTCGACTTCCTCGACCGTGACGCCGAGCCGTCGCGCGCGCTTGAGCTTGTTGCGGGTCTTCATGAAGAAGGTCCCGCCGAGCCTGTATTCGGCCAGATCGATCGCGTAGCTCGAGCCGAACTGGTTGACGGCGAATCCGCGAGCCCGGTAGAGCTCGACGTCCTCGATTCTGAGCTGAACCGCGGTCACCCGCCGCCGCTCCGACAACGCCCGGGCGAGGAACGAGTCCAACAGACGTTCCTTATCGCCGGGGTCGGCCAGCGGCCCGCAAATCTGGGTCAGATGACGCCGGCCGGTGGCGCGGTAGGCGATGACTCCGTCTACCGATGGCACCTCGAAATGGCAGGTCGCGTCGTTCAAGGTCAGAAACGCGCTGGGATGATCGCCGTGCCGCACCAAGGCGCCGAAGACCCGCTGATCGCGCTCGAGCCCAGTCGGCTCGACCGTGACGGCGGGTGACGGCGCCGCGGCCTGAGCGGCGCTAGGCACTGGCGCTGGCCTCCGACCCGCGCCCGGCCGCGTTGGTTGCCCGTCTCGTGGGGTGATTGCTGACCGTCACGGCGTCCGAGGCCAGCTGCTCAGCGGGCAGCTCGAGCAGCTCGCGCACGCGCTCGTAGACCGGATGCGGATGAGGCTCGAAGGCAACGCTGAACGGCTTGGCCATGTTGCCGAACAAAGCCCGATCCCCGCACAGATGGAGAGGAATGGCCAGCAGCGCCCATTCCGGCTTCACCTTTCGCGCCCAGAGAGCGGCGACTACGGCTCCGGTCAGGCCGCTGTGCATGATGTTGTAGAGGCGGTAGTAGGTTCTGGAGATTCGCCCGCCCTCGTGTCGCCTGAAGGCGATTGCGCCGGGTATGTAGCCAACCGCGTCGGCGTAGGCAAAGAGCAGGGCCGCCGGCAGGATCCGCACCTTCTTGCGGTGCAGCGCCAGGAGCAGCGCTGAGGTGACCATCCCCAGTCCGAATTCGGCACGCAGGTGCCAGTAGGTCGTCGGGGTGGCAAATAGGTTCTTGGGGTCCATTTGGCGTCCTCGCTGCGATTGGCGGTTGTGGTCCTCAGTGCGACGGGCGGCTCGTGACGTCCACGCCCCCGGACTGGGCAGCTTGCGGAGTCATCACTTGAACGCCGAGCTCGGCGGCGAGACCGTGGATGATCTGTTCGATGTTGGCGCGCAGTGCCCGTTCGGCGACCGGCCCGAGTAGAGGCTCGAGGCTCGGTATGCCGAGGTCGAAGTCGGAGATGAAGCGGACAACGAGGCCGTTGGCGTGCTCGTCGATCCGCCACTCTCCGGCCGAATAGGCCAGGTCGCCGGTGACCTGATGAAAGCTGACCCGGCGTTCGCTCCAGTGGATGCGATCCTGCTCCTGCCAGCGAAGGATCCCGGCCCTGAAATTGACCTCCCAGTCCGCGAGCAGCGAGCTATCGGGGCCCGGTTGCACGCTGACCGATCGCACGGCCTCGGCGATCTCCGGATAGCGGGCGAAGTCGACCAGCCTGGCAAACAGCGTGTCCGGGTCGGCGTTGGTGACGATCACACACAGGTCGACGTGCCGCATGCTCACTTCACCTCGAGTGCCTGGCCGGCGAACGCAGCCGCCAGCGCCGAGACCGTGCGCGGGCGGGACGGCGGGTGGAAGGCCAGAGCGCGGGACGCTGCGGCAAGGTAGGTCACCTCGGGGGAACGGATGAAGGCCATCCCTCCGAGCTGCTCGACGGCGCTCGCGACCGCACGAGTGATCGCGTCCTGGGCCGCGTAGCGGCAGGCCAGGGCGAGCGTCAGGAGGGCTGTGGGGTGATCACCGCGCTCCATACGAGCTGCGACGCCCTCAAGGCTTGACATCGCCGCCTCAAGCTCAACCACGGCCGCGGCGCGGAGCCCCGCGGTGCCCTTCTCCTCCAGCACCAGCCGTTCGATGAGAGCTGTGGCCATCCCGAGGTACGAGGCGGTGATCAAGAGCTCAAACCAGACGAACCCGGTCGCCTGCACGGCATCGAGGAGGCCGGTCGAGGGGTCGCCAAGGTCGACCACCAGCTCGGAGTCGACCGGGACATCGCGCAGGATGACCTCGTCGCTCTGGGCACCGGCGAGAACCGGGGCTGACCAGAAAGGTCGAATCTCGATCCCCGGAGCATCGGCGGGGATCAGTGCGACAGCGAACTGTCCAGCCTCTCCGCTCTCTTCGGACTCGATCAGCACCGACGCCGTGAGAAGGTTCATCGAACGGGACAGGCTGCACGGCTTCTTCGAGCCGGTGACGCGGATCTCGCCAGCGCCGCGTCGCGCCTTCATCGTCGGAGCAAAGACGCCTTGACAATGGATTCCCTCCGCGAACCCGGAGGCGAGCAGCTGCTTCTCCGCGGCGATGGCCTCCAGCAGCATCCATTCGAACCCGACCGCGTGTCGAGAGGCCGCGAGCAGGCTCGCCACCGAGAAGTGGTGCATGTTGGTGGCAACGGCCAGCGACGGCGATCGAGCACCGATCGCCCGTTGGACCTGGATCGCCTCCGCGGGATGGGCCCCCAGCCCCGCGGACTCGCGGGGCACGACGAGACCGGCGCCACCGGCTTCGCGAAAGATCTCGATCGCCGGGCCGTCGGGACTCTCGAGCTCTTCGAGCGTGTGGAGCGAAAGCTCTTCGTCGAGGCCGGGCAGAAGGCGGCCGACGACCTCCCGCTCCTCATCCAAAATCTTCCTGCCCACAGTCGCCGGGCCAGCAGCCTGCGCTCCCATTCGTCGCAATCAGAGCATGCCGGGCCGGCTATCACTGAACACGAGCGGTGTCAGCCAGGCGGTCCGAGCCCGTCCTCCCTGGGCCGGGGTTGACGTGACTTACAAGCAGGTATGCCGAACAGGCTGTGCACCGAAACTGGCGTAGCGTCGCTCAAGGCCGGCCGTGGGCGAGGTCCGAGCAGCTCACCGTCGCGTCGGCGTTGCTCTGGCTCCCGTCCTTGAACGTGAGCTCAGCCCGGAAGGGGAAGCCGCCGCGGGGGCACCGGTCGGGCAGGGCGATTCCGCCCGGATGGTAGGCAACCCGCCGGTGGCCGTGGTGCTCGTAGTAGGTGATCTGCGCTGAGCCCAGATTGATTCGCATCGAGTCGATGGCGACGACGGCGTCGAGCAGGCTCCTCAGGGCAGGCGCTTGCTGAAAGCTCACTTCGAGCGCGCCTCCGAACCGTCCTTGAACCGGTACGACTTGACCGGCGAGTAGGTAGCGACCGCCTAGCGGGTGCTCTCCATCAAGGAAGATCACGACGCCGAGCCCTTTCGATGCGACGGGGCCGGCAAGCAGCGTCAGGTTGGCGGCCTCGAAGACCTTCTGGCCGTCGCCGAGCACGACCTGCGCGTCGGCGGTTCCGAGCCCGAGCACGGCGTTGGGAGGGCAGCCCGCCAGTCCGACGCTCAGGCTGTCGGGCAACAACACCTCAGAGAAATCGCTCACGGGAAGGCGACAGCTGGCCTGACCGAGGCCGCTCGTGGTCAGGCCGAGGCTGGCCGGGAGGTACAGCCGCATCCCGGTCATCGGCGAGGACTTGGCCTTCAGGTCTACGCTCAACGAGGTACGCAGCGCCGTCGACCCGCCTAACCAGGCGCCGCGGTCGAAGCTGACGCCCAAGCGCACGGGTGCGCCGGCGAACGCTGTGCCCGGGAACAACGCGGCGAGTACGGCCAGCGATCCGCCCAGCGCCCTACCGGGCTTCATGATGCCGGGCGCGCCCTCACCTCAATAGCGCAGGCGGCCAACGACCCGCACCTGCACCGCCCAGCTGCGACGGTTGGCGATGCCCGTGAAGCTGGCCGATCCGCTCGCGTGCGCGTAGCGTCCGGTGCCATGCTGCACGGACATCTCCCCGGAAAGGTGGGCGATCGTCCCACCCGAGGTTGCGAATCCGGCGAGGCTGATGGTTAGCGAGCCACCCCGCGGGTAGATGGTCAGGCTGCCTGTGACCTCGGTCGTGCGGAGCAGGAACTGGGCCCTCATGGTTCCGGGCAAAGTGCCGTAGGCGCTCCCGAGCTCGTTGAGCAGTGAGCCAGACTTGTGCAACAGGTGCAGGTTGCCTGTCTCGGTGACGCCGAGTGACCGAGCGGGTCGAGCCGTCGGCTGCATCGCCGGTGCGGTCGTGACAAAGGCGAGACATGAGGCAGCGACCGCTGACGCGACGATCGCGCCTCGGAGTCGCCGCCCGGGCGGCTGCGTCTCAATCATGTGGGCCTCCTCATCCAAGCGTTCGTAACCGAGCACCGCTCATTTGAGCATGCGCAGCCGAGTGCGGCTAGACACAAGCGGTGCCTAGAACGGCTCTGACAGCCTTCGGACCCACCCGAGCGCCAACTCCGCGCTGGCCGCGCGGTCGCCAACTTGGCCGGCAATCGACCCTCCGGACGGCGTGTGCACCCGAAAGGCGCGTCAGGGCGCCGCTCGCGCTTGCTGGGTGATGAAGCGGGTCGCCTCATCGGCGCCGATAAAAGGCGTGAGGGCTATGTAAACCGCCAGCGGGTGCAGGCTGATCAGGTGCAGGCTGGGAGCTCGCCGAACGACGTGAAAGGCGAGACTCCAGGATGACCGCGCCCGTCAGCGTCGAGTACGTGAGCGGTAGCCGCCGCGCCTCATCGCGCTGCCGGTACCCCTCCTCGAGGAACAGCCTGAACGCCCCCTGTCTATCGTGCACGCGTCGGACAAAGTCGCGACCGGGTGAGAAGCACTCCACGAAGCCGAGGTACGTGAGGAGCGGCTCGTGGCCCAGGAACCTGGTGAACGCTAGACCGCAGTCCCAGACGCGCTCGGGCCAGCTTCCCGCGCAAAAGAACGCCGGAGCGCACGCGGCAACGGCCCGCTCGTAGCCGTACTCGAACGCGGCGCTGAACGCCTCCGCCTTGCTGCGGAATTCGTTGTAAAACAGCCGGCGCGACAACGCCGCGGCGCTGACGATGTCCGCGACCGTCGTCATCGCATAGCCTTTTTGCCGGACCGTCGCCGCGGTAGCGAGCAGGATCCGGTGCCGTGCCGAGCCACTTGGGCGCGGCCAGGTCGTTGGGGAAGGCCCGGCGTGATCAGGACAAGGCGGGGTCTGCCTGAAACTCATGCCTTTGAGCTCCGGTTCGCGGGCGAATGCCAGCGCCCATTGATGCACGTGCTCGCGAAGCTCCGCCGAGAGTTCGCCGTCGACGAGCTGCATCGCCACGAACCTGAAACAGCCGCCAATCAACGCGTGCGGCGGGAGGTCGATGACGAACGGTCCGCTCGGCGAGCCGGTCAGAACCCGTTGTACCGCCGATATCAGTGCGTCGCGCTCAGCCCGGCCGACCCCCCGGCCGCCAAACCCTCGATCATCAGCAACCGAGCGATGCCTGGCCGGTTGATAGCACCGTCAACCAGCGCGGCGAGCACGGCGAGTTCGCGCTGGCCCCCATGCCTTATTGCGGCTTCAACCTCGGCGACGAGCCACGCCGCATGCTGCCTGTACGCGGTCTGAAAGCAATCGTCAACGCTCAAGAAGTATTGATAGAAGGTCGCGCGCGATACGGCGGCGGTGGCGATCACTCGCTCGGCCGTCAGCTGGGCGTAGCCCTCGGCGGCCGCGACCTCTGTGACGGCATCAAGGATGCGCTCGCGAGGCTCCTGCGATCTCGATTCGTGCGATCGCTTTCGCTCTGAACCGCTCATCCTCAGGTTCGCCAGCTCGAAGATGTCGGCGCAAACATGTGCTTGACAATAAAAACAGACACATGTTTATACTGCCCAGCCGGTTTTCAAACGGGTGTCTCTCTGGGCCGGCTGAGTCGCTCATCGGATTAGAGGAGGGCGTGGCCGAACGTGGCGGGGGTTCCGCAGCCGGATTGCACCACAGCGGGAGTTCCCCCCGGGGTGAATGCGGACAGAGCCTCGTTCGGCCCGACGCGGTGGCTGGCGCTGCGCGGCCGTCGGATCGCGGTGAGCATGATCTTGTCGCTCGCCGCGCTGTTGGTGCTCGCCGCCGCGTCGGCCCTCGCCGCGCAGACGCACCCGTTCCTCGGGAGCTTCGGCTCGTTCGGCAACCCCAACGGCATCGCCGTGGATTCCTCGGGCGATGTCTACGTCGCCGATATCGCGACCGACACAGTGCAGAAGTTCGACGCTTCCGGCAACCCGGTCAGCTTCTCCTCCCTCGGCTCGAACTCGCTCACCGGGTCGGCCACCCCGGAGGGCAGCTTCTCATTCTCGAACCCGGCCGCGCTCGCGATCGACAACTCGGGCGGGCCGAGCGCGGGAGATCTCTACGTGCTTGACGCCAACCACAACGTGGTCGACAAGTTTGGCCCCGGCGGGGGTTACCTAGGTCAGGTCACCGGCACTCCGGCCGGCCCCTTCTCGCAGGTCGAGGGGATGGGCGTCGATGGCGCGGGCGACCTCGACGTCTACGAGGGCAACGTCCGGGTCGACCAGTTCGACGGCTCGGCCTCGAACGCGTTCCTCCAGAGCTTCCCCTACTCCTACGGGTCTTCTGCCGGCTTCGCCGTCGACCCCGGTGGCGCCTACTACACGATGAGTGGCTGCGGCTGCGTCGAGAAGTGGGACCGCTCCGGTGCCGACCTCGGCCAGGTCGATCGAAACTCCTCCGGGGTGGCGATCGCCGTTGACCCGGCGACGAATCACGCCTACGTCGACGACGGCGCATTCGTCGCCGAGTGGGATACGTCGGCGATGCCGGGCGGCGCGGCGACGAACGCCTCGAACTTTGGCTCCGCGCAGCTCTCGAATGCTGGCGGCGGCGGCGTCGCGGTCAACGGCTCCACCGGTGACATCTACGTCGCCGACCCGGCCACCGGCGAGGTCTTCCGCTACGGGCCGGCGGCCACCATCCCGGACGTGAGCACCGGGCAGGCCAGCAACGTCACCGGCACGAGCGCGACGTTAGGCGGCACGGTCAACCCGGACGGGACTACGGTCACTGACTGCCACTTCGATTACGTCGACGCCGCCCATTACAACGCGTCTTCTGCGAACCCCTATGCGGGCGGGGGCACGGCGGCGTGCTCACCGAACCCGTCGGGCTCAAGCCCCGTCGCGGTTTCGGCCAACGTCACCGGGCTTAGCGTCGGCACGACCTATCACTTCCGCTTGGAGGCCTCAAACAGCAGCGGCACGAACCTCGGTGTGGACGGGACATTGCAGACCGCATCGCCGCCGGCCGTGGACGGCCAGTCGACCGCGAACGTCACCCGTGCCGGCGCGACGCTGCAGGCGCAGATCAATCCGGACGGGCTCGCCACGACCTACCACTTCGAGTATGGCAGCGCCAGCTGCTCGGCCAATCCGTGCACGAGCGTGCCAGTCCCGGACGCAGACATCGGGGCGGGCGCCAGTGACCAAGCGGTCAGCCAAGGCATCGCCGGTCTGCAGGTGAATGCCACGTATCACTACCGCGTCGTTGCCACCAATTCGCTCGGCGCCACTGACGGCCCCGATCAGACGTTTACGACCGAGCCGATCGTGGCGATCCTCGGCGCCGGCGCGGTCAACGTGAGCGCCTCCAGCGCGGAGCTCGAGTCAGCGATCGACGTCTTTGGCGCTGCGACGAGCTACCAGTTCGAGTACGGCACCAGCACCGCGTACGGCAGCACGATCCCCGTCCCCGACGGCCAGCTCGGCAACGGCGCCGACCCCCAGACTGCGACCGCCAACTTGGGTGGCCTCGCGCCTGGCACCACCTACCACCTCCGGCTCACCGCCACCAACTCGTTCGGGACCGTTATCGGACCCGATGTCACCTTCACCACCACCTCCGGCGCGCCGTGCCCCAACGCGCAGTTTCGCACCGGCCCGTCCGCCAGCCTGTCCGATTGCCGGGCGTACGAGCAAGTCACCCCGGCCGACAAGTCAGGATCGACCGACCCCGACCCCCGGCTCGGGCTGGCCTCCGATGACGGCAACCGCGTCTACTTGAGCACGTACCTGGCCAACTTCGGCCCCCATCCGGCCAACATGTCCAATTCCTATGCTTTCGCCCGGTCGCCGCTGGGATGGGTGACCACGAACGCCTACCCCGCGAACGGCGGCGATGCCATCTATTGGGCGCAGTTGTTCAGCCCCGACCTCTCGCAGCTCGCCCTGGCGGCGGGGACGGCAAACCAGCTCGGGTTCTCCGGGGCCGGGTCGCTTGTCGCCGGGCCGGTCGGGGGACCCTACGCTCGAGTCACCGGACAGGAGCCGATCAGCTTGAGCAGCCCGTCGGCGACGCAGTTCGTCGGCGCCTCGGCCGACTTCTCGCACTTGCTCCTGACATCAACCGATAAGGCACTCGCGCCGGCCGCGTCGGGCCAGGTCGCGGGCAGCCAGGCGCTGTACGACTGGACCGACGGGCAGCTGCAGCTGGTCAACGTCAACACCGACGGCAGCCTTACCAGCCCGTGCGGCGCGGCTCTCGCCGGCCCGGAGCCGGGCGTCGGCGGCAGCCCGAGCGCCGAGGGCGAGGCTCACAACGCGGTCTCGAACGACGGATCGAAGGTCTTCTTCATCAGCCCTGACCCTTGGGCGAGCGCCACCGACCCGAGCTGTAGCCAGCCGCAGCAGCTGTACCTGGGCAACACCGTGACCGGCACGACCGTCGCCGTCTCGTGCCCGAGCCACGTGCCCGATCCAAGCGGCTGCCAGGCCGCCGACTACGTCGGCGCCTCCGCGGACGGCGCCAGGGTGTTCTTTGCCACCACGACCGAGCTGACCCAGGACGCGCTCGGCACCGGCAACGACCGGGAGCTCTACGAGTACGACACCAACACGGGCACGCTCACGCGCGTGACCCACGGAACCTCCGGTACCAGTGCGGCCGACGACTTCCGGTGGGCGCTCGTGTCCGAGGATGGCTCGACCGTCTATTTCGTCGCCGACGGCCAGCTCGCCCCCGGAGCGCCCGCGGACGCACAGCCCAAGATCTACCGCTATGACGTCGTCACGGGCGCCACGACCTTCGTCGCCTCCGACCCGGCAGACGACCTCTGCGGATGTTCCGCCCCGCTCGGCTACGACACCGCCCGGCAGTTCTACACCACCCCGGACGGCCGCTTCCTGCTCTTTGCCTCCACCGCGGACCTGACCCCGTACCAGTCGGAAGGGACCCCCGAGCTGTACCGCTATTCCGTGGCCGACGGCAGCCTGATCTGCGTGTCGTGCAATCCGAGCGGCGCGCCACCGCAGGGCGCGGCTCAGTTCACGGGCACGCTGCCCTCGACCTCGGATCAGCGACTTCCCCGGCCGATGTCAGACGACGGCGCGTACGTGTTCTTCGACACCAGCGACCCGCTCGTTCCGCAGGCCAACGACACGACCAACGTCTATGAGTGGCACGCCGGGCAGATCTCGCTGATCTCAAGTGGGACCGATCCCCAGCCCTCACTGTTCATCGACTCGAGCGCCGATGGGCAAGACGTGTTTTTCACGACCCATTCCCAGCTGGTGCCTCAGGACGGCGACCTCCTCAGCGATATCTACGACGCACGGATTGGCGGTGGCTTTCCCGCCCCCAGCGTTTCGGACTGCTCTGGCGACGGCTGTCAGGGCGCTCTGAGCCCGCCGCCCGCCGCTCCGGCGATCGTGACCTTCAGCGCCGGCCCGGGCAACCAGGCCACCGGGGCTACGCCTGGGGCCAGCCTCACGGTCCTTCACCGCTCGGCCAAGGGCAACGCATTCCGACTCACGGTCAAGGTCTCAGGGGGCGGCCTGATAACCATCTCGGGCGCGGGCGTCGATCACGTCGCGAGGCCGGTGGCGCACGCGGGGACCTACCTGCTAACCGTGAGTCTGACGCGTAAGGCCAAGCGCCAGCTCCAAGACAGGCGCCGGCTGAAGGTCACGCTCACCGTGGCCTTCACCGGTAGCGGCGGTTCGCGTTCAGCTGCGTTTTCGATCACCGCCAGGGCTCGGCGGCGATGAGCGGGACGGGCCTGATCCGGCGCGGGCTTGTAGGCCTGGGGTGCTGCCTGGGGCTGGTCCTGGCGCCGACGGCGCTGGCGCGATCGGAGCCGCCGGCTTGGATGATCACCGCGGTTTCGCTGCCCACGAACCTCGCGCCGGGCTCGAGCTACAGCTCGAACCACGACCAGTACGCGTTGACGCTGGAGAACACTGGCGGGGCGCCGACCGATGGCAGCCCGGTCACCGTCACGGACACCCTGCCCGCAGGGATCACGCTTGATCCGGCCGGCGCGACGGGCAACGACGACGCCGGCAACTCGGTCGTGTGCACGAGTTCGGGCCAGTCGGTGACCTGCGTTGACCCGGACAGCGCGCCGATCGCGCCCGCGCAGTCGATCCAGCTCACGATCCCGGTCGACGTCGCGCCGGATGCACCGGCGACCGGGACCAATCAAGTGCTGGTCGGCGGGGGGGGCGCGCCAGATGCGTCGGCGAGCCCACAGACCACGATCAGCTCAGCCTCGGCGCCGTTCGGGCCGGTGTCGTTCAGCGTGGCGACTGCGAGCGATCAGGCCGGGGCGCACGCTGACCTCACGATCAGCTTCGCGCTCGCGACCGACAGCCACGGCGTCCCCATCGGCGCCAAGGACATCAGCACCGGCCTGCCGCCCGGGCTCGTCGGCCTCCTGCCCGGGATCCCAACTTGCCCGATGGCCAAGTTCACGACGGGCGGCTGTTTGGCCGACACCCAGATCGGGGTCATCACGAACAAGTTCACCTCGGGGGGCTCCGTCTCAGGCTTCACGCAGAGCGTGCCGGTGTACAACCTGCAGCCGCCGGCGGGCGTGACCGCGGAGTTCGGTTTCACGACGGGCATTGTCCCCGCGCTAGGCGTGGTCTCGCTGAGGTCGTCGGATTATGGGCTCACGACGACGTTCAGCAACGTAAACAACGTGCTGCCGTTGGCGTGGAGCTCGCTGACCTTATGGGCGGTTCCGGCGGACCCGAGCCACAACGCCCAACGGGGTCAGACCTGCTCGGGATCGCCGCCGTCCTGCTCCGGGGGCGGGGCCGCAGCCGGCTATGACCCCGTGGTGTTCCTGGAGAACCCGACGGCATGCCCCGGGGCTGCGCTCACGGCGGACTTCTCGGCGGATTCGTGGGCGGCGCCGGTGGAGACGGGAACGGCAAGCGCGTCGGTGGGCCCGTTCATCGGGTGTGACCAGCTCCACTTCGACCCGTCGGTGACCGCGCAGCCGAGCGTCAACAGCCCGGACTCGCCGGCGGGCTTGCGAGTCGATCTGGCGGTGCCTGAGGACCAGAACCCAAGCGATCTGGCCACGGCGTTCGTCCGCGACGCCACGCTGACGCTCCCGGCGGGCATGGTTATGTCGCCCTCAGCGGCCGACGGCCTAGCCTCCTGCTCGGAGGCACAGGTGGGGCTCGGTAACAGCGATCCGCCAAACTGTCCGCAGGCGTCGAAGATCGGGGAGGGGATCTGGACCACGCCGGCGTTACCGGTGCAGCTGACCGGCGACGTGTACTTGGCCGGTCCGGCGTCAGGCCCGATCACCGGGCCTCCCTACCACGTGTTCTTGACGGTGACGGGCTACGGAATCCACGTCAAGCTGGAGGGCGCGATCACGCCCGATCCCGTCACCGGGCAGCTGACGGCGACCTTTGCCAACAATCCCCAGCTGCCGTTCTCCGATTTCACGCTGACCTTCAAGGACGGTCCCCGCGCGCTGCTGGCGACACCCGCCTCGTGCGGCACCTACACGACAACGGCCGACTTCGCTCCCTGGTCGGCTCCGGACTCAGGCCCGGACGCCACCCTCAGCAACCCCTTCAGCATCTCCGGTTGCCCTAGCTCGAGCACTTTTGCACCCACCTTCGGCGCCGGCAGCGCCAGCGACCAAGCTGGGGCCTACGCGCCATTCGTCGTGTCCTTCTCACGCACCGACGCGGATCAGCCGTTCTCCGGGTTCTCGGCCACGCTACCGCCGGGCCTATTGGCCAAGCTCGCCGGAGTGCCCTTGTGCTCGGATGCCGATGCGAACGCGGGGACCTGTCCGGCCGCCAGCCAGGTCGGGACGGTCCAGGCAGCGTCGGGACCTGGCTCGCATCCGTTGTGGCTGCCCGGCACCGCGTATCTCACCGGCTCCTACAAGGGCGCCCCATACGGTCTCGCGGTGGAGGTGCCCGCGGCGGCAGGACCGTTCAACCTCGGGACGGTGGTCGTTCGCAGCGCGATTCACGTCGACCCCACAACCGCGCAGGTCACAGCCGTCAGCGATCCGTTCCCGACGATCATCGCCGGGATCCCGCTGCAGATGCGGACGATCAGCATCGATCTCAACCGCCCCAGCTTTACGCTCAACCCCACCAACTGCAACCCCATGTCGGTGACCGGAATCCTGTCCTCCACGGGCGGCTTGACTGACCCGGTGGGCCGCGCCGTTCCAGGTTCAGGGCTGCCAGGATCTGCCGTTCGCCCCCAAGCTCCAGATAAAGCTCACCGGCCGGGGGAAGACCCGGTCGGGCGATCATCCGACGCTAACCGCGATCCTGACCGCGGGCTATTCCAACGAGGCGAACGTTCGGTCGGTATCCGTCGCGCTGCCACCGTCACTCGCGCTTGACCCCAACAACGCCCAGCACGTCTGCGACTACGCCGTCGCCCAAGCGGTCCACGGCGGCGCAGTCGGCTGCCCGGCCTCGACGATCATCGGCAGCGCCACTGCGGTCACACCTCTGCTGGCCGGCCCGCTGACCGGGCCCGTCTACCTCGTGCAGGGCCTGCGCACCACCGCACAAGGCCTGCAGGTCAAGACACTGCCGACACTATTGATCGCGCTGCGCGGGCCTGACCGCATCGCGATCGACGTGCGCGCCCAGACTGCGGCCAACGGCGCCGGCCAGCTCGTGGCCGACTTCCCCAGCCTCCCCGACGCGTTCCTGCAGACATTCACGCTTCAGATCAGCGGCGGCCCCGGCGGCATCCTCGTGATCACCGGTCGCGGCACCACGATTTGCGCCAAGCCCCAGATAGCGGCGGCAAACCTGGACGCCCAATCCGGCAAAACCGAGACGCTGAACCCCACGATCTCCACCCCCGCCTGCCAAGCCGCCCGCAAAAAGACCAAGAGACACAAGAAACACAAGAAGCACAAGTAGCCGCACGGAAGACCCCGGCTGCGGCCACCCCAATAGCACCTCGACCGCGCGTTGTCGTTTGCGGGTCGACGCTCGGTTCGGGTGCACCCCGAAGCGGCAACCACGGGGGAAGCTCAGCGCTGCGCGGGAGGAGTAGAAGCTAAACGAGTTCTGGCCGGCGAAATCTCGCTGATCTCGTCCGCCGCTCCTTCCGGGGCGATCATCCGAACTGATCGACAACCCCAGGGCGCTCGTAGGAACGGCGACGGACCAGGTCCTTGAACCCTTACGATTTGCGGTCTAGAACCCTTACGATTTGCGGTTTAGAGACGTTATAATCGGCGGCATGAAAGTATTACGAATTGCGGAATGGTGTTCGCCCTTATGAACACCTGGACCTACATGTCTCGCGTTGTAGACGATGAGCTCGGGGAGCGTCTGCGTAGCAACCGGGTCGTCGTGATCGAGGGCCCGAAGGCCTGCGGCAAGACCGAAACTGCTCGTCAAGAGGCCGCCAGCGAAGTGTTATTGGACATTGACACCGCTGCCTATCAAGCGGCGTTGCTGGATCCGAAGCTGGTCCTGGGCGGAGAGGTCCCCCGCCTGATCGACGAATGGCAGATCATTCCTGCGATCTGGAACCAAGCCCGCCATGAAGCCGATAAGCGAAAACTCCCTGGCCAGTTCATCCTCACCGGCTCCGCGGTTCCGCCCGATGACCAAACCCGGCACACCGGGGCCGGTCGATTCGGCCGCCTGCTCATGCGCCCGATGACGCTCAGCGAGATCGGTCGCAGCACCCGTGAGATCTCACTCGCCACGGTCCTCAGCGGGGATCCTGTGGCCGCCGGCGATTCTGGTCTCACCCTCGACGACCTGATTGAGGAGGTCGTCATGGGCGGTTGGCCGGGTAACCGGCAGCTGTCTGTCAACGACGCCGGTAGAGCCGTACGAGACTATCTCGAGCAGGTGAGGCGAACGGACATTCACAGGGTCGACGGAATCCAACGGGATCCCCAACGCGTCGGTGCGGCGCTGCGCAGCCTGGCCCGGAACATCGCCACACAGGCGAGCCTGACAACGATCGCCGCGGATACGGCGGGTTCCGACGCCAGCGTGACATACGAGACCGTCGGGAGTTACCTCGATGCGCTGGAACGCATCTTCGTCATCGAGAACTCGGCCGCCTGGAACGTCCACATGCGTTCAACGCATCAGCTCCGAACCGCGCCTACGCGCTACTTCACGGACCCGTCTCTCGCGGTCGCTGCGCTACGGGCCACGCCGGATACCCTGCGCTCTGACCTCAGCTACTTCGGGCTGCTGTTCGAGTCGTTGGTCGTACGTGATCTCCGGGTCTATGCGCAGCCTGTGGCCGGCACGATCTATCACTATCGGGATCAATCCAACTTGGAAGTCGACGCGATAGTCGATTGCGGCGCCCAATGGGCCGCTTTTGAGATCAAGCTCGGCCTCCACCAGATCGAAGAGGCGGCCGCGAATCTTTTGAAGTTCGCCAAGCGCATTGACACCAGCAGACGCGGAGAACCCGCTGCTCTCGCGGTCATCGTCGGCAGCGGCTATGGCTATGTCCGCGAGGACGGGATCCGGGTCATCCCCATCGGTGCCCTCACTCCATGATGGATATCGGTTGCCTACATGGATCCTCAACACGCGTGACAACGTTTTTACGGCCGCTCCTTTCGGTTGCGCGGGACCTTCCGGCGGCGCCGATCTGGGATCGGGCTCGACGCCGACGGGGGGAGGCGGCTGCCTGCGTCGAACTAGGCGGGCTAGAGCGCCAGTTTCGGCGGACGTCCTAGCTCGGACCCAGCCCCTACCGAGCGGCTCCGCAGGAGGGGGCGATATCGAGCCATCACCCGCCTACTTTCTCGTGCGCTACGACGCGAGCGTGCGCATGTAGTGGCCCGTGGCTGAGTTGCTCGCGTGACCGAGGGAGTCGCGGATCATCGCCACCAGCGGCGGCTACAGATCCATGCGCCGGCCCGACCCACCAGTAACCCACAGCATGCCCCGGGGCGCCGTCTATGCCGGGAGGCCAGGACGGGAATTGCTTACACCCGCCGGTCGATCACATCCGTGGCGCGGCGCTTTGAATGCTTCGTGCGACCCTTTTTGTGCTTCTTGGGGTTTTTGTGGGGGGCCCGGCAGGCGGGGGTGGTGATCTGTGGGTTGAGGGTTTCGGTTTTGTTGGATTGGGCGGTGAGGTTGGCGTTGGTGATTTGGGGGTTGTTGCAGATGGTTCGGCCGCGTCCGGTGATGACGAGGATGCCTTTGGGTCCGCCGTTGATGGTGAGCGTGAAGGTTTGTACGAACGCGTCGGGGACGGTCGGGAAGGTGGTGACGAGTTTTCCGCCGCTGACCGTGGAGTTTCCGCGTAGATCGATCGCGATGCGGTCGGGTCCGCGGAGCGGGATCAGGAGTGAGGGTAGGGTGTGGATCCGCTGTCCGCCGGGCCCGAAGCGGATGCCTTGGACGAGGTAGACGGGGGCGGTGAGGGGGTGGTCGAGCAGTGGGGTGACCGCGGTTGCGGTGCCGACGATGGTCGAGGCGGGGCAGCCGACGGTGCCGCCGTGGACGGCTTGGGCGGTGTCGTAGTTGCAGACGTGCTGGCTGTTGGCCGGGTCGAGCGCCAGGCTCAGCGGCAGCGCGACCCGGACTGAGTGGACGTTCGCCTCGTTGGAGTAGCCGGCGGTCAGGGTCGCGGTTAGTGTCGGGTGCGTCCCGGAGTGCGTTTGCCCGTTCCCGCTTAGCGACATCGCCAGTTTCGGCGCGAACGGAAGCTCTTGGCAGCCACCGACCTGGAACGGCGAGGACACCGTGTCTGACAGCCCGCCGGTCGAGGACAGGGTCCCGGTGACCGCCATCGGGCTGCAGTTGGTCGGGTTGATCATGAAACCAGGCCGGTTCAGATTCACGTCGACGCGGCGCAGGCGCAGCGGGATCCCGTCCAGCGCCGTGGGGAATGGATCTGAGACCGCCGTGACCTGCGCTGTGGTTGGATCTACGTAGAGCGCTTGACGGACGACGACGGTCCCGAGGTTGTAGGGGCCGGTGATCGCGGGCACGACCACGGCTAGGCCATATGGAGCGCCTTTGTAGGCGCCGGTGAGGAAGGCCTTGCCGGGCAGGAACAACGGCTGAGAGCCGGCGCCGGCACCGGTTTCGACCGTCCCGACCTGCGAACCGGCCGGGCACGAGCCCGCGCTCGCATCGGCATCGGAGCAGAGCGGCACCCCGGCGAGCTTGGCCAGCACTCCCGGCGGGAGGCTGACCGACAGGCCGGAGAAGAACTGATCCGCATCCGAACGCTGGAAGGAGAGCACGAACGGGCTGTAAGCCCCGGCCTGCGGGTTCTGCGCCCCGGCCGTGAACGAGGGGCTGAACGTGTTCGGGTCTCCGCACCCGGTGATCTGAAAGCTCGAGGACGGCGTCGCGTCCGGTCCGGAGAACGGTGCTGACCACGGCGCCAAATCACTGGTGGTCGTGAACAGCCCGCACGTCGACGGGTTGACCAGCGGCGCCCGCGGCCCTGACTTGAACGTGACCTGCAAATCGGAGAACGGCAACTGCGGGTTCTGCAAGAAGGTTGCCGTCAACTGGCCCGTCGACTGATCGATCGACACCGACCCCGGCAGCTTCACCACCACACCGGAGGCCGGATCATTCACCTCGATGAACAGGCGGACCATCCTGCCCGACGCGGCATCCGCGGGCGAGCACGGGTCGCACAGCGGCGAGCCGATATACACATCGCCCGGCAGGGGATGATCGAGCAACGGTGAGGTCAGCGCCACCGTGCCGATCTTCGACCCGTCAGGACACGGCCCCGCACCCGCAGAGCTCAACGCGATCTGCGCGTCAGAGCAGCCCTGAAGCCCATCCCCCGAGGACGGGTTGATCGTCATCCCCACCGGCAACGCCACCGTCGCGTCACGCAAATCCGGGGTCGCCAGCGGCGCGTAGGTCACACTGGTGGGCGGCTGGCCCTGCTCGGGGTAGACCCATAGGGACTGATCGTTCTGCGGGACGTGCAGATCGACCGTGAGACCCGCCGGCGCCCCCGCCTGCTGGTTATCCGGCGCCGCCGACAGCGTCGGCTGGAACCCGGTCAGATCCCCACACCCCGTCGTGGCCGGGAGCGGGCTGGCGGCCGTGACGAACACGCCCGGGTTCTGCCACGACTCCATCGACGCATTCACCGCGACTGGTGTACCAGGGCAGCTCGTGGGCATACGCAGGAACGGCAACGCCGTCCCGCCGAACGGCACGCCCCCACCCTGACAGGCGTATTGGGCATTTCCAGCAATCCCAGCGTCGACCACGCCGGTGCAGTATTGCCCGCGGGCGGCGTCGTGGCCGGGGTCGGCGGGGACGCCCCACAGGGTGACCGAAATCGTGCCGAGCCCGACCTGCGGGATCGAGCCGCTGAGCGTCCGCAGCCCGTAGTCGGCTCCGGTGCGCACGCCGGCGGTCAGGAACACCGGGGTCTTTTGGGGGTCAATGAACCCCAGCTCGCCCGCTACGCCCGGCGGCGGGGCGATGTTATACAGCGGCGAGGTGCCGGCGGCCAACCCGTACGGGTTGAGGGTGACGGTGCCCACCTGAGTGTCGCTCGGGCAGGCGTTCTGGGCGGCGATCGTCGACAGGGCGCATCTGGGTGTGGCCTGCGGGTTGCCGATCAGCCCCGGCGGCAGATCGACCGAGATGTCCTTCGGCTCCTCCGGCGGCCCGAGGGCATAATTACCGCCAACCTGGAGCTCGGGGTTGAGGTTCGTGTCGAGCGTGGTTGTGAACTGGTAGGGGATCCCGCCCGCCTGGGTGTACGGCGCGCCGTCGAGCCCGGTCGGCTGGTGCTGAGGTCCTGAAACCCGAACGGGACGGGCGCGGTGCTGATCGCGTTGGCCGAGCTGGCCTGGATCGTCGGGGCGCCGCCGCCGGAGATCGCCGCCGCGTTGAGCGCCTGACCCGACGCGCTCGGATCGACCGCCAGATAGACGATCATGAACAGCTGCTGGCCGGGCTGCACCGCCGCGGGGAACGTGCACTGCACCGGCGCGGTCGTGCACAGGCCCGGCCCAAAGTCGTTGTTCGGCGCCCCCGACCAGTAGAAGCTGACCTGCTGGGCGGTGATCCCCGCCGGCAGCGTGTCGCTCAGCGTCACCGGCGTGCCGTCGGTCGGCTGGGTGCCCTGGTTGGTCGCCGTCACCGTGTACGTATCGCACTCCAGGGGCGGATGGTTCGGCGCGTTTTCGTTGGCGATGTCGTTGGCGCAGCGGGTGTTCAGCGCCGGGGACAGGTTGGTCGGCTGCCCCAGCGAGCTGAGCGTGAACCCCGGCGCGGGGGTGGCGGCGTGCGCCGGCGCGGCGAGCGCCAGCCAGGCGAGCGTCAGCCCGGCGAGCGCCGTGAGCAGCCTGGGCAGTGAGCGGCGGTGGGTGATCGGGGGGGTCATCTGGGTCTCCTTGCTCATCGCCGCCTACCTATGCCTTGTCCGTGATCGAGGCCGTGATCGAGGCCGGCGCTCCGTTCGCCGGCGCGTACGCGATCCGCAGCTTCAGCCTGAGCCTGTGCTTGTGACGCAGCGCGCTGCGTGCCTTGGCCGTGAGCCGCACCGCCAGCCGGTACGTGCCCGCCCGCGAGACCGACACTCTCACCGTCTTGATCCCGGCGCCGGTGATCGTGATCTGCCCCTGCCCCGGGACGGTGACGCCGACCACGAACCTCGCGCCGCGCACCGTCCTGGTGAGAACCTTGGGCTGGGCCGGCCCGGGCCCCGGCGTGGCGGCGCTCCCCGGTCCGGAGAAGCTGACGCTCGCCGCGACCGGCGCCGCCGGCACGCCGCTCGGAGCACCCTGGCACGCGTCCCCGGAGCACGGCCCCGGGGCGGCGGTGGGGGCGGGGAACCCGCCGCCGACCCGCGCGTCATACACGTCGGCCAGCCCGTCGGTGTCCTGGGGCAACAGGCCCTGGTCGGTGGTGAACACGATGTCCTGCCCCGACGGGTCCAGCGACGCGTTCTGGACGGGGTTCGCTGACCCGTCGCCGGAGACCAGCGTCACCTCCCCCTGACGCCACTCATACGCGTCGATGTGACCGTTGTTGACGTTGCTTTGCAACGCCCGCGCGCTGGTGAACACGATCGTCTGACCATCCGCACTCACGACATGAATCTCGTGCGCAAAACCACTCTGACCCGGGTCAGCGAGGGCGTCGCCGCTGCCGGCGTTGCCGTTCTGATCCTGCCCGTCATGACCGACCGACACCCGCCACAGACCGCCCGTCTGCGCGTCATACTCATACACGTCAGCCGCCTGGTTCTGATCATCCCCGGTCAACTGCCCGGCCGTCGAGAAGACCAAGAACCGGCCGTCCGGCGTCACATCAGCCCGCTCATCAAAGCCCTGGAACCCTGCACCAGCGTCAAAGCCCTGGAAGCGCGCACTAAAGTCGTTGGCCGACGCCGGACACGCACTATCGCTGACCGAGCCGGACTGGCCGCCCGCGGTGCAGAGATCGGCCACGAACGCCACCTCCCCCGTCGTCGTGTCATCCACGTACAGGTTGTACGCGCCGGCCTGCGCGGCCTGCCCGAGCTGGTTGGGCTCAGAGCTCAGCACACCACTCGCGACGAAATACACATGCGAGCCGTCAGCTGAGACCTTCACCACACCACGCACCTGCGGACCCAGACCACTCATATCCCCCGCGGACAGGTCAACCAGGCTCGACCCGGCCGGCCGGCCGAAGTCATACTCATACAGGTTGCAGCCAGTCCCGGTCGCATTCACGCATACGGACTCCGTGCTGTCCTCGCTGGCCGCGTTGACCAGCTGCCTGGGAGTGGTGAAGAACGCCTTCGAGCCATCCGCCGCCGCCCCCTCAAAGTCCGTGGAAGTCGAATCTCCCTGAGACGGCGCGGACTGGCACGCCGCGCTCGTGCACTCATCCACCGCCGGCGCTGAAAGCTGTACCGCCGGGTCGGCGTTCGCCCGCGCGAACACCTGATAGATCCCCTGGCCGCATCCGGGTACCGCCGCGTCCAACGAGTAGAAGACCCGCGAACCGTCCTGCGAGACCGCCTGCGGAAAAGTGGCGGGGTTGCCGTACCCACCGAGCCCTGCCCCCGCCTTCCCGTCGTTCGGACAGGGGTCGAACTGGCCGTTGGTGTCGGTGCTGAGCAGCCGCAGCGTCGGCGAACCCCCGGTCGCCCCCGTCACCTCGTACAGACGCTGGTCGCCGACCGGACCGGTGTCGGCGGGAACCAGCGCGTCCGAGGAGTCGATGATCAGCGTCGACAGGCTCGCGTCGCCCGCCAGCGCCTGGGGACGCGAGTCGCCGGGGCCAAACGTTCCGCTCGTCGGGTCCAGCGCCGCGACCGAGTGATAGGCGCCCGTCGCGTCCCCCAGGATCGCCTGCGCCCTCTGGTTTTGATAGGGCGGGCTGGCGGTCGTAGCGAACGTGTCCAGCGCACTCGATCCCAGCGTCACGGGCTGGAAACCCTGATCCACACCGAAGCTCGTGGGAGGGTTGACCGGCGTGGTCGACCACCCCGCGCTGCCGCGGGCCGCCAGGTACTCGTTCCCCGTGGTGCCCTCGTTGGGCTCCCCGCCGAACGCCCCCACGCTGGTGAACGCGATGCGCGCGCCATCCGGCGCGGCCTCGGGAGACCTCGCCGGGTAGCCTGCCTTGTCCACGGGTGAGACCTGCTCGTAGGCCCGGCAATCCGGCAGGTTCGCCGAGTAGCCGGTACGGAACTGCTGGTTGGCGCAGCTCGCCGGCGGGGTCGTGAAACTCGAGTCCGGGCCGTCAAAGCTGCCCAACGAGTTCGACACCACCGTCCGGTAGTGATACGTCGTGTTCGCCGCCAACCCCGAGACCGACGCGCTCTCCAAGGCGGGAGCGTTGCCCGACCCCGCATCACCGGTCGGGGTTGAGCTTCCGTAGCCGGTGGTGGTCCCGTACTCGAAGTGGAAGCTCGTATCCGCGCCCTGCGGATCGATATACGCGTTCAGCGTCGCGCTGCCGGTGCTCAGCCCGGTCGCGTCGCTCATCCCGCCCGGCGGCTGAACATCGACCAACGCCGGCGGAGTGGTCGAAAACGTCTGGTCAGCCCCGTCGGTGGTCCCGGCGCTGTTGCTCGCCACGACCCGGTAGTGATAGGTGGTGTCCGGCGACAGGCCACTCAACACCTGGGTGACCCGGACGTCGCTGGCCCCCGAGCCGATGTCGGCATCGGTCACCGGGACCTGCTGCCCGTAGCTGATGGTCGTCCCGTACTCCACGTGATAAGTCGTGTCCACGTTCTGCGGGTTGAGCGTCGCGCTCACCGTCGCCCCGGTCGGCGAGACCGAACCCGCGCCCTGCAGCTTGATCGCGGGCGGGCCGAACAGCACATCCGCCCCATCGCTCGTGCCACCACTATTTGAGGCCACCAGCCGGAAGTGATACGTCTGCCCCGGCGTCAGACCCGACACGTCGGCCGAGACGGCCTGGGGCGTCGATCCGCTCGGGGTGCTCGAGCAAGCCGCGGTCTGCCCATAGCTCGTCGACGTGCCGTAATCGAAATGGCAGCCGGTCAGCGTCGTGCTGTCCGGGTTGACCGTCCCGTTCAACGTCGCGCTCGTCGGCGTCACGCTCGTCGCCAGACCGGTCGTGACATCCGGAACCGTCACCCCCGGCCCGAAAATGTCCACCACGTTGCTGTTCGCGTCGACGACATAAACATCCCCGGTCGACGCACTCACCGCGATCGCGAACGGCTGCCACGACCCCACGCCCGCACTTGAGGCATCGATGCTGCCGATAAAACTGCCCGACGCATCAAACTCATACACCACCTGACCGGCGTAATCGACCACATACAGGTCCCCGGTCGTCTGATCGACCGCCAAAGCCTGCGCGTTACCGAACGACCCGCTCGACGGGCCGGTGATCGTGCGCAACAACGCCCCCGACGGGTCATACACACCCACCCCCCCACCACTATCCACATACACATCCCGATAAGACGGGCTCGACGGATCGTTATCCACCGCCACCCACGGACCCCCACCCGAGAACGAGCTCAGCGAGCTCGTCGACGGATCAAACACGCTCACCCCACCATTCGAGTCCGCGATGTACACGTCGTGGTTTGAGCCATCCACCGCCAACCCCTGCGGGAACCCCCCCGGATCCTGGATCTCAGACTGAAACCCACCCCCCGGCGCGAACTGATCCACCGCCGCGCCAGTCAGCTGTGAGACATGGAACGACCCCGTCGAAGGATCGACAACGTCGCCATACGGCGACGCGAGCGACCCCGATGGCGTCCCCGCCGTGCTCGAATCACACTCACTCGAGGACACGCTCGCCCCGCTCGTCGAACCCGCCCCCGTCAGCTGACACTGATAAGCCCCCGCCGACGAGAAACGATCGACCACACCGTTGCTCGGATCCGCCACATACACATCCCCAGCCGACGCGCTCGACGAACCATCCACCGCCAAACCCGACGGACTGAACGAACCCGCCGGCGTCCCACTACCACCAAAACTCGAAACAAACCTGTGGACCACCGCCCCCGAAGCCGACCCCGACATCACAACCAGAAACAACATCCCCGCCACAGCCAACCAAGCCACACGCTGAAGCGCCGCTGGTCCAGAACTCCCGTTATGGACCAGGCGCCATAGGCCGGACCCAAGTCGGCAATCACCCGATTCGGGTCAGTGGAGCGGGCGCCGGACCGTGTCAGCGTGCAAGCTGCCGCCCGCGTCGGCGCCATGCCGACCTGCAGCGGATGCGGGCCATCACGGAGAGGGCGCGGGGTCATCGGGTCCCCGGGGGGCGCGATCTGCCGCCACCTTGGCCGCGCTCCGCTCGCCGCCTCTGCGACGCCAAGCAGCTGGCGAAGCTTCCGCATCATCCTTAGGCAGAAGGGTCATGGCTTCGGCGATCGCGGTGTCGAAGCTCGGCCTGCCAAAGCGGCTGCTCGGCCTGGGTCAGGGCCTTGCCCAGCGTGCTGCGTACGGTGGCCCAGGTGATCCCAAGTGTGGTGGCCAGCGCGACCAGAGAGCCGGTGAGCTTGGTCGCTGCCTGGTGGGCGAAGACGAGGACCAGGACAACCGCCGAGAGTCCGGCCAAGACCAGAAGAGACCCTATGAGCACCCGCCGCTTAGAGAAGAAATCACCGATCAGGCGCCCCGCATCCTCGAGCAACCTGGTTCCGGCGTCGATGAAGTCACGGATTCCCAGCATGTCGCGCCCGTCCTTGGCGCCGGTGAGAACCTCGCGCCAGAGCTTGCCCTGCCGATGCAGGATGCGCCAGAGCTTGCTCGGTATCGGCGCGGCTGGGGCGGCCGCGGGACCTGGATCTGGGATCGCACGCTGCCATAGGTCAAGCGAGACCGAGACCGAGCGTGCCGCGTGCGCGGGAAGCGCGCTGGCGAGGTCGGCCAACCAGCCCTGCAGCGTCTGCAGCCGGTAGAAAGCGAACTGCTCACGCAGCGAGGCCTCGTCGTGGGGCTTGAGCGTCGTGTACGCAAGCGCCCTCCCCAGGTCGTATGACTCGCCTAGGCTGAAGTCGGCAGCGTGAAGGAGACGGAGGAGCTCGTAGTGCAGGCCCTGGGCTGCCTCCTTCAGCTGGTCGGCGCTGCCGCCAGCAAACGCATCCCGTAGCGCGACTGCTGACGGCGTTGCGGCCCCGGCCGCTCCCCACACGGACGCCAATTGTGCGATGCCCGCCTCCACCGCCGTCACGCCGATGTCTGTGCGCTCCCACGGCTCGAGGTCGCTCAGCGTCGGCAGGTCGGAACGCTCCGGGGCCTCGTTTCCCGCTTGCGGTTCGCCCGCGAACCCATCTCGGTCAGCTGCCAGCCTAGGTTGAGCGCGATCGCACTGTCGCTCATCCGCTGTAGATGGGCCCCGGCCCGGGCCCGGGCGTGATCTGGTTGACCATCGTCACGAGTTGGCGGGAGCCGGACAGGGTCACGTTCGTGTCGGCCACCGGCGCAAAACCGGTCGGGGGCGCGACCTCGCGTACGACCAGCGGCGTGCCGCGGGGCACGGGCGGCGAGACCGCCCGGCCGCTCGAATCGGTCGTGAACTGGCCGCCCAGGGGCTGCCCGCTCTCGAGGACCTGGAAAGCGATCCCGCCGAGCTCGGCCAGCACCGGCTGGCCGTTGGCGTCGAGGAGCTGCTTCTGAACCACGATGTGGCCGGTGGCGCACGGGTCGGGGGGCGGAGGATCGAAGATGGGCGCCCCGATGAAGCGGTCGTCGTGGGGCGGGAGGAAAAAGAAGCCGCCCTTCTCGATCGTGATCAGGTTCTGGGCCAGCAACGCGTCGGTACCGGTCCCGGGCGCCGGGAAGTTCAGGTTGGTCATCCAGCGGGTGAAGAGCACCGCGAAATCGGCCAGCGTGCCTTGGAAGCTCACGAACTGGAGCCCGGCATCGACCGACCCGTCGGCGTTGAGGGTCAGGAAGGGCACGCCGCGGCGGAAGATCCGCGTCTGATCGTGCAACTCGCCTCGCGGCCCGACTTTCCTGACGTGTGCGGCGGCGGGGCAGGTGTCCCCGGTGAACGGACCCTCGCTGGCCACCGGAGTCCCCTCCGGGAGATCGAGCCGGGAGCCGTTGGCCTTGCGCCGCCCGATGACCTGGTCCTGAGCCGCGGGTGCCAGCGCCGCCATCGCATCGAGGTCTTGGTGGATTTTCAGGTAGGCCAGGTAGGTGCCGCCGGCGGTCCAGCTGGGCTCCTCGGGACTCCGCTCAGGATCGACGAACACCACCTCCGGGCGGTCGGCCGGGATCACGTTGCGAAGACCGTCGAGGTATCCGAACGGCTCGCGGTGATCGAAGCGCTGATAGCCGAGCTCGACGCTCACGCTCGCGAGCGCGGCGCCGCGGGTGAGGGACAAGCCGCGTTCGAACGCTGCCACCGCGGCCTCCGAGGTGCTCATCACGTAGAGGAAGACATCGGCCGGTGCCGAAGCGACCCCGGGCAACGCGGGTGGCGCGGCCAGGCCGGCCGGGATCTGGCTGGCGTTCAGTCCGAAGCGGGGCTGGTCGCCGGCGGTGAAGAACGAGGCCCCGAAGCCGACCGCCGCGGTGGCCACCCCGTTGCCCTGAACATCGGGAGTGTGGAGGGCGTCGATCAGCTGGGTCAGCTGCTCAAGCCAGGCCTGGACGCCCGCCGCGTCGAGCTGAGGCTCCAGATCGATCGCGAACAGGTAGGCGTTGGCGTTGCGGTCACGGATCACGGCGTCGGGCAGGACACCGTCGGCGCTACGGGTAGACGTGGGGCTCATTAGGGGCTTTCTTTCCTGGATAGGCGGCGGGCGGTTTGAAGCCCGGCCGAGAACGGGCGCTCGAGGTGGAGGAGGACCTGGTTGGCGCCGGCCATCTCGACCCGAACCATGGCCAGCCGCAGGTGCCACTCGAGGCACGATGCGCTCGCGATGACCACGAGCGCGATCAAGCAGGCCAGCGGCCCGCGTCTCATCGCGCGGCTCCGGTCGACTCTGTGGAAGTGTGGTGCGTAGCCACGGATAGAAGTGTGGCTAGCCGGGCGGACGGAAAATGCGGATTTCTCGCCTGGGCGGTTCAGAGCCGTGTCCGCGTCCGGGAATACGATCGCCCGCGTGCCTGAAGTCCGCGATCTGGTCAGCCACAGCGACGAGCTGCTCGAGCGCGAACGGGCCGGCCTTCAGGAAGGGATCGTGGCGCTGAGCGGGCGGATCGAGCTTCACCGCGGAGTCCTCGAAGAGCTCGAGTTCGAGCTGGCGACCAAGCAGCGGCTGCTGCGGGAGATTGACGAGCTGACCGACCGCAGGCCCCAGCTCCGGCTCGAGCGGCTCGACCGCCAGCTCCGGGGACGCCGGCTGCAGGAGGTCGCGGTCGAGATCCTCCGCCGCCGCTCGCAAGAGGTGATCCACTATCGCGAATGGTTCTCGTTGCTGCGCGCCGAGGGCTGGGAGGTGGCCGGGCGTAACCCGCTGAACACGTTCCTGACCGGAATCGGGCGGGCGGAGGCGGTCGAGGCGGTGGGCAGGCGGAGTGGGCTCTACCGGCTGGTGGCGTAGGTCATCTTCCGGTTAGTCCTGCGTTAGGGATTCAGGCGCCCCAGCCGTTGAACGAAGCGCGGGTCCGGGTCAGCGCGCTTGTCGCTGAGCCCGATGCGGTCGCAGAGCCGCAGGCTGCGCGTGTTCTCCTTGGCCACGACGGCGCGGAGGATCGGTGCCCGGTCAAGTTGGGCGAGGTCGGAGAGCAACGTCTCAAGCAGGTAGCGCCCCAAGGTGACCGCACGGTCATCCGGATCAAGCGGCGCGACTTCCGGGAGCACCGCGCCCTGGCAGTCGAGCGCCACAGCCGCGGACTCCAGCAGCGTGCCGGTTATCTCTTCGCCGCGCCGGCGGATCAGATCTGCTTCGTGCGAGCCGACCGCAACGAGACGGTCGCCGAGCTCGAGCCCGATGATCGTGTGGCCGGTGTGAGCTGCGCGCCAGTCGTGGTAATCAACCAGGCGGTCGCGAATGAACGCCTCCACGTCGTCCTCGAACCACGCCCCGGTACTGCAACGGAATCCGGCCAGCCGTGCCCGGTCAGCCAGCCCGAGGTAGCGGGCGGCGGGAACGGCGAGGTCCATCGCTCAGCGGCGGCCGGCGATCTCGATCCGGCGCGGGCGCCGGACGCTGGGGAGAGCGGCGAGGCCGGCAGCCAGCGTCAGCGGACCCTCCAACTCCGGGAGCGGGCGCTCATAGGGGTAGATCCGTCCCTCGTTGCCTTCGCCGTCGAGCTTGATCGCCGGCAGCGCTTTAATCAGCGTCTGGCCGCGGCCGAAGGGTTCGAAGCGGAGCGCCAGGTGCGCGCCGACGAAAGCCGAGTCGAGCGCCACTAGGTCAGCCACCGGCATGGGCAGAGGGCCGGACCCACCCTCAAACTCGAGTTCGGCGATCTCGTCGTCGAGCCTCGTCACCAGGCCTAGCCGTGGGGGAGCCAGCGGATAACCATGCACCAGCCGGTTGCGAATGGCCGCCGTCTCCTCGGCGACTTCGCGCAGCGACGCACGTACCGAGGGCTCCAGCATCGCCGCCCACTCAAAGCGCCGGCGCAGGCTGGTCTGGCCGCCGAGCTCGACGAGACCGGACAGAAGCTCGGCCGTGCGGCGATGGCGCTCAATCTTCCGGGCCGCCTTCACGAAGCGCTGAGCGTTCGCCGTCTCGTCGGAGCGCGCGGCCCGCGCAGCATCCAAGTTGAGCGTCGAGTAGACGTGCAGGGCACCGGCGACGCGGCCCGTGCTGGTGCGCGGGCGCTTGCTCAGCCCTTCACTGATCATCCCTCGCTCCCGCAGCCGGCGCAGCGCAGCCTTGGCCGTGACCCCGCCACCCGGCCGATACTCGGACGCGATCTCCTCGCCGGTGACCAGGGGAAGCTCAACGATCACATCACATAGTGTAGCCGGTGGCGCAGATTGCTCTGCCGGTGGCCTAGATTTGATACATATTTATGTGTATAGGGGTGAATCTCGCATGCGGCCTAGAAGATCGCAGCGTGCCGCTGTGTCGAGTCAAACGCTCAGCGGATCTTGGCCGCGAGAGGCGATTGGTGCCTTTTGTGGCGGGCCTTCGACGAGAGTTCGGCTCTGGCGCTGATCCTCGACCACCAGCGCCGCATCCTCGAAGCGAAGCATCCGGCTTCGCTGTTGTTAGGCGTGGGTCTCGCTTGGCTGTTGGGCCGGAAGTTGGACACGCGCACCGCCGAGGGCCCTGAGCAACCCCATCGGCTATCTCAGCGCCACCCTGGCCGAAACCTCGTCAACGATGAATCGGGTACCGGCCGCCGCGACTGCTACTGTTCTCGAAAACGTATATGTGTCTAGATCGTTGACCTACTACGTTCAGCTCATCGGGCAGGGGGACGCGGCGTGGGCGCTGCGCGAGCACGGCGCACCTGCAGACTTGCCCGCGATCGACCACTTCCGCAGCGAGCCGGCCGCCCGGCATGCGGGCCGCCTCCTCCACGCCGGCCTGGCCCGGATCGAGCCTCATCGCCCGCCCGGCTGCCGGATCCAACCCATCTACGTGCCGCGCCACCAGTCGGCGGCCTGATCGGACGCCGCCGCCGAGCGGCCGACCGTGGACCTAGCGCGCGCTGAGCTTCTCCTCGAGTGGGATCGCCGCCACGTCTGGCACCCCTACGACGCGATGCCCTCCGCCGCGCGCCCACTGCTCGTCGCCTCGGCGCGTGGCTCTCGCCTCATCTTGGCCGACGGACAGGAGCTAGTGGATGGGATGGCTTCGTGGTGGTGTGCGATTCACGGCTACGCCCATTCGGCCCTCGACGCGGCGGCGCGGCGCCAGCTTGAGCAGACGGCCCACGTGATGTTCGGGGGGCTGACCCACGAGCCGGCGGTGCGTCTGGCCACGCGGCTGGTCGAGCTCACGCCAAGCGGGCTTGAGCACGTGTTCTTTGCCGACTCCGGGTCGGTTGCGGTCGAGGTCGCAATCAAGCTGGTGCTTCAGTACTGGCAGGCCCGCGACTGCCTGGAGCGCTGCCGGCTGCTCACCGTGCGCGGCGGCTATCACGGGGACACGCTCGGGGCGATGGCCGTCAGCGACCCGATCGACGGGATGCACTCGCTGTTCACCGCACTCCTTCCCCGGCACGTGTTCGCGCCGCGTCCGCCGCCCGGCTTTGACACGCCGCTGGATGAGGTCTACCGGGCGCAACTGGTAGAGACGGTGGGGCGCCATGCCCACGAGCTCGCCGCAGTGATCATCGAGCCCGTGGTCCAGGGGGCAGGCGGAATGCGCTTCTACTCGCCCCAGGTCGTGCGGCTGCTGAGAGAACTCTGCGACGAGCACGGCCTGCTCCTGATCCTGGACGAGATCGCCACCGGCTTCGGGCGCACAGGGGCGCTGTTCGCCGCAGATCACGCGCGCGTGGCACCCGACGTGTTGTGCGTGGGCAAGGCGCTGACCGGCGGCTACGTGTCGCTGGCGGCGACGCTGTGTACCCCCGAGGTGGCGTCGGTCATCTGCGACGGGCCGGGCCGGGCGCTGATGCACGGCCCGACCTACATGGCCAACCCACTGGCCTGCGCGGTCGGCCTGGCCAGCCTCGGTCTGCTGGCCCAGAGCGGCTGGCAAGACAACGTGAGGCGGATCGAGCGGGGTCTGGCCCTCGGCCTCCAGGACGCCTGGGACATCCCCGGCGTCCGCGACGTCCGGGTACTCGGGGCGATCGGAGTGGTCCAGCTCGAGCGGCCGATCGATGTGCCCGCGGCGACCCAGGCCGCGCTTGAGCACTCGGTCTGGCTGCGGCCGTTTCGGGACCTGGTCTACGCCATGCCCCCGTACATCTCCACCGATCCCGAGGTCGAGCAGATCGCCGGCGCGATGCTCGCCGCCGCCCGAGCCGGATGAGGCCCCTCGTCATCACCGGCACCGACACGGGGGTGGGCAAGACGGTGGTGACGGCCGCGCTGGCCGCGCTGGCCGCGCGCCGGGGTCAGCGGGTGGCGGTCGTCAAGCCGGTGCAAACCGGCGCCGCGCCGGGCGAGCCGGGAGATCTCGACGAGGTCCGTCGCCTCTCGGGGATCGAGGACGTCCACGAGTACGCCCGGTTTCCCGAGCCGCTGGCCCCGGCCACCGCGGCGCGCCGGGCCGCGGTCACGCCGCCCCCGGTCGAGACCATCGCGCGCCGGATCCGCGCGCTCTGTGACCGGGACCTCGTCCTGGTCGAGGGCGCCGGCGGCCTGCTCGTTCACCTCGACGCCGACGGGGGCACGTTGGCCGACCTCGCCCGCCTCCTGCGCGCTCCCGTGATTGTCGTCACTCGCGCGGAGCTGGGAACTTTGAACGCGACCGCCCTGACCTGCGAGCTCCTGCGGACCCGTCGGCTCCCGTGCCTGGGGATCGTGATTGGCGCCTGGCCCGCCCAGCCCGCCCTGGCCGCGACCTGCAACCTCGAGGACCTTCCGTGCTACAGCGGCCGGCCGCTCCTTGGCTGGATGCCGGAGGGGGCAGGGGGGATGACCCGCGGCGCCTTCCTCGCGGCAGCCGCCGCCGGCCTCGGGGGCGCCCTGCCGGGGGCCAGCCAAGCGCAGCCAGCTGACGCCCCAGCAGACGACATCGACGCCACCCTGGCCGGACTGCGTTGCCAGGGGCTCTACCGCCGCCTCCCCGAAGTCACCCACGATGCGCTCGTGCTCTGTTCCAGCGACTACCTGGGCTTGAGAACCCATCCGGCCGTGCGGGACGCGGCCTCCGAGGCCGCCCAGCGGTGGGGCGCCGGCGCGGGGTCGTCCCGGCTCGTGGCCGGGAGCCTGGCCGTTCACCGCGAACTCGAGCTCGCGCTGGCCGACTTCAAGGGTCACGAGGCCTGCGTCTTGTTCGGCTCGGGCTACCTCGCCAACACGGGAATCATTCCCGCGCTCACCGGCCGCGGCGAGGTAATCCTCTCCGACGCCCTCAACCACGCCTCGATCGTCGACGGGTGCCGGCTTTCGAGAGCCGAGACCATCGTCTATGAGCATCGAAGTCTCGAGGCCCTCGCGGACGGTCTCCGACAGGCCCAAGGTCGCCCTGCCCTGATCGTCACCGACGCGGTGTTCTCGATGGACGGCGATGTGGCGCCGCTTCACGGAATCGTCGAGCTGGCTCAGCGCTACGGCGCCCGAGTGCTCGTCGACGAAGCCCACGCCACCGGGACGGTCGGACCCGGCGGACGCGGGCTCGTGGTAGAGCTTGGGCTGGAGAACAACGTCGACGTAGTCGTCGGGACTCTGAGCAAGGCGCTGGGTACCTACGGCGCGTTCGCCTGTTGCCGCCGGCCGATGGCCGAGCTCTTGATCAACCGGGCCCGAACGCTGATCTTCTCGACCGCCCTGCCGCCGCCCGCGGCGGCCGGGGCTCTGGCGGCCCTCCAGACGCTGCGCGGCCAACCCACTTTGGTCGAGCGCCTGCACGCCAACGCACAGCTGCTTCGCGGCGAGTTGGCCGCCGCCGGATTCTCGGTGCCTGAAGGTGAGACACCGATCGTGCCGCTGATCGTCGGTGATCCGCACGCAACGCTCGATCTCTGCCACCGCGCCCTGACGCAGGGTGTCTTTGCCCAGGCCATCCGGCCACCCACGGTCCCGGCGGGGACATCACGCCTGCGCCTTACCGTGGCGGCTACGCACACCGAGGAGCAACTGCGGACGGGCGCCCGAGTTCTCGATCGTGCCCGTGGCCAGCCGATTCTGTAGCCATCCCTAGGCCAAGGGGAAAGCCGCTCCGGGAGTTCGTGGTGCACTCGTGATGAGAGCGCCCCGGGAGAGAGTTCGCACCTTTGGCGCTCCTCCGTCACTGCGGGTTTGCCTTCCTGCCCCCGGGGCGCTCCGTGACCTAGCGCGTCATCTGCGCCTGGCAGTCTATAGAGACATATAGATGTGTACGATTGCCGGGCAGGGCCGTCTTTGAGGATGCGAGATGGATCGATCCGCGATGATGATGCGTACCCAGACGGGGCTCCACCTCGGCAACACCATGACCGCTTCCTCCGCTGCATCTTCCCCCGTGCATGATCGCTCGCCGCGCCGGGCCACGCCGGCGGACGTCGATCGGCTCAGCGCCGCACTCGCGGCTGCGTTCGAACACGACCCCGTCTTCGGCTGGCTGATGCCTGACGAGAGCAAGCGTCTCGGGCGACTAGCCAGGTTCTTCGAGCTCGAGCTGCAGCACGTCGTCTTCCCGAACGGTCAGGCCTGGACCTTCGACGAGATGATCGGCGCGTCCCTGGAGCTGCCGCCGGACTCGTGGAAGCTGCCGATCGGGACCCAGCTCGCGCACGGCCCCACGTTCGCTCGGGTCTTCGGCGCCCGCCTACCCCACGCAACGGCGCTAATCACGCTAATGGAGCGCCGCCACGTCCGCGAGCCTCACTACTACATCCCCTACATCGGCGTGACGCCGCCCTCGCAGGGCCACGGTCTCGGCACGGCCCTCCTCACGCCCACCCTCGATCGCTGCGACACCGAAGGCCTCCCGGCTTACCTCGAAGCCACTAGCGAGCGAAACGCCGCCCTCTACGAACGTCTCGGCTTTGTAACCACGAGCGAGCTTCACCTCGGAAGCAGCCCACCACTCTGGCTGATGCTCCGCCCCTCCGGGAGAGGAACCCCTCCGATGTCTATCTCGTAGCTGCGGTGACCTTGCCCCTATCCCGGAGGCTTTCGGGCGGGCCCCCCACCAGTTTCGGGCTTTCTTGCGACGAGCCGCTCCACGATCCCTAGCTTCGACCGCAGAAGCTCTTCGACCGCCAGCCCCTCGCTCTGGACCCGACGGAGCGGCTCGCGCAGAAGGTGATCGCCCTCGAAGCGCACCGTCAGGGGCTCGAGCAACCGTTCGCCGAGGCGAACCAGCCACACCGGGCTGCGCACGTGCTCTGCGAGCACTAGCCGACCGCCGGGGCGCAGGACGCGCGCGGCCTCGCGAATGGCGGCCGTGTCGTCGGGAATCGTGCAGAGCGCGTAGGTGAAGACGACTGTGTCGAAAGAAGCGTCGGCGAACTCCAGCGCCTCGGCGTCACCCTGGCGCAGGTCGACATCAAGTCCGAGCTGGGCGGCCCGGCTACGGGCGAGCTCGAGCATCTCCGGACTCCAGTCGACGCCCTTTAGCCGCACATCCGCACCGTAGAGCGGCAGATTCAGCCCACTTCCGATCGCGACCTCGAGCACATTGCCGCTTGTCCGCCGGCACACCCACTCGCGTGTACCCGCGAGCAGGACACCCTCCCAGCGGGCCATGCTGCGATCGTACGTTGGCGCGTCGCGTCGGTAGATGGAGAGCAGGTGCTGCTTCTGGTCGCTGATCGTCGTGCTCATCGTCCTGAATCACTCCTGCGCCGCCACCCAACACGAGCCGTCGGCTGCCTTTATGACCGCGCCGCACCCACCGCCAAGACGCATCTTATACATACTTATGTGTATAATAAAAGAATCTCGGGTGCGGCCCAGCAGATCGCAGCGTGTCACTGTGTCGAGTCAAACGCTCAGCGGATCCTGGCCGCGAGAGGTGATTGGACTCATTTTTGGCAGGCGTTTGACGAGAGCCCGGCTCCGGCGCTGATCCTCGACAACCGGCGCCGCATCCTCGAAGCGAACCATCCGGCTTCACTGTTGTTGGGCGTGGGTCTCGCTGGGCTGCTGGGCCGGACTTTGGATGAGTTCACTCGCGGTCGTAAGCGGACGCTCACCGCAGCTCGTTGGCGTGAGCTCTTACGGGAAGGCTCGATAGCTGGCCAGATCGACCTCTCCCGCGACGACGGCACTCCAATCAGGGTGAGCTTCTGGGGAAGTGTGGATCCCGGGGCGAAGAGCAATCTGCTCGTGCTCTCGCCAGGCTACGCCGCGCCTGCAAGCATTGGCGACGGTCACCTCTCAGGATTCTCGACCCCGGTTCTTTCTCGGCGGGAGCGGGAGGTGTTGGGCTTGGTCGCGCGCGGCATGACCACCGCCGAGATCGCCGACGCGCTCGTGGTGGAGCCGACGACGGTCCGGTCGCATACACGCAACCTGCTCCGCAAGCTCGGAGCGCGCAATCGCGCGCATGCGGTCGCACTGGCCATGAGCCACGCCTCGATCCGCCCGCTCAGTCCGCGCGGCACCGTGACCTCGCGGGCTGGAGTCCGCGGACAGGCCGTCCTAAACGCCTAGGCCCTGGTGATGTCCGGGATCACACCCCGCCTGCGGGCCGTCCATGCCGTGACGCTATCGCCTACCCGGCGGCGGCTCCGAGCGCGTTGAAGCAAGGCGTCTAGCGAATCTGCATCCCGGAGATGGCGCGCGAGATCACGAGGCGTTGGATTTCGGAGGTGCCCTCGAAGATCGTGTAGATCTTCGCGTCGCGGTGCATTCGCTCGACGGGGTACTCGCGCGTGTACCCGTTCGCGCCGAGGATCTGGATGGCACGCTCGGTTGCCCAGACGGCCACTTCGCCGGCCTTCAGCTTGCTCATCGAGCCCTCGGCGTGGTTGAACTGGTGGCCGTTGCGGCCCATCCAGGCGGCGCGCCAGATGAGCAGGCGGGCGGCGTCGATCTCCATCTTCATGTCGGCGAGCGTGAAGGCGATCGCCTGGTTGTGGATGATCGGACGGCCAAACTGGACCCGCTCCTTCGCGTAGTCGAGCGCGTATTCGTAGGCGGCTCGAGCGATGCCGAGCGCCTGGGCGCCGACCGTCGGTCGGCTTACCTCAAAGGTCGCCATCGCGGCCTGGCGGCGTGAGTGCTGGCCCTCGCGGGCGCGCGCGAGGCGCTCGTCGAGCTTCTCCTTGCCGCCAAGCAGGCACGAGCCCGGGATGCGGACGTCATCGAGAAAGACGTCGGCGGTGTGCGACGCGCGTATTCCGTGTTTCTTCACCTTCGTGCCCATCTCGAGGCCCTTGGTGCCGGGCGGGATCACGAACGACGCGTGGCCGCGTGCCTTGAGGTCCGGGTCGACCTGCGCGACGACGACGTGGACGTTGGCAATGCCGCCGTTGGTCGCCCACGCTTTCTGGCCGTTGAGCACCCACTCATCCTTGATCTCGTCGTATTTCGCGCGCGTGCGCAGCGACGAGACGTCCGAGCCAGCGTCAGGCTCCGACACGCAGAAGGCGCCGACTTGAGGGTCGTCCTCGGTGCCGAAGCACTGTGGCATCCACTCGCCCCACTGCTCGGGCGATCCATTCGCCTGGATGCCTGCGACCGTTAGCGTCGTGCCCATGATCGACATGCCGATTCCCGCATCGCCCCAGAAAAGCTCCTCGTTGACGATCGGGAACAGGATGCCGCTCTTGTCGAGCCAGAACTGGCCAATCCCTTCCATGCTGTACAGCCCGATCTTCGCCGCCTCCTGGATCACCGGCCAGGGGGTCGCTTCCCGCTCGTCCCATTCAGCCGCCGCGGGCCGCACGGTCTGCTCGGCGAACCCGTGCACCCAGTCGCGGATGTCCTTCTGGTCCTGAGTCAGCTCGAGCGAGAAAGCGCTCCCGCCGGCTGCGCTGTCGAGCTCGGCGATCTGCTGTTCGGGCGCGGCGGCTGCTTCCATAGTCGTCTGTCCTTTCGGGTTCTCAGCGGACTTTGAGTTCAGAGCTGAAGACCAGCGCTGGCTGCTGTCTTCCCGTTGGGAAGGGTTCGGGCGACCGCGGCGGCTAGCAAACGCCGGCGGGGTCTGTGGTTCTGCCCGCCCATCATAAACAGTCATGTGTTGAATCGCAGGGCAGTGCTCACCGATCTTCGCCGGTACCGAACTGCGAGGGTGAGATGCGATCGTTTGGCGCTCGAGATCGCCCGCGCCTTCGGCGACGACTTAAACTCCTCGTAGGCTCCGGCACCCGATCCGCACCCTAGAGCGCCCGAGCCCGCACCGCGCCTTCCGGGCCGGTTGACCGCCGCGGCAATGGGAGAACCGGCCGCAGCGCTTCTCTACCGCAGCCCATAGAGCTCGAGCACCGCCGCCTGGCCGGAGGCCAGCCGCCCGAGCGAATCCTCTGACTCCCCGCACAGGCGGGACAGCATGCGCACGAAGTACGCGCAGTGCCAGAAGCCCTCGAGGATTGGCCGGGCCTCGGACTGCCATTCGCGCGGATTGGTCGCCCAACGGGACCGGTGGCCGCACGCGCCACGACAGATGGCGACAAACCACGGGTTGAGGTAAGCGTCGTGAGGCGCGAGCGATCTCAGCAGGTTGCGGCACGCCCGTACCGCGTGCTGTAGTTGGTAGACCTTGACACTGTGTCGGTAATAGCCGTAGATGCCGTCCTCCTCCAGCTCGGCCAGGTGAGCGGCCAGGCGGCTGATCTCCTGCCCCCGATGCTGGATCGAGTCGAGTAGCTCCTGAACCTCCGGCCGGGGGTCTGCTTGGGGGGCGAGCATCGTCGTTCCATTATCGCCGTCGTCCTGTCACACGTATGTGCCCGTGTGCGCCAAAAGCACAGCCGAATTGAAACCAGTCTGCACCATTCGCCAGCCCGCGGGTGGTTCACATTCCCGGCGCGGGCGCGCTCCCCTCACTCCAGGGGCCTGTCCGTGGTGCCGTCCGCTCGGCGCGGCTACCGACTCATCGCAAACACGGGCTACTAGCTCGGCTCACCCGGCCGTGATCGTGGTTGCGTTTTGGGTGCGCCAGGCCTGGATAGCCAGCAACGCACCGTCGACGATGCGCTCCGCGAAGACCTTGCTGTCGTTCAGATGCGGAAACGGCGTATCGGGGACCGGGAGCTCGAGGAACCGGCACAGCGGTTCCCACCCGTCGCCGGCCGACCAGACCAGGAGCCGGCCGGCGGGGACCGTCGCCTGTACCTCCTGGTTGAACCGCGCCATTGCCGCCTTCATCGCCTCGGGTGTGGTGCGCTCGCCGCCGGCCATCAGCCCGCTACGCCGCCACATCTCTTCCATCATCTGGATGTAGCCGTACCACTGGGGGTCCACGCGGCAGCGCGCACTCGAGAGGTCGCGCGTCAGCATGTCGCCGTAGAAGAGCCCCCAGATCGTCTCTCGCATGCTCCGCGCCCAGGCGTCGGCGTCCCGCACGCTGAGCAGCACTTTGGCGTCAGGGTAGGCCTCGATCAGCTCCTTGTAGAAGTAGGAGCCGGGCCAGTCGACCGTGGCCTGGAACCCGTCGAACACCTCGTCCCATGGCCGCTCGCCCTCCAGTGCCCGCCGCCAGAGTCGGGCCTCGTCGAGGTCGGCCAGCACGTTGACCATGTGGTAGCAGGGCTCAACCCCAAGCATCTCGAGGGCTACTTTCTGGGACAGCGACGCGGTCCGCGGAAGCCCCGCTCCGATCAGCCTCATGGTTTTCTCCGTTCCGGTAGCGGTGGCACGATCTGCGATCTGGCCGCTCGCGCGGTCCCCGCGGATCCGCGGCCCGCACTTCCGGCCCACCTGGCTCAGAAACAGTAATGTGTTCAAGCTGATCGTGCAGCCCCCCTAGCCGCCCCATGGCCGCCCTCTCCATCCACCATCTGAACTGCGGGACGATGTGTCCGCGGGGCCGGCGCTTGATCGATGGCGACGGCGGCTGGCTTGAGCCGGGACGGATCGTCTGCCACGTGCTGCTCATCGAGGCCGCCGATGGCCTCGTGCTCGTCGATACCGGCTTCGGGACCGGGGACTTGGAGAACCCAGCTCAGCTCACCCGTCCGTTCCTCGCCCTCACCCGCCCTCAGCTTCAGGCCGGCGAGATCGCCCTCTCCCAAGTCAAGGCCGCAGGCTTCGACCCGGCTGACGTCCGCCACATCGTCCTCACCCACCTCGACGTCGACCACGCGGGCGGGCTGCCGGACTTCCCGGGCGCCGAGGTCCACGTCTTCGCCCGCGAGCACGAGACCATGCTGAGCCCTCCGTTACGAGAGCGTCGCCGCTACCGCACCGGCGCCCCCCACTGGTCCCACGGCCCCCACTGGGTCAAGCACGCGCCGGCCGGCGACGCGTGGCAGGGCTTCGAGAGCGTTCGCGTACTTCCCGGCAGCGACCCCGAGATCTTGCTCATCCCCCTCCCGGGGCCACACCGTTGGACACACGGGCGTTGCGGTGGCTCGGGACCACGGCTGGCTGCTGCACTGTGGGGACGCCTACTTCCACCGCGGGGAAGTCCAGACGCCGCCGCACTGCCCGCCCGGCCTGCGCGTCTTCCAGAGCCTGATGCAGGCCGACGGCAAGCTGCGGCAGCAGAACCAGGAGCGGCTACGCGAGCTCGCCAGCCGGGCGTCGTGCGAGGTCGAGCTCATCTGCTCACACGACGCTGTCGAGCTCAAGCGCGCTCAAGGGCTTGCCTCAGTCCCGCCGAGGCGTGACCGGTGACGCCCGAGTCAGCCTTCGCCCGCCCACCGCTTCACCAGGTGATGCGGCGCTACACCCAGCTGGCGCGTTGGTACCGCTTCGCAGAGTTCTCGATCCTGTTCCCGCACGGCATGCGCAAGAGGGCGGTTAGAAAGCTCGAGCTCTCCCATGGTCACACGGCGCTTGAGATCGGATGCGGAACGGGACGGAACCTGCCGTTACTCTGCCGGGCGGTTGGCCAGGAGGGCCAAGTGATCGGCGTAGACGTCTCTCGGGGCATGCTCGCCCGGGCCGAACACTGGGTCAAACGTCATGACCGCAAGAACGTTCGCCTGCTCCTTCACGACGCCGCCTACTTCAACCTCAAGTGGCAACCCGACGCCATACTCTTCAGCCTCAGCTATTCCGCGCTCCCCGAGCGTGAGCTGGCGCTCGACCGAGCCTGGCAGGCGCTAAAGCCTGGCGGGACGCTCGTGATCATGGACGCCGGCCTGCCGCCCACGCGCCTCGGCACCCTCCTGCGCCCGGTCGGTGAGATGCTTGCGACCGCCTTCCCTGGAGACCCTTATTCGAGGCCATGGGAGGACATGGCCGGGCTTGCGGCCACCGTTCAGACCGAGTGGTTTCGACGCCACCTCTACTTCATCTGCTGGGCGCGCAAAGCCGGACAATGACGCGGGGCCCAACCGAACGCGGAGGCTCAATCTGATCTGGAAGCCCTGATCGGCTTGCGCGTCACGAGGGTCCGGCGCAGGTCGCCGAGCAGGTGCTCCCGTTCCTGCGCGTGCAGCTGGCCCCGGCGTGGAGTCCAAAGCTAGACGTCCTCCTTTGTGCATATGATCGTGTCTAAATCCTGATCCAACCGTCACAACGCAAATTCACCAAAGGAGAGTTACGTGCCTGCAGCCCGTGCCAAGTCAGCCTTCAAGGAGCCCGCTGCTTTCAATCGGCTGGTCAAGTCGATCCAGGCCGCCGAAGCCGCGCTGGCCCAGCTGGCCGGAGCCGCCCCAGGCGACATCAGCCCCACCACACGAGACTTGCAGCGTGATCTGCGGAAGTTCCTTGTTTCGGCCCGTCGCGACACGCGGAAGCTCGGGCAGGCGCTGAAGCGCGACTTCGACTCGGCGCGGAAGGCGGCGCCTCCGAGCCGAAGCACATCAAAGCGCCGCCCGGCAGCGTCAAAATCGACCGGCGCGGCCAAGCGGCCGCCGGCCAAGCGCGCCCCGGCTAAACGGACGACCGCCAGGGGAACCACTCCGAAGAAAGGCTGACGCGGAAACACGTCACCCCCGCCACCGAGTCAGTCGCGCACGGCCGCCGTCAGCCTTCGATTCCGGCGCACAGTCAACGGATCAACCTGAGCCTGGCGAATCCGGCCTGCTCATTGAGTGATCGCCCGGCTTATTTGGTCCCGGGGCGGCAGGGGCAAGGCCGCGAGGGATCCCCCGCCTTCGGGGGCATAGGCGTCGACGCCATCCAGCAGGCGCCAGTTGGCGCGGAGTACGTCGCTCGCGGTCCCGAGCAAGGACTCCTCGTCCGCTTCGGCCAAGCGCTTGTCGATCAAATCTCGCATCTCAGCGGCGTGCTCGATGTCCCGCCGCCGATGAAGCTCGAAGTAGGGCGAGGACGCGATTCCGTAGTGCTCCTGGAGCCCGGTCTGCTTCGTGGCGGAGATGGCCGGCTGGGCTGACTCGATCGCATACAAGGCGACCAGGGCCTCGATAAGCGGGCGAGAGGTTTCGCCCAGCCAGGCCGCGACACAGTCGCGGGTCTCGGCAGTGGGCTCGGCCCAGAGCTCACCCTCGACCTGCTCGAGGAACTGATCCCAGAGCATGATGTGTGTCGCCTCCTCGGCAGCGTGAGCCAGCAGTGCCGGTGCGTCATCCTTGGCTTCGGCTGACTGCGCGGCCAGCGCGGTGGCCATCGCCAGCGCGATTACGGCGTACCGGTACTGGCCCGAGTAGTGAGCCAGCTCGCCTTGCGTGAGCCCGCCCCGCGACCAGCGCTCGTAGAACGGGTGACGCAGCACGTTGTGTTCCTGCGCCAGTCGCTCGAGGCGCCCCCAGAAGTTCACCATGATTCCAATCTCATGAGTCTCATGAGAAACAATACCGTGTCTATTGTCCGGCTGGAGAAATTCCCGCCCGCGGCGAGACCCCCGCCTTGAGTCCCCTCGCGTCAGTTAGCGGTGGCCACCTCAGCGAAGGGCGGGAGTTCGCCGTCGATTTGGGGAAACAAGCGCTGCGCCAGCGCCGCACACGGTCGCTCCTCGAGCAGGGGCCGGGCGTCGGCGATCGTCAGCAGCAGCCGGACCGTCGAGCCGATCTGTAGGTCGGCCACGTTGGGGTGGGCGGGATCACCGATTGTGCCCTCAGCGATCCAGGCGTCGATCCGGTCGATGTGCCCGGGCAGCTCATCCAGCCTCGTCCGGGCCACGTCCATATCAGTCAGGTTGAGCCGCGCCCCCGCGCGGGCCAGGAGCGGGGCCACGAGGCGCACCGCGCTCGGCGGCAGTCTCAGTCGCGAATGCTCGCTGTAGCTCAGCATCGCCCCTGGGTTCTGGCGAAAACCGGCCCAGATCAGCTCGCGGGCGATGGGCTGGAATACCTCGTCGCCCCATCGCTCGGCCTCCTCGGCCCTGGCCCGCAGCGCTGCGTTGAGCGGCAGTAGGGGCGGATCCGGTGCCAGCCGCTCGAGTCGGCGCATGATCGCCCGGGACCCCGACACCTGCTCGCCAGCGATGCTCAACCCGGGCACTGTCCGTCTCCCGAAGACGATCCGTTGCAGCGGCGCGTGCAGCGTCGGTGGCCATTCGACGACGTGGTACTCGAGTTCCTTGAGGGAAAGCGCCTTCTCGACCGCGGCGCAGGGGTGCGAGCCGTGAACGACGTAGAGGGTCAGGCGGGGCGGACCCGGTGCGGCGGACCTCCACTCCGGTTCGGTGGGGGGTTGTTGGTCAGCGGTCTCGAGCCTCCGAGGCATCTGAGACATACTAATGTGTCTAAAGTCTCCGCGGCGTTTGTGTTCCGATTGATCCGCCGACTATTGGCTTGGCGCCCGGCTGCCGATACGTCGCCTATGAACACAGAGGCGTATCCGGGTCTCCTCCGACGCAAGCTCCTGCTGCCTTCCGTTCTGGCTGCGCTGCTGCCCTTTGCGCTGATCCCGCTCCCGCCGGGCCACTGGCATCTGGCCCCGCTCCTCATTGCTGGGGCCCTCACCGCCATCTTCTGCGCGATCGCGCTCGTCGCCCCCTGGCAACGGCTCCCGGGCTGGGCCCCGACCGCCCTCGCCTTCGCCTACCTTGTCGTGTTCGGCCTCCTCCGCGACGCCGGAGGGCCTTCGGGCGTCGCTCCTATCGTGCTGCTGCCCGTGTTCTGGGTCGCGGTCTGCGCCACCCCGCGTCAGCTCGTGGCGCTGGTCGCCGGGATCGCGCTGGTCCTCCTACTTCCGGTGATCCTCGTCGGTGGCCCGGCTTACCCGCCGGCCACCTGGCGCGCGGCCCTCCTGTTCGTAGCCGTCTCCGGGCTCATCGGCTGGACGATCCAGACCCTCGTCGCCTCTGCCAAGGCCCAGGAGGTCGAGCGCAGCTCCCTCCTCGGACAGCTCGAGTGCCTCGCCCACACCGACCCGTTGACCCAGCTACCTAACCGCCGGGCCTGGGAGGCCGAGCTCGACCGTGCTCTCGCCCGCGTGCGACGTACCGATGAGCCGCTCACCATCGCCGTGATCGACGTGGACGGCCTCAAGGCGATCAACGATGCCCACGGTCATCCCGAGGGCGACTCGCTGCTCGCGCGGATCGCCGACAACTGGCGCCGCGTCCTTCGGCCCGACGACGTCCTGGCCCGGATCGGCGGCGATGAGTTCGCGCTCCTCTTACCCGTCTGCAGCGAGGCGGAGGCGTCCGAAGTGATCGAGCGCCTCCGCGAGCTGACGCCGGTCCCCCACAGCTTCTCGGTCGGGCTAGCGAGCTGGACGAGCGATGAGCCCGCGGGGCAGCTCATGCGCCGGGCAGACGACGCCATGTACGCCGCCAAGCGACAGGTGCCCAAGCGGGCTCCGGCGCTGGCGTAGCCGCGCGCACCGCCCCCAAGTGGTCTTGCCCCCGCACCGGGTCCGGCACCATCTTCTCCCCCTGGCCAGCGGCTGCCTGCCCGCCGACTAGGTGAGCACCGTCACCCTGACCGACCCGCCGCGCGCCCAGGCCAGGTTGGGAGCCGATCATCGCCCTTCCCTTGGTGCCTTCGGAGTGTGACAGGTGGGTGACCCTGTGTGCCAAAACGCAGCCGCAACTGAAACCGGTCTGCACCAATGCTTCTAGCACGGGGTGGTTAGGCCTGGCTGGTGGCTCATACCATCAGAGCGTCCGCGCCACGGGTGGTTGGCATTCCCCGACGCGGGCGCTCCTCGCTTCGGCGCAAATGGGAGCTGGCGGCTCAGCGGCCACCCTCGGGTGTGGCTGGTAGGCCTGTCCGCGATTTTGGCTTGCCTTGCCGGCAGTCAAGCCGACGTCGGCGAGCCTCTGCTAGTGCGCTTCGGAGGTGAACGTCGGCTTGACAGTCGGCTGCGGCTGCGCCTTATCGCAGCCATGCCTACCACCCACACCCCACTCAGCAGCACCCCATCTCCCGTCCTGTCCAGCCGCCTGTGCACGCTCGCCGTGGAAGCGCAATGGATCGTCGATGAGCTCCTCGCCCGCCGAACCGGGGCGGTCGAGCTAGAGATCCTGCTTTCCGGTCCAGAAGTCGCGTTTGCGCTGCTGGTGGGCTGGGTCGAAGACGCGCTGTTTGATCGTTGCGACAAGCGCACCCAGGTCCATGCCCTGGAGGACCGGCAGCTGGCGCGCCTCTTCGTCGAGGCTCATAGCTCCCATTCGATCACGTCTTCGCGTTCGGGCTGGTTGACCTTCTCCGGCTGGGGATCTCCGAGCTCGGACTCGTGCTCGTGTTCGATCGACGCCTCGTGAGCGAGGGGTATGTCGATCGAGGCGACCTCGTCTTCGGAGCGGCCCATCGACTCGGCGAGCATGGTCAGCCGGTCGGGTTCGTCTTCGCTTTCCAGCTCGTCGAGGCTTGCGTAGATGTCGGTGCGTTCGCGAGCCCGGGTGATCGCGACGTAGGAGCCTTCCTGGGTCGCGTGCTCCCCGACGATCAGGTGGGCGCTGTCTGTGGTTTGGCCTTGGCTGGGGAAGGGGTGTTGGACGTAGGCGAGGCGGACATCGGCGGCGTCGATTTGCCGGCGCTCGAGCTCGATCAGGCGGCCGTCATCGAGCCGCAAGGAGAGCTGCTGTCCGCCGTTGCCGACGTCGGTGAGGTGTCCGGTGGTTCCGTTCCGCACCGCGCCGAGTTCGGGATGGTGGACGGTGCGACGGACTTGCACCGTGTCGCCGCGGTAGAGGCGGTAGGGGCGCCCGGGGAGCTCGGCTCCCTGGCGGCCGAGTTCCCCAGCCTGTTGGCGGATAGCTTGGGCCCGCGCGTTAAGCTCGTCGAGATGCTCGTTGGAGGTCTGTGAGATCACGAGCGTCCGTTTGCCGGCTCGCCGGTCTGCCTGGGCGGCGTCGAGGGCTGCGTCCTCGGCTTGGCGTCGCTCCTCGGTGAGGTGGATGCGTCCTCGCTGCTCGTAGCCGCGCAGCGCGCGGCTCGGTCTGGTGTTGGCGAAACCGGCGCTGGTCGCGGCGGTCGGCGGGATCCAGAGCGCGGACGTTGGCCGCCAGTTCGACGTGGACGTGGTTGCCCCGGGCGGCCCGCTCGAGGCGCGACCAGAGCCCTCCGGCGCCGACCGGCTGGGACTGCCGCGGGTCGCCGACCTCGATCAACCTGGCTCGCGACTGCTCGGCGGCCGTCAGGAGCCATCGCTGCTCGCGGGTCGATGCGAGCGCAGCCTCATCATGGATCAACGTGCTCGTCTCGCTGAGCTCGAGTGCGCCGGTGGCGACCGCCGTGCGGAGCGCGGTGGTTGAGTAGGCCCGGGTCGTCACTCCGGCCGCCTCGAGCTCGGACGCGAGCCGTTCGGCGGCCAGGCCGGCGGTGCTTGTCACGATGATGTCCCGGCCGGCGGCGCGGTGTGCCCGGGCGACCCCGCTGAGCGTGGTGCTCTTGCCCGACCCCGCCTGCCCCTCGATCACGACGAGCTGGCGGTCTGAGCACGCCAGCTCGATCGCGGCCCGTTGCTCGCGTGAGAGCGCCGCGCCGCCGGCGCGAAGCTGCTCATCGAGCCGGACGACTTCCCGTTCGGCCAGTCCTCGCGGGATCGCCTCGACCTGCGCTCCGGCGAGCCGTTGGACGACCGCAACGGTGTCGCGCTCGGCCGCCCGGTGCCGCTGGGTCGTCTCGGTCTGATCGGCCAGCCGGAGCAGTTGGCCCGTCCGTTCCAGTCCGTCGAGCGGCTGAAGCGCGTGGGGGATAGGGGTGCCGGCTGAGGCCTCGAGCGCGACAGCGCGCGCCTCGCGGTCCGTGAAGCGGGCGTCGAATTCGTTGAGCCGCCCTACCAGCTCCTGCTCGCCTGCCGGGGCCAGGTCGCGGGGCGCCTTGCGGATGCGTTCGACCGCCGAGCTGTCGAACCGGTGTCTGCGAGCGGTCGCGCGCCAGTGCGAGTCGAGGTCGTTGTGGGTTCTGGGGGCGGTCTTGCCTGAGCGCGTGGCAGTGGTCAGGTAGCGGTCCTCCTTGGGCGTGAGCTGAACCGCCGTCTCGAGCTCGGCCAGGTCCCGTCTCGCCTGCTCGGCATCGCTGCCGCGAGCGGCGATCACGTTCTCGAGCGCGTCGCGCCGGTCCTGGATCCTCGCCTGGATGGCCTTCCGGACTTGCTGGTGGCGGCTTGACCAGCGATCGACCAGCGTCTGCGGTACGCCCAGGATCTCGAAGTATCGCCCGGCGCGGCCGGTCCCGCGGCGGATCCCGAACCCGAGCTGGGCGAGACCATGGGCAAGCTCGGTGCGGTAGGCCGCCCCGAGCTCCCGGCGGTGCACCAGCCACGACCGCGAGTCGATCGCCACCACGCTCCCGTCCGCCCGGACCGCGCCGTGCAGGAGAAGATGCGAGTGAAGCTGCGGGTCCGGGGGCTGCCCTCCCACCGACCGGGCGGTGTTGTGCCGCCAGCTCGTCGCGATCACCCGTTTGGCCTTGACGTGAATCACCGTCTCCCGGTCGATCCGCTCCCGCACCATGCGCACATACCGAAGCGAGTGCTCGAGTGCGTGGTCGACCGCGGCCTCGTGCGCCCGTTCGATCCGCTGTCTGAGCGTGGGTGTCGCCAGCGCCCACACCGCGCTCACCGACTTCGGAGCCGAGAAGGTCGCGTCGAGGGCCGCCACCGCCCCGCCCGTGGAGCCGGCGCGGCGGAGCGGCTGGCCGGTGTCGAGCCGGCGGACCGCCATCAACTGCCGGAGCACCCGTCCATCGACCGGGCGGGCAGGGTCGCATCCCACGTCCACGGCGCCGCCTGCCCACCGCCCTGGTGCCTGCACCCTGTCCCCGTCCTTGAGGTAGTAGTCGCCCAATTCGTCGGGCTCTGACTTGGCCTCGAGATACTCGGCGTAGTCATCCGCCTGCCCGGCCGTGATCTTGGCCAAGGTCAGCAACGCCCACCCCAGCCCACGGCGCTCCTACTCATCGTCCCCCACCTTCGAGCAGGGACACACTCCACGCACTGGGTGCTGACGTCCCAAGTCGTCCCAAGTCGTCCCTCGCTTTTCGGCCGGCTCAGCGGCCGTTGGCGACGGCGGTGAGGGTGGCCCAGGGCTGGACCCAGTGGGCCGGGGTGAGCTGGACAAGCTGCCAGGCGACGCCGTCGAGGTGAAGCGCTCGACCGGCGGGGATGTTGGCGATCTCGCCGGGGGAGAGGACCCGCTGGCGCTGGGTCGAGATGGTCGTGCTGCGCCGCGGATGCCCGCTCTGGGTATGGCTGAACAGGAGACCTTGTGGCTCGCTGCGGGTGCTGGAGACAACCTGCCGGTCGTACTCGCCGAGCGCGACCGAGACCGTGTCGAGTGTCCGCGCGTCGGCGATCCCGGGCATGATCAGCTTGGTCCCGAACAGGGTGAGAAACCCGTCCGCGGCCTGCCCCCAGCGGCTGCGGGCCTGGGAGAGGTCCTGGAACGCGGCCAGGAGCTGGAGCCCTTGTCCGCCGCCTTCGGAGGCGATCTGGGGCAGGTCGCCGAGCGGCGCGATGTTCGCGGCCTCATCGAGCGCAAACAGCACCCGTTCGGGCAGCTGGCCTTCCCGGTGGGCGGCGTAGGTGGCGGCGCGGATCTCAGACAAGAGGCCGCAGACGAGCGGCGCGGCGAGGGCTTGGTGCTCGGCCGGCGCGTGTATGTAGATCGAATCCGACGAGCGGACGAACTGACGGCCGTCGAAGTTGGGGTTCTTTGCGGCCGCGAGTGCGCCGGTTGAGCTGTAGGCATCCAGGGCGTCGGCGGCGGCGGAGAGGATCGAGGAGCGCTCGCGCCCTTCGGTGTTCTCAAGCCCACCCAGGACGCTGGCCGCGAGTAGTGAGCGGGAGCGCTGGAGGATGACGGTGGGGGAGTGCAGGTCGTGGCCGAGAACCCAGCCCGTGAGGGTGCCGACGTCCTGGGCCGAGAGCGCAGCGGCGTGGAGCATCGGGGCCAGGAGCGCGGCCGCGCGCTTTGACCAGTGGGTGGAGTCGGAGGTGCCGTGACCGACGTGAGAGCCGGCGACCATGCTCCTGGCCATGAGGAGCGCCCCGTCCCAGGTGAGGGCTGAGGTGACCGGCGACCAGCGGAGCTGCGCATCAGGCCCAAGTACCGCGCGATCCCCGGTGGGGTCAAACTCCCACACCCGCCCCACCTGCCGACGCGCCCGTTGTGTCGCTTTGAGCACGTCAGGCTTTGTCGAGGCGGACACCATGGGCCCGGCATGTGCCAGCACAGCGGGGGTTATGACGGCGCTCGTCTTCCCCGAGCGCGGCGGCCCGAGCAACAGGACGGCGTGCTCCGGGCGAGCCACCACCCAGCGGTCTTGGTCGTCGGTCCCGAGGTAAACGCCGCCGCCCAGCCGCCGCCCCTCCTCGAGCACCGTCACGACGGGATCAGCCGCGGTTGTGGCAAGGCTCGATCCGGGCGCCACCACCGGCCGAGCCTTGGGCAGCCGCTGGTGGCGGCGGTAAGCGAACCGGCCGATCACGAACAGGATCGCGAACAGGACGGCTAAGTTGGTGACGAAGGCGGGGAGTGCCAGCAAGGCCACGAAGGCGACCAGCGAGGCGATTCCGATCGCCCGGTGCCTTCTGTACTTGACGGGTTTCTGATGCTGCGGACCCCACGGGCCGAGCGAGCTCATCGGGTGCCTCTCGGCCGTGTGGATTCCTGGCGCTCGATCCACGCCCATAGTGCCTCCGGTCGAAAGCGCACGTAGCGATCGCCGATGCGAACGGTGGGGAGCTCGCCCCGTCGGGCCAGTGCGTATACGAACGTCTCACGGACACCGAGGAGCTGGGCGACGTCCGCCACCCCCAGCAACCGCGCTGGACGGTGAGGCGCGGCCATCGGCGTGGCGCTCCCGCCGTCCACATCGGTCAGGTGGGGGAGGGTGGTGGGTGCTGCTTGAGTTCTCATGCTCCCGGACAATGGACGAGCAGCCGGGACGTCTCTACCACTTCTTGGGACGTCTCGCAAGACGTCCTGGGACGACTTGGGACGACTTGGGACGACTTACAATGGCGGCTTCCCGAAGGCCTGCAAAGGAGCGGTATTGCCGAACGAAAGATTACGGCACGCGATCAACCAGGCAGGAATCGATCCAGAAGGGCTCGCCGACCGAGTCGAGGTCGACGTCAAGACGGTTCAGCGCTGGCTGGCCGGCCGCCCCCCGTACCCGCGCCTGCGAGCCCGGGTCGCCCGCGCTCTCGGGTGCGAGGAGCACGAGCTGTGGCCTGAGGTTGCCAGCGCACCCCCGGTCGACTACGGGGCCGGCACGGAGATCCTCGGAGCCTGGGCGCGTGCTCACGATCCGGGCGCACCCGCCTGGCAAGAACTGCTCGAGGAGGCCATCGATCAGGTCGAGCTGCTCGACTACTCGCTTCTCGACTTCGTCGCTACCGAGGGCACCATCGACACGCTGGCCGCGAAAGCTGCCGCCGGCTGCCGGGTCCGGATCCTCATCTCCGCCCCGGACTCGATCTGGGTCAGAGCCCGTGCGAAAGCCATCGGTCGAGACGAGGAGGACTACATCGGCCGCCCCCAGCTCGCGCTCGAGATCGAAACCGCGCGCGGCTATCTCGAACCGCTAACCGAACTTGTGAACATCGAGATCGGCCAAATCTACCCCGACCCCGGGCAGCGAATTCTTCGCTTCGATGATGAGCTGCTCCTCAGTCCGCACCTCCAGGCCACTGTGGCGCCGGATGCCCCGATCATCCACCTGCGCCGCCAACGGACTGGCGGCCTCTTCGACCAGCTTGCGGCGCACTTCGACGTTCTCGCGCGCGGGGCCATTCAGAGCACACCGGCGCCGGAGCTCTATCCCAACCCCGTTTCCCACCCGGCCCGCTACCAGCCACTCACCGCCGCCACGTACCAACAGCACCTCGACGACGTGACAAAACGCGAGGACGAAAAATCCGAGAAGAGCAGTCGGCCTCTCGCACAGGTACGCGCCGAGCTACGCCGCCCCCCGCCTCCCGGATCGGCTTCGTTCGAATAGGCAACCGGCCGCGGCGCGCTCGGGGGGGTCTATCGGTTCTGGCTGCCAATCATGATCGCGCGGATGAACACCATCGCCGAGAGCTCCAGCGAATCCGAGACCCGCTCCACCACCGCACCCAGCCGCGGATCAACACTGAAGAACACGACTTCCGTGACCCGGTGATCAGCCGCATACGCTCGCAGCACCGCCGCGAGCTGGCCCACCTCCGGCAGAGCTGTGACCACCTCGACCGGCAAGCGGTGAGATCCATGAATCAACGCTAGGTCCGGATAGTGCGCCTCGAAGCGACCCCCAAACTCGTGCGGCTCCACCGCATACGGCACGCCAGCCCCATCCACCCGATCCTCGTCGCGCATCTCGCGCTCACATAAGACCCGATCGAGCGGTCCGAACGCCCCGGAGCGCGCTTTCACCCACACCCAGCTCGCGCAAACTGCATGTTCATAAGCAGGCTCGAAGGCAGGGAGCGGAGATCGACTCCCAAGTGCCTGAAGCCCAGCGCTCGTGATCTGAAAGCAATCCTGGGTCTCGGAGGCGACCCGACCACGTACGAGCACCCCCGCCGCCGTCAGACCTGCCAAGACATCGTAAGCCTCACGCCAATCCGCCTCGAGCAGCCCCATCACATGACCCGGCAACACAAACGGCTGCACCGCGGCGAGCTCCACTACCTGCCGCTCGCGATCCCCCAAGCCTGCGCTGTTGGCAACTAGTCTCATCCTGATCCCATGCTTCGACCCAACGAAGAGTTCCTCACGGTCGCAGAGATCGCGACGATCCTCAAACTCAACCAGCAAACGGTCCGCACAACTGGATCGACGATCGCAGACTCCCAGCCGTACGCATCGGAAGACGAGTCCGCATCCCCCGCTCGGACTTCGACCGCTTCCTCGAGCAGGGGGAGATCGACAGAGCATCCTCAGAGACAACCGCTCAAGCGTTCTGGGACGGCGACCTCGGCACGGACTAGGGCTCGATCTGATGCGAGGTCCGCAATCGATCCAGGCGGGACGGTTCTATTGCTAGCTCGCCGCTCGCGCCGTGAGGTTCGCCAAACTCGAGACTTGCAGCGCCGATCCTGAGCTGCCGGCAAGCTGACCCGATGTAGCCACCCTCCGTCGCCGATGCGATCGCGCCGGGCGTGGCGGATCCGGCGATCGCCTTCGTGGCGGAGCGCTTGTTTGACACCGGCACCGCTGACGCGTGGTCCGTCGCCAAGGCACGCGTCCGACATGATCCGGCGGAGTGACGAGAGCAATCGTCCGGCGATCATGTTCACCACCGTCGCGACGGAGGAAGTCGCTTGCCGGACAGGCGTACGCCGTCTTGGCACGCGTTGAACTCGTACTCGTGCTGGAGGCCGGTAGATTGCGCGCGCAGCTCCGGCTGGCCGTCCGCGGCGCCCACTGACGAGGCTTGCGACATACCGCGTCTGCCAGGAGCTGCAGTCGGGGGCGTTCGCTTTGGCCCACTCGACGACGGCGACCTCCAGAGGTGACAGCTGCGGCTTGACCGACGCGTACCAGTGCTTACGCTCGTCCTTCGGGAGACACGACGCGCCCGCGAGGAACGCTCGTCGCTCCCATGGATCCATCAGTGGCAGTCGGTCGCGCTCCGTGCGGAACCAGTGGTCGATGCCGGCGACGCCCAGCGCAATGACGGCCGCGCTCCGGGTGAAGCTCTCCGAATACCGCTCGTAGATCTCTTGCAGCTTCGGGCTGTTGTTCCACTCCGCGCTGCCGGTGAAGACCCACAGGATCCACGTTCGGAAGTACTCCAAATGGCCGAAGACATCGTCGTCCACGAGATCGAGCAGCCGTTCGGCGATTTCTCGCTTCTCGGCCCCGGTGAGGTCGGAATTTGCGGTGGCGGCTGCGATTGCGTCGGAGAAGACTGTGTCCAACTGTCGCATGCGGTCGAGGATCAGGCCTTCGTCGTCGGCCAGCCCCCACCACCGGATCTGCTGCAAGGCAAAGCGGACCGTCCGCATGTTCGGGAAGTCCTTATCGAGCTGATCCCTGAGAAGGGTCCAGACGTTCGCTTTCTCGACTGCTTCACGGACCTCTTCGGGAAGGTCCGTTAAGGCGGGAAGCTCGTCGTACGCGTCGAGGCCGACCTCTGCGAGGAGCTCGCGGAGGTTCTCCTGGATCGTTGCTGTGGCCTCGTCCTGCTCACTCCAGCGGAAGCGCTCGCTGAAGTTCTTGGCGGGAATCAACTCGGTTTTCGCCGCCTGCAGCGTGAGCCCGTGGTTGTTCGAGAGGGCCCGCGCGAGGAAGGCAAGGATTTCCCGCCCCTCCCTTTCCGACGCCACGAAGAAGCGAAAGTCGTCGGAGTACCGGCAAAAGCGGTAGCCCCGGGCCGCCAGAGCCTGGTCGACGTCGTTAATGGTCACCTCGGCGACTAACCGGAACGCCGCAGCGCCGACTGGCAACCCGTATGAGATCGACTGATTCCACTGAGTGAGGAATTTGTTGAGCACTCGAGCAGCTCCATCGTCGGGGCCAAGTGCTGCTCGGAGCGCGTTCTCGACGCGATGCAGGTAGATCCGCGGGTAGAAGTCGGAGATGTCGGTGAGTAGGACGAACTCGCTCTCCTCGGCGAGTTCAAGTGACCGGTCCCTGAAGGAGTAGAAGTTGAAGTCAGGAGAGAAGAGCCGGCCGTGGTCCAGTCCCGCGACGAAGCGATGGCTGTGGACGGTTCGATCGTCCACCGGAAGCCGGACCACCTCAAGCTGCTCGCCGACTTGGATCACGAGCGCGGTCGTGAGGAGCGCATCGACCGGGTCCAGCTGCGTCGCCACCCGCAGCCCGAGATGCTGTTTGGGTGACAAGCATCTACGGCGCGGACCGACGGTCCAGACGTCGAGGTCCGTATCCGCCAGCCGCTGCCGCTCGGACTGCCAGACGTGCCGGATGGCGTGCAGCTCGAACGCCGGCGGGAGGATGTCCGAGTCACCCTGCTGCTCGAGATGCTCGAGGGCGCGATCGAGCGCCCAGGGCTCGATATGGAAGCTCATTCGTGCCGGCGGAGGCTACAGCCCCTCGGCCTGCCGGATCTGTCCCAGTTGGGGCGCGCGCGGGCCAGGCGCCGCGGCGACGATCTGGCGGGAGGTGCGGCCAATGGGTCCGCCACCGCCCTATCCATCGAGATCTCCGGCTGCGACTGTCCGGCTGATCATTTAACTTTTTTGCTAATTTGAATGTCCAGGGTTCTTCAGATACGCAACTTCGGGGTCTACGTGGCCGACGAGCGGGGTGCGCAGCACCACAGTCCGCATTGCCACGTGAAACATCGTGGTCGTCGGATTGCGTCGGTCCACATCGTGTCGCTTGAGCTGTTCGTTGAGATCGAGCCGGTGCCAGACGACGTGATGGCGCTCATCGTCGAGAACCAGGGGGCGCTGATCGCCGAGTGGGAGCGGCTCAACTCATGAGCTCGAGGGAGCCGTGGATGGAGTCGGGTTACGGTGACGTCGAGCTGGCGGCATACCGCGACGGTCTCGTTGAGGTCGTGTTCGCCAACGGCGACGTGATTAGGCTCGATCCCGCAGCGCTCGGCGTCACGGGGCAGCTGACGGTCGGCGTTGACGAGTGCGGCGCCGCGGTGTTGATCGGTACGGCGGAGGGCGAGCGCCAGCTCGACTGGATGGTCGTGCGCGCGGCCGGCGATCAGGCGTTCGCCCAGCACTTGCGCGAGCGCGACGCCGAGGAGGCGCGACGGATCGGCCGCCGCCTGCGCGCGTTGCGCGAGAACCGCGGCATGAGCCAAAAGGCCGTCGCCGGGCTCGTCGACATGTCCTCACCGCAGCTCGCGAAGCTCGAGCAGGGCGAGACCGACATGCGCATCTCAACCCTACGCAGCCTGCTGCGCGCGCTTGGCGCCGACTTCGCCGACATCGCCGGCCCGGATGCGCCCGAGGTCTCGGCCAAGGAGCTCGGCCGCCGAGCGCAGCGAGCCGGGGTGCCCGCCGACGTCATTAAACGGATCGTCGCCGCGGTTGACCCGCGCCACGTGGCGGACGTGCTCGCACGCGGTTTAGGGTGGGAGAAGGCCAACCTGCTCGCCGACCGGGTCACCTCGCCCGTACTTGCGCACGCACCGACGCTCAAGCGCCGCAGCGCGTCGGCGAACGACAACCCGGCGCTGCTCGCGCTCGCGGAGTCGCTCGCACAGCGCAGCGCGCTGGCGTTCGCCGGGCGGCCGAGTGTCGTTCCAGCCGACCCGCGCGCATTGCGCGAGCTAGTGGTCAGCACACAAGGCGAGATCACGCTCGAAGCGCTTGTGCGCTGGTGCTGGCAGGCGGGCATCGTCGTGGTGCCGATGCTGGCCAGGGGCGGATTCTCCGCGGGTGCGTGGCTAATCGGCGAGCAGCCGGTTGTCGTCCTCAAGGAGACACCGAACCTGAAGGCATGGTGGCTGTTCGCGCTCGCGCACGAGCTCGGCCATCTCGCCTACGGGCACGTCGGGCGCAGCGGCCTGGTTGACCTGGGATCCGGCTGGGAGGGGGGCGACGACGAGCAGGAGGAGCAGGCAAACGCGTGGGCCCTCGATCTGCTCGTTCCCGATCACGCAGCGATGCTCGAGGAGATCCGCCGCCGGCTGTGGGGGCTCGACCCGGACGAAAAGCTCAAGTGGAAGGCGATGGATGTGGCTCGCGAGCGCGGCTACAACGTGCCACTGGTACTACTCGTGACTGCGTTCGGCCTCCGGGACCTCGCGCGCGACGACAGCCGGTGGGGCTCGGCGAACAACGAGGCGGCCAAGGACGGCCCGGCTCGCGCGGTCGTCGCGCACGAGTTCCGGCGCAACCTCGAGCTCGATCGGCTCGATCGCCTCGATGCCGCACTGATCCGTGCTCTGGCGGTCGAGGAATGAGCTGCTCAGCCGAGCGCCAAGCGCACCGCGACTGCGGCATGGTCGGAGAGCCGTCGTTGCCGCGGTCCGTGCAGGTAGTCGCAGCGCTCGACCCCGCGATGCAGGCCCGTCCCGACGTGGACGTAGTCGTACAGATAGCGCAAGCCGGTGCGACCGATCCAGCTGTGCGGATGCTCCCGGCGCCCGCGCAGCTCGTGCGCGGGGCGCAGGCCGATGCGCTCAAGCTCGTCGTGAAGGCCGTACTCCCATGCGAAGAACCCGGGGAGCCGGGGCTCGTGGCGGCGAGCGACGGCGTTGTAGTCGCCTGCGAGCACCAGTCGGCGACGTTGCGCTGCCGGCAGCGATCGCAGGCCGCGGAGGAGCGAAGCGATGAATGCGTGCTTGCGGGCGACCTTTGCGTCGCTGCGGTCGCGAGAGGGCACGTACACGCCGACGAGCGCCAGGGACGTCGGGCCGGTCCCGAGCAGCAATGCCGACGCGCGGCACGGGAGCGTCACGGACAGATCGTCGGAGAGGTCGCGGGCGATCTCGAGCCGGCTCGCGACGAGCACTCCGCGTTCGCGGGCGATCGGCATGTGATGAATCTCGTAGCCGTGTGTTCGCAGCCCGTTCGCGAGCAACTCCGTCCCGGTTCCTTCGGTCGTCTCGGTGAGCACGATCACGTCGTCGCCGCGCGAGCGCAACCATTTGAGGATCGCTTCGGCCCTAACTTCACTGGCCGCGCCGATGTTGAACGTCAGCAACCCGATAACGCGTGCGACGCGGAGCCGACTCCGGGAGCGGCGACGGCCGAGCGGGTGCGTGGTGGAGGCGAGCGTCGTCATCGGGTCGTGGGGCCCCGAGCCGGGCCCGAGGCCCCCGCCGGAACGGATCCGGGTTTCGTCAACCCTTGCAGGTTCCCTGCAAGAGCGGTCTGCTCCTGATGACTGCGCACCGGATCGCCGCCGAGGACGTGGCCGCGTCGTGCTACTTCCGCACCTCGACGATCGCCCCTGCGCGCAAGGCGCTCGTTCAGATCACGGAGCGCTGCAACCTGCATTGTGCGCACTGCTTCGTCTCCGCGCGCAGCGATGGAATCGACATCTCTCACGAGCAGATGCGCGGCTTGGTCCTGCCGCAGCTGGCAGAGGCGCATGTGGCCCGGCTGACGCTTACGGGCGGCGAACCGTTCGCGCACCCCGACCTGCTCGCGGTCGTGCGCGACGCCCGTGAGCTCGAGATGACCGTCACCATCTGCACGAACGCGACGCTGAGCGACGCGGCAGTCCTCGATCACCTCGCCGCCGCTGGCGGCGTGAAGCTCAACGTGAGTCTCGACGGTTTCGCCGCCCACAGCCACGGCAAGTTTCGCGGCGACCCCGGATCGTTCGCGCTCACGAAGCAGACGCTCCGCGCAATCGGCGAGCGCGGCCTCTTGAAGGGCGTCCTCGTGACTCCCAACACCCTCGCGGCGCTAGACGAGTACGAGGAGCTGTGCCGGTACGCGCGCGGGTGCGGTGCCGAGTACGTGCTGATGAACCCGCTCTCTTCGATGGGTCGCGGCGTGCGCGGCGTCCGACGACTCGGCGCGCCCGACTCGTTCATGCGCTTGCTGGCTGACCGGACGGCCATCTTCGAAGACGAGCTTGAGATCGTGCGGATCCGCTTCCCCAACGACGACCGGCCGCTGTCGGGTTGCGAGGCCGGAACGATCGTGTACGTGTTTGCGAATGGTGACGTCACCGTGTGCCCCTACCTCGTGTTCGCCGCGCGCACGCCCCAGTCGCGCCACGACCCCCGTGAGTTCATCGTCGGTAACGCCTTGCAGCACGACGACATCGCGGCTCGGCTTGATCGATACCGCCTCCACGACCGCACAGCGGTCGCGGCCGATCCCGTGTGCGAGTCCTGTGCGATGTCCGGTGCGTGTGGCCGCGGGTGTCCGGCGGCCGTGATCGCCGCTGGTGCGCAACTCGGCGAGCGCGACCGCGAGCAGTGCCCTGTGCCGGACCCCGCCGGGGGGTCGGCGTGACGATCTTTACCGACCCGCCGGAGCGGGGCCTGCTCGTGACGATCGAGGGGCCGAACGGCGCCGGGAAGACGTCGCTTTCCCTCGCCGTCGCGACTCGACTCGAGGCCGCCGGCGTACCCATTCACCGCACGCGTCAGCCGTCGCCGACCCCGCTCGGCGACACCGTCCGTGCAGCCGAACGCGAAGTCACAGGGCGCGCGCTCGCGTGTCTCATCGCCGGCGACCGCCATTACCAATGCGACATTGAGATCATCCCACAGCTGCGCGCCGGTGCGACCGTGCTGTGCGACCGCTACATCGAGTCCTCCCTGGTGCTGCAGCGCTTTGACGGGGTCGAGCTTGACTACATCCTGGAGATCAACCGCGGGATCCCACGCCCGGGGGTCCGGATCCAGCTGGTGGCCACGCCCGAGGTCCTGACCGAGCGGCTCGCCCAGCGCACGATCGCCCCCGAGCGAAGGTTCGAGCGCGGGATCGGGCCCGCGCTCGAGCTCGAGCTGTACGCCGACGCGGACAGGCTACTCACCGAGCGTGAGCAGCTACCGGCGAGCCTGTTCGACACGACCGCGACCGACGCCGACGGGCTCGGCGCGGTCGTCGCCGAGCTGGTCCTATCGCAACGATGACGCTCGGGATACTGACGCTCAACATCGCCAACCCCTCGGCGGCTAGGGCCGAGCGGCAGCTCGCCTGGCTGGCGGAGCGGCCCGAGCACCTCCTCGTGCTGACGGAGACGAGTCCCGGCGCTGGCACCGTATTGCTGCTCGAGCGCCTCGCGGCGTGCGGGTGGGATGTGCGCGGCGGAGCACTCGCCGACCGCGAGCGAGGCGTGGCGATCGCCACCCGAGTCCGCGCCGCGCCGCGCGGCGGCGACATCGTCGACCATCTTCCCGGGCGCGCCGAGCTGGTCGCTCTCGACCGGCTCCACGTCGTCGGGCTTTACGTCCCCTCGCGCGACGATTCTGAGCAGAAGACGGAGCGCAAGCGCCGCTTCTGCGAGGCGGTATCGCAGTTTCTCACCGAACGTCGAGCCTACGATGCCGTCGTGATCGGGGACCTCAACGTGCTCGAGCCGATCCACCGACCCCACTACGGGATGTTTCGCGACTGGGAGTACCGCCTCTACGACGAGCTGGTCGTGCGCGGCTTCGTCGACGCCTACCGTTTACGGCACCCAAACGACATGGACTACAGCTGGATCGACTACGAGAACCGCGGCTATCGATTTGACCACGCGTTCGTCAGTCGCTCGCTCGCCGACTCTGTGCGCCGGTGTGACTACGACCACACTCCCCGCGAGACCGACCTGTCTGACCACTCGGCGCTCGTGCTCGAGCTGGAGTGGCCGCACCCACTCGACGACCTCGAGATCCACGAGCCGTTGACCGCCGACCCGCTGTCCCTGTTCTGAGCCATGCCTGACCGCCGCCTGCGTTCGGCCGCCGTCTTCGCGCTCCTGTTCGTCATCACCGGTGTCGTCGCCGTCGCGGTTCTCACTCGCGGCAGTCACGAGCCGCTCGGCACGACCCTCGCGATCGGAACGCTCGGTTCGCTGCTTGCGTCGCTGATCGTGAGCGGCTGGCGCGTCGTCGCGAGCGCGCAGCCGCGTGAGGCCCCCCCGGGCGCGCACATCCCGGGGTTAGTGGGCGCACGGGCCAAGCACTCGATCAAGGCCGACGATTGGCTCGACCTACTCCGCAAGGCCAACACTGAGTTCTACGTCGCCGGACATTCGCTCGGCAAGTGGTGCTCGGAGACCAACCGCGACGACTTCAAGAGCCACGTCCGCCGGGTTCTCGAGAGAGGGCGAGTGACGCTCGTCATGCTCGACCCGGGGAGCGCGCAGATCGAACGGCTCAAGCGAGCCGTGTCCGTCGACTACACGGGCAGGATCAACGCGAGCCTCGCAGTCCTCGGGGAGCTGTGGGCCGAGCTGCCACCCGCATCCCGATCTCGCCTTCGCGTCGCCGTGCTGACGGACGACCTCACGCTCCCGTACATGGTGGTCGGCAATGACTGGCGCTTGGTCACGGCCACATACCTGGCCAGCAGGGACAGCGACAACGTCACCTGTCTGGAACTGGACCGCTCCTCTGAGGCCGCGGCGGCGGTGTACGACGACTTCTGCGACCTCGCTCGAGCTGGGGTGGCTGCGCAGCTCCCGGCGACTGCACCTGCGTCCGCACGGGGAGGCAGTCGTCCTCGCTGGTTCACGCGCTGGCGGTCTGGGACGTAGTCAGCGCCGAAGCGTGCTAGTTCGATCACGCCCCGGGCATTTTTCCCGGACGACGCAGCTCCACCAACCTGACAATCGTGACAATCGTGACAATCGTGACAATCGTGACAAGCGCTGAGCGCGATCCCTCTCGATCCCGTCTCCCACGAGCTCCAGCAGCGATATCTGTGGCCGCCTACGATCGCTTCGTAAGCGCTCAACCCAAGGTCGCGCGAGCGCTTTGGCGAGAGGCTGTCGGAATCTCGGGTCGTCCGCTGGGTTTAAGACACTTCCGGCATGGCTCGAGATTTCATAGCGGTCGACCGTGGTCAGTTGTTGTTGATGCCTCCGTCACTGACGGAATGGCTGCCTGAGGATCATTTGGTGTGGACGGTGTTGGGGGCGGTGGAGGCGATGGACCTCAGCCGTTTCAGTGAGCGTTATCGGCTTGGGGCTGCGGGTCGCGCTCCGTTCGATCCGGCGATGATGGCCTGAGCTCAACCGGTCCTCGCAACGCGGTGTGGGCGGCGACTCTAAAGGTCGGAAGCGACGACTGGGCCTGCCTGCGTGATGCGGCTGTCGTCTTGATGGCTGACCCTGTGTAAAGGCCGATTGAGAATTGACCCCCTGCCGTGGTGAGGACAAAGCGGCCGTCGTCGCGAAGGCCGAGCCCGTAGGGCGAGGCCTGAGTGGCGATGGCCGCTTTAAGCAGCTCCTCAGGGGTTCCTGGCATAGATCGGCGCGTTGTCAGCCGGCCTGCGGCCCTCGGCGATGCAGCCGAGGGATATCGGTCAGGCCGTTTCGCCCGTCCGGCAGGTCACCCGCGGTGATGAAGGCTGCGGTTAGGCCGCGGCGCTGAGGTACTCCGTGAGCACCTCAGCGGGTGTCTTCCAACCGAGTGTCTTGCGGGGTCGTCCGTTCAGCGCTGTCGCGACGGCGGCGAGCTCCTCGGGGCTGTGGCGGGCGAGGTCGGTGCCTCTGGGGAAATACTGGCGCAGCAGCCCGTTGGTGTTCTCGTTGGTGCCGCGCTGCCATGGGCTGCGTGGATCACAGAAGTAGATCTGCAGGCCACTGTCGAGCCGGAGTTGGACGTGCTGGGCCATCTCGATTCCCTGGTCCCAGGTCAAGGACCGCCGCAGCTGCTCGGGAAGCGTCCCGATCGTGTCCGCGATCGCGTGGCGAACCGCGCCAGCGCCGGCACCCGTGATCGCCGGTCCGGGTGTCGTCCTGGGGGTGTTGTGACCTTCGATCGGCGGGAGATGCAGCAGCATCGTGAACCGGCTCGAGCGCTCGACCAGAGTGCCGATCGCTGATCGGTCGGTACCGAGGATCAAGTCGCCTTCCCAATGCCCGGGAACCGCCCGGTCATCAACCTCGGCGGGCCGCTCGCTGATCAACAGCTCATCCGTCACAAAGCTCCGGTTGCCTTTCGAGGTCCGGTTCCTGGGGGCTCTGAGCGCCCGACCTGTCCGCAGGCAAGCACTCAGTTCGCGGCGCAGCGCTCCGCGGCCCTGGATATAGAGCGACTGATAGATCGCTTCGTGAGACACGCGCATCGATTCATCATCGGGGAAGTCCAGGCGCAGGCGACCAGAGATCTGCTCCGGGCTCCAGCACTGCCCCAGCGACGGTCCTTTCGGGGTCCCTGACGTCGCCCACGCCATGCGATATCTGGACCCGCGACGCTCCCATCGGGCCGCTGCACCGTCCCAGAAAGCCGCGCTTGCACATAGGCCCGCAGCTGCGCATTCACCGCGAGCTTTGCCGGCTTGGGACGTTGCGCGCGACGCTCAGCATGCCGCTGGGCGGTCGAGGCTCGATATTCAACGCGGCCACGTCCGATCGCCGCGTTGCGTTGCAACTCTCGCGAGATCGTCGACGGCGCACGACCGAGCTGACGCGCGATCTCACGAATCCCAGAACCACCCGCGCGGAGGACTGCGATCTCCTCTCGCTCGTCAAAGGACAAATAACGCCCGGACGCCGGCGCGAAGCTGAGAGGCGACATGCCGCCACCCTTGCGAAACCACCGGACACCAATGCTCGGCAACACCCCCGCCTCGACCGCAGCCTTCTCACTCGACACGCCTCGAGCGATCGCCTGCCAGAACCGGACACGGACCTCCCGTCGCCCCGCGGGCGGATGTCCGCCCCAACGCGTTCCCGCTGCAGCAGCACGATTCCAAGCTCGGTTATTCCTCGCCATGACAACTCCTCAACGTCAGGCGTTGCGACAACCAGTTGAATCCACCCGGTGGCCCTTTTGATGTACGCGTATGCGCGCGGGAACCGGTCTTCACGGGGGATTGAGCGGGCGTGCTGGGAGGACGTGGCGTTCAAGGTGATCACGGGCATGCGGACGCCTGATCACTCCACGATCGCGGAGTTCCGCCGTCGCCATGAGGTCGAGATCGGCGAACTATTTGACGATGTGCTCGGGCTCTGTCGGGAGGCGGGTTTGGTGTCGGTTGGGGTGATCACGATCGATGGGACGAAGATCAAGGCGAACGCGTCGATGGATCAGAACCGCAGCTACAGCGGGCTGGTCAAGGAGATCCTGCGGGAGGCTGAGGAGACCGACCAGCGAGAGGATGAGCTCTACGGAGATCAGCGGGGGGATGAGCTACCCGAGCAGCTGCGAACCTCGGAGGGTCGTCGGCAAGCGTTGGCGGATGCGAAGCAGCGTTTGGCGGAGCGCAAGGGCCGCCCGATCGGCGATGAGCCCGTGGCAGAGATGGAACTGGAGTTGGAGATGGATCTTGAGTCGACGGTGCTCGGCCGTCGGGTGCTGCGCCGCAATGGGCGGCGTGAGTGGTTTCGGGTCGCACGCAGCGAGCTGGAAACGCACCGAGCCCGGCAGCGCGAGCCGATTGCGCGTGATCGGGAGGATCGCCTGATCGATACGCTTGAGCGCTTTGAGGAGAACCAGCGGATCGACCTGGCCGCCAATGAGGCCTACGAGCGGTGGCGCGCGACCGCGCGGGACACGAAGGGCCGGGTGCTGAAGGGCAACAGCAAGCCGTTCACGGCGCCGGAGATGCCCGACGGGGTGATCAACCTCTCCGATCCGGACTCCAGGGTGATGCGCACCCAAGGCACCCCGCCGCGGCAGGCCTACAACGCGCAGGCGGCGGTCAACGACCGGCAGGTCATCCTTGCCGCCGAGATCAGCATCGCCGCCCCGGACTTCGGGCATCTCGGCCCGATGCTCGACACCACGCTCAGCGGGTTACGTGAGCAGGGCATCGAAGAGAACCCAGAGGTGGTGCTCGCGGACGCCGGCTACTGGCACACCGCGCAGATGCAAGCGATCGAAGCGCAGGGCATCGAGGTACTCGCCCCACCGGACGGGAACATGCGCGAGGGCCCACGCCCTGGCTGGGACGACGGCCGCTACCAACAGATGCGCGAGAAGCTGACCAGCGAGCGAGGCCACAAGCTCTACGCGCAACGCAAGATCACCATGAGCCGGTATTCGGACAGATCAAATACAACCGGCACATCGACCGGTTCATGCGAAGAGGCAGGGCAGCCGCGCAGTCCGAGTGGCGGTTAGTCACCGCAACCCACAATCTGCTCAAGCTCCACACCCACTGGATCACCAACCCCGCCTGACAGCGGCCCTGGGGGGGTCACTTTTCGACCGGCGCGCCGGCCTACTTTTCAACCGGCGCGGGTCCCGTCAGAGCTTCATCCCGCATATTCCGACAGCCTCGCGACCTAGCGATTCGGCATGTCCATCGCAGCCGCGTAGAGAGCGATGTCGTTGTCTGCACTCTCGAGGAAGTCGCGACCAGCACGTGTTAGGAACCACCATTCCCCTTGAGTCTGATCAGGATCGCGACATATCAGGCCACGGTTCTCGAGGTATTGCCAGGCTTCAGCCAGGACACGTGCTGCTGATCGGCGGCTAGGACCAGCCAGCCCCAATCGCTGGGACACTTCGATGATCGCGTTGCGACGGCTCACCGTGTCCGCGTCGCCGCCGAAGAACTCTTCGAGGATGCCTGCAGCTAGACGGTCCAGCGGCTCCGCAGCGAGACCTTTATCGCTTCGGATCCTCTGAAAGATCTCTGCAAGTCCGGTTGAAGCCACACCCTAAAAGATATCGCTCAAACAGGCGCCGGAGGGCTCGGCATACTTCCAGCGTGGAAATTCCGGCTCTCGGCTGCGCGAGTCGCAAAACGCTTGTGGTCATGGGAGCCGGAGCAACCCGCGGTGCTTCGTTCGTCGAGGAGCGCAGACTGCCGCCTCCCCTAGACCTTGATTTCTTTCGGGTCCTGCAGATGTCGGAAACCGGCCGAACGCCTGAGGGTCGCGACCTACTCGAACACGTCCGACGCGACTATGGCCCGGCGTTACAGGTCGGCATGGAGATTGTCTTCAACAACCTGGATTCGGCGAGGACATTTCATGAGAAGGTACGAGTTGATCCAGGCCCTGTTGTTCAGAGGCCCGCCCGGGTGATCGACGCGTTCCGGGTGGTTCTACCCCGGTTACTAGGCGAGACGATCGAGCAAACGTGCTCATACCACGGAGCTCTTGCGTACCGACTTCGGGTTCCAGATGCAATTGTCTCGTTGAATTACGACTGTGTGATGGATTGGTCGTTATTGACATCCGCCGGATCTCGGTTCGCGGCGGCACGCTTGGGCTATGGCATTGATGTCGCCGAGAGAGCTGCCGATTGGGAAGGTCGGGCGCGAGGTCGGACGCCCGCTGGCTCCATTCAGTTGCTCAAGCTGCACGGGTCGTTGAACTGGGCCGCGTCCGGTTCGCCTTTGCGCCTCCGCGCACCTGGACGCATCTATGACCCAGTGCCGGAAGGGGTCATTCAGCCACCCCTAACGAACAAACCCGTCACGGATGAGCCATTCAAATCGATCTGGCAGGCGGCACGCCGAGCAGTCCGCGACATGCGACGACTCATCGTTGTGGGGTATTCGATGCCGCCGGCCGACGGTCTCGTTCGAGCGCTACTGACTGTGGATCTCAACAACGTGCTCGAGGAGTTAATCGTCGTAGATCCTTCGCCAGACGTACGCACGCGACACATCGGACTCTTCGCCCAGCCAAACACGAGGGTGTTCGAGTTCGAAACATTCCGTGCTTTCGCCGGAGCACTCGAGGCGTCCTGATCCTGATGTAACGGATGCGCTTGCGTGTCCACCTTCAGCGCGATCGCTTTCGTACTCGTAACGACGCGGACGGCGCCATCCCTTCGGCGACAATCGGGCGCTTACGTCTCCGCTGGACCGACGATTGCGTTCGTGGCGGAGCACTCGTCTTGACACCGGCACCGCTGACGCCTGGTCCGTCGCCATAGGCATCGTCCGCCATACCGCTTTGCTGGCGATCGAGTTCGTGGCAATGCACTCGTGCACCGGTCAGCTCGCTGACGATCCCCTCGTCGCGAGGCTGTCGCGTAACTGTTCGGGCGGCGGCTCGTGGCTCGGGCCGGCGTGGCGCCGTCACGGTGCCAAACCGTTGTGAGTGTTTGGTCAGGCCGCGATTGCGGCGAGTTGGTGGCGGTGGAGCTTGGTGAGGTTGTGGGTGGCCATCAGCAGCCGCCATTCGGTCCGCACCGCGATCCTGCCTCTTCGGTGGAAGCGGTTGATCAGCCGGTTGTGTTTGGTGTGCGCGAACACGGGCTCGATCATCTGGATCCGTTTGCGGTAGAGCTGCCTGCCGTGCTCTGAGGCAAGCACCGCTCGCATCCACGCGTAACGGCCGCCGGTCCATCCCGGCCGGGGTTCGCTGCGGCCGCCGCGGTCCGGCGGGATCAGCACTTGGATGTGCTTGTTGGCGATCACCTCGTCGAAGTGCTGCTCGTTCCAATAGCCGGCGTCCGCGAGCGCAACCTCAGGGCGTTCTGTGACACCAATGCGCTCGAGCTCGCTGATCGCGGTGGTGACCATCGGGTCCAGGTTGGAGAAGTCACCGGGGGTGTTGGTGATCTCCGCGGCGATCACGATCTGTCCCTCATCGACGACCGCTTGGGCGTTGTAGCCCTGCACGTATCCGAGGTTCGCTTTCATCCGCTGGCTGTCAGGGTCGCTCACGCTGACCACATCGTCGGGCAGCTCCGGTGCCGTCCACGGGTTCGGACGCTTGCCAAGCCTGCGGCCGTCCGTGGCACGACCATTCGCCCGGTAGTCCTCATAGGCACGATTGGCCGCGAGCTTGGCGTCACGCTGCTCCTCCAGCCGCTGCGCGGCGAGCAACAACCGATCCTCGCGTGCCCGGGGAATCGGTTCTCTTTGCTCCCAGCGACGCTGCTCAAGCTGCCGGCGACCCTCACGCGTCCAGCCCTCGCGTCCCTGATGACGAGCAACGATCCGCTGCACATCGAACGCGAACCCATCCTGCGGATCCTCGGCCGGTTCCGGCAGCAGCTCCGGCTCGTCATGCTCCTGATCGGCGGCCTGCTGCTCGCGGACGCGACGGAAGAACTCGGCACGCCCCTCCCTGGTGCGTAGCTGCTCGGGTAGCTCATCACCACGCTGATCGCCATAGAGCTCATCCTCGGCCTGATCGGTCGCGATCGCCTCAGCGATGATCTCCCTGGCGATCTCCGAGAAGTCGCGGGTGGACTCGCGGCTCGCGTTCCCCGCCATCTTCGTCCCGTCGATCGCGACCACCCCCGGCCTGACCAGCCCCGCCTGCGCGCACAGCCCAAGCACCTGGCTGAACAGCTCCGCCAAGCGCTGCCTCGTGGCGCGCCACGAACCGCGCGATCGTCGCGTGATCCGGCGTCTCCATCATCGCGATCATCTTGAACGCCACGTCCTCCACACACGCCCGCTCGATCGCCCGCGCCGACCGCACCCCGCGCGAGTACCCGTACAGCAACAAGGCCACGACCATCGCCAGGGTCATACGCCCGCCGACCGACGCCGTCAGCACGATACGCGCCATAGAACTCGGACAGGTCCATGCCGGCGACCGCATCCAAAACGAACCACGCCAAGTGCCCGTCCGGCAGCCAATCCCTCACATCCGGCGGCAACAAGAACGACTGATCCCGATCACAACCAATGAAGTTCTGAGCCATCACGAGAATGTTCTTAAACCCGCCGGACGACACGGTAATTACGCGATATCTTCTCGCCATTGCAATCGCCGGTATTGACGATGATGGCTGGCGAAAGCAATCATCCGACAAGGCGGTACCGCCCGCGTAGCGAGCCGTCACAATCCGATCGTGCAGTCCGGGTTACGGCGCCGGATCGATCGGGCGACTCGAGCAGGAGACCCGAGTCCCTCGCTTTATCCACGCCAAGGACCATCCGCGCTCACCTCACCGGTGATCTCGACAGCGCCTCCTGCAGCGGATCAGACGCTGATGTCGTCGGCTCGAGAAGCCAGCGCCCGACGATGAACTCCGGGCGGCCAGGTCCGATGCGTCGTTTGCCGGGAATCCACGTGGCCAACAGAAGCGTGATCCGGTCGTGGCCGTAAGGCCACCGCGCCACGCTGCCTTCCTCCCACAGGTGCCAGATCGTGGTGGCTGGATCGGTGTGCCCGATCTCAAGTGGAACGTCCGTCGGCCCGAAGTTGACGACTACCCGCTCGTTGTCCTGCATGTGATGCTCGACGAAGACCGAGTCCGACCACCCGAGCCGCCCATCGTTGTCACCGGTCCCCGATCCGCACTGGGCAGAATATGGGGCAGGTAGTCGATCGAGCTTGCTCTGGTTGCCGGCCACGTCTCTGTCTCTGCCGGGCTCCTCGCCGACGGACACCACCGCTAGGACGTACCAACCGACTTGGAGGTATTGCGCAACCTCGAGTTGCGCCGCAGCGTCATACCAATCGCGACGAGAGTTGCCCCACGGCTGAGACACAACGTCATCGAGAGCGCCCTGGTGATCATCCCACCCGTTGAGGTTTCGGATCAACCTTTCCAGGACCACTGCGTGTTCAGGTGTTTCGGCGATCCGGCGATCCACCGCATCTCTCCACAACCACGCGAAGTCCGTTGGGGCCACCGGCTCAGCGTAGCCCCGTCTTCCAGCTGCGCAGCCGCTGTTGGGACGGCGGAGACAATCGGACTCCTCAAGCCCGCCATCGCCGCCGGCGGGCGTCGCCCTGCGTCGCCACGGCTGGCCATCCGGTCGTCGCCGAAGGAGCGGCCAGTTGCGCACCGGCGCAGAAGTCGAAGGGATCATGCTGTATCGGGTCGACCGCTCCGCACTTGGCCCATGATGGGAGATCGAACATAGACCCGGGCATGGCGCCGAGCGGCAGCGTTGATTTGTTCGAGCGGGTTTCGATCTCGGCGGCGGGCAGATGGTCGCGGCTTCACGAACCCGCTGTTTGTCCACCGCAAGCCGCCCACTCCCCAGCGGCTTTCCATTCGACGCCGTGGCGCTCGAGCATCTCGATGCAGTACTTGACTGGGACGACCACCGACAGCCCAGCATCCGCACTGACCGGGGCCCCGTTCACGAAAACCGGCTCCTCGCCCGCGACAACATTTGTGAGCTTCCCTGCTACGAGCACGCCGATGACGCGCCCGTCCTGTGTGGAGTACACCGGGCCGCCACTGTTGCCAGGGTTCGTTTGAACGTCGGCGAGGTATGTGTCCCGCATCTCTGGCATGGTCAGGTCCGGGAACGACGGGTGAGGCACCTCGTCGACCGTAACCGACCATGACGAGGCGACCATGCCAGCATTGCTGACGAGAACAGATTCACCGAGCGGGTAGCCGGAAACCACGATCGGTGCGCCGTCGCGCGGACGATCTAGATTCATGGCCGGGATGCCGTACATCGCTCCGATCTCCTGGTCGCCCATCCGGATCATTGGACGCACCTCGCCTTTGAATGGGTTCGCAAACATCCGCAACAGGGCTAGATCGTGGCGTTCGTCCTCCTCAACGACGTCAAACCCGATGACGGTGAAGTTCGCTCGCATGTTCTCCGTGTTCGGGACCGCGAGGCCGATTCCGACACTCACCTCCGAGCCGGCCCATTCAGCCGCCAGGCGGCGAGCGCCAGAGATGACGTGCTGCGCCGTCACTACATGAGCAGATTCGCTGACAAAGAAGCCAGTCCCCATGGGCTGATTCCTGAACAGCTTGCCGCCCAGCCGAGCGCGATGCTCATCGGTGTTAGGCCTCACAGTTGCCGAGACCTGAACGACGCTCGGGCGGAGTAGGTCGATTACGTCAGGGAGTTCCACGCCCACAACAGTAGGACGATCGCATGACGGCTCGCCCTTCCGCGTGGAATACCAGAAGTTCGCCAATCCAGACGGTCATGCGCGGAACCTATCTTTGCGCCGACACGGTCGCCAGCGAGCGGCGCGGGAGGCGGACCGCGTCTCGCCCTCGGGAGTCGCCGACGTGACTCAGGGCAAGGCGACTGCTTTCGTCCCCGCGCTTCGTCGCGTCGCACGAGCGCTTCGGCGACGCACCAGGCGTCAGCGGTGCCGGTGTCAAACGAGTGCTCCGCCGCGAAGGCGATCGCCGGCTCCGCCACGCCCGGCACGATCGGACGGGCGGCAAAGCGGCGCCTCGCCTGACGCACGCCGCGCTGCTCCTATCGTGTGAGAGTCGGTCTGCTTGACCGCGGGGGCGTCGTTCTTAGTCGTGGTCGTGCAGGTGCTCCGGGCCGGGTTCTACGGCGAGGGTGACGGTGGTGTCGGGGAAAACGGCCTGCAGTTCGAGGTAGCCGCCCATCGCGGCGACGAGACGCCCGATTTCGGCGATGACCAGCCGGCCCTCCCTCTCTCCGACGAATGGAAAGCCGTCGTCGGGAGGCCCTAACCAGCCTGGCTCAAGGGTCTGTGGGTCAACCGGATACATCTTGGGATCACTAACGCCGCGGCTCGTATAGAGGTGGTAGAGCATCTGCTCGAGCTCCATCATCCGGCTGTAGGCATCTACCTTCCAGCGGTACTCGGGCGTTCCCAAAGGGTCACGCGAGTTCCTCAGGCGCCTCTCTACCTCGGGGTCGAGGGGCGGCTCGTCGCGCTCGTCGTCTGAGAGCTCGTCATCCTCGCTCTCACCCGTTTTCAGATGCGCATCAGGCAGGGGCGGTCGAACAGGCGTCTGCGGTTCGGTTGACCACTCGGCGATCTGAGCATCAAGATGGGACGCGATCGTGCTGTTGTGGACGCGGATCTGTTCGGCGTGCCGTTGACCGGTGGTGCCGAAGAGGCGCTGCGGGGTGTACTCGCCGGGCTGTCCGGCGTAGGATCGGAGCTCTCGAATGGCTACCTCTCCGAGTAGCTGTGCCATCTCATCCTGTGTGCGTCGTGCCCAGTGAGGGTCAGCGAAGCGGACGATCGCCCGTCCGCCCTGCCGAGTGATCTGCTCACCACTGGTCGGGTCCAGGACCACGAACGCGTCCGTTTGGAGCTCTCTCGGCTCTACTCGCGCCAGTTCGAGCTCGCGGAAGGGGTGCGGCTCGTCACGCGGATACCAGACGACCAGCCGGAAGTCATCGCGGCCCAACCGGTCGCCCACCGCGGTCGCCAAGATCTCGGGCGTGTTGCTGGCCATGCTGCCAAGACCGTCGTCGAAGCTGCCGACTACGCAGACCGGTACCTCGCCGGCCCCCCAGTAGGTCAGCAGGTGAGCGAGCGCGCGGATGCCATGCCGCGCCTCCCACTCAAAGAGCTCCTCGTTTACGAGCCCCTGCTGCCAGGACCGCTCGTCCACGCTGACGATCTTTTCAGATCCCTGGCCGCAGCGCCACACCCCACGTCCCGACACCGCCAGCGCGAGGCGGCGGGGAGGCGCCCGCCGCAGCGTTTGGTAGCAGATTGGTAGAAACCGGCATCGGCGGCGGGCGTGGAGAGAAAGCAAAAGAGCCTGACTAGCAGGCTCTTTCACAACGCGCCCGGAGAGATTCGAACTCCCGACCTTCGGTTCCGTAGACCGACGCTCTATCCAGCTGAGCTACGGGCGCTTGCAGCGCGGGTCGAACCCGCGAAGGGCCGATTCTAGCTTCGGTCTAGGGTCGGGCGCCGACGGGCGACACGGTCGCTGGCTCGTAGTAGCGGGCCACTGTGAAGCCGACCAGCGTCGGCACGTGAACCGCGAAGACGACCAGCGAGAGGGTGAGGACGACCAGGGGACCGCCGCTCAGATGGTTGCGCAGGAAGACGTATTCGATCATTCCGGCGATGGCCACGTAGGCGAGCAGTGACCACTTGCCGACCTGAAAGAAGCGATCCCAGGCGAACTCACGCACCCGCGCCAGCAGCGCGAGGTTGATAGCGAGGAGAACGGTTGAGCCGGCCAGCAGAACCACCGCGGGCGTCAACGAGACCTGCCGGGGCAAGTGGGCGGACAGATAGATCCCGCCGGCCACGATCAGGGTCAATGACCCCATGGCCAGCTGGGTGACCGGGGGGTAGCTCCGCTCGGTCATGACGAGGCGAGCCTGGTCATGATCACGAGCGTCGCGATCTGCATAACGCCCAGGATTCCAGCGCAATAGATGAAGCGCTTCATCAGCCGTTCGATCACCTCAGGCCGGGGGCGGGGCTTCTTCAGCTCGAACAGGACTGCGATGTTGGCGGGCTCGAGCAGGCCTAGAGCCAGGATCGACATCACCCCCACGACGATGAAGCTGGCGACGATCAAGCCATGGTGCGGATAGGAGGTCAGGTTGGTCCCGAGCTTGCTCGCGAGCTGCCATCCCGCTGCCAGGGTCATCGTGACCACCGTTGGCATGATCACGACCATCTTGGGCATGAGCCGGGTCGTGAACTCGACCCGCGCCGGCGGGGACAGCATCCCCATGATGGGCCCAAGGATGAGACCGAGGAAGAGGTCGATGATCGTCCACGCGGCACCTCCGGCGACATGGAAGAACTCCAGCGGCCAGAGCTTGTTGGCGGCGATCGCGGCGATCACCAGTGCGGTCACGAAAACCGAGATGGCGAGGCCGATCCGCGGGACTATGTCGAACTGCGGGATGGGGAAGGGGGGATGGTCCGGTGCTGCCTCGGCCTCACGCTCCGAAGCCGGTGCCCCCAGCGTTACGTCAACCATGGACGGCATCCTACCCCTGCGTCAAGACCCTCTGCAACCCCCTCCCGGCAGGCCGGAAGAGCGGAGGGGGCGGGATTCGAACCCGCGGTCCGGGGTCACCGGACTCTGGTTTTCAAGACCAGCGCATTCGACCGCTCTGCCACCCCTCCGGGGCTGCGATCGTAGCCTGAGCGCTCCGCCGTCACGCTCTACACTGGCCGGACCCAGGAGAGGTGGCCGAGTGGCTGAAGGCACTCGCCTGCTAAGCGAGTATGGGGTTACAAGCTCCATCGAGGGTTCGAATCCCTCCCTCTCCGCTTCCTCAGCAGCACGACATGGGGCCGAATAGCCGAGACGGAAGCAGCTCACCCACTGGGATCCTCCCAGTCGCTCCAAGGGAGCTTCGGTGAGTTGGCGTAGTCGCAACGTGAGTCTCCCACCGCCCGGCTGGGTGGGTCGCCGTAAGCCAGTACGCAATAGCTCGCTCGGGGAACACCGCTGCCGTCCTCGATCCAACCGCTGTGAGTAAGGCCAAGGAGTGCTGAGTCCCAGGTGTCCGAACCGACGCTCGCCCCGTCACCGTAGGTCTGGAACTCGTACCAGTAGATCCGGGAGACCTGCCCACTGTAGGCCTGACCGGGGGCGTTGGCCAGGTTCTTGAACCCTTGTGCGGCGTTCGCCTGGGCAACCGGATTGCCGTCAACCGACGGCCCATACATGGCGTCGTTGAGGACGACCGCTGCCTCGGTGAGCCAGAACGAAGGGTGGGAGGGGAACTGTTGGTTCATGTACGACGCCAGGTCGGCCGTCTGGTGCCAGCTGCTCGTACCGGTGTAGCTCACGTCGACGTCGTGGTACGGGTGCCAGGACAAGGCCTGAGGGTTGAGACCTAGAGATTCGAGCTTCTGCACGTAGTCGCGGACGAACCAGTCCCCGGATGGATGACCACAGTCCGGATGGTTGGTGCCGTCCAGCGGGTCGTCATTGTCCCGAAAAGCGCCGGCTACGAGGGTGTCCGAAGACCGGCCCTCATGAGCGGCCGCCTGCTGGGCCAGGGAGACAAAGTTGGCCGCCGTCGAGGCGCAGAGTCCCTGCTCTGGCTCGTTGAAGACCTCCCAGTCGTGGACGTACAAGTTCCAACCGGGTCCAGCGGCCTGCATTAGGCCCTCAAGACCGCAAAGATAGTCATTGGCAGTCGGGAGACGGGGGTTGTCTGCCGGCTCGGTCGAAGTCAGATTCGAAACCGCCGACGAAATGGCGAACAGAGGCCGCAAACCATCCTTCTGTGCCTCGCGGAGCCAGCTCTGAAGCGCTTGGGTAGACGGCGTCTGAACGCCGTTGTACCAGACCCAGTTGTTTGGATCGGCGGAAGTGGCTATGCAACTGCCGGACGTGCTGTCATAGGTGGCCAGGGAGTCATAGGGCACATTCAGCCGCACGTCCTTGATGTTCAACCCACCGTGTCCGCAGCTGGTGCCATTCCATCCACACAACGCGTGAAAACTGGCGCTATCGCCATATGCCGCCAGGCCAAAATCGCCAAACCCGAACGTCACAGCCGTAGCAAGCGATGGCAAAACGAGACAGCTAACCGCCACCGCTCCGACACACAGCAGTCGCAGCCGAATGTGTAAGAACCGATTCACAACCCATCTACCCCCTTGCCCAGGCCCCAGGCCTCTCCGCTCAAGCTGGCCGCACCCTCAGGTCGACCTCACGACCAATGCCCCTGACGTAGCGGGTATCGCAGCAGCCGCCGCGACCCGCCGACGCCATCTTACGCCTTCTCGCTGTACGGGTGGACGCGTAGGATCGGGCCGCAGTGTGGTCGCCGTCGAGTGAGGGGTTGGCGGTGCTGGGTCCGACGTTCGGGCGGTCGTTGTGGAAGCGGACCTGGAAGCGCTGGATGGCGGAGGACGGCAAAAGAACCATCACCAACACTCCAGGTAACGGCGGATCCTGCGGATTGCGGAACACACGGCAGCAGGCCGAAGCACCCCAGGCCTGCTAAGCGAGTATGGGGTTACAAGCTCCATCGAGGGGTTCGAATTCCTCCCTCTCGGCTGTACCCGCCTGGTTGATTGGGCGACGGTCCGCGGGGTTGCCCATCCGCCAACATCTCCCGAAACTTGGCGTTCGCATGTAGAGTAGGGCGGGGGCCAGCGAGCAGGAGAGGATTCTCGTGCAGTGGATGCGTCAGCGGCTTAGCTATGCAAACGTCGTAGCCAGCCTGGCTTTGTTTCTCGCGTTGACCGGTGGCGCCTATGCCGTCGTAGGTAACCCATTCGTGGGGCGCAACGGCGTCATCTCGCTCTGCGTGGAAGCCGTCAACCACGAGCTGCACGTCGTCAAACCGGGAGATAAATGCGCCGACGGAAGTTTCCCGCTCACCTTGAATCAGACAGGAAAGACCGGTAGTCGCGGACCCGCGGGACCGCGTGGTGCGGCGGGGATCAGAGGCAGCACGGGTGCAACCGGCGCCCAGGGATCAAAGGGTGACAGCGTCGTGGGTCCGCAAGGCCCGAAAGGCGACACCGGCGCCGCTGGGGCCCAGGGTTCTCCCGGGACGGCGGGCGCTGCCGGACCCACCGGGCCCACAGGACCGCCCGGATCTGCGGGCGGTGCCGGACCCACCGGGCCCACAGGACCGCCCGGATCCGCAGGGGCTGCAGGACCCACCGGACCGGCGGGTCAAACCGGTCCTACTGGTCCCACCGGTCCCACTGGTTCCGCAGGCATCCTCGCCTTCTGACGGCACATCGAGGGTCGAATCCCTCCCCCCGGCGCTTAGGAATCGGGACCGGAGGTCGATAGATCCACGTTGAGGCACCGGTACCAGCTCATCGTCTGCGGCATCGTCTGCGCGCTCTCACTGGCGGGGGCGGCGCTGGCGACTGCGCGGCCCGTCGCAGCCCGTCCGGCGACGGTCCTCCCGTTCCTGGGCGCCGAGCTGGCGCCCTCGCTCTTCGGACTAAACACCGGCACCTACGACACGAGCCACACCGACTACCGCCGCGATGTGCCGGAGGCCCGTCGGCTCGGCGCGCGATGGGTTCACTTCACGGTCTCGGGGTCTCACTTCACGCGGAACGGGCAGCCGGACTTCAGCGCCCTGGACTTTCAGGTCAGGCGGGCGAAGAAGCTGGGCCTCGGCGTCCTGGTCAGCCTGGGGGGCTCCGCGCGCGCATGCTCGCTGAGGCCGCGTCCCGCCACCCCGACGAGCTGTCCGCCCACGACGGCCCGTGATCTCGCCGCCTACCAGCGGTTCGTCCGTGCCCTCCTGGTCCGCTACCGCAACGTCGTCGACTACTGGGAGAGCTGGCTCGAGCCGAACCACAAGTCGTTCTGGCCCTCAGGCCCGAACCCGCAGCAGTACGCCAACCTCCTCCGCGCCGAGTACCAGGTCTTCCAGTCGGTCAACCGCCAGAACCAGGTCCACCTGAAGCTCCTGTTCGCCGGCCCGGCTGACTTCTCGATCATCCCCGGGTCGCCGGGCGGGATCGCGGTCCTGCCCTTCGTCCATGGCGTTCTCAGCGCACTACATGGGGCGCGGGCCTTCGACGCCATCGCTCTGCACGCCTACCGCTTCCCGCCTGGCACCACTGCTCCCTCGGTGCGTGACTGGGACAGCGTCAAGGGGATACCGGCGGCGCCGGGATCCTCCGGCCCCTATCCCAGCGAGGGGTGCAACACGTCGCCGTGGTGCCAGATGAGCTGGTCCCAGGAGCTTTCGGCTTACGAGCAGGAGTTCAGCGATGCCGGATACGGTCGGATGCCCCTCTGGCTGACGGAGTTCGGCTGGCCGGGCAACCCGCGAGCTGAGGGCCCCTACTACCCGTCCTACTCGACCCAGGCCGACGAGCTCTCAGACGCCTACGACGACCTACTCAGACTCCCCTTCGTCCAGGCCGCGTTCTGGTTCAACCTGCGCGACTACCAACCGGGCGATCGGAACCCCGACCCCGGTTTCTTCGCCCACTACGGACTCCTGCAGTACCACTTCGCCGCCAAGCCGGCCGCGAATGTGTTCGAGCGCCTGGCCCGCGCCAATCCGGGCCGATAGCGCCCCGGGGCGGCCGGAGAGCTAGCCCGCTACCACCGCCCGCCAGGGATACGAGTAACTAGGCCGCGCTCTTCACCCGCTCAAATTCAGCCGCGAAGCCCTTTGGGTCGTTGCCCGGAGGCACCTCGGGCTTGACCTCGCTCCCGCTCACCGCGATCCGGACGGTTTTACCAACGAGGAGCCTCTTGACTTCGATCGAACTCACCTCGTCTAGTGGTACCGAGCTGATCAGTCTGAAAGAACGCGTTAGCCAAGAAAAAGGTATCTGTTCGGTACCTCCCATAGCAACCGGACGGGGGGAGCTACCGGGGCCGCGGGGAGCCAGCGGCGGGCAGGACCGCTAGCGCCTCCGGGGCCCAACGGACCACCGTCGCGCCCCAGGTGAAGCCGCCGCCGAAGGTGGCCAGGAGCACGGTGTCGTCGTGATGCAGGCGGCCTTCGGCCTCGGCCACCGAGAGCGCGATGGGCAAGGTCGCGGTCGAGGAGTTGCCGAACCGCCCCACGTAGTCAACGACGCGCTCCGGGTCGAGCTCGAGGCGCTGGCCGACGGCCCGGATGATCCGCGAGTTCGCCTGGTGGTAGACGAAGAGGTCGATCTCGTCGATGTCACGCCCGGCGGCGTCGAGGGCCTGGCGTGTGACTTCGGTGAGGCGAGAGACCGCGGCCTTGAACGTCTCCTGGCCCTGCATGGCGATGTGCTGGCCGCGCTCCAGCCGGATCAGATCGGCTCCAGCATGGTCGGCTCGGAGGAGGACCGGGCCGATCGCCTCCTCAGAGCCCTCGACCGGGGAGATGACCGCAGCCCCAGCCCCGTCGGCGAAGAGCGGCGTGGTAAAGCGGTCGGTCGGGTCCAGGAAGCGGGAGAGAAAGTCCGCTCCGACGATCACCACGTGGCGGGCCCGCCCCGACTCGATGTGGCCGCAGGCCAGGGACAGACCGGCCAGCCAGCCCGTGCAGGCCGAGCCAAGGTCGGCCGCTCCCGCTCGTTCGGCCCCGATGAGTCCAGCCACAAGTGGCGCCGCATTGGGTGTGATCTCATCCGCCGTCGAGGTCGCAACCAGGACCAAGTCGACCTCTTCGGCCCTGACTCCGGCGCGCTCCAGCGCCGCGGTCGCGGCCTGGGCTGCGAAATCGCTCAGGCGCTCGCCCTCGACTGCCCACGGTCTGAGGGAGGTTCCGGTTCGCTTGGCGATCCAGTCGGCGTCGACCTCCAGGTGCGCCGCGATCTCCTCGTTGGAGACCCGGCGCTCAGGCACAGCCATGGCGACGGCACGGATCCCCGCCCACCGCTGCGCCCCGCCGGCGGTCACTAACGCTGCAGCTTGAGCGGAGTCCCGAACACGTGGTCCCAGAAGGGGGCGCTCACGCCGTAGCCACGCTCATGATTCTGGAAGTGATGGCGCATGTGGAGCTCTCGCAGCCGCTTGCCGAGCGCCGTGGTCGGGGTGTGGTGGTGCACGTGGTAGTGCAGCATGTCGTAGAAGAGATAACCCCCGAGGAACCCGGCCGAGAAGGGCAGGAACCCGGGGCTCCCGAACACGGCGTAGAAGCCGAGGACGAACAGTGCAGACAGGGGAATGCTCACGCCCGGGGGCATGACCAGGCGGAGCGGGTCGTTCGGGTGATCGTGGTGGACGCCGTGAATGATCCAGTGCAGCCGCGCTCCGATGCCCTGCTCGGGCTCGAAGTGGAAGACCAGACGGTGCAGCCAGTACTCGGTCAGGGTCCAGAACACATAGCCGCCAAGCAGCCATGCCGGGGTGAACCAGCCGGCGCCCTGGGCGATCCCGTACGCGATCAGGAAGACGATCGCCGGGCCGAAAATGGACGGCGGCACGGCGGGATGAACGCGGGACAGGCGCTCGAAGAGCTCAGACTCGAACATCCGCGGCGAGGCTCTAAGGCGCTCGCTGCGGCTCAGTCCCTGGAGCTCGTTCTGACGAGTTGCCATGACTTAACGATAGCTCGCACTTAGGGGCACTTAACCCCCCACGGGAGCCTCCGTTACAGCGCCGGCGCCCCTACTCCGCGCCGTCGTCGAGCGGGACGGCGAACACGATGTGCTGCAGCGAGAGGGCGAGGAACCTGTGCCGTTCGGCCGGCTCGCCGCCGCTGAGTGGGGTGACGTCGGCGTCGGTGAGGGCGAGGAAGGAATGCTCGGGCGTGTTGAGGTAGTCGCTGAGGCGGCTGCGGTAGCCGTCGGGGGGCAGCCGGACTATCCCGATAATGCGATATCGGTCGGTCTCGGCCATGATGCGGATGGGGCGTTGTTCCACGAGAGGCGAACATAGCGCCTACCCAGGCACCTGGTGGTGCAATCCTTGCTCCGTGGCTCGGAGGCAGCTGGAACGTGCACGCTGGTGGACCCTGAGACGGGCCCAGAACCGCAAGCCTGCCACCTACCGCTGCCCGCTCTGCGGTAACTACCTCCCTGCGCTGAGCGAGCACACGCTGCTCATGCCCGAGGGCGATCCTAACCGTCGGCGCCACGCCCATACCCGGTGCGTACTGGCCGCCCGCCAAGCGGGGCGGCTGCCCACGCGGGACGAGTGGCAGGCCACCCAACCGCGCCAGCCGGGGCTTCTGCGGCGGATGATCGACCGGGTCAGAAGCGCTCCGCCTGAATAGGTGGTCACCGATAGGGTTGCGCCCATGGCACCTGATCTGAAGCTTGGTCTGAACATGGGCTACTGGGCCGGTGGACCCCCGCCCGGGGCACTCGAGTCAATCCAAGAGGCGGAGCGACTCGGCTTCGACTCGATCTGGACCGCCGAGGCCTACGGTTCCGACGCCCTGATCCCATTGGCCTGGTGGGGCTCCTCAACCGAGCGGATCAAGCTCGGAACGGCGATCGTCCAGATCTCTGCCCGCACCCCGGCCGCCACGGCCATGGCCGCGCTGACCCTTGACCACCTCTCCGGTGGGCGGCTGATTCTGGGTCTCGGGGTCTCCGGGCCCCAGGTCGTCGAGGGCTGGTACGGGCAGTCCTTCGCCAAGCCGCTGGCCCGCATGCGCGAGTACATCGGGATCCTTCGCGACATCTGGGCGCGCACCGGACCGGTGACAAACGAGGGGCCGCACTACCCGCTTCCGCTCCCTGACGGAACCGGACTCGGCAAGCCGCTCAAGTCGAGCCTGCACCCCCTGCGCGAGGACATCCCCATCTACCTCGCCGCCGAGGGGCCGAAGAACATCGCCATGGCCGCTGAGCTCTGCGACGGCTGGCTGGCGATCTTCTACAGCCCCCATCACGAGGACCTCTACAGCGACTCGCTCAAGGAGGGCTTTGCCCGTCCGGGCGCGCGCCGGCGCCCGGAGGAGTTCGAGGTGGCGGCGACGGTTCCGTTGATCGTGACCGATGACCCCGAATCGGCCATGGACATGGTGCGGCCGATGTACGCCCTCTACTTCGGCGGGATGGGGGCGCGGGGCGCCAACTTCCATGCCAACGTCCCGATCCGCATGGGCTTTGAGGGCGAGGTCAAGGAGATCCAGGACCTCTATCTGTCAGGCAAGAAGGATGAGGCCGCCGCCGCGGTCCCCACCGAGCTGATCGAGCAGCTGACCCTCATCGGTCCCGCCGACAAGATCCGCCACGACCTCGAGGCGTGGCGGGATTCGGCGGTGACCACGCTGCTCGTCGGCGGCGATGCGGCGATGCTGCGCCAGGCCGCTGAGCTCGTCCTCGGCTGAGCGTCAGCCCGTGACGGTGACGAGGGTCCCGTAGGCCAGGTAGCCCCAGGCGCGCTCGGCGGCGGCATAGGGCAGCTCGATGCAGCCGAGGCTCTGCGGGCTGCCGTAGCCGGAGCGGGGCATGTAGTGCACGGCGTCCCCGCCGTTGAAATAGGCCACCCACTGGACGAAGTCGGCGTAATGGGAGCCGTTGGGGTTCGTTCCCTGCATAACCTGGCTGCGCAGCCGCTGGTAGACCGGGAATGTGCCCTGGGCGGTGGACGCGCCGGGGATGCCGGTGTTGGCGGGGGTGCGCAGTACTACACGGCCGTTGTGGTACACGATCAGCGATTCCGGGCTGGCCTCGCTTCCGATCGCGTAGCTGTAGCCCGATCGGTTCAGGCGCCAGTGCACGCGGGCCTGGATGAGTGCATCCCACACCTGCGGACCCGCGACGCCATCCATGGCCAGGCCATGCTGGGTTTCAAAGTTCATCAGCGCGCCTCTCAGGACGAGCCCGTTGTCGACCGCCCACAACCAGTGCAGATGCGCCGGCCAGCCCCGGCCGAACGCGAATCGTCCCGAGGGCGGCGAGTAGAGCGCCTGTAACTGCGCGTTCATGTCGCCGCCCCGCGGGTCCTGACGGCTGACGAAGTGAACGGGCAGGTAGCGGAGGTCGGCCAGCAACTGGGTGAGCCGGGCGGACGAGGGCTCGCGGACCCGGTAGGTCTCCGTGACCGCGCGGGGCAGCACCGAGCCGTCCGTCGCCTTGATTCCGGCCGGGATGGTCAGATGGACAGTCGTGCCCGGCATGTAGGCGCTGGCCGGTGTGAAGCGCAGGCTCGTGGTCGTGGGCTCCGACCAAGTCCCGGCCAGCCCGGGGGCGAGCTTCAGCGCCGGCGGTTTAGCCGACGCTGCGAGGGGGGCGGAAAAACGAACCGTGAACGCGGCATCCCCCGGCACCGTGCCGCCCCCAGGGGTGACGCTGAGGACGCGGAGCGCTGGGGGCGAGCTGGCGGCCGCGGAGGAGGCCCCGATAAGCACCAGGACGACGAGGAGGGCAAGTCGGCGAAGCCGCATGCTCGGATAGTAAGGCGGGCCCGCGCCCCCGCTATTTGATGAACAGGATCTCCGAGTACTTCGGCAGCGGCCATAGGTCGTCCGCCACAACCTTTTCGAGCGCGTCGGCGGCGGCCCGGGCACCCTCCATGGCCGGGACGACCTTGTCGTGCATGTACTTGGCGTGGTCGAGGACCTCGCCGTGCGGCTGGTTGTCCTCGTGGTTGGCTGACTCAAGCTCCCGAATCGCCGTGACGAATGAGCCGATGAGCTCGGAGGTCTCGCCCGCCAGCTCGGTCAGCTCCGCCGCCAGCAGCTCCGCGTGGTAGCGCGCGGCGGCCGGCAGGAGCATCGTCCGGGCCATGGACGCGGCGGTTTCGGCCTCGATGTTGAGCTTGGTCACATACTGCTCGAGGAACACCTCGTAGCGAGACTCGAGCTCGCGCTGACTCAACACGCCGTAGTTGTCGAACAGCGTGACGGTGTCGTCCCTGACCAGATAGGGCAGTGCGTCGGGCGTCGCCTTCAGGTTCAGGAGTCCGCGCTGCTCCGCCTCGGCGTGCCACTCCTCTGAGTAGTTGTCCCCGCCGAAAACGATCTGCTTGTTGGCGGCGTAGCTGCGCTGGAGGATCGGGCGCAAGGCTGACTCGATATCAGTCCCTCCCTGGAGCGCGTTCTCGAGCTCCTCGGACAGCTCGTCGATGGACTCGGCCACGATCGTGTTCAGGACCGTGTTGGGGAACGACAGTGACATGCTGGAGCCGAGGGCCCGGAACTCGAACTTGTTCCCGGTGAACGCGAACGGGCTCGTGCGGTTGCGATCGCCCCCGTGCATGGGCAGCGGCGGCAGCACCGGCGTGCCCAACCCGAGGAAGGACTCCGGCGTCGACTCGCCCGCCTCGCCGCGCTCGATCGCCCCGAACACCTTCTCCAGCTCAGCGCCGAGGAAGATCGAGATGATCGCCGGAGGCGCCTCGTTGGCCCCGAGCCGGTGATCCTGGCCGGGAGAGGCGATCGAGGCCCGGAGCAGACCCTGGTACTTGTTCACGGCCTGAATGACAGCGGCGCAGAAGAACAGGAACTCCAGGTTCTCGTGCGGAGTGTCGCCCGGCTCGAGCAGGTTCTTGCCCGAGTCGGTGCCCATCGACCAGTTGTTGTGCTTGCCGGAGCCGTTGACGCCGGCGAACGGCTTCTCGTGGAGCAGGCAGACGAGCCCGTACTTGCGGGCCGTGTTCTGCATGATCTGCATGGTCAGCTGCTGGTGGTCAGTCCCGACGTTCGAGTTCTCGAACACCGGCGCGATCTCGTACTGGTTCGGCGCCACCTCGTTGTGACGCGTCTTGATGGGAATGCCGAGCTTGGCCAGCTCCCGCTCGGTGTCCAGCATGTAGGCGAGGATCCGCTCGGGGATCGAACCGAAGTAGTGGTCATCGAGCTCATGGCCCTTGGGCGGCTTGGCCCCGAACAGCGTCCGACCGGTGGTGATCAGGTCGGGGCGCTCGAAGTAGAACTGCTCGTCGATGAGGAAGTACTCCTGCTCCGGGCCGACAGTAGTGAAGACACGCTGCGCCGAGGCGTCGCCGAACAGTCGCAGCGCCCGGATGGCCGACTTCGAGAGCGCGTCCATGGAGCGCAGGAGCGGGATCTTGTGATCAAGCGCCTCGCCGGTCCAGGACGCGAAGGCGGTCGGGATGCAGAGAACCGTCCCATTCGGGTTCTCGAGGATGAAGGCCGGGCTCGTGGGGTCCCACGCCGTGTAGCCGCGGGCTTCGAAGGTGGCCCGGATGCCGCCGGTGGGAAACGAGGAGGCGTCGGGCTCGCCTTGGATCAGCTCCTTGCCGGAGAACTCGGCCAGCGCCGTGCCCTCGCCGGTGGGGGCGTAGAAGCTGTCGTGCTTCTCCGCCGTCGAGCCGGTGAGCGGCTGGAACCAGTGGGTGTAGTGCGTCGCCCCGCGCTCAAGCGCCCAGTCCTTCATCGCCTGGGCCACCGAGTCGGCCAGCGAGGTGTCAAGGATCTCCCCGCGCGCGAGTGTCGTCTGCAGCCGGCGGAAGACATCCCGAGGGAGCCGTTGCCGCTGGACCGCGGGGCTGAAGACGTTGACCCCGAAGACCTGATTATCAGGCGCCGTGAGGTCGGCGGCTCCCAGGGCGCCGCCGTTGGACGACCACTGAGCGGCAAGAACGTTTTGCTGACGAATGCGAGGCATAGATTTAGAGACTCCTTCGTGTGGCACTTCGAGCTTGGCTGACGACGCCGAGCAGGCGCCGCCCGCTCCTGAGCGCCCGCGTTCACGCCGCGACGGCTGGGCGTGTGAGGGCAAATGTAGGGGATCGGTGAGGCGGCTTCACTATCCACATGTACAAACCGGGCCAGTTCACGCACTTTGCGAAAACCGCCCGCCGTCCCTCAAGGCGACAGAACGACTGGCGCCGCGCGCCCATTGGACACGCGGCGCCGGATAGTCCCCCTGCCAGTGGCGGGTCATGCCGTGGACGGTGCCGGCTCCCGCTCGGGTGTTAATGCAGGAACCCCGCTCGTGTAGCCCAGAGAGGGCACGTCCGAGGGGTAGACCTCGTGTCCGTGTTCGGCCACGTCGCCCAGCTCCATGTTCTCAGTGGTCATCCGCAACGGGATGACCAGACCAACCAACTTGAGCAGGATGAACGTCACGACCGCCGTCCAGACGATCACGAACAGGGCAGCGAAGAACTGCCATTTCAGCAGCGTCCAGTTGCCGTGGATTACACCGGTCGCCGTACCGGCCGCCACGAGGCCGTGCTTGCTCGTCTTGTAGAACAGGGCCATGTTGGGGTCGGCGAAGACCCCGACGAGCAGGCCACCGGCGAGTCCGGCAAACCCGTGGGTGTAGATCACACCGAGCGTGTCGTCGACCCTGCGGAACGGGCGCATGCGGCTCAGGTAGTTCAGGGAGAAGTAGACGAGTGTCGACGCGATCACGCCCATGGCGATGGCTCCCCAGCCGTTGACGTAGCCGGCGGCCGGGGTGATCGCGACGAGACCGACGATCATGCCGTTGACGGCCGAGATGAGGCCCGCCTTGCGGCCGGTCAGGTAGTCCCAGGCCACCCAGACCAGGAAGGCCACCGCCGTGCACAGGTTGGTGTTGAGCACGGCGGCTCCGGCCGACATGTTCGAGGCGTACGGGTCACCGCCGTTGAACCCGTTCCAGCCTAGCCAGAGTAACCCGGCTCCGATTGCGAGCATGGCCACGTTGTTGGGCGCGTCGATCTCACGATCGCGCTGAAGCCTCGGCCCAATCACTGCCGCGGCCACGAACCCGGCCACGCCGGCCGACAGGTGGATCACGTAGCCACCGGAGAAGTCGACCGCACCGTGCTGGGCGAAGAAGCCGCCGCCCCAGATGAGGAAGGCATCCACGCAGTAGACGCAGGTGATCCAGAGCACGCAGAACGGGAGCCAGGCCTTGATGTTGACCCGCCCGAGCACTGACCCCAGCGCCAGAATCGGCGTGATCGCCGCGAACACGAACTGGAAATAGACCAGCGCCGATTTCGGGAAGCCGAAACTTCCCAGAAGCGGGATGTTCGCCTGGTGCTGAAGCTCTGTGTGCGAGAGCACCGGCCCCGGCTTGCCGATGAAGTTCCCGAAGAACCCCGAATGCGACAGCCCGTGCCATGGCGATCCGAAGCCCATCTTGAACCCCCAAAGGACCCAAACGACGAGCACTATCGAGAACGTCCCGAAGGTCAGGATCATGCTGTTGATCGACCAGCGCTTCTGCATCACGCCGCCATAGAGGACGGCGAGACCGGGCACGCTCATCAGGCCGACCAGCGTTGCGGCTGTGATCTGCCAGGAGGTATCTCCTGAGTTCAGCCAAGTCGGTGCTTCAACTGGCAATGGGTCTCCTTGGTTGGAATGACAATGCCCCTAGATGGCGAAAAGTGTCTGGTTCAGGGGCCATACCGACCATGGCCTTCCGTCTAGCAACGTCTAGCGACGTCTAGACATTCGGATAAACGGATCCCGCAAGCAGCGAACATTTGGGCGCATGCTCCTTCTCGGCCTTCACCTACACCTCCACCTGCACCTGTTCCATCACGTCAAGGGGCCCGCCTTCGACTACGTGGGGATTGCCCTGGCGTCCTTTGCCAGCTGGGTGGGGATACCCGGTCCGGGGGAGGCGCTGCTCCTGGCCGCGGGGGTATTCGCGGCCAAGCACAAGCTCGATCTCACTCCCGTCCTGTTCGTGGCCTTCCTTGGCGCCACGCTCGGCGGGATCCTCGGCTGGCTGGCGGGCCTGATCGCGGGGCGGTCGGTGCTGACGGCGCCGGGACCCTTCCGGAGCATGCGTCTCGACGCCGTCGAGCGGGGAGAGCAGACGTTCAAGCGGATGGAGGTGCTGGCGATTCTGCTCACCCCCCCGTGGGTGGCCGGGATCTTCCACTCCCGGGCCGGGCTCTACAACCTGGTCAACGTGATCGCCGCCGCCGTCTGGGCGGTGGTCGTCGGTCTCGGTGGCTTCTACATCGGTCCGCCGATCCTCGAAGTGGTCGGCGACCTGGGGACGGTCGGCTTGATCCTGGCCATCCTCATCCTCGTGGCGGCGAGCGCATCGGCGCTGGTTCGCCGCCACCGCGGGGTGGTCAAGCGAACGGCAGAGCGTGAGAAGGCAACACCCTAGGGTCCCGGCTTCTTGGGGCGATGTGCCCTACGCGCCTACGGGCAGGCCGGCCTTCCGGCATTCCGCCGCCACGACCCGGGCCGACGCCGCCGGAAACGCCCCCGGTTGATTCACGGTCGCGCACGTATCACGGGCCTGAACCCCGCATTCATTGATCTGCTGGGCCCCCACGTCGCCGGGAATCGTCGTGCGGATGCAGCCGTGAGCCGAGCTCTGGCCCGCGGTGGCGATGGAGATGATGAGCGCGACCGCGATCACACCGACGACGGCCAGGACGCCGCGGATCAGTCGCTTCTCACGGGCCGAGAGTTTGCGCGGCGTGGCGAGGGCCTGGCCGTGACCGGGCGGGAGGACCATGGTCAGTGCACCACTAGAGGACCGTCCCGGCCCAGGACATGGGCTGGAAGGGGGTGGCGGGCGAGCCGACGTCGAGCTGGATCACGGCGTGGGGTCGGAGCGGGATATCGCGTAGGGGCTTGCTCCAGGGCCGGCCGTTCAGGAATGCGGTCACCTTCCCCTTCGCGCTCGCCACCTGACTCGGCCCCAGCGGCTGGCCCCACTCGTCGAAGAAGTTGCCGAGCGTGTAGATCCGCGCCGTGGGCGATTCGATGTGGATGATCCCGTCGGAGGTGTGGGTGTGGAGCCAGTAGTAACAGCGCTGGGCGCCGTAGAACGGCCCCACAGGTGTCTGTTGAGCCACCGGACCGAGGAGACCGATGGCTCCTGGGAGCGAGCGAGGATGGCCCTGGACGTAGACCTGGAGGTGGGCATGGATGTGGTAGGCGAGTTGCTCCAGTGGGGCACACTTGATGCCGTCGACCGTGATGCCGGGGGCGGTCGATGAGGCGGGAGCCAGGACCGGGCCGGCCTCGAGGCGAACTCGCTCCGGGCCGAGCTGCCCGGCCGCCGGACTCGAGCCAGTGGTGGCGGTGGTGGTGGGTCCCGGGCTATGAGTGGGCTTGGAGCTCGAGCCACAGCCGGCGATGATCAGCGCGCCGAGCGCCAGGAGCAGGGGCGCCGCCCGGACGGGCCGCACCCGGCTAGTTCCGCCCGCCACCGAACAGGCGCAGCATGAAGAGGAACACGTTGAAGATGTCGAGGAAGATGCCGGCGGCAATGGGGACCGCGGCGGCCGTGGGTGCTCGGCGGAGCCGGTTGAAGTCGAGGATCGTGAAGCCGCCGAAGATGACCAGGCCGAGCACGGAATAGATGATGTTGGCGTGGGGGATCGAGACGAAGATGAGCACGATCCCGAACACGATCAGGGCGAGAAGAGCCCAGAACAGCGTCCGCGCCCACGATGAGAGGTCTCGCCGAGTGGCGTACCCGTAGGCGCCAAGTCCGCCCACGAACGCCGCGGTGGCGCCGGCCGCCTGCCAGAGGACCCGGGGCTCGACCTTGGCGTAGACCGCAAGCACGGGCCCCACGGCCATCCCCAGGAGCAGGCCCATCCCGAACAGCAGCCCGACGGCCAGCTGCTCCCGGCCCCGGGCGGCGGCGGAGTTCAGGCCGAAGATGCAGGCGAAGGCGCCGATGAAGAGCAGGAGTCCAGTGCCGCCGGTCAGGTTGCGCCCGATGTAGGCGCCGAGCGCCGTGCAGCCCACGGTGAGGGCGACAAGTCCCATGACATGGGCGAAGAGCGCGTGGGTGCGCTCCCGGGTAACGGGTCCGCTGCGTACGGCTATGTCGTCGTAGGTCGGCATCTGAGAGCTCCTCGGTCCGGTCGGTGGATGCGCGGGATTGAGGCTAGCGAGCGGAGCGGGAGGCTTGACCGGGCGGACCGCCACCTGAAGAATCAGGCCGGGATCACCCGACGAGGGAGAAGAGGATGACCGAGTACGACTACGTGATCGTCGGAGCCGGGTCGGCCGGCTGCGTGCTGGCCAATCGCCTGAGCGAGGACCCTGACGTCAGGGTCTGCCTGCTCGAGGCGGGACCGCCGGATACGGCGGAGGAGATCCACATCCCGGCGGGTTGCCTCGCGGTCAGCCAGAGCAAGTACGACTGGAACTTCATCACCGATCCCGAGCCGCGACTGGGGTATCGCCAGCGGATCCTGCCACGGGGACGTGGCCTCGGTGGCTCCTCGTCAGTCAACGCCATGGTCTACATCCGTGGAAATCGAGCCGACTACGACGGCTGGGCGGCGATGGGCTTCGAGGGCTGGGGCTGGGAGGACGTGTTGCCCTACTTCCTCAAGGCCGAGGACAACGAGCGCGGGGCGAGCGAGCTGCACGGGGTGGGCGGCCCGCTGCGGGTGATCGAGAACCGCTCCCGCTACCGGACGGCCGAAGCTTTCGTCGAGGCGGCGGTGGAGACCGGGCTCGAGCGCAGCGAGGACTTCAACGGTCCGAGCCAGGACGGGGTCGGCTTCTACCAGGTGACCCAGCGCGACGGGATGCGCTGTTCCGCGTCCGTGGCCTATCTACATCCGGTGCTCGAGCGCCCGAACTTGACCGTGCAGACGGGAAGCCATGTCACCCGGCTCCTGCTGGATGGCAATCGTGCCGTCGGGGTCGAGGCCGATCACCACGACGTGTCCGAGGAGATCCGGGCCGGGCGCGAGGTGATCCTGAGCGCCGGGACCTACCAGAGTCCGCAGATCCTGATGCTGAGCGGCATCGGTCCCGCGGAGGAGCTCGAATTCGGCGGGATCCCGCCGGTGAACGATCTTCCGGTGGGGCGCGGGCTCCAGGACCACCTGGCGACCTGGGTCACCTATACGACCGATGAGGCGTCGTTGCTGACGGCGGAAACTGAGGAGAACGCCATCCTGCTCCAGACCGAGGGACGCGGGCCGCTGACCTCCAACTTCGGCGAATCAGGCGGCTTCACGCGCACGCGCGACGATCTGGAGGCGCCCGACATCCAGTTCCACGCCATCCCGATCCTGTTCCCGGAGGCCGGCACCGGGGAGATCCTGGTCGACGGCTGGGCGATCTCCGCCTGCGTGCTGCGGCCGACGAGCGTGGGCGTCGTGAAGCTCCGCTCACGCGTCCCGACGTCCAACCCGCGAATCATCAAGAACTACCTCGACACCGAGGAGGACCGCCAGACTCAGCTGGCTGGTCTGCGCAAGTGCCTCGAGATAGCCGAGCAGCCCGCGCTGCGTGCGGTCACCGTCGGCGCCTACGGTGTCCCGGCGGCCGATGACGACGCAAGCCTGATGGCCCACATCGAGCGCAACTCGACGACGATCTACCACCCCGTGGCGACCTGCGCCATGGGGCAGGTGGTCGACTCCGAGCTCCGCGTGCTGGGTCTGGAGGGCCTGCGCGTGGTCGACGCCTCGGTGATGCCGACGCTCACCCGCGGGAACACGAACGCTCCAACGATCATGATCGCCGAGCGGGCGGCCGACCTGATCCGTGGGCATGTCGCGAAGCCGGCCGCCGCGGAACTCGCTTCATCGCCATAGGCCACGGGTAGACTGGCGTCTCCGTCAAGCGGCTGGGAGGCCAAGGTGATGATCAGTCGAGGTTTGCGGCTCCGTCGTGGGCTGCGAGGTGCGGTGGTGGCGTTCGGGTTGGCACTCGCGCTGCTGGCGATCAGCGGGACATTGGCCGGAAAGGCGTCGTCAAAGCCCGCGGCGAGGGCGGCGGCCGCCGGGATCGGCTTTTCCCACGCCGTCGTCGTGGACGAGCAGCGTCCCGGCTTTGAGCCCGATGTGAAGGTCGATTCGACCGGGAAGATCTTCACGAGCGTTCCGTTCGGGTTCTCGACCACGGAGAGCTTCGTCTGGAACTCGCTGGACTCCGGCAACTCCTACCAGTTCGTCCCCGGCAATATCTCGACCACCGGCAAGCAGGCCACCTGCTTCGGCGGGGGCGACACCGATCTCTTCCTCGACGCCAAGGACTCGCTGTATTTCTCGGATTTGCAGGGGCTGACCAACATCTCGAGCAGCCGCAGCGACGATGGCGGAAGCACTTGGAGCACCACCTGCGCGAGTGCGCCCAACACTCCCGACGACCGGATGTGGTACACGGGCACGGGCTCGTACGCCGGTGGGAACCTCAACCTGTATCAAGACTACGACGCCGTCAACAGCTCGGCCAGCGGGGGCAACCAGCTGGTGGAGACGGAGTCCCACGACGGGGCCAGCACCTTCCAGCCGGTGGTCAACACCAATCCCGACTCAACCTGTCTCGGCGCGGCTCTTCATGACTGCGTGACCGGCAACGAGGGGATCTCCGGCAACCAGGTCATCGACCCGAGTACCGGGAACGTCTACATCGCCCACACTACGACGGAGAACGGCAACGGGTCTGCGGTCGGGGTGCGAGTCTCGGAGGGCCAGATCACTCAGGGAACCCCGCCCACGGCGTCGTGGAGCGAGAGTCCCAACCTCGATGCGTCGCTGTGTCCGGATCCGACTTGTGTGGACTCAAGCGGCAATCCGGAGGAGATAGCCGGCGAGAACTTCGCCACCGTCGCCCGGGACTCCGCCGGGTACCTGTATGTCACCTTCACCGCGGGTCCGCTCGACCACAACAGCAACGACCCGAACTTCGGTGCGCTGACCGAACCGGAGCAGATCTACGTGGTCCACTCGCTGGCGCCCGCCGGCTCCAACCCGGCCGCGATCACCTGGTCCGCGCCCCAGAAGATCACCGGCAGCGGGCTGAGCGCCGGGACGAACACATTCCCCTGGATCACCGCCGGGAGCGACGGGCGGGTGGCTGTGGCCTGGTACCACACCAACGAGGTCAGCGAGCAGGGCACGTGTGCCAGCGGCTCCGGCACGTGCAGCCTGTACGGCGCCAGCAGCCTGTCAAGTGCGGAGTGGTCGGTCCAGATGGCGCAGAGCCTCAACGCCACCTCGGCGGCCCCCGACTACACGACGGCCAATGTCAGTGAGGGGTACGTCAAGCAGGGCTCGATCTGCACCAACGGAATCGGGTGCAGCACGGGTGGCGATCGCAGCCTGGGCGACTTCCTCCAGATCACCACGGACACTCAGGGGGCGGCGCTCGTCTCCTACGTGTTCGACACCTCTCAGGACACGTCGAACGGCGAGAACGCTGGGCCTGAGGTGGTCAGCCGCCAGATCACCGGCCCGAGCTTGTTCGCCGCCAGCGGATCGGTGACGCAGGGTGGCGGACCCGGAACGCCCATGGGGTCGGTCGGAGATCCGTCGGGTGATGCGCTCTATTCCGCGAACGGCGCCCGCACCCCGGCCGGCGACAACCTCGACCTCACGGGTGCCTCTCTGGCCAACGGCCCAAGCCGGACCTTGGTGGCGAAAATCAACGTCAAGAGGCTGGCCAGCCTCACGCCCTCTCCGGCCGCTGGAGGCGCGGATGCGAGCTGGCTCCTGCGCTGGACCGACGTGGTTCCGGGCACCACGGGCAACGGCCACATCTACTACGCCGGGATGGACAACAACCAGGGCGCCGGCGGCTCCGGGAAGCCCACCTTCTTCGTCGGGGACACGAGCGCTATCCCACCGCCCGGCAATCCCGCCGAACACACCAAATACATAACCTATCCCCAGACCACAACCCTCAGCTCGTCGCAGGGGTCCTACGACGCCAGCACCGGCGTGATCACGCTGCGGATCCCGCTCGCCGACGTGGGCAATCCGGCCGACGGAACGGTGCTCTACAGCGGGACAGCGTTCAGCGCCACATCGAGTACACCGCAGTCCTCGACGACGCTGTTCAACCTGATCGACTCGACAACCCCGTTTGAGCTCGTCATCGGGGCGCCCGGAACCGTCGGCACCACGCCCGGCGGGCCGCCTGCCTACACCTCGGGCAACAGCGGTAATGGTGCTTGCCGGAAGGCGACCGGTCGGTTGGGCGGACAGGGTCTGGGCCAGTTGCGGCTACGCATGAAGCGCGCCACGGCGCGGCGGATCTACCCGCGCTGGTCAACCCGCGGCCGGCGCTATATGGAGTTTTACTGTGTAACCCCGATCGGGATCCGTGCCGGGTACCCCTCGAACACATTCCTGCGTTCGCTTTCACGCAGGCTGCGCCAGGCCGTAAACGGAAGGACCGTCCTGCTTCTCACGGCCAACCGGCACTACGCCCTGCGGGGTGTCCGGCCGGGGGCGCGCCTGGCCAAGGTGCGCAAGCGCCTGAAGGTAGGGCGGCCGTTCCGGATCGGGCAGAACACCTGGTACCTGACCCCTAATGGAGCCAGCCGCGGCCTGATCAAGGTCCAGCACGGGGTTATCGAGGAGGTCGGGATCGCCGATAAGCAGCTCACGAGCGGGAGCTACCGCAAGAAGTTCCGCTTCCTGAACTCCTTCCGTCGCTACCTGTAGGCGGCCGAGGGTTACGGCGCCGGGCTGCGGCAGGGCAGCCCGGCGCCAAAGCCCTGCTCGCGTCTGCATGTGCGGGTTTCACGCACGCGCCGCGCGTTATAACAGGGGTCCATTCCGCTCAAGGTCGTTCTGGACGAATGTTCGATATTCGCAACGGCCATTTACGCCGATACCTCCGGCACCGGAATCCGGGGCTTCCGAGCCGGGGCCGCGTTGGACGCGCGGATGGACCTAAATGATTGGAGATGTCGGTCGATGCTTTCTGCATTGAAGACGAAGCGAGCGCGCGTCGGTCTGGGCCTGCTGGTCCTTCTTGCCTTCTCGGGTGCCGCGGTGGCGTATTTCACGACCACCGGCTCGGGCTCCGCGAACGCGCAGGTGGGAACCAGCAGTGCGTTGACGATTACCGCGTCGCTCACCCCCGCTACTGGGCTTGTTCCCGGTGGTACTCCCGCCGCGGTTTCTTTCTCGGTCAGCAATCCGAGTAGCGGCAACCAGTACGTCGGCACGGTTTCGCTGAGCAGCGTTAGTGCGTACAGCGACGCTGGGCATACGACCAGCATCCCGGTCGGTACCGGTGCTGGCCAGTGCGACACGTCCCAGTTCACGATGGCCCCGGTGGCCGAGAACCAGGACGTGCCGAGCGGGACGACGAGCCTGGGCACCAACGGCAGCCTCGTCTTCCACGACTCCGGCACCAACCAGAACGGCTGCAAGGGCGCCTATCTGGTCGCCAACTTCACCAGCAACTAAGCCCACTACCAGTGCCGGGGAGCCGCGGTAAACGCCGCGCCTCCCTGGTACGGGCAGTTGGAGAAGGGCTCACCGGAACGATGAACGTTCGCTTGATCGCAACGCCAAGGATGGCCCGGCGGGACGTGCTGATCTTGGCCGCGGTGGCTGCCGCCGCACTCTCGGTGGGTGCCTACCCAGGTGACGCCCGCGTGATCGGCCACCCTGGGGCGCACGGCAAGCTCAGTCTCTCGCTGGTGCCGCGCGCGGTCAGGCTCACGCCGGGCTCCTCTGTGCGGCTGACCGTCGTCATCCGCCGCCACCACCTGAACGGGCGTGTGAGGCTCGCCGTCGTATCGAAGCTGCCGCGGGGGCTCACGGTGCACTTCGCCCCAGCCAGGGCGCGCGGTCGGCGCTCGGTTCTCACCCTCCGCGCCACGCTTCGGCTCCGCCCCGGACGCTATGCCCTCATCGTGCGTGGCGTCGACCGGCATGCCAGGCGAAGGATCAAGCTGGTCGTGACCGTCCTTCGGCCGGCCACGACCCTGCCCCCCGCAGGAACGCCCAACGCCTCCGCCGGAGGCGGCTCGAGTACCGCCGATGCCGGCCCTGCCTTCACGATCAGCGGCAACCCCGGCCAGGTGCTCGTCCCCGGTGTGTCGCAGCCGATCGACCTTCAGATTGACAACCCCAACTCAAGCTCGCTCACGCTGAGCACCCTCACCGTGGAGTTGGGCGGGGTCGACGCTCCGCAGGCCACGCCGACGTTGCCCTGCGCCACCGGGGACTTCTCGGTGCAGCAGTACTCGGGCCTCCTGCCACTCGTCATCGCTCCCAACAGCACCGTCAACCTCCAGCAGCTCGGCGTCCCCCAGTCGGACTGGCCGCAAGTCTCGATGCTCGACCGGGCGACCAATCAGGATGGGTGCCAGGGGGCGTCGCTCAGCTTGAGCTACGGGGCCGCGGCGAGCCTGGGATAGGCGAGCTGCCTAACACATGTCCAACCGCCTAAAGGGTCATGTGGACAGATATTCGATCTGCCTGGACTCAGCGGGCGCCGATACGTCTGGCACCGGCTCGCTGGGGCTTCCGAGCTGGGGCCGCGTTGGACGCGCGGATGGACCTAAATGATTGGAGATGACCAGCCCATGCTTTCTGCATTGAAGACGAAGCGAGCGCGCGTCGGTCTGGGCCTGCTGGTCCTTCTTGCCTTCTCGGGTGCCGCGGTGGCGTATTTCACGACCACCGGCTCGGGCTCCGCGAACGCGCAGGTGGGAACCAGCAGTGCGTTGACGATTACCGCGTCGCTCACCCCCGCTACTGGGCTTGTTCCCGGTGGTACTCCCGCCGCGGTTTCTTTCTCGGTCAGCAATCCGAGTAGCGGCAACCAGTACGTCGGCACGGTTTCGCTGAGCAGCGTTAGTGCGTACAGCGACGCTGGGCATACGACCAGCATCCCGGTCGGTACCGGTGCTGGTCAGTGCGACACGTCCCAGTTCACGATGGCCCCGGTGGCCGAGAACCAGGACGTGCCGAGCGGGACGACGAGCCTGGGCACCAACGGCAGCCTCGTCTTCCACGACTCCGGCACGAACCAGGACGGTTGTAAGGGCGCCTATCTGGTCGCCAACTTCGCCAGCAACTAAGCCCGCTGGACCCCGCGGGGGGAGGTACGAGGCCCTCGTCCTTCGTACCTCCCCTGCGGTTCGGGCCTGATTCGAGACCTAGATGCGATGGCACGACGAACTATCCCCTCGCCCCGGTGATTCACCTCACCGAGTGAGGTCAGGAGCGGTCAGGCACCTGAGCCTGTCCGTGATCCTGCTCTGCTCCTTTCTCGTGCTTCACGTCGGCACCGCTGCGGCCTACTTCTCCACCACCGGCTCGGGGAGCAGCGCTACGCAGGCCGCGAACATCGTCGGCCCTTCCGGGGTCAGCGTGAGCCAGTCCGGCACCACCGTGACCGTCAGCTGGAGCGCGGCCACTCTGACCAGCGGCGTCGCGGTCCAGGGCTACAAGGTCATCCGCTCCGACGCGACCACCATCTGCGGCAGCCCCACACTGGTGACGACGCTCTCCTGCACCGATACGAACGTTCCTGCGGGCAGCTATGCCTACACCGTCGACGCGGTCTACAACAGCTGGGATCAGAGCGCCACCAGTGCCGTGCAGACGATCCTCACCGCCCCGACGATCTCCTCTGCGCCTGCCAACCCGAGCAACAACGCGTCAGCCAGCATCAGCTTCAGCGGCGGCAGCGGAAGCACCTATCAGTGCAAGCTCGACGCCGGCGCCTACGCCAGTTGCGTCAGTCCCTACACCCCCGTGTCGCTCGGCCAGGGCTCACACACGTTCAGCGTACGGGCTCTCAACGGCGGCTCGACGGGGCCGCCCACGAGCTACACATGGACCCTGGACACGGTTCCACCCACCCAAACCGTCGCCCTGGCCGGCGGGGCCACGGGGGCCTACCTCAGCGGCACCACGCTCTATTACCGGGGCAGCGTTCCCGGCTCCTTCTCGCTCGTCGACACGGTGTCTGACAGCGGCACCGGACCCGCGTCCGCCACCTACCCCAGCATCAGCACCACCGGCTGGACTCACGCCAACCAGACCGTGAGCGCCCCCACAGGGGGGCCGTACACCTCCAGCACGTTCAGCTGGATCGCCAACCCGAGCAGCCCCACCGGCTACGCGGTCACGGCGGCCGACGTGGCCGGCAACACCACCTCGAGCGCCCTCACCTTCGTCAACGACAGCACCGCTCCCACCGGCGGCGCACTGACCGTCAACGGGACCGCAGCGACCGTCTCTGGCCCGACCAGCCAGGCCAGCAACAGCACGAACTTCACCATCGGCAGCCGCACCGACTACACCGCCGCCGGCCCAGGTCTCCGGTCCTCGGTCCTGACGGTGCAGTCCGAGTCGCTCGGCGCAAGCGGGTGCGGTGCCCCCGGGTCGGGAGGTCCATTCACGACCGCCACCACGATCACCGGCACCACCCAGCCCTCGGGGATTGTTGCGGGCGCCTGCTATGTGTACACGCTCACGGGCACCGACAACGTCGGGAACACAGCCGCGATCTCCACGACAGTGATCGACAACGCGGTCAGCTTCACGGTCACCTCACAGCCGTCGAGCGCGGCGGCTGGCACCCCGGCCTCAGTCACGCTCACGGCAATCAGGAACGGGGCCACCGACACGACCTACACCGGGGCGACCCTGACCTGGAGCGGCGCCTCCGCCAGCCCGGCCGGGACGGCGCCCACGCTGCCCACAAGCCCGACCTGGACCGCCGGGGTCGCCACGTTCACGATCACGCTCGTCGACGCTCAGACGGCCACCCTGACCGTGACCGACGGGACCCGCAGCGCCACCTTCTCGCCCATCGTGGTCAGCGCCGGCTCCGCCGCCGCTCTTGCCTGGACGAGTCCGACCAGCTCGGTGACGCCGCTGCCCTCCCCGTGTTTGTTCTCCTGCAGCTACGCGAGCGGCTTCGGCAACGCGGGCACGTGGAGTGCGTACGTGAGCCTCACCGACAGCCAGGGCAACGTCATCAACAATGTGGGCTCGGCCGTCACGGTTCAGGTCACCCTGACGGGAGGCCCTGGCAAGGGCACCTCAACTCCGGCGACGGTGACCATCCCCGCCGCGGGGGCCGCCACCTCAAGCGTCCAGGTTCAGTACATCAGTGTCGCCCACGGGAACTACTCCGACACCCTGACCGCCGCCGCCACTCTCTACGCGAGTGCCACGGCCAGCTTCAACCGGTAGCGCCAGAGGTCGCGGCGACGCGCCGTTGCTATCGCCGAGCCTGGATCCGGCAACATGCACTCATCGCACGATCGGCTGTTCTCTTTGACCTCGATGGGGTGCTGGTCGACTCCGCCGACGCAATCGTCGCCAGCATCAACCATGCGCTGGAGCAGAACGGCCTCCCGCGGCGGCAACCGGAATCGCTCCGGCGCTTCGTCGGGCCGCCCCTTTCCAGCGCGTTCGCCGAACTGGCCGGAGAGGCTGAGGATTCCGAGTTCGTCAGCAGCTGCGTCGCCGCGTATCGCGAACGCTACGCGGGGGAACTGCTCGAGGGGACGAGCGCCGTTCCAGGCATGGACGACGTCCTGGGTGCGCTCGCTCCGCGGCTTGACCTCGCCCTCGCGACCTCCAAGCCACTGGTGTTCAGCGAGCGGATTCTTGAAGCCGTCGGGCTGCGGAGCTATTTCACAGTGGTCGCCGGCCCGACGCTGAGCGCGGTCGCCGACGCCAAGGCAAAGACAGTCGGTGAGGCGTTGGCGGCGCTCGGCCAACCGCCACGCGCAGTGATGGTCGGTGATCGCCGCTTTGATGTCGAGGGCGCCAAAGCTCACTGCCTCCCGTCGATCGGTGTGACCTGGGGTCTCGGCAGCTTGGACGAACTCAAGCGGGCCGGTGCCCACCAGGTCGTCCGGACCCCCGGTGAGCTGCCGCCGGCGATCGCCCGCCTGCTCGGTGCCATGCCACCGCGCCAAGCTCCTTCTGCAGCTGGGACGGCGTCGGGCCCGTAGACTGCTTCAGTGCGCTTGAGGCGGGGATTGACGCTCATCGTGGCAGTCGTTGCCGGCGCTCTTGTCGCAACCGCGGCGGCCGCTGCCGACTCCGATCCCTACGCCCCACTTAGCCGCGCCGGCCCCAGCCTCAGCGTGCCCGCAGGCCAGCTCCAGGCCTCACTGAGCTGTACGTCAGGGATACGCGGAGACGCTCGGAATCCAATCCTCCTTGTCCCCGGGACCAACCTCGATCCAGCGCCGAATTACTCGTGGAACTACGAGCGAGCGTTCAGCGCCCTGAACTGGCCCTACTGCACGATCACGCTTCCCTACCACACGATGGGTGACATACAGACGGCCGGCGAGTACATCGTCTACGCGCTGCGGACCATGGCGCATCTGGGCGGGCGAAAGGTCGATGTGCTCGGCTACAGCCAGGGCGGGATGGTCCCGCGCTGGGCGCTGCGCTTCTGGCCTGACACGCGCGCCCTCGTCAATGAGCTCGTGGGGATCGATCCCTCAAACCATGGGACGCTCGATGCTCAGGCCGCCTGCCAGAGCCAGTGCCCGCCTGCTTTCTGGCAGCAGGCGACGAACGCCCGCTTCCTCCAGGCGCTGAACAGCCGGGCTGAGACGTTCGCCGGGATCAACTACACGGTCATCTACAGCCGCACCGACGAGGTCGTTGTGCCGAACCTCGACGCCCTGGGGAGCTCGTCCCTGCACACGGGGAGCGGGCAGATCGCCAACATCGCCGTCCAGCAGATCTGCCCTGCCGATACCTCCGAGCACCTGGCCATGGGCACCTATGACCCGGTGGCCTACGCGCTCGCGGTCGATGCCTTTACACACACGGGCGTGGCCGATCCGAGCCGGATCTCATCCTCTGTGTGCGCGGAGGTGGTCCAGCCCGGCGTCGATCCGGCCACCTTCGCACCCAACTACGCTGGGTTCGTGGGCGCGATCGGCCAAGCCGCCGCCGAGTCACCCCAGGTCTCGGCCGAGCCGCCGCTTGACTGCTACGTGTTCACCGCCTGCACGGCTGCGGCCGGACACTCCCCCGCCAAGCACCACGGTAACGCTTCGCACCGGCGGCGCCGTCACGTGGCGCGCCGACGGGTCAGGCGCGCGGACGCTCCCGCCTTTACCGGCTAGCAGCGGCCCGGCACTGAGTGGTACCCGGTCGCCGCAGTCCTCACCCGGTGAAATGCGGACGCGGCGGAATGACCGCGGACAGGCGCAGCGCGACATGCGCTCCGGCTGCCAGCACCGTTCCCGCGCGCGGCGAGGACTTCACGACCGTGCCGCCGCGGCCCCCGCTTACCGGGCCGAGCTCGCAGTGGTGGTTTCGCAGCAGTTGCTTTGCCTGTGCGAGCGTTTTGTGGACGAGCTTCGGCACGACGCAGCTCGGGCCGGGCGCAACGGTGACGTGAACCGTGGCGGTGTTGCTCGTACCGCCCCTGCCGTCGCTCACGCGGTATGTGAACGAGTCAGCGCCGCTAACCCCATGCTTGGGGACGTAGGCCAGGCTTCCGTCGCCGCGCAGGATGACCGAGCCGTGCCTGGGTCCGGTCATGAGGTGGGCAGTCAGCGGGTCGTGGTCGGGGTCTGAGTCGTTTTTCAGCACGCCCGCGGCAGCGACGCGGAGAGCCTGGTTCTCGTTGACCTTGTAGACGTCGTCCCTGGCTGTCGGGGGAGTGTTGACCACGGCTGTGGCAGCCGTGGCGCGGACGTTGAGGCTGACGGTGGCGGTGTTGCTGTTCGCGCTCCCGTCGTTGGCCCGGTAGGTGAACGAATCGGGCCCTGCGTACCCGGTGTTGGGGGTGTAGGCGAAGGAGCCGTTCGAGTTCAGGGTCACGCTGCCATGGGCAGGGTTGGACACCTTGGCGGCGGTGAGCGGGTCGTGCTCTGCGTCGGTGTCGTTTGCCAGCACGCCGGCGGCGGGGACGTTGAGCGTCTGGTTCTCGTTGGCCGTGTAGGCGTCGTCGTTGGCCGTCGGCGGCGTGTTCGCCGGGGGGGCGGCGCTGACGTTCAGGTTGACCGTCGCTGTGTTGCTGTCCGCGCTTCCGTCGTTGGCCCGGTAGGTGAACGAGTCTGGCCCTGCGTAGCCGGTGTTGGGGGTGTAGGCGAATGAGCCGTTGGAGTTCAGCGTCACGCTGCCGTGGGAGGGGTTCGACACCTTGACGGCGGTCAGCGGATCGCCCTCGTTGTCGGTGTCGTTGGAGAGCACCCCGGGGGCGGGGACGTTAAGCGTCTGGTTCTCGTTCGCCGTATACGAGTCATCGTGCGCGGTCGGCGGGGTATTGGCCGGAGCGCTCGCCGTCACGCACTGAGAGAACTCGGAAGTGTCGTTGCTTGCGGAGTTGGTGGCCGTCGAGGTGACGACGGCCTGTCCTGCGGGGACACCGCTGAGGGCGACCGGCCCGAAGCTCACGTTCCCGCTGCCGTCGGTCGTCACCGAGGTCGAGCCGATGAACGTCTGACCCTCGCCATAGTCGTTGGGCGCGGCCGCGTTGCAGGCCGCGTTGGCGAAGAACTCAAGCCTGAACGTCTGGCTCGGCGTGCTGTTGAGCGTGCCGGAGACGGTTGCGCTCGAGCCGGCCGTCGTGGCCGAGGTCAGCACCGGGAAGTTCTGCAGTCCGTTCGGGCCGGTATCCGCGTCGCCGGCGTCGTTGGGGGTGCGGCCGTCACCGGCCAGGTCGATGCCCAGAGCGCCGTTCAGGAAGATCGAATTGCCCAGGATCGGACTGCTGTAGAGGGGGCCGCCGGAGCTCTCAAGCGAGACCCCCTTGCCGGCGTTGTGGGCGATGACGTTGCCCTCACCGACGCCCGTTCCACCAATGGCGGCCTGCCTGGTAAGCGTGACGCCATTGCCGCCGTTGGCCAGCGCCGTCTGGCCGTCGGCTTGGGTGCCGATGTAGTTGCCCTGCACCGAGACGCTGCCGGGGGCCGCCGCTCCCCCGCCGCTCACGATGAGGCCATCGAGGCCATTCCCGGAGATGATGTTGCGCGCGGCCGCCGTGCTGCCGCCGATGGTGATGTCGACGGCGGGGGGGTTCTGCGGATTGCCGGCTGTAGTCACATCGAGGCCGTCGGTGGTGTTGCCCAGGTCCTTGGTGCCGGAGAGGTCGGTGCCGACGAAGTTGCCCTGGATCGTCAGATGCTGCGCGCCGCCGACAAATCCCCGATAGTTGCCCGAGATGACGTTGCCGGCCCCGGGCGCCGTACCACCGATCGTCACGTTGTCGTACGAGTCCGGCCCCATGTTCCCCCCGATCGCCAGATCACCGTCGTTGCCGAGCGCGGTCTCACCGGTGGCATCCACCCCGATGAAGTTGCCGGAGATGGTGACACCCGTGGCGGGGTAGCCGTAGAAGTAGATCGCACGGGAGTTCCCCGAGATGACGTTGCGGGCCCCCACCTCGCCGTCGACCGCACCATCGTCGCCGTCCGAGCCGCCGATGGTGGTGTTGTCCGCCTGCGCTACGGCGATGCCGTTCGGGAAGGTCACGAGGTCGCCCGTACCCGAGGCGTTGGTCCCGATGTAGTTGCCGCGGATGATCGTGCCCGTCGCGCGCGCCGGCGGCACCCCAAGCCCCAGGGATATCTCGTTCGTGCTCCCGTTCACCGAGACGACGTTGCGCGCCGCCGGGGTCGTGCCGCCGATGAGGTTGTTGGCCCCGGACTGAATCGAGATCCCTTCACCGCCGCTCGCGTACGCCGTCGTGCCCGTCGGATCGGTTCCGATGAAGTTGCCCGAGATGACGTTGCTGCCGGAGGCCACGTTGATGTCGTTGGCGCGGTTGATGACTAGGCCGCGAATGCTCGACCCGCCACCGGTGGCACCGATGTTCAATCCATACGTGCTTGACGTGGCGTTCAGCTCGACGAGCAGCACGGCGTTGTCGCCGGTGGCGAGCGTGTTTGCGGAGGCGTTAGGCTGGCTGTAGCCGTCGATCGTCACGGCGTCGGTGATCGTCGGGAGGTCGGAGGTAAGGGTGATCGTCTTCACACCCGTCCCGGGAATGGCGAAGTTGATCGTGTCCGCCCCGGGGTTGAGGTTGGCGTCGGTAATCGCGCCGCGCAGCGTGCAGTCATTGGCTGTCGCCGGGTCGCAAGTCGTCAGGCTCGTATCGGCCGTCGAGTCCACGGTGTAGGTCACGGCGGCGGCTTGCGCCGCGCCGGCGGCCAGCAGCGTGCCCAGCAGCAACACGGCGAGCGAGCAGGCCAAGGTGAGCAACCGGCTGCGGACCAGGCGCTCTGCTGTCATCGCTCCCCCTCGGAACCTCGGCTGGCGTCTGCCCTCATCGGCGGGTCCGCAGCCGGACGGTCTGAATCGTTGGCACGATCTTGCCGCCCGCGCCCACCGATCCGAGCAGGAGCGTCACCTGATGGAGCTTGTGAGCGTGGGCCAGCGCTCTACCGCGTCGGTTCAGGGGGACCGTCACCGTGATCGTTTTTCCGGCAGGCACCACGAAAACTTTTGTGCCCAGCGACGGCGGAAGCGCTAGGTGGACGCGCGGGCTCGCGGCGTGGCTCAGCTTGGGCGCCCGGGCCAGGACGTCTAGTGACGCGAAGCAGCCCTTCACCCGACTCTTGCATCCCACCTGGAGCTTGATCGACGAGCCCGAACTGAGCACGACCGTTGCGTGGGCGAGTTTCGCCAGCTCCGCAGCGCTCGGGACTCCGGGGGGCCCGAAGAACCTCCGCGCGGTGATGGCGGGACAGCCGTGCCGCTGCCCAGGGTTGATGATCCACACGGGAGGCGAGATGGTGGCAAACCAGCCGACATTTGACGGGTATCCAATCTGTTCGGTGACGTCGGGGTTCGTGAACGAAATTGTTTTCACCTGGCTCGCGTCGACCAAGCCTCGACCGGGCACGAGCTGCTGGACAGTCAGGGTCTCCTGAACCGGCGGCGCAAACAGATGGACGTCGTAGACCTCGTACAGCGTCGGTCCCCAGCCGGGCACGTCATGCGTCCACTGGCCCCTGTACGCGCCTTGCTCGGTGTAGTACCCGAAGTCGTTCGTTGCGTCGTAAACAGGATCGCTGTATTGGGCTTCCCCTTGGGTTGTGCCCGGGATGTCCCAGGCGTATCCCGTGTCTGTGGCGCCGGGAATGAGGGTGGAGTCCCGCGCATCCAGGAGCACCTTGCTGCCAGGGCAGGGAGAGGCTGGATTGACAATGAAGCGCGCCGTGATGTTGGGCGGTGGCGGGGGGGCTGGCGCGATCTGCGCCGTGGAAGATGTGGTGGCAGTGCTCCCGCCCGCGTCGGCGAACGCGACGCTGACGGTGTAGCTGCCGGCGCTGTCGTAGGTGTGCGAGCCCGCCACGTCGAACCCTCCGCCCGCGGCGGCGCTCACGGATCCTGATGAGCTCGTGCCGTCTCCCCACGCGATGTGGGCCGAGAAGTCATCGGCGCCGGCTGCCGGGTTGGCGTCTGAGAAGTGCGCGACCACGCCACTGACCGGCTGTCCCGCGGTGCCCGTGACGTTGTGCCCCTCCCAGGTCAGGGCCGCGTCGTGCACGGTGGCTTTGAACGATGCGGTCTGCACGCCCGTCGGGCAGCTAAAGGTCCCCCCGGCCGTGTAGGTGTAGGACACCGACCCGTTGTAGGCGCCCTCGTCGGCGTAGGTGTGGGTGCCCTGGATCCCCGTGCCCCCGTCAGAGCTTCCTGCCGAGGTGGTGCCGTCCCCCCAGTCGATGGTCGCATTTAGCAATGGACAGGTCAGCCCGCTGACGACTTTCGCGGTGAAGGATTGACCCTCGACCGCCGTGACGTTGACGCCAGCAGCCGCCGCGGCCGCTCCTGACGCGATCGCGAGCATCCCGAGCAGGGCAGCGCACAGCGCGAGCGCAGCGATCCACGGTCGGGGCAGGGACTGCCGATAAAGGTTCGCGTGCGATGGCTTGTGGCGCGTGAGCGTCGTCATGTGCTTGATCGTGAGCATCACGTGCCCCTCCCCGTAGGTGTCTGAGCATCATCAGGGGGCCCCTGTCCGCTTCGCATCACGGAGCGCCGGTGAACTTTTCTCGCCGAGGCCTCTGAGGCCGAAAGCTCGGCGCGCCAAATCTCACCGGTGCTCCGTGACGCGAGCGCCCGCCCGAACGGCTTTGATCAGGCCGTGGCCGACCGTGATCGCGTGCGCGTGATACTGCAGCTCGACGCCGGCTCCGAGCCGATCGTTGGGAGCTTGCAAGCGCACGGCAGACGTTTTGACTTCGCCGGGTGGGTCGGTCTGGCCACGGCGCTCGAGCAGGCGATCGGCGCCGCGAATGGAAGGCCGGCGGATTCAGCCCGAGGCGGTACGAACTCCGTCAGCCTCCGCCAGCTCCGCTGAGAGCGCGCCCGGCAGCTCGCCGCGGGAGTGGACCCCGAGCTTGAGATACGCATGGCGTAGATGGCTCTCAACGGTGTTGACGGTCACGAAAAGCTGCTGCGCAATTTCGCGGTTCGACAGCCCGGCGGAGGCCAGATTGGCCACGCGCTGCTCGCTGGCCGTGAGCGCGTCGATACCGGCGAGCGCGAACCGGCGGGGCCGGGCTCCGGTGGCGCGCAGCTCGGCCTGCGCTCGCTCCGTCAGGACGAGGGCGCCACAGCGATGCGCGAGCTCCCGCGCCCGCGCCAGTGGCGCGCGTGCCTCCGCGCGGCGATTGCAACGGCGAAGGGCGGCGCCGAGGTCGGTCAGAGTCCGGGCGTGCTCGAGCATCGCCGGAGAGCGCTCGAGGGCCGATGCCGCCGCTGCCAGGTCCTGTAGGCGCGCCTCGCCCGCAGTCAACTGTCCCCTGGCGCGCAGCGCGATGCCCACCGCGCGTGAGGACCCCGCCTGCCGTGCCAAGGCGAGCTCGTGCTCGACCAGTTTCCGCGCCGCGCGCGGGTCATCCTCGGCGAGCAGCAGCGCCAGCTCCGAGCGCCAGCTTGTGACATTCGGGTTGTACACGTGGCCGCGGTCCCAGATCTCGCCCACCTCACGCCATATTGCAATCGCGCTGGAGCGCTCGCCTCTGGCCAGGCGCACACGCGCTCTGCTTTCGAGCAGCGTCGGCCAGCACGGCAAGCTCCGAAACCCGTCAGGCACTGTGACCTCATCCACCAGCACCTCGGCCTCGGCGAGCTCACCACGCTCCACCAGCACGGAGGCGAGATAGGCCACCACGAACGGCTCCACCAGGAAGTTCCTATTCTCGCGAGCCAGCGTGACGGCGGCTCGGGCGTCAGCCTCAGCGTCGGCAAGTGCGCCGGCGCGCAGGAACGTCAACGCGCGCGTGCCGATTCCGTTGATGAAGCCCATCACCGATCCTCGAGCTCGCGCGTCAGCGAGCAGCGCCTCCGCGGTCGCGCGTGCCTGATCGAGTCGGTCGAGGTACACCAGCGCGTGTACCGTGTTGGCCGCCGCAAGCGACTCCGAACCATCCGCGGCGACGAACGCGTCGCCGTCGAGCCCAGCCGCTATTAACTCCGCCGCCCGCTCTGTCTCGCTGCCTCGTACGCCCAACAGCAGCGCGAGGTAGAGACGCAGGGCCCGCGCCTCAGGCTTCTCGCTTTGCGCCAGCGCCAGGAATTCCGGCAGCTCCCGGTCGAGCTGCGCGGCATAGCTCGGATGATGCCCCAACCCCACCCGCAGCCCGGTCAGCCGCAACCGCAGCGATTCGTCGCGATCTCCAAGCTCCTCTGTGGCCACCTCCAGCAGATCCAACACCTCGGGCCACTCGCCGACATAGACCAGACAGCCTGCTAGGTCGAGCGCGTAGCGGGCGCGCTGCACCGGATCAGACGCCAGCGCCCGGGCCTGCTCTAGGTGCTCGACCGCACCGGGCTCTCCGATCAGCGTCTCGGCGCGCCCCAGCTCGTGCAGCACAGCCGGCCGCTGATCGACGTCAGCGGGCTCGGCGAGTGCACGGCGCAGGTACGCGATCGCCGTCTCGGTTGCGCCACGAGCCACGGCAGCGCCAGCCGCCACCCGCAGTCTCGCGACCACACGCGCGTCGTTTGCAGGGGCAGCATGCAGCAGCTGACCGGCCACGAGGTCCGGCTCTGCGCCGGTGTCGGCCAACACGGCGGCCGCGCGGGCGTGGAGGTCCGCGCGCTCGGCGGCCGGCATGTCCGCATACACGGTCGAGCGCAGAATCGGATGCGCGAACGCCACGGGGATGCCGTCGCGCAACAGTCCGGCACGAACAAGCTGAGCCGCAGCCGAAGACACCGTGTGCTGGTCAACAGCGGCAAGCGCGGCCACACTCCGTAGCTCCGCGTGCTCACCGAGGATCGCGACAGAGCGCAGCACGGGTCCGGCTGCCGGACCGAGGCTCGCGAGCCGCAGCATGATCGACCTGGACACCGTCCGCGGGGCCAGCGCGCCGACACGCCCTGATACATCTCGGTCGAGCGGCACACCGTCTCCGACCAACACGCCCGTAAGCTCGCTCACCAAGAACGGGTTCCCTCCCGTGGCGCGGTGTACGGCGAGGGTCGCAGCTGAATCAGGCACCACGCCGCTCACTCGCTCGAGCACCGACCCGACCGCCGAAGCGCTGAGTCCGCCCGGGCGAACCATGCAGCGAGAGGCGGTCGATGCCAGCTCTGCGAGCGGGGCGGTCCAATCACGCTGCCCGCCGTCTCGGATGGCGACGATCAACGCCACCGGAAGCCCCTCCAGCCGGCGCGCCAGGTACGCCAAGAACTGCAACGAAGCGCCATCCGCCCACTGGCCATCGTCCACGGCCACCAGCAACGGACGATCCGCCGACAGGTTCGATGTCAGCCAGTAGAGCCCGTGCAGCGTCGCAGACGCAGGATCCGACGTCGGCATCCCCCCGCCCTTTGCCAGCGGAAAGCCGAAGGCGGGTGCGGCCAGCGCCGCCGCCGCGTCAACCACTCGCTCGCGCGCGTCATCCGGGAGGCCTATGACAACCGGCTCGAACAGCTGACGAACGATGCCGAACGGGAACTCGCGCTCAAGCTCACCACCCCGCGCGTCCAGCACCTGCATGCCCCGCTCACGCCCAAGCCCGCAGGCCGCCGTGAGCAGAGAGGTCTTGCCGATTCCCGGCGGTCCCTCCACGCAGGCGTAACCGCCGCTGCCATCGAACGCGGCCTCCACCGTGCCCGCCAACAACTCGAGCTCCAGCTCCCGCTCAAACAGCCCCTCGACCATACCCGGTGACATTCTCGCGTACCAGAGGGTGTTTTGTAGGAGGCCTACCGCTCAACAACACACGCCGCGGCACATTCCGTCGAGGCAGGGCGCGGTCAGGGCTGCCTAAGATGCCCATTTACAGGGCTTTCGACGGGGGGCATCGCTGGGCTCGAACCAGCGCGACCTCTCGCGTGCCATTTGCGCCGGGTCGCGGCCGTTTGCTGGCTCGAGCGCTTAGCCGGCCCTCACTTCCGGCGTTAACCATTCCGGATGATCCGCGCTGAGCCAGGCGGCGAAGCGCTGACGGCCCTCTCGCAAGATGGGCTCATCGTGTACGCGCTCAGCTGCGCCGAGTGAACTGAGCTCATAGGAGGCGAAGTACGGGACCCACGGGGCGATGGCGGCAGCCATGGCAGCGGCCAACGGCTCGCGTGCCTGGGCCCAGTCACTGAGCTCGGTGGCGTACTCGGTCTCGTTCACCTGGCGCCAGCCCGCAGCGACCATGCCGGGGTCCGTCCCATCACTATCGAAGCTGGCTTCGAACAGCGGGCTTCCCGGAGCGTCGAACGTCATACCACCATCGCGTAGTGCTTGAGCGGCGAATGCGGCGATCGCTTCGTCGGCGCTGTCCTGGTCGGGAAACACCGGAGCCATTTCCGCCATTGAGCCGGTGCGCTGAACCACGAGGAAGGGCACTTCCTCAAGAGAGCCCAGCGTCTGCTGGTGTGTGTCATTCCCGACGATTCCTAGCAGCGGAACCCGCGCGGCCCAGATCCGTCCATGGCTCTCGCTGATCAGCTCGCCTCCAACGCGGAGCCTCAGCCGCGGCACGTATGTATGACAGATATACCCCGAGGTGCCTGCGCGGGCGTGGTAGCCGACCTGAAGCATGGCGTCAACGCCCCGGTCAGCGAGATCAAAGACGTTCCATGTTTCCAACCGCGCGCCGGGTGGCAGTTCGCTTCCGATCACGTTCTCCGGGTTGCCGCTGCCGTGGTTGTCGAGCACGACGACCTCGTCAGCCCCCGCACGCAGGAGTCCGGTCGCGGCCGCCACCACATCAGCGGTCAGCCGGCGGCGCCCTTCATGCCAATACGACCTCTCAAAGGCCAGGATCGAAGCCGGATCGCAAAGCTGAGAAATGCCCTCCATGTCGGCGCTCAGCGCAATCAGCACCACGTGATCCTAGTGCCGGCTTACGGTGTCGTTCAAGTCGAATCGCTGTCAGCGGCGGAACGCCAGCTCTGCGCGTTCCGCCGCTGAGCGATCAGCGAGTCGTGTACTGCCCTGAGGGCGTGGTTCCCCCTGGGCCACGGGGCGGCGTGCCATCCCCGTGCTCAGTCGGTACCTCGCCGTCCTTGAGGACCGCGACCGCCTTCGCGACCCGGTCTCCGATGCCGCTGGAGTCCTCGGTGCTCGGCGAATCGGTGTAGGGCTCGCGGCTACCGGCCTTGGCCAGGCCACGGCTGAGCATGTAGCCGATGGTCAGAACGGTCACGTACAGCCAAGCCTTGTCGGCCCGGAAGACGTCGTGTCCTTGTCCGTCCCCGATGTTGTCAGCGGCGATCAGGACTGCGATCACCATGACGAGGTAGGTCCAGAACTCGGTGGTCTTCAGTGCGTGCTTGGTCTCGGTGGCCAAGCGACGGCCACCACCCCTGCGGGTAAGGTCACGTGATGCCATAAGGCGTCCTTCCTACTTATGCGAGTGAGATCGGACAACAGGGCCCACTCGCGGGGCGGTTCACGCCCTCGGAGAAATCCCCATCTGATGCAGCAGAAGCGCGCGCAAGCTGTCGTCGGCGCGCTTCATCGCGGGCTACCCGCTCGCATGTTCGATCAAACGGCCCGAAGACTCAGGGTCAGCAGGCGGTACGGATCCGATCGTGACTAGCCATTTCGGGGCGGTCCTTGCCGCTGCCTTCGCGGCATCAGCACCTGCTGGATGAACACCCATCCTGCGATCAGCGGCAGCATTACGAGCGGCAGGATCCACATCGCTCCGCCCCCGGAGGTCAGGGGCACCGTGATACTGACCACAAGGAGCCCGATTGCGGTTGCCCACATCAAGGTTGCGGGAGCTCCCCGCCCCGTACGGACTCCGATGGTTCGGCAGTCGGTGTCATCGCAGAGCTCTGCTCGGCCGATGCCTCAGGCGAGTTGCTCATGGCCGACGCGGTTCGCGACGCATCCCCGGCCTCCTCGGCGTCGGAACCGTCGCCATCCTCCGCTTCGCTGAACTCTTCGACGATCCGCGAAAAGTGCTCGTCGGGGTTTCGGATGCCCGCTTCCTCGAGCGTCGCGGCGACGGTTGGGGAGGGATGTTCGCTCAGCGTCGTCACGCGTAGCGCGGTACTCGTGACGATCAGCGTTCCGAGGGCATGCACACCGAGCGCGATGCCCAAGAACCACCAACTTCCAGTCGCCAGTGAGATGATTGCGCCGATCGTCAGGAACGCCGCCAGGGTGATCACGACCGTGAGTCGGTGACTGCTCAGCGAGGCAAACAGCGTCTGCTTCTCTGGTCGCTCACCCTGGCTCGGGCGCGGTCGGTCGCTGGGGACCCTGACGCGGTCGGTGCCGAGCGTCTCGCGCACTTCTTCGGTCAGCCGCTCGTTGGCCTCTGTATCCAATCCCGGATCGTCAACTCTGACCGCTCGCTCCTCCAACTGCACTGCCTTACTTTCCTCGTCTGGCCCGCCGGATGGTGGTCGTAGAACGCCGGGGGCTTGTTCTTTTCGTGGCTCGCTGGTGATCGGAATGTCTCTGCCGACGTCGGGGCCGTCGGCGTACTCCCACGGCTGGCGCTCAGAGCTCATCGTGAACTCCGCCGCATCGCCTACTCCGCCGCATCGTTTGCTCGAGGCCTGGGAACGACGATGGCCGTATTGACCAAAAGGGAACGAGAATGTGCGTCACTGGTGTCTCCCCGTTATCCGCCGAGGCCGCGGGAGATGTCTGTGATGCTGGCGCCGATGCCGCTGCTCGCCCGGCTGAGAGCGTCAGCGGTCCCCGATGCGCTGAGAATGTCCGCCGGGTTGACCGATCCATTCTTCAAGCCGCCGACCAAGCCGCTGATCTTGCTGCGCAGACTGTCGAGCCGGTTGGCCAACGGGCGCAGTAGATCCGAGGACAACGCGTCGTCATGGGCTAGCCGCAGCTCGTGGACCACGAAAATCGCTGCGATTGCACCCTTCAGTAACACCCTGACGCGTCCGGGAGCGCCGCGGCGAAGGGCTCCGTGTCGCAGAGGCTTGTAGATGTAGCGGTGAAACGCGCCGAAGGCCAGCCCGGCATGGAGCAGAAACTTCGTCTTGGCGAAGTGGACGTTCGGCACGGTCTGCGTCGTTACCTGACCGTTTGACCCGGTGCTCGACACGGTCTTGGTAGAGCTGCCGCAGCCGGCGAGGACAAGCGTGCCCACCAGCAGCAGGAGCGCCGCGCATCGCAGCAAGTGCCGCGGCAAAGTCTTGGTCGTGTTCATCAGTTCTTTCGTGTTGAGGTTCTCTGTGGAGTCACGGTGCGGGCCGCGGAGTGTCCGCGGCCGTCCCGCATCTAGCTGTCGCTGTCCGCTGGACTTTCTCGGCCGACCTGCGCACTCGCGCTGATCTGCTCACTGCTTATTGGGACGATCCGTCTCAGTCGACTTGGAGCCGTCGGAGCCGTCCGATCGATACTGCAAGGAGCGCGTGCGAACTGGAGTCGACGCGCTCCGCCTAGAGGTACCCCGGGCGACGCTCGGCAAAACGTTTGAGCATCTAGAGGCCGCGGGTCAGTCAGCTACTGTCCTTGAAGATGGGGAACAGCCAAGCAGCCGAGGGACATCAGGAGGAGCTCTCGCTGCAGGCGCGGGTTTCCCACGTCGTCGTGCGCACGATGAAAGATCTCTACGGACGCGGCCCCACGCATGCGCGGACCTACTTCTGCGATGAGTACGTCTTCTGTGTCATGAGCGGCGGGATGACCCGGGACGAGGAAACCATGCTCCGCGGCGGCGAGCATGAAGCTGTGCGGCAGTACCGCCTGCGCTTCCAGGCCGTAATCGCGCCTGAGCTCATCCGGCGGGTCGAGGATGTGCTCGAGCGCAAGGTGGTCTCATACCATAGCCAGGTGCTGTTCGACCCCGACCGCCTAGTTGAGATTTTCGTGCTCGAGCCAACGGGCGGGGAGCAGAGCCCAGACGAAGATCGCGGGTAGCGACGACGTCGCACGCCGTCTCGGCCAGCTTCTCGGCGCTAAGCGAGCGCATAGAGCGGCCAGCTTCCCGGGACGCCGGCCAGCTCGTACGCGCCGCGGGCTTCAAAATTCCATTCGGAACCCATGACGAGGTCGCGGACGGTGCCCGAGGTGAGCACTGTTCCGGCTTCAGCGCGAGCAGCGATGCGCGCCGCAACATGCACGGCGATGCCGCCGACGTCTCCCTGTCCACGCTGCTCACACTGACCGGCGTGGATCCCCGTTCTCACCTCCAGCCCCAGATCCCTAGATGCTCGCCCGAGCTGAAGGCTGGACTCCAGGGCGGCGTCGGGCGACGCGAACGTCGCCAGGCCGCCGTCACCGGTGGACTTGATCCAGTGTCCGCCCGCGGTTTCGATGGCCTCGTGCGCCACGATGTCCCAACTCTCCAGCAGCTCGGTCCACTCCGGCACGGTCGCGTAGCGCACGGGACCTGGCTCGGCCATCGCAAGGATCCTGCCAGGCTGCGGAAGGCAGATCAATCATTCCACCCGCAGCTCTGATTGTGCAGCGCGAAATCTGCGTCGATCAAGAGCCGCGGGTGGCCTCTGACGAGGCGCGCGGGCGCAGAGCGTCGACCACTAGGTCGAGGTGTCTGCGCCAGTCGAACCCTGGCCTCGGGCCCATCGCGCTGCACACGCCGCACATCAGCATCGCGACGTCGATCGCCTTGATGTCGGGACGGATCGTCCCGGCGCGCCGCGCGCGCTCGAGCAGCTGTTCGGTGACCTCGAGCAGCTCCTCCTGCTCGGCCTGCGCCTGGGTCCAAGCCTGCTCGCCGGCGCTCGCGATCGCGTACTGGATCCCTACGTCCTCGGCGGCGGTCGCTGCGTTACGGCGCAACAGCTCCTCGATAGCGGCGAATGGCTCCTCGGGGGACTCGAGCGCTTCACTGGCGCGGTCGGCGAACAGCCGGAACTTCTGGCGCACGAGCTCGGCCAGCAGCGCTTCCTTGGTGGGGAAGTGCCGGTAGACGGTGCCTACGCCGACGCCCGCGTGCCGCGCGACGTCATCGATCTGCGCATCGGCGCCGCTCTCGGCGAACGCCGCTCGCGCGCTCTCGAGGATCCGTTCACGATTGCGTCGAGCGTCGGCTCTCAGGTGGCGATGGGTTTCGCCCGGAATCTGTGTCTCTGGAGAAGCGACAACGTCGGTCACGAAAAGTTCCACCCGGCTCGCTTGACAAACGGAATCATAGTTCACTATAGTCGGAGGCGCAACCGGAACCGGAGGTCACCTTCCAATGAGTGCAATACGCGAACCCGAGACGACCCCTCTATACACCCCGCGCGCCAAGAACTTCGCGTTGCTGCTGCTGGCGATGACGCAGTTCGTGGTCGTGATCGACGCCTCCATCGTGAACGTCGCGCTGCCCTCCATCGGCGGGGCGCTGAGCATCTCCCGCACCGACCTCTCGTGGGTCGTGAACGCGTACACGCTGACCTTTGGCGGCTTCCTGCTGCTCGGCGGCCGGATGGCCGACCTGCTCGGGCGCCGCAGGATGTTCATGCTCGGCCTGGTGGTGTTCTCGGTTGCGTCGTTCGCCGGCGGCGTCGCCCAGTCCGAGGGCTGGCTGATCGCCGCCCGCGCCGTGCAAGGCCTCGGCGCCGCGATCGTCTCCCCGGCGGCGCTATCGATTATCACGACGACCTTCGCCGAGGGCGCCGAGCGCAACCGCGCGCTCGGGATCTGGGGTGCGGTCGCCGGGGCCGGCGGCGCAGCCGGTGTCCTGCTCGGCGGCATTCTCACCAGCGGCCTCAGCTGGCGCTGGGTGCTGTTCGTCAACGTCCCGATCGGGATCGCCGCGGCGGTGCTCGCACCGCGCATCCTCGTAGAGAGCCGGGCGGAGGACGGAGCGCGCACGTTCGACTTCCCCGGCGCCATCACCGTGACCGCGGGCCTTTCGCTGCTCGTCTACGCAATCGTCGACGCCGTCAACGTCGGTTGGGGGTCCTCCCGGACGATCGCCGAGATCGCCGTAGCCGTGGTTCTGCTGATCGCATTCGTGATCATCGAGATGCGAACTCGCCACCCGCTGATGCCGTTCTCGATCTTCCGCCTGCGGACCCTGCGCGGGGCCGACATCGTCGGCCTGCTGATCGGGATGTCGCTGTTCTCGATGTTCTTCTTCATCTCCCTCTACCTCCAGAACGTGCTGCACTACTCCCCGATCAAGACGGGAATCTCCTACCTGCCGCTGGCGGTGGGGATCATCATCGCGGCGGGCGTCGCGTCGCAGCTCGTGACGCGCGTCGGGTTCAAGCCGACGCTGATCGCCGGGCTGCTGCTGATCACCGGCGGCCTGCTGTGGTTCTCACGCGTCCCCGCGGTCGGCGGCTCGTTTGCCGCCGATGTGCTCGGCCCGTCGCTGCTGGCCGCGTTCGGACTCGGGTTCGCGTTCGTCTCGGTGACGATCGGCGCCGTGACCGGGACCAGGCCACACGAGGCGGGGCTGGCCAGTGGCCTGATCAACACCGCCCAGCAGGTCGGCGGCGCGCTCGGGCTGGCGATCCTCGCGACGGTCGCCAACAGCCGCACCGAGAGCGTCTTCCACTCCGGGGTCCACAGCGCCTCGGTCGCGCTCACCAAGGGGTTCGATCGGGCGTTCCTCGTCGGCGCGGGCTTTGCTCTCGTCGGCGCGATCCTGGCCGCGGTGCTGATCTCCTCGCGCGACAGCCGCGAGCAGTCGGTGGCCGCCCGGAGCGGCGACCCGGCTCCCGCTGCCGCCTGACGCACCCTCCCCCGAGCATGGCATCGGGCTTACGAGCGGTACCGAGTCCTGGACCCAGTAGGTCCGCGAGCGGTATCGGGATGGGCACGGCTGGGCTCGAACCAGCGACCTCTCGCGTGTGAAGCGAGCGCTCTCCCACTGAGCTACGCGCCCTGAGCGCCCGATTCTACGCGGGCCCGCCGCCTGCTACAGCCGGACCAGGTTCTCGATCTCGAGCCCTCTCGTAACGCCGCGCAAATCGATGAAGAGGGCGGCGCGCTCGGCGAGATCGGCGTAATCAAGTCCCGGGTGAGCGGTGACGAGGACGACGGCGTCGGCCGCCTCCAGCGCCGGCTCGAGGGGTACGTGGTTGAGCCCCAGGTCTGGGAGCGATGGCACGAAGGCGTCGTGGTAGGAAAGTTGGGCTCCCCGGTCCTGGAGCACCTCCATGATCCGGATGGCCGGGGACTCACGGATGTCGCCCGTGCCTCCCTTGTAGCTAGCGCCGAGGACCAGGATGCGGGAGCCGCGTACCGGCTTGGAGATGTCGTTGAGCGCGTGTTCGACCCGTTCCACACAGTGGTAGGGCATCTGCTGGTTGATCTTCCCGGCCAGTTCGATGAACTCGGTTGACATCTGGAACTCCCGGGCCCGCCAGGTGAGGTAGAACGGATCGACGGGCAGGCAGTGGCCGCCCATGCCGGGCCCGGGATCGAAGCGCATGAAGCCGTACGGCTTGGTGGCGGCGGCGTCGACCACCTCCCAGATGTCGATGCCCATGCGGTCGGCCAGGATGGCCAGCTCGTTGACCAGCGCGATGTTGACCGAACGGAAGATGTTCTCGAGCAGCTTGGTCAGCTCGGCCGCCTCGGGCGTGGAGACGCGGACGATGTGATCGCAGATCCGCCCGTAGAGGTCCGCTGCCCGCTCGGTGCAGGCGGCGGTGATGCCGCCCACCACCTTGGGCGTCGTCTTGAGCGTGTGGTCGGTGCGCCCCGGGTCCACCCGCTCGGGCGAGAAAGCGACATTGACGTCCGCGCCGACCCTGAGTTCTGACCCGTGCTCCAGCAGAGGGACCAGGCAGTCCCGAGTCGTCCCCGGGTAGGTGGTCGATTCAAGCACTACCAGCTGGCCACGCTGGAGCACCTGGCCGAGGCCGCGCGCCGCACCGGTGAGTGCGCTCAGATCAGGTTCGCGGTTGGGAGTGAGCGGTGTAGGAACGCAGATCAGGACCGCGTCGGTGCGAGCCAACGGCTGGAAGTTCGAAGTGGCGTGAATCTGCGGCAGGACGGCGTGCAGCCGCTCGTCGGAGACGTCCTGCACGTAAGACTCTCCAGCCTTGATCGCCGCGATTTTGAGGGGATCGATATCGACCGCGACGACGTCCTCACCAGCCTCCGCGAAGGCCACGGCGAGCGGAAGCCCGACGTAGCCAAGGCCGATGATCCCAACGGACACAACACTGACCATACGCGACGGGGTGCAGAAACCCTCTAGGATCTGTCTCGGACCGTGCTAGGCGGGGTGCTAGCGGTGCCCTGTACCCGCAATCCGCTCTAGCGGGGCTGAATCCCCTCCTGAGGGGCTCCGGCCCCAGGGTCAGCGCCCTGGTCTCAGGCGTTGATGGCCCGGTCCCGCGGCGGTGAAGGCCCGTGAACCAGGTCAGGTCCGGAAGGAAGCAGCCTTAAGCGGTCACCTCCAGGCGCTGCGGGGACCCCGAGCCGGAGCTATGAGACGGTGGCAGCGCCCTGGGAACCGGCTTCGAAGGAGGGTGCACGGTCCACTTTTTCCGCCCTAACTAGACTCGCAGTCAAGTGTCCACCGGCCCCTCTCTGTACCGCCGCCACCGCCCTCGGACCTTCGCCGACGTGGTCGGGCAGGAGCACGTGGTCCGCACCCTCCAGAACGCCGTCGAGCAGCAGAAGGTCCATCACGCCTACCTGTTCGTCGGCTCCCGGGGGACGGGCAAGACGAGCATGGCAAAGATCCTCGCGGCATGCCTGAACTGTGAGCAGGGCCCGACGATTACTCCGTGCGGCCAGTGTGAGCCCTGCGTCTCGATCGCCAACGCCAGCTCACTGGACGTGATCGAGATGGACGCGGCCTCCAACAACTCGGTCGACGACATCCGGGACCTGCGGGAGAAGGTCGCCTACGCGCCCGTCTCCGGGCGGCACAAGGTCTACATCCTCGACGAGGCGCACATGCTCTCGCCCCAGGCCTGGAACGCCTTTCTGAAGACGCTTGAGGAGCCGCCGCCCCGGACGGTCTTCGTCCTCGCCACCACCGAAGCCCAGAAGGTCCTCCCGACTGTGGTCGACCGCTGCCACCGGTTCGACTTCAGTCGCCCGTCGGTCGCGGAGGTGGCCGCGGTGCTGGGGCGGGTGGTGGACGCCGAGGGAATTCAGGCCGAGCCCGGGGCAGTGGCGGTCATCGCGCGTCACGCCACCGGCAGCTTCCGAGACGCGCTGGGCACGCTCGAGCAGCTCGTCACCTATGCCGGCGCGCGCAAGATCGAGACACCCGACGTGCTGGCCGTCCTCGGCGTGACCGACTCCGAGCAGCTCTTCGAAGCTGTCGACGCGGTGATCACCCGTGATCCCGCCCGGGCTCTGCGCGCTGCGGCCAAGCTCGGCGAATCCGGCCGGGATCCCGGCCAGGTCCTGCGCGACCTCGAGATCCACGGCCGTGAGCTGCTGGCTGTGCAGGTGCTGGGCGAGGTTCCGCTTGAGCTCCGGCTGACCCCTGATCGGGACCGGCGCCTGGCCGAGCAGGCGGCGGCGCTGGCCCAGACGGATGCGGTCCGGCTCCTGGACCTGGTTTCGGCAGCCCTGGAGGCGACGGCCAACGGCGCCCAGGCGCGGATCCAGCTTGAGCTCGTGCTGGTCAAGGCGGCGGCGCCGGAGATGGATCCGACAATGAGCGCGCTGCTGTCCCGTCTGGAAAGGCTCGAGGGTGCTGGCGGGGGGCAGGCGCCTGCGGGAGACCGCGTGCGCGAGTCTCCCGCAGTCGCACCCCCAGCCAGCAGACCTTCCGAGACCGCCCCGCCATCCGAGCCGGCTCCCTCTTCCCAGCCGGAGGTGTCCATCAGCAGAAGTCCTGATCCCGTTCTGGCCGCCCCGCCCCCGGTACCCGTCGCCCAAGCCTCGCCGCCCGCGCCTGATCTTCAGGCTGCGCTGGCCTCCTGGCCGGCGGTGGTCGATCTCGTCCGCACCGATAACGCAATGCTCGCCGGGGCGCTCGACGCGGCCCGCCCGGTGGCCGTGGACGAGGGGTCGCTGACCCTGGCCTTCCCCTCCGGCGCCTCGTTCCTCAAGCGCAAGGCCGAGCAGGATGACTACCGCCGCGCCGCCGCGGAGGCCCTCAAAGCCGTGACCGGACAGCGGCTGGCGCTCCGTTATGAGCTCCGCGATGTTATGCAGGAGGAGCAGACGGTCGCCACCGTCCTCTCTGGCGAAGAGCTCGTGCGGCGGTTCGTCGAGGAGTTTGATGCCGAGGAAATTCTGGACAACGAGTCCGATAACGGGAGTCCGAACTAGTGTTCACCCCAACTGCCGCCGATAACACCTCCAAGCCAAGGATGGTGTGATGCCTCAACAACCGAACATGCAGCAACTGCTCAAGCAGGCACAGAAGATGCAGCAGGAGATGATGGCTGCGCAAGAAGCCCTCAAGGAGGAGGTCGTCGAGGCCTCCGCCGGCGGCGGCATGGTCACCGTCAGGGTGGCCGGCGATCTCAGCGTGAAGTCGATCGTGATCGACCCCCAGGCGGTTGATCCTGACGATCTCGAGCTGCTCCAGGACATGGTGCTGGCGGCCGTGAACGAGGCCCTGCGCTCCGCGCAGGAGCTCGCTTCGACCCGCCTCGGCGGAATCGCCGGTGGCCTGGGTAGCCTGGGCCTTCCGGGAATGTGATCGGGCGGCGGCCCTGAGCCGCCCCGTCCGCCCGAAAGTCCCACATGACCGTCTACGCCCCGCCCGTTCAGCGCCTGATCACCGAGCTCTCGAAGCTGCCCGGCGTCGGCGGGCGGACGGCGCAGCGGCTTGCCTTTTATCTCCTCCGAGCGAGCGATGACGAGGCCCTCGCCCTAGCCGACGCCATCAAGGAGGTAAAGGAGCGGATCGGGCTCTGCGAGGTGTGCTTCAACCTGGCCGACGGCCCCCGCTGCCGGATCTGCTCCGATGAGCGGCGAGATCCGACCTTGATCTGCGTCGTCGAGGAGCCTTCGGACGTGATCTCGATCGAGCGCACCCACGAGTTCGCAGGGGGCTACCACGTCCTCGGCGGAGCGCTGTCGCCGATCGACGGCATCGATCCGGAGGACCTGAAGATCGCCGAGCTCTACGCGCGGGTGCGGAGTGCCGGCGTGCGGGAGGTGGTGCTGGCTACCAATCCCACGACCACTGGTGAGGCGACCGCGCTGCACATCGCTGACGGGCTGCGGAGCGCCGCCCCTGAGGTGGCGGTGACCCGGCTGGCCAGTGGGCTTCCGGTGGGGGCCGACCTCGAGTACGCCGACGAGCTGACCTTGGGCCGTGCCCTGGCCGGGCGGCGGTCGGTCTAGCCGGCCGCCGCCCACCACCGCGCGGGCCGCTATGCGGCGAGCACCGGAACCGGCGCCTCTTCCTCGCCGGCGAGCTCGATGGGCGCGCCGCTCGTCCGGGAGGAGATGAGCACGACGGCGAGAATCGCCCCCAGCAGCGCTAACCCCGAGCCGACCATGAAGGCTCGCTGAAAGCCCTTGGTGAGCGCGAAGGCAAGGCTGTGATGTCCTCCGTTCAGGACGCTGTGGGTCCGGCTGTTGGCCACCGTGGCGAGCAGGGCCAGTCCGAGAGCCCCGCCCACTTGCTGGGCGGTGTTGACCAGCCCCGAGGCCAGTCCCGCCTCGTGGGGGCGGGTCCCGATCATCGCGGCGATGGTGACCGGGACGAACGAGAGGCCGAGCCCGAACGCGGCCAGCAACGACGGGCCGAGGACGTTGGCGGCAAAGGATCCGCCCGAGGGCGGGACCCGGGAGAACCACAGCAGGGCGGCCGCGACCAGCAGCAGCCCGGCGGTCAGCACCGGCTTCACGCCGAGGCGCGTTACCGCGGCCGAGGCCAAGCCCGCTGCGATGATGATCCCGACCGCGAGCGGGAGGTAGGACAGGCCGGCCTTGAGCGCCGAGTAGTGGAGCACCTGCTGCATGTAGAGCGAGACGAAGAAGAACATCGAGAACAGCGACATGCCGATGAGCAGGGCGACGGTGTCGGCACCCCGCAGCGTGCGCAGGCGGAAGATCGAGAACGGCATCAGGGGAGCCCGATGCCGTGACTCGATGACCAGGAAGCTCGCCATCAGGACGACCGCGGCGCCGAGTTTGCTCAGCGTTGCCACTGAGCCCCAGCCGACGTTGACGGCCTCGACCACGGCATAGACGAACAGCGCCAGCCCCGCCGTCACCGTGACCGCGCCCGGGAGATCGAAGGCCCGCGTGTTCGTCTCGGCACGGCTTTCCCGGATGAGCCTGGGCGCCAGGTAGGCGCACACGAGACCGATGGGCACGTTGACGAAGAGAACCCAGCGCCAGCTCAGCCCAGAGGTCAGGACGCCGCCCAGGAGCACGCCGGCCGCCCCGCCGGCTCCGGCCACGGCTCCCCAGACCCCGAGGGCCCGGTTACGCTCACCGCCTTCGGCGAAGGTCGTGGTGATGATCGACAAAGCGGCTGGGGAGACGATTGCGCCGCCCAGGCCCTGGACGGCCCGCGCAGCGATGAGCCACGCCTCGGACTGGGCCAGTCCACCCGCGAGCGAGGCGGCGGAGAAGAGGATCAGCCCGGCCATGAACATCCGGCGGCGGCCGAGGAGATCGGCCAGGCGACCGCCGAGCAGGAGGAAGCCGCCGAAGGTCAGGGTGTACGCGTTGAGGACCCAGGACAGGTCGGTCTGCGAGAAGTGCAGCGCCCGGCCGATCGAGGGCAGGGCGACATTGGTGATCGACGCGTCGATCACGAGGACGAACTGCGTCATCGCCAGGAGCATTAGGGCGAGGTTCTTCGCCCGTGGGGTGTCGAGCTGCCGGTGGCGCTCGCTCGGGGAGGTGAGGATGGTGAGTGATGGCATGGGGAGAGTGTCTTGGCAATTGCGGTCAACTTCGGTCCTGTATGCGCGCCAAAAGATTCCTTTGCGGTCAACTACTGTCCGCAATCTGTGGCAGGCTGGGCGACGATGATCCAGACCTCGGCCCGCCTGCTCTCACTGCTTTCACTGCTCCAGCTGCGCCGGGAGTGGACCGGGCCTGAGCTTGCGGATCGCCTGGGGGTTGGTCCCCGGACGATCCGGCGTGATGTCGACAAGCTCCGCTCGCTGGGCTACCCGGTCGAGGCCGCGCCCGGAGTGGCCGGCGGCTACCGGCTCGGCACCGGTGCACAGCTACCGCCGCTGCTGCTCGACGATGCCGAGGCGGTGGCGGTCGCGGTGGGGCTGCGGACGGCGGCGGCGGCGTCGATCGCCGGGATCGAGGAGACCTCGGTCCGCGCCCTGGCCAAGCTCGAGCAGGTGCTCCCCGAGCGTCTCCGTCGCCGGGTCAGCGCGCTGGCCGGGGCGACGTCGACCTTCGCCATCGACGGACCCTCGATCGATGCCGAGGTGCTGGCCACGATTGCCGGCGCGTGCCGGGACAGCGTGCGCCTTCGTTTCTCATACACCACGCGGGACGAGCGGGCGTCGAAGCGGAACACCGAGCCGTGTGCGGTCGTCAACAGCGGCTATCGCTGGTATCTCGTCGCCTTCGACCTCGACCGCGACGACTGGCGGACCTTTCGCATCGACCGGATCAGTGGGCGCCTGCAGGTGGGCCCGCGCGGGCGACCGCGTTCGGTCCCCGGCGGAGATCCCGCGACCTACGTTCAACAGCGGCTGCGCGTGGACCGGGCTGGTGGCGAAGCTCCTCCCGGGCGCATGCGCCTCGCCGTGGCGGCCGAGCGGGTCAGGCAGCGCATCCCCGATCGCTATGCCAGCGTCGAGCCCGACGGCGAGGATCACTGCATCGTCACCACCCGGGGCCCGTGGTCGCGGAGCGCCCTGGTCTGGACGGCGCTGCTCGACCACCCGCTCGAGGTGCTGGACCCGCCGGAGCTCGTGGAGGTCGCGAAGACTCTCTCCTCGCGGCTGAGCGCGGCCGTCTGAACGCCGTACCCTTCGACGCCGGATGTCAGACACCATCGTCATGAAGTTCGGCGGCACCTCGGTGGCCGACGCCGAGCGGATCACGCGCGCCGCGCGGCGGATCGTGGCCCAGCGGGAGAGCGGCAAGCGCGTGGTCGCGGTCCTCTCCGCGCGGGGGAAGACGACCGACGATCTGATCGCGATGGCCGAGGAGGTCTCCCCGAATCCGGATCCCCGGGAGATGGACATGCTCCTCTCGACCGGGGAGCGGATCTCCTGCGCGCTCTGCGCGATGGCGATCAACGACCTGGGCCACCGTGCCATCTCGCTCACCGGCTCCCAGGCCGGGATCGTCACCGACACCTCGCATACCAAGGCGAGGATCCTCGACGTCCGCGCCAACCGCATCCAGGACGCCCTCGACGACGACCGGATCGTGCTGGTGGCCGGGTTTCAAGGCGTGTCCACCAGCTATGACGTGACCACCCTGGGCCGCGGCGGCTCGGACACCACGGCGGTCGCGCTGGCCGCGGCGATCAACGCCGAGGTGTGCGAGATCTACACCGATGTGGCCGGCGTGTTCACCGCCGACCCCCGGATCGTTCCCAACGCTCGCAAGCTCCCCTATGTGAGCTTCGAGGAGATGCTGGAGATGGCCGCCTCTGGGGCCAAGGTGCTCCAGCTCCGCTCGGTGGAGTATGCGCGCACCCACGGGGTCCGCATGCATTGCCGCTCGAGCTTCGAAGATGCCCCCGGTACGGTTGTCCTAGGAGAAGACGAGACGATGGAGCATCCACTCATAACCGCGGTGACCCACTCCAGCGAGGAGGCCCGCATCACGCTGCTCGGCGTCCCCGACCGCCCGGGCGCCGCCGCGGCGATCTTCAACGCCCTGGCCGAGGCCAACTGCAACATTGACACGATCATCCAGAACGAGCCGCTGGGGGAGGGCCGAGACGCCGAGGTGTCCTTCACGATTTCCTTCGAGGACCTGCGGGCGGCCGAGCGGGCACTGGAGTCTGTGATCACGGACCTGGGCATCGCAGCCGTCGACACCGACCCGGAGATCGGCAAGGTCTCGATCATCGGCGCCGGGATGCGCTCGCACCCAGGGGTGGCGGCAAAGGTTTTCCAGACGCTCGCCGAAAAGGAGATCAACATCGAGATGATCTCGACCTCGCCGATCAAGATTTCCTGCGTGATCCGCGCACCGGACGTACCCGAGGCGGTGCGGGCCTTGCACGCCGCGTTCGAGCTGGGTGACGACGGGATCCAGCCCGAGCGGCCGTTCGGGCTGGACGCGCGATGACCGACCCGCTGCGCGTCGCGGTCGTCGGCGCGACCGGCGTTGTCGGCACGACGATGCTGGAGCTCCTGCGTGAGCGCGACTTCCCCGTCTCCGAGATCGTTCCCTTCGCCACCGAGCGCTCGGCCGGGAGGGAACTTGAGGGGGGCGTGATCGTCCGCGCGCTGAATGACGAGGCCGACCTCAGCGGCTTCGACGTCGCGCTCTTCTCGGCTGGCGCCGGGACCTCCCGGGAATGGGCGCCGCGCTTCGTCGAGCAGGGGGCCACCGTGATCGACAACTCCTCAGCCTTCCGGCGTGATCCCCAGATCCCGCTCGTCGTGGCCGACGTCAATCCGCACGCCCTGGAGAACCACCGGGGCCTTATCGCCAACCCCAACTGCTCGACCATGCAGTTGATGGTCGCCCTGGCGCCGATCCATCGCACGGCCGGGCTCGAGCGCCTGATCGTCTCCACCTACCAGTCGGTCTCCGGCACGGGCAAGAAGGCGATCGACGAGCTCGACAACCAGGCCCACGCCAACCTGCACGGGATGGACATGCCGGTTCCCGAGATCTATCCAGAGCCGATCGCCTTCAACCTGATCGGAGCCGCGGGCAACTTCGCCGACGGGGATGACCACACCGACGAGGAGCGCAAGATGATGTTCGAGACGCGCAAGATCCTCGAGGACGACTCGATCGGCGTCGCCGTCACGTGCGTCCGGGTGCCGGTGCGGATCTGCCACTCCGAGGCGGTCAACCTCCAGACGCGTGAGCCGCTCTCGGCCGAGGACGCCCGGTCCCTGCTCGAACAGACGCCAGGGGTGATTCTCGAGGACGTCCCGACGCCGCTGCGCGCGGCTGGGCGTGACGAGGTGTTCGTGGGTCGCATCCGCCGGGACGAGTCCCACCCGCGGGCGCTCTGGATGTGGGTGGTGGGGGACAACCTGCGTAAGGGCGCGGCCACCAACGCGGTCCAGATCGCCGAGGTCCTGGTGGAGCGGGATCTGGTTCGGCCTAGCGCAGCGTCCGCAGCTCGCGCCGGCTCTTGACGCCCAGCTTGCGGTAGATCCGCCGCGCGTGGGTGCGTACGGTTTCGATGCTGACGTGCAGTGAGTGAGCGATCTCTGCGTTCGAGCGTCCATCACGCAGGAGCTCCATCACCTCGGCCTCCCGGTGCGTGAGCACGTCCGGGCCCGGCGGCGGCATTTCGGCCGGCTCCGTGGCCGGGAGCACGTGGAGCCCGCGCGAGGCCAGGTGGATGGCGTGGAGCACATCCCTCGCCTCGCTGTTCTTGGCCAGGCAGGCCGTGGCGCCGAGGGAAAGCAGCTGCCGTGATTCCACTGCGGTGGGCCGGTTGGCCAGGACGACGAGCCGGGTCTCAGGAAACCGCCGGTGAATCTCACGGAGCTCGGCGGCGCTCGACAGCGAGCCGAAGTTGAGGATGGCCACTTCCGGCCTGTGCTCGGCAAGGGCGGCGTTCAGCTCGTCGTGGTCGATTCCGGTCGACGCGAGATCCAGGTTCTCGTCCTCTTCGATCATCGCGCTCAGCCCCCGCTGGACGATGTCCTCGAACTGGGACAGGACGATCCGGACGGGGACGCGGGTGGCCATGTGGCCGGGGAGCATATACGGCGCGGCGGACCAAAGGGGTGATACGCGTGTAACCCGTTTGTACTCCTCCAGCGGGGCATCGTCTGCTCCCCGTCATCACCCCCTGACCCACCCGACCGTCACCCCCAGAACCACCCCAGGTTCACCCGTCGCAGGGGACGAAGAATCAGGGCCTATGAGGGACGATTCTTTCTGCCTGTGCGGGAGGTTGGGAGGCTCGGGAGGCCTCCTTCAAACCTCTCCTGGCTTCCGATCCAGATCCACATAGGTGAACGACAAGAGCGAGGCGGCCGGCCTCGCTTTTGTCAATTTGCAGCAGAGCACGGGTGACACGAGAGCGAGGCTCAGGCCTCGCTCTCGTTTTATCTGCTCGGCGTTTCGGGAGGGTGATCCTCGGGGGACGGAATCGTCTCTCGCAGGCGCCGCCGGGCCTCCTCGATCCGCGTCCCCATTTCGACGTCCTCGCCGCCGGGAGGAGACTCTCCGCCCGCCCCCTCGACCTGCGCCTGGGGCACTTCAGCGACCTGAGCCCGGCGCGCCCCGCTACGCCACAGCCGCCCGAGCCGCGGCACCGGCGGCTCAGGCCGCGGCCACGACCGACGTCGACCAGTCGATCACCGAGGTGGGCCGGACGATGTGCTTGTTCATCCCCAGCTCCTTGGGCGAAAGGCCGAGGGCCAGACCCACGAGCTGGGGGAGATGGAGCACGGGGAGACCCAGCTCCCGCCCGACCACCTTCGCGGCCACGGGCTGCTGGAGGTCGAGGTTCAGGTGGCACAGGGGACAGGGGACGACCAGGCAGTCAGCCTCGGCGTCGATCGCGTCGCCGACGTGGCGGCCGGCCTGGGTCAGCGAGGCCTCCTTGTTCATCGTGACGATCGGGAAGCCGCAGCACTTGTAGACGCCGGCATAGTCGACCACAGTGCCGCCGAGGGCCTCGATCACCCGGTGCAGGTAGCGATCGCGCGGATGCTCCTTGTCGATGCCGAGCCGGTTCACCGGGCGCACGATGTAGCAGCCGTAGAAAGGACCCACGCGGAGGTCGGTGAGGGGCCGCTTGACCCGGGAGCGAAGCTCGTCAAGCCCGATGTCCTCGACCAGGAGCCAGAGGAAGTTCTTGTTCGTCAGGCCCTTCTCGTAGCGCAGGCCCTGATCCTTGAGATCGGCGTTGATCTGCTCGCGGTAGTCAGTGTTGGCGTCGAGGCGCTCCTGGCACTCGGACTGGGCGCCCTGACAGGTCGAGCAGATGTTCATCATCAGCTCGCCGTCCGTCTGCTGAGCCAGCGCGAACGTCCGCGCATTGAGCGCGTCGGCGAGCTCCTGGTTGTGCTCGGCGATGACCCCGGCGCCGCAGCAGCTGGCCCGGTCCAGCTCAATCAGCTCGATGTCCAGCAGCGGCGCCACCTGGGCCATCGATCCGTGGAGCTCAGGGGTGAAGCCACGGCTCACGCAGCCGGGCCAGTAGGCGACCTTCATTGATCCTCCTCGGTTTCGGGTGCAGACTCCCCCTCCTCCGTATCGGGAGCCGAACCCTCGCTCGGGGGCTGGCGGTCCCCCGCGCCCTCGGCCTCAGGCTGGCCCTGCGTCCCCTCGGCTCCGGCGGTCTCCTTCTCATCCGCCGCCTCGTTCTCCGGGGCGTCCTCGTAGCCGGTGACATACAGATTGAGCTCGATCCGCTCCTCACGCCCCTCGATCTCGTCGAAAAGCTCCCGGAGCTCCTTGGGCGCTTTGTGCGGGTGCAGAAGCGCGGTCTTGGGGGTCATCTTGCGCCGTGACATCGCAGTCGCCACCGTGGGCAGGCCGCTCAGGAGCTCGGGCACGGCCCGGGGGTGGAACTTGCCGCCGTAGGAGTCGGCGAGCAGATCGGCCTCCTGGAGGAGACCGTTCTTGCGGATGTTCTTGACGAACGCGTCCTCGTGGCGCTTGCCGTTGTTGGGGTCGACGATGTCGTAGTCCTCGCCGGCCTTGCGGCGCAGGCGCATGATCTGGCTCATCGGATCGACCCCCTTGGGGCAGGCGTCGATGCAGTTGAAGCAGTGGGTGCAGTCGTAGATCCCCTGCGGGTCCTGGGATAGGTCGTTGAGGCGCTCGAGCGGCTGGGCGTCACGCGGGTCACCCACGAACCGGTAGGCCTTGGCCAGCGCCGCCGGGCCGATGAACCCGGGATCGACCTCCATCGAGAGGCAATCTGACACGCATGCGCCGCACTGAATGCAGGCCATCGTCTGGGTGACGTCGACCATGTTCTCGTGGGGGACGATGTACTCGCGCTCGGGGACCGGCTCCTTGTTGACCAGCCACGGCGTGACCCGCTGGATCTTTTTCCAGTGAACGGCATCCATGTCGACGATCAGGTCACGGATGACGGGCATGTTCCCCATCGGCTCGACCGTGATCACCGGCTTCTCCTGACCCTCGTCGGGCGGGTTCCAGCCCGTCCCGTGACCGCGCTGAGACGCCTCCTCGAGGTGCGTGTTGCAGGCAAGCCCCGGCTTGCCGTTCATTCGCAACCCGCAGGAACCGCAGATCGCCTGCTGGCACGAGCAGCGGATCCCGATCGAACCGTCCTCCACGTCCTTAATCTCGAGGATGGCGTCGAGGACGGAGCGGGTCTCGTCCATCTCGACCGTGTGCTCATCCCAGTAGGCGGCCTCGCCGGACTGGGGGTCGTAGCGGCGGATCTTCAGCGTGTAGGTCGGCACCTCAGTAAGTCCTTTCCTCGGGCTGCCAGCGCGTGATCGTCACGGGTGAATAGCCCACATGCGGTGGCCCCCCGCTGTCGGCCGAAATATCTATGTGCTTCAGCCAATCCTCGTCGTTGCGCTCCGGGAAGTCGGTCCGGAACTGAGCCCCCCGTGACTCCTTGCGCTCCTGGGCCGCGATCACGATCGTCTCAGCCACGTCGAGCATGTACCCGAGCTCGATGGCGCTGATCACATCCTGGTTGAAAACAGTCCCGTGGTCGTCAACCGGCGCCTTCGCCGCCTCCTCCTTGAGCCGCTGCACGATCTCAAGCCCCTTCTCCAGGCCCTCGGCGTCGCGGAACACGGCCGCGTACTTGTTCATCGCCTCGCCCAGCTCGTGCTTGATGGCGCCGATTCGCCGGCCGCCCGTATCGCGATTGAGGATGTCCGAGATCGCCTTCTCATAGTCCGAGATCCTCGACACCGGGGTCGTGGGCATCGGCATCTGGACCGCGCGCCGGGCGGCGTGCTCGCCGCTGCGCCGGCCGAACACGAGGGTGTCGAGCAGCGAGTTGGCGCCCAGGCGGTTACCGCCGTGCACGGAAACGCAGGCCACCTCACCGGCGGCATAGAGACCAGGGATGTTGGTCTGGCCGTCAGAGTCGGTCTTCACGCCGCCCATGATGTAGTGCATCCCCGGCTGGATGTGGATGGGCTCCCGGGTGATGTCGACCCCGGCGAAGTCCCGCCCGATGTTGACGATCTCCCGCAGTGCCTCCAGCACGCGCTTGCGCGGCACCTTGGTGATGTCGAGGGCCACCGTCCCGTCCGGGAAGCCGCGTCCCTCGTTGATCTCGGTCTGCTCGGCGCGGGAGACCACGTCACGCGAGGCGAGCTCGAGCTTGTTCGGCGCGTACTTTTCCATGAATCGCTCGCCCTCGGCGTTGAAGAGCTGCGCCCCCTCGCCGCGCGCCCCCTCGGTGATCAGGAGCCCGTTCCCGGCCAGCGTGGTGGGGTGATACTGGATCATCTCCATGTCCATCAGCGTCGCCCCGATCCGGTAGGCCTGGGCGATCCCGTCGCCGGTCACGATCAGGCCGTTGGTCGTCGGCTCGTAGGCCTGGCCCGCTCCGCCGCAGGCCAGGATCGTGGCCTTGGCGTTGAACACCTCGATGTGCCCGTCGCGCAGGTCACGGCAGACGGCGCCGACGCAATGGCCGTCGTCGCTCTGAAGCAGCCCCAGCGTGAACCACTCCTCGTAGCGGTCCACCGTCTCGTGGTGCTTCATCAGCTGCTCGTAGAGGACGTGGAGAATCGCATGGCCGGTGATGTCGGCCACGTAGTAGGTCCGGGCCGCCGAGGCGCCGCCGAAGGCGCGGGTCCCCAGGTGACCGCGCTCGTTGCGGTGGAAGGTGACCCCGGCGTGCTCGAGCCAGAGGATCTCGTCCGGCGCCTCCCGGGTCATGATCTCGATCGCGTCCTGGTCGCCCAGGTAGTCCGAGCCCTTGATGGTGTCAAAGGCGTGGGATTCCCATGAGTCCTCGGGGTTGAGCGCCGCGTTGATGCCTCCGGCCGCGGCCACCGAGTGCGAGCGGACGGGATGGACCTTGGAGACGATCGCCACCGAGGCGCCGTTCTGGGCCGCAGCCAGGGCAGCCCGCTGGCCGGCCAGGCCAGCGCCGATGATCAGCACATCATGGGAGGGCACTGCTTTCGATTCTATTTAACGGAGCGCCGAGGGCATCCCAGACCCTTGGTCGGCGTGCTCGCGGAGGTCGGACAGCGCGGAGCGTGCCCGGTCGACGACCTCCGGGTCGTTACCCGCCGCGGCTCGTCCGTAGGCCGCCTCGGCCCCCGGCCAGTCGCCCCTGGAGGCCAGCAGGAGCCCCAGGTTGAACGAGCCATTGGCGTCGCCGCGCTCGTCGGCGCGGCGGTAGGCGTGCAGGGCCCCATCGATGTCCCCCATTTGCTCCAGAAGCACTCCGAGATTTGATGCGCCGGCCGGATCTCCGCGCTCGTCGGCCCGCTGCAACGCCGCCACGGCGCAGTCCAGATCACCCTGGTCCGCGAGCAGGCAGCCCAGGTTGAAGGATCCGTTGGCATCGCCGCGCTCATCGGCGCGCCTGTACGCGGCCAGGGCTGCCTCGAGATCCCCTCGCTGTTCGAGCAGCACGCCCAGATTGGTCGCGCCGGCGCCGTCACCGCCGGCGTCGGCGCGGCGATAGGCATCCAGGGCTCCGTCTGTATGCCCCTGGCGCTCCAAGCGGCCGCCCAGGGCCAGAGCCCCCGCTTTTCTCCGGGCCACCGGCGTCGCGAAGCCGGTCGCCACCAGAGCCAGGATTCCCACCAGGACCCAGGGGACCAGGCTCGAGTCTGGGCGCAGGCTCGGGTTGGGGATGGCGGCCTTGGCAACCGTCTCGGAGGCAGCGCGCGACCGGGCGCGGGGCTGGGAGTTCCGGAGGCGCTGGGCGTGCGCCGCTGCCACCGACCGGCGTCGATGTCGGTTCGGCGTGGGGATCGGCTGAGGGACTGAAGCCGAAGCAGGACTCGACTCGACCGAAGCAGGGGCGCGATGGGGGCGCCCCCTCGCCTGCCTCCTGGGCGGGGCATGGAAGGTTCCCTTGCTCGCCTTGAAGTAGTCGGCCGGCGCGACGATGGACGGGGCTGTGCTCGAGCGGGTGATCTTGGGCTTGTGGCGTGCCGCGCGACCGGCCCGGGTGCCCGCGCTCGAATGAGTCCCTGCCGGGGCACTTGTCGTGTCGCAGTTAGCGGTGACGCTGCTGACCGGCGGAGTACCGGGCGGGAGCATCTGGGCCGGTGGAGTCCCGGGGGCCGCGTTGACATCGAAGGTCCCCGTCTGGCCGCTGAGAAGGGTCGCGGTCACCGTGCATGGATCAGCGGATGCCGGCGCCGAGGCGACTCCGACCGCGATGGCGACGAGGGCGGCCGCAGCCGACGAGGAAGCTCTGGGCGTGCGGCGCATGGCACGGCTTTATCCCTCCCGACACGGACGGAACGTCCTGACGCCTCGCCCAAGACCTCCGCTCGACCGCGCGCTCAGCGTGACGAGTCGCGGTCTCCCAGCTGTCGCTCGCTGTTCTCAGAAAGGTCGGCCAGGGCCGAACGAGCCCGCTCGGCCACCTCCGGGTCGCCGCGCTCGCCGGCCCGCCGGTAGGCCTCCTGGGCGCCGGCCACGTCGCCGCGGTTGGCGAGCAGGAGCCCGAGGTTGAAGGATCCATTGGCGTCCCCCCGCTCGTCGGCGCGGCGGTAGGCGCCGAGGGCGCCGTCGAGATCGCCCTGCTGCTCCAGAAGCACGCCCAGGTTGGACGCCCCCGCCGGGTCGCCCCGCTCATCGGCACGCTGCAGGGCCCCCACGGCGCCCCGGACGTCGCCTCGGTCGGCCAGCAGGCACCCGAGGTTGAACGATCCGTTGGCGTCGCCGCGCTCGTCGGCGCGGCGGTAGGCGGCCAGGGCGCCGTTCAGGTCGCCTCGCTGCTCAAGCAGGACCCCGAGGTTGGTCGAGCCGGCAGCGTGCCCGCCGGTGTCGGCGCGGCGGTAGGCGGCCAGCGCTCCCTCGATGTCACCCTGGCGCTCCAGACGGGCTCCGAGGCTGGAGGCGGCGGCCGGGTCGCCGTTGGCTGACTCACGCTCACGCTTCGAAGCGGCGGCGCCCACCGCGGCGGCGCCCACCGCGGCGCCCGCCGTCGCGGCTCCGGCGCCCGGGGCCGCGCCCGCCGCCGCGGCTCCGGCGCCCGGGGCCGCAGCGCCCGCTCCGTTGGTTCCTCTCGCGGCGCCGGCGCTTCTCGTCCGGGGGGTGCCTCCGGGACGTCTCGCCGCTCGGCCGGCCGCAGCGCCGCCGGCCGTCCGCGGGCGCAGCCACCGCCGGCGGCCCACGGGACTGGCCAGCGCCGTGGCCGCAATCAGGCCCAGCACGACGAACAGCCACGGGAACGAGCTCGTTCCGGGATGGGGAAGGCTGGGGACAGACGCCGGAACGCCGCCCGTCGAGGCGCCGCTCACCGCGCTCCTGTGGCGCGCCGGCTTGGACGGGTGCGATTTGGACTGGCCGCGGGCGCTGCTCACACCGCCGGCGCTGCTCACGAAGGCGCGCGGCAGCGACTGGCCGAGCAGCGACTGCTCGCGCGGGGTCAGGAAGAGAGCCGAGCGGTTGGCCCGCTGGGCGCGTGCGCAGGATCCCTGTCGGTCCGCCGAACCCAGCTCGGCCACTGCCCGGTGCTCAATCTGACCCTCCCTGGCCAGGCTCACGTGGAGCATCCGGGCTACGGCACGGCGGCTGTAGCTGTGTGAGATTCCCCAGCCCGTCCGGAGCGTGAGGACGTTCGCGGGGCGAGAGCCGATCACGCTCAGGCAGCCGTTCAGCCGCGTCACCAAGCGCTGCAGGTAGCGCTTCGTGAGGCCGCCGTGGTGGTCGCTTCCCGCTTTCTGGGCGGCCGAGTTCGTGCTCGTCCGGCTGGCACCGGTGGAGGAGGCTCCGGCTCCTCCGCCACTGGCGGCGCTCGCATTGCTGCTCGTTCCGAGAAGGCCGGACACGACTCCGGAGGCCGTTTGGGTGACGGCGGAGGAAGCCGATCCGCCGCCGCCCCTCCCATGCGTACCGCCGCCTCCGGAGTGAGATCCGCCGGTGCTGGAAACCGAGGGCGTAGAGACCGAGGGCGTAGAGCCTGCGGGTGTCGAGACCGAAGGGACGGTGACCGAGGGCACGGTGACCGAGGGCGTGGAGACCGTGGGCGTGCTCACCGAGGGGGTCGTGACGGGTCCGACCTGCCGGGCCCAACCCCGGGCTTGGGCGTCGGGGAGGGCGGCGAGTGCGAGTCCGCCGGTACCCGCCAGCAGGGCCGCCATAGCCGCCGGGCCGCGCCGGACGCCGCCTCGTCCCCCGCACCGCGATTTACCGGCTCGAGTCTCGAGCCGAAGCGTCCACTTCAAGCACCCCGGCATACGCATCCCTTGTTACCCATTGCGGCGTCTTCCAAAGCCGGGCCGCCCGCGCCTAGGCGACGGAGCCGAAGGCCGATTGCAACGCCCGGCGCAGTCGCTCAGTCGTCAGCACTCCGCGGAGGACACCCTCGCGGTCGACGGCCATGATCGCGCCGAGCTTGGCGAAGGACTCCGAGGAGAGCGCCTCGGACAGGGGCTGCGTCTCATCGATCTGCCAGCTGCCTTCGTCGGCCTCGACCACCCCGCCCACCGTGAGCCAGCCCTCGCCGGCATCCTGGGTGCTCTGCAGGCGGTCTCGGTGGACGACGCCGAGCAGGTGCCCCTGTTCGCCGATGACGGGAAACCAGGGCCAGCCGTAACGCAGGAAGTAGTTATCGAGCGCCTCGCTGACGGGGGTGGCGGCGGGAATCGCCACCGGCTGCGGGTCCATGACGTCCGACACGGTTACGCCGTCGATCCGCTCGGTCAGGCTGGTCTGGATGAGAGCCCCGCGGGCCGAGTTGTAGAGCAGGTAGGCGATGGCGATCAACCACAGCCCGGTGAAGCTCCGGTACGAGAGCATGAGCCAGATCCCGAACCCCCCGAGTAGGAGCCCGAAGCCCTGACCCATGCGAGCCGCGGTCATCGTGCCCCGGCGCTTGGAGCCGGTGACGCGCCAGACTATGGCGCGGGCGATCCGCCCGCCGTCCAGGGGGAAGGCCGGGACGAGGTTGAAGGCAAGGAGGAGCACGTTCCAGAAGAGGAGCCAACTCAGGGCCAGAAGCACGGGCGTGATCTGAACCGTGCCGTCGAGTGCGGCGGCATGGATCAGCCGGTGCGGTCCCACGATGGCCAGGTCCACGGCCAAGCACACGAGGACGAAGCAGAACGTGGCCAGCGGGCCCGCGGCGGCGATCTTGAAGTCCTCACCGGGCGACATGGCATCCCGGCCCATCTGGGTAAAACCTCCGAACAGAAAGAGCTCGATCCGGTCGACCCGGATGCCCTGGCGGCGCGCGGCCAAAGCGTGGCCCAGCTCATGGATGATCAGCGACGCGAAAAGGACCAGCACCGTGACCACGGTGGTCAGGTACGCCTGGAGATCGGAGCCGTGGAGAGCTTGCCTGAAGCTTCCCGAAAGCCAGAAGATCATCAAAAATAGGATCAGGAACCAGGTGCTGCTGACCCCGACCCGAATCCCGAAGACGTCCATGAGCTTGATCGAGGAGCTGCGTCGCAACATCCTGAGATGGTCGCACAGGCATCCCCTCACGGGGGGAGGCCCGTGGGGCCGGGCTCAGACCCGTGGCGGAGGCGAACGTGGCTGAGGTTGTGACCCGGCTTCAGGCGCGCCTGGCGGAGGTCGCCGACCTCGCCGATGTGACCCGTCTGCTGGAGTGGGACCAGCAGACGATGATGCCCGAGCGCGGGGCTCAGGGACGGGCCGAGGCGCTGGCCACGATCCGCCGGATGAGCCACGAACGGTTCGTCGACGACGAGACCGGCTCGCTGCTCGAGGAGGCTCAGAGCTCGCTCAACGGGACCGCGTTCGAGTCCGACATCGCGTCGCTCGTGCGGGTCACGCGCCGGCGCTGGGAGAAGGCGCGGAGAGTGCCGAGCCAACTGGCTGCCGAGCAGGCTCGCGCTGCCTCACTGGGGCAGGAGGCCTGGATCAGGGCCCGCGCCCAGTCCGACTTCGCCGCCTTTGCCCCCTACCTGGAGCACAACCTGGAGCTGGCCCGCAGCTACGTCGCGTGCTTCGACGACTTCGACTACCCCTACGACGTCCTGCTCGACGACTTTGAGCCCGGGATGCGCACAGCCACCGTGACCCGCCTGTTCGCCGAGCTGAAGTCGGAGCTGGTGCCCCTGATAGCGAGCCTGAGAGACCATCCCGGACGCGCCGACGCCGCCTGCCTGCGCGGACGCTTTCCCATCGCGCAACAGCACGCGCTGGCCTCGCGGGTCGTCGAGCTGATGGGCTTCGATCCCGGGGGCTGGCGAATGGACACCGCGGTCCACCCCTTCGCGACCTCGTTTGGGGCCCAGGACGTCCGGATCACCACCCGCTGGGATGAGACCTACTGGCCGACTGGGGTCTACGGCGCCATGCACGAGTGCGGTCACGGGCTCTATGAGGCGGGGATCGCGCCCTCGCTCCAGCGCACCCCGCTCGGGCACGTCGACTCGCTCGCCCTGCACGAATCCCAGAGCCGGCTTTGGGAGAACATGGTCGGGCGCGGTCGTGCCTTCGCCACGGTCCTGGCACCCCTCCTGGCCGAGCTCTTCGGCGCTGAACTGGACTCGCTTCAGGCCCAGCGGCTCTACTACGCGGCCAACCGAGTAGAGCCGTCGTTCATCCGGGTCGAGGCGGACGAGGCGACCTACGGCCTTCACGTGATCCTGCGCTTCGAACTTGAGCAGGAGCTGATCGATGGCCGGCTTGCCGTCAGCGAGCTGCCCGAGGCCTGGAACGCTCGCTACAAGGCCTACCTCGGGCTCGACGTCCCCGACGACGCCCACGGGGTGCTCCAGGACGTGCACTGGTCGACGGGAGCGATCGGCTACTTCCCCACCTACGCCCTGGGGAACCTGATCGCCGGCCAGCTCTGGGAGCGCGCTCACCGCGACATGCCGGAGCTCGACGAACGGCTGGCAGCGGGCGAGCTCGGCCCGCTACGGGAGTGGCTGCGCGAGCACATCCACCGCCACGGCTCCAAATTCTCCATGCCGGAGCTGCTTGAGCGGGTGGTCGGTGGCCCGATCGAGGTGACGCCGTTCGTCAACTACCTCAAGGACAAGCTTTCCGGCGTCTACGACGTGTCCCTTTAGCCCCCGGCGCTAGTCGTCGCGCCCCACGGTCTGGCGCTCGCCGGCGAGCTCGTCGATCAACCCGTTGAGGGTGGCGCTGGGCCGCATGGCCTGCTCCATGCGCTCGGGATCCGGCCAGTAGTAGCCGCCGATGTCGACCGGCTCCCCCTGGACCGCGTTCAGCTCCTCGACGATCTTCTCCTCGGCTTCACCCAGCTTCTGGGCCGCCTCGCCGAAGCGCTCGGCCAAATCCGAGTCCTCGTCCTGCTCGGCCAGCTCTTGGGCCCAATACAGCGCGAGGTAGAAGTGACTGCCCCGGTTATCAAGCTCCCCGGTCTTGCGCGAGGGCGAGCGATCCTCCTCCAGCCAGCGTCCGGTCGCCTTATCGAGCGTCTGAGCCAGCACCCGGGCCTTCGGTTCCTCATCGGTGTCGGCCAGCAGCTCAAAGGACGGTCCCAGGGCGAGGAACTCGCCCAGGGAGTCCCAGCGCAGATGGTTCTCCTTGAGGAACTGCTGGACATGGCGCGGCGCCGAGCCGCCGGCCCCGGTCTCGAACAGGCCGCCGCCTGCCATCAAAGGAACGATCGACTGCATCTTGGCGCTGGTCCCCAGCTCAAGGATCGGGAACAGGTCCGTGAGATAGTCACGCAACACGTTGCCGGTGACCGAGATTGTGTCCTCACCCGCGCGAGCGCGCTCAAGGGTGAACTTGGCCGCCCGCTCGACGTCCATGATCTCGATCTGCATGCCCTCGGTATTCAGTTCCTGGAGCGCCGGGCGCACCTTGTCCAGGAGCTGGGCATCGTGGGCGCGCTCCTCGTCGAGCCAGAACACGGCGGGCCAGCCCGTCTCCCGCGCCCGTTCGATGGCGAGGCGAACCCAGTCCTGGATGGCTGCGTCCTTGGTCTGGCACATGCGCCAGATGTCCCCTGTGCCCACCTCGTGCTCCAGCAGCGGGTTGTCCTGCTCGTCAAGCACCCGCACGGTTCCCGGCCCGGCTATCTCGAAGGTCTTGTCGTGGGAGCCGTATTCCTCGGCCGCCTGGGCCATCAGCCCAACGTTGGGCGTCGAACCCATGGTCGCCGGATCGAAGGCCCCATGCTCACGGCAGTGCTCGACCGTGGCCGCATAGAGCGGTGCGTAGGAGTGGTCGGGGATGGTGAACTTCGTGTCCTGCAGCTCCCCTTCGGCATTCCACATCTGCCCTGAGGAACGCACGGCGGCGGGCATCGAGGCATCGATGATCACGTCGCTCGGGACGTGAAGGTTCGTGATCCCGCGCTCAGAATCGACCATGGCCAGCTTGGGGCCCGTCTCGTAGGCCTCTTCGATCGCGTCCTGAACCGCCTTTTGCGTTCCCTGGGGAAGCTTTTCGATTGATTTGGCGAGTGAGGCAAGCCCGTCGTTCGGGTCGATCCCGGCCTGCGAGAGCTCCTCGCCATGCTCGTCGAACAGCTTTGAGAAGTAGGCGCGTACGGCGTGACCGAAGATGATCGGGTCCGACACCCGCATCATCGTCGCCTTGAGGTGAACCGAGAAGAGAACTTCCTTCTCCTTGGCGTCATCGATCTGCTCGGAGAAGAACTTCAGCAGGGCTTCCCGGCGCATGACCGCAGCGTCGAGGATCTCTCCTTCGAGGACCGGTATCTCCTCGCGCAGGACGTTCACCTCACCGTCTTCGGTGACGTGCTCGATCCGCACTTTTCCCGCCTCGCTGACCGTGACCGAGCGCTCGCTGGAGCGAAAGTCGCCCTCGCTCATGGTGGAGACGTGAGACTTGGAATCAGAGGACCACTCCCCCATCGACTGAGGGTGCTTGCGGGCGTACTCCTTGACCGAGGCCGAGGCCCGGCGGTCGGAGTTACCCTGGCGGAGCACCGGGTTGACCGCGCTGCCCTTCACCTTGTCGTAGCGGGCCCGGATCTCCTGCTCTTCGTCGTCCGAGGGGTCCTCGGGGTAATCGGGGATGTCATAGCCCTGCTCCTGGAGCTCGGAGATCGCCGCCTTGAGCTGGGGGACCGAGGCGCTGATGTTGGGCAGCTTGATCACGTTGGCCTCCGGCGTCTGCACCAGCTCGCCGAGCTCGCCCAGCGCATCGGGAATCTGCTGATCCTCTGGCAGGCGGTCGGAGAACTGGGCCAGGATGCGGCCGGCGAGCGAGATGTCGCGCAGCTCTAGCTCGATCCCCGCCGCCGCGGCATAGGCGCGGACGATGGGCAGCAGGGAACGGGTGGCGAGGGCCGGCGCTTCGTCGGTGTTCGTGTAGATGATCTTCATGCTGGGGCCACCCTACCCACCGGGGCGCGTCACGCAGCACGAAGCCGGGCTATGGGTATACATAGGCACGTCTGCCAACCCGACCTCGGAGATGAACCAGTGCCCGATTCCCCCGTACGCGTAGCCGTGACCGGAGCCGCCGGCCAGATCGGCTACCAGCTCCTGTTCCGGATCGCCAGCGGCCAGCTGCTAGGCCCTGACACGCCGGTCTACCTGTCCCTGCTCGAGATCCCCGATGCCGTCAAGGCGGCCGAGGGAACGGCGATGGAGCTCGTCGACTGCGCCTTCCCGCTGCTCGAGGGGATCGACATCTCCGATGATCCCAACGAGGCCTTCAACGGGGTGAACATCGCGCTACTCGTCGGCGCCCGGCCCCGGTCCAAGGGCATGGAGCGCAGCGACCTGCTGGAGGCCAACGGCGGGATCTTCAAGCCTCAGGGCGAGGCACTCAACCAACATGCGGCCGATGACGTGCGGGTGCTCGTGGTGGGCAACCCGGCCAACACGAACTGCCTCATCGCCCAATCCAACGCGCCCGATATTCCCCGGGAGCGCTTCACCGCGATGACGCGGCTTGACCACAACCGCGCTCTGGCCCAGCTCGCCAACAAGACCCAGACGCCGGTGCGTGAGATCACCAACCTGAGCGTTTGGGGCAACCACTCGACGACGATGTATCCCGACATCTTCCACGCCAAGATCAAGGGCCAGAACGCGCTGGAGGTTGTCGACGACATGGCCTGGGTCGAGGACGACTTCATCCCGACCGTGCAGAAGCGGGGGGCGGCCATCATCGAGGCGCGGGGAGCCTCCAGCGCGGCCTCGGCCGCCAACGCAGCCATCGACCACATCCGTGACTGGGTGCTGGGAACCAAGTCAGGCGACTGGGTCTCGATGGCCATTCCCTCCGACGGCTCCTACGGAGTCGATGAGGGTTTGATCACTAGCTTCCCCGTCACCTGCTCCGGGGGGGCCTATGAAATCGTCCAGGATCTGGAAGTCGCCGACTTCTCCCGTGAGCGCATCGAATTAACGGTTAATGAGCTCAAGGAGGAGCGCGAGGCCGTGCAGAAGCTCGACCTGATTTGAACTAGTTCATATGGACGAGGCCGGTGCAGGGCCGGCCTCGTTCAGGTCACCCCGGCTGCTAGGAGCTGGCCGTCCAGCCCTGACCGTCACGCTTGAGCTGCCCCTCCTGCTGGAGCCGAGGCAGCACGCGGTACAGGTAGTTGGGGGCGATCCCCATCGCTTCGGCGATCTCCGGAATCGTGATTCCCGGCTTGCCGCGAACCAGCTCGAGCGCCTGGTTGGCGCGCGTGGAGCCGCCGCGGCGCCCGCGCGTCCGCGTGCGGCGTCCGTTGTTGCTTCGGCGTGTCGCCGGGCGGCCGCGAGTGCCGGATCCGCGAGGTCGGCCGGGGCCACGCCGGGTACCCACGAGGGCGGCGCGCGCCGCCTCGAGCCGTTCCACTTCCTGCTTGAGCTGACTCAAGCGGACATCTATGTCCTTCACTGTACTGTCGACAAAATCAGCCAAGTGAATTCTCCTTCGCTGGATTAGTGAAAAAGCTCTCTGTATAGAGCGAGTGCCACGCGGTTACCTCGTGTAACCATACAGGTCGGGCACCGGAGATCGGCCCAAGGCCCGATGGTGAGGCGCGTTACCGCTGCTTTTCCACTAGCGCCTTGAGGCGCGCAAGTGACCGTTCGGCTTCTCGCTCCGAGGCGGCGCCCACGATCATCCGGCTGGCCATCGTGCCCAGTCGTCCTCCGGGAGGGTTGAACTCGTTGATGTATTCGAATTCGGTGGCCTCGTCGCCGGCTGGACGCAGCTCGTAGCGGATGCGCGCCCGCGAGTGAGCCGGGCCCTGGCCTTCCCATTCGGCATGGTTGGGGGCGGAGATATCGACGACCTTCCAATTCACATTGAAGGAGACCCCTCGCAGGTGAAGGCACTGTTTCATCGTCGAGCCCTGGCGGAGCGGATTTGACGAAACGTCACTGACCGACCGGTGGATGCTCACCCAGTCCTTGAGACAGGAGGGGTCCATGACCGTCCTCCATACGCGGTCGACCGGGGCGTTGATCCTCGTCGTGACGTGAACCTTGCTCATGCGGAACGGACCCTAACGGGCGGCGAGGGGTTCGGTCGCTTCCCATTCGCGTAGCGCGTGTTCGATCGCCGAGTCGAGCGAGTGCAGGCGCACTCCCAGAAGCTCCGGGGCCCGGGTCTCTCCGGCCAGGAGATCGGTGGCCAGGCTCTCCATCAGCGGGCCGATGAGCTCGTGTGCCTCGTCGGCGACCACCGAGGCGATTCGACTTGCGATCGGCGTGGCCGTCATCCTGCCCAGGCCGATCGTGACCCGGCCGAGCAGGAGGCTGTCACGGATGCGCTCGATCAGCTCCCGATAGGTGACCTCCTCGGGACCGCCGACGTCGAGCACCAGGCCCGCGACGCTCTGGTTCGTCGCGGAGCGGGCGAGCGACTCGATCATGTCGCGCTCGTCGATCGGAGTCGTCCGCCGGGTCCTCCAGCCGGGCATGGGGAGCACCGGAAGGCGCTCAACCAGCCGGACCAGGAAGCGGAAGGGGCGTGAGCCGGCGCCGATCACGATCGAGGCCCGGAGCGCCACCGACTCGGGAGCTGCCTCAAGAAGCGTCTGCTCTACCTCGAGCCGGCTGGCCAGATGGGGTGAAAGCGGGCGTTTGTCCGGAATCAGCCCACCCAGGTAGATGATCCGCTTCGTGCCCGCGGCCTGGGCCGCGCGGGCAAAGTTCTCCGCTGCCGCCCGGTCCCGGGCCGCGAAGGGTCCGTCCAGCGAGCGTTCCATGGAGTGGATCAGGAAGTAGGCCACATCGATGCCCTCGAGCGCCTCCTCGAGGCCGATCCCGCTGACCGCGTCCCCGGTCACGACGGGGAAGCCGCCGGCGCCGCCACTGGCGTGGCGGCTGAATCCGCGGACTGAGTGCCCGCCGCGCTGCAGTCGCGGTGCCAGGAGGGAGCCGATGTATCCGGTAATGCCGGTGACGAGGATGTTCATCTCGGAGACGGCCTACCCGCTGACCGAGAAAGCTATGGAAAATGCGGGCGGATCTTTGTGCTGCCACGTAAATACCTGCAATTTCCCCTCTTTTCTGTCCATGACGATTTTTGTGCGTTTTCCGGCAATGGTCATTGCCAACGAGGTTGGGTTGCGCTTTGATGAGCGTCTCGTTGGTGGTGCTCAGCCGGACGGGCGACACCGCCTCGTCGGAGGTCAAGCCTTAAGGGTGAGAGGGGGAGGGGCGCGTAATGACGCCAGGGCGCACGTCGAATAAAGCCAGCTGCGAGAACTGTTTCTTCCACAAGAACCTGCTCTGTGCCGTGTCGCAGACAGGGCCCTGTGGCACCTTCCGGCCGGCGCGCCCCGAAGGTCTTCGCCCCCCGAGTCAGATGCGCTTCGTGTTTCGTCAGGAGCGCCGGCTCCAGGTCGCGTGGGCCTTTCCCTCGGCCAATGAGCAGGTCGGGCTGCACGCCTAGGGTGACCGGCCGCACGCCGGGAGCGGCCCCCCTCCATACCCCAGCTGTCCCGCGCCTGAACCGATAAGGTTCCGTCCATGTTCTGGCCCCTGATCGGCGGCTTTATCGCCGTCGTCCTGATCACGATCCTGCTCGGCTGGATCATGGATCCTCAGCGGCGCCGGGACTCGGGGCCGCCCCCCGGTCACTGAGAAGGACCTCCTCGTAGGCACACCGAACGTCGGCGCGGTCTGGCGACTACAGTTTCCGCCAAGAGAGAGGAGCGAGTTGGAGATCAGGGTGCTTGGTAAGTCTCCCGCCTGGCAGGACGCCGACGGGGCTTGCAGCGGGTATCTGGTGGAGGAGGATGGCTACGCGCTGGTGCTCGACTGCGGCAACGGCGTGTTCTCCAAGCTGCGCGAGCACCGAGACTACGTTGACGTCGACGCGGTGCTCATCACCCACCTGCACGCTGATCACTGTCTTGACCTCGTGCCGTTCAGCTATGCGCTCAAATACGCTCCGCGCCAGCAGCCCGTCCCAGTGGCCGGCTGGCCGGGGACCGACCAGCCCGCGCGTCCTACCCTCCACGCCCCGGCGGGAGCCCGGGACCTCTTCCGGCGTCTCGGGGGGTGCTGGCAGAGCCAGGAGCTGATCGAGTCAGCCTTCAGCCTGCAGGAGTACGAGGTCGCGGCCGAGCTGACCGCCGGCCCGTTTCGGATCCGCTTCTGCGAGGTCCCGCATTACACGACAACGTTCGCCGTCGAGCTCTCGAACGGCTCAGGAACCAGGTTCACCTTCAGTGCCGACTGCAGTCCCAACGAGGCGTTGGTGAACTTTGCCCGGGACACCGACCTGCTGATGATCGAGGCCACCCTGCCTCGCCCCGAGCGCACGGGTGAGCGCGGCCATCTGACCCCGGCCGAGGCCGGCGATCACGGTCGCCGCGCCGCCGCCAGGCGACTCGTGGTCACGCATTTCTCGGACGAGCTCGACCGGGACTGGATCCGCAGCCAGGCCGCCGAGGCGTTCGGCGGCGAGGTGGAGCTCGCGCACGAGGGCGCCCTCTATTCCGTCTAGCCCGCGCCAGCGCCGTGTAGGCGGCCCTGACGTGGGGAAGGATTAGCTCCAACCGCCCCGCATTGCGTATCCTCCGCAGTGACGAGGCTCCACGCGCACCGAGGAGGAACATGGCATTCAGACGTAAGCGGTCCCTGGCGGTGCCGTTCAACGCCACGGACATAACCAACATCGCAAAGTCGAACCCGTACATCCAGCGTCTGCTCGAGGACCCCAAGCTCCGTAAGAACGTGAGCACCGCGGTCAACTCGAGCAAGAGCGCCTACGAGCGGGTCAACAACGGCAAGATCCAGGCCCAGACGCTGCTCGAGGACAAGAAGCTGCATCAGGATCTGGGTCGTGCGCTCGGCGCCGCCCGGGACGCATCGATCAGTCTCACCCAGGCCCGGCGTCGCCGCCGGGGCCTGACCTTTGGCCGGGCGATCATGCTGGCCGGGATCGGCGGCGGCATCGCCGTCGCGGCCTCGGAGGGGCTGCGCTCCAAGGCTCTCGACCTCCTCTTTGGAGCCGAGGAGGAGTTCCAGTACACGCCGCCGGCGAGCCCCCCGCCTTCGCCGGCTTCGACGACCACCGTCGGCGCGGCTTAGTCGCAACGGCCGGGCGCTGCTCGTCTGAGAGCAGCGCCCTGCCGGTGCGCTTCCCGCGCGCCTAGGAGTGGTGGCGGTGGTGCTTCTTGGTCCGGTGGTGCTTCTTGGTTCCGGTCCAGCCCCTCTCGCCGGTCTCGCCAGTCTTACCCGTGTCGCCGGTCTCGCCGGTCTGGCCCGTCTTGCCGGTCTCGCCGGTCCAACCGGTGTGGCCGGTCCAACCGGTCTGGTCAGTCCGGCCGGTCTGGCCGGTGGTGCTGAAGCCGCACTTCCGGCCCCGGTCAAAGTCACGCTTCTGGCCGCGCGACTCGCCGCGATGAAGGCCGTAGTGCTTGTGAACCTTGCAGGCCGGCTTGGTGGTGTGCGGCTTGCCGCCCCGGTCAGCCAGACCGACGGCCGGGACGAGGGCGGCGAAGCCCAGCGCCCCAACGACGAGTCCGGAGGTCAAACGCTTGCGCATGCGTACTCCTTCAGTTGCTTGCTCATAAGGTCGCCTCTCCATGACGGAGCTACTGCTCTCAGGAGGAGGCTTCCGTCTCTATGCCCTCTACGCCTCATCGGCACCGAAGTTAGATAGTTGTAGGAATGCGCCGGCTCGCGTTCCTGGGCGGATCTGTCGTCCTCACCGTCCTCGTCGTCCTCGTCATCCCCCAGCTCGTGCTCCCGGGGATCGCCGCGCAACAGCTGCGCGATCGCCTCAGCCACTCGGGCTCCGTGGTGAAGGTGGAGGTCGATGCCTTCCCGGCCCTCGAGCTGCTCTGGCACCAGGCCGACCGGGTGGTGGTGCGAATGGCCAGCTACCGCTCGAGCTCGGCCAAGCTTTCCAGCACGGTGGGTCAGGTCACCGATGCGGGCACGCTCGATGCCTCGGCCAACCGCCTCGACGCCGGGCTCCTCACCGTGCGTGACGCCCGGCTGCAGAAGCGCGGCAACCAGCTGACGGCAAGCGCCACCGTGACCGAGGCCGACCTCCGCGCCTCGTTCCCCGTGCTCGACGGAGTCCAGCTCGTCGGCTCCTCGGGCGGCGAGCTGACGCTGCAGGGGACGGCCACCGTCTTCGGCGTGACGGCAACGGCCGACGCCACGGTGCGCCCCCAGGGCGGGGCTCTCGTGGTGAGCCCCGACGTCCCGCTGGGCGGTCTGGCCACGATCACGCTCTTCTCCAATCCGGCCATCACCGTGGACGGTGTCGGCGCCTCGCCCTCCGCGGGCGGCTTCAGACTGATCGCGCAGGGTCACCTCAGATGAGCCCAGTCTCACCAATCCCTTAGCTACTGCCTCTAAGTTCGTCGGTGATGGGCACGCGGAGGCTCGCCACGGGAGAGGGTCGACAGGTAACGCGCCGGACGCTGCTGGCAGGCGCCGCGGCAGCGGGTGCTGCCTCGCTCATCCGCCCGGGCGTTGCCCGCGCCGCCACCGCCCCTTCCCGGCGATCCGTCTTCTCGGTCGAGGTCGGGTCCCTGAGCGGAGCCTCGGGGACGATCCGGCCGGGTCGGAGCTTTGCCCTGGCGGGTATCGGATGGGGCGGCGCGGCCAAGGCGGATGTGCAGCTGCGGGCTCAGGCGACGGATGGGAGCTGGAGTCCCTGGGTGGCGGCGACGGGCCTCGGGCACGATGGCGACGGGCAGCTGAGCCACGAGACCTTCTACGGCGAGCCGGTTTGGACCGGTCCCGCGGTTGCCGTAGAGCTGCGGAGCCAGCAGCGTGTGAGCGGCGTGCGGGTCCATTTCGTCAGCCTGCGCATCCCGGATCCAGCCCGTACGGCGGCGGCGCTTCCGCGGGCCACCCCGATCTTCGACGCCGGGTCCGGGCAGCCGCCGATCATCGCTCGCGGGGCCTGGGGTCAAGGCCAGGCCCATCCGGTTCACATTCCTGACTACGGGAGCATCAAGCTTGCCTTCGTTCACCACACGGTGAACCCCAACGGCTACAGCGCCGCCGCGGTCCCGGCGCTGCTGCGAGGGATCTTCGACTACCACGTCCAGGTCCGCGGCTTCTGGGACATCGCCTACAACTTCCTCATCGACGCCTACGGGCGTGTCTGGGAGGGCCGGGCGGGCGGTATCGACATGCCGGTAATCGGGGCCCAGGCCGGGGCCTACAACGCGGAGTCCACGGGCGTGGCGATGCTTGGCGACTTCATGAGCGCCACCCCGTCGCCCGCGGCCATGAACGCCCTCGAGCGCCTGCTGGCCTGGAAGCTCTCGCTCCACGGTCTTCCGTCCACCGGCCGGGTGACCGTGGTCGTCGACCCTGCCGATGCCTACTACACCCGCTTTGCTCCCGGGGCTCATGTTTCGCTTCCCCGGGTCTCCGGCCACCGCGAGGGTGACCTCACCGACTGCCCCGGCGACGCCCTCTACGCCCACCTCCCCGCCGTCCGCCGGCGCGTGAGCGCGCTGGCGGGAATTCCCGCCCGGCTGACGACCACCCCGTCCTCCGTGCGCATCACCGCGGGGTCCGCAGTCGGTCTCTCCGGGACATCGAACCTGCTTTCCGGTCCCCCGCTGGCCGGAGTCCCGCTTGAGCTCCAGGCCATGGGCCCAGGTGGGCCGCCGGCGGTGATCCTGGCCACCGTGACCACGGCCGGCGACGGGACGTGGAGCCAGAGTGTGAGCGTCCAGGAGAACACTCTCGTGCGCGCCGTTCACGGCGACTATCCGGCCAGCGTCTCCGATTGGGCCCGGGTGTCGGTCGCCCCGGCCGTCACCCTGACCGCCGAGTCGGATTCACCCCTGATTCTCAGCGGCACGGTGGCGCCGGCCCAGGAGCACGTGATGCTCGAGCTTTACCGTGGCGCTTCGCCGAGCGGCAAGCCGTTACGCAAGAAGCGCGTGCCGGCGGCGACGGGCAGCTTTCAGGGGCAGCTCGCGGTCCCCTGGCCAGGTGAGTACGTGGCGATCGCCCGCACGATCGCGGGCCCGAAATACGTCGCCGGGGCCTCCACGCCGGTGGCGGTGACGGTCGGCTGATGCCCTATGGGTCGGCCTGAAGGGCGGCCAGGGCGGGGATGTTTCCATCACGGCGCAGGCGTGCCTGCCCACTCCGGGCTCCCTTGAGGTAGGTGTCGAAGAAGTCGATGGTCACCCGCTCCACGATGCGCAGCTGCGGTTGCTCGCTGGTGTAAGGCCCCAGGTGAGGCGCACCCGGCAGCGTCAACAGATACTTCGGTGACGGTGCGGCGTCGAAGAAAGCGAAGGTGAAGTGAGGTGGGTTGATCGTGTCGGCGAGACCTTGGGTGGCCAGCAGGGGCGGGCTGGGGGAGGGGAAGTCATAGCCCCCGACGCCGGGGATCTCCATCCCCGAGAGGATCGCCGCGGCGCGAATCCGCCGGTCGCGGAACTGGCTGTTGTAGCTCGCCGTCAGCGCCGTGTTGCCGCCGTCGGACTGCCCGGAGACGGCCACGCGCTGGGGATCGATCAGCCCGCTCAGCGGATTGTCGCGAGCTGCGCTCAGGGCCACCAGGCGCGTGATCACGAAGCTCATATCCCGGGGCTGGTTGACGAGATCGTTCTCGTTCGGGCCTCCGGGCGCGTTCTCGTTCCCGAGGGGGAAGATCGGGGCGGCGACGACGTAACCGGCCCGCGCCCACGCCTCCAGGAGCCCGGCGTAGATGGCCGGGGTGACGGCGAAGCCGTGCCCGAACACGATCAGCGGGAACGGGCCGCGGCCGGCCGGATAGCGCACGATCGTGACCAGCCTGCGCGGCTGGGGCGCCTGACCGGGGTAGGTTACGCTGCGGCTTGGGTCCACGAACGCGATGACGCGCTCGCGGACCGAAAACGGCGGTACGGGTCTGTGCGTTCTGCGCGGCCGAGGCGTCGTCGTCGTCGCGACGGTGGTCGCCGGCACGCTTGCCGTGGTTACGGGCGGCGCCGGGCCCGGCGCCTTGCCGGAGGTCCCACCACCACAGCCGGCGAGTGCCACCACGGCGGCCAGCACGGCACCGGCGTTGGCGGAGGCCCTAGTGGACGTAGACAGCGAAGAAGTCGCGGTCGTCCGGGGTCAGGTAGCGCAGCGGCGAGCGGTCCATACCGGCGAGGAGGTTCGCAGGATCGCGCGCCCCGGAGTAGCGGTAGGTGATGAAGCTCGTCCAGTAGGTGTTGATGTCCAGCTCCATCGCGCGGACCGCTCCAGCGTGGATCATCGTCGAAGCCAGAGAGCTCAGGCCCTGGTCAGGCCCGGCGGCATAGATCAGGTTGCCATGGCGGTCGATCCCCACGGCCGAGCGCCAGACGAGGGCCTGGTTACCGAGCGTGGCGCCCCATTCCGGCCCGTTGTTGAGGTTCGGATTGGGCTGCCCGTTGTCGACGATCAGAGCCAGGTTCTGCCGGGCGTAGCTCACGTTGGCCGGTGCCTGGCTGCCGCTCGTCCACCTGACCACATTGACGCTGCCGTTGGTGTAGCGGACGATCGTCGCCATCCCGTCGTGCAGCGGGGCGTAGGTGTGCCCGTTCAGGGCAATCCCCCCGCCTGAGTCAGCGAGCTTGAAGCCGCTGTTGAACGTGGCTACGAGCTGCGAGCGCATCGATGCCGGGACCGCCTCAGGCCCACGGCCCGGTAGCGAGACCGCCGGCTCCTGGGCGCCCGGATAGAGCTGCACTGAGGTCCTCGTGTGGTCGATCCAGGCCACCCCGACGACCGCCTGCGGGTAGTCGATCGGCTCGGGGCGGAAGCTCGTGATCAGGACCGGGGGCCGTGACCCTCCGTCGGCAAAGGTGGCGTGCCAGACGCCCTCGCCGGGGAGGCCGGCGGTCAGGGGTTTGATGGCCGCAGGCGTGTAGTAGTGAACCGCGACATGGTGGGCGGCGGAACCCCCCGCGAGCGCCCCCTTTTGCCCCGGCAGCGTCTTCAGCGCCGGTCCCCCCTTGGCCGGTGCGTTCAGCGAGTAGTAGTAGTTCTCGACGCGGTTGACGAGGCCTCGGGCTCCGTTCGACCGCAGCCATTCCACCACGTTGATGAAGAAGCTCGAGTTCGACGGCTGGAACATCGTGCCGGCGAACGAGACCAGGGCCGGCACCAGCGCAATCACGGCGGCGGCAAGGGCGATGCGCCTGACACGCCGCCAGCGCCTCTGAGCCGACGGATCGGAGGGCCAGTTCCGCTCGGTGCGGTAGAGCGTGTATGCGCTGCCTGGTGGCGCAGATGAGCTACTGGGTGCCAGCATGAAGCGATCAGATTGGAGGGTAGGCGCGAGTCACGGCTAAAGAGATACTGAGAGGTCCCTCATCCGGATAAAACACGAGACTGAGAAAATCAGCATAGGTTCATTGGGATGCCTGATGCCGAAGTGACAGTCCCGCGCGCGCCCGCGCTCCGAACCGGCCCAAGTCCGGCCCGGTCGCGTCACGCTGCAGGCGGCGACTCGGGACGGCCGGCGCGCCGCGGCCCTGCGTTGGCGGCGCTGGTCACACTGCGACCCCGCCAGTGGATAAAGAACGTCCTGGTCATCGCCGCCGCCGGGGCAGCGGGTGCGCTGGGCCACGACGACGTCCCCGTTCGCGTCAGCCTCGCGTTCGTCGCCTTCTGCATGCTGGCCAGTGGGATCTATGCCATCAACGATGTCCGCGACGCCGAGGAGGATCGGCTGCACCCGCGCAAGCGCTTCCGGCCCGTGGCGGCAGGAGAGCTGGCGCCCTCAGCCGCGGTGACCCTTGGTCTGACCCTGATGGCCGTCGGCCTCGTCCTGTGCGCCCTGATCCAACCCCTGCTGGCCGTGGTCGGCGCCGGCTACCTGGCGCTCAGCCTGAGTTACACCCTCGTCTGGAGGCACCTGCTCCTCCTCGACATCTTCGCCATCGCGGGCGGCTTCGTGCTGCGCGCCGTTGCCGGTGGCGTCGCCTCGCCGGTGACGCTCTCACGCTGGTTCGTGCTCGTGGTCAGCGCGGCCGCCGTGTTCGTGGCCGCCGGCAAGCGCCACGCCGAGTTGCGCCGGACGACGCTGAGCCCGGTCGCGGTCGGCCGCCGGCGCGTCTTGGAGGGCTACACGTTGGCTCGGCTGCACGCCATCCTGTTCGCCAGCGCGGCAGTCGCCGTATTCGCCTACGCGGTCTGGGCCTTCGAGTTGCCCACGGTTCACGGGGTCCCGTGGCGGCCGCTGACCATCATCCCCTTTGCCATATGCATCGCCCGCTACGGCGCACTGATCCGGGCGGGAAGCGGCGAGGCGCCTGAGGACGTGCTCCTCCACGACCGCGTGCTCCAGGTCGCGGGAGCTGTCTGGCTCGTGCTCTTCGCGCTCGGTGTCCATGTCGCCGACTGAGGCGACGCCGCGGTTCGCCTCTGCGAGCGCGGCGCCACTCTTCGCCACCGCGCGGGTCGCCGGATGGGGCGGGGGACCCCCAGCGGGGGTCCGTCTGGCCTCGCCAGAGCGCCGGGTCGACTTCCCCGCCGCGCTCGCCGCCGCGCTGAGGACGGGGGAGGGCCAGCGTGGGGTGATCGCCCGCGGGATGGGCCGGAGCTATGGGGACGCGGCCCAACTCGGCGGCGGAGTCGTGCTCTGCACCCGACAGCTCACGGGCGTCGAACTCGATGCCGAGGGGGGGACCGCGACGGTCGAGGCCGGGGTCACGATCGGCGCTCTGCTCGACCAGGTTGTTCCCGCCGGCTGGATGGTCCCCGTGGTACCGGGAACCCAGCACGTCTCCGTCGGTGGCGCCATCGCGAGTGACATCCACGGCAAGAACCATCGCACTGCGGGAACCTTCGGCCAGTACGTCGAGGCGCTCGGGCTCATGACGGCCACGGGCGAGACTCTGGAGCTCTCGGCTGATGGCGGCAACCCAATCTTCGCCGCCACGCTCGGGGGCATGGGGCTGACCGGGCTGATCCTCTGGGCACGACTCAGGTTGCGGCCGGTCTCAAGTCCGCTCCTCTCCGTCGATACCGACCGCGTCGAGTCGCTCGATGCCGCCCTGGAGGCGCTGATGGCACCGGGCGGTTCCTACCGCGTAGCCTGGCTCGACCTGCTCGGCTCCTCGCCCGGCCGCGGGATCGTCACCCGGGCCGAGCATCTCCCGGGCGAGGACGCAGGTGACGCGAGCGGGAGCCCGACCGTGCGGGCTCGGGCCACCGTCCCCTCGGCCTGGCCGCGGGGGGTGCTGAGACCGGCTGCGGTGAGAGCCTTCAATGAGCTTCGCTTTCGCTCCGCGCCGCGAGCCCAGCGTGGAGCGGTCGAGAGCATCGGCGCGCATATGTTTCCCCTCGACGCCCTCGATGCCTGGCCGAGGCTCTATGGGCCCTCCGGGTTCGTTCAGTACCAGCTGGTCGTTCCGTTCGGGGCTGAGGCGGTCCTCCACGAGGCCATCGCCCAGCTGCGCCGTGCGAAGGTGCCGTGCTATCTCGCCGTGCTCAAGGATTTCGGCGAGGCAAACGGTGCTCCCCTGTCCTTCCCGATCGCCGGGTGGACGCTGGCGCTGGACCTGCCCCGCGCGGCCCCGGGCCTCGAAGCGGCGCTCGATCATCTCGATCGACTCGTCGTCGGCGCCGGTGGCAGGATCTATCTGACCAAGGACGCCCGGGTCAGGCCGGAAACTCTCGCCGCCATGTACCCGCGTCTCGAGGACTGGCGCCAGGGCCGTGAGCGGGCCGACCCCGAACGGGTCTGGCGCTCCGATCTGGCCGAGCGCACCGGACTCGTCGAGCCCGAGCCGAGGTTGGCCGTCGCCCCCTCGTCGCCGGCGCCGGCGCTGGCCCGGCGCGTGCTCGTCCTCGGGGGCACCTCGGAGATCGGGCTGGCCATCGTCAAGCGCCTGATGGAGGACGGACCGGTCAGGCCATATCTGATCGGCCGGGACCGGAATCGTCTCAGCGAGGCGGTGGCCGAGCTCGAGCGCGCAGGTGGTAACCGCGGTGACTTCGAGGTCCTCGACGCGGACGATGTCGCTCGGCACGAGCAGGTGATCGCCAAGGCGTTCGAGCAGGCGGAGGGTTTCGACGTGGTGGTGCTGGCGGTCGGCGTGCTGGGGGCGCAGGCCGGTCTCGATGCCGAGCGAGCGGAGGCGCTCGAGGTGATGCGGGTGAACTTTCTCGGGGCGGGCTCGTTGCTGCTTGAGTGCCTGCGGCGGATGCGAGAGCAGGGCAGCGGGACGCTGATCGCACTCTCGAGTGTCGCCGCGGAGCGGCCCCGCTCCGCCAATGCCGTCTACGGCGCCGCCAAGGCCGGGCTCGATGCGCTCGCCCAAGGTCTCGCCGATGCCACCGCGGGCACGGGGATACGGGTTCTCGTCGTCCGCCCGGGCTTCGTGAGCACCAAGATGACCGACGGGCTCGAACCTGCCCCGATGGCCACGACGCCGGAGGCGGTGGCGGAGGCGACGGTCGCCGCGCTGTCGAGCGGCGCCCATACGGTCTGGGTTCCGGGCCGGCTGCGCCTGGTCTTCGCGGTGCTCCGTCACCTGCCCCGTAGCCTGTTCAGGAGGCTCTCGCTGTGAGCCGCAACCCCTTGCTCGTGGATGCCGCCATCGCTCTGGTGCTGGCCATCTTCGTGCTCATCATCTCGCCCGGGCTCGCGGTGGTCGGTCTGGTAGGGCTCCTCATCGTGCTGGTCTGCGCCATCAGCTTCGGCCTCGATCGCCGGCGCAGACGCCGGCGGTTGGATCCAGTGACCGAGTTCCGCCGCTCACGCCGGGCGAGCACCGCGTCGTCCCGTCCGCGGCGAACCCGAGCGCCGGCCCCCCGGGAGCGCTCGGCCGGCTCCCGCCGTGCCCCCCGCGGGCGCCCGCCCCGCGGGCGATAGGCCTGCCAGGCCCCCTGACCTAAACACCTTCTCATGCAGGATTGCTGGTAGGGGCAGGATCGGTCCCCACCGCTGTTGAACCGAGCCAGATCGCGCCGCTCCGTGGCGCCTCCACAGCGATGCAGCCTGCCCCCGCCCCAACTCGCTCGTTCGATCCGCCTGCACTGGGGCGGTCCCGGCTTCGGCTGGCTGCCCCGCCTGCGGCGGGCCGTGAGAGACCCGGGACCTGGCCGGTCCTCCGCGCCTGCCGGCCGCGGCAGTGGCTGAAGAACGCCCTGGTGCTGATGGCGCCCGCGACCGCGGGCGTACTCGGCCGCCCGCGCGCTGCCCCGGCGCTCCTCGGTGCGTTCGCTGCCTTCTGCCTGATGTCGAGCGCGACCTACCTGATCAACGATGTTCGTGATCGGGACTGCGATCGGCGTCACCCGCGCAAGCGACTGCGCCCGATCGCGGCCGGCGAGGTTTCGGTGCGGGCCGCCCTGTACCTCGCCGCGGCGCTGGCGCTGGCCGCTGTGCTCCTGGCGCTGCTCGTCAACTCGATGCTCGCCGTCGTCGTCGTTGCCTACGCCGCCCTGACCTTCAGCTACTCGTTGCTCTGGCGCGACGTCGTATTCATGGACGTCATCGTGATCGCGGGCGGCTTCGTGTTCCGCGCCATCGCCGGTGGCGCCGCGGTCAATGTCGCTCTGTCGCGCTCGTTCTTGATCGTGACGTCGGCCTGCGCGGTCTTCCTGATCGCCGGAAAGCGCCACGCCGAACTCGTGGCGCCGGGCCGGCTGAGCGCCGCGCGGGCGACGCTTCGGCGCTACTCGGAACGCGGGCTCAGGCTGCTCGTCATCGCCAGCGCCGGATTGGCCTGCGTGGCCTACGCCAGCTGGTCGCTGAACCGCCCCGCGGCGGGGGCCTGGCTCAGCCTCTCACTGGTCCCCTTCGTGCTCTGGATCGCTCGCTACACCGCGCTGGTGCGCGCGGGCGCGGGCGAGGCTCCGGAGGAGCTGATCATCCGAGACACCGGGCTGGTCGCCCTGAGTCTGCTCTGGACGGTCCTCTTCGTCACCGGGATCTATGGCTCGGGCTAGCAGCTCCGCGGCCAATTACCGGCCCTCGTTCGCCGACCCGCTCCTCGCCGGAGACCAGTGGCCGTGGCCGCTCGCCGCTCCGGCCCCCCAGCCGCCTCAGCGCCGGACACGCCGCCGGCCCGCGCTGCGCGTGCGGCTGAGGCGCATCTTCACCCTCACGCTGCTGATCCTGTTCGTCTGCGTCTCCTTCTCGTTTCTGAGCGCGATGACCGCCTCCTCGAACACCCCACTTGGCGTACGCGCGGTCGAGTGGCTGCGGGACAACGGAGCCGCCTGGCTGGTCTCCGACTTCGAGGCCTTCTACTACAGCTGGAATGCGCCCAGCACCGGCGGTCCGGGGCTGAAGGTGCTGCCCCGCGTGGGTGTCGGCGCGGCCGCCCAGGGCAGCTACGCCCCGCCCGCGATCAGCCCGGTCGTGTACCCACCGCTCCCCGGTGAAGGCCAGTGGCGTGGCACGGGACCGACGGTCGGGGGCGCTCAGCCGGTTCTCGTCACCACCTTCCGGCCGGACCCGAACTACCCGCAGATGGTCGCCGGCGTGGCTTGGATCGACTCTTCACGCGCCTGGCTTCAGCTCTATCCCGGCCATTACGAGCCGCCACAGAGCTCAAACGCACTGGCCGAGGTCCCGCTTCAGCTGCGCTCGGGGTTGCTGGCCACGTTCAACAGCGGCTTCAAGCTCGAGGATGACGGGGGTGGCTTCGTCGCCTTCGGCCACGTCTACGCTCCGCTGCACGACGGCCAGGCCACGTTAATTCGCTACCGGAACGGGACGGCCGACATCGTGAGCTGGAGGGGAGGAGCCACGCCCGGCCCGAACATCGAGTTCGCGCGTCAGAACCTGCCCCTGATCGTCAGCGGCGGGCGTCTCAACCCGAACCTGTCCGACGGGCCGCAATGGGGAGCGACGCTCGGCAACGCGGTCCGTGTCTGGCGCTCGGGAGTCGGCGTCGACGCCCGCGGCAACATCCTCTATGCCGCCGCGGACGGGCAGACGGCTCAGAGCCTGGCCCAGATCCTCCAGCGCGCCGGCGCGCTCCGGGCCATGGAACTGGACATCAACTCTGAGTGGGTGACGTTCAACTTCTTCGGCACTTGGGGGGCTGGGGCGGCGCAGAAGCTCCTGCCCGACATGACCCGTGACCCCACCCGGTACCTGACGCCCGACGACCGGGATTTCATCGCCGTCTACGCACGGCACGGTTGAGCGGCGCCCTGGGTCAGGCGGTCGGCCTCACCTGGCGGTCGGCCTTACTTGGCCGCGACGGTGAAAAAATCCCGGCTCCATGGGGCCAGGAATTGGCCCGGAATCCCATGCTGGCTGGACAGCGCCGGAACCGGCGCCACCGGGCCGTGGCCACCTCGGTGACCATAGAAGTAGCCGGCCACCCACTCAGGGTTGATGTCGAGCTCGGCGGCACGGACCACGCGTGCGCCCAGCAGCGCGCCGGCCAGCGCTGAGACGGTCAGACTGGAGCCGCCCGCCCACACCAGGCGCCCGTCCGCGGTGATTCCGAGTGCCGAGCGGGCCGGGGCCGCGATGCCGCCCAGGGTCGCGCCCCAGCAGCTCACGCAGTCGCGGTTGGCCGCGGGTACGCCGTGGTCGATGAGCAGGCTGAGGTTCTGCCGCACGGAGACGACCCGCTTTCCCGGCCTGGGCACCTCGGCATGCCAGCTGCCGATGTCCGTGGTGCCATCCGCGTAGGTGACGATCGAGGCCAGACCGGTCTGCAGCGGAGTGGCCACGCGGCCGTAGGCCTCGAACCCACCGGCTCCGACTGAGAGCTTGAACCCACCGTTGAACGCGGCGGCCAAGCGGCCCAGCTCGAACCCTCCCACCGACGGCCCGTAGCGCCAGCCCAGCGTCCCGGCGTCGACTGTTCCCGAATGCAGGTGAAGCGCCAGCAGGCGCTGATCGAAGGTCATGAGTGACACGCCAGAGGCCAGGCGCGTGATCCACGCCGCCGTCTGGCCCCGCCAGCGCACCGCGGGGGCGAATGACACCGGGCCGCTTTCGAGTGCGGCTCCGAGCAGGTGGGGATAGCTCGGGGGAGGCGGGGGTGGCTTGGGCGTGGGCTTTGCCGCTGCGGGCTTCGTGGTTGCCGTCGAGCTCGTGGAGGGGCTCGTCGCGGCGGGTGAGGGGTGGGCCCGGGTCGTCGTGCGCGGGGGCGCCGAACCGCCACACGCGGCGAGGACCAACGCCGCGCCGACTGCCCCCAGCGCTCCGGCAAGCCTCCTCACGCCGCCAGCATATGCGGCTGCCATACGGGCGTCGGCAGCACACGGCGGCACCCTGTCGAGGATGGGGTGCAGGAGAAAGAAAAGACTAAGCCGAGGGTGAGAAAACGCTCAAGCCCTGGGCCTGGGCGCATAGCGGGACCAGGAGTCCCGTTATGCGCCCAGGCTTCCGCACGAAGCGCTCGCCGCCCGCGCCTCACCCCCACGCGCGCACGCTCGCCCATGCGGCGACCGTGCAGAGCACCAGCCCCGCTGGCACCGTTAGCAGTCCGAGGCGGGTGAACTCGCCCAGTTCGGTGTCGCTGCCATGCGCGCTGAGGACGCGGCGCCAGAGCAGAGTGGCCAGCGAGCCGGCGTAGGTGAGGTTGGGGCCGACGTTCACCCCCACGAGCATGGCCAGCACCGGGCCGGTGCCCAGCGTCGCTGTGACCGGGGTGAGGATCAGGGTGGCGGGAAGGTTGTTGACCAGGTTGGCGAGAACTGCGCTGATCCCGGCAATGGCCAGCAGGCCGGGCAGTGAGCCGCTGCCGGGGAGCACGGAGGTGACTGCGCTGCGAAGGCCGTGCTCGCCCGCGCTGGCCACAATCACCCCCAGCCCGAGTACGAAGATGAGGAAGCCCGGCTCCGCCGCTCGGGCCACGGCGGCGATCGCCGAGACCCGGCCCAGGGCGGGGAGCGTGATGGCCGCCGCGCCGGCGACCGCGAACCACACCGGCGCGATGGCCAGCGGGGAGCTCACGGCGAAGCCCACCAGGGTGAGGCCGAGCACGGTGAGAGCAAAGGCCGGGAGCGGGGGCGCCGTTTCTGGGCCCGGGGGTCCCAGTGCTGTCTCCGCGGGCCGCCCGCTCTCCCGGCTGGCAGTGAGATCGCCGGCGAAGAAGCGCCGGAGGACGAGCCACTCGACGGCAATGGCCACCAGCCATGGCAGCGCCATCAGCGACGCGAAGTGGGTGAACGAGAGCCCGCTGGCTCGGAAGGCGAGAAGGTTGGTCAGGTTCGAGACGACCAGGAGCAGCGAGGCCGAGTTGGCCAGGTGGGTGCACGCATAGGCGTGCGGCTTCGCCGACACGCGCAACCGCGCGGCGGTGACGAAGACGACCGGCGTGAGCAGGACGACAGTGGCGTCGAGACCGAGGACCGCCGTGACCAGCGCGGCGGCGAGGAAGGTCAGCCCCAGCAGTCGCGACGGTGTCCCCGCCGACGCACCGGCCATCCACCTCCCGATGGCTTCGAACACCCCCTCGCGCCGGCAGCCCTCCGCCAGCACCAGCAAAGCGGCCAGGAAGCCGATGGTCGGTCCCAGGTCGCCCAGGGCATGTCGGGCCCCGGTGAGGCTGATCGCCCCGACCGCCACGAGGAGCACCGCCACCCCGCCGGCCACGACCCATTCGGGCACCCGGGGGCGCGCGACGGCGGCAGCCAGCGTCGCCGCCAGCCCGACCAGCGACAGGACCAGCGAGGCCCAGCTAGGCAAACAGCTTCGGTGCGCGCAGCAGCAGGCGGAGCTTGCCGTGCGGGCGGATCTTCCCGGTCAGCGTCGCCCGCAACGGGTCGGTCCGGCCTGCGGTCACATCGAGCCAGTCGGCCAGGCGGCAGCTGAAGGTGAGATCAGGGGCCTCGACCCGGCCCATCTCGGCCTTGGCGCGCCCGTCAGTGATGCGCACGTGCCAGGGCTCGGCGTCGGAGAAGTCCCACTGGAGGGTCGCCCCGGGAGCCACCGAGGTGTCGATCTGGCGGCACAGGCCATCGAAGAGCATCTGCGTCACTTCAGGAGCTGCCTTGACGCCGCCGTTGGGAGCGCCCAGGTAGCCGGCGCGCAGCATGGTCAGCCCGCGCCGCGCTCGCTCCTCGGGGGGGAGGTCGAAGGGCATCCCCACCCGCATCGTCTCCGGCTCGAGGCCGGCGGCCCGGAAGCGGGCCTCCATCGCCTCGGCGCCGTAGGTGAAGATCTGATCGAGCGTGAACCCGAAGGTGGTGACCAGGCTCTCGTCCCAGTTCGGGGGGACGAACACGGACGTGGTGTAGGGGATGATCTCCCGCAGGAGCTCCTCGACGGCAGGCTTGCACTCGGGGTCCTGGCGCACCAGGTCGGCCACCATCTTGACCCCGAAGGCGATGTGGCGCTGCTCGTCCTTGGACACGTTGCCCATCCCCTGACGGAATCCGGGGAGCTGGTCGCGGCGGGTCAGCGACTCCTCGATCAGGTGCTGGCCCGGTTGGGCCAGGGCCGCTTCGACGATCAGGTGATAGAGCGTGATCGCCTGGGCCAGCTTGGGCTTCGAGCGGTCACCCCGGAGCTCGTCGGCCATCCGGTCAAGCCGGCTGAAGACCTTCTTGAAGCCCCAGCTCAGCTCGGGCCGGGTGGCCGCCAGAGACGACGCCGTATCTGTGCCGGTGCCCACGACCTCACGCATGAAGCGCGCGAACAGGACCGCGTGCCGGGCCTCGTCCACTTGCTGGGTGGCGAGAAAGTACTTCTGCTCCTCCTTGGGGGCGGCATCGATGTAGGGGGAGAGGTTGTCGGCCACCGAATCCTCGCCGTGGAAGAACATCGAGTAGATCCAGAGCGCACCGCGCCGGTCGAGGTCCGAGAAGTCCTCGTTCCAGTGCTGGCGATCGACCGTGAGGTCGATCTCGGTAGCGCTCCAGTTTCCGTGCTCCCAGCGGGAGTAGAGATCCTCGTAGGAAACCTGGTCAGCCGCGAGCGTGGCCATTCCTTCGGTACTGTAGCTTAAGTCTGGAGGAGGGTGGTGTGGGCGATTTTCGCTCCTATGTTGGGCTTATCGCCCACAGCGCCGCCCTACCGCTCGAGCTTGGGCGAATGCCACGGCGTCCGCATACGCCGCTCGAGCGTCCTCGGCCAGCTCGCTGACGGCGACCCTGTCCTGGGTCAGCGAGTCCCGCTCACGCACCGTGACCGTCCGGTCCTCGAGCGACTGGTGGTCGACGGTCACCGCCCACGGCGTCCCGATCTCGTCCTGGCGGCGGTAGCGGCGGCCGATGGCGCCGCCCTCGTCGTACTCGACCTGCATCCGGTCACGAAGCTCGAGGTAGATCTCCTGGGCCAGCTCAGGCTGGCCGTCCTTCTTCACGAGCGGCAGCACGGCCACCTTCACCGGCGCGAGCGCCGGGTGCAGGCGGAGCACCGTCCGCGTCTCGCCCTCGATCTCATCCTCGTCATAGGCGTCGACCAGGAAGGCCAGGAGCGCACGGTCGACGCCGGCCGCGGGCTCGATCACATGGGGGACGTAGCGCTCGCCGCTGGCCGTGTCGACGTACTCGAGCTTCTGGCCGGAGAACTTGGCGTGCTGGGTCAGGTCGTAGTCGCCCCGGTTGGCGATCCCCTCGAGCTCTGACCACCCGATCGGGAACAGGTACTCGACGTCCGAGGTGCCGCTCGAGTAGTGCGAGAGCTCGTCGGCGTCATGGGGGCGCAGGCGCAGATGGTCCGGGCGCAGGCCGAGCCCGGTCCACCAGTTGATCCGCTGCTCGAGCCAGTGCTCGAACCACCGCTCGGCCTCATCGGGGGGCACGAAGTACTCCATCTCCATCTGCTCGAACTCCCGCATGCGGAAGATGAAGTTCCCCGTCGTGATCTCGTTGCGAAAGCTCTTGCCGATCTGAGCGATCCCGAAGGGCGGCTTCTTGCGCCCGAACTGCAGGTAGTTCTTGAAGTTGAGGAAGATGCCCTGGGCGGTCTCCGGCCGGAGGTAGACCGTCGAGCCCTCCTCCTGCACCGGCCCGACCGTGGTCTGGAACATCAGGTTGAAGTCCCGGGCCCCGGTGAGGTCGCAGTCCGGCGTCTCGCCCGGGCGCTTGGACGGCTTTCGCCCACACGCCGACTGCTCGATGTGATCGGCCCGGAAGCGGAGCTTGCATGTCCGGCAGTCGACGAGCGGATCGGTGAAGCCGGCCAGGTGCCCGCTGGCCTCCCAGGTCCGCGGGTGCTGGATGATCGCCGAGTCGAGCGCGAGGATGTCCTCACGCTCCTGGAGCATCGCCTTCCACCACTCGTTTCGAACGTTGTTCTTGAGCAGGACTCCGTAGTGTCCGTAGTCGTAGCTCGAGCCCAGCCCGCCGTAGATCTCGCTGCTCGGGAAGACAAACCCGCGCCGCTTGGCGAGCGAGACGATCTTGTCCATCGTGACGATGTCGTCAGCCATGCCGGCTGATGCTATTCGGGGCCAACGGCAACCGCCGCGTCGTCGAGCCTTTCTTGTTTACATGAGCGGTCCGGCCATTCATCCAGGAGGAGTCTCACCTATGCGCTCACGCCTTACCGCCGCCGTGTCGGCAACCTTGGCGGTTGCCAGCATCGCGGCCTTTTTCGCCACTGCCCCGGCGCTCGCTGCCGGTTCCCAGCAGTCGCGCCTGCACGTCGTCGTCGCGGTGAATCGATTTGCCGTCGCCTCGCGGACGCCCACCGCCCACGGGACGGTCACGGCCAATCTGACCGACCAGTCAGGTCACACGACCACGCTGAATGTCCCGATCGCCCTCACCGCATCGAGCGCGGGCGCCTGTCAGATCCTCAACCTCGACCTCAAGCAGCTGAATCTGGTCCTTCTGGGGCTGAACGTGCACCTCGACGAGGTCCACCTGGTGGTGACCGGACAATCCAACGGAGGCGTGCTGGGCTCCCTGTTCTGCAGGCTGGCCCGGACTCACGTGGCTGCCGACCGGGCCTCGATCGCCAGGACGATGAACGCCTCGCTGCGTAAGCATCCGCTGAAGCCGATGTCCTTCAACGTCCGGATTCATCCCGTGACCGCTTCGGCCGCGGCGGTGTCGTGTCCGGTGCTCGACCTGATCCTCGGGCCGCTCAACCTCAACCTGCTCGGGCTCGTCGTGAACCTCAACCAGGTTCATCTGACGATCACCGCGACGCCGGGAGGCGGAGCGCTCGGAGATCTGTTCTGCAGCCTCTCGCACTGACATAGAAACGGCTTGGGCGGGGGCGTGCATGCACGCCCCCGCGGCCGGGCGCATGCGCCCGGCCGGGCAGGCCCACATGTGGGCCTGCCTCACTACACTTCATGAAGTCATGCCGACCTATGAATACAAGTGCGAGCAGGGGCACGTGTTCGAGGCCGTGCAGCGTTTCAGCGACGATCCGCTCGAGACCTGCCAGACCTGCGGTGCGCCGGTCCAGCGCGTGTTCCACCCGGTCGCCGTGCACTTCAAGGGCTCAGGCTTTTACAACACCGACTACGGGACCCGCAAGCGGGCCAAGGAGACGGCGGAGCAAAAGAAGAGTGAGAACGGCTCGAAGTCGGACTCCAAGACGGAGAAGAAGACCGAGTCCAAGACGGAGTCCAAGCCCGAGCCGAAGGCCTCGGCGGCCTAGCGGACGACGACGCGCCGGACCCTCTGGGTCGAGGCGCTTCCCCCGGCCACGGCGTAGCCGGACACGATCAGACGGAGCCCACGCTGGCCGGCCAGCCGGCTCTTCACGCCCGGGAGGAAGCGGAGCGTGACCAGGCCTGCGCCGCCGCTGCCGATCCGGCCCGTCGCCCGGGCCAGCGTCACCGCCACGGGGGCAAAGCGCGTCGCCCGGGCTGAGCCGACCGTGACCAGGAAGTGAGTCGTACAGGCGCGGCTGCAGTGGAAGTGGACCCGGAGGCGTCCGCGCAGCGCGGCCCGCGCCCGGACCGAGCCGGGGACGGCGAAGCTGAAGTGGGGAGCGGGACGCGGGGCCCTGGCCGTGCGGAAGGTGCGATCGCCGCCCACGCTCGTGCCGCCGGCGTTCGTGGCCACGAGCCGGTAGTGGTAGACGGTGTTGGGGCGCAGACCCGAGAGGGTCACGCTGACCGGCACGGTGCCGGTCCCGGCGCCGGCTGACGCAGCGGGCGTGCTGTGGCCGTAGGCCGTGCTCGACCCGAACTCGACCAGGTAGCTCGTGGCCGAGCCGCCGGGCGCGACGGCGCCGGACACGGTGGCGGCGCTGCTGGTCACGCTGCCGGCGGCACCCGTGCTCGCCCCGGGCGCGGTGACGGCGCGGACCGGGGGAGGCGGCGTCGGCGATGGGTTCGGCGTGGCCGTGCTCGGCGGGGGCGGCGCGGGGTTGGTTATGGGGAGCGGCACCCCGTTGCTCGTCACCTGCACAGATTTGGTCACCGTGCTGGTGAAGCCGAGGTGGTCGGTGACCGTGAGCGACACCTGGTAGGTACCGGTGGCGGCGAAGGTGTGGCCGGCCGCCGGCGTGGGGCTCGTGGAGGTGGTCCCGTCGCCCCAGTTCCAGCTGTAGCTCGTGAGGCCCGGGCTGATCGAGTAGCTGGTGCCGGAGATAGCGGTGCTGTCGGCGCCGGGATCGCTCGAACTGGAGGCGTCGAAGCTCAGCGCCTGTCCGGGCGCTCCGGCACCGGGCGCGAGGAAGCTGGCTGTGGGGGCGCCGTAGGCCGACTCACCGCCGGCGCAGTTGGTGTCGCGGTTTGACCAGATGAGCTGCACCGTCCAGCCGCCCTGTGAGGTCATCTGCGCGTTGCAGTTGTCACCGATCTCGTTGCCGTCATTCGCGCTGCTTGAGTTGTTGACCCACCAGGCGGTGCCCAGCGGATCGGAGATCGTCTCTGACCATTCGTGGCTCAGGTAGGAGGTCTGGTCGCCGAACACGCTGCTCGCCCCGCCGCACCACTGACTCTGGTGCCCCGTTGTGTCATCGGGGATGACCGCGTAGAGGAGATGGGTGCCGCCGGGCAGGTTGGTGCTGTTGTGGTAGGCGCAGAAGTCCTGGGTCGCGGCGTTGGGGGCGTTGGCTGAGCACTCGCTTGCGGAGATGCACTCGGCGTCGCTCTGGGGGAAGAGGACGAGGTAGATCGTGGACAGGCCGTCGCCGGCGGGCTTCGGGAGGGCACCCGAGTCGACCTGGTTGACCAGCTCGGTCTGGATCTGGGAGTCCATCACCGTGGTCGCGCTGGTGCTGGGCGTGATCTCGTACTGGCCTCCGTAGCTCACCTGGTTGGCCGAGTTGTGACCGCTTGAGTCCATGTACTGGGCCAGGACGCCGCCGATGTCGCTCGTGGATCCGCTCTGGGAGGCCAGGTACTTGACCAGCCCGGGATCGCCGCTCGTGGCGTTGGTGTACATCGAGTTGATGTTGGGCCCCCAGTCGACGAGCACGCCCGCCATCGAATGGGCGACTGGGCCGCCGTTGTAGTTGACGTTGTCGGCCGCGGCGGCCGCGCCGGCACCGGCTAGAAAGACAAGCCAGGTCAGCCCTGCCGCAAGGAGCTTCGAACGATGTAGCCCGCACCACACCATGGTGTGGGGGTCGGCAGGCCACCCACCGTCGCTTAGTTTGAGGGCGTGGTTCTGGACGCTTTCGGCGCCGGCCGGCGAGCGTCCAGTTCTCGGGGACTATTTCCCGGTGAGCAGCTTCTGGACCTGGGCGTGGACGTTGGCCGGGTCGGGCACGAGGACGTCGGCGCCGTTGTGGACCTGAGGGGTCTCCTTGAGCAGGTTGACCGGTGCCGAGCCGCCGATCTCCGAGGCGATGAACATCTGCATCAGCGACAGGCCGCCCATGTCGGTCTGCAGCACGCGGGGGGCGTCCCAGGCAGCCCAGGGCAGGTGGAAGAAGGTATGCGCGGTCAGCAGCTGGGACTTGATCGAGTTGAGGATCTGCTGCTGCGCGGCCTCGCGGGTGAGGTCGTTGCTGGTCGGGTTGCAGGCATTTTCACGGGTGCGGGCGAGGACCATCGCCTGGGTCCCGTCGAGGTGGTGGGTTCCGGGGTTGAGGTCAAGCGTGAAGCCACCGTTCTTGGCCCCGCCGCTGATGTTCGAGCAGACCTTGCCCGTCTTGACCGTGACGCCGCCGATGTCATCGATGAAGGCGGGGAAGTTGGCCAGGTTGATCACGACCAGGTGATTGATCTGGAGCCCGGTGAACTGCTTGATCGTCTGGAGCGCCAGGCCCGGACCTCCGATGGCCCAGGCGGCGTTGATTTTCTGCATCCCGTGCCCGGGGATGTTCACCAGCGTGTCCCGGGGGATCGAGAGACGGCGGGAGGTCCCGCCGCCGAGGCGCCAGAGCATGATCGTGTCGGTGGCGGCGTTGGCGTCGCTGGTGTTGGCCCCGGGCTCCTTGGATCCGGTGCCCGTCTTCGGCCGCGTGTCGAGCCCGAGCATCGCGATCGTGTCGGCCGAGGTCAGCATCGGTCCGCCGGAGCTCAGCTGCGACTGGGCCCCGTTGGGGAGCCCCGGGCCGGTCTGGGCGCTGATGATGAAGAGCACGAACGAGAACAGCAGCCAGGCGACGATGGCCAGCACGAGCCACTTGATGACTCGGCCGGGGGTGATCCGCTTGGGCTCACCGTCGCGGGGGCGGCGCCTGAAGAAGCCCCGGAACCCGCGCCGGGTGTTGTAGCGGTTGTAGTTCCCGTCGCCGCCGGAGGGCGGGCCGAGGCCCTCCTCCTCGCCGCGCAGACGCTCCCGCAGGCCCTTGGGACCTGAGCGGTAGACCTTGTAGGGGGGCTGTCCGAGGTTGCCCGGCATCTGCGCATATAGTGCCCGGTCATGCCGGCGCGACGCACAATCGGCGTCGACATGGGCGGTTCGAAGCTGCTGGCGGGGGCTGTGGATGCGGAGTTCTCCGTCCATTCCCGGACCCAGCGCCAGCTCCTCGGGCTTGATCAGGCGGCCCTCCTGGACGTAGCGGTCGAAGCGGTCGAGGAGGCTCGCGCGCTGGCCGACGGCGAGGTGGCGGGAGTCGGCTTCGGGATCCCGTGTACGATTGACGCGCGCACGGGCCGGGCCGTCCAGGCGGCCAATCTGCCCCTGGCCGACATCATGTTCGGCGACGTCATGGCCGAGCGCCTCGGCCTGCCGGTGTTCGTCGATAACGACGCCAACCTGGCCGTGCTGGCCGAGCATCGCCGGGGGGCCGCGGCAGGGGCCAGCGAGGTGGTGATGCTGACCATCGGGACGGGGATCGGGAGCGGGCTGATTCTCGGGGGCTCTCTGTACCGGGGGGCAATCGGGGCGGCGGGTGAGCTCGGCCATGTGGTCATCGATGTCAACGGGCCGCCCTGTCAGGGCAACTGCCCCAACTACGGGTGCATCGAGGTGATGGCCTCGGGCACCGCTCTGGCCCGGGAGGCGACGCGGATCGCCGGGGAGCGGCCGGGCTCGGCGCTGGCCGCGGCTCTGGCTGACGGTCAGGCTTTATTGGGCCCCCTGGTCACGGAGCTCGCCTATGACGGGGACGCCGCGGCGCTCGAGGCCCTGGAGCTGATCGGGACGCGCCTGGGTGCGGCACTCACCGGCATCGTCAACACGTTCAATCCGCAGGTGGTGGTGATCGGGGGTGGGGTGATGGCGGCCGGGGACCTGGTCCTGGACCCGGCCCGGGCCGTGGTCGCCGAGCGGGCGCTACCCCCCGGACGTGATTTGGTCCGCATCGTGACCGCGGCCTTCGGCGTGGAGGCGGGGATGGTGGGGGCGGCGGTGTTCGCGTTCGACGGCCTGGCCGCGGCCTCCGCCTCGTGAGCGGCCGGCTGATCATCTGCCCGACGCCGATCGGGAACCTGGAGGACGTCACCCTGCGCGTCCTGGCCGCGCTGCGTGACGCCGACGTCGTGGCCTGCGAGGACACCCGGCGCACCCGGATCCTGCTCGACCGCTACGGCGTCCGCGGCCGGCTCGTGAGCTATCACGAGCACAACGAGTCTCAGCGCGCGCGGGAGCTGGTTTCAATGATGCGTTCCGGCTCGGTAGTGGCGCTGGTGTCGGACGCGGGAACGCCGCTGGTCTCGGACCCCGGGTTCGTCCTCGTACAGGCCTGTGTCGCCGCCGGCCTGGAGGTTGAGGTGCTGCCGGGACCGTCGGCGGCCGTCTCCGCACTCGTGGCCAGCGCCCTGCCCGCGGACCGGTGGCGCTTCGCCGGGTTCCTGCCGCGTAAGCGGGGGGATCTGGAGGGCGTGTTCCGCTCGTCGGAGACGGTGGTCGCCTTCGAGTCCCCGCGGCGGGTGGCGGCGTCGCTGGCCGTGCTGGCCGCGCTCGATCCGGATCGGCCCGTGGCCGTCGTGCGTGAGCTGACCAAGGTGCACGAGGAGGTCGTACGCGGGAGCGCCGCTTCGCTGGCCGAGCGGTTTGGGGCGGCGGCGCCGCGGGGCGAGGTAGCGGTGGTGATAGGGGGGGCTCCTGGTGACGGTGGTGCGGTGGATTCCGGGCCCGCGGTGGAGGCGGTGCGGCGCTTGGTCGAAGCGGGGGCGCGCCCCCGGGCGGCGGCGTCAGTGGTCTCCGAGCTCACCGGGGTAGCTGCGAACGCGTTGTACCGGGGGCTGACGAGCTGACCCCGCTTCGCTGAAATAGCCTCTAGGGCGAGATGTCCTTCTACATCACCACCGCCATCGACTACGTCAACGCGGAGCCGCACGTCGGCCACGCGTACGAGAAGATCGCCACCGACGTGCTGGCGCGGCACATGCGCCAGCGGGGCGAGGATGTCTTCTTCCTCACCGGGACCGACGAGCACGGCGAGCCGGTGGCCGACGCCGCGCGGGCGCAGGGGCTGGAGCCGCGTGAGCTCGCCGATCGGAACGCCGAGCGCTTCAAGCGGCTGGCGAAGACGCTCAATATCTCGAACGACTTCTTCATCCGCACCACCGACCCTGAGCACGAGACCAAGGTCCAGGAGGTGCTCCAGCGGGTGCACGACAACACCCACGTCTACAAGGGGCTCTACGAAGGCTGGTACTGCCCGCGCTGCGCCGACTTCAAGGTCGAGAACGAGATCCTGTCCGGCAACCGGTGCCCGATTCACGAGATCGAGCTCACCCGGGAGTCCGAGGAGAACTGGTTCTTCCGCCTCTCGGCCTTCGAGGGCCGGCTGCTGGAGCTCTACAACGAGCAGCCGGACTTCATCATGCCCGCCCACCACTACAACGAGGCGCGGGCCTTCGTTGAGTCGGGTCTCCAGGACGTGTCGCTGACCCGAGCCCGGATGCACTGGGGGATCGAGGTGCCCTGGGACCCGAGCCAGGTCTTCTACGTCTGGTTCGACGCCCTGCTCAACTACTACACCGCACTTGGCTACGCCCGCCCGGGAGAGGACCTGACGGACGAGTTCTGGCCCGCCACCTACCACGTGATCGGCAAGGACATCCTCAAGTTCCACACCGTCTACTGGCCGGCGCTGCTCATGGCGGCCGAGCTCCCGCTCCCGCACCACGTGTTCGTGCACGGCTTCCTGCTCGGCTCGGACGGGCGCAAGATGAGCAAGTCGCTGGGCAACGTGCTCGACCCCTTCTCCGTCATCGACGCCTTCGGGACCGACGCGCTGCGCTTCTACCTCATGCGAGATGTTCCGTTCGGCTCCGACGGAGCCGTGGGGATGGAATCGGTGCAGACGCGCTACGACACCGAGCTGGCCAACGAGTACGGCAACCTGGCCAGCCGTAGCGTGGCCATGCTGCTCCGCTACCGCGACGGTGTGATCCCCTCGGTGGCGACCGACCCCGCGCTGCGCTCCGAGTTCGACCGGCTGCCCGCCGAGGTGTCGGTGATCATGGACCGCGCCGATCCCACCCGGGCCCTGGACCTGATCTGGAACCGCGTGCGGCGGCTCAACCGCTACGTGGAGGAGCGGGCGCCCTGGGAGCTGGCCCGGGATCCGGCGTCGGCGCCGCAGCTCGACGAGGCGCTGGCTTCGCTTGCCGAGGGGGTGCGGGTTCTCAGCGTGCTCCTGCATCCGTATATGCCCGGGACGACGCAGGCGTTGCTCGAGACGCTCGGCTCGCCCGACGTGGCCTTCCCGCGGGCCGTGTTTGCCGAGCACGGAAACGGGGCGACGGTGAGCGAGCTGGACCCGCTCTTCCCGAAGCGCTCCTAGTCCTGGTCAGCCTGGGCCCGGCCGTGATCGACAGTCACACCCACCTGGAGCTGTGCGAGCCGGCGAACGCCGACCTCGTGGCCGCCGCGGTTTCGGCCGGGGTGGAGCGGATCGTCACCGTTGGTATCGACAGCGCCTCGTGCCGGGCGGCGCTTCAGGCCGCCGAGGCCTTCCCCCAGGTCTACGCGGCGGTCGGGCGCCATCCCAACTCTGCCGCCGGCTTCGACGACGGGGATCTGGCCGAGCTACGAGCCCTGGCCGCGCATGAGCGCTGTGTGGCCATCGGCGAGACTGGCCTCGACTTCTACCGCGACGGCGCTCCTCGTGAGGATCAGGAGCGGGCCTTCCGGGCCCAGATCGAGCTGGCGCGGGAGGTGGGTAAGCCGCTGGTCATCCACACCCGGGCGGCCGACGAGGAGACCCTGGCGCTGCTCGAGGGAGAGGCTTCCGGAGTGCGGGTCATCCTGCACTGCTTCTCGATGGCGGAGCGGATCGAGCGCTGCCTGGCTCATGAGGACTGGTGGCTCTCGTTCGCGGGCAACGTCACCTATCCGAGTGCCGGGCCGCTCCGCGACGCGATGCTGCGGGTGCCGGCTTCACGTCTGCTCGTCGAGACCGACGCGCCGTTTCTCTCGCCCCAGGTCGTGCGCGGCAAGCCGAACCAGCCCGCCAACGTCGTCCACACGGCGAAGGCGGTGGCCGTGGAGCGGCGGGTCGCCTTTGACGAGCTCGATGCCTTTGTGGCGGCCAACGCCGCGACCGTATTCGGATGGTGAGCGCGCGCAGGACGCGGGCGCTCGGCCAGAACTTCCTGGTCGACCGCAACATCCTCGACGTCATTGAGCGGCTGGCCGGGCTAGGGTCTGACGACGTGGTGCTGGAGATCGGCGGCGGGCTCGGGGTGCTGTCCGAGCGACTGGCTCCTCTCGTGCGCCATCTCCACGTGGTCGAGGTCGATCCGGGGTTGGAGGCTCCGCTCCGAGACGCCCTGGCCGCGTTCCCCGGGGTCACACTGCACATGGGCGACGCCGTGGCGCTCGAGCTGGCCTCGCTCGACCCGCCGCCCACGCGCGTGGTTGCCAACCTCCCCTATGGGATCGCCGCCACGATGATCCTGAAGACGATCAACGAGCTGCCCACGGTCGAGCGCTGGCTGGCCATGATCCAGCGTGAGGTGGGCGAGCGGCTGGCCGCGGCCCCGGGCACACCGGCCTACGGTGCGCCCTCGGTGCTGGCCCAGCTGAGCTGCGAGGTCAGGGTGGTGCGCTCGATCTCCCGCAACGTGTTCCGCCCCGTGCCCCGGGTGGATTCGGTGCTCGTCGAGCTGAGACGGATTCAGGGTGGGGTCGATCCCGCGGTACGTGAGCTCGTCCACGCCGCCTTCGCTCACCGGCGCAAGGCTCTGGCGGGCTCGCTCACCCTGGCTCCCGGCGCGCCGGCTGATGTCCGTGAGCGCGCGCGGGCGGCGCTGGTCGAGCTGGGGCACCCTCCCGATGAGCGGGCTGAACGATTAGCGCCGGCGGAGTTCACGGAGCTGGCGGCGAGGCTCGGACGGTGAGAATCCGCGAGCTGGCTCCTGGCAAGCTCAACCTGTGCTTGTTCCTCGGCCCCGTGCGCGGAGACGGGCGCCACGAGCTCGTGACCTTGTACGAGTCGGTATCGCTGGCCGACGAGCTCGTCATCTCCACCGCGTCGGCGGACGAAGTGGTGGCGGCAGGTGTCGAGGGGCCGAATCTGGTCAGCGAGGCGATCGCCGGCTTGAGGCGCCTGGGTTGGAACGCCCCACCGCTCCGGATCGAGATCGATAAGCGGATTCCCGTCGCGGCCGGAATGGGCGGGGGGTCGGCCGACGCCGCTGCCCTGCTGCGGGTGGCACCGCGGATCGCGCCGGTGGACGCCGACGCGGTGGCCGCGGCTCGCCGCGCAGCTCGGCGCCGATGTCCCGTCCCAGGTGAGTCCCGGGGTGGCGCTGGGTACGGGAGCGGGAGAAATCGTGTCACCGCGAGCGGCCCTCGCCGAGCATGCGCTGGCCATCGTCCCGCTCGAGGCGCGGCTTTCGACGCCAGAGGTGTATGCCGAGGCCGACCGCCTGGGCTTGCCGCGGAGGGGCGGGGAGCTGACGGCGCTGCGCGAGCGTGTACGGGCCGCCGTGTCGCTCGGCGCCGGGTTCCCGGCTGACCTGCTCGTCAACGACCTCGCGCCCGCCGCCTGTTCGCTCTGTCCGTTGATCGCTCCCGCGCTTGACGCCGTGTGGGCCGCGGACGCAGATCAGGCCTTGGTTTGCGGCTCCGGACCCACGGTGGCCGGCCTCTACTGGGGGGCCGACGGGTCAGAGCGCGCCGCCGCCGCCGCGGAGACTCTGGGCACGCCGTATCCCCGGGTCACGGTGGCAGTGCCCGTCTCATCCCCGGGTTGCGGCACAATCTGGCGTGACTCATGAGCAACACCGAGATCACCTATCTCGTCGGAGTTTGCCTGGGCGTCTTCGGTTTGGCCGCCTTCTGCGCCCTCGTCGTCGCCCCTGTCATCACCGCCTATCGGCGCCCGATGGAACGCGTCGCGGTGGTCATCCTTTCCGCCTACGTGCTGGCGGCGCTGATCGGGGTGGGGATCGTCATCGGCGCCCTAGTGGTCCTCGAATGGCCACGGGTTTTCTGACCCACTAGATTGGCCGACGTGGCCGAGCGCGTTCACGAGGAGGCTCGCGGGCTTGACGCCTTCGGAGCCATCACCGACGCCGTCGAGGCCGGCGCCGGCCTGCCGGAGATCCTCCGCGCCGCCGCCCGGGCGCTTGACGCCAGCCTGATCCTGATCGACCGCTCGGCCACGGTGCTCGCCGTCGCGGCGCGCTCGCCGGCCGACGAGCGCTCGCTCATGCGCGACTCCGACGACGTCACGACGATCGAGCTCAAGGTGGCCGATGCCTCGGTGGGAACCCTGCGGATGCGCGCCCGTGACCACGCCCCCGATGCGTCGGTGCTCCGTCTCGTAAGCACCCTGATCGGGTCCGAGATGGAGCGCACACGGGCGCCTGAGCGGGCGTCCGAGGAGGCCTCGACGAGCTTTCAGCGCGCCGTCCTCGACGGCCAGATCGCCGACCGTGGCGACCTGATCGCGCGGGGACGAGAGCTCGGGATCGACCTGGGGGAGGGAGGCAGCGTGATCGTCGCCCGCGGGCATCCCCGCAAGGCGACCGAGGACGACTGGCGGCGGCGGCTGCTCGCGCTGGCCCTGCGTGGCGCGCGGTCGGTGGCCCCAGGCGCCATCGGCGCCCCGACCTCCGAGGACATCGGCGAGGTGGTCGTGCTCGTGGCCGACCGCGACGGCGAGGTGGGACGCCGAGTCTCGGCGGCGATCCTGCGGGAGCTCGAGGCCGGCCTGCCCGGATTCGCTTTCGCCATGGGACGCAGCCGGCACGCCGGCGACCCCATCGAGCTCCCTCGAGCGGCGAACGAGGCGATGCTCGCGGTCAACGTGGTCGAGGGCGACGCGGAGCACACCGAGCTCGGCTTTGCCGACACCGGGACCTACCAGCTGCTTCTGCCCTACATGAGCGACCCGGTTGAGCTCCGTCGCTTCTACGACGAGACCGTGCTCCCGCTCGTCGCCTATGACGAGCAGTACGAGACCGATCTGCTCGGGACCCTGGCCACGTTCCTGGACTGCGACGCCAACGTCAACGCCACCGCGTCCCGGCTCTTCACCCACCGCCACACGATTCGCTACCGCTTTGAGCGCGTGCGGGAGCTCACCGGCCTCGAGGTGTCCTCGAGCGACGGGCGGGAGAAGCTGTCGCTGGGGCTCAAGGCGATGCGCGTCCTGGGGATCGCGGCTCCCCGGGGTCCGGCCACCGAGCCCGGAGCCGGGGGCGGACGCGTGCCGCGGTAGCCGCGGGGCTCCCGGGCTGCTGCTGCCCGTGGGCGCGGCCCGGCTCGGCCAGGGCCCGTTCCACCCGTCGCGCGACCAGCTCGCCGGCCACCCGCATCGGCTCGGGGCTCCGGGCCGCCTGCGAGAGCACGAACGCTCCCTCCAGCGCGGCGAGGAAGCCGATGGCCAGCTCCCGGGCCGTGATCGGATCGAGGCCGGCGCGGCGGAAGCGCTCCACCGCGAGGCTGATCCAGCTCTCGAACACCTCTGCACAGGCCTGGCGCAGCGGCTCGCTGGTTCCTGAGACCTCGAGGGCGACGGTCGCGATCGGGCATCCATCCTCGTAGCCGCTCGCCTCCAGGTTGTCCGCGGCGGCGTTGAAGAAGAGGCGAACGCCGCTGATCACGTCAGGGGCCTGGTCGAAGACGGCCGGAACCAACTCCCCGTACAGAGCGCCTGAGATGCGCACCGTGGCGGCGCCGAGCTCCTCCTTGCCCCCGGGAAAGAAGTGGTAGAGGGAGCCGAAGGGCGCCTTGGCCGCCGTGACGATCTGCTTGACACCCGTGGCCGCGTAGCCCTGCCGGCGGAAGAGGTCGGCGCTCGTCTCGATGATCCGGTCCTTCGTGGTTGACATAACGCGGTTCTTCCGCTCCAGGTTTTCCGATCCGGCCGGCTTCCGCTCACGTTTCGTGTTTCGGCCGGTTCGGGTAGATTACTCGCTAGAGCGATCAATCTAGAAGGAGGCTCGGATGTTGTCCTGGCTCGTCAAGCAGTTGATTTCTCGCGTCATGGCCCGGAACCGAGCCGGCGACATCCGCCTCACCCTCGCCCTCGACGCGCCGGAGATGAGCTTCGTCTTCCCGGGCAGGAACTCGTGGTCCGGGGGCCTTCCGCGGTCGCGACGCGCATCGCCAGTGGCTTGAGCGCCTCGTCCGCGTGGGCGTCATGACCGACGTCGATGAGGTCGTCGCCGCCGGATTCCCATGGCGCATGAGAGCGTGCATTCGCGGGCGCTCATGGCGTGATACGCCCAGTGGCGAGCGGATCTACGAGAACCGCTACGTGATCTGGGCGACGCTGCGCTGGGGCCGGCTGACCGAGTACGAGGTCTACGAGGACACCGAGAAGGCGCAGGGGCTGGACGACTACCTGAAGGCGCACGAGCCGGCCCTGATGGCGGACTACCCACGGCCGGCGATGCCCGCCGGATAGGATCGCCGCCCGATGGCGATCGGGATCATCACCGGCTCAGGCACCTATGCGCTGCCGGAGTTCGGCGAGGCGGAGGCGGTCGAGGTAGAGACGCCCTTCGGAGCTTGCACGGTGAGCAGGGGACGCTACGGCGGAGTCGAGGTCCTGCACGTCTCACGCCACGGCGAGGGCCACATCCGCCTCTCGAACCACGTCACCCACCGGGCCAACATCTGGGCCCTCAAGGAGCTGGGCGCCGGTGCCGTCATCGGCTGCACGGCCTGCGGCGCTGTCGACGCGACTCTGGAGCTCGGGTCGCTGGTCGTCTTCGACGATCTCCACTTCCTCTCGAACCGGCTGCCTGATGGTTCGTTGTGCACGTTCTTCGCCGAGCCGGGGGATCCCGCAGCGGGGCCACTGGATCCTGCACGGCGGGCCCTTTTCGGACGGCGTACGCCGAGCGCTGATCCGGGGCGCCGAGGCGGCGGGCCATTCCGCACGACCCTCCGGCACCTACGGGCACGTCGATGGGCCGCGCTTCAACACGCCCACCGAGATCGCCCAGCTCGCCGCCTGCGGAGTCACCGCGGTCAGCCAGACCGGAGGGCCGGAGACGACCCTGTGCGGGGAGCTCGAGCTGCCCTTCGCGCTCATCGGGTTCGTCACTGACTACGCCAACGAGGTCAAGCCCGGGCAGACGACGCCCGTGTCCGCCCTGCTCGAGCTGATGGAGCGAAGCCGCTCGATCTTCGCCGACGTTCTCTTGCAGGCGCTCGCTGAGCTCGATGGCACCTCGCCGGCTGCCTCGGGAGTCATGGCTCGCTTCTCAGGCCATTCCGAGGCCGAGTCGCCGTAGGAGCACCGCTGCGAATCCGCCGGACTGAAGCCGAGCGGGGGCATTCCGGACGGATGTTCGAACCAGAACCGGCGATCGCATCGAGTTAACGCTGAACTAGGGCGCAGTAGCTATGGCTGGGCGCGTTTGCTGCCGATGACGCATGCATGCGGCTCCCCGTCCATATCCGCTGGGGCGCGTCCCGACGCGGCTGCGTCGCGACCGACCCTGCCCCCAGGCAAGGCGTTCGCGCGCCTGCGACGGCGCCTGCGGGTGGAGGCCGGCTTCACGATCATCGAGGTGATGGTGGCCACGCTTGTGGTCACGATCGGGCTGCTCACGGCCTACCTGGCCCTCAACGTCGCCTCCCACTCGAGCTCCGACGTGCGTCAGCGCGAAGAGGGCATCTCGCTGGCAAGGCAGATCACCGAGGACGCCCGCTCGATTCCTTACTCCCAGCTCTCGAGCGCCACGCTGGTCTCAACGCTCCAGGGCTTTCCCGGGCTAGCCAACACAGGATCGGGCTCCACCTGGACGGTCATGCGGCCCTCGCCCAACGGCTACATATACACCGTCACCGCGACTCTGTCCTTCCCCAAACACGCCGTCGACCGACGTCAAGCAGGTGACGCACGACCACGAGCTGGACGAGCTTTCAGGGCAGCTCGCACTCGTACACGGAGACCACGATCATGACCGCCGCTGGCCAGGACCCGGGCCTCCAGGCGAGCTGCGCTGCAGCTGGCGAACCCGCCGTGGGGATTGGCGGGCGTGTCAGGGACGCAGTTCGCGCCGGTGGTGACGAGCACGGGGATCACATCTCTGACGTTCACGGTCAGCGCCCCGGCCGGGACCCAGGCGATCGTCTGGACGCTCAACGGCAACAAGCAGGTCGCCTGGAATGGCTCGACCCCCAGCAGCGGTACGACCTGGACCTCGACGGCGTGGCCGCTAACTGGCCTGTCTGACGGCAACTACACGGTGGGGGCCGCGGCCGAGGATGCCAGCGGCGTCGACGGGCCGGCGATCACGATCCCGGTCCGGCTGATCCGCAACGTCCCGTCCGCGCCGAGCGTCACGGGCTACGGCTTCAACACCAACATGCCCGGCGTAACGGGCCCGGTGGCGGAGCTTCCAGTGGTCGGCAAACCCGGAGCAGAACGTGGTCGGCTACCGGATCTAACCACGGCAATCGACACTGATCTGCCAGACCAGCCTCATCCACGGCGAACTCGAGCTGCAGCACCAGCGCCTGGTGCACGACCCCCACCACCTGCATTGACCTCAACCCGCCGCGGTCGACAACGACCAACCTCCAGTACACGGTCAAGGCCCTCTACTACGACGTCAACAACAACCTGCAGGAGGGCACCGGCAGGGCGGTCAACATGACTTCAGGGACACCCACGGCGCCCGGGCCGCCGACCGCCCCCATCTTGGCGACGCTGGCCGGATAGCACAGCAACGCTCACCTGGACCCCTCCGCTGGGCGGCACCGCGGTCTCCTTCTACCGCATCTACCGAGACGGGAACAGCTACACCAATCGCTACGACGTGGTCCAGGCCTCGAGCTGCTCCGTCGTGTGCACTTACCGCGACGTAAACCGCTCCGAGGGCCACGGCTACTACATCACGGCCGTCGGAGGAACCACACCTGGATCTAACATGGCCGAATCCACCCTCGTCTACGCGGGGACCGGATGATGGGGCGGCGCGACGAGCGAGGATTCACGCTGATCGAGCTATTGGTTTCGATGGGTCTCACGATGGTCGTCATGACGGCGGTGATCGGGATCCTCACCGTCTTCCTCAATGACTCGCGCTACGACGGCCTTCGCGACCGGGCGCAGACCGACGCCAGCACCCTGGTCGACCGGATGAGCCGGGAATTGCGGAGCGCGGCGGCTCAGAGCCCGGGGTCGCCCGGCCTGCTCGAGCGAGCCACGCCCTACGACGTGATCTTCCAGACGGTGAACCCGAGCACGACACCCAGCGCGGGCAAACCCGTACAATCAGTACCGGATCCGCTATTGCCTTGACAGCAGCAGCGGGACGCTCTGGCGGCAACCCAGACCTGGACCACATCAACAATGCCCGCCGTCCCCAGCTCCACGGCCTGTCCCGACCCGAGCGCCTCCGACTACGCGGGCAAGGCGAACGGCAACCCTTGCTGTGTCGAGCTGACCGACGTGCAGAATGAGGTAGGGGGCGACACGACGCGCCCGCTCTTCACCTATGGCCCGACAGGGTGGGCGAACGCAAACCAGATCCAGGAGGTTCAGGTGAACGTCATCACCGACCTGAACCCCGGCCACCTCCCGGTCCCGCCCCGCAGCTGACGAGCGGAATCTTCCTTCGCAACCAAAACTCCCCGCCGGTCGCCATGTTCACCCCGCAGAAGGTAGGCAATGGCTCCGGTGCCTTCAATGTGGTGTTGAACGGCTCAGCGTCAACTGACCCAACGGCCAGAGCCTGAGCTATCAGTGGTATGCGAACTCCGGTTCCACGACCGGATGCCCCTCCGGGGGGACCACGCCTCCCGCCACCGGTGCGCTCTCCGGCGGGACAACCCAGACTTTCCAAGCAGGTCCCTACGCCTCCGGCGCGACGGAAACGTTTTCACTATTGGTGACGGACACCCAGGGCCTGACCAACTGTTACTCCCTCCCGGTGGTGATGCAATGAGCAGGTTACGCAGTGAACAGGGCAGTGCATTGATGATGGCGGTGATCATCCTGTTCGTCATCCTGGGGCTTGGGACGGCGCTGATCTCCACCGCCACCAGCCAGAAGACCTCGGCAGCGAACGAACAGAATGGCGAGAACGCGTACTCAATGGCCGAGGCCGCCCTGAACGCCCAGATCTATCAGCTTTCGCAGACCTGGCCGACCCCGGAAACGCTCCCGCGTCGACGCCCGCGAGCACGCTGGGCTACCCCCTCAGCTGTAGTCCGGCCAATGCGGGCACCTCGTACTGCCCGACGACGAGCAGACTCTCGGCGTACCCGAGCAATAGCCAGGCGTGCCCCACCGGCACACCGGGGGACGCGTGGAATCCGGGCGGAACCCGATCGACCTGGACGACTTACGTTCGGGATGCCGGGGGGTCGGGTCCGACCACCCCGCAATATTTCACCGACGCCACCGAGAAAGCGGCTGTGCCGTATGACTTGAACTATCTGTACGGCGCCAGCAACTACGTCTGGGTTCGCGCCGTCGGCCAGGTCAACTGCAAGACGTCCGTGGTCATCGCCGAGGTCTCGCTGCAGTCGCTGGGGCTGAGCTTCCCGAAGTTCGTGCTCAATGCCAACAGCTTCAACATCACCAACAACGGCAACAAGGAGATCATCAACACTCTCGGCGTTGGGTCGTCTCCGAGCCAGATCAGCGTGCGGTGCAGCGGAACCAGCTACACCCCGCCCCCGCCGACATCGTGTGCGGGCTACAACAACGCCGCGCAGATATCACCGACTGACCCGACTTCAGCCAGCAGCTGGGTGAACCCGCCCTCGCCCTCGCCGGTGCTCACCGCCTCACAGCTCCTCGAGGCCAAGAAAATGGCTCAGGCCAACGGTACGTACTATCCCGCGAGTACCAACTGCAACACGATCGGCGCGGCGCAGCTGACCGGCGCGCTCGTCTACATCGAGGGCAGCCCGAGTTGCAACATCAGCATCACGAGCAACCCCACGATCAACAGCGCCACGTCGCCTGGATGGGTGATCCTCAACGACGGCACTCTCAGCTTCGGCGGTAGCGCCACGTACTACGGCGTGATCTACGGGGTCAACGCATCAAACCAAAACGCCGACATCGTGAGCCTCGGCGGCACCTCGACGGTGGTTGGTGGGATGGCGGTCAACGGCAACGCGTCACTCTCGCTCGGCAGCAGCGGCAACGGCGTCGACTGTACCTCGGGCAACAAGTGCGGCGACCTAGAGTTCGACCCCAACGCCTTCAACACGCTGCAAGGTTTCGGTGGCGCCCAGCAGACGCCGAACACGTTCCGGCAGCTGCCGGCGAGTCAGTAGCCCGCCGGCGACTTGTCGCGAGCGCTGACGGGACCAGTAGTCCGCAGGCCTCACGCTCAGCCTGGGCACAGGCCGGAGCTGGGGGGCAGGGACTTGAACCCCGATTCCCAGGACCAAAACCTGGTGTCCTAGCCGTTTGGACGACCCCCCAAGGGTGAGAGAGCAGCTGCTCGCAGCGAATCTATCAGCGGGTTTGGGCATGCAGGGCTCGCGTTCATAGGTGGTTCCATCCGGTGGTCGTGCGAACATATGTTCGTGCCACGGTTTACTGAAGATGAGACACGAACCGCGGTGGCGAACTCCCTGTGCTACTCGGAGGTGTTGCGGAAGCTGGGCCTCAGCCCGGCGGGTGGAAATCACAGGCTGATCCGGAAATACGTGGACGAGGTCTGGAAGATCCCGACCGACCATTTTGATCCCGAGCGGGCACGGATGGCCCGAGCCCCAAAGGTGCGACCGATCCCGCTCGAAGCGGTGCTCTTAGAAGGGTCGGACTACAGCCGGGCCGCCCTGAAGCGGCGCCTGTTTGCTGAGGGGCTGAAGGCGCGGCGTTGCGAATTGTGCGGTCAGGGCGAGGTCTGGCGGGGCCAACCGATGGCCCTCATCCTCGATCACATCAACGGTGTCCCGGACGACAACCGCATCGAGAACCTCCGGATCGTGTGCCCGAATTGCTCGGCCACGTTTGATACCCACTGCGGGCGAAAAAACCAGACCCCACCCCGCGACTGCGCGCGGTGCGGAGCGCCGTTCGTACCGCGGTATCGCCGGCAGGCCTACTGCTCGCGAGCCTGTGGAACGCGGCATAGCGTCGGCCGTCGTCAAGCCCACCCCGAAACCCGCAAGGTCGACCGCCCCTCCCATGACCAGCTGAAGGCGGATCTGGCGTCCATGAGCTTCCTCGGCGTGGGGCGCAAGTACGGCGTTTCGGACAACGCGGTCAGGAAGTGGATGCGCTGGTACGAGGCGCAGGCGAGGGGCGGCGGGGGCGGACCGCCGGCCGGCGCAGGCGACTCCGAGCCGCCATCGCCTACGATCAGCCCGTGACTGCGCCAGTCGTCGTGATCATGGCCGCGGGGGAGGGGACGCGAATGCGGTCGGGGACGCCCAAGCTGCTGCACGACCTGTGCGGGCGGCCGATGATCGCCTGGTCGGTGGCCGCCGCCAGAGAGGCCGGGGCGGAGCGGGTCATCATCGTCGAGAACCCGCGGCGTCAGCTCGAGGCCGTGCTGGGCGACAGCGTCGAATTCGCCATTCAAGAGCAGCCGCGGGGCACGGCAGACGCCGTCCGGGCGGCCGCGCCGCAGATCACGGGCGCCGGGACGGTGATCGTTCTCAATGGAGATCACCCGCTGATCACCGCCGAGACGATCCGCGGGCTGACCGAGACCCACGAGCGCTCCGGGGCCGCCGCGACGATCGTCACTGCGGTGCTGGAGGACCCGACCGGATACGGCCGCGTCGTACGCGCGCCGGATGGAAGCGTCGAGAAAGTCGTCGAGACCAAGGCCGAAGGCGACGCCTCAGAGCTTGAGCTCCACATCCGGGAGGTCAACACCGGCTTCTATGCCTTCGACGGCCAGGAGCTCCTGTCCGCCCTGGAGCGTGTCCAGAGCAACAACGCCCAGGGGGAGCTCTACCTGCCCGACGTGCTGCCCATCCTCCGCCGGGACGAGCGGACCGTTCAGGCCCACGAGATCGCAGATCGGGGCTCGATGCTCGGCGTCAACGACCGCGTCGCGCTGGCCGAGGCGCGCGCGTTCGCCCAGCAGCGGATCCACGAGCGGCTCATGCGGGAGGGCGCGACGATCGTCAACCCCGGCGCCACGGTCATCGACGTCGAGGTGGAAGTGGGCCGCGACTCGGTCATCGCCCCCTTCACGAGCCTGCATGGCCAGACCAGGATCGGGTCCGGAAGCACGATCGGTCCCGCCAGCACCCTGATCGACGCCAGCGTGGGCGACGGTTCGAGCGTCATCCACTCCTACGTCAAGGAGGCGGCGATCGGCGACCGGGTGAGCGTGGGGCCGTTCGCGTACCTGCGGCCCGGCACCGTGATGCGTGAGGGCTCGAAGGCCGGAACCTTCGTCGAGCTCAAGAACTCGGACGTCGGTCCCGGCTCGAAGGTGCCCCACCTCTCCTACATCGGCGATGCGGACATCGGGAAGGGGACGAATCTCGGCGCGAGCACGATCACGGCCAACTACGACGGCTACCGCAAGCACCGCACGACGATCGGCGACCGGGTCAAGACGAGCGTCGACACGACCCTGGTCGCCCCGGTCAGCGTCGGCGATGACGCCTACACCGCGGCCGGGTCAGTGATCACCAAGGACGTCCCCCCGGGGGCGCTCGGGGTGGCGCGGGCGCGCCAGGAGAACATCGACGGCTACGCAGAGCGACGCAAAGAGCGGGAAGAGCAGCCGACCGATAGCGCCGCGGACCACGAAACGCCAGAATCACGTCAGCCGTCGAACATAAACTCCGAGCCAGCATGAGCCTGCTGATGCCGCAGCCCACGACGCCGAGCACGCTGGAGGTCGAATACAGCAAACGCCTGATGCTGGTCTCCGGGCGCGCCAACCCCGGCCTGGCGGCGCGGATCGGCTCAAAGTTGGGCGTCGAGCTCTCGCCGATGACGCTCAAGACCTTCGCCAACGGCGAGGTCTACTGTCGCTACGAGGAGTCGGTGCGCGGCGCTGACGTCTTCATCGTCCAGCCGACGTGCAGCAACCCTGACACCGGCCTGAGTGCCAACGACGCGCTCATGGAGCTGGTGATCATGGTCGACGCCGCCGTGGGCGGCTCGGCCCACCGCGTGATCGCGGTCACGCCGTGGTACGGCTATTCGCGCCAGGACAAGAAGTCGGCTCCGCGTGAGCCCATCAGCGCCCGCCTCGTGGCCCGGATGCTCGAATCGGCCGGCATCGACCGGATCCTGACCATGGACCTGCACCAGGGCCAGATCCAGGGCTTCTTCCAGAAGCCGTGCGACCACATGACGGCGATGTTCATGCTCACCCAGTACTTCTCGGACCTCAATCTCGAGGATCTGGTCATCGTCGCCCCGGACGCGGGCCGGGTGAAGCTGAACAAGCGCTTCGCCTCGAAGCTCGGCGCCGACCTGGCCATCCTCAACAAGGACCGGCCTGACCAGCAGGTGGCTGAGATCAGCTACGTCATCGGCGACGTGGCCGGCAAGACCGCGGTCCTCGTCGACGACATCATCGACACGGCCGGAACGCTCAAGGCGGCGGCTCGGGCCGTCTACGACGCGGGCGCCAAGCGCGTCTACGCCGCCGCCACGCATGGCGTCTTCTCAGGCAACGCCTGGGAGAACCTGGCCGCGGCCGACCTGGAGCAGATCGTCGTCACCGACACCATCCCGGTCCCACCCGGGGCGCCGGAGAACGTCCGCGTGCTCTCGTGCGCGGACCTCTTGACGAGCTCGATCCGCCAGATCTTCACCGACGGCTCGGTGAGCGACGTGTTCGGCGGCGAGAACCAGCTCTTCTAGTGCTTCCGGAGGGCGAGCCGTCGAGCAGCCGCCAGGCGGCCGAGCTCATGGCGCTGCTCGGTCTGAGTGAGGAGGAGCTCTGCCAGGTTCTCGGCGCCGACCCGCTGACGCTGCTCTCCGGTCAGCTCGAGCACCGGCCCGAGCTCCAGATCCTCATCACGCTGGTCCAGGAGGCCTACCACCAGGCGGGTGGATCGGTGATCCAGCGCTGGGTCCGGGCCAACGGACCCTCGGGCCGCCCGCTCGATGCGCTTCTGCGCCGAGACTTCGCCGCCTTCGAGGACGCGCTGACCCAGCTCGGCGAGCGGGGCTTCGTCGTGCGCGGCGGAGGGTGAGGCCGTGGGTCAGCCGTTCCGTCATCAGCTCCGAGTGCGCTATGCCGAATGCGATCCCCAGGGCGTGGTCTTCAACGCGCACTACCTGGCCTACCTGGACATCAACATCAACGAGCTGGTGCGGGCCGCGCTCGGCAGCTATCAGGCAATGCTCGACCAAGGCGTCGACATGGTCGTGGCTGAGGCGCAGCTCCGCTTCTTGGCCCCGGCCCGGTTCGATAACGAGCTGACGCTGGAGATAGCCGTCTCCCGCCTCGGCAACACGAGCATCACGACCAGGCACGGGATCAGTCACGACGGCGAGCCGCTGGCCGAGGGAATGCTCCGCCATGTGATGGTCGATCCCAGCACCCTGAGCAAGAAGGAAATTCCCTTTTGGCTGCGGGAGAAGCTCGCCCCCTGGACGGTGGAGGAGGCCGAGGGCAGGCTCTGGCCTAGGAGCCCTTCTTCGGCTTGGCCGGCTTGCCCGGCCACACCCCGGTCAGGTGGTGGAAAGCCTCGGCCGCCACACGGTCGGCGGCCGCCGCCACACCGGCCATCGTCGCTGCCTCGAGCGCCGCCGCCCCTACGACCTTCGGCATCGCGGCCTCAGGGGCCGTCGGCTCCGGCGGCTCGGCCCGGTCGACCCGGGACCAGAGTCCTCGGAACAGCGCCTTGCCGATCCGGGCCGCAATCAGGCCGGCGATGAGCGAGAACGGCTTGTAGAGAAGCTTCATTTGTCCAGCAGGCTATCCAGCTGAGAGGACTGTCTATCCAGGTGGAGGCGCAAAACGCCGATTAATTGGGTAATCGTTAAGCCTCACAGCGACAACCCAGGCGGGATCGTGCACGAAGAGGAATCGTTTGCCAACCAGGATGCGGCCGAAGAGCTGCTCCGGCGCGCTCTGCTCGACGAATCCGCCGCCGTCGCGGTGTCGCTCAGGGTCGGCGGGCTGCCGGTCAGCGAAGCCGTCACGGTCATCTTCCACGGCCGCCGCGACCTGGGGACCCTCCAGACGTATGTGACCACCGGAAGCCTCGGGGCCGGGACGACCGTCTCAGTGTGTGACCTCCTCCGCGTGCCGTGCGATCTCGATCTGGCCGACGCCGAGGACCGGGCTGAGGCCGAGCACCTCTACCTGGAGCAGGCAACCGCGCTGCGCGACGCGCTGATCGGGGCCGACGTTGTCCTCGACGTGTGGCGTGAGCCCCTGATGGACGTCCTCGGGGCGGAGGTCACGGTCGACCATTCGGTCGAGCTGTCAGTCCGCCTGCCGGCGCCGCGGCTCCTGCCCACCGCGCTGGTGGCCCGGGATTCGCAGCTCGTCGTGACTCCGGTCTGCAGCGCCCGGACGCTGGCCGAGGGCAAGCCGCCGATGGGCATCGCCTGCGCCCAGCAGGACCTGACCCGCGTCTATCCGCTGGCCGACGACCCCGCCCGCTGCGTCGAGGACTTCCTCGACCTGGCCGCCGAGCACGCGCGCTCCCTGGCCGCGCGGCTGGATCATCAGGAGGCCTCGGTCGAGCGCTTCCTGGAGCTTCAGTAGCGCCGCCGCTCCAGTACCCGCGGCGCTCAGACAGAACACCGGGCCCTGCGGCCATAGCGTCTAGCCTGCCCGACCCGTGCGCCGTCTTCGCCTGTTCCTGCTCATCGCGGCCGGCCTGATCGTGTTCCTGGCCATCAGCGCCATCCTGGCTCGGGTGTTCAGCGTCGACGGAGCCGAGCGGACGGCGATCACCGACCTCCTCCAGTCCGAGGCCCAGGGCAACGCCGCCGGGATGATCGGCCGGATCCACGCGTGCGCCCCGGACCCAGCCTGCCGTCAGCGGGCGGCTCAGGACGCGGCGAGTCTGAAGCGCGCAGGGAGCGTCAAGATCCTCGAGCTGGGCTCCTCGGCCGGGTTCTCGCTCGGCTCGACCCTGGGGACGGCTCGGGTGGCCTGGCGAGCCGGCGGCGCGCTCCCGGTGGTCCAATGCGTACGGGTTCGACGCGCCGGCAACGCCCTCGGTGGATTGCGCGTCGAACTGCTGGAAATCAGCCTGCGCATCAAGAGCAACGCCGACTGTCCGGCGCACTACTGAGGCGGTTCAGCGGTGGGCGGGCTCCCGTGAGGGCGCGCGCGCGGGCTCCCGGGCCGGCCGACGCTCGCGCCGGGGCTGCCGGTCGCCCAGCCGGCGATGGTCACGTAGGCGGGCTGAAGCGGGTTCCGCGTCCGGGAGAGGCAGGCCACCCCGCGGGGCGTCCTTGGGCGCGGTGGGCGGGCGACGCGGCCCGTGGCCCCAGCCATCATCGGACTCCCCGTCGCTGCGCGGGCGAAGGTCGGGCTCGTTGCGCAGGGCAGGCAGAATCAGAGCCGCCGCGCACACCAAACCCAGGAGGTGCATCCCGGCGACCATGAGCACGAGCTCCACGTCGCCTGCCATAGGTAAAGGCTACCTCACCACCGCGGTCTCGAACATGAATTTTCTGGGTGGCTTGGCCGAGGTCAGCCGCCCGCCCCCTGGGCGCCTCGCTACCATCGGCGGGCCATGGCCACCGCCCAAGGAACAGGTCTCATCGTCGATCTCCGGGAGCCCTCGGGGTCCCGCGGCGCACGCCGTCTCCGGCGGACCGGCAAAGTCCCGGGCATCGTCTACGGAGGCGGGGAGGACCCGCTCACCTTTGCCGTCGACGCCCGTCTGCTTCGCCAGGCGCTGGCCCACGCCGGCGCGGTCATCGACCTGAGCGTCGATGGGGCGAGCACCCCCGTGGTGCTCAAGGAGCTCATCCGGCATCCGGTCACCGGCGAGACCGTCCACATCGATCTGCTCCGGGTCCGCCTCGATCAGGCGATCCAGACCACGGTGACGATTGAGCTGACCGGCGTCGAGGACGCGCCAGGCGTCAAGGAGGGCGGCGTGCTTGAGCAGGTCACCCGCGAGGTGACGACCGAGGCGCTCCCCACCGACATTCCGGACTCGATTCAGTACGACGTCTCCGGGGCGCAGATGAACGACACGATCACCCTGGCCGTGCTGACCATGCCCCCGGGCGTGACGCTCATCGACGATCCTGAGACGACCCTCGCCATGGTCACACCGCCGCGGCTCCAGACCGAGGACGAGCCCGGGATCGAGGAGGAAACCGAGCTGGTCGGCGAGGGCGAGACGGGCGAAGAAGCCGCGGAGCGGGCCGAGGGCGAGGGCGAGTCCTCCGCCGAGGGCGAGGGCGAGAGCGGCGGCGAGTAGCCGCGCCCTCGGAGAGGGCTCGTGCGACTACCGGGTCGGGCCGGACCCGTTGACTGGCTGATCGTCGGTCTCGGCAACCCCGGCTCCGAATACAAGGGCACCCCGCACAACATCGGCTTCGAGGTCGCCGACGCGCTGGGCGAGCGCTGGGGCCTGGCCAAGCCCAAGTCGAAGTACCGCGGCCTGCTCACCGAGGGCCGGACCGGACCGGGCGGTCCCCGGGTGGCCATCCTCAAGCCCCAGACGTTCATGAACGAGGCGGGCAAGTCGGTCGGCCCGGCGCGCGGGGCGCTCAAGGTCGACCTCGACCGCGTGCTCGTCCTCCACGATGAGATCGACCTTCCCTTCGGCGAGATCAGGACCCGCGTCGGCGGCGGGCTGGCCGGCCACAACGGGCTGAAATCGCTCCGCCAGGCACTCGGGTCACCCGAGTTCGCCCGGGTCCGGATCGGCGTCGGCCGCCCGCCGACCACCGACCCTGACCGCGTGGCCGCCTACGTCCTGGGCCGCTTCCGGGAGCCCTCGGACAGGGTGCAGGAACTGATCGAACGGGCCGCCGACGACGGCCGAGCGGATCGTCCTGAACGGCGCGGCGCCGACCTAGACTGAAATGTCGGATGCTGCGCACACTCCTCACGCACACCGACGAAGATCCTCAGACCGATGCGCTGGCCCGTGACGGCGGCCGCGCCTTCGTTTCGCAGTCGCTGCGCCCCTACCTGATCGCAGCGCTGCTCGACCGCGATCCTGAGCGTCCGGCGATCGTGGTCGCGGGCGATGATCGCTCGGCGCGTGACCTCGCCTCCGGGCTGCGGGCCTGGCTCGAGCCGCGGATGGTCCGCTACTACCCCAGCCGCGGGGTCACCTACGAGTCGCACCTGGCCCCGCCGCCCCACCTCACCGGCCTGCGCATCGCCGCTCTCGACGCGCTATCCGAAGGCGCGCCCGTCGTCGTGGTCAGCGCCATCGCCCTGTCCGAGAAGGTGCCGGACCCGGCTTTGCGCCCCCACGGCTTCACCCTGCGTAGCGGAGAGGAGGTCGACCTCGAGGCCGTGGCTCGTGACCTGGTGGGAGCCGGCTATGAGCGCGTCGACCAGGTCGAGGACCGGGGCCAGTTCGCCATCCGCGGAGGGCTCCTCGATGTCTTTCCGGCCACCGAGGACCGGGCCGTCCGAGCCGAGCTGTTCGGCGATGAGATCGAGTCACTGCGCTGGTTCTCGACCTTCACCCAGCGCTCGCTGGGCGACGCCGAGGTCGTGGAGGTGGCCCCGGCGGCCGAGTTGGCCGAGGAGCACCGCGAGCTGGCCGAGATCGCCGCCCTCGAGTCGCCTGAGGACCGCCCCGACATCTCCGAGCTTCTGCCCGTGGATGATTTTCATCCCTTCCTGGAGCTGGTGCCGCAGGACGCGAGCATCCTCATCGCCGCCGAGGAGGACGTGACGCCGGCGCTCGCCGATCACTGGGAGGACGTGACCGTTGCCTTCCACGGCCAGGAGGCCCATCACGTCTACTGCGATCCCCAGGAAATCGATGCCTCGCTGAAGAGCCGGGCGCAGATCCGCCTCTCGAGCATCGACCAGGACCAGCCCTTCTCCTTCCGCGCCCAGGCCGCGGACGTCCAGGCCCGGGGTATCCGGGAGGCCGAGCCGGAGCTCGAGAAGCTCGCCCGCAGCGGTTACCAGACCGTGGTCGCCTTCGCCCGCCGAGGCGAGGGCGAGCGCTTCGCCTACAACCTCGGCCGGCTCAAGGTCGATTGGCTCGACGGCCAGCGGGTGCCAGGGGCCGCCGGGAGGATCCTGCTCACCCAGGCGCGCCTCCAGAGCGGATTCATCGCGCCGCAGTTCCACCTGGCCGTCATCCCGGAACACCGTCTGCTCCACCGGCGCCGCCCAGCCCCTGCCCGCTCCGAACGCCGCCGGGGCGTCCTGCGGAGCTTCACCGACCTGCGCACCGGCGACATCGTCGTCCACGAGGACCACGGCGTCGCTCGCTTCGCCGGCTTCGACACCAAGACGATCGCCGGGGTCACCCGGGACTACCTGTACCTGGAGTACGCGGGCTCGGACCGTGTCTTCGTCCCCGTGGACCAGCTGGCCAAGATCAGCCGCTACGTCGGCGCGGGTGGCGAGCACCCGACCCTCTCCAAGCTCGGCGGCTCCCGCTGGGAGACGATGAAGGCGCGCGCCCGCCGCGCGGCCCAGGATCTGGCCGGCGAGCTCCTGAACCTCTACGCCGAGCGCCGGCGCCGGGAGGGCCACGCCTTTCCGGCCGACACCGACTGGCAGCGTGAATTCGAGGACAACTTCCCCTACAACGAGACCCCGGACCAGCGTGACGCGATCGACCTGGTCAAGGCCGACATGGAGGCGCCTCGCCCCATGGACCGGCTGATCTGCGGCGATGTCGGCTACGGCAAGACCGAGGTGGCGCTCCGGGCGGCCTTCAAGTGCGTCCAGGACGGCAAGCAGGTGATGGTTCTGGCCCCGACGACGATCCTGGCCCAGCAGCACTCCGGCACCTTCTCCGAGCGGCTCAAGGACTACCCGGTGACGATCGAGCACGTCTCCCGCTTTCGCTCGGCGGCCGAGCAGCGGGAGGTGGTCAAGCGCTTCGCCGCCGGCCAGGTTGACATCCTCATCGGCACCCACCGGCTGCTCTCCCGCGACGTGCGGCCGAAGGACATCGGCCTGCTCGTCGTTGACGAGGAGCAGCGCTTCGGGGTCAAGCAGAAGGAGCTTTTGCGCCAGCTCAAGCTCCGGGTCGACGTGATCGCGATGAGCGCCACCCCGATCCCCCGCACCCTGCAGATGTCGCTGGCCGGCGTGCGGGACATCAGCGTGATCGAGACCCCGCCCGAGGGCCGGCGCCCGATCAAGACCTACGTCGGCGAGTACGACGAGCAGCTGGTCAAGCAGGCGCTGGAGCGGGAGCACGCCCGTGACGGCCAGGCCTTCTTCATGCACAACCGGGTCGAGACGATCGACGAGACGGCCGAGCGGCTGCGGGCCCTGTGCCCGCAGATGCGCTTCGAGGTCGCCCACGGGCAGCTCGATGAGAAGACGCTCGAGGAGCGGATGCTCCGCTTCCTGCGCGGTGAGGCCGACGTGCTCGTGTGCACGAGCATCATCGAGTCGGGGATCGACATCCCGCAGGCCAACACGCTGATCGTCGAGCGCGCCGACACCTTCGGCTTGGCCCAGCTCTACCAGATCCGCGGGCGCGTCGGGCGGTCCAGGGATCGCGCCTACGCCTACCTGATGTACCCCAGCTCGGCGGCGCTGACCGGCGAGGCGGCGCAGCGGCTCTCCGCCCTCTCCGATTACACGGAGCTCGGAGCCGGGTTCAAGATCGCCATGCGGGACCTGGAGATCCGCGGCGCCGGCAGCCTGCTGGGCGACGAGCAGTCAGGCCACGTGGCCGCGCTCGGTTTCGAGCTCTACATGCAGATGCTCGACGAGGCGGTGGCCGCCGCGGCCGAGGGCGCTGACGGCGAGCAGGACTGGGAGCCGGTCCGGCTTGACGTCAACGTCGACGCCTACGTCCCCGCCGACTACATCCCCTACGAGCAGGCCAAGATCGACGTGCACCGCCGCATCGCCGCCTCCCGTGAGGTGGCCGACCTGGTGCTCCTCCGGGAGGAGCTCGAGGATCGCTTCGGCGATCCGCCGGAGCCGCTGCTCAACCTGATCTCACTCCAGCAGGCGCGGATCAAGCTGGGTCAGGTCGGCGCCACGGCGGTCAGCTTCCACGGTGACCGCCTGGCCGTGACACCGATCGAGCTTGACTCGGTCCGGGCCAAGCGCGTGCGCCAGGAGATCCCGGAGGCGCTCTACGAATCAGGCAAGTCGCAGCTCTCGCTGCGGGTGCCCAAGGATCCGGGCCAGCGCTTCCCGGCCGTGGTCAGGGCGGCCGACGTGCTCCTGGCGGTGACCCGGGAGGCGGCGGAGGAGGCCGCGGCAGCCTAGGATCCGCCGCTATGGCCGGCTACGAGGTCAATGGCAAGGTGGCGCTGATCACCGGGGGAGCCCGGGGAATCGGCTTCGGGATGGCTCAGGCCCTGTCGCGGCGGGGTGCCTCGGTGGCCCTCGTCGATCTCGACCCGGCCCAGGTCACGGCCTCGGCCGAGCGCCTCGGCCAGCGGGCGCATGGCATCGCTGCCGACGTGACCGACCGGGCGGCGATCGACGCGGCCGTGGCCACCGCGGTCGAGCGCTTCGGCGGCGTCGACATCGTCATCGCCAACGCCGGGATCGCCCCCAACCCGGGATCGGTCCGGGTGATGCCGAGCCAGGAGTTCGAGCGGGTGATCGAGGTCAATCTCCTCGGCGTCTACCGCACGATCCACGCCGCGCTCGATCAGATCGTGGCCCGGCAAGGGCAGGCGGTGCTCGTCTCGAGCGTCTATGCCTTCATGAACGGCATCCTGCTCTCGCCCTACGCCGTGGCCAAGGCGGGCGTCGAGCAGCTGGGCCGGGCGCTTCGCCTGGAGCTGGCGCCCCACGGGGCCAGCGCCACGGTGGCCTACTTCGGGTTCGTGGACACCGAGATGGTCAGGCACGGCATGGAGCAGCGCCAGCGCCAGCGGGGGACCGACCAGGAGCTTCTGCCCGGCTTTCTGCGCAGGCGGATCTCGCCCGAGCGGGCGGGAGAGGCCGTCGCGGCCGCCATCGAGGAACGCAAGGCCCGGGTGATCGCCCCGCGGTGGTGGGTGCCCCCGTCGGTCCTGCGGGGCATCCTCAATCCCGTGATGGATTCGGCCGGGGTACGCAGCGCCCAGGTGCGTGAGGAGGTCCGCCTGGCCGAGGCGGATCGGGACTCCTAACTCTTCACTCCCTCTTAGACCGCCCCTCGCTACCATCGGCCCCTCTTATGCGGAAGCATCTGAGCAGGGTCACGGCGCTTGGCGCCTTTTTTGTGCTCGCGGTCGCCGTCGCGGCCTGCGGGTCTGGCCTCCCCGGTAACTCCGTGGCCGACGTCTCCGGCAACGCGATCACCACCCAGGCCTTTGATCACTGGATGTACGTGGCGGCCAAGAGCCAGGCGGCGTCGAGCCCGGGCTCCCCGGTCATCGTGCCGACCGATCCTCCGCAGTTCTCTGGCTGCGTGGCCCAGGTGAGGCGCCAGATCCCGAGCTTGGCCAAGACGGCGACCAAGCAGCTCAGGGCCGACTGCAAGCAGCTCTTCACCTCGCTTTCCAGCACGGTCATGGGGTTCCTGATCAAGGGCTACTGGTACCAGGCCGAGGCGGCACGGGATCACGTCACGGTGACCAATGCCCAGGTCGAGAAGGCCTTCACGACGGCCAAGAACCAGCAGTTCACGACCCCCTCGCAGTTCCAGACCTTCCTCACCCAGACCGGCCAGACGATGGCCGACATTCTCTTCCGCTTCCGGATCAACACGATCGTCCAGAAGCTCATCTCAAAGCGCACGAAGACGGTCACACCGGCGGCCATCCAGCACTACTACAGCACCCATCTCTCGCAGTTCGGGACGCCGCAGACCCGTGACATCCGCATTGTCCTGACCAAGACGGCGGCCCAGGCCAATACCGCCAAGCATGCCCTCCAGTCCGGCAAGAGCTGGAACAAGGTGGCCAAGCAGTACTCGATCGACCCGACCTCGAAGAACACCGGCGGCCTGCTCACCCGCGTGACCAAGGGCCAACAGGACGCCGCCCTGGACAACGTCGCCTTCTCGGCCGCGGTGAACAAGCTGCTCGGCCCGGTCAAGGGTCAGTTCGGTTACTACGTCTTCGAGGTGACGAAGATCACCCAGGCCACCCAGCAGTCGCTGGCCCAGGCCACGGCGCTGATCCGCCAGACCCTGCAGGGTCAGAGCCAGAGCGGTGCTCAGAGCGCACTTGACAAGCTCGCCAGCGCGCACTGGCGCCCGCAGACGCACTGCCGCTCGGCCTACGCGATGGCCGACTGCAGCGGCTACAAGGCACCCAAGACCGCGACCACGGGCCCCACCGGGTGAGCACCGGCGCCGCCTCCCGCGGGTGAGCGCCGGCGACGAGACAGGCCAGGCGCTCGGGCGCCTTGACGCGATCACCCGCCGGCTCCGGGTCGAGTGCCCGTGGGACCGCGAGCAGGACGAGCGCTCGATCGTCCCCCACACGGTCGAGGAGGCCTACGAGCTCGCCGATGCGGCCGAGCGCCGGGATGACGGCAAGCTCCTGGACGAGCTCGGCGATGTGCTCTTCCAGGTCTACTTCCTCTCCCTCCTCCTCGAGGAGCGAGGCGCCGGGTCGCTGGCCGAGGTGGCCGCGCACTGCACGGAGAAGCTGATCCGCCGCCATCCCCACGTCTTCGGTGAGGCCGAGGCCGCGACGGCCGGTGAGGTGCTGCGCAACTGGGACCAGATCAAAGCTACGGAGGCGGGTCGGGAGCCCGGGCTCTTCGGCGAGGTCCCGGAGAACCTCCCCGCGGCCCTCTACGCGCGCAAGGTGCAGCGGCGTGCCGCCTCGAGCGGCTTTGACTTCCCGGCCCTCGAGCCGGTGATCGACGCCGCCCGTGAGGAGCTGACCGAGATCGAAGGGGCACAGACCCGGGACGAGCGCTTCCACGAGGTCGGGGATCTGCTCTTCGCCGTGGTCAATATCGCCCGCAAGGTCAGAGTCGACCCCGAGCTCTCGCTGCGGGCGGCGGCCGATCGCTTCCGCGCCCGGGTCAGCACCGGCGCCGAGCTGGCCGCATCGGATGGGCGAAGCTGGAACGATCTGGCGCCGGATGAGCAGCTGTCCTACTACGCGCGGGCTCGGTTAGCCGAGGGAGGGATCCAACCAGGATGAGCCAGATCGAGCACGTGCACGCCCGCCAGATCCTCGACAGCCGGGGCAACCCGACGGTCGAGGTGGAGCTCAGCGTGCGCTCCGGGGCCTGGGGGCGTGCGGCGGTTCCCTCCGGCGCCTCCACGGGCGAGTTCGAGGCCACCGAGCTCCGGGACGGCGGCCCGGAGTGGAACGGCAAGGGCGTGAGCCAGGCGGTGGCCAACGTCAACGGCGAGATCGCCGATGCCGTCCGCGGCCAGGACGTCACCGCGCAGGCCGCGCTCGACCGGCTGCTGGCCAATTTGGACGGCACGCCGAACAAGTCACGTCTGGGCGCCAACGCGATTCTCGCCGTCTCGCTGGCCGCCGCCCATGCCGCCGCGGCCGAGGAGCGGCTCCCGCTCTGGCGCTACCTGGGCGGGGAGACCGCGCACGTGATGCCGGTCCCGCTCATGAACGTGGTCAACGGCGGGGTCCACGCCGACAACCTGATCGACTTCCAGGAGTTCATGATCGTTCCCGTCGGAGCCTCGAGCTTCGTCGAAGCCCTGCGCATGGGGGACGAGGTGTACCACCGCCTCAAGGAGACGATCAGCGCCCGCGGAATGTCGACCGCGGTGGGGGACGAGGGTGGCTTCGCGCCGGATCTGGAATCCAACGAACAGGCCCTTGAGCTCCTGGTCGAGGGAATCCAAGCCGCCGGGTACGAGCCCGGGGAGCAGGTGGCGATCGCGCTGGACCCGGCGGTCTCCGAGATCCACCGTGACGAGGGCTACGTGCTGGAGAGCGAGGACCGGACGCTGTCCTCCGACGAGCTCGTTGGCTACTGGGAGGACCTGGCCGCCCGCTACCCGATCGTGTCCATCGAGGACGGCATGGACGAGGAGGACTGGGAGGGCTGGGCCACGCTGACTCAGCGCCTGGGGGATCGGATCCAGCTCGTGGGCGATGACCTGTTTGTGACCAACACCGAGCGCCTGCGGCGCGGGATCGACGCCGATGTGGGCAACGCGATCCTCATCAAGGTCAACCAGATCGGGACGCTGACCGAAACCCTGGCTGCCATCCGCCTGGCCCGGGAGAACGGCTACGCGGCGGTCATGTCGCACCGCTCGGGTGAGACGGAGGATGTGACGATCGCCGACCTGGCCGTGGCCACAGGCTGCGGGCAGATCAAGGCTGGCGCGCCATCGCGGACGGACCGGGTGGCCAAGTACAACCAGCTCTTGCGAATCGAGGAGGCCCTGGGGGATGAGGCCACGTACCCGGGTCGGGGGGCGTTCCGAGCTTAGGGAGCGTCGGCGCCTAGTCTCGCCCGGGGGGTTTTGGGAGATTTCTCGGACATGGACCGGGTAATCGCCCGGGTCGGACGCGCGGGCGCGCACCTGAGGGCGGCTGCAGCTCTTCGTGCAGGAGGAAGGAACCTCCGGGCGTCGAACGAAGGGCGAACGGATGCCGCCCGCTGGGACGACGACCGCTGCGCCCCGCCGCAAGGCCCGCGGCTCTGCGCGCCCTCGGCCTCGCCCCTCGACGGCCGAGCGGCCGTTGCGGATCCGCTGGGAGCGCGTGGGCCGGGTGTTCCTCGTGATTGTGCTCACGGTGGTGGCCGGGCTGTACATCCAGCGAGGGCTGGCCTTCCTGTCGGCCCGGACGCAGGCGCACGAGCAGAAGGCGATCGTTCTCCGGCTGCGCCAGCAGAACGCCCAGCTGGCTCAGCAGCAGAAGTCCCTGAACGACTCGGCGACGATCATGCGCTACGCCCGGCAGCTGGGAATGGTCCAGCCGGGTGAGCGGCCCTACGTGCTCACCGGCCTCCCCACCGGCTAGCCCCCCCGGCCGCGCCGAAGCCGCCCGGCCCCGGAAAGCCCTGATTCACCCACCCGCCGTCGGGCATCCTTAGCCGCATGCGCTTCGACGACGTCTTCGGGCTCTGGCAGGAGGGCGAGCGGCGGCTCCGCGCCGCCGAGCCGGCCGATCGCCCAGCCATGGACCGGGTGGTCGACGAGCTCGTGCTCGAGCTCCGGCGGCGTCTGGGCGGCCCCTTCACCACCGATGAGCTTTCCCGCCTCTATGCCGACGAGGGAACGGACTGGGCCTTCGCGGTGGCGACACGGGTGGCGCCTGGGAACCCGGCGGCCTGGGACATGCCGACCGTGGTCGGATCCGCCTTCGCGCGCTACGCGCGGGAGGCGAGTGACTACCGGGTCAGGCAGACCGCGCTCAACGAGCGCTGATCAGTCGGCCTCTGCGTCCTCTTCCTCGCCGGCACGCCGGATCACGATCTGGTTCTCCTCAATCGTGACCTCGACCGGCCGGTGCCCGGCCCAGTACTCGGCGTAGACGGGGTCGTCCTGGACGGCCGGGTCGAGCCACAGCCCGTAGCCCTCTTCGCCGTGGTCGAAGGTGGCCTCCAGGATCTCGCCGGGTCGCCGGGTCCGGCGCCGGCCGCCGCGGCGGCCCCGGCGCCGCTTGGGCTTCTCGTCCGCGCCGTCCTCGGTCTCCTCCTGGGTCCCCTCCTCGGCCTGGCGGGCCTCGGCGGCCTCGAGCTCGGCGGCGATCAGAGCGTCGTCCTCGGCGCGCAGATCGATCTCGTCGTCGAAGTCGGCGGCGGGCGGACTGCCCTCCGGGACCTGGCCCTCGACCAGTCCGTGCTCACGCTTGAAGGTCTGGATCTGCTGCCCGGTCACCTCAAGCTGGTGGGCGATCCAGGCGTCGGTCCGGCCCTGGCGGACCCAGGCGCGAATGCGGTTGAGCTCTGGTCTAAGAGATTTGCGGGCCATGTGAAGGCGTGAGACTAGTACAGGGCCTCAAAACCCCGTCTTTAGGCTGGGGCCTGGACACTAGGACAGCCGTCCGCTCAGGGCGAATTGACCATAAACATCTGTCCTACCATGATCCGGTAACACGGACGGTAAGACGTTTGAGTAATCCGGGACCCAAGCGATATGCTGGCGTTCAGTTGGCCGAGTTGGGCCAGACCGACAAGCAGCCGAGTTGGGTTCATACGACCTAAGGCAAGCAGGGAGGCGGAAATCCCATGTTGGTATTAACCCGGAAGTCGAACCAGAGCATCATGATCGGGGATGACATCGAGATCTCGGTCCTGGCGATTATGGGGGAGAAGGTGCGGATCGGAATCCAGGCTCCGCGGGATATCCCGGTCTTTCGCAAGGAGGTGTACCTCGAGATCCAGCAGGAGCAGGTCGCAGGCGGGGGCAAGGGCGCGCGTGAGGAAGTTGACGCCGCGCTCCATGGTCTGGGGGGCGAGAAGAGCTAGTCACCGCGCCCCGTGCGTCGGCGGGCGCGGTCCTATCCGAGCAGGAGATACAGCGTCTCGAACATGGCCGCCGCGACGCCCACCGCGGTCGCCACGAGGGCCAGCACGAGCATCCAGAAGCGCATCGAGCTGCGCTTCAGCGCCCGCTCGCGCCGGCGGATCCGCGTGCGCTGAACGGCGTGGCGGACCTGTTGCTCGGACCGCGTCTGCTCCTGCTCCATCTGCTCGAGGAACTCCTCCTCCAGCTCGGCCAGGCTCTGACGCATCCGCATCGCCGCCATTACTGCGCCACCTTCTGACCCTCGTAGACCTCCACGAAATGCAGGTAGTTGTCCGCGATCTGGGCCGTCGCGGCCTCGCGGTCAAGCTCATCCGAGAGATACCCCTTGAGGGCGTCCCACCAGATCGAGCGGCCGATGGCAAAACCGATGAAGCCCTCGACGGGACGAGCCGCCTGAAGCCACTGCCCGACCTTCTCGGTCGAGGCGCCCCGACCCAGGACGACACATGTCACCCCCTCACGACCGGGCCCGGTGCGCGCCACCTTGGCGAGCATCTCGTCGTCCTCACGCCGGTCGACTCCCTCGATCTTCCAGATGTCGACCTCGATGCCGGCGTTCTGGATCTGCTCGATGGCCTCTCGCATCAGCGCGGGGCGGAGCTCGGCGTCATAGCGGTCGGTGTCGCCCTCGACGCTTGAGAGCTGCCCCTCGGTGGCCGGGACCAGGAGCTCGAAGAGGAACTTGCGGCCGTTGTCATGCAGCCAGTCGGCCAGCTGCTTTAGGCGCTCCAGCTGGCCCCGGTTCATCTCCGGGTCGCCGTCGGGGTTGTAGCGGACGAGGACCTTGGAGAAATCCGGGTCGAAGGAGTCGATGTGCTCGGGAAACTCGTCGCCGTACTCGAAGTCGAACTCGTCCTGGCCTGACTTCTCGACCGGCATGGCCAGCTTCAGCCCGTGCTCACGCGCCCGCTGGGGGATATCGGATCCGAACTGCTCATCGACGAGGACGCCGGTCGCGCTCGCTTCGGCGCCGCGGTTCACGGCCTCCAGCATCCCCTCGAAGATCAGGCGCTTGGCATCGGAGATGGTCTCGGTCTGCTCCGGGGTGGGGTCGCCCTCGATCCCGAACATCTTCTTCTGGAAGGACCCTCGATGGTCGAAGGCGAGGATGTAGAGCTTTCCGTGGTATCCCAGAGGCATCTGGACTCCTTGCGTTCGGCTGGGCGCTGAAGCCCAGTCTAGGGAGCCTAACCGCGTTAGGCTCCGACGCCCATGGAGCACCGATTTACAGGGCCTGCGTACACGATCGGCATCGAGGAGGAGCTCATGATCCTCGATTCAGAGTCGTTCGAGCTCGTCAACGCGATCGAGACGATGCTCGAGGCGACGGAGGTGGGGGAGATCAAGCCCGAGCTCATGGAGTCGGTGCTCGAGATCTCCACCGAGCCCTGCCGAACCGTCCACGAGGCGGGTGAGCAGCTGCACGCGCTCCGCCGTCACGTGAGCCAGACGGCGGCCTCCAAGGGCCTGGCCATTGGCGCTGCGGGAACCCACCCGTTCGCCATGTGGGAGGACCAGCGGATCGTGGCCCGGCCCCGCTACCGGGACCTGATCTCGGCCCTGCGCTTCGTGGCCCGTCAGGAGCTGATCTTCGGGGTCCACGTCCATGTGGGGATCGACGACGCGGACAAGGCGATCCACGTGGCCAACGGGATGCGGGTCCACATGCCGATCCTGCTCGGCCTCTCGGCCAACTCCCCCTTCTGGCGCGCCGACGTCACCGGGCTGGCCTCGGTCCGGACACCGATCTTCCGCGCCTTCCCCCGGGTCGGCATCCCGCCCACCTACCGAGGCTGGGAGGACTACGAGCAGCGGATCGAGTTCATGGTCAACGCCCGGGTGATCGAGGACTACACCTACCTCTGGCACGACGTCCGGCCCCACCCCAAGTTCGGGACGGTGGAGGTCCGGGTCATGGATTCCCAGACCCGGGTCGAGCACACGGTCGGCCTGGCCGCCCTGGTCCAGGGGCTGGTCAAGGAGCTCTGCGAGCACTACGACTCCGGCGAGCAGCTGTCCCGCTATCCCTACGAGATGCTGGATGAGAACAAGTGGCTGGCGGCCCGCCACGGCCTCGAGGGCGAGCTGGTCGATCTCCCCAGCTTTGAGCGGGTGGCGACTCGGGCCCTGGCCCGGCGCCTTCTCGACCGGATGCGTGAGCACTGCCAGGACCTCGGGTCCCATGATGAGCTGGAGGCGGTGGAGGACCTCCTGGAGCGCGGCAACGGGGCGGCGCGGCAGGTCGTCGTCTACGAGGCCAACCACGATCTGCGTGAGGTCATGGCCGAAATCGTCGCCGCCTCAGCCGTCTAGTTCTCCTGGCTCAGGACGCCAGTTCCAGGCCTTCTGGCCAGTCCAGAGAGCGGCTTTACAATCGATCACGCGATGAGCACCGGTAACCCGGACCTGTTCGTCATCTGCCGAAGCTGCGGGTCCGAAGTGAGCCCGTACATCACCGAGTGCCCGTACTGCGGCAACCGGTTGCGCAAGCGAGCTCCGAAGCTGGACCGCCACGGCAAGGTGACCGAGAAGCGCCGCCGTCCGCCGGCGCCCGCGCTGCCCCGGCTGCGCCGAGGCGAGATGCCCGGGATCCGGCCGGAGTCCCGCCCCTACGCCACCATCCTGCTCGTCGTCGCCGGTCTGGTCGGCTGCCTGCTCTGGAGGACCAGCCTGTTCACGAGCATCGACCAGCTGATCGTGTTCGGCAGGCCGGGCTCGCATTGGTGGAAGCTCATCACGGCGCCCTTCATCTACAGCAACGTCGGCTATGCGTTCGTCTGCCTGGGCGTGATCGGCCTCTACGGCTGGCTCCTGGAACGCCGCCACGGACCCCTTCCCGTGCTGGCCCTGTTCGCCGTGGGGGCGGTCGGCGGGACCGCGGCCACGGCGGCCGTCTACAGCTTCCCGGTCGTGCTGGGGGGAAATGGTGCCGCGCTGGCCCTCCTCTGCGCCTGGGCGATCCCTGACCTGATCAGCCTGCGCCGGCGGGAGGAGATCGACGGCGACCTGCTCGGGACTGCGGTGCTCGCGGTCGTGGTCGCTCTGATGCCGGCGGTCGTGCCCGGATCAAGCTGGGTCTCTGATGGCGTCGGGATCCTCGGCGGCTTCGCCGTCGGGCTGCCGCTCGCCCTCACCCAGCCCGTCTAGAGCCGGGTCAGCGGACGGCGATCGTCCCGGCCGGCCCCTCGAGGAGGCGGCCGATGACGGCACCCGGGACCTGGCCGGCCCGCTGCGGATCCACCGCCACGAGCAGGCCGCCTGAGGTCATGGCATCGCACACGAGCCAGCGCCGCGCCTCGGGCACCGAGGCGGCGAAGCTGGAGAACGTCTCGGCGTGGTCGCGGTTGCGCCGGGTGCCTCCCGCCACCGCCCGCTCCTCCGCATCGCCCAGGAGCTCAGTCACGCCGTCGATCGCCGGAACCGCCCCGGCATCCACCTCGGCCGCCAGCCCGCTGGCCTCGGCCAGCTCCCGCAGGTGTCCGAGGAGGCCGAAGCCGGTCACGTCCGTCATCGCGTGCGCGCCCGCCTCCCGCGCCGCCGCGGCAGCGTCTCGGTTGAGCGTGCTCATCACCGCCACGGCCTCGTCGAGGGGCGCGGGGAGGCCGCGCTTGATCGCGGTCGAGACCGCCCCCGCGCCGAGGGGCTTGGTCAGGACGAGCGCATCCCCGGACCGGCCCCCGGCGTTGGTGATGACTGCGTCGGGATGCACCGTCCCCATGACGGCCAGGCCGTACTTGGGCTCAGCGTCCTCGATCGAGTGCCCGCCGATCACGGCGACCCCCGCTTCGGCTGTCACCGCGCCCGCGCCCCGGAGGATCTCGACCAGCACGTCCTCCCCGAGCTCACTGAGTGAGAAGGCGACCAGGTTGAGCGCGCTCAGCGGCGTCGCCCCCATGGCGTAGATGTCCGACAGGGCGTTGGCGGCGGCGATCCGGCCAAAGTCGTAGGGGTCATCCACGATCGGGGTGAAGAAGTCGACCGTCTGCACGATGGCCAGGTCGTCCCGGACCCGGTAGACGCCGGCGTCGTCGCTCGTGCCGAAGCCGACGAGCACGTTCGGGTCGGCAACCGGAGCCAGGCGCTCCAGCAGTGGGGCGATGGCCGCGGCGGGCAGCTTGCAGCCGCAGCCGGCCCCATGGGACAGCGAGGTCAGCGTCACAGCCACCCACCTATGATCCCAGGCCGGGTTGCCCCCTCGCGCTTACACCGATGCCGAGCTGGCCGCCGCGGTGGCGGCGATCAGCGACCCCACCGTCCTCAGCGACGCTCAGGACGTGGTGGCGCGAACCGCGCCCTCCCTACAAAGGATCCTCGCCGCCGCGCTGCAGGAGGGCGGCTGGTTCGGCGCCGGTCACGACCAGGCGGTGCGGGAGGCGGCGGGCGCCGAGGACCCCGCCGAGCGGGAGCGGATCCTGCATACGCTGATCGCTGAGGAGACCCGGCTGGGCATGCTCGTCGGCGTTGCGGTTGGATTCCAGCTCGCGCGGGAGCTCGACCGCTCCGGGTCAGCCCCGGCCGTCGCAGACCAAGCAGACGAACAAGGAGACTGATCTAGACATGGAAGTGCGATTCCTCGGCCATTCCTGCTTTGAGCTGGCAGACGGTGACGCCCGGGTCCTCATCGACCCGTTCCTGACCGGAAATCCGAAGGCCGCAGTCTCCGCCGAGGAGGTCAACCCGTCGGCCATCCTGCTCACCCACGGCCACGGGGACCACTTCGGTGACACGGTCGAGATCGCCAAGCGCACCGGCGCCCCCGTGCTGGCCATCGTCGAGATCGCCCGCGAGCTGGCCGAGGAGGGAATCGAGACCCACGAGCCCAACATGGGCGGCACGGTCAAGTTCGACTGGGGCTGGGTCCGGATGGTCCCGGCCTGGCACTCCTCGACCACACCCAAGGGAACGGCCAGCACCGCGGCCGGGCTCGTCGTCTCGCTCGGCGGGATAGTCGTCTACCACCTCGGCGACACCTGCGCCTTCACCGACATGCAGCTGGTCGGCAAGCGCACCCCGATCGACATCGCGCTGATGTGCATCGGCGGTCACTACACAATGGACCGCACTGAGGCGGTGGACGCCGCCGAGTGGATCGGGGCCAAGACGATCGTCCCCTGCCACTACAACACCTTCGGTCTGGTCGAGACTGACGCGCAGGCCTTCAAGTCCGAGGTCGAGTCGGCCACGAGCTCGAACGTGGTCATTCTGGAGCCGGGGGAGACCTACACGGCGTGACCCACGCGATCGTGCTCATCCGGGCCGAGCGCTCGGCGCTGGCCACCCTGGGCGGCGAGCTGGCCGACATCGACGGCGTGGCCGAGGCCTACTCGGTGACCGGGGACTGGGACTTCGTGGCCATCCTGCGCCTGCGTGACCAGGATCAGCTGGCCCAGGTGGTGACGAGCGGGATCTCAGGCCTCGCCGGCGTCCGGCGGACCCACACGATGGTCGCCTTCGAGGCCTTCTCCCGCCATGACCTGGAGGCGCTCTTCTCGATCGGGCAGTGATCCGGCGGCCTGAAGCGCGCGCGTGAAACCCGCCTCCATGGCCTCGTAGTTGAACGGCTCGACCGCTGCTCGGGCCGCGGCGCCCAGCCGCTCCCGGAGCCCGGCCTCGGCGAGCAGCCGCTCGATCGCCGTGGCCAGCGCCCCGGCATCGCCAGAGGGCACGACCAAGCCGTTCTCCCCGTCGACCACGAGCCCGCCGGCCACCGCCCCGACGCTGTCTGAGGCGATCACCGGACGGCCCTGGTGCATCGACTCGTTGCACACGAGCCCCCAGGGCTCGCGAAAGCGCCGGCTGGGGACCGAGGCCAGCACGGTCAGCTCGGCGGTGGCGTAGGCCGCGGCCAGCGCGGGGCGCGGCAGCGACCCAAGCAGCCTCACCCCGTCCACCGTGCCGGCCTCGGCGGCCAGACGTCCATCCCCGATTAGCACCAACGTCGCTTCGGCATCCACCCGGGGCCAGGCCTTTAGGAGCACCGAGACTCCCTTCTCCTCGATCAACCGGCCGATGTAGAGGACGAGCGGACCTGAGCCGAGGCCGTGAGCGGCCCGGAACCGCTCGCGCTCGGCGGTCCCCACCTCACGGGCGAAGAGCTCGGGCTCAACCGACTGAGGTGCGATGAAGACATCGCTGTCTCGCCCCCGGATCCCGGCCACGAACCGGCGCACGTGCTCGCCGTAGGCGATCACGGCGTCGGCATGGCGATAGATGTGGCGGGTCACGGGCAGGGTGAGCAGATGGGTGAGCGAGTGGGGCTGGGCCCATACCGAGGCCCAGAGGACGAATGACCTCCCGTGCCGCCGCGCTCCCGCATAGGCGGCGGGCAGGATCGCCCCACCCGCGAACGGCGCGATCACCGTCTCGTAGTCACGGGCGACCGTGAAGGCCTCCCGTGCGCCGCTCATGCGCCGAGCGGGGAACGGCGCCTCGGCGAGCTGGCGGTCGAGGTCCCGGAACCAGCTCGGCGCGTAACGCTCACCGCCGCCGTAACAGAGCACCTCCACTCCGTGGTGCTCGGCCAGGCGCTGGTAGAGCGGCATCCGGTACGGGGTCAGGTAGTTGGTGATGAGCGCGGTGGCCACGTCGGAGACGTTGGCAGAATCGCCGCCCTGTGATCGATTCCGCCGCGAGCCAGAGCCGCCGGCCCCGGCGGGGTGTCCCCGTCGCGCTGTCCTCGCTGCTTCCGGCCCTCGCAGTCAGCGGGCTCTGCCTCCTGCTCGTCGCGCTGGCCGACGCCCTCATCCGCCATGAGTCTCATCCCACCGGCGATGAGCCCTTCTACCTGCGCATGGCCTCGCACCCGGGCGCACCGCACGCCTTCCCCTACGCCTACCGGATTGCGGTGCCGTGGCTGGTCCACCTCCTGCCCTTCTCCCACGTCGTCTCGTTCACGATCCTGGCCTGGCTGGCCACCGCCGCGGCCGCAGGCGTCCTCTACGCGCTGCTCCAGGAATTCGACATCCCACCCGGATTGGCGTTCGGCCTCTCCGTCGGTCTTGCCCTGTCGCCCACCCTCCTGGTTGTCCTGCCCCGCCACGGGCAGAGCATCGATCCCGAGTCGACCCTGGTCATGGTGCTGGGGTGCCTGTTCATCGCTCGCCGCCGGCCCGTGGCCCTGGCGGTGACGGTGCTCATCGGGGTCGCGGTCAAGGAGACGAGCCTGTTCCTGATTCCGCTCGCCTATGCCGTGTGGGCGGAGCGCCCGCTGGACCGGGGGGCTCTGCGCGACGCAGTCCTCGTCGCCGCGCTGCCGGTCGCTGCCTACGTGGCGCTCCGGGCCTCGGTGACCGCCGTCGGCAGCCAATACGTGAGCGGCTACACGGGCTCCTTCCTGCACGTCCGGCTGGAGACGCTCGGCAACGCGCTCAGCGGGGTCCAGCTGCGCCGGCTTGCCTACACCTACGGCCCACTCTGGGTGGTGGCGCCGTTCGCTCTGCGTGACCTGAGCTTTGCTCGGCGGGGGCTCGTGCTGATCGGGCTGTGCCTGCTTGCCATGACGGTTTCGTTCGACTCACCACGGATTGTCTTCCTGGCCGCGCCGGTGTTCTACCTGGCGGCCGGCTGGGTGCTGCGAAACCGTCGCCGCCTCGCTGCCCTGACCGTTGCCGTGCTCCTGGCCGTCGACGTCGGATACGGGATCTACCTGCAGGACTACGGCGTCGAGCACGGGCTCGACACCACGGTCAACCACCGGATCGCGGTCGGCTGAATGCGGGTCCTGCTGATCCACAACCGGTACCGCTGGCTGGGCGGGGAGGAGCGGGTAGTGGGGGACATCGCCGAGCTGCTCGCCCGGCGCGGCCACACCGTCGAGCGGCTCGAGCGCTCGAGCCGGGAGGCGGGCCGCGTGCGCGCCGCCCGCTCACTGCTCGAGGGCGGCCTCGACCCCGATGAGGTGGGAGACGCCGTCCGCCGCCTGCGCGCCGACGTTGTTCACGCCCACAACGTCCATCCTCTCTTCGGCTGGCGCGCGCTGGCCGCGGCACGGGCCGCGGGGGCCAGGACTGTCCTTCATGTCCACAACTTCCGTCTCTTCTGCGCCATCGCCGTCGCCTACCGGGACGGCGCCCCCTGCTACCGCTGCCAGGGGCGGGACACGCTTCCCGGGCTGCGGCTGCGCTGCCGTGGCTCGCTCCCCGAGGCCGCCGTCTATGCCGCCGCGCTGCACCGCCAGCAGCCCCACCTGTTTGAGCACTCCGACCGCTTCGTCGGCCTCAGCGCCGCGCACGGCCAGCGGCTGCGGGAACTCGGGCTGCCGCCGGAAAAAACCTCCTCTCTGCCCAACTTCATCCCCACCCACCAGTTCGCCGAGCGCTCTGACGCTGGCGCGGGCGAGTTCGCTCTCGTGGCCGGCCGCCTGGTCGAGGAGAAGGGCTACGACACGGCGATCCGGGCCGCGCGGGCCGCGGGGGTGCCCCTGCTCATCGCCGGGGAGGGCCCGGACGAGCCGCGGCTGCGCCGCCTCGCCGCGGGTGGCCAGGTCCGCTTCAGCGGCCTGCTCGCGCCCGAGGCGCTGGCCGAGGTGCGCCGCCAGGCGGCCGTGGTCCTCGTCCCATCACGCTGCGAGGAGGCGTGCCCGTATGCCGTGCTTGACGCCTTCGCTGCGGGGATCCCCGTGCTCGGGTCAAACCGGGGCGGCGTGCCCGAGCTCGTGGGGCCGGAGGCCGCCCTGGATCCTGAGGATCCCGACGCCTGGGCCGCGGCCCTGGCCGCGCTGTGGGCGGACCCGGCGCGGCGGACGGCGGTCGGGAACGAGCTCCTGGTACAGGCGCGGGGGGGTCTCGGTGAGGAGAAGTACTACGAGCGCCTGATCGAGATCTACGCCGGCGGCTAGGACCCGCTCGCCGGGGCGGGATCGCTCGTGCCCGGATCGGCGGCGGCGCCGGAGCTCGTCGACGTCGTACTGCTCGCAGGATCACCGGCGGGCGGATCGCCGCTCGGGATGGGCGTGGTGATCACAGGATCCGACGGACCCGTTGGTCCCGTCGGTCCGGTGCTACCCGTGCTTGACGTGCCCGTCGAGGACGGGGTGGAAGAGGTGGCGGACGGGTTGCCCGAGTCCGTGGCACCGTTGGGCGCCGGGGTCGAGCTGGAGGGCTGGCTCTGGATGGCGAGTACGGTGCTGTCGGTCTGGGTGTCGATGCGTCCGGGTGCACCCGCCTTCTTATGGCGCTTGGTCTTCTTGACCGGCGTCGGTGACGGTCACCGGAGTCGTCGGATGAGCCGTCTTACCCATCGTCTTGGCGTGAGCCTTATGGATCTTGTGGTGGGTCCGGAGCAAGCTCGCCGCGGCGGTCTCCCGCGCGTGGGTGAGGGGGAGCGCCGGCGCGCCGTCGCTGTTCGCCACGCTGCCGGTGAGGGCGACGGGCGTGGCGGGGCTACGGGGCGTCACAACGTGCGTGGCCTCGACCGCGCCGGCGGTGACGAGCGCGGCTGCGGCCAGCCCGGCGGCCGCCTTGGTGGCCACGGCGCCGGCGCCCGCGGAAACGAGTCCGCCGACGGACCCGAAGGTGGCCCCGCTGCCCGCGCTTCCGGCGGCGGCCATCCCGGTGGCCCCGGCACCCGTGGCGCCCGCAGCGGTGGCGCCCGTGGCGCCCGCGGCAGTGGCCCCGGAGCCCGTCCCCGCCGAGTGGCCGAGGTGGGCCAGGAGGACCTGGCGGAGCAAGGCCAGCGGCCCGATGGGCAGAAGCGCGGCCAGCGCCTTGTTGGTCTGCTTGAGCTGGCCCTGGAAGCTGGTACAGCGCCGGCATCCGCGGAGATGGCGGCGGACGAGGGGTGAGGGCCGCTTGATGAGCCCCTCGGCCACCTCGCCGAGCTCGATCCGGACCTCGTCGCAGGAGAGCTGGCGCGCCTCGGCGGCCTCCGCGAGCGAGACGCGCGCTCGGACGAGGAGCGACTTGACGCCGGGCACGGTGGTATCCATCGCCTCGGCGATCTGCTCGTAGGACATGGCGTCCATCTCACGCAGCACGAGCGCGGTCCGCTGCGTCTCCGGAAGGCTGTGGATGTCCACCACGAGAAGCCGGAACTGCTCACGCTCGTGGACCTTGTCCGCCGTGCTGGCGCCGTGCTCGGAATAGTGGATGTCCATCGAGTCCACGCCGATGGCCTGGATCCGGCGCAGGTGGTTGAGGCTCCGGTTGCGGGCGATCCGGTAGAGCCAGGGGCGAACATTGATCGGGCGCTCGTCGGCCAGAATCGCGTTGAAGGCTGCGGTCAGGACCTCCTGGAGGACATCCTCGGCGTCCTCCTTGGAGCCCAGGAGGTGCCGGCAGAAGGCGAGAAGCCGCGAGTGGTAGCGGGAGACCAGAACCTCGAAGGCAGCGTTGTTGCCTCGGCGCAGAAGCGCGATCAGCCGTTCGTCTGACTGCAGGCGCAGAAGCGGCGACCGCCCGTGCAGCCCCATACCACCTGAGTATCTGAGTGCTGAGGCTTCCATCCGCGGAGTCTCAGAGGATCTTCCCGGGGGGCCTGCGATCCTCGATGAGAAGGACACCGTAGCAGCGCCCAAGTTGCGCTCCAGGCCCGGTTTTTCAGGCCACCGGGCGCTCTAAGATCTCGCCGGACGCCCGGGTAGACAAACTGGCAAAGTCCGCGCGCTTAAAACGCGCTGCTCGCAAGAGCGTTGCGGGTTCGAGTCCCGCCCCGGGTACTGCGGGATATCTCGCCGTGCCACGAGCGCCTGCGGGCAGACGCCTCGAACAGCGCTCCGACGGGGCGGTTCTGGGCGTCGGTTCCCTTTTGACAGGGCGATTAACCCCTTGGTAGCGTCGCTGGGGGACTTCAGTGCAGGGGAGTCACGTGCCCTCTGCTCCGCAGTCCGCCCCCGAGGTCGGAGAGAAGATTGGCGAGGTCGCCGCGGTGCGCAACTCATCAGTGATCGGCCGTTTCGCGGCCCTTGGGGCGCTGCTCATCGCCGTGGTGGCGATCGGCATCCTGCTGCTCGGCGGGGGCTCGAGCTACACGGTCAAGGCGATCTTCGAGAACGCCAGCCAGCTCGTCACCGGCGACCAGGTCGAGGTGGGGGGCAACTCGATCGGGACGGTGTCGAACATCGCGCTCACGCCGGACGGGCGGGCGCAGATCACGCTGACGATCGCCGACGGGCAGTACACGCCGCTGCATCAGGGCACCCAGGCGATCATCCGCCAGCCCGGCCTGTCGTCGGTCGCGGCCCGGTACGTCGACCTGAGTCTGGGTGCCGCCAGCGGTCCGGCAATCCAGTCGGGCGGCATGATCCAGGAGACCTCGACTCAGAGCCAGGTCGATCTTGACGAGCTGTTCAACTCGCTGAACTCGGCGACGAGAAAGGGCCTCCAGGACGTCTTTCAGGGCTCAGCCGCCTCCTACGCCGGACGCGGCAAGCAGGCCCAACTGGCCTGGCAATACCTGAACCCGGCCATCGCCTCGAGCAGCCTCCTCTTCGGAGAGCTCAATCGCGACACGTCGAAGTTCACCCGCTTCATCGTCAACTCGAGCAACCTGGTCACCACCCTGGCCTCGCGGCAGAGCGATCTGAGCGGGCTCGTCTCGCACCTGGCGACCACCTTCAGCGCTCTGGCCGCTCAGCAGACGGCGCTGGGACAGTCGGTCCAGCGCCTTCCGCCCTTCATGCGCCTGGCCAACACGACGTTCGTCAACCTGCGCAACGCTCTCGTCGACCTGACGGCGCTGATCAACGCCACCAAGTCGGTGGCCAACCCGCTCCCGGGCTATTCCCGCGGCAAGCTCTACGCACTCCTGCAGCAGCTCGAGCCGCTGGCCGTGGACGCGGTCCCGACGGTCAAGAACCTGGCCAACGTCATCTCGAAGCCGGGATCGAACAACGATCTGATCGAGCTGAACAAGCTCTCTGTCCCGCTCGCGCGGGCCACCGTGGCCGGTCAGTTCGGTGAGCCGCTGCTCAACGCCAACGGCGCCCAGCGCCAGGGCGCCTTCCCGGTCTCCTCCCAGGCGTTCAACGAGTCCGTACCCGAGCTGGCGGTGGCCCGTCCCTATGCCGTCGACCTCACCGGCTGGTTCGAGGGCTACTCGCATCCCGGCGTCTACGACGCCAACGGCGCCATCAGCCGGATCGCCCCGGTGGTGGGCGTGGGCTCGGTTCAGAACGGCGCACTGAACATCCTGGGCAACAACCCGCTGAGCAACCTGCTCACCAGCGCCACGGGGCGCCAGAGTTTCGCCAATAGCGTCCTGACCACCGGCCAGGGCGACCGCTGCCCGGGCTCGATGGAGCGGGGGCCGACCGCGGGCACCAGCGCCACTCAGGTGGAGTCGGGCTTCCCGTGCAATCCGAGCGAAGTGCCCACCGGACAATGAAGCGGATCCTCTCCACCACCGCCGTGCTACTGGCCGCCGGTGCCTTCCTGTTCGTGGCCCTGGGCTCCAAGAGCACCCCGACGGGCGCCACCTACAAGATCGAGCTCGACAACTCGTTCGGGCTCGTCTCCGGCTCGTCTTTCAAGGTTGCCGGCGCGAACGTCGGGACGATCAGCAAGATCGACCTCTGCGCCGCCGAGCACGACAAGCAGTGCCAGAGTCCGCTGGACGCTCTGATCACCGTTTCGGTCAACGAGAAGGGCTTCGGCGCCTTTCACCGCGACGCCTCTTGCCAGTCCCGGCCTCAGTCGCTGATCGGCGAGTACTTCCTGGACTGCATGCCGGGGAGCTCGGGGGCGACGCTCAAGGCGGGCTCCACGATCCCGGTCAGCCAAACCCAGTCGACGATTCCCGCCGACCTGGTGCAGAACATCATGCGCATGCCCTACCGCCAGCGCTTCTCGCTCATCATCAACGAACTCGGCGCTGCCGTGGCCGCTCGCTCCCAGGATCTGCAAACCGCGCTCAAGCGGGCGGATCCGGCCCTGGCCGAGACCGACAACCTCCTCTCCCTGCTGGCGGGCGACGCGAAGACGATCCGAGATCTGAACGCCAGCTCCAACACCGTGATCACGGCCCTGGCCCAGAACAGCACGCAGGTCCAGCGCTTCATCGTGGAGGCCAACAAGACGGCCACCGAGTCGGCGAGCTCCGCGGCCAACTCCAGCTGCGCCGGCTCGACCCAGGCCAACTGCATCGCGGCCACCTGGAACAAACTGCCCGGCTTCCTGGAGCAGCTACGTCCGGCCATGCAGAAGCTGGGGGCGGCCGCCGACGCCCAGGACGTCGTCTTCACCAACCTCAACGATGCCTCCTCGAACCTCACCACGTTCTTCCATCGCCTGGTGCCGTTCTCCCAGCAGTCGGCCGTTTCGCTGGGCTGTGGCGAAGGGAACGGCGTGCCCTCGTGTCCGGGCGGGGGAGCCTCGCTCGGCTCGGCCTCGAAGGTGGGCACGCCGGCCGTGAAGGCGGCGCTGCCGACGGTTCAGGCGCTGAGCCGGTTCACCGGCCAGACCGGCTGCCTGAGCCGGAACCTGGCCATCAACAAGGCCGGCAAGACCAGCGGCTTCAGCGAGAACTGCCTGCCCGAGCTGGGCCAGAACCTGGCCCTCACGCTCGAGGCTATCGACGCGAACAAACCGATCAACTACGGCGGCGGGTTGGTCGGCGGCGGTCCGGTGGAACCCGATCCCCGGAGCCCGGGCGGAACCGGCTACACCGGGGTCCAGGGCCTCATTCAGTACGCCTTCAACATCACCAACGCAATCAACACCTTCAGCACCTACGGCCACGAGCTGTCGGTCGACGGGTTCGCGAACTCTCAATGCAGCCCGTACGCCAGTCCTCAGTCGATCGCCAACAACCTCTCCACCTACACCTCGGGCGGCGGCGACCTCAACTCGTTCAACGCCTCGAATCCGCGCACCTGCTACGCGTCTCTCGGCCCCAACCAGCCCGGCGTCACCGAGACCGACCCCAGCAACCCGAGCGCCTGCGTTCCTGACCCCGGTGGCTATCCGGTCCAGGGCTACGGAACCCACTACTACGGCCCCAAGACCAGCGCCTGCAAACTCGGCTCGAGCCCGACCGGCGGCGCGGCCGACAAGTCGAGCGCCAAGACGACGGCGACCTCAAGCCCCACCAGCGCCCTGGGAGGCGGCGGCGGATCGAGCGGATCCGGCTCCCAGAGCGGGATCTCCTCGGCGGTCGGCCAGATCGTCTCCCAGCTGACCGGTGCCACCGGGGCTGCCCCGAGCGCAGCGGGCGCCGCCACCTCGGCCACCGGGACCAGCCAGGCACCCAACGCGGGCTCGGGCTCCCAGACCCAGCAGCTCCTCAACTACCTGCTCTCGCCATGAGGAAGACCTCGCAACCCGCCTTCGCCAACCCGGTGCTCATCGGCGCCGTCACCGTGCTCGTGGCGATCGTGGCCGTGTTCCTGGCCTACAACGCCAACAACGGCCTGCCTTTTGTGCCCACCCGCGTGCTCAAGGTGGAGTTCGCCAATGCCGCGTCGCTCGTGCCCGGCAACGACGTCGACCAGGGGAGCTTCCGTATCGGGCTCGTCTCGGACATGCACCCGATCGAGCTCCACAACGGCACGGTGGGGGCGGTCGCGACGCTTCAGCTCAACGAGGCCAACGGCAAGGTCCCGGTGGACTCGAAGGCCTCGGTCCTCCCCCGTTCGCTCCTGGGCCTCAAGTACGTCAACCTGAGCTTCGGGCACTCGAGCAAGGTGTATGCGGACGGCGCCATCATGCCGCCGTCACACACCACCGTGCCGGTGCAGTTCGACGACATCAACAGCATGTTCGACGCCAAGACGCGGCCGGCGGTCCAGCAGGACCTGGCCGGCTACGGGGACGTGCTGACGGCCCGGGGATCGTCACTCAACGACACCATCGCCAGCCTGCCGAAGTTGTTCGGAAATCTGCGGCCCGTGGCCGCCTACCTGTCCGATCCGCACACGCAGCTGACCCGGTTCATCGGCGCGCTCAACGGGTTCTTCTCCACCATCTCCCCCGTCGCCCAGGTCAACTCGAGGCTGTTCACCGACCAGGCGACGACCTTTGCCGCCATCTCGCAGAACCCGAGCGATCTGGAGGCGACGATCCGCCAGTCGCCCCCGACGCTCGATGTCTCGACCGCCTCGCTCAAGGTCCAGCGGCCGTTCCTCTCCGATCTCACGACGTTCGCGGATTACATGGGACCGGCCACATCCGAGCTCCGGGCGGCACTGCCGAACGTCAACCCGGCGCTTGAGGCCGGCATAAAGGTGCTGCCGCGTACGCCGTCCATGAACCTGAAGCTCGAGGGTGTGCTCACCTCGCTGCAGGCGCTGGCCAAGGACCCGGGCACGAATGTGGCCATCAATGGACTCGCCGCGACGGTCAACACGCTCGACCCAACCATCCGCTATCTGGGCCCGTACGTCACCGTGTGCAACTCCTGGAACTACACGTGGGCGGGGCTGGCCGATCTGGTCTCCGAGCAGACCAACTTCGGGATGGCCCAGCGGGCGCTGCTCAACTTCGCCAACCAGCAGACCGACAGCGTCGGCAATCTCCCGGCCGCCCAGCCGGCCAATGGTCAAGGCGTGCCCCCCGGCCAGACGCCGGAGTACCTCCACGGTCCCGCCTACGCCGCGGCCATCGACAACCAGGGCAACGCCGACTGCGAGGCCGGCCAGCGGGGCTACCCCAAACAGCTGGCCCACCTGGATCCGCAGCATCGTAACCTCGACACCGACTCGCACACGCCCGGCAACCAGGGTGGCAACTGGACCGGGCTGGCCAAGGTCCCGGCCGGCGAGACGTTCACCCGCAGCCCGAGTGTCGGTCCCCAGAACCCCTACATCCCGGCGAATCCCTGATGCGTAGGCGCGGCATGACCACTTTCAAGGCCGGCCTGGTCGGGATCATCGTCCTCGTCCTGATCATCTACGGCGCGACGACGAAGTTCGCCAACCCGTTGTCGAACCCCTACACGATCCACGCCATCTTCTCCAACGCCAACCAGCTGCGGCCGTCGTCACTGGTGCGGATTGCCGGGATCAACGTGGGCAAGGTGGAGAGCGTCTCCCCGGTGACCGGATGCAAGGTCAAGGCACAGAGCGGCCCCAACGCGCAGTGCTCGGCCGCGGAGGTGACGATGACGATCCAGAGCAACGGGCTGCCCGTCCACAAGGACGCCAGCTTCTGGATCCGGCCCCGGATCTTCCTGGAGGGCAACTTCTTCGTCGACATCAACCCCGGTACGCCGGAGGCGCCCGTGGCGCCGAGCGGATGGATCTTCCCGATCCAGCAGGGCGTCGAGCCGGTGCAGTTCGACCAGCTGCTGAACTCGCTGCAGCTCAACACCCGGAACAACCTCCAGACGCTGCTCCAGCAGTACGGCTATGCCGTCAAGACGAGCGGTCCTGACTACAACAAGTCGATCCAGTACTGGCTCCCCGCCTACGAGTACGGCAGCGAGGTCGCCCATGACTTCCTGGGCCAGCAGCCGCACGACCTCAGTGGGTGGATCGACAAGGGCGGCACGGTCAACGGCGCGCTCGACGCTCACCCGCAGAACCTCAAGGGCCTGATCACCAACTTCAACACCACCGCGGCTGCCTTCGCCAGCCAGAACCAGGCCCTTCAGGCCGCCGTGGCCGAGCTTCCCCACACGCTCCAGGTGGCGATCCCCGCCCTCAATGCGCTGGAGACCGACCTCTGCTCCGGCCCGGCAACGCCCAACTGCTCGCCCGGACCGCTGCGCCAGTTCGCGCGGGCTTTCGTCCCCGGGGTGAATTCCACCGGTCCGATGATCGATGCCAGCCTGCCCTTCTTCACTCAGCTGCGGAAGCTGGTCTCGCCGTCCGAGCTGGGCGGCTGCCCGTCGGCGAGGACCAACTTGGCCAACTGCGGGCTCACCGCCAACCTGGCCCAGACGATCCCGGCCCTGGCCAAGCTAAATCAGGAGTCGATCCCGTTCATGAGGAACGAGGTCCGGCCCGCCTCGAGCTGCCAGGTCAAGGTCATCCTGCCCTGGTCGCACCTGACGCTGCAGGACCAGAACTTCAATGCGTCCAATGGCTTCCCGGCCCGCCCGGTGTATGTCGAGGGCGTCGACTATCTCCCGGGCCTGGCCGGCGAGTCACGTAACTTCGACGCCAACGGCCCCTACGTGCGGGTCTTCCTCACCGGTGGAACCTTCACCTACTCATTGTCGCCCGGGCTGTTCGGGACGGCGGTCAACCCGATCGGGGGCAGCCAGCCGCAGACCCCGCCGCTTCACAACAGTGGCGATGGAGCTCCCGCTGCGGTCTCGCGCCCGCCGCTCGAGCCGAACGTGCCCTGCGAGACCCAGCCCCCGATCACCGACCTGTCCGCACCTCAGGGCGGCGCGCCGCAACAAACGTCGACCAGCACGAGCTCACCCGCCGCCTTGGCGCGCCGACAGAGCGCGGGCCTGATCGAGCTCGGACAACTCGAGCGGCAGGACAAGGCGGCCGGCCTCGGGACGCGCATCACCAAGTCGATCCCCGGGATCAAGTAAGCCATGAAGCGCGCGATCAGAAACCACCTCTCTGACTTCATCGCCATCGTGGTGCTGCTCCTCCTGGCCATCTTCGTCTCGGGCTACGTGCTCAGCCACGAGCGCCTCCAGCTGCCCTTCATCGGAACCTCGCAGTACAAGCTGAACGCCGAGTTCTCCACCGGGCAGGCCCTGACCCCGGGTCAGGGCCAGACGGTCCGCGTGTCCGGCGTTCAGGTAGGGGACGTCGGCGCGGTCGAGCTCAAGGACGGCATGGCCGTCGTTCAGCTGGACATCGACACCAAGTATCGGCACCTGATCCATCAGGACTGGACGGCGCTCGTGCGGCCGAGGACGGGTCTGGATGACATGTTCATCGAGCTTCAGCCTCCCCCGGGGGACGCGAGTGGAAGCCACTCCCCGGTGGCCCCAACCGGGTACACGATCCCGGTCTCCAACACCAATCCTGTTGTCAACCCGGATGAGATCCTGGCCTCGCTCGACGCCGACACCCGGTCCTACCTCGATCTGCTCGTCAACGGCGCCGGCGCAGGCCTGAAGGCGCCCGGCGGCGGAGAGCTGGCCAAGCTGCTGAAGCGCTTTCTACCCACCCACCGCTCGCTGGCCGAGCTCAACTCGGTCGTGGCCGAGCGTGGAGCCGCCCTGCGTTCGCTGATCCACTCGCTGAACGTGCTCAACGCCGCCCTCGCGGTCAAGCAGGGTCAGATCGTCCAGCTCGTCGACTCAAGCTCCCGGGTTTTCCAGGGCTGGGCCAGTGCCAGCAGCAATGTGAGCCGGGCCGTCGCCGACCTGCCGGGTACGCTCAACCAGACGACGGCGACCCTGGTGAAGGTGCAGAAGTTCGCCAACATCGTGGCTCCGGCGACGCGGAACCTGATTCCCGCCGTCCAGGCCATCCCAGCTGCCAACGCGGCCACCGCGGCTCTGGCCAAGCCGATTACCCCGGTTCTCCGGACCCAGGTTCGGCCCTTCGTGGTCGCGGCCCGGCCGCTCGTCTACAACCTGCGCCCCGCCTCGCAGAACCTGGCCGCCGCGACCCCGAGTCTGTCCCGCGTGTTCACGGTGCTGAACCATCTCTTCAATCAGCTCGGCTATTACCCGGGCGGCGGGCAGCACGGCTACCTGTGGTGGCTTGCCTGGGGCGACCACAACGCCCGCACCGTGTTCTCGGCCCAGGACGCCAACGGCGACTTCCGCCAGCTCTTCCTCCAGGCCAGCTGCGCCTCGCTGAGCCAGGTGGCCAACAACGTCCCCGGGTCTGAGTCGGTGCTGAACCTGACCGGGATCCTGACCAGCAGCACGATCTGTCCGACCCAGGCTGCGGCCAACCGCACCGCCTACGCGCGCTATGCGCAGCAGCATCCGAACCTCGCCACCCAGGCGGCGCCCAGCGTCTCGTCGCTCGCGAGCCCAAGCGCCGCCAAGCAGCTCTTCTATCCCAAACTCCCCACCAACTGATGCAAACCGAAAGCCCGTCACTTTCCAAAGTCGCCACGATGGTCCTGTTCGCGCTCTCCTGCGTGGGTCTGCTGCTCTTCCTGTGGCTGTCCTTCGGCGGCACGATGCCGTTCAATGCTCAGGGCTACCGCGTCCAGGTCGCCTTCCCCAACGCCTTTGACCTGGCCAACCAGGCGGACGTCCGGATCGCCGGCGTGTCGGTAGGCAAGGTTGTGAGCACCGAGCGCGACTCCAAGGACAACCGCACGCTGGTGACGATCCAGGTGAACAACCAGTACACGCCGATTCGTAAGGACACGACGGCCATCCTGCGCCAGAAGACACTGCTCGGCGAGACCTATGTGCAGCTGACGCCCGGATCGCCGCGCTCGCCACCGCTGGCCGACGGGGGCCGTCTGCCCAACGGGCAGGTTGTGCCCGCCGTGCAGCTCTATGAGATCTTCAACGCCTTTGACCCGACGACACGAGCGGCATTCCGTCAGTGGCAGCAGGAGATCGCCAAGGCGGTAAAGGGCAACGACCAGAACCTCAATGACGTCCTGGGCAACCTGCCCCCGTTCGCGATCAACTTCACCCAGCTCCTGCAGGTACTCGAGATCCAGCACAGCGCCGTCGTCTCCCTGGTCCGGAACGGCGGGACCACGTTCGCGGCGCTCAACCGTGATCCGGCCGCGCTGCGCACGCTGATCACGGCCGGCGATACGACGTTCGGCGAGCTGGCCCGGAACAACGCTGCCCTGGCCGACGTGTTCCACGTCTTCCCGACCTTCCTCACCCAGTCACGGCTCACCCAGGCCGACCTGAAGACCTTCTCGGCCAACGCCGACCCGGTGGTCCGGGAGCTGATCCCGGTGGCCCAGAAGCTCAAGCCGACCCTGGCCGCGGTCAACCAGCTCTCGCCCAACCTGCGCACATTGTTCGTCAAGCTGGGGCCCCTGGTCACGGTATCTCAGACGGGGCTGCCCGCCACCGAGCGCATCCTCAAGGGCCTTGGCCCCAACACGATGCTGGATCAGCTGGGACCGTTCCTGGAGCAGCTCAACCCGATCCTTGACTGGATCGGGGGTCACCAGCAGCTGACCTCCGACTTCATCACCAACAGCGCGGCCTCTGACTTCGCTCGCACCACCAGCTTCGGCGGCACCGGCACCGGTCATTACCTGCGTCAGTTCGGGCCGAGCGGTCCTGAGACGCTGTCTTTCGCTGCGAACCGGGACGCCGATAACCGCGGCAACAACTACCCGTCCTCCCTCTGGCTGAGCCAGATCTTCAATGCGGGCGGGAAGTTCCCCGGCGACTGGGGCTTGCCGTCCTGGGACTGCAGGAACACGGGGGGCGACCACCCGTCTACGTCGGGGAACGGCGCGCCCGGCAGCGAGCATCCCGCCTGCTGGACGCAGCCGAACTTGCCCGGATCGACGACGCAATACAAGGTGCCGCCGATCAACGCGGCGAGCTACTCGAGTAAGTAGGAGGGTCCGCGGCGGCGTCGGGGCGCCGGCCGCGGCCTACCTACTGGTTCTCCCGGCTTCGCCTTGACCTAGGCGAGAGCGCGAGGGCGGTGTTGCGTCCGGCCCTCGGCCGCCAGGTGGGCCAGCAGCTTCTCGGCCAGCGGCCGGTCGCCTGTGATCTCAAGGCCCTCGCGGTCATGCTCCGGGCGAAGCGCCTTGATCCAGTCCGAGTGCGTGCCCCTGACCCGGGCGTCGGGCTGGCGCGGCTCGCGCTCCTCCACGATGACGCCGTTCGAAGAGACAGCGCAGCAGTAGGACAGGCGTGATTCGCCCTCGACGGCGAACTCGACCGTGCCACTCGACCCGTTGGCCGGAATCAGACCCGGCGCGAGCCGGAAGATGGCGCTGATATCGACGGTCTCGGAATCTTTCGGCGGCCCCCAGGCCCACTCGTAGCCCCACCTGGCGAGCTCGCCGAGGACGGGCATGAGCTCCCGAGCGCGCTCGGTCAGCTCGTACTCGACCCGCGGCGGTACCTCGCGGTAGCGCTTTCTGGTCAGCATCTCGTCGGCGACCATGCGGTTCAGTCGCGAGCGCAGCTGCTCAGTTGAAATCCCCGGAAGCACCCGCTGGAGCTCCACGAAGCGTCTCGGTCCGGCGGCGAGGTCGCGGACGATTAGTAGCGTCCACTTGTCACCCACCAGGTCGAGGGCCCGCGCGTCCGGCGACCATTGGTCGTACGGGTGCCTTTTCTGGGGTGGAACGTTAGGCATTACGCCTCCCCTGTTGTACCTGGATCGGTCCTGCACCTGGACGGCCTCTCGCGATCGTCCAGTTTCTAGATACTTCCCGCCCCGCACCGGTTTACACCACCTGGGCGATCAGGCTGCAAATAGCGGGAATCAGTTCGTGTGCGTGAAGCGTTCCAGGGCGACGGCGGTTACGGCGAAACCAGACCGGCCAGGATCTGGCCGTCGAGCGAGCTGCTCTCCTGGCTTTCCTGCTCCGGCTCCAGCGGCTCGGTCCTCACCGTCGGAAGCGGCTCGAAGTCCTCCACCTCTGAGCACATCTGATCGAACTCGAGATGGTCCGGCGAGGGTGTGGTCAACGGAAGCTCCACCCCTGAACCTCCTACTCGTAGTTACGAGAACGAACCAAACCCTACTGGCGTACCTAAGCGCAGTGTTAGCGTCTGGGTCGTGGACACCGAAGCGGAGGCCACGACCCGGCTCCATGGCGGCCGGCTGGTCGCGCGGCGATTGCGTGAGCACGGCATCCGGACCCTGTTCACCCTCTCCGGCGGTCATCTCTTCTCGATCTATGACGGCGCCCGCGCCGAGGGCATCCGGCTCATCGATGTGCGTCATGAGCAGACGGCGGCCTTTGCCGCCGAGGGATGGTCGAAGGTGACGCGGGAGCTCGGCGTGTGCGCGCTGACCGCCGGCCCTGGCGTGACGAACGGGATGAGCGCCATCGCCTCGGCCTCGCAGAACCAGTCGCCGCTCCTCGTTCTCGGCGGCCGCGCGCCGCAACAGCGGTGGGGGCAGGGCTCGCTGCAGGAGATCGATCACATCCCCTTCGTCCGTCCGTTGACCAAGGTGGCTTCGACGGCGGTGCTGACGGACGAGATCCCAGGGCTGATCGACGTTGCCATCCGGGCCGCCATGACCCCGCCCTCAGGCCCAGCCTTCGTCGACTTCCCGCTCGACCAGGTCTTCATGGAAGGGGAGGAGCTGCTCGGTCCGGCGCCGCCGGCCGCGGAGCCGTGGCGCGGAGCGGGGGCCTCCGGACCGGACCTCTCGCGCGCTGCCGGCCTGCTGGCCGAGGCCGAGCGTCCGGTGATCATGGCCGGAACCGGCCTGTACTGGGGGCATGGCGAGGACGCTTTGCGCGTCTTGGCGGAGGAGCTTCGAATCCCCGTCTTCCTGAACGGCCTGGCTCGGGGCTGCCTGGCCGCCGATCACGAGCTCTATCTCTCACGCGCCCGGAGTACGGCCCTCGGTGGCGCCGATGTCGCGCTCGTGATCGGGGTCCCGCTCGACTTCCGTCTCGGCTTCGGCGCCGCGTTTGCCTCTGAGGCCGAGATCATCGCCATCGACGCCGCCGAACCTGAGCGGCGCTACCCGCGCTCGGTGGCCGCCGAGCTGTACGGGGCGCTGCCGGCCACGCTCGACGCGCTGCGCGACACGACCGGGGCACCGGACTCGTATCTGGCCGGGCGCCGGGCCGAGTGGGTGCAGTCGCTCCGGCGGCTCGAGACCGAGCGGCGTGAGGCCGAACGGGCGGAGCTTGAGGACCCGCGCGCGCCGCTGCACCCGATGCGGATCTACGGCGAGCTATCCCGCATGCTCGACCGCGACGCGATCGTGGTCGGCGACGGCGGCGATTTCGTCTCCTACGCCGGGCGGGTGGTCGACTCCTACGAGCCCGGCTGCTGGGTCGACCCGGGCCCCTTCGGCTGCCTCGGCTCCGGCATGGGCTATGCCCTGGCGGCGAAGCTCGCGCGCCCCGAGCGACAGGTCGTGCTCCTCCTCGGCGACGGCGCCTTCGGGTTCTCCGGCATGGAGCTCGACACGCTGGCCCGCCACGGCGTGGCGGTCCTCGCCGTGATGGGCAACAACGGCATCTGGGCCCTCGAGAAGCACCCCATGCAGGCCCTCTACGGCTACTCGGTCGTCGCCGACCTGCGCCCCGGAACCCGCTACGACCAGGTGGCCGAGGCGCTTGGCTGCCACGGCGAGCTCGTCTCCGAGCCAGACGAGCTTCGCCCGGCCCTGGAACGGGCTTTGGGCTCCGGCCGCCCCTCCCTGGTGAACGTGCTCACCGACCCTTCGGTGGCGTACCCGAGGCGCTCGAATTTGGCCTAGGGGTGGGGTGGAGGTCGGTCGCGGGGCTCAGGCCGCCCGTTAACGAAAACCGCCCGCATTTTCAGCGGGCGGCTTCCGATCCAGGTTTGGCCCAATCGGGACGGGCAGGGGTACGTGCCTGAAAGGGCCGGTTAGATTGGCCCGGACGGCGGGAGGCGCCGATGTCTGCGGCTTCGCCCGAGCCTATGTTGAGGGCTAGCAAAGCTGGCCCCGTCTGAATAATTACATCTAGAGCCCGATTCTGTCAAGAGCAAATATCCAGTCCTTCAAAACCCCAGAATCTGGATGAACCAGCGTTTACGGGCGATTGACTCAACCGTTGGCTGTTCAGTAACCACCTAACACCAAATCGGGGGTCCGGCTGACTAGGGGTCGGGGGTCCGGCGAACTAGGATCGATTTGATGGTCAAGCAGGTCTTTTCCTTCCCCAACCCGGTCAACGAGAAGGCCGCCCGCCTAGTGGCGGGGGCTGTGCTCGTGATCGCGGTGATCACCCTTACCACCGGCACCTACTGGTTGCTGATTCCGCTGGCCTACGGCTTCTGGGCCCGAGTGCTGACCGGCCCCACCCTGAGCCCGCTCGGGTGGACGGCGCAGAACGTTCTCGCGCCGCGGCTGGGCGAGCGCAAGCCCGTCTCGGGGCCGCCCAAGCGCTTCGCCCAGGGCATGGGCGCGGTCATGTCGACCGCCGCCCTGGTCGTGGGGCTGATACTCGGCCAGCACACCGCCGCCGATGTCCTGCTCGGCCTGCTCATCGTCGCCGCCGGGCTCGAGTCGATCTTCGCCTACTGCTTCGGCTGCAAGATCTTCGGCCTGCTCATGCAGGCGGGGCTGATTCCGGACGAGGTGTGCGCCGAGTGCGCCGACCTCAGCCTCCGGTTCGGCGCCACGGGACACGCGCGGGGCTAGTCGGCCGGCGACCCGGCCCCGGGGCTAGCCCTCCGGCGAAACCAGCCCCAGGGCGGCGCCCCTGAGGATGTCGTGCTCTGAGACCTCGACCTCGTCGAGTCCGAACAGCTCGAGCACCTCGACCAGGATGATCACCCCGGCGATGATCGTCGGGGCCCGGTCGGGGTGAAGCCCCGGCACCTGGCGCCGCTCCTCCAGCGGGACTGAGGCCAGCCGCTCCAGGATCTCCTCGCACTCGGTCCGCGTGAGCCGGTAGCCGTGGACCTTCTCCGGGTCATAGGGCTCGAGCTCCTGGGCGATCGCCCCGAGCGAGGTCGCCGTGCCGGCAACCGCGATCACGTGCTCGACGGCTCGGCGCTGCTCCTCCGGAACGCCGTCGCGGAGAGTCTGGCGGACGTCCTGGCGAGTTTCCTCGAGCTCGTCCTCGGTCGGGGGATCGTTGTGGATGTGGCGCTCGGTCTGGCGGACGACGCCGGCCTGGGTCGAGACGTGGAAACCGGTCTCGTGGCCCCGTCCGATCACGACCTCGGTCGAGCCCCCGCCGATGTCGACCACTACGGTCGGCGTCTCATCGTCCGGGTTGCGCTCGCTCATCGCGCCCAGGAAGGTGAGCCGTGCCTCCTCATCGCCGCTCAGCACGTGCGGTTCAAGTCCGTAGCGCTCCTTGACGCTCTCAGCGAACTCACGCCCGTTGGCGGCGTCCCTGACTGCGCTCGTCAGCACCGCGATCCTGATCTCCGCATCCTTGCCGTCGATCAGCTCCTGGTACTTGTCCAGGGCGGCGTAGACGCGCTGCATCGACTCCTCGGCCAGGCGTCCGTCGGCATCCACCCCGGCCCCGAGACGGGTCACGGTAGACCGTCGCTCCCGCTCGCCGGTGATGCGGTCGCCCTCCCGGTCGGCGATGAGCAGCCGCGTTGAGTTGCTCCCGATGTCGACGACGGCGATGCGCGTGCTCATGCCGGGACCTGGTGGGGCATCGGGTCGCCGGCCAGGGCGGCGAGCAGGTTCTCGACCGCCAAGTCGGCCATGCGCTCACGCGCATGCCGGGTAGCCGAGCCGATGTGCGGGACGACGATCAGGTGGGGAGCCGTGAACAGCGGGTCGTCCGGCGGCAGCGGCTCAGGGTCGGTGACGTCGAGCGCCGCTCCGGCGATCACGCCGTCGTGAAGCGCGCGCCGAAGCGCCTCCTGATCGACGACTCCGCCCCGCGTCGTGTTGACCAGGATCGCCGTCGGCTTCATTTGCTGGAGCGCGGCCGCGTCGATCAGGTGGTGGGTCTCCGGCGTGAGGGGGCAGTGCAGGGATACGAAGTCCGCGCGCTGCAGCAGGTTGGCCAGCTCGTCTGGCCCGCTGCGCGAATCGGTGCGCAGGACCGGCATGTCGAAGCCCTCGGCCCGCCGGGCCACCGCCCGGCCGATGCGCCCGAAGCCAATGATCCCCAGGGTGGCGCCATGGACGTCGACGCCCAGGTTGTGCCCGGGCTCCCAGGTCAAGGATTCGCCAGATCGGAGCTCCTCGATCCCCTCGGGCAGGCGTCGGGCCGCGGCGAGCAGGAGCGCGAAGGCCAGGTCCGCAGTGGCATCCGTGAGTACATCAGGGGTGTGGCCGACTGGGATGCCGCGGGCGGCCGCCGCCCTGAGGTCGACGTTGTCGTAGCCGACGGCGTAGTTGGAGATCGCCCGCAGCTCGCGGGCGGCGGAGATCAGCTCGGCGTCGACGCGGTCCGAGAGGAGGCTCAGCAGCCCTTCGGCCTCCCGAACATGCTCCACCAGCTCCTCGTAGCTGGGCGGCAGGCGCTCCGGCCACACCTCGACCTGATGGGCCTCCCTCAGTCGTCCGAGCGCGGGCCCGGGCAGATCACGGGTGACATAGCAGCGGGCCACGGGCCGGGATTCTTGCCGATCCCGGCCGGGCGCCGTGGCTATGCCGCCTCGGCCACCGCGCTGTGCTGGGGCTGGGACGCTCGCGGGTGGATCCGCGGTAGGCCGAAGACCGCAATCAGCGCGCCCGCAGCCGCGAATACCCCGGCGACGATGAAGGCCAGCTCGAAGCCGTTGGTCAAAGCGGTGTGAAGCACGTGCTGAGTGGGATGAGAACCGGCGGCCTTGACCTCGCTGGCCGTCCGGGACGTCGCCACCGCGGCCAGGATGGCCAGCCCAAGGGCACCGCCGACCATCCGCGCCGTGTTGACGATCCCGGACGCGAGCCCCGCCTCGCGGGAGGGAACTCCGGTCACCGCGGCGATCGTCGCGGGCACGAACGAGAGCCCGATACCCGTGGCGACGAGGAGCGACGGGATCAGTAGCTCACCCAGATAGGACCCACCGGGGGAGATGTCGGTGAAAAGCAGGAGACCGACCGCCTGCATCGTCATCCCCACGAACAGGAGCGGCTTGGCTCCGACGCGGATGACGAGGCGCGAAGCGACCGTTGAGCCCACGACGATGCATAGCGTCATGGGCAGGAAGGTGAGACCGGTCTTGAGCGGCGAATAGCCCTGGACCTGCTGGAGGTAGAGCGAGAGGAAGAACCACATGGCGAACGAGGCCGCGCCGACCAGGAAGACGACCAGATTCGCCGCGCTCAGCGTGCGGGAGGCAAAGATGCGCAGCGGCATCAGCGGCGCGGTGGCGAAGCGACCCTCGACGGCGAGAAAGACGCCGATCAGAGCGACACCGGCCGCCAGCGTGGCGATCGTCTGCGCCGAGCCCCAGCCGATGGTGCCGGTCCGAACGACGCCGAACACGAGAAGCGTGAGGCCGAGCGTGGCCGACACGGCGCCCGTGAAGTCGAAGTTGCGTGTGCGGGCGTGGTCACGCAGCGGCAGCACGTAGTACTGAGTCAGGAGCGCCGCGGCGAGGCCGATCGGGAGGTTGATGAAGAAGATCCAGCGCCAGCTCAGGGCTTGGGTGAGGATCCCGCCCAGGAGCACCCCGGCGGCGCCGCCGGCGCCGCCCATGGCGCCCCAGATGCCGACGGCCCGGTTGCGAGTGGCGCCTTCATTGAAGGTGTTGGTGAGGATCGAGAGGGAGGCGGGGGCGATGACCGCGCCCGAGAGGCCCTGCACGGCCCTCGCGGCGATGATGGTCACCTGCGAGTCAGCCAGGCCGCAGATGAGTGAGGTGATGGCGAACAGGGCGAGGCCGCTGACGAATACCCGGCGACGTCCGAGGAGGTCGGCGGCGCGGCCGCCCAGAAGCAGAAATCCACCGAAGGTCACGGTGTAGGCGTTAACCACCCACTGGAGGTCCGCCTCGGAGAAATGAAGCGAGTTCCGGATCGAGGGCAGCGCTACGTTGACGACCGACACATCGAGAATGACCATGAACTGAGCCAGGCAGGCGAGGATGAGCGTGGCCCGGAGATGCGGGCTCTTCTCCTTGGCGGCCTCCCGGGGCTCGACCGTGCTCACCGGTGCGCGGCGGCGCCCGATTGGACGTTCGATGGTCGTCTGTGTGGTCATAAAGCTTCCCGTGATCGAGTACGATGAACGTCGAACATCGTAGCAAAGTTCGATGGGCGTCGTACAATGGGAGGAGTAATGGGAACAATTGCGGTAGACAGCGCGGCAGGCGCTGAGGACCTCACGGCACTTTCACACCCGACGCGGGAGTCGCTTGAGATGGCGGCCGTGCTCCATGCGCTCAGCGACCCGATGCGCCTTCGCATCGTGGCCGAGCTCGCGACCTGCGCGGGGGAGCGAAACTGCAACAGCTTCAACCTGCCGATCGTCAAGTCGACCTGCACCCACCACTTCAAGGTGTTGCGCGAAGCGGGACTGATCCGCCAGCGCGTCGCTGGGACCAAGCGCGTGAACTCTCTACGCCGCGACGACCTCGAGGCTCGCTTCCCCGGGCTGCTCGACGCGGTGCTCCGCGGAGCCGGCGGCACGGCGCTCGTAGAGCCAGCCCACCTCGGCTAACCCGTCGCGTCGCCGAGGCGACGGGCGCCCACAGCTTCCGGTCACGCAACCAGGTAGGCCTCGATCGCCGCAGCTTCGCGGACGAGATCGGCCGCGACGGCGGGCCGCGGCTGCTTCCACAGGTTGAGGTCGACGCGGCCTCCGGGCAGCCTCCAAGTGCCTGCGGCGCGGCCGTCCACGAGCGCGATCGCCTTGATGATCCCGTTGCTCGTGGCCAACTTCGTGGGGTCGTCGAGCACCAGTTCGCGGGAGCGCCAGCCCAAGAGCAGCGGATCGAACGGTCCGAGCAGCTTCGGCGGCGGTAGCGGCGGCACCTCGTCCCGCGGTAGGTCGACGAGGCCATCGGGGCGCTGAATCAGCTCGGACGCGATTGCATTCAGCCCCGCGCGGGCGTCACGAAGCGGGAGCTGGGCCCATTTCGCCAGGTCACGCTCATCGGCGGGTCCGTGGCCCTTCAGGTAGCGGCGAGCCAGCTCGGCCAGCCCTTTGTCACGCTCGACCTTGGGACGTTCGCCCAGCCAATCGGCTGCGAGCACGAAGGCATGCTCGCCATCGATCATCGGGCCGCGGATGATCAGCCCGTCCAGCGTCGCGCGAAACAGAACGTGGACGAATGCCTGTCCCGCTGTCGGCACTTTCGCCCGCTCGGCGACGTCGCGGAGCTGCGCTCGGGTCATCGGGCCGTTGCGCTTGAGGGCCTTGGCAATTGCCGTGATCCCGCGCCGGAGGGCGGCCGCCTCGCTCACCCCCTCCTGCCTGAGCCGCCGGTCACTGGCCGTCCGCAGCTGGGGTGTGGTCAGGGTGTGCAACAGCGGCTCGTCTTCGGCGGCGATCAGGTGCAGCGTTCCCCGGTTGACCCAGGTGATGATCAGCGAGCGCTCGCTCGTCAGGGCGTCGTCCACGACCGAGGCCCGGTCGACCGCGGTGCGGGCCCTGAGCGCGAGCCGCGCAGCCCGCGGATCCTGCGCCTGGACCGCCAGAAGATGGCGCGTCGCTTCCACGACGTCCTTGGCCGGCGTTCCGGAGAGGCGCTGGGCGGCGAGGCGGCTGGCCAGCACCGAACGGTCTGGGGATTGCGCCATGGGGGAGAAGTTAGTCGTCGCCGACTCGCCCCAGCCTCTCCAGCTCTTCCTCGGATAGGTCCTCGGCGAAGACCCAACCCGGTGGTGGCTCGTCGATCTGGACGATCATGCAGGCCTTCGCCTCGTGCCAGAACAGGCGGATGCACGTATACCCGTATTCGACCTCGTCGGGCTGGGGCAGCCCGTGGTCATCGAGCATGGCGCGCGCGTCCTGTTCGGCGGCGATTTTCTCTCGGAGGGTGGCCATGCCCGCATGTTGAGGGAGCGGCCTGCAACGAAACAAGACATAGACGTGCCAACTCTGTAACGAAGCGGCTCCGGATGTCCAACGGCGGACGGCCGGCCCACTTGGCGGAACAACGTGACATACAAGTCCCCGCCCCAGATGAGGTGCACGTTGGGGGCGCCATTTGCCCCAAACGTGAAGCTCACGAGGCGATCCGGACGGAGATGCACGTTTTTCCACGGCGCAGCGAAGCAAGGCCGCCCACGGCGACCACGGCGTCGCGTCGCGTCGGCGGGCGGCTTTCCCGGGTTTTGGACGCGGAGGCGCTAAAATCGTCTGTCCGCCGCGGGGTGGAGCAGTCTGGTAGCTCGTCGGGCTCATAACCCGAAGGTCGCGGGTTCGAATCCCGCCCCCGCTACTAAGTAAAGGCCTGCAAACCGAGACCTCCGAGAGATCGGGGGTCTTGGTCTTTAAGGCGCTGATTCCGTTTGACGGCGTTTGACGCGGCTCGTAGCGCCGCGGATTCGGCCTCGTGGGGGGTGGAAAACCTCGGCTGAGGGCTCATACCCATATGGGAGAACTCACGAATGTCCGAGGGCCCGACGGCGCGCTTGACGCGTTCGTCGGCCAACTTCTTGGCTGCGGCGCCGTCCTCAGCCAGATCATCAGCGACATGGCCCGGCACGCGGCCGCAGGGGGTCCCACCCCCGACATGGTGCCGATTCCGATCGCCGCCCACGAGCTCTTGATAGAGGTCCTGGGCGAGCTGGACCACAGATACCAACGCAGAGATCTCAGGGTCGCGGCGGGTCTTCTCAAGGAGGCCACGGACCGAATCTGCGAGGAGGTCTTCTTTGTTTCGCCTGAGGCGCTCGCACGCCTGAAGCGTGAGTGTGACGGCGAGCTCGACGAGGAATGGGAGTGAGGGTGGAGGGCCTGATCCCCCGCCGCCACTCCCTTTCAGAGCCGCACGGTGCGGTCGCAGCGCGTTCGAACGCTCAGTCGGCGATCATGGGTAGGCGATGTCTGACTCTTCTGCACCACGCAGCGTCAAGATTGGCTCCGACGAGCGGACGGGCTGGTCCTCGGAGCGGCCACGGCGTGATGGTGCGCCACCGCGGCCGCCTGACGTGTCGGTGCGCTCACGGGTTCTGCGTCCCTCTGACCGGCTGCGCTACTCGCCCGGAAGCCTCGTGCTGATCGTCGGAGCCGCTGCAACCGATCCCGACGGCTTTGCCCAGCGCGTGGTCGAGGAGAGGGGGATCGTCTTCTCGCTCCCCAAGATCCGCTCGCTCCTGGTCGGGAAGGTTGCCGACGAGGAGATCGACACGAAGGCTCGCGAGCTTCTCGAGGCGGCCGTCCAGAAGCGGCTGCAGTCCAGCCAGACCGTGGTGCTCGCAATCGACAATTTCGACCCCGAGGAGCGGGAGCGCTACGTCCGCTTCGCCCACGCTCACCGGCGCCCGCGCCACGTGATCCTGCTCGAGACCGCACGCGACCAGGTTCAGGACGACGAGCGACCGGGGCTGGATGCGTTGCGCCGTGCGCTGGATGCGAACGAACTCGGGCAAGAGGGCTTCGCCACCAGCCTGCGTCTCGGCGGCGCCGCGGTCACCGAACTCAAACGCATCGTCTTTCAGTCGCCCCCGCGCGACGACTGAGCGGGGCCAGGGCCACCGCACCCGGCTCAAGCATCGGGTGCGGATCCCAGACCGGGCCGGGCGGCGGGGCTCCGGCAGCCTGCGGCTGTAGCCGTTCGGGCGCGTGGTATCTACGCTGGCTGCGAGTTGCAAACCGGAAAGGATGTGTGGGAGATGCAGTGCGCCCTACGGATCGCCATCGAGGGATGCCACATCGCCACGTGTGACGCGGAAGGGACCGAATACCCGGACGGTCACCTGGTCTTCGAGGACGGGCGGATCATCGCGGTGGGTAGCGGCCCGGCGCCGCCGGAGCTCCACGGCGACGGGCCGCCCATCGACGGGTCGGGCTCCCTGCTGACCCCCGGTCTCGTCAACACCCACCACCACCTCTTCCAGTGGCTGACCCGCGGAATCTCCCAGGACGAGACGCTGTTCGGCTGGCTGACCACCCTCTACCCGGTCTGGGCCGGTATCGACGAGGAGAGCGTGCATGCCGCCGCCGCCGCCAACCTGGGATGGCTGGCCCTGACCGGGGCCACGACGAGCAGCGACCACCATTACCTGTTCCCCGCGCAGGGCGGTGACTTGCTGGAGGCGGAGATCACCGCGGCGCAGCGGATCGGCATCCGCTTTCATCCCGCCCGGGGATCAATGGACCTCGGGCAGTCCGACGGTGGGCTGCCACCGGACTCGGTCGTCGAGGACCGTGACCAGATCCTGGCTGCCACCGAGGCGGCGATAACGCGCTGGCACGATCCCAGCGAGGAGTCGATGCTGCGGATCGTGGTCGGGCCGTGCTCGCCGTTCAGTGTCACGGCCGAGCTGATGCGGGAGTCGGCGGAGCTCGCTCGCCGTTCCGGGGTCCGGCTCCACACCCATCTGGCCGAGACGCTCGACGAGGAGGCCTTCTGCCAGGAGCGCTTCGGCTGCTCCCCGGCCCAGTACGCCGAGGACCTGGGCTGGCTCGGCGATGACGTGTGGATGGCCCATTGCGTCCACCTGTCGCCGGAGGCGATCGGCCGTTTCGGCGAGACCGGCACCGGCGTGGCCCACTGCCCGACCTCCAACGGTCGCCTCGGCTCCGGCCATGCCCCGGTGCGGGACTTGCTCCAGGCGCGGGTACCGGTGGGTCTCGGGGTCGACGGGGCGTCCTCCAACGAGTCCGGGCGAATGATCGACGAACTCCATCAGGCCCTGCTCGTGGCGCGCTTGCGTGACGGGCCGCTCGCCCTGAGCGCGCGGCAGTCACTGCAGATCGCCACCTTGGGCGGCGCCCGCTGTCTGGGCCGGGCCGGCGAGATCGGCTCGTTGGAGCCGGGCAAGCTCGCCGACCTTGCCCTGTGGCGGATCGACGGGCTGGCCGGCGAAGGCATGGAGGATCCGATCTGCACGCTCGTCTTCGGCGCTCCCAGGCTCGATCGGCTGTTCGTCGGCGGCCGGCCGATCGTGCAAGACGGCCAGCTGCTGACGGCCGATGAGCATGCGCTCGCCCACGAGGCCGGACGAGCCGCAGCGGATATTCGCGCGCGCGCCGCCCTCGCCTGATCGATCTGCCTCCGAGCCGCAGCCCGACGTGCGGCGGCTCTTGGATCTTCATGCCTTCCGCTGGGCGCCACTGACGGTCACCGATGACACTTGTGCCATGGTCCTGCCATGGCTCGCCCCCCGGCAACCCCACGCGCTCTGGCCGTCGCCCGGGGGGAGGCGCCGGCGGATCTCCTGATCCGGGGCGGGCGCGTCTTCAGCGCCGGGACGCGGGAGTTCGTCGACACCTCGCTGGCCATCGCCGATGGGGTCATCGCCGGCTGGGGCGACCGCGACGCCGAGGCGGTGGTTGAGGTCGACGGTGCCGCGCTGACCCCCGGATTCGTCGACGCGCACATGCACCTGGAGTCGACGAAGCTGTGGATCGACGAGTTCATCGGGACGGTTCTCCCGCATGGCACCACGGCCGTCGCCGCCGATCCCCACGAGCTCGCCAACGTGCTGGGGATCCCGGGCATCCTGGCCTTGATGGAGGCCGCCGAACCGCTTCCGTTCACCTTCGGCGTCTACGCCTCGAGCTGCGTCCCCGCCTCACCCTTCGAACGCTCGGGAGCGGTTCTGGATGCGGGCGATATCCGTGAGCTGATCGAGCGCTACGGGGCGCTGGGAGTGGCTGAGGTGATGAATTTCCCCGGCGTGATCGCCGGCGAGGAGGAGATGCTGGAACGGGTGGCGGCGGCAGGCCCGGGACGTCGTGTCGACGGCCACAGCCCTGGGGTCATCGGCCCGGCCCTGGATGCCTACCTGGCCGCCGGCGTCGAGTCTGACCACGAGTGCACCCAGCTGGCCGAGGCCGAGGAGAAGCGCCGCAAGGGGATGTGGGTGTTCCTGCGCCAGGGGTCGGCCAGCCAGAACCTGGTCGAGCTGGCGCCGAGCATCGTCGCCCACGGTCCGGATCTGGCCGCCTTCTGCACCGACGACCGCGAGCCCGACACGCTCCTTCGCCTGGGCCAGGTCAACGACTGCGCTCGCCTGGCGGTGGCCGCCGGGGTGTCCGAGACGGATGCGCTGCTGCTCGCCAGCACCCATCCGGCCCGCTATCACGGCTTCACCCACCTCGGCAACCTGGGTCCGGGCTTCCAGGCCGACATCCTCTGCTTCTCGGAGCTCGGCACCTGGGAGCCGGACAGCGTGTGGCAGGCCGGGCGCCTGGTCGCCGCCGGCGGGAAGATCGTACCGGGCGCCGTCCCCGCCGCGCCGGTGCCGGCGCTGCTGCGCGACACCATCAACATCGGCAGGCTGCCTGAGGCCGACGAGCTCGTGCTCGACGTCGCCGCGGGCTCGCAGGTGCGCGCCGTCGGCGTCGAGAGCCACAGCCTGACCACCCGCGACGGCGTGCTCTCGGCCGGCGAGGAGGGCTCAGATCTGGCCTTCGCCGCCGTCGTCGAGCGTCATGGCGCGACGGGCCGGATCGGCCGCGGCTTCGCCACCGGTTTCGGGCTGCGCCGGGGGGCGATCGCATCGACGGTGGCCCACGACGCCCACAACGTCGTGGTGGTCGGTGCCGCCGGCGAGGACATGGCGGTTGCCGTGGCTCGCCTGGCCGAGCTGGGGGGTGGCCAGGTGGCGGTCCTCGATGGCTCGGTGCTCGCTGAGGTGCCGCTGCCGCTGGCCGGCCTGATGAGCGATCTCCCGGCGAGCCAGGTCGCCGAGCAGATCCGGGCGTTGGGGACGGTCACCGCCGAACGGCTCGGGGTGACGGTCGAGGAGCCGTTCATGCAGCTGTCGTTCATCGCGTTGTCGGTGATTCCGCACCTGCGACTGACCGACGGCGGTCTGGTCGATGTAGACCGGTTCTCGTTCGTCCTGGTCGCCGGCGCCTGAGTCACCTTCGACCCTCGGCCGAGGCCGGGCGCTCTATCTTGAGGCCGGATTCAGGAGCGCGGACTGAACCGTTCGGCGGCCGCATTGGCCGTTCTCGGCGTCCTAGAGTGAGGCGGGTGGAGCCGGCAATCGAGGTTGAGAACCTGGTCCGGGAGTTCCGCAAGGGCCCGCGCGCCGTCGACGGGATCAACCTCGCGGTTTCCCCCGGGGAGATCTATGGCTTCCTCGGACCCAACGGGGCGGGGAAGTCGACGACTGTCCTCATGCTCACCACGCTTTTGCCGCCGACGAGCGGCCGGGCGACGGTCGGCGGCTTCGACATCGTCCGCCAGGGCGCCCAGGTGCGCGCGACGATCGGCGCCGCGCTCCAGGAGGCCGCCCTCGATGCCCTCCTCACCGGCCGAGAGCATCTGATGCTGCAGGCCACGCTCCAGGGGCTGCCCGGCGCCGAGCGGCGCCGGCGCACCCAGGCGCTGCTCGAACGCGTCGGGCTCACCGAGGCCGCCGACCGGCGCGTCGGCGGGTATTCGGGAGGAATGAAGCGCCGGCTGGACCTCGCCCTCGCCCTGGTCCACTCGCCCAAGATCCTGTTTCTCGACGAGCCGACGACCGGGCTTGATCCGCAGAGCCGCTCGGCCCTGTGGGAGGAGGTCGCTCGCCTGGCCCGTGAAGAGGGCATGACCGTGTTCTTGACCACGCAGTACCTGGAGGAGGCCGACGTGCTGGCCGGCCGCATCGGGATCATCGATCACGGCCACATCGTCGCCGAGGGAACGCCAACCCAGCTCAAGGCGGAGATTGGCGGGCCGAGCGTTGAGGTGACCCCGGTGGCGGTGGAAGACGGCGGGCGCTTGGCCGAGCTCCTCTCACCGTTCGGCGAGATGCGCCGCGACGGCGACGGGAGCGTCACCGTGCAGCTGCCCGGAGGCGAGGCCGAGCTGGCCGAGATCATCCGGATCCTCGACCGCGCGGACCTGCACGTCGAGATCCTGCAGCTGCACCAGCCCTCACTCGACGACGTGTTCCTGGCAAAGACGGGTCGCAAGCTCGAGGGGTCAGGGCCGGGGGAGGGGGCCGAGGGGGACGGCTCGGAGGCGCCGGCGCCTGCGCCGGAGAGCCGGCGGGCCAGGAGGCGGCGTGGCCGCTGAGATCACCGCGGATGGCGCTGCGGAGCCTTCGCCCCCCGTGAACATCGTGGAGCAGACCCTCGCCATCGCCCGGCGGGCGGTCGTTCGCACGACCCGTCAGCGCGCCCTGCTCGTCTTTCCCTTGATCTTTCCGCTGATCCTGTTCGCGATCAACGGCTCAGCGCTCAGCTCCGCGACCCGCATCCCGGGGTTCCCCACCCACAACTACCGTGACTTCCTCATCGCGATGGTCTTCATCCAGGGGGCGATGTTCGTCTCGATCAGTGCCGGGGTGGACCTCGCCAAGGACATCGAGACGGGGTTCCTCAACCGGCTGGCGATGACGCCGGTGCGCGGGGAGGCCCTGCTCGTCGGCCAGCTCGGCGGGGCGCTGGTGATCGGGGTCATCCAATCGATCGTCTACCTGCTCGTGGGACTGGCGACCGGCGTCACGTTCGCCAGCGGAGTCGGGGGCGCGCTCCTGCTGCTTGTCCTGTCCATCGTCATCGCGTTCGCGTTTGCCAGTCTCGGGGGGCTGCTGGCCCTGCGCTTCGGGAGCGGCGAGGCCGTCCAGGGGATCTTCCCGCTCCTGTTCGTGACCCTGTTTCTCAGCTCCTCGAGCCTCCCGCGCAACCTGATCAAGGCCACCTGGTTTCGCGATATCGCCACCTACAACCCCGTCTCCTACCTTCTCGAGGGGCTGCGCAGCCTGGTCATCACCGGCTGGAATGCCCAAGCGCTGGAGCTCGGCTTCGGCTTCGCGCTCGCCCTGCTGGCGATCGCGCTCGGACTCTCCCAGTCGGCGATGAAGTCACGGTTGACGAGGACATGAGCCGGTTCGTCAATGTCGCCCGCGGTGTCGCCTGGCGCTCGATCCACAACACGCTCGTCAGCCCGGCGATTCTGGTTCCGTCGATCGTCTTCCCGCTCTTCTTCCTCATCGCCTTCGCGGGCGGGCTCTCCCGCATCAGTGACGTGCCGAACTTCCACTATCCGCCCGGCTACACCTCCTTCCAGTTCGTCTTCGTCTTCCTGCAGTCGGCGGCCTTCGGGGGTGTTTTCACCGGTTTCGCGGTCGCCCGTGACTTCGATTCCGGCTTCGCCCGGCGGCTGCTGCTCAGCGCCCCGCGGCGCAGCGGCATCATCGCCGGCTACACGATCGGAGCCCTGCTGCGCTGGGCTCTCACGGGAGCGGTCGTGACGATCGCCGCCCTGATCGCCGGCATGAACGTCGACGGCAACGGCGTCCAGCTGATCGGTCTCCTCGGCCTCGGCATCGTGATGAACCTCGTCGCCGCCCTCTGGGCCGTGGGCCTCGCGATGTTCCTGCGCACCGAGCAGGCCGGCGCCGTCATCCAGATGCCCGTGTTCGTGCTCCTGTTCCTCGCGCCTGTCTACGTTCCGATCACGCTTCTGACCGGCTGGATCCACGACGTCGCCAACATCAATCCGGTCACGCCGGTGCTGGAGGCCGGCCGCGGCCTGCTGGCGGGATCTCCGGTGAAGGTGGGCGTTGCCTTCATCGGCTTGATCGCCGCCGCCCTGATCCTGACGGTCTTCGCTCGGCGGGGGTTGGCGTCGGCGGAGCGGGCGGGCTGAGGGGGCGGCGCACTCAAGCGCAATCGGCGATGCGCCCAAATTGGCGCATGATGCGTCACGTCCGGCGCAAGCTAACCGAACTGAGTGTCGGCTTGCAGGTATCGGCGCAGGAGGGGATTCGAGAACCGCCAGTCTGCGCGTCCGGCGCTGTCGATGATGCCGGTATCTCGTAGGGCCTCCAAGGCGCGTCGAACCCCGCCCCGCGCAAGACCTGGGTAGACGGGCTCACCGCGCGCGATCCGCTCAGCGACGATGAGGCCCAGCCGATGAGCGCGCCGGATGCGCTCGACTATCTGCTCGTAGGCGATCCGGTCTGCCGCCATGGCAGCCAGTAAGCCCTGCTCGACGACTGAGAGATCGATCAGGCGAGTACCCAGCTCAACGGTGGTCAGGTGGGTTTTCTGCGCGATCAGCATCGTGCTCCGTGGCTGCGCCTCGCCGTATTCGACGATCCGCTCAAGCGCTCCGGGATCGGCTTCACAGTCGTCGGCGGCGAAGCGTTCGCTCAGGCCCGCGAGCCAGGCCTCCGTATCGATCGGACGTAGGTCATGAAAGCCACCGAACTGGTGCAGGGCGCGGTCCGCCGGCGTGAAGAGGTCACGCATCAAGTGCTCGAGGCTGCCGGCGAAGAGGTAGCTGACACCGTTGGTGCGCTGGAAGATCGCTCGCATCCGCTTGGTCACACGGTCGGGGTCGCCGTAGGGCTGGTGCGGGCCGCCGATCTCCTGGAACTCGTCGAAGAACAGGACCACCTCCTTGCGGTCCGCTTCGGCGATCCGTCCAGGCAGGGCGAGCGCGTAGTCCAGATACCGGTCCGGCTCACGCCCGGCCAGCCCCGGCGTGAAGGCGATCTCGAGCTCTTCGCCGAGCTGGGCCTTGGACTTGATGACCGCCGACGTATGAGCGGCATCGGCCACCAGACGCCCGGCGCGCCGCGTCTGGTGCAGGACACGCCGTAGGACGGACCGATTCGAGATTGTGGCGGCGACGATGGCCTCAGCCAACTCGGCGGTGGTGGCGATTCTGAATAGATCAACGCTCACGACGTAGAACCCGCGCTTCGCTAGGTGCCCAACCGCCGCGTCACAAACGCTCGTCTTGCCTGTCCGTCGCGGACCCGCCACGACAAGGTTCGAGCCCGCCCCGAGTGCAGTGGCGATCTCCCGCACGTCGGTCCCCCGCCCGATCATCTGGCTCGCCGGAATCGGCTGATCGGTGGGAAAGAGGTCGCTGCTGCGTTGCCGAGGCATGCGGTTCGGAGTATACGCCGGATCAGGCGCATAATGCGCCGGATTCGGCGCAGGCTCAAGTTCCTTGTCGTGGCGGTGTGGCGACGCTCCTCCGCGACCGTCACCCCGCCGGATGGATGGTCTCCGGCTAAAGCGACCACCAACAGGAACCCCACCGAGCGAGCTGGGTCTTGCGAACGCGCTGCCGGTCTCGGACAATCTCTCATCGATGGTCACGCGGGCAGAGTTCCATCGCTTCCGGGGATTCGAACGACTCACCGCCGATCTCGCGCCCCACGCGTATGTCGTAGGGCCGAATAGCGCGGGCAAGAGCACGGTACTGGAGGCCATCGCACTCGCCGAGCGTTGCCGCCAGCGCGCGCGGCGCCAGCGCCCGCAGTTCGACGCGCGCCATCGGGACGGACTTCGCAGGGCGTACTTCCTCCCGTCGCTGGACGAAGACCCAGAAGGAGAGGATCCCGTTCGCTACGACTTCGGAACGGCTGAGGCGAGCGTGGTCGTCCGGTGGGAGACCGGGGCATCGATTCACATGGTGTGGCCAGAGCAGGACGACGATGCTGAGGAAGGCTTCTTTTACGTACAGGGTCCAGGCGACGTCATGATGCGCCAGCCCGATGTGGACACCTGGTTCAGCACGATCGCGGTGCTCCCGGTTGTGACGCCGCTCGAACGGGTTGAGGAGCTCAAGGACGCCGCGTACATACGTCGGCATATCTGGACGCGGTTGGCCAGCCGCCACTTCAGGAACCACGCATTACGGATGCAGCGCGAGGGCGAATGGGACCAGTTCAAGGAGTTCGCCGAGGAATGGTTGCCAGAAATCCAGTTGTTGGACGTCGTATTCAACGCATCGGCCAACCGGCTCGGCGTCTTCTATGCCGAGCCTGGCAGCCGTGTACCCAAGGAGCTTGCTTGGGCTGGTGACGGCTTTCAGATATGGGTCCAGCTGCTGTGGCATCTCTACCGTGCTCGTGACACGGACACCGTCGTACTTGATGAGCCTGAGGTCTATCTCCACCCCGATCTCCAGAGACGCCTCGTTCGCCTGCTCGACAGCATGTCGGCGCAAGTCATCCTGGCAACCCACTCCACAGACGTTGTCGCCGAGGCACCCGCCGACGCGATTCTCTGGGTAGACAGGCGCGACGGTCGTGCGCGACGAGCGAAGTCCAAAGCGGCTCTGTCGGCGCTGACGGCAACCCTCGGCAGCAGCTACAGCCTACATCTCGCGCGCTCGAATCGTACGCGAGTTGTGCTTGCCACTGACTGCCAGGACCTCCGCGTGCTTCGCGCGCTGGCCCGTCAGGTTGGTGCCGTAGGCGTCGCCGACGAGTCTCGCGTGAGCCTCGTTCAGATGCAGGACATCGCACGATGGGCCGGGACCGAGCGCATCGGCCAGGTGCTGCGGGACGCGTTGACCCCGACTATCCCAGCAGTCGTCCTGCTACAGGGCGGTCAGCGCCCCGCTGCCAGTGATGACATTCTCCGCAAGCAGCTCGCCGGACAGAACAACACAGTCATGATCTGGCGGCGTGCAGAATTGGAGAACTACGTTCTTGACGCAGACGCGATCGCCCACGTTTGCGGTGGCGACGCCGATGCCATCGCAGTTCGCGTGCGCGAGGCGATCGCGATGCTGGAGTCGTCTACGCGCTTAGCATTCGCTGCGAACTCGGTAAGGACCGGACAGGGTGATTCGCGGGCGGCGCTCGAGGCGGCAGAACGCGAGTTCAACGACCTTTGGAGCAACGAAGATAACCGCCCCCGGCTGGTGAGGGGCACAGAAGTGCTCGCGACGCTCAACGAGTGGACCGAGCGCGAGGGCTATAAGCTCATATCTCCCTACCAGGTGGCGAAAGCTCTGCAGCCGCACGCGATTCTCGCTGAGGTCTTCACCGTGCTTCTGGCGATCGATGATCTGGCCTCCTAGAGCTGCAGCGACGGCATCCAGGCAAACCCAGTCAACGCCGCGGTCATCTCAGCTGGCCTGAGGAAGCGTGCTTCGGCGGAGCCTGGGGGATGGACGATGAATGACAGTCCTCCCGTTAGCAGCTCTGGGCCGACCCCGTGGCGAACGGCCTCCCACCGCGCCTGTGTGTGCCGATCCTCCGGAAGCTCGAGCCGCGAGATCCGCATGGTTGATGGTCGCAACGCACGCGAGCCGATCGCCTTCATCGAGACCCACTGCAATGAGCCGCCAAGCGGGGTCGCAAAGAGCGACCTCGTGCTCATGGCGGCTGAGGTGAACAACGAGCCGACCACGGCGAGTGGTTGATTTGACCTCAAGGTGCCACGTGGCACCCATGCTGCTGAAGGTGACGTCATAGCCAAGGCCATCGTGCTCGGCCGCTACGTGATGGGTCGAGCCTGGCCAGAGTGCTTCAAGAAGCTCGATGAGTCGTAGCTCGCCGACAGCACCGACGGCCGCACGCTGCTCGAGGTCAACCTTGCCGTGGACCATGCCCACGGTCAGGAGAGCCGCGTTGTCAGTGACATTCAGCGTTGAGGCCAACTCCGCGAGGTCTTCTGGAAGATCGGCTGTCGTTCTTACAAGGAGATCGGCGTCCTGAAGCCATGGTGGCCGCGTGGCTTCAAGGATCGAAGCCAGAAAAAGCGCATCGAGTTCGGCCGGAGATAGAAGGTCCAGTCCGGGAGCCGACCGCGGTCCCAGCGGGCCGTCCCGCACGAGGCTCAGTTCGACGAGCCACTCGAGGGCGTGGGCGTACTGGGTTACGGAAAGGTCGGCGAGCTGCGCGTCGGCGCGGATCAAGGCGGAGGCCTGCTCGACGCTGGATCGCTGGAGGAGGCGAAGCCAGCGCGCCGCCCCCAGCACGATGGCCTCAGGCGGGTGCACCGCTCTTTAGGTAGCCAACAAAAGCGGCGAGATCCGCTCCATCCATGCCCGCGGTCTCGCTGGGTTCCTCCTCCAGGTCGCTGAGCGCCTGGACCGAAGGGTCGTCCAGGACACCCGCCATGAAGTCCAGCTTGACTGCGAGCCGTTGCTCGACGAGCTCGTCGATAGTTTCGTTAGTAACGAGAACGGTCACCTGAGTTCGAGTATCAGCGGCAAGGCCCAGGCGATGGATCCGGTCAAGGCTCTGCAGGAACCGGCCAGCAGCAAAGTCGCGGTCGACGTACACCGCGTCGTGACACGCGTGGTGCAGGCTCACTCCTTCGCCAAGTGTCGCGGGGTTTGAAAGCAGTACCTGACACGCGTGGTCCTCGCGGAACCGGCCTAATTGATCTGCGCGATCTTCGGTCCCCCCATGGACGACCGCAGGCGAGTACTCCTCAAGGAGGGACTCAAGCGACGTCAGGTTGCGGATAAACGTGGACCAGACCAATGTCTTGCGCCCCTGCGAAGCATTCGTGTGAACGATCTTTTGGACCTCCGCATACTTCGGCGACAGCTCGTAGTGCGGGAGGTCTCGCATGAGGCTCGCCAGCGATGAACCCTCGGGTGGGATCAGGGGGGGAATGCGGTAGGGGAGGGGCTCATAGCGGCTCGCGCCAGTCGCTAAGAGCGCTGGGGTCGTCGCTGCCATGAGCAGGTAAAGGAGGATCCTCCCGAGGCCAGCCGCATCCCTTTCGCCTCCGTGCCATCGTGCCGACATCTGACCGAGGAGCGCGCGATAGAGATCGCGGTGAAGTGGCGGCAACTCGATCCGCCGCACCGCGAGCGTCGAGCGGCGGGAGGCCCAGTTCGTCTTTGGTGGTCCGCACGAACAACGGCCGCAGCCTGGCGCTCGCGATCCGGAGGTCGTTTCCTGCTAGGGCGCCGGCGACCGCAGCTCGCCCCTGTCCCGGCCACACGAAAGCCATCAGGTTCTCGAGGTCTCTTGCGCCGTTTGGCGCGGGGGTCCCGGTAAGGATGAGCCGTGAAGCGGCATACGGCCCGAGCGCTAGGCAGGCGCTGCCCCACGCGCCCGCAGAGCCGAGCTTCATGCGGTGAGCTTCGTCCAGCACGAGCAAGCTTGGCTGCAACCGAAGCCAGTGCGTGAGGGGAGCTTGGGCGTCTGGCAAGCGTTCATAGTTGACGAGCAGGAGATCACAGTCGGGAGCGACACCACCGTCGTAGATCAAAAGACGGACGACCCCACCTGGGAAGCATGTGCTCGTTTCGACGTCCCAGCTCTCGAACGCCGACTTGGGCGACACAACCATCGCGCGGGTTAACTGGCCGCGGTCTCGGCGAGCCTGCATCGCGGCGAGCGCCACGCGCGTCTTACCAGCTCCGGGAACACTGAAGTTGGCTCCGTGGTTCAGCTCGAGAAGCTTTCCGAGGTCCCGCTGTTGAAAATCGGTCAGCGGAGCATTCCACCCGCCTCCGAAGGCCGGTAGCACCGGAGGAACGTCGCAATCTGGATCAGCGAGCCTCCCCTGAACGATCGCAGCGTCGGCGACATTGCCTTCGACGAGGGACCGGGAGCTCTTGCTGCCAATGAACATCGGTATCCGATGTAGGCCAAAGCGTAAGTTCTCGGAGGTTGACGAGCAGGTCGTCGATGCCGACATCGAAAGCTTGCGCAGTGATGGCAGTGCTAGTGAGAAACCGGCCGTGAAGCGCATTGAGATGTCTCGTCGAGTCCGGATCGCAATAAAGCTGAACGCGCCCTGCGCGAACCGAGAACTCGAGACGAAGCATCTGCTAGGACGGCGTGCTGTTCGGCAAGCTGGCGGCCCCGCGCAGCCAGGTAAGTCCTTCGGACGTCTCTGAGTCGTCGCGTGCAGCCAACTGTGCGAGTTTCGTGAGGCTCTCTTTCATCGAGAGCAGGACATCGTCGAGATCTTCGGGATCGAAGTTGCCCGTCGCGCGCGCCTCGGCGATCGCGGAAAGCGTCTCGCGGATGTCGTCAACGGCGTCAGAAAGCCGGTCGACTGGCGCGAGGCGCGTCTTTAGGACCCGCGAGTTCCTACCGGCCTGAGTCAGCCCGCGTTCGAGTGCTTCGCCGATCTTAGTGAGGGTCTCCCCGGCGGCTTGCGTCCCGGCCGGGGTGGCGGCGGCCTGATTCTCGACGATCGCCCGCGCCTTGAGCACCTGATCGGTAAGCGCACGCAGTCCGGTAACAGCGGCACTTGGGGCGGGCGCAGAGACTGACAACCCCGGGATGTTGACGGGTGGTGGCGCGGCCTTCCCTTCCCCAACGGTCGGCACCAGAGGCTTCATGTACTTCTCGGCAAAGTCCGATTCGATGAGCCGGACGTCCGTCTTTGACTTTTCGAGCACGATCGCCAGTAGCCGCTGCTCCCTCAATTCCTCGGCGGCATCAGGCGATGTCCGCTTCTTGGACATGTACGCTCGATACAACTCTTCGAGCTTCCCCTGGTGGGTCTCGAAGTCCACGAGCTTCAGCGCAGCGGTCTGGCCGTCTGGGCCATCGACTTTGCTGCGATCGATGAGCTCGCGAACGGCGCCGAGGATCCATCTCGCCCGCTCGAACGTCGTGGCACGGATCCGGAACTCCTCCTGGATCTTGGTTGCCTGCCAGCCGGCCTCGACACGCTCATCAATTGCGAGCAGGAAGTTCATGAAGGAGTACTCGCGCTTGTGCTCCTTGCGAAGCTGAAGCGACAGCTCAATCGAGTCGAGATCGTCGCGAGACGCGTCGGGAGGCAGAACGCCGATACGCATGTTCTCCTGGCCGAGTTGCTTGAGAGCGGCTCGGCGGGTGTTCCCGTTGACCAGCACGCCCTCGCGGGTGGCAATTCCCGGCTCAGCTTGGCCATGGCTTGCGAGATCGTCCTTTAGCGCCTCAAAGCTCGGATCCACCTTCGTCGGATCTGCTGGATCGCCCATCAATAGCTGATGGAGGTAAGCCTGCGCCGAGGTCCCATAGGGGTTGTCCGTCAGCTCGAGGTCCTTCTCGGCGTCAAGCGTCCGCTGGGCGCGAACCCGATGCGTCGTCGGGTTGTAGCTGAGAAGGCCGACCGGCATCGAGATAACGGGGATCGTCAGCTGCGAACCGCGCCATTCGATCGTTACCGTCTCCTTCAATCCAGGCTGCCCTTCGAGCGCCGCGAGGCGGTCCTCAACGACCTTCCTCACGTCATCGGCGTTGAGCGGCAAGAGCACGGGCACTCCGACTCCCCTCCCTCGGTTGGGACCTATCGGCCATTATGGCGCGATGACGCTGCCAGATTGGAGAACGTCGAGAGCAGGTACGCGGGTCCGCGTCGCGCTATGGCTAGCGAGCGAGATCAGGGCCGGAGGGGCCTTTACGAAGGCGCAGCTTCGAGAGGCGTTTCCGGGCGTCGAGCAGGTCGATCGCCGCATGCGAGACCTTCGCGCCGAAGGCTGGGTCCTCACGACGTACCGAGAGGATCGCTCTCTTGCAGCGGACGAGCTCCGGCTCGTGAGTTTGGGGGGTAGCGTTTGGGAGCCGGGCTACCGCTCGAGAGCATCCTCTTCGAGCGTTAGCGACAAGCTCCGCAAGGAGATTTTCGCAGCCGATGGCTTTGTCTGCCTCTACTGCGGGATCGGCGGGGGAGAGGTCTATCCCGATGATCCAATTCGCACGGCCAAGCTGATGATCGCGCGTGCGCAGCCAGCCGACGACGGAGCCCCACGCCTCGCCACCGTGTGTGATCGCTGCCAAGTCGGGCCGAGGGAGGACGAGTCCGGCACCGCTATTTTGCGGGCCGTGGGCGAGCTCGACCCAGAGTCGCGTGAGCGCTTCGGTACCTGGGTACTGCGAGGCGCGCGCGAGCGGGATGCCCTCGCAGAACTCTGGGCGGCGTACCGGCGTCTCCCAGCGTCCGACCGAGCACGAATACGGGAGACGATCCTCAGGATCGGCTGACCCGGCTCGACAGGCCCCGCGCCGCCCTGCTTGGCCCCGGTGCGGGCCTACTGGTACACCCAACACAGATCGGCGGATGTCGGAAGAGCGCCATTTGGCCCTGCGCGCATTGGCAGAAGCGCCAGCGAGAGGGAGTTCGGGATCTGGTGGGAGAGGCCGCTTCCACCTCGCCCAAAGGCGAACATACGTTCCGTCCGGACGTGGGTATACCTTCCGGCGCCGTGAGCAGATTTACCCATAACACCGACAAGCGCCGGTCCTCCGTCGATCGCACGACCCTCTCCGAGCTCGCCCATAGCAACACGTCGACGCGAGCGTTCGGGCTCGTTTTTGGCCCAGTCGAGACGCAGATGTCTCGTCAGTGGGCCACGCTGAAGCCGGTTAACCGGTCGCCGTACAATCGCCGCGCGCCCTAGCAGGCAGCACCCTTCCCCGAGCGAGCAGAGCGTCCGAGGAGGGACCTATCGTCCGGGCTGCCCGTGGATGCCGCCGAGCCGGCACCGGTTATGCCTGCCCGATTGTGAATCACGACGGACGACTTACCGAGAAGGTGAAAAGGTGACTTGGACAAAGCGGCGGCGGTGCCTTACCTCTATCGAGCTCTGTGCAGGAGCAGGCGGGCAGGCTCTCGGGTTGGAGTGGTCGGGCTTCGAGCACCTGGCCCTCGTTGAGTACGAGCAGAAGGCTTGTGAGACCCTCCGGCTCAACCGGCCGAGCTGGAACACCATCGAAGGTGACCTCCGGGAGTTTGATGCGCGCCGCTATCGGGGCGTTGACCTGGTCGCTGGTGGGGTTCCCTGTCCCCCGTTCTCAAGAGCGGGGAAGCAGCTCGGCGCCGACGATGAGCGAGATCTGTTTCCCGAGGCGCTCCGTGTCGTCAGCGAAATCCAGCCACGGGCTGTGCTCTTGGAGAACGTTCGGGGCCTGCTGGACCCGGTGTTCGATGGATACCGGCGCGGCATCCAGGACCGGCTCGAAGATATGGGCTATGCGGTCTTCTGGAGGCTGCATCATGCGAGCGATTTCGGTGTCCCGCAACTGCGCCCACGCACGATCTTGGTGGCCTTGCAGCGCGAGTACATAGACGCGTTTGCGTGGCCCACGCCGCACGGCGAACCCCCCCCAACGGTAGGTGAGGCGCTCCACACGCAGATCTCTGCCAACGGCTGGCGGGGTGCGGCCGACTGGCGCCGCCGGGCGAACCGGATCGCCCCGACTCTGGTCGGTGGCTCAAAAAAGCACGGGGGCCCCGATCTTGGGCCGACTCGGGCTAAGCGCGCCTGGGCGGAGCTCGGTGTGGATGGCCTCGGCCTTGCAGATGGCGCTCCCGATCGCGATTTCGTGGGTATGCCACGGCTGACGGTCGCGATGACGGCGACGCTCCAGGGATTCCCGTGCGACTGGAAGTTCGCCGGCCGGAAGACCGCTGCTTATCGACAAGTGGGTAATGCCTTCCCGCCCCCGGTCGCCGCTGCGGTGCAGCTCGTCGATCGCCGCCGCGCTGACTTCCAAGGCTCCCGCCGTATCCGCGGGCCAGCAACTGCAGCTCGCCGAGGCGGTTGCGTAAGTGCCGGGCTTAGCGATTCGAATCAAGGGGACTGATTCGCGCCGTCGAATGACGGCGCGTTGCGGCTGCTTCACCCTGACAGTAACGAGCTCCGTGAGCTGATATCAAATAGTGTGACTCGCGAGATCTACAGGGTTCTCTACACGAACACGGGGACGCCGGTCGGCATCCACGAGATCCGCAGCCTGCTCGGCCCGAGCGTTGGCGTGCAGCAGCACCTCGATCGCCGCCTGCGATCGCTTGATCCCTACTTCGAGATCAAACGGGGGCGAGTTGGCCGTGAGACGACTTATTCGCTCGTGAGCCGACGAGCAAAGCCGCTCGAAGCGCAGGGCGGCATCTCGAAGACCTTGCGGGCGCTGATCCTCCGTGATCAGCGATGCGCCCAGTGCGGGCGGACCCCGAGCGAGGACGGCGTCAAGCTCCACTTCGATCACAAGATCCCCCAGCGGTGGGGTGGGACTAACGATCCTGACAACCTTCAGCCGCTCTGCAGCGAGTGCAACGAAGGTAAAAAGGACTACTACGCAAGCTTTGATAAAGAAGCGACTCCGATACTGAGGGCGTTCACCTACGACGAGCCACACGTCCGAATCGGAGAGGCGCTGAAGGCGGCTTACCCGAAGAAGCTGCGCGGGGACTTGCTAGAGCGCGTTGCCTCTGCGAAGCAGTACCAGGAGGATTGGCAGAAGCGCCTTCGGGAGCTCCGATTGCTCGGCTGGGAGATCAAGGCCAGCCGCCAAAACGAGCAAGGCCGCGCGGTTGGCCTACTACGCGCTACTCACGCCGCCCCCGCCCTGGCCGAAGGGCGGGGCGCGTGCTGCAATCCGCGCCATAGAGAGAACGCGCGGCTACTGAGCCAGGGCGGCACAGATCCGGTCGGCCGCCGCCGCTGTGTCTTCGTGCTCCCAGACCCGCATCACCCGCCACCCAGCAGCGACCAGCCGCGCCTCGTGTTCGCGATCGCGCTCGATGTTGCGCGCAATCTTCGGACCCCAGTAGCCGCCGTTCTGGGCTGGTGGCTTCGAATGCGCGGTGCATCCATGCCAGAAACAGCCGTCAACGAACACGGCAATGCGCTGTCGGGTAAATACCACGTCCGGCCGCGGCGAGCGCCCTTCGACAGGAACGGGATGGTCGACCCGAAACCGCAGTCCGCGGCGATGCAGTTCCGATCGCAGCGTTGTCTCCGGCTTGGTATCCCGGCGGCGAATACCACGCATGTTGGCGCTACGAGCAGAAGGACCGGGACTAGCTGGAACCTTTATCGGCACGGCCTAATTTTGCCCGCCGTGAGGCCATTGGCGCAGGTCTGCTCGCTCGGACGGAAGGATTGAGCTTCCGCCGTCATCGCCGTGGGCCCGCGGCACCTCGGATGTCCATGTCAAACATCTGTCAAAACGCAGCGGGCGGACGGGCCGATTTCGAGGCAATCATCTGTCGCCGGGCACATCGCCTGTGGGCGGAGGCACAAGCACAACAGCGACGGTCGTCGCGGTAGCGCTCCCCGCCTATCCAAGCACGCGTCCAAGTGGTGGATCACCCACGCCGGACGCCGACACCCGTTGTCATCCTAAAGCGGCAGAACTTTCGCGCAACGCCGGCGTCAATTTGGCGCCACTAGCGGCCTCCACGGCGAGACTCTCATCGCTCGGCGGTTCTCGCTGTGCGGAGCCTCCACGGACGAACGGGTGCTCTAAATCGCAAGCTGATCACCTGTTCAGTGGGCAGTTCTCGTGGATTACGCGCTCGACGCGTGGATCAGTAACCCAATCCCCTTCGACTCGAAGCCCACTTTTGCTTCCGTACTGCCGAACTACCTCCCAGGGCACAATCCAAGCGCCTTCGACAAACAGGTCCTCGTCAAGGACCATCGCGAGAAGGGCACCAAATTCCGAGCTCCAGCGCTCGAGGTTGGTCATCAAGTACCTAGCGCTCGTCCTCCTGCTCGCAGGCGTCCGAACGTGACAGCGGACTTGGAGGCGTCTCCCATCAGCCGTCGCAAGACCTGTCGGACGATTCATCCGGCGGTCGGCATAGGGGCGCGCGAGCTGACGATAGGGCCGGGCGATGCGTTTTCCCCCGAGGGCTTGGCCAGCGAGGTGGTGAGCGTAGTCGTTGACGTTCGCCGTGGCCGCATCGGCAAGCATGCCGCGGCCAATCAGAAGGTCGCGCGCCACGTAATCGCCTCGGCTGTGGAAGCGCAGCATTAACTGCCGATCGTCGAGATCCTCTAAAGCCTTCGCGCACTCGGCGAGGGCCTCCGGCGTGAGCCTCGTGTAATCAGAAAATGTGTGCGATCGATCGGCGATATTCGTTATCTCGGCCGGACCGTTGCGCCGCTTGAGGGGCACTTTCCTCATTGACTACTGATTAGAAGCGCGGGCGGGCGCCAGGAGCGCCTGCGCCGTCGCCGGCCTTGGTCTCCTGCGTGACCTGCTGGGCCTGCTGCTGAGCACGGTCGCGGCCTGTCTGCATGTCCTGCTTGACCTGGTCCTTGTTGTCCTTCGCCGAGCCGTACGCGTTGTCAAGCAGGTCGTGCGCGATCTCGCGACCGCCGAACCCGAACGCGAGTGCTCCGGCCAGCGCGAGCATGCCGATCAGTGCGATGTAGGTGGCGGTGACGATCGCCGGGGCGATCTTCAGCTGCGTCAGCACCATGAACACGACGATCGCCAGGATCAGGCCCGGGCCCACCGCTCGTGCCACACGGCCGGTCGGGGTGTCACCCATCAGCTTCTGAGCAAATCCCCCCACCGCGCCAGCGATGGCGGCGCCGATCACGAAGATCAAAACCGCGGCGATGACGTTGGGCAGATAGTTCTGCACGTTGGCCATGAAGTTGGTCAACGACGGGATCTTCAGTGCCCCGACCGCGGCGGCGATCGCGTAGATGAAGATGAACCAGAACGCGACCGAGCCGATCAGCCGTGACGGGTGGGCGTCCGGGCTTACCCGCTCGACGTATGGGCCGGCCGAACTCCCGTGCAGCGCCTTGTCGACACCGACCTTCTCGAGCACCTTGGCCACGACGGCCTTGACGAGCCTTGCGATCACATATCCGACCAACAGGATGACCAGGAAGCCCAGGACGTTCGGATAAACCCGAGGAGCGAGTCAAGGGCCTTCTGGAGGCTGTTGGCTATATGCACAGCACCTATCGACATACGTACCTCCGATCGAAAAATGGGCAGGGCCAACCGAGCGACATGCGCACACGTTCGCCTCGGTTGGTCTCTCATCCGCAGCGGAGCGGGCCTGCCAAACCGCTATCGGATACGACGCCTATACTCGCGGCCTCTCGCCGTATATACATCCGAACCGCAGAACAGCCGTCGATACCGCTATCGGTTACTTGAAGGATCCTGGCCGAGCAGTACTCTCTAGCTATGGGCATGAGAGCCACCACGGTTCGGTTCGGAGAGGACCTATGGGCAATGATCGACCGCGAGGCCGCCCGCGTTGGGGTCAGTGCGGCACAGTTCGTGCGTGAGGCGACGATCATGCGCGTGGCGATGCTGGCTGGGGCGCGTAACGACCCGGACGCCGAGCTGTCAATCGCCGAGATCGCGGCACGAGCCACCCGGAGAGGTCGCAGCGCGCCCCACCTCGCGGAAGTTCTAGCCGAGCCCGGAAGACTCGCTGCCCTGCGCGATTCGGCCCTGCTCGATACCCCAGCCGAGGAATCGTTTGATCGGCTCGCCAGAGTCGCCGCCAAGGTCGTCGGCGCTCCCGTCGCGCTGGTTACCGCGGTCGACCGAGATCGTCAGTTCTTCAAGAGCTGCCTGGGCCTACCCGAGCCATGGGCCACCCGCCGCGAAACGCCCCTCAGTCATTCCTTCTGCCAACACGTGGTGGCAGCCCGCGAGCCAGTGATCGTCACGGACGCCCGCGAAGACCCCCGGTTCATCGACAACCGCGCGATCCAAGACCTCGGAGTGATCGCTTACCTCGGCGTCCCCTTGATCACTACCGAAGGACAAGCCATCGGCACGCTGTGCGTCATCGATCACGAGCCACGGATCTGGACCGACGACGAGATCAGACTCGTCAGCGATATCGCGGCCGCCGTCGTGACCGAGATCACCCTCCGCACGGTCGCGCAGACCGGTTCGCACACCGCCGCCGTCAGCCGATAGGCAACTACTGGCGCGGCCGGTGATCGGCCGTTACTGCGCTGACATAGACCGGACGGCGGCTTGTGCCATGAGCTCGGCCACCGACCAGCGTCGAAGTACGCGGCCCGCGCGGGGCGCTTCCTCGCGCCCAGCTGAGGATCTGTCGGGACGCCGGGCGAACCGGGTGGTCGGTTGGCAATCCGTCTGAGTCATGCGGACTCTCCTCGCGTTGACGCTCGTGCCGGTCTGTCTTCTGCTGGTCCTGTCGGCGGCTTGTCTCATGCCGTCTCCAGACTTAGGGCGAGCTCACCGGAAGCCTCGGCTTGCGCGGTCCGAGCCGGGCAGCGCCATCCGAGGGCAGGACGACCAGTGCGATCAGGAGCCCCAGACCGAAGATTCCCGCCGCCCAGTAGAACGCCGTCGTGTAGCCGTGAATCGAGGCTGCGCTGGCGAGGCCTGTTGCGTGAGCGTGGGCCGTGGCGTAGCTGGAGGCGGCGCTGGCGAAGATCGTGCTGAGCAGCGCCGTTCCGACCGAGCCTCCGACTTGCTGGGAGGTGTTGACCATGGCCGAGGCGATGCCGGCATCGCTGCGGTCGACACCCAGGGTGGCGGTCGAGAAGGCGGGCGCGAAGATCGAGCCCATCCCCACGCCGGTGAGCAGGAGTGCCGGCAGGACCTCGCTCACGTAGCTTCCGTGCGGGGTCAGGCGAGTGAGCAGGAGCATCGCCGATGAGCCCGAGCGTCATACCCGTGACGACGATCGGCCTGGCGCCGGTGCGAGCGAGGATCCTCGTCTGCACAGTCGTAGCCGTCAACACGATCATCACCGTCATGGGCAGGAAGGCCAAACCGGTCTTCAACGGGGAGTAGCCGAGGTTCTGCTGTAGGTAATAGGTCAGGAACAGGAACACCGCGAAAACGGCCGAGCCGGCCAGTGCGATCGTCGCGAAGGCGCCCCCGCGGGCCCGATCCCAGATGACCCGGAGCGGAAGGAGAGGGTGCTCGACCCGGCGCTCGATAGCGACGAATCCGATGAGCAGGACAGCACTCGCGGCCAGCGCCACCACCGTGATCGGATTAGACCAGGAGTGGGTTTCGGCGTTGGAAAAGCCGTAGACCAAGCCGAACAGGCCGAGCGAGCCGACGGCGACGCCGGGGAGGTCGATCCGCGGGCGGACGGCCGGGCGCTCGCTGCTCAGCAGGCGTAGAGCGACGATCGCGGCGGGGATCGCGATGACGAGGTTGACGTACAGGCTCCATCGCCAGGAGAGGGCCTGGGTGAGCACGCCGCCGAGCAGGAGGCCTACCGAGGCGCCGCCGGCAGCGATGGCGCTGAAGATGCCGAACGCCTTGGCGCGGTCCGCTGATCCCTGGAAGGTCACGGTCAGCAGGCCTAGGGCAGACGGGGCGAGCAGCGCGCCGAACACGCCCTGCAGTGCCCGGGCTGCCACGAGCATGGCGAACGATTGGGCCAGGCCGCCCATCGCCGAGGCCAGCGCGAACCCGCTCAGTCCCCCAATCAGGGTCCATTTGCGCCCAAACAGGTCGCCGAGCTTGCCGCCCAACAGGAGGAGGCTGCCGAACGAGAGGGCGTAGGCGGTGATGACCCACTGACGATTGTCGGCGGTGAAGTGCAGTGCCTTCTGTGCCGAGGGCAGCGCGACGTTCACGATCGTCGCGTCGAGCACGACCATCAGCTGCGCGACCCCAAGCAGAGCGAGAATCGCCCAGCGGTTGGACTGGCGGGGGGAGGTGGGGGTGGGGCTCATTGAGGATCCTTCCATTGCAGGGTGATGAACACCATACCATGAATGATCCCTGCAGCGAGAATCAATTGCGGCCCGTTTATGATTCTTTAGGTGGGCACCATTACGAATTTGGCGCTATACTGCCTGTTATGAATGCGAAGGTCGAGACCGCTCCAGCCCCGACGGTGGTCTTGCTGGCCAGGCTGACCAAGCAGGTCATGCGCCGTGCCCGACCCGACATGCTGGGGATCGAACTCCGCCTCCTGATGGGCCTGAGCTTTGTGGCCGATCACGACGGCGCGCCCCAGCATGAACTCGCCGACGCACTCTGCATGGATGCCAAGAACGTCGTGCTGCTACTCAACGAGCTGGAGGTGGGGGGCTATCTCGTCCGTCGCCGGGACGCCGAGGACAGACGGCGGCACCGCGTCTACATCACCGCTGATGGCCGTGATGTTCTCGACCGCGCGGATCAAGTGCTGCAGGCGATCGAAGGCGAAGTCCTGCAAGCCCTGGATCCCGCTCAGAGAGCGACCCTCTCGGAGCTGGTCGCCCGGGCACTGCGCGGCGCGGAGCCGACGTGCGCTGAGGCGAGCGCCCCGAGCTGGCTTCTGGGCTCGCGCAGGTCTGATCGCGGCCTAGCGGGCCGAGGAATCCGGCCAAGGATGCCTGTGGCCGGCGCCGCAACGGTGACGTGTTTCTCGTCGGGCTCATAACCCGAAGGTCGCGGGTTCGAATCTCGGCCCCGCTACTCATAACCCGTAGGTCGGGACGTCGACGACTGCCCGGAAACGCCCCTTGCGTACCTATCGATCGAACGATCGATCGAGCGACTGGCCGCCGACGAAGCCCACCACCGCATCATCGAGGCGATCAAGCGCAAAAGACGCCGATGCTCTTGTGGCGAAGCCAATGCGCATATAGCCGGGGCACTCCTCGTGCTGCACGGCATTCTCAGTCCGGACTGTCCAGCGGGCGGGACCCTCATGGACGAGGGCAGCCTTCGTGGTGGAAGCCGAGCTGCCGTGCTTCGCTGGAAAGGGAGGTCCGCGAGATACCGAAGCGTTCTTGCCGCCCCGGGCTCGGTCCGCCTGCTGAGCACCGCGCTGGTCGGGCGCCTGCCTCAGGGCATGTCCTCCCTCGCCATCCTCCTGCTGGTCCGGGGCGCCACGCACAGCGGCGGCCGGTGCTGCCGTCGGGGCGTATGCGTTCGCGACCGCGGCCGGCGCCCCGCCGATGGGGCGTCTGATCGACCATTTCGGCCGGCAGAACGTGCGCTGGTCGGCGTGCGCCCAGTCGCTCCTTTACGTGCTCCTGGCCGTGGCGGCGAGCCGCAGACCCACGGCCGTGACTCTGGTCGGGCTGGCGGCCCTTGCCGGAGCGGCGCTGCCACCGATCGCGCCGGTGGTGAGAACTCTGCTCCGAGAGATATTCGCCGACGCCTCCGTCCGTGAGACTGCGTATGTGCTGGAGTCGGTCGCTCAGGAGGCAATCTGGATCGTCGGTCCGCTCGTGGTGGCGCTCGTCATTACGGTCATCTCGCCTGACGCGACGGTCCTGATGCTCGGTGCCGTAGGTCTACTCGGCGCCTGAGCGAAGCGTCCATCCAGGTTCGCGCAGGTCCGCCCTCGTAGCTCGGATCTCCGCTGGCTGCTGATGCCGGTCGCGCTCAACGGCGCGGCGCTCGGCGCGGTCGAGGTGAGACTGCCCTTTCTCGCCCTTCACACGGGTTCACGGCCGGCCGCGGGCCTGTTGCTGGCTCTGTGGAGCGTGGGCAGCATGGCTGGCGGACTCTGGAACAGCTCTGCTCGTGGAACTCATCATTCGGGACCCGCTACTTCGTGCTCTTGGTCATGGCGCTCGGCTGCACGCTGCCGCTGCTGGCGGCGGGGTCGCTCATCAGCGCCGCCATCTGCAGCTTCCTGGCCGGTCTGGCCGTCGCGCCGGCATTCTCCTGCCAATACGCCCTGGTGGCTCAGCTCGCGGAGCCGGGAACGAGAACGAAGCCTTCAGCTGAACGTCAGCCGCACTCGTCGGCGGCCTGGCCGCCGGATCCGCTCTCGGAGGCGCCATCGCCGCCGGGGTGGGGGTGGGGGTGAGGGGGCCGATCGAGATCGCCTGCCTGTTCTCGCTGCTCGCCGCGGGCATCGCGTTGGCCTTCAGCCGTCGCTTCGTGACCCAGGTGGAGCCCGTCTGATGCGGACCGAGGTCGACGCCCGCCTCAGCCGAGCCGCGGTCGGGCTCGCCGAACCAGACGTGTTCACGGAATTCAGGCGTCCTGGCCAGAGGCGTCGAGCCCGGTGGCGCCACGTGCCTGTCGGACCTAGCAGGAGATCGTGCCGGGAACCCGGCGTTTCTCCGCGGGTCCGACAGGATGCTGAGCCACCCGGCAGAGCACGGCTGGGTGGATCCAGGGAGGAGTACGTACCCACATCGTGTGGGCATAGCGCCCGTCCGGCCAGGCAGATGGATCGCCGTGGCGTGACTATCCCAAGAGCTAGCAGCTCGAGGACGCTACCCGTACGATGACACCTCGATGATTGCCAAGACGATCGGCTTTGTCCTTTGCGCTAATGCCCGGTAGCCGCACCGGGAGGCGGCGGCGCCCGCCCGTAAAGTCGCGGGACGACGCTCGGGCTCAGGCCAAGATCCAACAGCTCGAGAACCTGGCTGCCGCGGTCCGTTCGCCGCGTCCGCTCGCAGCCGTGATCGACCTCGTGATCGGTCACATCTCGGAGGTGGTCCCCGCCAGCGCAGCCGCGATCTGGGTCCACGACGGCGACAACGATCTCTGGTACATCGCCGGATCGGTAGGGCTGACGCGCCGAGCCTCGCAGGTGAGCTTCGCAAGCGACCAGACGCTGCACTCCCGCGTTGGAGATGGAGGCGAGATCGTCACGAATCTCAGCTCGGCGGGCTTCCGGAGGCTGTATCCAGAGCACGACCTGATCTCATGCGCGCTGTACGCACCAATGAAGGTGGCAGGACGACGAGTTGGCCTCATCGCCCTGTACCGGAACGATGAACCGGCCTTCTCGAGCGATGACCTCCGGTACGTGCGGACAGTAGGCGCAAGCGTGGGCATGGCGATCACATTCGCTGTCCTCGAGGCGCGTGCGGAGCGGCTGGCAGTGCAGAAGGAACGGCTGCGGCTCGGAGCCGATCTGCACGACGGGATCATGCAGATCCTGTCGTCGGTGAGCGTCTACGCGCAGGAGCTGCGCTCGGTCCTGGAGCCCGTGTACGAGTCGCTCGACTCCGATCTGTGTAGTGCTGTATCGCTGACCCTGTCGCGCCTGGAGAACTGCATAAGCGAAAGCTCAGCCGAGCTGTCGGCCACGATCCGGCACCTTCGTCGCCCGGACGCAAGCGTCGATTTCCGTCAGCACCTCGATCTGACGGCACGGCGCCTGAAAGAAGCGGGAATCGAAGCCACGGTTTCGTGCGATGTCGCGGATCTCTCTCCGGAGGTCGCCGATGCGTTGGGATGGATCATGCGGGAGTCGGTGACGAACGTCCTGCGGCACAGTCGCGCACGCGCTGCCCGTCTGACCGCTCGGTCTGTCAAGGACCAGGTGGAGCTGGTGGTCTGGGATGACGGCGTTGGCTCGGGCGGGGCCCACGTGGCGGAGAACGACGAGGCGCACCTAGGAAGCGTGATCATGGAGGAGCGCGCCTCGGCTGTGGGCGGGACCCTGGCTATCCGCCGCGCCGCCACCGGGACAACGGTTCGCGCACGACTGCCCGCCGTGGTGCCTGCAGAAGCGGTCTAGGCGCCTGGTCCCGAGAGCGCGGTGCAGCGTACAACCGCCTCCGCGAACAGGAAGTTAAGTGCTGTCCGCCCCGGCCGCCGCCGAGCTGTCCGTCGTCTGCTCGATCTGCGCAAGGCGCCAGGCGGCCGCGGTGGCCTCGGCTCGGTTTCGTACGTCGAGCTTGGCGAAGATGCTCTTCAGGTGCGTCTTCACGGTCGTCTCCGCGATGTAGAGGATCTGGCCGATCTCTCGGTTGGTCCGGCCCTCGGCGAGATAGGTGAGGACGCTGCGCTCGCGGGGAGTCAGCTCCTCCTGAGCATCGACATGGTGGCGAACGGACGGCGATCTCAGGTACGAGGAGATGAGCTTCCGGGTCATCGACGGCGTCAGCCACGACTCACCGGAAGCAGCCGCCATGATGGCGAGCGGAAGCTCGTCGCGCGCATGCGGCTTGAGGACGTAGGAGCACGCACCTGCGCGGAGCACCTCCGACAGATCTTCCTCGTCCGGGGAGACCGTCAACGCGACCACCTGCACGTCTGGGACCTCGTCCTTGACGGCGCGGGTCACCTGCGCGCCGGACATCCCCCTCATGCGGAGATCGACGACCGCGACCGACGGCCGCAGAGACCTCACGAGCGACAGTCCCGAGAACCCGCTACAGGCGGATCCGACCACGCTTATGCCCGGCTGACGCGCGAGCGTGAAGCAGATCGCTTCCAAGAACGGCCGGTGGTCGTCGATCACTACTACCGCCACCCGCCGCGTGGCGGTAGCGGTCGTGCTCATTCGTGGACCCTCCGGCACCATACCTCTCTCTTCCCCCCCGGCCCCGTAGGGAACTCTACCGGCTGCACCCGGTGGGGGCAATGTCGCTGACTCGGCTCGCGCCCGCTGCCGTCGTCGCTACGGGAGACTCACCCTTTCGAGGTATGGACGACGGTCGAACGGCCGCTTTACGGTCTAACAACACGAGGTCGTTCCAGCCAAATCGCCGCCGAAAAGGGGGCCCCAAGCCATGAGCACGCAGCGTGCCGACATCGTCATCAAGGACATCAAGTACCTCCTCACCATGGACAGGCAGCGACGGCTGCTCGAAGGAGCAAGCGTCGCCATCTCCGGTGACCGGATCACCGGCATCGGAGAGAGCGCTGAACTCGAGAACTCGGTCGGCCCGGAAACGAAGGTCATCGACGGATCCGACTTCTTCCTCACCCCGGGGCTCGTCAACGGTCACACGCATCTGGAGTCTTGTTACGACAAGGGCCTGCTCGATGACGTTCCTGTCGTCCCCTGGTGTGAGCGCTACTTCTCCTACACCTACGGAACGCTCACCGAGGAGAGCTACTACTGGGCGGCGCTGGCGTCGCTGCTGGCCTGCCTCAAATCGGGTACCACCACCGTCTCCGACTGCGGCACGATTCAGACGATGGAGGGCTCGTGCGTACGGGCGGTCACTGACATCGGGATGCGCGCGGTGCTGGCGCGAGACCTCATGGACATACATGGCTCGACCAAGAGCGACTACGTGTCGTATGACGCATTCAACGACATCCTCGCGCCTCTTCAGGAGACCACGGAGGAATGTCTCACTCGCTCCGAAGCCTTCATCAACGACTACAACGACTCGGCCGACGGCCGCATCAAGACGTGGCTCGACCTCCAGCAGGTCTGCAACGTCTCACCTGAGCTGTGCCGGGGGGTGAAGCGTCTGGCCGACGGCTACGGCGTTGGCATCCAGACCCATGCCGGCGTAAGCTCCGACATGGTCGAGATGACGCGCAAGCGGTTCGGTCTGCGGGACATCGAATATCTGGACGCGCAGGGGGTGCTGGGCCGCAACTTCCTCGCCGTGCACATGGCGTGGACAAACGCGGCGGAGCTGATCCGCCTCAAGGAGACCGAGTCGAGCGTGGCCCACGTTCCTGGATCCTCGCTGCACGGCCTGTACTCGGCGGTGTCATCGCGGTCACACATTCCGGAGTATGTCAGCGCGGGGATCAACGTCACGCTCGGGAACGACGAGACGTCCACCGGCACCTGCCACGACATGCTGCGCGAGATGTACCTCGTCTCGACTGTCCACGCTGAGGCCCGACACACGATGCTCTTCCCAAATCGGGACCTGTTCCAGCTGCGCACCGGAGAGACCAGCCCGGTCGCGCTGGAGATGGCAACTCTCAACGGAGCCCGGGCGCTGCTGCTCGAGGACGAGATCGGCTCGATCGAGGTCGGCAAGAAGGCCGACATTGCCCTCTGGGACCTCACCTCGTATGAGTGGATTCCGACAAACCGGGTGAACCTGCTGAACAACTTCATCCTCAACGCAACCGGCCGCTCATGCCACACCGTGATCTGCGATGGAAACGTGATCATGGAGGATCAGGAGATCCTCGGAGTGAGCGAGAAGGAGATCCGCGAGAAGGCCCAGGGGTATTACGAGGAGTACTACGAGCGGGCGACCTGGATCAATCAGCCTGAGATGTGGGAGATGAAGTGGGTTCGGGAGTAGCGGGCGGCTCGCTGCCGCCACGCAGGCTCTGAAAGGCCCGCTCGGCCGCCGTCAGAATCGGTAGATAGCCCGTACAGCGGCAGAGATTCCCACCGAGAGCGTCCTGAAGAACGGCCCTGCCGAGGACAGCGTCGGCGTCTCTGACGATCGTCTCGAGCGACATCAGGATCCCGGAGGTGCAGAAGCCGCACTGAAGAGCGTGCTCCTGGTGGAAAGCCTCCTGCAGCGGGTGAAGGGTGTCGTCGTCGGTGGAGCTGAGTGCCTCCACGGTCCGAACGTCGCGCCTCTCGGCCTGCACCGCGAATAGCAGACACGAGCGAACCGCCTCGCCGTCGAGCTGGACCGTGCAGGTTCCGCAGACGCCATGCTCGCACCCGACGCGCGTTCCCTTCAGGACGGCTATGTCGCGGATGAAGTCCGCCAGTGACATCCGCGGCTCGACTTCGCCCTCGACCAGCTCGTCGTTGATCCGGAGCGAGATGTGCCTCGTCGTCATGCTCGCAGCTCGCTCGACAGGATCGCAACGCGCTCCGGCGTGAGGGGTAGATGCCGAACGGTGGCCGTGCCCCCGAGGGCGTCGGCGACCGCATTGGCTATCGCAGCCCCCGCGCCGATGACACCCGCCTCGCCGCAACCCTTGACTCCCAGGTCGTCGCCCGCCTTAGCCTGATCGAGTGCAGACTCGATCAGCTCCACATCCATGTCAGGCGCCTCCGCTGCCGTCGGCATCCCGTAATCCAGAAACGACACCGAGAGCGGCTGGCCCCAGCTGTCGTGGGAGATCTTCTCGAAGAGAGCGCCCGCGATGCCCTGCATGGCTCCCCCGACGAGCTGCCCAACGACGATGCGCGGGTTGATGGCGCGGCCGGCGTCGAAGGCCAGGACATGCCGTTGGACCTCGACCCTCCCAGTGGCGAGATCAAGGGCGACAAGCGTGAGGTTGGCTCCCATCGCCACGCTCGCCTCTGATCGCTCGTAGCGAAAGGTTCCGACGCAGCCGAGCTGATCGAGCGCGATCACCTGGCTGGGATCCCCATCGAGCTCGGCACGGCCGTCACGGATTCTGACGCGGTCCTCTGCGGCTCCGAACACCTCCGCGGCCTTGCGCCGCGCCTTCGTGACCAGGTCACGTGCGGCGCCCGCGACGGCGTTGCCGCCTAAGGTCGCGGCGCGGCTCGCGAAAGCGCCCATCCCTTCGGGAACCAACGCTGTGTCGTGGTGGTTGACGTGTATCAGCGCGGGATCCACGCTCAAGTACTCGGCTGCGACCTGCGTCAGCGCGGTCGCGATGCCCTGTCCGACCGCGGCGACGCCGGACTCGACCAGGAAACGGCCCTCCTTCATGGGGACCACACGCGCCTGCTCGAACTGATTCTCCGCGCCCTCCTCGATGAACGCAGAAACGCCGATCCCGACATGCTCACCGGCACGGCGACGGCGTTCCGCCTCCTTGCGCAGGCGTCTGTACCCGCTGCGCGCGAGCAAGCGCTCGAAGGTCTGGCGATAGTCGCCTGTGCCGTGCACTATGTCCGACTGCTCGCCAACCTCCCATCGCAGCGGCATCCTCTCAGGTGCGATCAGATTCATCCGCCGCAGCTCGACCGGATCGAGCGCAAGCCGGTTGGCAACGATGTCGATCGCGCGCTCGCGGAAGAAGGCCGCCTCGTACTGCCCGGGGGCCCTGAACGTCCCGGAGGGGGTCTTCGGCGTGAGGACGCCGGTGGCGCGGGCCTCGAATGCGCGCCAGTCGTAAGGCCCCGGAAGGTGCCGCGTTGTCACGCGCGGGAGAACCAGTCCCTGGCTTCGGACGTAGGCGCCCATGTTGACCAGTGACGTGGCGCGCAGGGCGAGAAGTGCTCCGGTCCGCTTGGCCGCGATCTCGATCTCGCAAACCTGATCGCGCGACTGGTTGGTGGCCACGAAATGCTCCGCGCGGTCCTCAATCCATTTCACGGGTCGGCTCGAGGCCCGGGCCAGCCACGGGATCAGGAAGTCCTCTGGGTAGAACTCGCCGCGCGCGCCGAACGATCCTCCCACAGATAGCTCGATCATCCGGATCGACTCCGTCGGAGCGTCAAACATCCCAGCCAGGGCAGCGCGGTTGAAGTGCTTCACCTTGGTCGCGCCCCAGATCGTCGTAACGCCGGTGGCTGGATCATGTTCGGCCACCAGGCCCCGAGTCTCGAGCGGCACCGCTGCGTCCCGGTCGACGACGAAGCGCTCGCTGACGCACACATCGGCCTCACCCGCGAGCTCGTCGAACGAGGCGCCGTACGCGACGCGCAGGGTCTCGACCTCGTTGGAGCCGAGCGCGTCATGGAGAACCGGGGCGTCGGGCGCCAGCGCCTCCGAGGGATCCAGGCACGCCGGCTCGTCATCCAATACGACCTCGACGAGTTCGGCCAGGTCCTCGGCCAGGCGCGGGTCGGCGGCTAGCACGACCGCGATCGGCTCTCCGACGTATCGGACGACGTCCCGTGCGAGCGGTGGCTGGAGCGCGTGCTCCGCGCGTGCGGTCGCTGCGATCCTCATCGGGATCCGGACGTCGGGGATGTCAGCTGCGGTTATCGCGAGCACCGCACCCGCGGCGACGGCGGGAGCCGTGTCGACCTTCACCAGTCGCGCGTACGCCGATGTGCTGCGCACGACGCGTGCCCAGAGCTGATCCGGTCGGTCGAAGTCGCCGACGTATGGTGCTCCCCCCTGCAGCAGTGGGACATCCTCCACGCGTGCCAGCGACTTGCCGATGTAGTGCATGGGACGGGGCGTGACAGGCGCCGCAGCTGGCTCCCGTGTGGTGAGCTGATCGCTCATCGGCCGGCGCTCGCTATGCGGAAGACGCTCAGCGCGTTCGTTCCCAGTACCGCATCGGCGACATCGGGATGGCGCTCTTTGAGCTGCTGAATCGCTGCGGTGTCGGACATGTCGAACGGCCGATCGGTGCCAAAGAGGACCCCCCCGGCGCCTACGCGCGCCAGGAGGAATCCGAGCGCTTCCGGCTCGTAGACGATTGAGTCGAAGAGCAGGCGGTCAAGGTACTCGGCCGGGCTCTGGCGCTCGATGCGTCCGGGCTTCGGGCCACAGCCGTGGGCGTGGGCCAGGCGACCGATCTGGTACGGCAGCGTTCCCCCGCCATGCACGAGGATCACCCGAAGCTCTGGGTGTCGGTCCAGCGCGCCGCTCATGATCAGGTGAGCGGCGGCGACGAAGGTCTCATGTGGGTTTCCCGCCACGTTCGCGAGGTGGAAGGGTGCGAGATCGAACGGAGGCCGGCTGATCATCGAGCGATACGGGTGCATCAGCAGCGGCATGCGATGAGCGGACGCCGCCGCCAGGAGCGGCTCGAGTCGCTCGCCGCCAGGCATCGCTCCGGGCGCTCCCGTTCCGACCAATGCACCGGCGAAGCCGGCATGCGCCGCCCGCACGAGTTCCGAGGTCGCCGCGTCGGGATCCGCCAGAGGCAGCGCGGCCAGCGGGAGGATCCGCCCGCCGGAGCGCGTGGCCATTCGGCCGATGCCCTCGTTCGCGGCCGCACAGGCCTCTCTCGCGGCGCCTGGATCCTCGACCGGGAGGATGAGCGACGGTGAGATAGAGCAGACAGCGAGGTCGATCCCGTCGCAATCCATCTCCTGAAGCTTCGCTGCGACGTCACTGAACGCCTCGCCGATCGGATGCTCATAGCCGTCGGCAAGCCGGATGGCTCGCGTTCCGTCGGCGAGCTCGACTTTCTCGAAACCGGCGGTTCCGGCAGCGGCGGCTCGACGAGCTCGTCCGGCACGACGTGCGTATGCGCGTCGATGATCAATGGCCGGCTCATGGAGCCACCTGCGCCGCCGCACGACGTGCGGCTTTGCCGATCGCCAGTCCTGCGAGATGCTCGATGAGCTTCCGCCGGTACTCCAATGACGCGTCTCCGGCACTCCGGGAGGCGAGTTCGTCAGCTGCCGCCGCGGCGGCGCGGGCCGCCTCCGCCCCAGGATCGGACCCCACAAGATGCTCCTCAGCGCTGCGCGCACGGTGCGGGGCCGATCCCACACCGAGCACGGCGAGGGATGCGGCTTGACAGACGCCGTCGGCGTCCAGCCGGAGCACCGCGGCCGCGGCGGCGAGCGCGAAGTCGCCTCTTCGGGCGGCGAACTCGCAGAATGCCGAGCCGCATCCGCGCGGCGGCGCCGGGACCTGTATCTCCACCAGAAGCTCGTCCGGGCTCAGGCTCGTGGTGAGGGCCGATACGAAGAAGTCACGCCATCCCACGGTCCGCAGGCCACGCGTGGAGCGGATGACCATGCGAGCATCGAGTGCAGCCAGGGCCGTAGGGGAGCTCGGCGGACGGGTCAGCGTGAGCTACCGAGCCTCCGACGCTTCCGCGATTGCGAATCTGGAAGTGCCCGACGTTGGCGGCGGCCTCCGAAAGGAGGGGCCACCCTTCCCGTACAAGCGGCGAGAGCTCGAGATGTCTCTGGCGGGTGAGGGCGCCGAGGGACAGGATGCCGTTGCGTCGAACGATGTACGACAACGAGCCGATGTTGTTGATGTCAAGGAGACGCTCGATGCGTAGAAGCCGGAAGTTCAGCAGCGGGACCAGGCTCTGGCCTCCGGCCAAGACCTTGGCTGTGTCGCCATGCTCGGAGAGCAGCCTCAGCGCGGTGTCGACGTCGGCAGGTCGCTCGTATTCGAAGACCGCGGGCTTCACACGCGCTCGAACTGTCCACGCACGGTCACTACGAGACTTCGAGAGCCAGCCGGACGCCCCCGAACTCGAGGACGGCACGAACTCGCTGACGACGACGAAGGGAAGCGGCGGCGATCGCGAGCACCGCGACTCCGAGGGCCGGGATCGCACGGCGAAGAAGAACGGGCCCTGCGAAGTGTCCCAGATCGAGCTCGTGGACCGGTATCTCTGTGGGTTCCGAGCCGAACGGGCGCATTTGGGCTGCCCTATCGCCCACGGCACCAGCCGCGGCGTGTGGGAGCGAAGGCTGTTGCGTCAGCGATCGCTCGAACTGCCGTGCGAACTCGGCCATCAGTCCCCCGGCGACGTCGTTGAGGATGCTCCCACCCATGGAGGCGATGCGCCCAGTCAGCCGCAGGCTCGTCTCCGCGAAAACACGGGATCTGCCCGACTCGAGCGCCTCCACCCGGTTGCGGATCGTCGCGGACGCCGTGCCGCTGCCGTCCCGCTCGCGGGCTCTCACCTCGATGCTAGCCACGCGCTGGTCGTCGTCCACGTCGGCGAGGCGAGCGGTGCCGAGGTACACCATCCGCATCGGCCCCGCCTTTATTGCGATCTCGCCACGGCAGACCTCGTCCCCGAGGGAGGGATCAATCCTGGCTCCGGGCAAGCACGACGCCACTCGCTCGAGGTCGAGAAGCCCAGACCAAACACGATCTGCAGGAAGATCGACGGTGAACTGATGCTCGAACTTCATGCGTCGTGCTCTTGGAGGTTCAAGACCGAGATGGCGTTCCCGCGCTCGATTGCCGTACGCGCAGCGTCGTCCAAGGCCAGCGCAGCGATGGCATCGTGGGTGCGAGCCGGATCCCAGAACGGATGATCGGACGCGTAGAGCAGCCGGTCAACTCCCAAGAAGTCACTCACGAGCGAGAGCGCGGGGGGCCAAGCTGACACGGCATCGACGAACAGCATGCGGAGATGGTCACTCGGAGGCGCTTGCAGCGCGCCGAGGCCGCCAGGAATGCGGCCCGACTCGTAGTCGATGCGGCCGATGATGTACGGAAGGACGCTGCCCGCGTGACCCAGGATGAGCCGCAGGTTCGGGTGGCGGTCGAAAACGCCGTCGAGAATGAGGCGCATCGTGGCCGTCGCGGTGTCGAAGAGGAATCCCAGGACGGGTATGAGGGCATAGGCCTCGAGGCTCCGCGCACTCAGCGGATAGGTGGGATGCAGCAATATCGGAACGTTGAGTCGCTCCGCCTCGGCGAAGACCACCCGGAAGCCCGGATCGTCTAGGTGCAGGCCGCCGACGTTGGAATAGATCATCGCCCCGCAGCAGCCCTGGTTGGTCGCGCGGGCCAGCTCGGCGGCTGCTGCCTCGGGTCGCTGCATCGGGAGCGTCGCCCAGACGGCAAGCCGGTCAGGTGAGGCGCCCCGCAACGAGAGCATCTCGTCGTTGGCGTCTCGGGCCACAGCGCACGCGTCATCAGGGTCGAGGAGGTCAACCCCGGGAAGGTTGACACTGATGACCGAAACGCCGATGCCCGATTCCGTGGTCTGGCGGAGCTTGTCCTCGATCTGGACCATTTCCGGCAGCAACGGGTAGGCGCCGCCCGGTCCGTACTCCACCATCGTTCCGCTGGGGCCGTGAACCAGGCGGGGAAAGTCAGACCGCCCCTCGAAGGCGCTCAACACCGTCGACGGCAGGAAGTGCGTTTGCACGTCCACCGGGCCAGGAGCGAGCACCGGCGCCCGGCCACTCATCAACGCGCCGCGCTGCGGCTCAGCTGCGGCCGGGACCTCGTCTGCGAAGACACCGTTCGTCTGGGGCTTGACGAGCTCCTGATGAGAGCCGGGCCTACGCCACCGCACGAGCCCCGGGATCACCCGGTAAGGCATGGGCAGGTCCAGCCGCTGGTCGAGATCTCTCAGCTCTTGCAGCCGCTCGAGATCGAGCTCCGCGAGCAACAATCCCGGTTCAGAGGACCGCGCCAAGACGCGCTCGGGCCCGGCGATCATCCCCATGCCCTCCTCGCAGCCATAGATGTTCTGGGTGGAGGCGACGTAGACCAGATTCTCGATCGCCCGCGCCCACACCATCGTCTGCCACGTCGCCATCAGTTCGTAGATCAGGCCTCCCACGGGGTAGAGCAGAATGTCCGCTCCGCGCAGAGTCAGCACACGTGCGAGCTCAGGCGAGTAGACCTCGGAGCAGATCAACAGGCCGATGTTGCCGATCTCCGTCTCGTAGACGCGCAGGTCGTCTTCCGTTCCGGGCACAAGGTCCTTGCCGAACAGGACCTCGTTCACGTGGGTCAGCGTGGTCTGAACCCGGCGGTAGGAGCCCAGCACCTCGCCGCGCGCGTCGATCAGCCGAAGGGTTACGAAGTACCGTCCGTCCCCACGGTTCCCCGGCTCAAGACGGCTATAGACGACGTAAATACGCCGCGCCCTGGCCCGCTCACGTAGGTCCTGCTCCGGGTCGTAGGTCAGCTCGCCGTAGTAGGGCCCGGGATAGCCCTCCGGGAACGTGATGATGTGTGCGCCGGCCGCTGCGGCCTCGTCGATGTAGGCAAGCGCGCGGTTGACGTTGCCTCGCTCCTCACTGCCTCGAAGCGCGAGTGGCTGAACGGCGGCAAGAACGGTCTTGGTGGATCGCCTGGGCATATGCACGAATGTTTGCGCGTTTCTCGGAAGCCCGGATCCTCGCCCTACGGCTTGATCGCCCGCTTTGGCGCCACCAGGGCTCCGCTGCCCAGCTGCTTGAACACGGCGGACGCCTGACTCTCGACGCTCGGCGCCGTGTTCTTGAAGGGCGTGGCGTAGCTCAGCCCACCGTTCTGGACGCTCGAGCTCGTAGCCCTTGGCCTGGAGGGCGCCGGACGTGTACAGCTTGCCCATCTGGTCATAGGCCATAGGGAAGTTGAACGCCACAGCCGTCACGTCGTTCTTCGGGTCGTTGCTCGCAGCGCTGGTCGTGTAGAGGCCGACGAAGAGCTTATGCGTCTGGGTAACGGCCGCCCTGGATCCGGCATCGGCTGTATCGGCACTCGACAGGATTGTGCCGGCCCCGGCATTGATCATGTTCAGCGCAGCCTGCTTCGCCTGCGACACATCAGAGAAGCTGTTGGTCCAGCGGATCAGGAATCCGCAGCCGTACTTCTGAGCGGCGGCCTGCGCGCTGCCGGCATACTCGGTGAACGCCGGGATGGGGACGCTGTTGACCCATCCGATCTTGCTCGCGCCGGCCGCCTTGGCGGCAAGACAAGCTGCGGTGCCGGCTAGATACCCGGTCTGGTACGTGTTGATCGCCCATGCCGCGACGTTGGAAGGGAGCTTGGTGGTGAGCACGCTCGGATCGACCCCGATTAGCAGGAACCACGTCTTCGGGAACTTCGGAGCGACCTGCAGAACCGAGGACTCATAGCCACCGCTGTCGGCGATGATCACGTTGGTGGTCGGCGCGAGGCGGCTGAAGACGGAGGCTGCCTGATCGTAGGAGACGCTCTCCTGGTTGGAGTACTTGAATCCGTACTTCTTTGCCATCGCGGTGAACGCGCCGTAGTTGGCGGGCTCCCAGTCACCCGAGGTTACGGGCGCTACGCCGACCATCACGACCGACTTGCCCGACGTGCTGCTGGAGCTGCCACTGCCCGTGCCGCTGTTGCTGGCACTTGACGTGCTGCTCGTCACTGCTGCCGCAGGCGGCCAGGGCAACGCAGGAGCCAAGAATCATCAGCGACGACATGAAAGCCCTGGAAAGCGAACCGCGAGGCATAAGTTCTCCTAACGTGAGAGCGCGACTGCGCCTAGCAACGGCGCAAACCTAGATCCGGCCCCTGGCGGCGGCTATCGTCCAAAAGGGTGAGATGTTGGCAGTGGAACCTGCCGACGCGCGGGTCGGGGGACGCGCCCCGGCACCATCCTCGAAACCTCCGGCAGTCCCTCTTACGGAGGATGGTGCGCTCAGCACGCCTTGGGATACTTGGAGCCATGGATACGGGCTCGCGGCACCGGCACTAGGGGGCTGCGGGTGGGGTTACGACGCAGGTCGGAGGTCTCGGCGGCACCTGCTGTGGCCGCCGCGCGTGAATTTGACGACGGGTGCAGCGTGGCGGTTCGCGGAATCGTCAAGCGCTTCGGGCGAGTGGTCGCAAACGACGGCATCGCGGTTGGCTTCGCCGGCGGAGAGATCCACGGACTGCTCGGTGAGAACGGAGCCGGCAAGTCCACTCTGGTTAACATCCTTGCCGGCGTGCAGACGCCCGACGAGGGAACCATCGAGGTGGGCGGCGAGACGGTGGACATCCGGTCCCCGGCGGCGGCTCGAGACCTGGGGATAGCTGTTGTCCATCAGCAGCCGACACTCATCCCTCGGCTCACGGTCCTGGAGAACGTTGCGCTCGTGGAGGGAGGGCTCGGACGGGTTGACCGTTCGCTGGCCTCGAGGATCGCGGACGCCGGCGAGCGGGTGGGATTTGCCATAGATCCGGCGATGCGGGTGGAAGCACTGAGCCCGGGCAGCGACAGCGTGTCGAACTCGCGCGCGCGATGCTCCGCAGGGCAAGGATCGTCATCCTGGACGAACCGACGGCGGTTCTTGCTCCGTCCGAGCGGGTTGATCTGTTCCGCGTGCTGCGGCGGATCGCGGACGGCGGAACCGGCGTGGTGCTGGTCACCCACCGCCTCGACGAAGCGATCAACGAATGCGATCGGCTGACGATTCTGCGACATGGCCGCGTCGTCGACCAATCGGCCTCGCCGAGTGACCTAACTGAAGATGAGCTGGTCCGGATGCTGGTTGGCAACGTGACGGCCTACCGCCCGGCAGCCTCGACCCGCCAAGGACATCATCGTCGAGGTCCGGGGCGTGACTGGCGCGCCGCCCTGGGGCGGTCACGAGCTGCGCAAGATCGACTTCGACGTTCGCCGCGGTGAGGTGCTGGGCATCGCCGGCGTGGAGGGCAACGGGCAGCGTGAGCTGGCGGGAGTCCTCGTCGGCAGCTGGAAGCCGGGGGCGGGTTCGGTCTGCTTGCACGGGACGCCCATCACGGAATATCGCGCGGCCAGCCGGGCGCGATTGGTCGCCGACATCCCTGACGAGGAAGAGCTGGCGGTGATCCCCGAGATGTCGGTATGGCAGAACATCGGCCTGTCGCACCTCGAATGGGATCGTGGCCCGACGCCGCGGACGCGGGCGCGCCTGCGCCGCAGAGCCGCGGAGTTGGTCGAGGAGTTTGGGATCCGCACGCCGGACGTCGACGTTCCGGCTGGATGGCTATCCGGGGGCAACCGCCTGCGCGTCGTCCTCGCACGCGAGCTTTCGAAGCAGCCGTCGCTGGTAGTGGCCAGCTACGCGACAAAGGGACTCGACGTGCGCTCGCAGGAGCACATAAAGCATTGGATGGGCCGACTGGCCGCGGACGGGGCCGCTGTCGTATACGTCGCGTCCGAGCTGGAGGAGATCTTCGCCGTCGCCGATCGCATCGCGGTTCTGGCTCGGGGCCAGATCGTAGGCGTCATGGCTGTGGATCAGTGCGACGCCGAGCGGGTTGGGCATCTGATGGTCGCCGAGGTGAGCGCGGAGCAGGTCGCATGAGCGCCGTGGTGCCGCCGGCCAGCACGCGCATCGAGAGGTGGCGCCGCCGCTTGCGATCAGCGCCCCTGAGTACGCATGGCCGGTCGCTGCGGCCGTTGCGTCCCTGCTCATCGCGGTGCCGCTCATCGCGATCGCGGGCGCGAACCCCTTCGACGGTTACAAGGTCCTGTTCGATGCATCGTTTTCCTCCCTGAACGGAGTGGCGGCACTGCTCCTCGCGAGCGTTCCCCTGATCATCGTGGGCCTGGGCGTGGCCTTGCCCCTGCGCGTCGGGCTCTTCAACATCGGCGGCGAGGGGCAGCTGGCGGTTGGCGCGCTGGCCGCGGTTTTCGTCGGCTACGAGCTGAAAGGTCCTGCGGGTACTGCCGGCCAGCTTCCTGCTTCCGCTGCTCGCAGCGGCGTTGGCCGGTGCGATCGTCGGCGGCATCGCGGGAGCGCTTAAGGCATGGCGCGGGATCAACGAGATCATCACGACGATCATGCTCAACTTCGTCGGTCTCCTGTTCGTCCAGTACTGGGTCTCGGGGCCTTTCCAGGACAAGAACCTGACCTTCTCATCGAGTCCAGCGATCCAGAGTGGCTACGAGCTACCTACGTTCGGGGGCTCAGCCGCGATCCCATCGTCGTTCCTCGTCGCCGTCGGGCTCGCGGTGCTGGTCGGTTGCGCCGTGCATTTCTCGAAGGCAGGCTGGAGGCTGCGCGTCGGAGGCGTCAGCCCGAGGCTCGCCGTGAGGCAGGGTATCTCCCTGCGGCTCTTGCAGTTCGGCGCTCTGACCATCGGCGGCGGGCTGGCAGGAATCGGAGGGGCGACGGAAGCACTCGGCAACGAGTACCGGGTCGGGGAGGCGTTCTCGCCGGGGTGGGGATTCGATGCCGTCGCGATCGCGGTGCTGGCGCGAGGCAACATGTTCGCCGTGGTGCCCTACGCGATCTTCTTTGCCTTCCTGCGCAACGGCACGGGGGTTCTCGAGACGAGCCTGGCCGTGCCCGGGACGATCGTCGAGATGCTGGTGGGTGCGCCGCTCATCATCGTGGCCGCGGTAATCGGCTTCCGCTCTCACCGGAAGCTACGGGCGAGATAGCGCGATGGCCTTCGTCAACACGACGGTCGTGTTCGCGACGCCGTTGCTGTTCGCTGCGATCGCGGGTCTGATCGCCGAGCGCGCCGGCGTCCTGAATATCGCCCTCGAAGGCTTCATGCTCGCCGGTGCGTTCGTCGCCGCATGGATCGCAGGCGGCCACGGATCCATGGCGCTGGCGATCTTCGGCGTGGCGGTGGCAGGCTCCGCTCTGGGCCTGCTCTATGCACTGATCGTCGTGCTCATGCGCGCCGATCAGGTGGCGGTCGGAATCGCCTTCAACATCTTCATGCTCGGCGCCACCGACTACGGGTACTCACTGGTGACTCAGTCCGGAGGACAGCAGACGCTGCAGACCTCGGCCATGTCCTCGATCGCAGTCCCCGGCCTGGCCCATCTCCCGGTGGTGGGCGCGGTGTTCAACCAGCCATGGCTGACCTTCGTCGCCTACGCGCTGGCCCCGATCGCCTATGTGGTCCTGTTTCGCACCGGGCTCGGCATCAGGATTCGCGCCTGCGGCGAATACGCGGTCGGCGCCCGCTCCGCGGGTATAAACGTCGGGCGCTGGCGGGTCTGTGTGGTGGCGGTGAGCTGCATGATCGCGGCGCTCGGCGGTTCCTACCTCGTCCTGGGGGATGCGCACGGCTTCATTGACAACATGTCGTCCGGTAAGGGATACATCGCGCTCGCCGTGATCATCCTGGCGCGATGGAGTCCGGTCGGAGCGATCGCTGCGGCAGCGTTGTTCGGTGCTGCCCAGGCACTGAACATCCAGGCTCAAGGGGGCTCGATCCTGGGCGTCAGGATTCCAGGTCAATTTGTGCAGACGCTTCCATACCTGGTGACGATTCTGGCGGTCACCATAGTTGGGAGACGCGTACGCCCGCCCGAGGAAGACGGAAAGCCACTGGCAGCGGCCTGAGCCATGGCGTGCCCGGCGCGTCGCAGATCGTCCGAACGAAGGATGGACACACCATTTGGTTACAGGACACTTACCGCATGGGGTCGCACTCGGCGCACCGCCGTAGATGAAGCAGGCGAGGATGGACGCCGGTGCATACGACCCGATCACGCTCGAGGTTGGGCCGGAGCGGCGCCATCGAGCCCATGAGACACGGCTGGCCAAGCGCCGCGCTTCCACTCGCTGTTGCTCCGGCGGGTTGCACTGGAAGGGCGGGACGGTCATTTCGATGTTGCCTTCGCGGGCGGCCGCATCGCCCGAATTCGCCGTCACATCGCCGCGGAGGCGGAGATCGAAATCGATGCGGAAGGACGGCTGGCGACGCCTGCGTTCGTGGAGCCGCATATCCACCTGGACAAGTACGGGACGCTGCCAGCGCTGCCCGGCGCAGGGCCGACGTCTCTCGAAGAAGCGATCGAGATGATGCTGCACGTCAGACGAAAGATGTCCGCCTCCGACGTCGCAAGGCGGGCCGGCGAGCTGATCAGGCGGATGGTCATCGCCGGACCACGACGATCCGCACGCACGTCGACGTGGACACGGTGACCGGCCTGACGAGCCTCCAGGGTGTCGTACGAGCGCGGCGGGAACATGCGGACATATGCGACGTGCAGATCGTCGCCTTTCCCCAGCTGGGGCTCGAGCGAGAGCCCGAGAGCAAGGAACTGCTGCGCCAGGCGATGCGCGCCGGAGCCGATGTCGTCGGCGGCATGCCTCACTGGGAGAAGAACCACGAGGACGCGCAGAAGCACATCGATTTCTGCATGCGGCTGGCGGTCGAGCATGACGCCGATGTCGACATGCACGTGGATGAGACCGATGACGGACGCTGGCACTCATTCGACCTGCTCGCCATGGCTGCGACGAGTTACGGCTGGGGTGAGCGAACGACCGCCGGCCACTGTTGTGCCATGGCAGCGTGGGGAGACGAGCACGCCGCTCGGTCGATCGGCCGGGCGGCGGCGGCCGGCCTCAACGTCGTTACCAATCCCGCGACGAACCTGGTCATCCAGGGCCGTGGGGATCCCGAGCCGAGACGACGCGGGCTGACTCGCGTAAAGGACCTCTTGGCGGGTGGAGTCAACGTAGCCGCCGGCCACGACAACCTCCATGACGGGTTCTACCCGCTTGGCGCGGGCGACCAGCTGATGATCGCGTGGCTGCTCGTGCATGCAGCGCAGCTGACCCAGCGAGACGAGCTTCAACACGCGTTTAGGGCGATCGGTCCGGCCGCGGCGAGGGTGTTGCGTCTCGACGATTACGGCATGGCTGAAGGCGGACGCGGTGACGTGCTCGTCCTGGATGCCGCGACGTCCGAGGAGGCGCTCCGGCTGCAGGCGGCCCGCCGGTGGGTGATCAGGCGAGGCCACGTGGTTGCCGAGACACGCGAGGAGCATGTGCTCGTTCGCGATGCCGGCGTGCGCTAGGCACGCGCAGCCGGCATCATCGCGTGAGCCGCGTTTGAGTACCTTGCCGACCGCATTGCGCGGCAGCTCGTCAACGAATTCGAGCGCCCTGGGGCACTTGAACCGGGCCAGCCGCTCGCCCGCGTACGTCAGCAACTCGTGGCTCGGCGGCGGGCACGACGAACGCCGTCACCACCTCGCCCCATTCCTCTGACGGGCGGCCGACGACGGGGGTCACGGGCCGGTGCTGCTCGGCCTCCTCGGAGCCGTGGCCGTGGGTGCCGCGGGCGGTCTCCTGTACGGGCTGGTCGTTGTCTACCAACGCGCCAACCAGGTCGCGGTCGGAATCGCCTTCAACCTCGTCGTGCTGGGTCTCACGAGCTACGGGTTCGATCTCATCACCCCCCATCAGGGGCAGTCCGCGCTGCAGACCGGCAGCCTTGGCAACCTCGCGATCCCCGGGCTCAAGTCGATCCCCTGGATCGGGCCGGTGTTCAACCAGCCCTGGCTGACCTTCGTCGCCTATGCGCTGCCTCCGGTGGTCTTCTACGGCTTGTTCCGGACGGGCCTCGGCGTCAGCGCCCGCGCCTGCGGCGCGTACGCCGAGGGAGCACAGGCGGCGGGACTGAACGTCAGAGCGCTGGCGCCTCACCGCAACCATGCTGAGCGGCCTGATCGCGAGCGTCGGCGGGGTATACCTCGTCCTCGCCGACCCACAGAGCTTCATCGACAACATGTCCTCCGGCAAGGGCTACATCGCCCTCGCCGTGATCATCCTCGGCCGCTGGAGCCCCCTGGGGGCCGTCGCGGCCGCGGCGGTGTTCGGGGGTGCCGAGGCGCTCGACTTCCAGCTGCAGACGGGCTCCATCTTCGGCGCTCATATCCCGGCGACGCTGCTCGAAACGCTGCCGTACGTCGTGACTATCGTGGCCGTGACGCTGGTCGGGCGCCACGTGCTGCGCGCCCGCCGAGGACGGCGTTCCGCTGACACTCCAGGAGTAGCCGCCATCACGCATCCAACAAGAAGGCTTTCAGGACGCACAGGAGAGCGGCCGACAAACCCCTTCCTCCTAAAGAGGTATGGACGGCTCAGGCGGCCTCATCCAAAGTAGATGCATGCACACTACCGTAGCCGTCGACATCGGTGGAACCTTCACCGATCTCGTAGCGATCGATACTGACACCGGAAAAGTTGTAACGGTGAAGGAGCCGTCCGTCCCGGCCAACTTCGCCGAAGGAGTTACGGCGGCTCTGCGCCGGGCGGAGGTTGGTGCCTTCGAGCAGTTCAGGCATGGCACCACGGTGGGCACGAACGCGATCATCGAGCGGCGCGGAGCCCTGACCGGGCTGATCGTGACCGAGGGGTTTCGCGATGTCCTGCTGGCCGGCCGCGCGAACAAGCCGGACCTGTACGACTCGGAGTGGGATCCGCCGACGAGTCTCGTCCCGCGGGAGCGGATCGTGCCGGTCGGCGAGCGTGTCGACTATGCCGGCAACGTGGTGAGGGAGCTGAACGAGTCCGACGTCGTGCGGGCGACTGACGCGCTGGTCGCCGCGGGGGTCGAGGCCATCGCGATCTGCTTCCTGAACTCGTTCATGAACCGTGACCACGAGCGCCGAGCCCGTGAGATCGTCCAAGCGCGCGCCCCGGGCGTGTTCGTCTGCGCGAGCAGCGAGGTGCTCCCAGAGATCCGCGAGTTCGAGCGTACGTCGACAACGGTGGCCAACGCATACCTGGGTCCGAAGATGTCGACCTATCTGTAACGACCTCGATCAAACCCTGCGGCAGGGTGGAGACGGCGAAGGCCGGGCTGGAAGGCGAGATGCTGGTCAGCCATTCCGGTGGGGGGCTCATGACCGTCGCTTCGGCGTGTCGTCTCCCGGCTCGCATCTGTCAGTCCGGCCCGGCCGCGGGAGTGATGGCCGCGCACCGGATTGCGCAGCGCCTCGGACACGAGGATGCGATCTCGCTCGACATGGGAGGGACCAGCGCCGATGTCGCGGCCATCATCGGCGGTGAGGCGACCTCCCGCAACGAGTGGCGGATCGAGTTCAACATCCCGATTATCTTCCCCGCCATCGACCTCGTCACGATCGGGGCTGGCGGCGGGACGATCGCCTGGATCGACGGTGCCGGAACGCTCCGGAGCGGCCCTCAGAGCGCGGGCGCCAACCCCGGCCCGGTCTGCTACGGGCGGGGGGGGACCGAGCCGACCAACACCGACGCCAACCTGGTCCTCGATCGTCTCCAGGCCGGCTCGTTCCTCGGTGGGCGGATGTCGTTGGATCGCGAGGCGGCGGAGCGGGCCATCCGAGAGCGGATCGCCGAGCCGCTGAACCTGTCGGTGGACGAGGCCGCGGTCGGGATGCTTCGTCTCTCCAACGTCGCGATGCTCAACGCGATCCGCCTGATGACGACCCAACGCGGTTACGACCCGCGGCGCTTCTCGCTGATCGGCTTCGGCGGCGCCGGCGGGCTCCACGCCGCCGATCTAGCGCGGGAGGCGGGCATGCGACGCGTCGTGATACCGCGGCTTCCCGGCCTCATGAGCGCGCGCGGCATCCTCTACATCCACGTCAGGCACGACCTGCTCGAGCCCCTCTTCCAGCGCGCCTCGGCGCTCGATCCGGAAGCCATCCGGGCCGCCGCGGACCGGTCGCTGGCCAACTGCGACGAGCTCAAGTCCCGCGACGCGAGGGATCGCCGAGTGGCGGACCGAGCATCAGGTCGACCTTCGTTACTTCGGGCAGATCTCCGGCTATCGCACTACGGCGATCCCGGGCGAGGACGTCGTAGAGGGCATCCGGCAGCTCATCGAGACGTTTGGCGAGGAGCACGAGCGCGAGTTCGGCTACCAGCTGCCTCCGGACATCAGCGACATCGAAATCGTGAACCTCCGCACGACGCTCATCGGATCGGTTGACGAGCCGCCCGAGCCCGTCTACCAGCCGAGCGCAGCAGCCGGGCCGGCATCGAATGCGTCGGTCTACTTCATCGGCGAGGCGGAGCGGATCCACACCCTATATCTGGATCGCGACTCGCTGGCGGTGGGCGAGCGGCTGCGCGGGCCAGCCGTGATCACAGAGTGGGACTCCACCACCGTCGTGCCGCCACGCAGCTCGGTTTCCGTAGCCGAAACGGGGGACCTCGTGATTGAGTTGGAGGACTAGATGGCCAAGAGCACCCTGACCTCGGAGCCGGCGCACGCCGTCGAGACCGGCATTGATGACCCGATCACCCTCGAGGTTCTGCGCCACGCGTTTCGCGGCGTGTGCAACGAGGCGAGCGCGCTGCTGGCGCGGGTGGCGCTGGCCTCGACGATCACCGAGGGGCACGACTACTCAGGATCGCTGCTGACCGGCGATGGCCGGCTGATCGCGCACGGCACGACCGACCAGGCGGCGCACCTGGGGACGTTCGAGTCGTCCCTCACCAAGGTGATGGAGGTCTTTCCGGATCCGGAGCCGGGCGACGTCTACATCTTCAACGATCCCTACGACGGCGGCTCGCATCAGCCTGACATCAAGATCATCCGGCCGATCTTCGACGGCGAGCGGCCGCTGGCCTACGGGATCTCGTGCGGCCACTGGCCTGACGTCGGCGGCCCTGTCCCGGGCACGTTCAACCCACAGGCGACCAGCTGTTACGCCGAGGGGCTGAGGATCCCCCCCACGCTCCTGCTCCGGGGCGGAGAGCGTGTGGAGTCGACGTTCGCCCTGCTGCGCTCGAACGTCCGGCAGCCGCAGGAGCGGATGGGCGACCTCCATGCCCAGATCCAGGCGACGAAGCTCATGGAGAAAAGACTCCTCGAGTACGTCACGCAATTCGGCAGCGAAACCGTGCGCAGCGCCATGACCGTCAGCATGGAGCGAAGCCGGCAGCTGCTCGAGCAGGCGATAGCGGAGTTGCCCGACGGCACCTACTCCTTCACCGACTGGGGCGACTGCGATTACATGCACCCGGACAAGCCGAGAATCAAGGTCCATCTCGACATGACGATCGAGGGTGGGCATGCGAGGTTCGACTTCACGAAGTCAGACCCAGCACCGATCGGCGTGTTCGGTTTCTCCCGGCCAGCTCTGCTGGCCGCGGTGTTCGACGGGACGATGCACTGCTTCCCGGAGCTCAAGCCGCTCAACTACGGGATCACGAGCTCGCTGGAGGTGGTGGCGACGCGGGGATCCTGCGTCGACGTGACGGAGCCGACGCCCGTTACCGGCTACGCCTCTGGCGCGTACGAGAAGGTGGCCGCCGTGACCATGGCCTGCTGGGCGCAGGCCTTCACGGACATCGACACCCGGCGCCAGCACGCCGCGACCATCAACCTCGCGAACCTCGTAGTCAGTGGCCGGCATCCTGAAGCCGGGACGGATTCTGTGGCGTACCTGTGGAACGAGGGCGGTCAGGGCTCGCGGAGCTACAAGGACGGAAACAGCTACCAGCTCATGATCTTCATCGGGGGGGCGACGAACCAGCCCATCGAGGTGATAGAACGGATGATCCCGATCCGCTACCTCAAGTGCGAGGCGGCGCCCGGCTCCTGCGGCCACGGGAAGTTCCGGGGAGGATTCGGCATCGACCGCTCGTTCGAGGCAACCCAGGAGATCGTCCTCACCATGCACGGCGACCGACGGGAGGTGACGCCGTTCGGGCTCGCCGGCGGGATGAACGGCGGGCCGAACCTGCTCGTGCTGAACCCTGGGACCGAGGAGGAGCGTCACCTGGGAATGGACACCGCGGCGCTGCAGATCCCGACGGGAACCAGGATGCTCTACTGCTCAAATGGCGGCGGGGGCTTCGGGCCGCCCCACGCCCGCGCGGTCGAGCTCGTGCTGGCCGACCTCGACGCGGGATACATCGACGCCGTGACGGCCGCCGACATCTACGGCGTGATCGTCGGGGACTCGGGGGACCTCGACGAGGCTGCCACCGCTGCGCGCCGCGAGGAGCTGGCCGCCGCCGAGCCCGACCTGGGGCTCGGCCCAGGGCAGGTGCACCCGGTGGGGGCGGCCGTCCGGCTGTTGCCCAACTCGGCTGCGCCGAGGGCCACCGAGGTTGAAGGGTGAGTGAAGCGATCCCCGACTTGACGCCGATTGAGGTAGACGGCCTTCCTCCCGGCGGCCCGGTGTGGACGCAGGTCGCGGTCGCGGGGGATCTGGTGTTCGTCTCCGGTCAGGTGGCGTGGGACGCCGCCGGCGAGATCGTGGGGGAGGGATCCGTCAAACGGCAGGCCGAGCAGGTGTTCGACAACCTCGAGCGCGCGTTGGCGGCGGCCGGTTCGAGGCTCGAGCGGCTGGCCCGCATTTGCGTATATCTCGTGGACGGTGCTGATCTCGCGGCGTTCCGCAGCGTTCGCGACCGTCGCCTGCAAGGAGCCAGGACGACCAGCACGCTGGTCGTCGTGAGAGCCCTCGTCGACCCGCGCCTGCTCGTCGAGATCGATGCGGTTGCCGCTCGGTAGGACCAACGAGACAATGTCAGAAGACCCGGCACTGAAGCAGCTCGACACGGCCGAGGTTCGCGTCATCGGCGTGCGACGCGCGGGTGAGGTCATGCCTGAGCTCGGTCCCAGAACCTACCTCCATAGCGGGCCGCCGCTCGCCGTCGATGAGGTTCCTGGTCCGATGCGCGGGGCCCTGATCGGCGCCCTCATGTTCGAGGGCGAGGCGGCCGACGCGGACGAGGCGCAGGCGATCATCGATGCGGGCGAGATCGAGCTGGTGCCCTGTCACCAAGCCGGCGCAGTGGGGGCGATGGCCGGAATCGTGACGCCCGGGATGCCCGTCGTGGTCTCCGCCAGCGGTCACACGCGAGTGTTCTCGCCCCTGAACGAAGGGCTTGGCAAGGCGCTTCGGTTCGGGTCCTATGACGAGGGCACCCTGGGGCGCCTACGCTGGATGCGCGACACGCTCTGCCCGTTGCTCGACGCGGCGATCGACGCGGCGGAGGGCATCGATCTCGTAGAGCTCATCAGCGAAGGCCTTCGACGCGGCGACGAATGCCACAACCGCAACGTCGCGACCTCGGCGATGCTGATCGCGCGGATGGCGCCCGCTCTCGTTCGCGCCACCGAAAACCGTGAGGCCGTGGCCGAGGTTCTGGCCTATGCCGTGGGCAACCGTCACTTCGCGCTGCCGTTCTCGATGACCCTGGGCAAGGCGGTCGGGGACAGCGCTCACGGGTTCGAGGGCAGTCCGATCGTCACCGCGATGTGCGGCAACGGCCGCAGGTTCGGGATCCGGGTCAGCGGCGGCGGGGACCGCTGGTTCCTGGCCCCGGCCCCGCTCGGTGAGCCAGTCCTCTTCGAGGGCTTCGCGAAAGAGGACGCCACTCCGACCATGGGCGACTCGATGATCACCGAGACGACTGGCTACGGCGCCTTCGCCCTCACCGCAGCGCCCGCCATCACCTCGTTCGTCGGGGGCAGCGCCGACGAGAGCAGGCGCCTGGTCGAGAGCATGCGCGTCATCTGTGCCGGAACAAGCTCACGCTTCCTCATTCCGGGCGACGACTTTCACGGGACCCCGCTCGGGATCGACGTCCATCGAGTCGCTGCTTCCGGGATCTCGCCGGTGATCAACAACGGGATGGCGCATCGCGAGCCGGGCCGAGGCCAGGTCGGCGCCGGCATCACCCGGCTGCCGCTCGAGCCGTTCGTGGAGGCGAGCGCTCATCTGCGAGAGGCCGCAACATCTGGCTCAGCCTGACCGGTAGGTGCCGAGCGCAGGAGGCACCCCCAGCGCCGGGCGGGGGCATGGCGGTTCACGCCGCGGTCGCGGCTTACGACGCGGGGCGGACGTTCGTCCTCGGCCGCGTAGCGGTGGTGCAGTTTCGGTGCCGAAGAGTTCGTCAACAAAAAAGCTGATCAGGGTCGGCGGCTAGCTCACATGAAGGACAAGGCCCACCCAGGGGGTGTGGCGGGAGCCTTAGCGCCCCGGCTCGCGTCCGAGCACCGCTTTTCCGTCGCGCTCGACGAACGCCGTCCGCCCCCTGGATCCTCGCTTTGATCCCCTCGGTTGGGGTCTCCTCGATCGCCCGCGCAATCTCACCGGGAGCGTCTTAAGCAGGTTGATGAAGTCCGACTCACGGGGGAGTCGCCGACCCCATGAACCGGTCGCGATCAGATGAGACACCGGGGAGGTTCGGGCGACTCCTCGACGGCATCAGCATGCGCTGGCTCATAACCCGAAGGTCGCGGGTTCAACCCGCCCCCGATACTCATAACCCGAAGGTCGCGGGTTCGAATCCCGGCCCATCCGGGCGACAGACGTAAGACCCGACGACCGGGCCAATGGCGCTACTGCCTCCGCAACCGGCTACGGCGAGAGGCCGAAGGGTCCAGCGCGAGCCCGCTCATCGGCTTGTGTCGTCGGCGGCGCCGCTGACCGTGGCCCCGGCCGTGGTTGCGCGAGCCTGGTCGGCTCGTCGCAGTGACTGTGACCCCCGCATGCTCACGGAAGCGTGGGGTACTCCTGCTGCAGGTTCGTGCGTGACACCACGCGACCCTGGTGGATGACGAGCCGTCCCGGCGCTCCCGCGACAGCCTCGGCCAATGAGTCGGCCCGCACAGCAAGGAGCTCCGCGGGATACCCCGGCTCGACCCGCACCTCGGGGAGGCCCATGGCGGATCTGGCGGCCGAGCTTACGGCCTGGTACGCCTCCTCAAGAGCTAGATGACCCGCCGTGACGAGTAGGGATGCGGTTTCAAGCGGGTCGGCGCGGCCGACCAGGTTGAATGCATCACGCAGGTTGTCACTTCCGGCCGCCGTCGTCACGCCCGCATCCCGGAGAACGTGCAGGGCCGTGAGGCCCCTCGGTTTCGCTGCTGCAACCTCACGCGCCTGAAGAAAGAGATTGGTCTGCGGGTTGCATATGACCGCCATCTTGGCCGACGCGAGCCGTTCTGCGACGGCGCTCGCGACAGCAGGAGGCTGCATACCCAGGCTTACGCAATGACTCGCCGTGACCCCGTGCTGGAAGTCGAGAGCCGTGACCAGTTCAGCAAGATCCGATATCCAGAGGACATCACGATCGATTGTCTCGTCCGTGTGCAGATCGATCGGCCGGCCAAATTCAGCCGCCAGCCCGAGCGTAAATTCGTGGTAAGACCGGGGATCGGGATCGAAGTGAGGAACACCTCCCACAGCGTCCACCCCCATCTCCATCGCCTCCCGAACCATTGCGCGGCTATTCGCTCCTGCATTCCCCGTCAACCTCAACGTAAGCGCCACGAGCTGAAGATCGATGACGTGGCTGAGCGCCTCTCGTACCTCAAGCAGGGCCTCGACCCCACGCAGCCCGATGGGATCGTAGATGCCGACGTGGCTCCGGATCGCAGTGGCGCCATTCGCGAGGGCAAGGAGTGCCGCGCGTGTGGCGCGACGGACGAAGTCCTCGCGCGGGAACGAGGCCTGGTGGCGGAGCCATAAGTCAAGCGCGCCAGCCAGGTCTCCTGGCGCCGGGGGGATCGCTTCTCCCACGAACGCAGTGTCCAGGTGGGTGTGAGGTTCCGCAGGAGCCGGAAGTAGGAGATAGCCGGTGAGATCAAGCTCAGCTGAGCCGGGATGATCGAGGCCGCCCACAGGGCTAACTTCGACCAGACTGCCATCGCGCACAAACACGTCCGCGATCTGCCCGTCCAAGAGAAGGGCATTTCGGAGGAGGAGCCCGTCGTCGTGCCCCTTGTGCGCGTCACTGCCCATTCATACCTGTCTTCCCCGCGGGTAAGCTACCTGCGGCTAAGGGCTTTGCCGCTCCCTGCTCGAAGGCCCAGAAGTCGTAGAGATTCCCCCGGCGCATCGTGATCTCTTCATAGAGGTCAGGACGGCGGTGTCTGAGCAGGCCCGGGATCGAGCGATATGGCTTCGGGAGGTCGAGGCTTTGCGCCTGCTCCCGTAGCCACGGTAGCCGGTCCAGGTCGAGGTCCCCGTGGAGAACGCCCGCGGCGGTCGATTCGGCCACCACGCCGTCGGGACCAACGATCATGCCCATGCTGTCCTCCATGCCCCAGATGTTCTGGCAGGTCACAACGTACATCGTGTTCTCGTACGCCCGCGCCTTCAAGACCGTCTTCCAATGGTCGTAGAGCTCATACACAGCGCCGCCGATCGGAGCGAAAAGGATGTCGGTGCCTTGCAGCGCCATGATCAGCGGGAGCTCAGGTGACCATGCCTCCGAGCAGACGAGCATTCCCAGCACACCGAGATCGGTTGAGAACACGGGTAGCTCGTCGCCTGGAGCGATTGTCTTACCGCCCATCAGCACATCGCACATTCCTTTTGGGTTAGGCAACACACGGCGGTAGGTGCCGATCACCTCACCGCCGGGACCGAACAGATTCGACGCAAGTCGATACACCTCGGCGTCGTAATCCGCTGCCCGCTCGACCATTCCAGCCACCACGTAGACACCGTGGTCCCGGGCTGCGGATGCAAGAGCCTCAGTTGAGGAATAGGTCACCGGACCGTTGTACGGCCCGGGGTAACCCTCCGGAAAGCAGACGATCTGTGCCCCGCCGGATGCCGCCTCCTCGATGTAGCCGCACGCGCGCTCAACGTTCTTTTCCTCATCCTCGCCTCGAGTGGTTTTCGGCGAGACTGCGGCGATTCGGACTTTCACATCCTCCTCCCATAACGTCTAGCGGGTTCGCCCAGCGAGTGCGGCGGCCAGCGCATCATGACGCGTGAAGCGACGCGGGCTGGCCACCCAGAAACACCTCGGCGAAATCTGACTGAGAGCCAAGCACGGTCGGGTGCCCCGCCCGGCTGATCCGCCCGGCGACCATGAGGTAGGCCCAGTCGGCCACAGCAAGTGCCGATGCCGCCTTCTGCTCGACGAGCAGCACGCCGGTCCCGGAGCCGCCGATCGCGGGGATTTGCTCCTCGAGCAGTCTCTCGGCCAACGCCGGAGCGAGGCCGGCCGTTGGCTCGTCGAGGAGCATCAGCTTCGGACGAGCCATCAGGACACGTGCGATGGCGGTCATCTTTCGCTCCCCGCCACTCAACTTGCGGGCGGGCCGATCGAGCATCGTCCTGAGCGTCGGGAACGTCTCTAATACTTCGTCGATTCGGCCTGGGATCTCATCCTTCTTGAGAAGATACGCGCCCATTTCGAGGTTCTCCTTCACAGTCAGGCCCTCGAAGACATCCCGGATCTGCGGCACGTAGCCGACGCCCTTTCCGGCCAGACTGTGCGCCGGCGCGCTCGTGATGTCGTTGCCGCCGACCGAGACCGCCCCGCCGAGCACTATCGCGGACCCGATCAGCGCTTTCAACACGGTGCTCTTGCCCGCTCCATTGGGGCCGAGGAGCGTCACGACCTCGCCCGATCCGACCGTCAGAGAGACATCTTCGACGATCGGGCTCTTGCTGTATCCGGCACAAAGGTCTGCCAGCACGAGGATCGGTGCCGGCCGCTGATCCTCATCCCTTGAAGTAGGCATCGACCACCTTCGGATTGCGCCGTAGCTCCTCCATGCGTCCCTCAGCGAGGACGGTCCCTCCTGCCATCACGATCACCCGGTCACACAGGCGCTCCACCACTGCCAGGTCATGTTCGATCACCAGCGTCGTGATGCCCGCGCTCCGGAGCCGCTCGACGGCCCGGATCACAGATTCCACCATCGAGGGGTGGACCCCGGCGATCGGCTCGTCGAGCAGCAGCATGCGCGGCCGGGCCACGAGCGCGCGCATGATTTCGAGCAGCCGCTTCTGCCCACCGCTGAGCTCACCCGCCAGGTCGTCAGCAATCCGGGTCAGGTCGAACTCCTCCAGCACGTTTCGCGCCAGCTCAAGGTTGCGCTTCTCCTCCGGACCCCAGTAGCGCCGCCCGCGGAGGGCGCCCCAGAAAGTCGCGCCGCGCTGGCCGCGGATTGCAACCAAAAGATTCTCAGTCACCGTCAGGCGTCTGAATTCACTGGAGAGCTGAAAGGTTCGGAGCAGTCCCAGCCGCGCCAAAGCATGAGGTGGGCGGCCGGCGATCTCCTGTTTGTCGTAGCGAATCGATCCGGAATCAGGATTGAGCGCGCCGGCTATCAGATTGCACATCGTCGACTTGCCCGCTCCGTTTGGTCCGATAAGGCCGGTGACGGTGGCTCGGTCTACGGCGAACGACGCATTTGCGACGGCGTGGACGCCGCCGAAGGAGCGCGATACAGCGTCGACGACGACGATGGGCTCATCCACCTGCTCCGCGGTCGCGCTCATTTGTCCTGCCGTTGCCTGAGCCGTGCCAAGAAGCTCGCGGTTGCGGGGTCGGAGCCGCCAAGACCGAAGCGACGTGGGCGCTCCGGGATCAGACCCTGAGGGCGAAAGTACAGAAACGCCAGTATCGAGAACCCGATCATGAGCCACCGGAGAGAGTCCACCAAACCGGCACGCCCGAACTCGGGCACGAAGCGAGGCAGCTCGTTCACCACCACCGGTACGGCAAGGGCTCCGAGCGCAACGCCGAGGTTGTTGCCCGACCCACCGATGAGGACAGCGGCCAGGTAGACAAACGTCTCTGGAAAGAGCCAGCTGTCGGTACCCCAGCTGCCGATGAACTGCACAAGCGCGGCGCCGCTGATCGCGGCAAGCGAGCCGCCGACTGCGAAGACGATCAAGCGCATCCGTCGTGCGTCGACCCCCAGGGCCTGAGCCGCCTGCTCGTTTTCCCGAATGGCCCGCAGGGAGCGACCAAACGGCGCCGTCGTGATGCGATGCACGCATACGTAAGCGATCACGCAGTAGATCCCCACCAGGCCGACATAGAACCACTGGTAGCTCAGGGAGGACAAACCGAGGCCCCCCGCGAGCGGTTGGGGGATCAACGAAAGCCCACCCGAGCCATTAACCAACCCGACCTTGTCCGTCGCGACCTCAGTCGCGATGATCGAGACGACGAGAAAGACCATCGCCTGGTAGTCGCTGCGCAGCCTTCGCAGTCCCACCATCCCGACAATTACCGCAGCAATCGCGCCTGCGATGCCGGCCAGCACTACCGACAGCGGAAAGGGCAGGCTCAGACCGAAGACATATTTCTGGAACCCACCGTTTCCGCTCGGGGGTCCGAGGGTGCTCATCGCCGCAATGTAGGCGCCGAGCGCCTGAAATGCGACGAATGCGAGGTTCAGGATCCCGGTGACGCCGAACTGCAGGTTGAGCGCCCAGCAAGCGATCAGACTCACTCCGAGATAGACGCCCAGCGTTGTTACATAAAACTGGACCGCGGTGCTCATGCAACCACCGCCTCGCTGCCTCGTATCCGGGCGAGTAGGCCCTGCGGGCGCACCAGCAGCACCAGCACCAGGACGGCGAACGCAAATACGTTTTTGAGCGACGGATCCAGATAGGCCGCGGCGACCTCGCTGACGATCCCGATCACCAGCGCCCCCAGCATGGCGCCGTATGGCTCTCCGACCCCGCCGAGCACCGCAGCGGCGATGATGACCACGGCGAAGCTGCCCCCCGTCGTGGCCTCGAAGGTAACCGTGTTCATCACCAGCGCGACTCCGGCCATGCCGCACAGCAAGCCGGACATTGCCCAGACAACGTCGATGACGCGCGCAGTGTGGATGCCGCACGACCGTGCCAGAGCCGGATCGGACGCGGTCGCACGCATCGCTTTTCCGAGCCGCGTGCGCGTCAATCCGAGATGCACAGCGGCCATCGTCACCACCGCAAGAGCAATGATCTCCAGCTGCGTGACGGTTAGGATCAAACCGCCGGCTCTGAGTGTGCTGCCTGCGGAAAAGTTGTAGGTGTAGTAGTGGGGTCCGGCAACGCCGAGCAGGGTGTTCTGGATAATCAACGCCGCGGCGGTGGTCACGATCACCATGCCAAATAATGGCGTGCCCTTGCGTACAAAAGCGGCATAGACGAGCCGGTTGAGCAGCAGCGACACCACCGCACCGACGGCGGCGCCTACTACCAGTGCGAGCCAGACACTGGCACCCACACTTGTCACCTCATATCCGGCGAATGCGCCGAGCGTCATTACGTCTCCGAAGGCCAGATTGAGAATGTTCGTAACGCCGAACTGCAACGTGAAGGCGACGGCCCCGATGGCAAGCACAGATGCCGTAACCAGCCCAAAGCCCACCGATCCGATCAGTTTGTCCATTTCCGATCCCCCGACGACGGGCTACTGAGCGACAGCGGCGATCTGGTCAGCGGTGAGCGTGGTTACGTCCACTTGGTTGGCGTGCGCGTCCCATTTCTGGACAACGAAGCGGGGCGGGGCGTTGTGATACTGGTTGAACATTGCCGGACCGCCAAGCCCGACGTACTGGATCTGCTTGCCGGCGGCGAGCGCTGCTTTGCCCGCGGCGAACGAGTCCACGACGGTCTTTCCGGGCCCGGCCTGCGTGACGGCGGGGATCAGGTGGTTATACGCGGTGGTGCTCTTTGCCTCGATCATGGCCAGTGCCATGATGTTCATCGCGTCATAGTTGTGCTCGCTGTACGGCGAACCGAGCCAAGAACCGGGGTTTTGCACGTGCGAGGCTGACTGCATCAGCGCCCCCCGCCACATGTTAAAGGCGTGTCCGCTGGTGGTGGCGGCGCCCTGCTCGGCCGTAACGTACTTGAGGAGGTCACTCAGGCCGATCGCCTGTTTGACTGCCGCATACCACTCATAGACCAGCGTCGGGTCGGCGCCGATCGCCGGGAGCATCGCCCCATTGAGCTGCTTGAGCTCGCTGAAGAAGGTTCCCGCAGACTGGGGGTCGGTTTCATCGAAGATAACCTGCGGGTGGCCGCTCAACACGGTCTGGACCTCGCTGCGGTACGAGGACTGGCCCGGCGCGATCTGCACGTTTGCCACCACCGTCCCGCCCTCCTTCTTGAACGCCTTGAGCAGGGTGGGCACCGTGCCTTGAGAGCCGATGTCGTTGCCGAAAACGGCCGCAGCACGGGTGTAGCCTCGCTGGTGCGCCCATACGGCCATGGCGTACCCGGCATAATCATCGCTGGGGGCCAAGCGCCAGAAATAGGGCATCGTCGTCTTGTCGAATGCCGGATCCCCGCTCTGTGCAAACATCGTGACCTTCGCCCGGTTCAGCAGCGGCGCGACGGCCGTCCCCTCTCCCGTGGTGGGCCCCAAGACTCCCCCGAGGTCCCCGGTCGTCGCGATCATCTGCTCGGTCGCTGGCACCCCATCCGCCGCGTCGCCGTGGGTGTCGACGGTCTTACAGTGCACCGTCTTTCCTAGCACCCCTCCGTCGCGGTTCATGAGGAGGCCGGCCGCGAAACAGCCCGAGGTGAGCTCACCACCAAAGCTTGCATCCTGGCCGGTGAATGGTCCGACAAGGCCGATCGTGATCGAGCCCCCGCCACCGCCTCCATTACTGCCACCTCCGCTACCCCCGCAGCCCCCGAGCGCGATGGTCGCCGCCAGGACCAGGGCGGCGCTCCCGGCCTTGGTGCGTCTCAGTCCGCTCGCCCCCACGGCCTCCTGAAGGCGGAGGCTCGGGCTGTCGCCTTCGATCTGCGCGCCACTGGCCCGCCGCGTCTCGCGCTTCTCGGCGCGCCGACAACGCTCCAGCGCATCTCTCACTCGTTCGATCGCCAGCTCTGAGAACACAGAAGTAGGCATGTGTGGTGGTCGTCCCCTCCGGTCGGCCGCTGATAGCGATGCGCGGCACGATAGAAAGCGTGACCTCCGCGTACCTCGGCGATCAGGGCCAGCGTTGAGTCTATTCATTGTACTTGCTTGCCAGCTACTCGGCACCGACAGAGCGAACGACTGCGAGAGGCTGCTTGACTGGCCTGGCGCGCGGTGCCGCCGCGCTGGTCATCGTCGTGATCGCATGGACCTGCCAACGTAGTCGCAGCTCAACGCTCCGCTCTTCTCGATGCCCGGCTTGGGATCCGGACCGCGTTTTCCTGACAGCGCCGCGCTGCACGGGGCGGGCGCGATCTTGCGACGGTGGGAGGTCTCGGCCAGCTCCGGCTGGGGGCGATGGCGCACTCACCGGTTGACGGGCACTGTCGCCAGCTTCGTGGTGCGATCTCCAGTACGTGCGATCGCGAGCACTTCGCCGGAGTGCGTTGGAGCCACGCCTGCTAGCGGGCACATGAAGGTGACACTCTTCGGCTTCTAGAGCCGACGCCGCTCAGTACCGATGGCGCTGGGCGCCGTTCAAGCCAGCCGTTGCACCGCATATGGTCGCGCCGGTGAGCAACCAATCGAGACCCGAATTCCAGGTCATCGACCTCTCGCAGGACTTCTCGGTGCATACGCCGGCATTCGCGTCATACGACGGGCCGTCTGTCAAGTGGGTCAAGCGGCTGGCGTTCGACAGGGCGGGCGGCCAAGAGCTGAGATCCAGTCTGCACGTCGGGACCCACCTCGACGCGCCCGCCCATTTCTTTTCCGGAGGCAAGTTCATTGGTGACCTACCGATCGACTGGCTGGTCGGGCCGGCCTGTGTAGTGGATCTCGAGAAGATGGGCCTAGGCGACTACGACCTCTACGGCCCGGAGCATTTTGAGCGCTGGGAGCGGGACACCGGCCAGGTCATCACGGCGGGGGACATCCTGATCATTCACACCGGCTATCACCGGTACTACCCGGAGAACTGGATCGACCGCAGCGCGACCGACGAAACCAAGTACTTCATCCGGCATCCGGGCCCCACCCGGGAGTTCGCTGAATGGGTGCTCGAGCGCAAGATTCGCTGGCTCGCGGTCGATGCCGGAAGCGCCGACCATCCGATGAACACCGTGATCCGCAAGCTGAGGCCGGACGAGGCGGAAGACGCGGAGGCTAAGCTGGGGCGCTCGCTGGATGAGGTCTTCCCCAAGGCGGACTACCAGATCATGCACACGCTTCTGTTCCCTCACGACATCATCCATATCGAGAACCTCGGCGGCGAGCTCGACTGCGTCCTGGATCAAAAGATCCAATTCGGATGCTTTCCCTGGCGCTTCCAAGGCGGGGAGGCAGCGTTCTGCCGCGCCGTTGCGTTCCTCGACTGAGAGGGGAGCAGGCGGACGTGTTCGCGCCCTCCCCGGGGCCTGAATATCGTGAGGCTTACGGCGGCGGCCCGTGCCATGGGTCGTCGAATGGATCGGTCCCGTCATACGCTTGGCAGGCTGTTCTGGACGTGATCGTCCATGGAGCCACGCCGGTCCCGGCTGCCCGAAACTGGCTGGCCATGACCACTTGGTCTGGGCACGACTACCCCTTTCGAGGCGCACCGTCAGGGATAGTCCGAGCAGCGTCGCGTGTGCCCTCGCTCACATCGTTGAATGATGTCGCGGTCTGCGCGTATCGCAGCCCACGTGGATGGTCGATCCAGCAACGGGACCGCATCGTCGCTGTCGCAGGTAGCTTACCCGCGGGGAAGACAGGTATGAATGGGCAGTGACGCGCACAAGGGGCACGACGACGGGCTCCTCCTCCGTGATGCCCTTCTCTTGGACGGGCAGATCGCGGACGTGTTTGTGCGCGATGGCAGTCTGGTCGAAGTTAGCCCTGTGGGCGGCCTCGATCATCCCGGCTCAGCTGAGCTTGATCTCACCGGCTATCTCCTACTTCCGGCTCCTGCGGAACCTCACACCCACCTGGACACTGCGTTCGTGGGAGAAGCGATCCCCCCGGCGCCAGGAGACCTGGCTGGTGCGCTTGACTTATGGCTCCGCCACCAGGCTTCGTTCCCGCGCGAGGACTTCGTCCGTAGCGCCACACGCGCGGCGCTCCTTGCCCTCGCGAATGGCGCCACTGCGATCCGGAGCCACGTCGGCATCTACGATCCCATCGGGCTGCGTGGGGTCGAGGCCCTGCTTGAGGTACGAGAGGCGCTCAGCCACGTCATCGATCTTCAGCGGTCACGGCGAGTCATTGCGTAAGCCTGGGTATGCAGCCTCCTGCTGTCGCGAGCGCCGTCGCAGAACGGCTCGCGTCGGCCAAGATGGCGGTCATATGCAACCCGCAGACCAATCTCTTTTCTTCAGGCGCGTGAGGTTGCAGCAGCGAAACCGAGGGGCCTCACGGCCCTGCACGTTCTCCCCTCATCAAGAGCTAGATGACCCGCCCTGATGAGGCGTACCAGGCCGTAAGCTCGGCCGCCAGATCCGCCATGGGCCTCCCCGAGGTGCGGGTCGAGCCGGGGTATCCCGCGGAGCTCCTTGCTGTGCGGGCCGACTCATTGGCCGAGGCTGTCGCGGGAGCGCCGGGACGGCTCGTCATCCACCGGGGTCGCGTGGTGTCGCGCACGCGGGGGTCACAGTCACTGCGACGAGCCGACCAGGCTCGCGCAATCCACGCCTGGGGCCACGGTCAGAGCGGCCCGACGACGACACAAGCCGATGAGCGGGCTCGCGCTGGAGGCTCGGCCACGGCACCGCCGCGGCCACACGCCTCGCGCGCGCAAATAGCTGCGATCGGCCTGGCATTTCTTGCACGCTGACCCTAATCGCCGAGCCCTCACTCGCATCCGCATCTTGTTCGAGCGCTGGCGCTGATGCACCGGCGCCGCGCGTGGTTCGTGCGCCGGGCTACGAATGGGCGCAGAGTGTCGACGAGCGGACAGCGTTGGTCAAACGCATCACGACGCACGAAGGAACGCGGCTGGCCGCCACGGAACACCTCGGCGAAATCTGATTGAGAGGCAAGCATCCTCGAATGTCCCGCGCGGCTGATCCGCCCGGCAACCATAAGGTAGGCCCAGTAGGCCACAGCAGGTTCCGAGCGGTGGCGTTCCTACCCGCTGGATAGAAGCGCGACGCCTGAGCCCGGACATCCCGGTGTTAGCTAAACGCGCGGCCGACCAGCACAGCGGCACATCCGATGGCGAGCGCGTAGGCCAGGCCCGTTGAGCTGCCTACGCCCACAAGGTCGTCTAGGGCCTGTCGCCAGCGCACACCGCTCGGATCGAGGATGGCGATAACCGGCTCTGCTACGAGGCCCTCACATGCCAGTCGCAGGAGCGTGACCGACAACCAGGAGGAACGAGTGCCCGCGTCGTCCGGGCAAGCGGCTCGTAGCCAGGCCGCCCGCTGAATTCCGTCGAAACCCGCGATGCCGCCACCGGCCGACACCACCGCGGCGGCACCGGCCATCAAGTCGTCACCCTCGGGAGTGAGCCCGGGCCCTCGCCCAAGCAGTAGTGCTGCGGCATGGCCGGCTCGCCCGGCATCGCGCTCGTACAGTGAAACCAACAGCTCGTGAACCGCCCGACGGCCATCGAGGAACCGAACGACACCAAGATCCGACGCACAAAGCAAATGGGTCAATTGCTCGGGGTCGACAACGTCGGGACAGGGCACCTGGCAGGCTCTGAGAACGGCCCGGCCGCGCGCGGCCATCGCGTATGCGTCCTCCCAGTGGCGAACGCTCGCTAGGCTGGGGTTCCACTCGGCATGTGCGCCGAAGCCCACTGCACATGCTCGTTGCCGAAGCTGATCGACCCGAGCGAGCAGGTCACGGTCGTTCCGATCTCGGGCCAACTCGGTGGCGTTTGCTCCAGGGAAATGCCATTCGGCATCAGCTGCGTGGATGGTGCGGTGAGGGCGATGACGAATTCATTCCGCGCCAGATAGAGCGTCGAGCTCGTCGCGCCCATCACGCGCCAGCTGGACGGCAGCTCGGACAGGTGCTCGAGAACCGGCTTGGCGACGACGGTCGCGTGCACGCCGTTACCGGTGGCGGACCGCGTCAGCCAGCGCACGTGTAGCTTGGGCGAACGGGCCGATCGGCGGCAACACAACGCCCGCGCCGATCTGCCCCACACCGGGGTCACGGTGTGCGATTCCGGTGTTGACGAAGGGAAGGATGCCTGTGTGGACCACTTCACGAACGTCGATGCCCAATGGCGAGCCGCGGAAGTCGAGAGAGGGGATCTGGTAGCTCGCGCTTTCCCCCCAGGAGATCTCGTACATCGATCGAGTCGCGGTAAGAGCGACGTCCGCCGTTCCGCCAACGAAGGACACGATGGCCGGGGCGGCGGCCATCGAGAAGCCGCCCAGCCCGACGGTCTCCGTGATCGTCGAGTCACCGATGTCGCGGTTGGCGTTCTCCGGACCATAGCCGGGCAGGTAGAGCCCGTCGATGACACCGCTCGGGCCAGTGAACCAACGGTCGCCCGTTCCGCTCATCCTGATGCCGAACTCCGTGCCATTACGTGCCATCGCCGTGACGATCGAGGAGTTGGCGATGCCGGAGGCTGCGTCGGCGGTCACCTTCCCGGCCGGCATGGTCAGATTCAGGTAGAAGTGATCGTTGGCGGCGATGAAGCGGGCGACTGACGCAACCTCGTCACTCGGTCGCTCGAGCTCGAGGAAAGCGGGGAGCAACTCGCGTAACAGTAGCGACGTCCCGGCGCGGTTACGGTTGTGACCCTCGTCTCCCATCTGCAGCGCCTGAGCGGTCAGCGCCCGGAGATCGATCGGTGAGTCGAGCCGTGTGAGCGCCTCGCCCATTACCGCCGCCGCGACCGAGTCGATCCAATGGAGCCGGTCAACGACCTCCGTATCGTAGGCGCCATAGCGGAGCACCTTCCCAAGACCTTCGTTGAAGGTGCAGTAGGCACGGTTGCCAGCGGACTGGTTCTCCACGATCCACATCGGCATGGAGGCACTGACCACTCCGGCCATCGGCCCGACGGCCGATCGCTCATGGCAGGGGACGAAGCTGAACTCGCCCGCGATCGCACGGCGCTCGACCTCTGCATAGGTCTGCGCTATGCCCTCGTAGATCGCCGCACCCGCGATTGCGCCGCGCAGCGGTCCGCACATCGCGTCCCACTCGATCGGCGGGCCCGCATGGAGGAACTCGCCGCGTTCCAGTCCGACGAGATCACGGGCGGTTCCAACCCCGGTCACAAGCGGGCTGGAGTCATTCATCCTCCTGACCGCCTCGTCGTTTGCGCGCCCGATGATGGACTCGAACCGGGCGAGATCGCTCAGCGTGTGTTCGAGGTCAGCAGCAGGAGGTCGCCAATCGATCCGCGTCACCGCGACGCCCTGCTCGGCCAATGCGTCAGCGAACAGGTCGGTACCGATGCTCGCGATGCTGGGAGCGCCGCCCAGCATCAGCATGGGGCCACTCGGGCCAGTGCGGGGTCCCCGACGGCCAGCCTTGCGGCGTGGGCATTGCTGCGCACGACGATCGCTCCGGCTGCCTCGAGGGCCCGACGCTGTCGCGCCAGACCCTGCGGGTCGCGCTCTGTGCCGCACAGAGAGATGATCACGCGCCGTCCCGAGCGCAGCGCGAGCGCCTCGCGAATGGCCGGGGCGAGGGCCTCTGCGGGGTCCGGATGCGCGCCAAGCCCCAAGATGACGTCGAGGAGGAGCACGCCCGTGTCCGGATCCCGAGCCTCGCGGGCGAGGCGCTCGAGCCGCAGGCTCGGGTCGATCATCGGGTGCGCGCGTCCCGCGGTGAACTGGTCCTCGCCGAAGTCGATGAAGGTGTGCCCCTCGCTCACATCGACGTCTTCAAGCTTCCACTCCGGCCGCAGGGGGATGTTCGATGCCACACGGTCGCCGGTTCGAGCCACGATCATCATTGCCTCATCGCATAGCGTCCCGCCGCAGAACAGTCCCCGGACGTAGCCGTTCGCTGCGACCGGCGACGGCTCGACGTTCTCAACGTGCGGTGTCGTTCCCACCAACCGTGCTGCGGCTGCGGCCGCCTCATCAATTGTGTCCGCCACCGTGAGGCTCTCCCCACGCGAGGCGGGGACATCTCCGCCCATGAACGCGAAAACGACCGGTTTGGCCAATCGGTTGCTCAGCCTTGCCACCTTCTCGGCGACTGCGGGATCCGCAGGCTTCGATACGACGACGATGGCTTCCGTCTCGGTGTCCTCCGCGAGGAGTTCCAAAGCTCGACAGGTGCCGAGGCCGCCGACGGGGGCAGTCAAGTCGCGCCCGCCGACGCCGATCACCTGAGAGACGCCCACGCCGGACGCGTCGAGTAGGCACATCACCTGCTGCAAGCCCGTGCCCGACGCGCCGACCAATCCGATCGGGCCACGAGCCACAACGTTTGCGAAGCCGAGCGCGACGCCGTCGAGAACGGCCGTCCCGCAGTCGGGACCCATGAAGAGGAGCCCCCGCTCGATTGCGTCAGTCTTGAGCGCAATCTCCTCCTCAATCCCGACGCCATCTGAAAAGCAGAAGACATGAAGGCCCCCTCGAAGCGCGACAGCAGCCTCGTAGGCGGCGTGAGGTCCCGGAACTGAGATGAAGGCCAGGTTCAGTTCTGGCGTTAGGTGCAGCGCGCCGACCAGTGAGCGGGGCGCAGCCCGCGTGGTGGGCGAGCCGGCGGGTACGCGCCTCCGCGTCAGCCGTTCATGAACCGCAGCGATCGCCGCCTCTGCGGCTCGCTCATCGAGCGCGCGAAGCGCGATCACGAGGTCATTCGGGCCTGGATCACGCCCGTCAAGGTCATAGCCCTGTTGCGCCAGGAGCGAGAGGTTCAGCGGCGTGCCAGTGACTGCCGCCACGTCAGCCACACCCTCCATCCCGGCGACCTCTCGGGAAACAAGCATTAGCGTCACCGAGTCGTAATACGTGCTTTCGCGAATCGCGACGCGCTCGATCACGCCAACGCCTTCGCCGGCCGGACGAGCGTGCCCGCCGAGCCCATCACGGCGTCAACGATGCGGTCGAGTGACGCAATCGCGGCTCTACCACCCGTGCGCTCGACGAAGCCGGCTGCCGCCTCGACTTTCGGCGCCATGCTGCCAACCGCGAAGTGCCCTTGTGCTGCAAGCTCGCGCAGCTCCGCAGGCGTAGTGCGATCGAGCCAGCGCTCGTCCTCGCCCCCGTAGCCCACGGCGATGCCGTCGACGTCTGTCGCGATTACGAGCATGTCCGCACCCACCGATTCAGCGAGCAGCGCTGCGGTTCGATCCTTGTCGAGCACCGCCTCGACGCCGTGCCAATGGTCATCGCCCTGCACCATCGGAATGCCGCCACCGCCCGCCGCCACGACGAGGACGCCCTGGTCGACGAGATGCTGGATAACGTCGCAGTCCAGGATTTCCTGCGGCTGCGGAGAGGGAACCACTCGACGCCACCCTTTCGGGCCCGCGGGCTCCCAGTGCTCACCCCGATCGATTCTGGTCCATGCCTCCGCCTGTGGCAGGTAGCGGCCGATGGGCTTGTTCGGCTCTGTCCAGCCGGGGTCGTCTGCATCCACTCGGACACGAGTGACCACCGCTACCACCATCCGGTCGAGGGCTCGCCGCTGCAGCTCGGCCTCAAGGGCCGTGACGAGCAGGAAGCCAAGGGTCGCCTGTGTTTGCGCCACACACCAGTCAAGCGGCACGGGAGGAACCACCCCGCGGGCAAGGTCGTTCTTGACAAGAAGATTTCCCACCTGCGGCCCGTTTCCGTGGGTCACGACGACCTCATATCCGGCGTCGACCAGCGCGGCGATCTGGCGCGAGGCGCGGTCCACCGCGCGCTCCTGTGATTCGGGCGTAGCAATTCCATCAATCGCGATGGCGTTGCCACCGAGCGCGACAATCAGCCTGCCGGCCCGTTCAGAAGCAGACGGTTGACCCACCGCCGGAAGCCTAATCCGGGCCAGAGCCAGCGACATTGGCGCCTAGCGCCAGGCACCATGGCTAGCGCTGGCTCTACATGCCATGTCCGTCCCCCCGGATTGTAGGATCCTGCCTGTGCTTGAGCTACGCGACGTCGATCCCTCGGGGCCGCAGCAGCATCGGGTCACCGTGCGCGATGTGCTCGCGTTTGCGCCGCTACACCATGCGAGGCTGATCGCAGGTGAGCACGGGCTCGACGGGGCGGTCACCGGGATCAACGCGATGCAGGTTCCGACCGATCGCTTTGCCAAACAGGGCGCGCTGCTGCTGGCGGGAATCTCCGTCTTCACAGACCTCGAACAGCCCGAGCAGCTGTTCAGAGGTCTCATAAAGCGGCGGGTCGGCGGCTTGGCGATCCGCGGGATAGACGTCGAGCAGGCCATCGGAGCCAGTGTCGTCGAGCTGGCCGAGAGGAGAGCGCTGCCGCTCATCCAGCTGCCGACGACGGTCCACCTCGGGCAGCTCATGACCGACCTGCTCGGAATGCTCGTGGAAAACCAGTACAGGACACTGCGATCGGCCGGCGACGTGCGGGCTGAGCTGAGCGGCTACGTACTCTCCGGAGGCAGCCTTGACGGTCTGCCGGATGCGATTGCGAGCCTGCTCGGTGGCGATGTCGCGCTGCTGGACGCGGAAGGTCATCTGCTCGCCGCATCACAGGCCGGCGATATCGAGCGCGCCACCGAGGTCGCGCGAGCCTGGCTCGAGCGTCCGAACCCGAGCCCGGCGGAAGTTGTGGGGGAGGGATGGCTCGTGTGGCCGGTCACGGCAGGGCCTGAGCGGCTCGGCGCGCTGGTCGCGCGCGCGGACCCAGCCCGTTCGGAGCTGGTTTTTCCCACGCTTCAGCATGGCTCGAGCAACGCGGCTCTTCAGATCCTCCAGGAGCGTGAGGCGCTTGCTGCCGACGCTGGGCTGCGACAGCGCTTCTTCCGTGACCTGCTGTACGGCTCGGTTGACGGGGAGGCGGCGCAGAGGCGAGCGGTGGCCATCGGCCTGAGCGCCGAGTCCTACCGGGTGGTGCTCATTCTTGGCTCACCGGTAAGCGAGGCGGACGCCGCGGTCGCCCTGCACGGCGGGCTCGTCGTTCGCCACGGAGAAGGATTGCTGGGGGTGCTTCCATCCACGGACGCGGCGATCGCGGCTGTGAGCGCGGTTCTCCCGGAGGGGCACGCCGGGATCAGCACGATCCATCACGGCCTGGATGAGCTGCCCTCGGCGGTCGCCGACGCGACAGAAGCACTCGCGGCTGCCCGGATGTTTGATCGAGAGGTGCGGTTTCGGCGCTTCGATGAGCTGGGACCTCTGCGCCTGCTGGCGCGCATCGGGCACGAGGAGCTGAGGAGATTCGCCGAGGACGTCCTCAGGCCGCTCGATCACCTCTCGGAAGACACGCGCAGCACACTGCTCGAGACCCTCGAAGTTCTGCTCTGCACCGGCCTCAACGTGGCCGAGACGGCACGCCGAGGCGGGTGGCATTACAACACCGTCCGCTACCGGGTCGCTCGCCTAACAGAGCTGATAGGGCCACTCTTCACGGACGGGACACTCTTGGAGTCGCTGTCGCTCGCGATGCTGTTGGACTCGATCCTGGGTGCAGAGGATGGCCGCGAGGCAGGAGCGCTGAGCACCGATCCGGTCCCCGAGGGGTAGGTCCCCGTGCTCGCGCCGCTTGGAAGCTCCTAACTCGCGGTGTCCGGTCGCCGGAGCTCGACGCGCGTGTCGGTCTCGGCAACTATGCGGCCGGCGCGTATCACCCATCGCCGCGGCGATTGGTGGCGCAGGGCCTCGTCCAGCGTGACCGCATCCAGGACGACCAGATCTGCACGCGCGCCGGGGACCATCCCGTAGTTCCCGATCCCGAGGATGCCGCGCCGCCCCGAACCGCGGCATGTCCAAGGCAGCCTTCACCTCCGGGGGCGTCGAGAGCTGCGCGGCGTGGACGAGGATCAGTGCGACCTGCAGCTGATCGGCTGCGCCGAATGGGTAGAACGCATCCTCGACGCAGTCCTGACCGCACCCCAGACGTACGCCGGCCGCGAGCAACTCCTTGATGCGCGGAATACCGCGCCGGCGTGGCTCTGCGTCTTCGCGCCCCTGCAGCAGGAGGTTGGTGCAGGGATTCGTGATGACGCTCATTCCGGTGTCGGCAAGTCTCTGGATGACTTGCGCTGAGTACCCGTCTTCCCACGCCGCCATCGCGCAGCAGTGCCCGGCATTCGTCCTCGGCCCCCAGTCGCGTGCCTCCGCAGCCTCGATGAGCAGCTCCAGGGTCCGGGAGTTCGGATCGTCGGTTTCATCCACGTGCATGTCCACCGGTGCATCGTGCTCGACGGCGAGGTCGAGGCAGAATTCGATGTGCGGCGGGCGCTGGCGCGATCGGATTCCCAATGCGGCATCCCACCGACGACGTCGGCACCGGCCCGCATCGCCGCCCGCATCAGCTCCGCGGAGCCGGGGTCGCGCTCGATCCCCTCCTGAGGAAAGGCGACGATCTGGATGTCGCACAGATCGGAGTGCTCCGCTCGAGCCCGCAATACGCCCTCGAGCGGCCGCAGCCCGCCGATCGTGTCCACGTCGACATGACTGCGAATGGTCGTTGTGCCGGCAATCACGGCCTGGCGGATGATCCGTCCGGCACGGTCGGCGATCTCCTCCACGGTCGCGGTGCGCTTGCTCTGATGCAGGAGCCGGATCGCTTCCGCCAGCGTGCCCGAGCGGTTCGGTGGGGAGGCTTCGGACCACGCCCACCTTGTCGAGATGGATATGCGGCTCGACGAAGGACGGGCTGACCAGCCGCCCGTCCAAGTCCAGCTCCTTCTCCGCCGCGGCCTTGAGCCCTCGTTCTACGGCTGCGATGCGGCCGTCACGGAGTCCGATGTCAACGATGTCCTCCCGCTCCTCCAGCCGTGCACCGCGCAAGATCAGTTCCATCGGTTACACAGCCTCCTCTGGTTGTGGTTGGGCGGGAGCGGCGACCATGCGGTCGCGCCCTGCGGCAAGGCCGAAGACAAGTTGGCCGACCGCTACGAACAGCACGGCGACCACAGCTTGGTCCCAGCTGCCGGCGAGGTCGTGCAGCACCCCGAGACAGACCGCAGCGCCGGCGCCCACCAGGTAGGCGACCATCTGCGCCATACCGGCGAGGTGCGTCGCGGCGGAATCGTCGGGAGCCCGTATGACCTGAAGCGTCAGCGCCAGACCGAATGCGCCACCCTGCGCGAAGCCCAGGATGCATGTCCAGAGCACGAACTGGTGCCCGGGAGCGAGCAGAAGGCCGGTGAGACCGAGCATCGTGATGATGCTGAGAACAGCCGCGAATCCGCTCTGGTTGCTTCGCCGGTCGGCGGCCGCGGGAACCAGCAGCGACATGGGCATCCCAGCCAGGCTGAACAGCGACACTCCGAGGGCCGCCGTGCCAGGCGTCACACCACGCGATTCGCCGATGCTCGGAAGCCAGGAGAAAAGGCTGTAGAAGAGAACCGTTTCCAGTGCGAAGAACCCGGTTACCTGCCATGCCGTCGCGTCTCTCCAAATCCACCGACGGACCGGCACGATGGGCCGCGCCCTCGGCGCGCCATCGGGGATCTTGGGCCGGGAGTAGAGGAAGGCTGCGCCCATCAGGGCAGGCAGCGCCCACATCGCCAGCGGAATACTCGGGCTGCCCCCAAAGGCTCGAGCGACCGGAATGGCGAGGCCGCTGGCGGTCGCCGTGCCGAGCACCAGCAGCACCGTGTAGAGGCCGGTCATCCCGCCGGCTCGCGTCGGCGTCAGCCGTTTCACCACCGGTGGCAGCAGGACACCGGCGATGCCTGTCGCCCCGGCGGCAATGGCGGTCCCGGCAAACAGGGCTGACGTTGAGGGGATCGCTCGAATCGCGCATCCCGCGGCGAGCACCACCAGGGAAGCCGACAGCCCTCGCAGATATCCCATCCGCTGTGCCACCGGCGGCCCGAACGGAGCGCCAAGACCCAGACCCAGGATCGGCAGGGAGAGCAGCGCTCCCGCTGCCGAGGTCGATAGGCCGAATCGAGTGCGAATGCCGCCCAGCAGCGGCGGCGCGCTGCCCATGGCTGTCCTGAGGGAGAAGGCCGTGAGGACAAGACCGAACACGAGCAGAAGGTGCTCGGACCTGATCTGAGATCCACGCCGAACCATCAGGAGCGATCGTCGCTCAGCGGAGGGCTTTCGCAATGGCGGCGAACGGATCGGCGATTTCATCGCCCGTCCGCCGCTGGGCCAGCAGGACCATAAGCAGCAGCCGCGCCTTTGCCGCCGAAAGACCCTGCGCGCTGATCGTGCCCATCGTTCGCATCGTCGCGCCTCCGCCGGGGCCGCCATACACGGCGTCTGTCCCACCGCTCGGCACACGCGTGGCGAGCACCACCGGAATCCCTCTACTGATGGCGGACGCAATCCCCGCCTCTGCGCTGCCGGGAACATTGCCGAGGCCAGTGCCCTCCACGACGAGGCCAGCTGCTCGAGTGGCGTCCAGCACGACCTCGATCACGTCCGCCTCCATGGCCGTGTACGTCTGGACGATCGGCACCGAGTGGGCAAGCTGTGCGGGTCGCTCGAGTGGCGTCACGCGCTCTGGGCGCTGTAGAACTTGCAGCCCGGCCGCCGTCACGAGCCCCAGCGGCCCGTGGTCCGGGGAGACGAAAGCGCCGGGACGAAACGTGTCCTGCTTGCGCACCCAGCGTGCAGCGTGGAGCTCGTCGTTCAGTACGACCACGGAGCCGAGGCCTACCGCCTCCGGCCCCGCGGCAACGCGTGCTGCATTCAGAAGATTGCGCGGTCCATCAGCCGAGAGTTCGCCTCCGCTGCGCATCGCCGCGGCGAAAACGACTGGCTTTTCTGAGGACACGAGAAGATCACAGAGGAATGCGGTCTCCTCGACCGTGTCGGTGCCGTGCGTGACGACGGCGCCCGCCACACCGGGGTCGCGAAGCGCCGTCTCCGCACGAGCCGCTACGGCGAGCATCACGTCCGGCGTGACGTTCCACCCGTTGACGTGAGCAATCTCTTCCACCCGGGGCTCGAATGCCTCCAGTCCTGGGATGCTGGCCACGAGCTCGGTTGCTCCGACCGCGGGGCGAACCGCTCCTGTCTCTGGATCGGCCAGCGAGGCGATCGTTCCTCCGGTGGCGATGACGTGGATCAAGGTGCGGACAGCTCGTAGAGATCGAGCGGCGCGAGTGGCGCGCGGTCGATCTGGACCCCGAGGGCATCTGATACCGCGTTGATGATCGCGGGGGCCACCGGGATGACGCTGGCGCTCACCGGCTCCCTTGATCCCAAGTGGGTTGTTCGGCGAAGGTGTCTCCGTGTGTACAAGGCTGGGCCGAACCGTCTCGGTGGCAAACGGCATCAGGAAGTCCATGAAGCTGGCGTTCTGGAGCTGCCCGTCCGGATCGTAGGCGAGTTTCTCGTAGAGCGCACCTCCGATGCCTTGCGCCAGTCCGCCCAGCACCTGGCCCTCCACGATCATCGGATTGATGATCCGACCGCAGTCGTGCATGACGACGTACCGACGGATCAAGACCGAGTGGGTCTCGGAATCGATCTCCACCACCGCGCCGTGCACCCCGAACCCATACGCGCCTGCGTTGGGACTGAAGTATTCGGTCGCCGCCAGCCCTGGCGTTCGTCCCTCGGGTAGGGGCCGATCGCCGGTATGAGTGGCTCGTCGGGCGAGGTGCACGGCCCGCTGCGCCTGCTCGCCGAACGCATACCGGAGCGGATTGGCGATCGTCGCGAGCTGGCCCAGCGGAATTGCGGACGATGGTGCGCCCGAGACCGCCGCCTCGCCGCCCCGCAGCTCGATGTCCTCCGGCGCGGCCTCCAGGAGGTCGGCCGCAAGCTCCTGCGCCTGCCGGCGCACCTCCACGGCGGCGGCGCGAACCGCGTTGCCCGCCACCACCGCCGCGCGGCTAGCGAAGGTGCCGACCCCGTAGCTGATCCTCCGCGTATCCCCGGTGATCACATCAACGTCCTCCGGACGGACACCGAGCACATCGGCTGCGATCTGAGCCAGGATCGTGGCGTGGCCCTGGCCCTGCGTGGAGAGGCCGGTCGCGGCAGTGATGCGACCGTCGGGATGGATCTTGATCACGGCTCCCTCGTACGGACCTATACCGGTGCCCTCGACGTAGCAAGCGAAGCCGATGCCGAGCTGGCGGCCATGCTCGGCCTCCGTGGTCCGGAGTGCCTGAAAGCCGGCGTAGTCGATGGTGTCGAGCAGGAGGTCGAAGCCGCGCCGATAATCCCCGGAGTCGTAGATAGTGGGGCCACCGTCCTGAGAGGTGACGCCGACGTCATAGGGGAACTCCCGTGGCTGGAGAAAATTCCGACGGCGGACATCCGCCCGGTCCAGCCCCAACGCCACCGCGATCCGGTCGAGCACGCGCTCCATCACGAATGCCGCCTGTGGTCGACCGGCACCCCGGTAGGGCGAGGTAGGAACCGTGTTCGTGTATACGGCGTCGAACCGGTAGGAGTAGTTGCGCAATTTGTAGGGCCCCGGGAGATGTGTGGCCGTATTGATGGGGACGATCAGGCCATACGGGCAGTAGGCCCCGGTGTCGTGGACGAACTTCGTGTCGAAGGCAAGCAGTCGGCCGCCCCGGTCGCATCCCACGCGTACGTCATGTACCTGCCTGCGCTCGTGGTTTGAGCCGATGAAGTGCTCGCGGCGGTCCTCGGTCCACTTGACGGATCGCTTCAGGCGCAGAGCCGCCCAGGGGATCAGCACCTCCTCGGGGTAGAACTGCATGATCTTGGTGCCGAATCCACCACCAATGTCCGGTGCCACGACATCAATCGCGTCTCCGTCGATTCCGAGCAGCGCAACTAGACCAGCGCGGATACTGGTCGGTGCCTGCGTCGAGTCGAAGACGAGGAGGTGCCCGTCGACGGGGTCATAGTGCGCATGGACCGCCCGCCCCTCCATCGGCATGCCGGCGCTGCGCTCGACTTCGAGCCGCCAGGTGAAACTGTGAGGCGCCGTGGCCAGGGCAGATTCGACATCGCCCTTTTCCTCGGCGAAGCGCCCCGCCAGATTGTCTGACGAATCTTCATGCGCGGCGGTGTCGCCCTCAAGCGCCGCGGTGAGATCAACGACCGCTGGAAGCGGCTCGTAGGACACCCGAACGGCCGCTACCGCGTCTTCCGCGATGTAGCGGTCGCGCGCGAGGACCATCATGATCGTCTGGCCGACGTAGCAGACCTCGTCAGAGGCAAGCGCCAGCTGGGTGCGTGGCGCGATGAGCCCCGGATGTGGGATCAGAAGAGGCAGGGGCTCCGCCACATGGCCGCTCAGATCATCGTAGGTGTAGATAGCCAGCACGCCCTCCACCTCGAGCGCGTCAGAGACATCGATCTCGAGGATGCGCGCGTGCGCAAACTCGGAGCGAACAAAGGCGGCCTCCGCCGCGCCGTGGCCGATGTCATCGGTGTAGCCGCCCTGGCCTCGGACCAGCCGCTCGTCCTCGAGGCGAGGGAGGCTCTCGCCGACGAAGGTGTCGCTCATCCCTCGGGCTCCGCCGATCTCGCATGGCGTCCGGCGTCTCGAATGGCGTCCAGGATCCCCACGTAACCAGTGCACCGGCAGAGCTGACCACCAATCGCCACCCTTAACTCCTCCTCGCTCATGTCCGGGGCGTCCCGGTAGATGGGGAGCGCCGCCATCAGGAACCCTGGCGTGCAAAAGCCGCACTGAAGCCCGTGATGCGTGCGGAATGCCTCCTGCAGGGGGTGAAGCTCACCATCCGGCCCCTCGAGGCCTTCTACCGTCGTGATCTCGGCTCGGTCGGCCTGAATGCCGAAAATCAAGCATGAACGAACCGGCTGGCCATCGAGGAGCACCGTGCAACAGCCACACACACCGTGCTCGCAACCGACGTGCGTTCCGGTCAGCTCGAGTTCGTGTCGAAGGACGTCCGACAGCAGCCACCTCGGCTGGACCTTCAACTCGCGCAGCGCACCATTCACCGTGAGCGTGATCTCGACGAGTCCCTCTGCCGATCTGTCCATCAAGCCGCCTCGATCGCCATCCGGGCCGCCCGGCGGGCCGCTCGGGAACCAAGACGGCGCGCTAACTCCGCGCGGTACTCGGCAGTGGCATGAAGGTCCGCCCCCGGATCCAGCTCGTTGTCCACGGCTTCGGCCAGCAGTCTCTCGACCTCCGTTCCCTCCAAGTCGGCTCGGTTCAGTGAGGGCAGTTCGATTCGGCGTGGCCTCGAAGCCATGCTGATGAAGGCGAGGGCAACCCGGATGGTGTCTGCGTCGGAGCATTCCGCGATTGCGACCACCCCACAGACCGCGTAGTCCCCATGCCTGCGCGCGAACTCCTCGACGGCATGGCCCGTCGGCTCGGCGGACAGCGCGAAGCCGACCTCCTCAATCCATTCCTGCGGTTGCAGCGAGGTTTCGAGGGGACCGCTGAAGAGTCGTCGGCGGGGACCATCCGTGCGCCCGAGACACTGCGCACCCGCGCCTCCCCAGCCATCACGACGAAGGCCGCCGGCAGCTCGGCCGCCGGATCCGCGTGGGCGATGCTCCCGACAATCGTGCCCCGGTTGCGGATTGGCGGGTGTGCGACATATCGCACCGTTTCGCGCAGGAGCGGTGCCCTGTCGGCGACGACGTTCGATGTCTCGAGCACGGCATGACGCACCAGCGGACCCATGAGCAGTCGGTCATCTGTCGCACGCGGCTGCGTTGGCTCGTCCACGAGCCGGTTGATGTCGATGAGGTGCGTTGGCGCCGCCAGGCGCATGTTCAGGATCGGAACCAGGCTCTGCCCACCGGCCAGGATCTTGGCGTCCTCCCCGAACTCGGCCAAGAGGGAGTCCACCTCCCCGCGCGTCGTCGGACGGTGATACGTGAACGGCGCCGGCTTCACCGAGCGACAGCGTAGAGGGGGCGGCAGGCCGTCAAAGGGCATCGTCCGCCGACGTCGCCTCTCAACGTTGTCGGCCCTTCACATACGCGCACCCGCCCGCGCGTGGCAGGGTGTTAGCCGAAATAGGAGACCGAGAGCCGATGCCCACCACGCACCATCCCCCGACGGGCAACGATATTGCCGCCCTCGACGGCGCGCGAATGATCGCCGACGGGATCCCTTATCCCGACTTCCTCGCTGCTCGCAGCCGCCTCGAGGACGGCGCGGAATGGTTTGACGTCTGGGCGGAGAACGGGCGTGGGTACGAATCCATCGGTCAGGCCGCCCTTGATGCGGGGCACCCCCTCACGGGCGGACGCTGGCTATGGCAGGCCTCGCTGGCGTTCCACTACGCCCAGTTCCTCTGGTTTCACGATCCGAGGCGCCGGGAGGAAGGACAGCAGCGCAAGGTTGAGCTCTACCGGCGCGCCAGCCCCCATCTGAATCCGCCCGCCGAGCGCGTGGAAATCCGGTTTGGGGAAGCTGACCATTCCCGCCTACCTCCGACTCCCGGTGCAGCGGCCCGCTCCCGGATCCGGGTGGCCGTGCGCACTGCTGATCGGCGGCCTCGAGAGCACCAAGGAGGAGAGCTACCTGTTCGAGCACCTATGCCACGAGCGGGGCATGGCCACGTTCGCGTTCGACGGTCCGGGTCAGGGCGAGATGTTCTTCGACATCGGTCTGCAGGCAGACTTCGAACGCTACGCCAGCGCGGCGGTCGATTACCTTGAGGGCCGCCCGGAGATCGATGCGGCACGCATCGGGGTCCTGGGGCGGAGCCTGGGCGCCTACTACTCGGTGCGGAGCGCTGCCTGCGAGCCTCGGCTCAGAGCCTGTGTTTCGTGGGGCGCGTGCTTCGATCTATCCGATCTCGAGGAGTATCCGCCGGCGACCCAGGCCGGCTTTCTGTACGTCACCGGGATGAACGATCCGGGCCGAGCGCGCGAGCATCTGAAGGTCATTGACTTGCACGACGTGATCGGTCACCTCAAGCAGCCCACGTACGTCCTCCACGGGCGCCACGACGAGATCTTCTCGATGCGTCACGTCGAGTTGCTGCGCCGGGGTGCGGTGAACGCACCGCTTGAGGTGGTCGTCGAGGAGCAGGGCAATCACTGCGCCCACAACCTCGCGCACATCGTTCGGCCGCGTTTGGCGGACTGGCTGGCGCAGCATCTCGGCGCAGCACGTTGACCCCCGGGCCACCGCCATCTGGTGCAGTCGTTCGCGCTCAGTCCTCTAGGCAGAACAGGTCGAGGGGACTGACCGGCGAGCGGTCCATCGGCCCCCCGAGAGCGTCAGCGAGCGCGTTGTTGATCGCGGCGGAGACCGGGATGATTCCTGCTTCGCCGACACCCTTTATCCCGAGGAGGTTGTTCGGGGACGGGGTTTCCAGGTGATGCAGCACGGGCCGTGGCAGCTCGGTGGCATACGGGATGAGGAAATCCATGAAGCTGGCGTTCTGCAACTGCCCGTGCTCGTCGTAGGCTAGGTGCTCATAAAGAGCACCCCCGATTCCTTGTGCCACGCCGCCGGTCACCTGTCCCTGGACGATTAGCGGGTTGATCATGGTTCCGCAATCGTGCACGACGACGTATCGGTGGACATGGACCGAATAGGTGTCGGTGTTTACCTCTACGACGGCGGCATGCATTCCGAAGCCGAAGACAGCTCCCAGCGGGCTGTAGTGTGCTACTGCCTCAAGGCCGGGACTTTCGCCGTCGGGTAGGGGGCGGTCGCGCCGGGCCGAGGCCCTCTGCGCAAGCGTCGCAGCGAGCTTGGAATCCTCTCCGAAGGAATACCGCAGAGGGTTTGCAAGCGCCGCCAGCTCCCCCAGCGAGATACGGCTTTGCGGCGCACCGTGAACCTGCACATGCCCGCCGGAGATCTCGATGTCCTCGGGGTTGCCCTCAAAGAGACGAGCTGCGAGCTCGACCGCCTTGCGGCGGACTTCGAGGCTCGCCTCATGCACGGCATGACCCGCCACTACGGCAGTCCGACTGGCGTACGTGCCCGCGCCCGAGTCGATGACGCGGGTGTCACCCGTCGTTACGGAGACGTCCGCAGCGTTGACCTCTAGCACGTTGGCCGCGATCTGCGCCAGGGTGGTCTCGTGCCCTTGCCCCTGGCTCCCCACGGCTGCTACCACGGTGATCCGCCCGTCCGGGTGGATCCGGAGCGCCGCGCTCTCATACGGTCCGATGCCGGTTCCCTCGACGTAACAGGCAAACCCGATCCCGAGTCGCCGGTTGGCGGCGGCCGCTTCGGTGGAGGCTGAGGCGAAGTCGGAATAGCCGATCCGCTCCATGAGGAGCTCAAACCCCTTCGGGTAGTTCCCGGAGTCGTAGACGATCGCGTTGCCGTCCTGAAAGGTGACGCCGACGTTGTATGGATAGGACTCCGGCGTGACGAAGTTGCGCCGGCGTACCTCGGCTCGGTCCAGCCCCAGCTCGCCCGCGACTCGGTCCAGCACACGCTCCATCACGAACACCGCCTGTGGCCGGCCCGCCCCACGGTAGGGCGAGACCGGCACCGTGTGGGTGTAGATGGCTTGGAGCCGATAGGCGTAGTTCTGGAGCTTGTACGGCCCCGGCAGCTGGGCGGCCGTGATCACGGGTACCGTGAGCCCGAACGGGCAATAGGCGCCGGAGTCGTGCAGGAAGTGCGTCTCCAACGCGAGGATCCGTCCCGCATCGTCGCAACCGACGCGCACGTTGTGGATCTGTCGGCGCTCGTGGTTGGAGCCGATGAAATGCTCGCGCCGATCCTCGGTCCATTTGATCGGGAACCCGAGGCGGCGTGCCGCCCACGGAATCAGGACTTCCTCCGGATAGAACTGCATGCCCTTGGTGCCGAATCCGCCGCCGACGTCCGGAGCGACGACATGAACGCGGTCAGGCTCCATTTCCAGCAGCGCTGCGAGCCCACCCCGGATTGCGGCCGGTGACTGCGTGGTGTCATAGACGACGAGCCGGTCCTCGGTCGCGTCGTAGCTCGCGCTCACCGCGCGCGTCTCCATCGGCATCCCGGCGCTTCGTTGGATGTCGAACACCCATTCGAAGACGTGCGGCGCTGCCGCCATGGCCGCCGACACATCACCGGTCTCCTCGCTGAAGCTGCCGGCGAGGTGCTCGTCCTGATCCGCGGCGACGGCCAGGTCGACGATCTCCGGACGTGGCTCATAGTGAACGTGGACGGCTGAGACGGCGTCCTCGGCGATGTAGCGGTCGGTGGCCACGACCATGGCGATCGTCTCTCCTACGTACCGAATCTCGTCCGCTGCCAGCGCATATTGGGTCCGTGGGTTGCTGAGGCCCTGGTGTGGCAGTAATACGGGGAGCGGCCGTTGCAGGGCGCCATCGAGGTCCGGGTAGGTGATGATCGCCAAAACGCCCGTGAACTCGACGGCGGCCGAGACATCGATCTCGAGAATCCGAGCATGCGCCTGCTCCGACCGGACGAAGGCCACCTCGGCAATCGCGTGCTCGAGATCGTCCGTGTAGCGACCTCGGCCCCGGACGAGCCGCTCGTCCTCGAGCCGCTCGATGCGGCGTCCGGTGGAAGAGCTACGCGGCCGGGTCACCGGGCCGCAGCCTACGCGCGGGCACGCACCCCGCACGATGGCAGGTGGAGCCGGTAGCTCGACGATGCTTTGTGGGCAAGTGATACATCTCTACTTGGATGTTTAACTCGGCCCCCTATACACCCCTCACGGTGGAGGCGGCGCTGGCCGAGCCGGCGCTGGCGGAGGTTCGAGTGGTAGCCGGCGGCGCCGGGCTCTCGCGCGCGGTACGGAGCGTCGGCGTGTTGGACGTCGAGGATCTGGCCGGCGTCGCTGCAGACCAGTTCGTGCTTTCAAGCGCCTACCCATTGATGACGGCGGATACCGGAGTCCTGCTCGGACGTCTCGCCGAGCAGTCGGCCAGTGCGCTCGGAGTGAAGTCCGAAGGATATTGGCGGAAGATGCCAGGCCCCCTTGTCATGGCTGCCGATCGCCTGGGCCTGCCATTGCTCGAGCTGCCGCCCGGCCCCTTCGATGACCTCGTCAACCCGCTGCTGGCGGCGATTGCGGGCCGCCAAGCCGAGGAGCTCAGGCGGGCTGCCGACCTGCACGAGGCGCTCACGCAGACAATCCTGGCCCAGGCGGACCTCCGTGCTGTCGCGGCAACGCTGGCCCGCGTTCTCGGTCTTCCGGCTGCGATCGTCGATGAGCATGGCGACCTTCTGGCCGACGTCGGGGTCCCGCAGGGTGAACCGCCGCGAGCCGTGGCCGAGCAGGCGGTAGCGCTTGAGGGGGTGGGGGAGGGGACCGGTAGCGCGGCCGGATGGCTGCTCGGCCCCATTTCGGCGCTCGGAAGGTTTTACGGTGCGGTCTGCGTGCGGGGGAAAGTCACCGACGATGCGTTCGTGCGCTCTGCTCTCACCGAGGCAGCGATGGTTAGCGGGATGCTTCTGGCCGGCTATCGCCGTATCGAGGCGGTTCATCGTCGGTTTGAGCGCGAGCTGCTCGACGATCTGGTGGACCGGCGCCTCGTCGGTGCAGCGCAGGCAGTCGAGCGAGCGCGCCGCATCGGCTGGGCGAATCGACGGCCGTACCTGGTGCTCGTGGCAGGGCGACTGCGCAAGGGCGCCCGGCCCTTGAGGCCGATCATCGAGCCTGGGTTCGGCGACGAGACCATCCCGGTGCTTTCGAGGGCGCTCCGAACCCTGCCGTTCCAGGTTCGGCTCTACCTGCGCCGGCCCGGTCTGTGCGTGATCGTGCACCTCGACGAGCTGAGTCGAGCCGACGTCGCGGTCGAAGCAGTCACTCGACGCCTGACCGGCGAGGAAAACGGAGTTCTCGGGCCTAACATCGTGGTGGGGGTATCGCGCCCCCGGACCGAGCTGCTCGACCTCCCCAACGCGTTCCGCGAGGCGGCGCTAGCCGTCTCGGTCTCACCCCGGATCCGGACCGGCGCCCGGCGGGTGGAGCTGTTCACGGACCTTGGGGCGGCCCGTCTGGCCGCCGAGGTGCAGGATCTTCACGCGCTCGCGCGGATAGCACGGGAGGCACTGGGATCCCGCGCGGATCCGACTGTTCCAGCGACATTCGAGTTGCTCGAGACACTGGCCGTCCTGCTCGACCACAACATGAGCATCGCTGAAACCGCTGCCGAGCTCTTCTTCCATTACAACACCGTGCGACATCGGCTCGGCCGGCTGCGCGAGATCCTCGGCGAGCGGCTCGAGACGTCTCACGGGCGGACGCTGCTGGCGCTCGCGATTGCCTGCGTGCGCGTGCTCGAAGCTGAGGCGCATGCGCTGTCGCCGCGGCTCGGCGGCCTGCCGGCGGGAGAATCCGAGTCAGCGTGGTGGACGCTGGTCGGATCCAGGGCCGCTCAGGAGAGGTCGAGCGAGGTGCGCCAGAATCTTGTCACCTGACGCCAACTATGCCACCGGCCTGTTGGTGGCGGTTGACCTTTCGGGCCGCCTATGGGTCGTCGAACATTGCCGCGTCCCTTCCAGCGACCTGCTGGAAGGGCGGAAGTCGTTGTTCGTCAGGAGAGGCAAGTGCGAGTAGCTCTGGTCCAGCCGCGCAGTGGCAGTGGCGCGGATGAAGCACGAAACGCAGCCCAAGCGCTCGACTGGCTCACGCGCGCAGCTGAGGCGCAGGCTGACCTAGTCGTCTTTCCGGAGTGTTATCCCGGGCCCGCCAATCCGATCAACTCCTACGATGCCATCTCCCCGATCGCGGAGCGGGCGGCGGAGCTGAAGCTGCATGTGATCGCGGGCCGGATAGAACCAGCAGAGGACGGCCACTATTACGTCGCTCTCCACCTGATTGACGACACGGGGTCGACCGCGGGTGTTTACCGACGCACCACCCCGAAGGGTCCGTACATCTACCGCGACATTCCGGCCTGGGACTTCGAGTACCAGGCCGGTCCCGACGAGCCCGAGGTGATCGAGACGCGCATTGGCCGGATTGGGATGCTCGTATGCAGCGAGGTCTACAGTCCGGAAGCTCTCACGGGTCCTCACGCTCAAAGGAGCGGACCTGATCGTCTATCCCGTGGGAGGTGCTGTGAACGAGTTGCTGCCGTCGTGGCGGACGATTCTCCACGCCCGGGCGATAGAGAACCTCGTCTACACGGCCGCGTGTCAGAACCTCTACGAGGAGAGCGAGGAAGGGGTGGCTCAGGTTGCTAGCCCCGAGGCCGTGGTTGACAGCCTCAGGCACGAAGGAATGCTGGTCGCCGACCTGGACATGGAGCGTCTCAGGTTTCTCCGAGAGGAGGACGAGAAGGTCGAGTTTCCGAAGCGCTATGCGACGGTGCCGGGACTGCTGCGGTGGCGCCGGCCAGAGCTGTACGCGACTCTGACGCATGAACTCCGTGGAGAACGCGTCGGAACGCCGAATTCATGACCGGCGTGGATATCCGAGTCATCGACATCCACACGCACCTTTACCCCGAGGTTTACCTCGACGCATTGCGGGCACGCAATGAGGCGCCGCGCCTCCTGCCGAGCCCCGATGGTGAGCGGTTCGTCATCTTCCCTGATGAGCCCGGCCGACGCATTGACGCGGACTGGTACGACGTGGAGCGCAAGCTCGCCTTCATGCAGCGAGTCGGAATTGATCAATCCGTGGTCTCGCTCGGGAATCCGTGGCTTGACCCTCTTCCCGACTCGGCGCACCTCGCCCGCGAGCTGAACGCCGAGTTCGCGGGGCTGCGCGATCGGACCGACGGCCGGCTTCTCGGCATGGGCGTCCTGCCCGGTCAGGACATCGGCTTGGCCGCGGAAGTCGCTGGCCGAGATTGCGGAGACCGACAGCCTCTACGGGGTGGTCAGCGGCACGCGGATCTGCGGATCTCGGCTCGACGATCCGGCCCTCGACGAGCTGTGGGCCGTACTCGATGGCTCAGGATTGCCGATGTTTATTCACCCGCACTACGGTCTGGGGCTTGAGGATCTGCTGGGATACGACCATGCCCTACCGGTTGGCCTGGCGTTCCCCTTCGAGACCACCGCAGCCGTGGCGCGGATGGTGTTCGGAGGCGTGTTCGAGCGTTTCCCGGGCCTTCGGCTCGTTGCCTCCCACGGTGGAGGCACGCTCCCGTTCCTAGCCTGCCGCCTGGATGCAGCCTGGGCTTCGGACCCCGCCGTGCATGGCCGGCTGCCGGTCCGCCCCACCGAGCGACTGAGGAGCCTGTTCCTTGACGCCCTCTCATATCACCCGCGCGCAATGCGGGCCACCGCCGATCTCGTGGGCGTTCGGCAAATGGCATTCGGGAGCGACCATCCGTTCTCGGTCGCAGACCCTGCGGCCAACCTGAATGGGATCGAGGAGGCGTTTGAGGCGGGCGAGCGGGAGGCTGTGCTCCATGAATCAGCGACCAAGTACTTCAACCTGCCGGAGTCGCTGCGTCTGCATCACCCGGGAGAGACTGAATGGGCTCCTACCTGCTTATCCATGGATATGTCGTAACAGTCGACGAAGAGCGGCGCGTCTTCCCGGATGGGTGGATCGAGGTGGACGGCGACAGCATCACCGGCGTCGGGGCCATGGTGGAGCTGCCGGAGTCACAGCTCGACGGCGGCGACGGCTCACGAGAGACAATCGACCTGCGGGGCATGCTGACCATGCCGGGACTCATCAACGGGCATAACCACCATTGGGGCTCGCTGTTCAAGAACACCGGCGAGGGCCTGCTGCTGGAGCCCTGGCTGGACCAGATCACCCTGCCGCTCGCCGCGCAGCTCTCCAACGATGACCTCCAGGCCGCGGCCTACCTCGGCGCCCTGGAGCAGCTGCGCACGGGCACAACGTGTTCACTCAACCACGTAGTCAACCTCAACGACCACGACTCGATGCGCGCGCTGATCGAGCCGGTGGTAGAGGTCGGCATCCGGCAGGTGGTTACCAAGGAGCTGCGACAGACGCCCTCGCCGCCGTTCTCCTCCAGCTATCCAGCGCCTCCGCATTTGCGGAGCAGCGAGGAGGAGATCGTGCTTGCGGAGGAGATCATCTCCCGGTGGGAGAACAAAGGCGGCGTCATTCACATGGGATTGGCGATCGAAACGGGCGCCAACTGGATGCTCCACAACGCGACCTCCGACGAAATCATCCGCGAGGGCGTGGCTCTGGCGCAACGGCGTAATTTGAAGATCACCAACCATTGCTCCGCAGGTACCCCCTGGCTCTCAATCAAGGAATTCGAGCAGCACACCGGGGGCGGCGATGTCGACTACCTGGTTCGACTGGGGGCGCTGGTTGAGAACTGGGTCCTCATTCACTCACTGCACCTGAAGGACCGGGAAATCGATCATGTGGCACGCGCGGGTGCGGGCGTAATCACGAACCCAGTGAGCAACGCCTACAGCTGCGACGGCATCGCGCCGCTGCGATCGATGTTCGAGGCGGGGATCGAAGTTGGTCTTGGCACCGACGGGACGTATGTGAACTGCTCCCCGGACATGGTCGAGCAAATGAAATTCGCCGCGCTGATCCAGAACGTCACCCATTTCGACCCGACGTTCATCAGCTCCGAGCGGGCGATCGAGATGGCGACCATCAACACGGCACGTGCGATCGGACTCGGCGATGTGGTCGGCTCGCTGGAGGTTGGCAAGCGCGCTGACATCGCGGTCTTCGACCTCGCAGGCGCCCACACGACGGTGGCCAACCGGCCGGTGGGAGCGCTCGTGTTCTCGGCGCATGGCACCGACGTCGACACCGTGCTCATCAACGGTGAGATCCGTCTTCGCAGCGGTCAGCTTGTCGTCCCGGTCGACGAGCCGGAGGTCTTGGCCGAGGCGCGGGAGCGCGCCACGGCCGCGATTGAACGTGCTGGTCTAAGCGACCGGATCTTTCAGCATTGGCGGACAACTGAACGGAGGAATAGGAACTATGTTGCGTCGAAGTAGGACGGGCTGGCATCCATTGTGGGCGAGCGTCTTAGCGCTCAGTCTGAGTGCGGCGCTGATCGCGGGCTGCGGCTCGAGCGGGTCAAGCAACTCGTCAGGCTCCAGCAGCTCCAGCAGCTCCAACAGCTCCAGCAGTGGCGGCACGAAGAGCTTCAAGGTCGCTTTGCTGCTCCCCGGCAGCATCTCGGATCAGACATACAACGCGGATGGTCAGCGCACCGCCAACGCGATCAAGAGCCAGCTTGGCATCCCGGTCACCGTGGTGCAGGGCGTTTCGGTGCCGAACCAGGCGAACGTCTATAGCCAGTTCGCGGCCCAGGGCTACAACCTCGTGATCGGGTGGGGAGGACAATTCACGACTGGAGCGATTGCGACCGCCCCGAAGTTCTCCAAGACGCAGTTTCTCGTCGTGAACAGCACCGCGTCGAATGGGTCAAATCTCAACTCGATGGACGAGGACATTGAGCAGTGGCAGTTCGTTGGCGGATACGTGGCCGGGCTGCTCAGCAAGTCGAAGACCGTTGGCTGGGTGGGAGGTCAGTGCTTCCCGGCAACGGCCGCGCAGCTGAGCGGGACGCGCCAAGGTGTTCTCTACGCCGCCAAGAACGCCAAATTCCTCTCCACGTTCACCGGCGACTTCGAGGATCCGACGAAGGCTCAGCAGGCGGCACAGGCGATGATCGGTCAGGGGGCCGACGTCATCACCGATAACCTCAACAACGGGACGTTCGGGCTGACCAAGGCGGCGCAAAATGCCGGCAACGTCAAGCTCATCCTCGAGTGGCAAGACAATCACGCGCTGGCGCCGAAGGCGATCGTCAGCGATGTTCTCAAGAGCCAGGCAACTATCGTCGTGCCGCTCGTGAAGAAGGCGGAGAGCGGGACCCTCGGTGGCAAGCACTATCAGGTCCCGCTTCCCAGTAACTGGGGTCCAGCGGTTGCAAAGACTCCCCTCCTGCCAAATAGCATCTATCAGCAGGCGCTGAAGGTGCAGCAGAAGATCACAAGCGGGCAGCTCAAGGTACAGCGCATCACCAGCTGTCCCAAGTAGTCCACTTGATGCCGGAAGCAAGCTCGACTGGTCCCTCTCCGTCCCCCGGGCGGGCGGAGAGGGACCTGCTCCGGATCGAAGAGCTGACGAAGGCCTACCCCGGCGTGCTGGCCAACGACCATGTCACTCTTTCACTGAAGGCGGGACAGATTCATGCCCTCGTGGGGGAGAATGGCGCCGGTAAGACCACGCTCATGGGCATGGTCTACGGCGTGCACCGACCTGACGCGGGCCGCATCGTCCTCGACGGACGGGACCTTGAGCTCCTCAGCCCGCGTGATGCACTGGCCGCTGGGATCGCGTTCGTTCAGCAGACGTTTTCCCTGATCCCCACTCTGACCGTGGCGGAGAACCTCGTCCTCGCCTCCCACGGTGCGGGCGCGCCCGTGTCCCTGAAAAAGAGCCGACAAACCGCTGAGGATCTGGGCGGACGTTACGACTTCAAGATCAAGCCCAGTGCCCTGGTCGACGATCTGACTGTGGGCGAGCGCCAGCAGGCGGAATTGATGAAGGCGCTTGCGTTCTCGCCTCGCGTACTGCTGCTTGATGAGCCGACTTCGGTTCTCACGCCTCAGCAGGCGCAGCACCTCTCGGTCGTGATGAAGCAGCTTGCCGCCGATGGAATCGGGATCTTCCTCATCACGCATAAGCTCGAAGCCGTGCTGGCTGACGCCGACCACGTCAGCGTGCTCCGCCGTGGGCGTCTCGTTGGCTCGATGCCTTCAGCCGAGGCCTCGTTCGAACGACTGGCGGAGCTGATGATCGGTGAGCTGCCGCGCCGGGAGAGGCCGACTTCGACCCGCCATGCGACCGCGGGGAAGGAGGTGCTCCTGCACGCCGAGTGCATCAGCGCCCAGGGCCTCCGCGGCACCGCCCTCAACGACATCACCATCTCCGTCAGGGCGGGCGAGATCTTGGGGGTAGCCGGCGTCGAGGGGTCCGGCCAGGTGGAGCTGACGGAGGCGCTCGCCGGCGTCAGGCGGGTAGACGATGGGGTGATCCGGGTCGGCTCCAGGCAGTTGACCTCCGGCAACGTACGCGACTTCAAGGCGGCGGGCGTCGCTCACATACCAGCCGATCGTCGCGGAGACGCGGTCATCGAAACCCTGAGCGTGGCGGACAACCTGGTGCTTCCCATCGTGGACGACGATCGGTTCAGCCGGTTCGGCGTCATCCGGCCTGGCCCCGTGCGGCGGCACGCGGCTGAGCTGATCGACACGTATGACATTCGCGTTCCCGGGCCGGAGGTTCTGGTCGGGGCCCTGTCGGGGGGCAACCAGCAAAAGGTCGTGGTGGCGCGAGAGTGCTGGAGCGCTCCGATCGTCACGATCGCGTGCTACCCGACGCAGGGGCTTGATTTCTCGGCGCTGCAGTTCGTCTGGGATCAGCTCCGGGCCCGGCGGGGCGCCGGGGGTGCGGTGGTGCTCGCGTCGATGGACCTTGACGAACTGCTCGAGCTGTCGGACCGGATCGTCGTCTTGCACGGCGGGCAGATCGCCGGCGAAATCACGGCTGAGGCCGCTACCAGTGAGCAGCTCGGGCTGATGATGGGCGGATTGGAAGCAGCGTGACGCAGGAGGCAGCTCCGGCCCCGCGGCTGCCGCGGCTTCTAAGGGCGATGAGCGGTATCAGCCTTGCGGTGTCTCTGGGCGCAGTAGTGGCCGCGCTCGCCACCATGGCGCTCCTCCTCACGCTCTCGGGCTCGAATCCCGGAGCCGCGCTGAAGGGCATAGCGAATGGTTCCCTGACCTCGACCTATGCCCTCTCGGTCACGGTGTCGAAAACAGTGCCTCGCCTGTTCGCGGCGCTCGGCATCGCGGTGGCTCTTCGCGCTGGCCTCTACAACATCGGCGCCGAGGGACAGATCTATGTGGGCGGGATCGCAGCGGCGGCAGTCGCCGTCGAGAGTCACCTGAGCGGCCCCGGAGCACTCGCCCTCGCTCTGATTGCGGGTCTCCTTGCCGGCGCGTTGTGGGGGGCAATTCCGGGCATCCTGCGCGCGAAGCGGGGTGTGAGCGAAGTGATCACCTCGCTGATGCTCGTCTACATCGGGATCCACCTCACGAACTACCTTCTGGAGGGACCATGGCTGGTTCCGGGTTCCACGTTTCCGGCGACTGCACCCGTCCCGGCTGACACGCAGCTGCCTCAGCTGATGAACGGAACTGTGTTCAACACGGGCGCCATCATCGCACTGGCGGCGGTTCCATTCACGGCGTTCCTGATGCGCCGCACGGTATTTGGCCTGCGGCTGAACGCTTTGGGTGGTAACCCTTCGGCGGCGAAGGCAGCGGGCACCCACGTGGCGCGCACGATCATCCTCGCCATGGCAGTCAGCGGCGCCTTCGCGGGTCTGGCCGGAGCCGTGGAGGTCGTGGGCGTCCGGGGACAGCTGCTCGAGGGCTTTTCGACCAACTACGGCTTCGACGCGATCGCGATTGCCCTTCTCGGCCGGCTGAATCCTGTAGGCATCCTTGCCGCAGCGCTGCTGTTCGGAGCGCTTGACGCCGGAGGGACAGGCCTGCAGGCGGTGTCCGGACCGGCCCTACCGAATGGCATCGTGCCCACCGTGGAGGGCCTGACGATGGTGTACGTGCTGATCGGACTCGGGATCAGCTGGCTCATTCAGCGGCGGCGGCGCGCCAGCTCGGCGCTGTCGGCCTCTGCCGCCAGCTCGAAGGCCCGGGTCCAGCCAGTCGCTGAGCAGGAGGTGGCTCTGGATGGATAGAAGTCAGGTATCTCTGCTGCTGGTAGCGGCCGTCGGCCTCGCATCGCCGCTGCTGTGGGCCGCGATCGGCGAGCTGGTATCCGAGGTCTCCGGCGTGATCAACATCGAGCTCGAGGCGATGATGCTGGTGGGGGCGTTCTGCGGCGTCCTTGGCGCCCACCTGACGGGAAGCCTTTTCGTGGGGCTGCTGTTCGCCGCTGCCGGAGGCGTCCTGTTCGCGCTCGTCCACGGTCTCGTCTGCTTTGTGTTCGGCGTCAACCAGATTGTTAGCGGCGTCGTCCTCAACATCCTCGCGCTCGGCGCTACATCCTGGGCTCTGTCGGTGGTGTTCGCGTCTGGTCACGTCAGCGTCAACACGTTCAATCCGATTCGCATACCAGGGCTGTCAAACATCCCCGTTGTCGGTGCGGCGCTGTTCAACGAGAACTGGACGGTTTACCTGGGCGCTCTACTTGTCCCGGCGACCTGGTGGTTCTTGAACCGGACGTCAGCCGGGCTCCGAGTCAAGGCCGCCGGTGAACGCGCCCAGGCTGCGGAGTCCCTCGGCGTGAATGTGATAAAGGTCCGCCTGCTGGCGCTGGTTGGCTGTGGCATTCTTGCGGGGATCGGGGGTGCTCAGCTGACGCTGGCGGGCGTGGGAACCTTCACGGACAACATCACCGCCGGGCAGGGCTTCATCGCTCTTGCGGCTGTTGTGTTCGGAAGGTGGAGGCCGCTGGGGACCCTGATAGCGGTGATGATCTTCGCGGTGGCCGAGGCGCTCTCGATCCGAGCGCAGACATTAGGCATCAACATCCCGAACCAGCTGCTGCTGATGCTCCCGTACCTCGTCACGTTGATCGCGGTGGCTGGAGTGATACGACGGATGCGACCGCCCACGCAGCTCGGCGTCAACTACGAGCGTCAATAGCGGCCGTTCGGCCGCGCGGGATCTCAGTACCGGGCGGTTCGGCGACCGATCAGCATGCCCAGGATCGCCATCGCGAACCCGGTCACGGCCCCACTGACGAACAGCCGGGAGCTTCCGGCGCTGGCTCTGACCTGGTAGGGGGGGACGGGACGAAGACTTCGCCGGAAGCTGGGCGCGCGGGTTCGCCCGAGCGTGAGACGCCGCCTGCGGTGGCGCCGTCAGCTGGCCCGTCGGTCTGCGGCGCGAGCAGTCGCTCGTCCAGCGCCTGGAGGAACTCACGCGTGGTCTTTCGTGCTGCCGCCTCGACCATACGCTGTCCGACGCCGGCGAGGGGTCCGGTGATCCTGGCCTCCGCGTTGTAGACGAGGTGCGTCGCGCCTCCTTCGAGATCGGCCAGGCGCATATCTGCGACCGTGGAGATCGAACCGGGCGGGCCGCTCGCGTCGGCGACAACACGGCAGGACTCGAGCTCACGCTTGTCCTCGAGGGCGAAGATCCCGGCGTACGACCCCTTTACAGCCCCCACACCAACCATGATCGTCACTTCGTAGCGATCCTCGCCAACCACCTTGAAGCGACGCACGCCCGGGAGGGAGTCGGCGAGCACTTGCGGATCCTGCAGTGCCTGCCAGACCTCAGCACGGCTCGAACCAAACCGGTGCTCACCCTGCAGTTTCATACGTCGCCTCCATGGTCCGGTAGCGCTCTTGGCGCATCTTCAAGCGGAGCGACGTCGGCTCTGCAAGCAATGTCCGCAATTCCACCTCGACGCAACTGGCGAGTCGCTCCAGGAATGAGCGCGGCTCCTCGTCGGCGCGAGGGCGCTCCTCCACGATCCGATCGACGATCCCCCAACGCCGGAGGTCCGTCGAGCCAATGCCCTGCGCCGTGGCCAGCTCAGGAGCCCTCTCCGTAGTGCGGTAGAGGATGGCGGAGGCCCCCTCCGGCGCGATCGGAGACAGTGAGGCATGCTGCGCACAGATGACGCGGTCGGCGACCAGGAGGGCCAGCGCACCGCCGCTGCCGCCCTCCCCCAGCAACACCGCGAGCGTGGGTGGCTCAACCTCACTCATATCGGCCAACACATGCGCAATCGCACGGGCAAGGCCTCCCTGTTCGGCAGCCGGGCTCATCTCCGCCCCCGGTGTGTCGACGATCGTCACCACCGGCAGCTGGAGGCTCACGTGCGACGGTAAGAACTCGACTGATCTTGCGGTAGCCCGCGGGTGTGAGGCTCGCCGGCGTACGTGTCGCGCGATTCCTCGCCTGGGCCACCACGAGGCAGGCAATTCCGCGGACATTGGCGAGCGCGGTGAAGCAGGCAGGGTCGTCCGCACCGGTACCGTCGCCGCGTAGCTCTGTGATGTCAGCGGCCGATATCTCGAGGAAATCCTGCGCGGATGGGCGGTCCGGATGACGGGCGATCTGCAGCGAGCACCACGCATCCAGGTCGTGGCTCTCAACGGAGGGCAACCGGTCGGCCGGTCCGGGACGCGTGCCATCGGACATGTCTCGGCTGGTCACGCTCAGCACACGAGCCACCCGTTCGCGGAGGCTTCCGGTGGCTCGAGGACGTCGTCCACAAGACCCTTCTCCAGGAGGTTCTCCGCTGTCTGGACCCCAGCAGGCATCCGACGCCCGGTCATCATCTCCATGACTCGCGGACCCCCGAAGCCAATCAGGGCGTCGGGTTGTGCGAAGGTGACGGTTGCCAGCGATCCCCATGATGCCAGCACGCCTCCCGTCGTCGGGTCGGACAGATACACGAGGTATGGCAAGCCGGCGCGTCGAAATCGGCGGGCCGCGGCGGCCAGCTTTGCCATCACCATCACCGCAAGCGTCCCCTCCTGCATGCGTGTCCCACCCGACGCTGGAAGCGCGATCAAGGGCAGCCGCTCGCTCGCGGCGCGATCGAAGGCCCGCGCGATCAGTTCTCCCGTCACGGTTCCGATGCTGCCTCCGAGGAATCCGAACTCGCTGGCCACCACGACTACGGGGCGTCCCTGTAGCCTGGCGCGCCCCACCTTGACGGCCTCGGCGGTACCTGTCGCCGCGCGGGCGGCGAGGAGCCGTTCCGTATACGGCATGGTGTCGCGGAAGCCCAGCGGATCGGCGGGGGCCAGCTCGTCGTACCAGGATTCAAAGCTGCACTCATCCGCGATCAGCGCTATGCGCGCAGCTGAGCTGGTCAGCGGCCGAGCCACTCGAGGATCGCCTCCGTGTGCTGCCCAAGGGTCGGAGGCGGGTCATGGACGGTGCGCTGGCCCTCGTCATAACGGAGCGGGGGCCCCGGCAGCTTCAGCTCGCCCACGGTCGCATGCTCGGTTTTCACGACCAGGCCCTGGGCCAGAACCTGATCCCAGGCGTAGACCTGATCTAGTGTCTTCACCTTTCCGGCGGGAATCGCATGCCCCTCGAACCGCGAGAGCCAATGAGCTACCGGTTCTTCTGCCAGACGTTCGCCGATGAGGCCGGCGAGGTCCTCGCGGTTGGCCACGCGGTCCGCGTTGCTCAAAAAGCGCGCGTCGCTCGGATCGATCCCGACGAGCGGCGCAAAGCGGGTCCAGATCGCGTCGTTGCCCACGGCGATCTGCACGACCCCGTCCGCGCACTCGAAGGCTTCATAGGGAGCGACCGTCGGGTGGCGGTTGCCGGTGGGCTCGGGTAGCTCCTTGGCCACGAGCCACCGAGTGCCCTGGAAGGTGTGGATAGCGACGGTGGCAGCGAGCAGAGAGGTGCGTACGACCTCGCCGCGGCCGGTCTGCTCGCGCCGGTGCAGCGCAGCGAGGACCCCGAACGCGCCGAACATACCGGCCAGGATGTCGGAGATTGGGACTCCAACCTTGACCGGCTGGCTCGGCTGCGGGCCGGTGAAGCTCATGAGGCCGGCCTCTCCCTGGACGATCTGGTCATAACCTGCCCGCCCGGCTTCAGGCCCGTCATGTCCGAAACCAGTGATCGACAGGACGATGAGCCGCGGGTTGAGCTCGTGCAACCGCGAGATCGAAAACCCCAGTGCGTCGAGAACCCCACTCCGAAAGTTCTCGATGAGCACGTCAGCCCGACGGACGAGCTCGGCCAATGTGCCGCGGTCGCCCTCTTCCTTGAGGTCGAGCACGATCGATTCCTTGTTCCGGTTGGTCGACAGGAAGTAGGTGCTCTCTCTGAGGCCGTCCTCACCCACGAATGGGGGACCCCATTGACGGGTGTCATCACCGGCGCCGGGACGCTCGACCTTAATCACCCGTGCTCCCTGGTCTCCGAGCATCATCGCGGCGTACGGTCCCGTGAGCACGCGGGATAGATCCAGGACAAGGATGTCGGAGAGAGGGCCCCGCCGATCATCTGGGTGCGATGCGGCTTCGGCCGTCATGCCTGAGCATCGTAGGATCGGCCGCTGACCTCGACGATGGCAGCTAGGACCAAATCCTGCACCAACCGTGGGCGCCATTCGCTAGCGCGCCGTCGGCGGCCGCCATGTATTCCTTCAATGCACACGGTTCGACAGGAGTGAGTAGATGAAAATGAGCGATGCGGTAGAGGCGTTGGAGCGCCTCGCGCATCCACGGCGGTCGTGACGATCGACCTCCACCGCGGCCATCTCGATCCTGAGGTGGCGACGCTGCCGCTTCCGGCGGACACGTCACGTGCACTGATCCAGAGGTGCGTCCCGCTGATCGACGAGCCCGCGCCGCAGGCCTGCCGGTGATCCACGTTGTGACCTCTTACCGCGACCGCCAGGAGATCCTCTCGAACCCGTACTGGGCCTTCCAGGCGGCCCGCGCCGACAGTCCGCGTGCGGCCATCGCGGAGCACAACCTGGCGGGTATGTCGGGGCTCGAGCTGATGCCGGGAATCCTCGGTGGCGGCGACGCGGTGGTCGACACGAAGAAGCGGTACGACTGCTTCCTCGGGACCGATCTCGATATCACTCTGAGAACCCACGGCATCGACTCGCTGCTCCTGTTCGGTGTCAACACGAACTCCTGTGTCATCGCAACGGCCGTCCAGGCCTCCGTCAGGGACTACGCCGTCTTCGTGGTCGAAGACGGAGTTGACACCATGCTTGGACAGCAGCTTCACGAGGCGGCGAAGCGGGTGATCGACGCCTCGTTCGGCTGGTGCATCTCCGGCCGTGCCGCGATCGATGCGCTGAATGCGCGCAAGGTGCCGTCTGCCGCCGGCTAGCTTGATCCGCCCCCCGACCCTCTGACCCTCGACTGGAGACGAAACATGCCCGATTCGACGATCGAGAAGATCACGGGGGACCGGAATCCTCACTACGAGCCGTTCGGCTGGCACCACTGGCCCGACCATCCGTGGCTGAGCTACCAGTTCCGTCGTCAGCTGGGCGAGACCCAAGAGGGGGGTGGTGCCGTCAGCGAGTGCTTCCAGGCCGCCGCGCGGATGGTTCCCGGCGACGAGGAGAGCTGGCATGAAGAATGGCTGCGAGTCGCAGATCGCAACCGGCTTCGGGGAGACGAGGCCGAGGCACAGGGGAACGTCTTTACCGCCAGGGCATGCTGGCTCAGAGCCACCGACTACTACAGATCGGCCGAGTTCTGGCTCGCCAGCGACGATCCGCGTCGGCTTGCCACCTTCGATCGATGCGAAGAGGTTTTTGCCAAAGCCGGCCGATACTTCCACCCGCCGATCGAGCAGGTCAAGATTCGATACGAGGGCGGCAAGCATCTTCATGCCCATTTCGTGGCGGCGCCATACAGGGCGCCGAGGCATCCGGTGGTCATCTGCTTCGGCGGCCTTGACTCCTTCAAAGAGGAGCTCCTGTTCATGGTCGGCCGCGCGGCGCTGGAACGTGGCATGTCATGTCTTCTGGTGGACGGCCCCGGTCAGGGAGCAACGCTCCGTCGCGAGGGGATCGTCAATCGTCCCGACTATGAGGTGCCGGTCGCGCGCTGCATCGACTACCTGGAGACGCGCACTGACGTCGACTTGGACCGGCTCGCCGTCACCGGGTCAAGCCTGGGGGGGTACTACGCGGCTCGCGCAGGCTCCTACGAACACCGACTTGCTGCGACGGTGTCGCATGGTGCGATCTGGAGCATCGCGGCCCAGTGGGCAGGAGCGACGGAAGACCATGGGCTTGCCGCACACATCAAGTGGGTGTTCGGCACGGATTCCGTCGCCGCCGCGCTCGAGCGCGGGAAGACATTCACGCTTGAGGGCGCCCTCGAGAACATGCGCTGCCCGTACCTCATCGCCCACGGAGGCCATGACGTCCTGGGGGTAGAGCAGGCGCAGCGCGTCTATGACTACGCAAAAGCACATGGGGTCGACGTCACGCTGAAGCTCCTCAGCGAGGATGAGACCGGGGCTGAGCATTGCCAGCACGACAATCCGACGATTGGGATGGAAGTTGTGGCCGACTGGCTCGCTGAGCGCTTCGGCATCGACCAGGCGCAGCTACTCGCGGCGTGACGCCGGTCAGAGCGCGATGTTCGACTTAGCGGTTCGCGGAGGCGTCGTTGTCAACGCGCGCGCGCGCGCACCACTCGACGTCTTCGTGCGGGATGGGAAGGTGGTCCTGCTCGCACCTCCCAATCAGCCCCCCCCGGAGGACTCCGCCGAACTCATCGACGCGTCTGGGCAGCTCGTGGTTCCGGGGATGGTCGATACGCATGTCCACTTCATGGATCCCGGTGATACCGCGCGTGAGGATTTCCTGACCGGGACTGCCGCCGCAGCCATCGCAGGTGTCACCACCATCGTTGAGCACACGCATGCGTGGCCGGTCAACACGGTCGCCCGGCTCCGCGAGAAGCTCGATCATCTCGCCGGGCGCGCGTACGTCGACTACGGCTTGGCGGCCCATGTGTGGCCCGAGCACATGCACGAACTGCCGGCGCTCTGGCGTGGCGGTGTCACGTACTTCAAAGCATTCACGTGTGCGACACACGGAGTGCCGCCGATCGACGCAGATCTCCTGTTTGCACTCGCCGACGAAATCGCGCCGTTGGGCGCGCCGTGTCTCGTGCATTGCGAGGATGACCTGATCACGGCGCGAAACGAGCGGAGATTGCGCGAGGCTGTCCGCCGAGATGGCGGAATCCTGCCGGAATGGCGCTCGCGGGAGGCAGAGCTCTTGGCGACTGCCGTGGTCGCGATGATTGCCCGGCTGCGCCACGCACGGTTCCTCATCGCCCACGCGAGCAACGCCGACATCCTCGAGTTGCTCGCCAGGGAACGCGGACTGGGATCTCCTGTGCTGGCTGAGAGCTGCCCTCAGTACCTCCATCTCTGGGAGGAGGAGGTGCTGACAGAAGGAGCCTTTCGCAAGTTCACCCCACCCGCGCGTATCAGATCGCAGGACGATCAGACACGGATGTGGATCGCGTTCAATTCCGGGCTCGTACACCATCTATCGACAGATCATGCGCCGGCGACCGTCGAACAGAAGCAGGAGGGTGATCTCTGGGAGGTGCATTTCGGACTCCCCGGCATCGACACCACGTTTCCGCTCATGCTCACCAACGCTCTGTCGGGGCTCACGTCGGTTGAGAGGCTTGTTGAGACGTACTCGCTCTACCCTGCACGGGTCTACGGCCTGCCCTTCAAGGGCGCCATCGCTCCTGGTTTCGACGCTGACATGGCAATCGTGGATCCCGGAATGGAGTGGAAGCTAACAAACAAAGACATCACCTCCAAGGCGGGATGGACGCCCTACGCGAACACGAAGATGCGCGGCCGTGTGCAGACCACGATCGCCCACGGCAATGTCATCGCACAAGGAGGGCATTTGGTGAACGAAGGGCCCCGCGGACAGTTTCTCCCCGGGCCGGGCGCCCGTCCCTGAGGCCTGCGGCCGCGCGGGCGCATGGCCGCATGGGCGCATGGGCGCACCGGCACAAAGCTGGTCGCTTTCAACCGATGGGGAGGAAGGCGACGGCGCGGCAGAACGCCGCCTCGCCGCCCTGAAAGCGCCACGGGAAGCAGCCGAACTGGATCCGCTGGTCCAGCACCGGTCGATCGTCGCCGCCGAGGTTCTCGATGTGGATGACGTCGTGCGGGAAAGAGCAGGGTGTGCATGATCTGGTAGTCGGCCTTGGGGAAAATGTCGTCGAGCGGTCGTCCGAGCCGCGCCTCAGCATCCTCCGCCTCGTCGGCCGGAGCTTGCGGATCACGGTGTTCATCGGATGGTCGGCGCTGCCGGCATCGACCGCCAGCCAGCGGATCTTGCGATCGAGCACCCACTCGGCGAATTCGCGGCGTTGGGCCGGGATGGCGGATGAAGTACTTTGTCTCGTCGACCTCCGAGCGGTCCATCCAGTTCTCCGGGTAGTAGCGGTGATAGCCGGTGTGGATCACGAGGATGTCGCCGGGCTCGATCGTGTTTCCGGTTTCGCGCTCCCAGCGTCTCGAAGTGCGCGGGGCCGTATAGCTCGTAGTCCTCGAAACCCATCTTCTCCAGGTCAACGACGCAGGCCGGGCCAACCAGCCAGTCAAGCGGAAGGTCGCCGATGAACTTTCCGCCGGATGGAAGTGCGCCGGGGCGTCCAGGTGCGTTCCGACATGGAGGGACTGGAGGTCAGCACCTGGCCGCCCGCCTTGTCGAACGCGAGGCGTTTGACCCACTTCACCGAAGGGCCATCGTACGAGGCGAACGCCGGCGTATGTACTGAGAAATCCTGGGAAAGGTCGATTACCTCGAACCGAGGTTGAGATCCATTCTTCACGGCCGCGACGTTATGCGCTTCCGCCACGACGCTAAACGGCAGGCAGCGCCAGCGATTTGTCCTCGCTATCGGCGCCAGGAGCCGGAAGCGCGGTGGGGCTGCTAATCCTTGCCTCCGGGCATCCGCGGTGCCCGCGATTATGCGCTCGACCCCATGCTGCCCACCGGATGTGGCGCGTCTGCACTCTTCACCAGCTCAAACGCGCGGGTGGTGGACAGCTTGAGCACGTGTGTCTGGAGGCGTCGCCGGAGCCGATCGGAGCGGTCACGGCGAGTCGCCGCGGGACTCGATGAGAACGCCTAGATCCACGGGATTGGGTGACGCGGGCGATGCCGTGTTCGGAACGATCTGATCGCCGACAAACGGTCGCTACCGGTCTCCCGTCTGTAAAGCCACTTGTCCAAAGCGCCGGGCGACGTTTACGTCCAAGAAACGCCGCTTCGCTTCGGACGGTCCAGTGAGCGGGCCCACCATGCGCCCCGCGGCGGGCGAGCACACCCGGCTGGCCAGGGAAGGGTGGCTCGCCGGCAGAGCGATCCTTTTGAGGCCCGGGCGTGCCCCGTAGCCCTGATCGCAACCGGGGGACGTTTGCTCTCTTCGCGATCCGCTGACCGGTCCCGTACGGCCGGCGGTCTCCGTCGAGGATCTGTCTGCTCCCGTTCCAGGGCTCGCAATGGATGACGTAGCGCGCGTGCAGGAGGTCGCCGCAGTCAAGGGCGGGAACATGACGCCTGCAGTGATGCTCCAGTCGCTCGCGCAGCGGAGGCCCTCGCGCAACGAGATGACATCAACGGTGCAGTCGTGACCTCACAGACTGGCCGGTCGAGGAGACGGCGTTGGCGCGCGAGATTCCGGGTGACGTCGCTCTTCCCCGGACACACGACGACATTCCCGGTTCCGGTGACCAGACGTAACCGGGATGGATGAGACGTTAATCGGACTGTGCTCGCTCACGTCGGCGGTGCCGAGCTGGTGTTTGGGGGAAATGGCCCCGGAAATTCTCTGGTGCCGCGGTGAAAGGGGGGTGTCTGCCGCGCTCGCACGCCGAATCCCTGTTGTGGTGGCGACACGCACGCTCCGCGGGTGAGGCGAGGTCTGCGGAGGCCCTGGTGGCGCCGTGACGCTCGCGGAGGTAGGTGTTACACCGGCGCACAGCCTCTCATCGGCGAAGGCGCGCCTCCTCCTCATGGCCCTCCTCGCCTCGGAGCGCGCCGGCGAGCCAGCGATGACGCGTTTCGGTGCGGCATGATCACAATTGCTCTGACTTCTTCCACTATCTAGATTCACCGCTGCAAGGCGATCTGAGAATGACGATCTGAGAATGATGCGAGATAGCTGCTTGGGCAGGACAGAGCGTGCTCTTGCGCGGTTCTGGCAGCGCGCTGATCGTTGGCTCAGCGACCTAGATGAGCCATTTGCGCGGGCTGGGGCGGACCAAGGGCCGCTAGCTCCACATGCGCGACGCGACGCCCGAAGCCAGATCGCCGAGGAACATCCGCGCGGGTCCGCGACCAGCGAGACCGATTTAGGGCGACGCGATCCACCCAGCGGGTAGCCATGGTTGGCGCGCGGACTTTTGGAGCGATAGGGCGGCGCTAAGCGACCGAGGGCGTGACCAGCGTGGAAGAACACAGTTATCCCAGATCGACCCTCGAGCGAGAACCGGGGTTTCGTCGCTCTGATAGCGGCCGCGAGTTCTTCTTTGAGACGATCCGTAACTGGCTTGGCGCCCGCCGAGTGGAGCCGATCTTATCGAGAAGGGCTCGCCGCAGCCGAACCCTTCGTCGAGCGTTTCGGCGGCAACGATCGCGACGAGCTGCTCAGCGGTGAGCACTTCGACACGGTGCTCGAGGCCCGTCATGATCGAGCGCTGGCGCCACGGACACACACCCTGGGCCCACACGGCGGTCTATGAGACCGACTGCCCTCAATCACACCCTGGACCGGCCCGAGTGGCACATCCCTAGTGCCCTGCTGATGACGCCGTCTTAACCCGCCCGTGCAAGCAGGGCTGATAAAAGGTTTGAAGGGTTCCGATGTGGGTGTCGGCATGAACGATTTCATCTAACAATCCGTCTAGCAACATGGTCGATTTAGCCTCTTCCAACCTCACTCAGAATCAGGAAATCCCTGCAAATTACGCGGTGGCTAACCTCTCTGACGGACTCATAACCCGAGGGTCGCGGAGTTCAGATCGCCGACGTTCGGGTAGCCAGCCCTCATGAAGCCCGTGCTGGACCTGGAAGTGAACCGCCCCACCCGAAGCAGCCTCGCCTGGTACGGCGGAATCTCGGCCATGGCAGCCGTCGGCCTCATCGAGTAGCCCTTGGCCACCGTTGTGGCCGTCGGCCATCTGATTTCGGAGAACTCCCGTTCCCCCGCCGTGACGGGAGCTGCCGAAGGGGCGGAGTCGGGCGCCGGCTGAGCGGCGGTCCTCCTTCGGGGTGCGTAGGCAGGGGCAAGCCGGGGTGCACGAGAGCGGTAGCGGCTCGCCCTGATGACACCGTGCATGCAAGTACGCATGCGAAAAGAATGCTGAATCGACTACAACTTGTATTCCGAGTAGTACCATCGGCCCACCGGTGACCCGAGATATCAACCCTTTCCGCTTCTCGGGGCCGCTGGCGCCAGACCAGATGATCGATCGTGATCCTGAGTCAGAGGACCTGCTCGCACTCGCTGAGGGTGGACACTCATTCCGGCTCGTCGGCCCTCGCCGCTACGGCAAGACGACGTTGCTAAAGAGGGTCCTGGAGGCCGCGGAGCGCGAGGGGTCAGCCACCGTGCTCGTGGATCTCCAGGACGTGCTCTCGATTGCCGAGATCGTGGTGCGTATCGAACGCGGGTACGAGCGTTTGAAGGGCCCGATCAGGCGGCACGTGGAGGCGCTGCTTGCGGAGCTGGAACATCGGGCTCTCCCTCGGCGGCGGTGGGTTCACCGCGACCCTGCAACGCAACCCGAACGTCGACGCCGAGTCGGTGCTGCTCCGTCTGCTCGAGCTGCCCGCTGTCCTGTTTGAGCGCGACGGGACCCCCAGTCTGATCGTGTTCGACGAGATCCAGGATGTCCTCGCGGTCTCCGGAGCTGACGGGAAGATCCGGAGCGTGATCCAGCACCAGGCGCGAGGCGGCGACTTATGCCTTCGCGGGCTCTGCTCCCGGGGTGATGCAGCAGCTGTTTGCCGATCCGAAGCGGCCGTTGCTCGATCAGGCGGTGCCGAGGCAGCTCGCGCCGCTTCCTATCGATGACGTCGGCGGATTACGTCACACACCGGTTCGCAAGACCCGGCCGCGATGTCGGCACGGCCCTGGCGCCGTTGCTCGAGTTCACGCGCGGGCACCCACAGCGCAGCATGATGCTCGCGCATTACCTCTGGGAGCGCACGCCGCGAAGGAGCAAGCGGACGAGGGGGGGTGGGTGTCGGCGCTGGACCAGGTCGCCGCCGATACCACGCAGCTGATGCAGGCGATCTGGCGCGCCCTGACCGGCCAACGAACGCCGCGTTGCCCGGGCGCTCGCGGTCCTCGGCTCGCCCCTCTACAGCGACGAAACCGCGGCCGCCGTAGGAATCAAACGCTCCAGCGTCGGCCGGGCGCTTGAGGGGCTGAAGGCGAACGCGGACGTACTCGAGGGTGCAGGCAGGCCCCGGCTAACCGATCCAATGTTCGAATACTGGCTCCAAACGCGCGGTCTCACTCCGGCCGGCGGAGATGACGAGGAGGAAATTTGAGGTCATCCGACACCCGCTGGGTGCAGTCGTGACGCGTTCGGACGATGAGTCGGCAAACATTGGTGGCCATGTCTGACTCTTCTGCACCCCGCAGCGTCAAGATTGGCTCCGACGAGCGGACGGGCTGGTCCTCGGACCGGCCCCGCCGTGATGGTGCCCCGCCGCGGCCCTCCGACGTGTCGGTGCGCTCACGGATTCTGCGTCCCTCGGACCGAATGCGCTCCGAGCCCGGGCACGGCGGCGATTAGGATGGCCTTCTCGGCGCGCGAACCGGGATGTGATAGGACGGGGTTGTGAGGGAAGCTCACTCGGGCCCTGGAGACAGCTCGGCGCAGGTGGACCTTTTGCGCGAGGCCTTGCTCTCTCGGGCCGACGCTGAGGCCGCCAAGGTTCGGGCTGATGCCGCACGGGAAGATGCTGAGCAGGCGCGTGAAGAGGCTGAGCTTGGACGCGCGCGCCTGGCCGTACTGAGCGAGGCCGGCCTGTAGATGGCCCAGTCGATCGACTGGGAAAGCACCGTCCAAGCAGTTGTCCGCAGCGCTGTGCCTGCGGTTGCTGATTGGACGTCGTTGACGATGCGTGAACCGACCGGAGAGCTCCGGGTCGTCGCCCTAGCCCACCGCGATGCTGGGCGTGAGCGCCTGGCGTGGCAGTTCATCGCCCGTCACCCGCCGGACCCGCGGGCCGAGGCGGGTACGGCCAACGTGATCCGAACCGGCAAAACCGAGGTCGTCGAGGACCTCTCGTCTACAGTGATCGAGGCGTCCGCCACGGACACCGAGCATCTGCGGCTGCTGAAGAATCTGAACGTCCGGCACTATGTGATCGCGCCGCTAACCGCTCCCGACGGCGTGATCGGTGCACTGACCTTCGTGCTGGGGGATTCTGGGCGCCGGTTCGAGGGGAGCGACATCGACCTCATCACATCCCTGGCCGCCCGAGCCGCGCTGCACATCCAGAACTCGAGGCTCTACACCGAACGATTGAGAATCGTCGAGGTCCTACAGGCGGGACTACGCCCCCGCGCCCTTCCCAGCATCCCGGGCGTTGAGCTTGCCGCCCGGTTCCAGCCCGCGAGCGATGAGGTCGACATAGGTGGCGACTTCTACGACGTTTTCCCAGCCGACGACGGAACCGTGACGATGGTCATCGGCGATGTCTCGGGAAAAGGCGCAGAAGCTGCCACTGTGACGGCGTTGGCTCGCCATACGCTCAGGATCGCGTCGCTGCTGGTCTCAGATCCAGCCGCCAACCTCGCGCTTCTGAACCGCGCTCTGTTCGCCGATTCCACTGAGCACTTCTGCACCGTCTTGTGCGTCCGAGTCTGCCCCGATGACGATGGGCTTCAGTGTCGCTTTGCCAACGGGGGTCATCCGCCGCCTCTACTCCTGCGGCGCGACGGACACGTGGAAGCACTCGAAGGTGGCCGTGGTCCTCTGGTCGGCCCGTTCAGCAACGCGGAATACTCCGAGGCGACTCTCCGGCTCGAGCCGGGGGACCTGTTACTCATGTACACCGACGGCGTGACCGAAGTGCGCCGGGAGGACATCGGGCGGGGTGAGCGAGAACTGTGCGCCACCCTGGCGGCCTCTGCAGGTGGGCCAGCCGAGGCGGTGGTTGCTGCCGTCGAAGCTAAGGCCATCGAGCTTCTGGGCGGTCGCTCCCGCGATGACATAGCACTGCTCGCCATAAAGGCCGAGCCGGCATCCGTCAGGAGAAGTGAAACGTGGACGACCGTCGCAAGGAGCGCATCGCAAAGAATGAGGCGCAGTTTCGCGATATCAACGAGCGGCTGAGCGAAGGGCTCCGTCAGGTCCCGAACAACCCGGAGCTGCTCGAGTTCATCTGCGAGTGCGGTGAGCAGACATGCGAGCAGCACGTCCGACTCCGCCTCGGCGAGTATGAGCAGGTCCGGCTTGATTCGCGGCGGTTCGCTGTGGTCCCCGGCCACATGATTCCCGATGCCGAGCGCGCCGTGTTCAGCAACGAGCGGTTCGTTGTCGTGGAGAAGATCGGTGACGCCATCGATCTAGCGGACGCGGCAGACCCGCGTACCCCCGGCGAGACCGGCCGGCGCGACGATCCGATGTAGGGAGGCACCTCAGAGCCCGAAGGTCGGTCTTGTTGCTAACGCGAAGATCGCGGGTTCGAATCCCGCCTTCGCCCCCCGCAAGCCCGGTGTGACGTAAGGCCGTGTCCCTCCGCCAGCGGGAAACTAGCCCGCTTGGCTTCTCGCCGTCCGTGTGCGGGTAGACCTCAGGCAAGCCGGTCCAACGTCGCAAGCCGGTCCACCGTCGGGAGAGGATGTCGGGATGACCAGAGATATTCAGGCCCGCGCGCGAGAGGTGCTCGAAAGCGATGCTGCCCGTGCGATCACCGCCACTGCGGTCGGTGAAGCAATCAGGCGGGTTGGCGCCACGCGCAATCAGGCATCTAAGAGCATTTCGGACGCGCGAGTGTCGTCTGTGGGTGTCTTCGCGGCCGGAGCGGGCACGGCTACCGTCGCGCAGCTCGCGGCGAGGAGAATCGGGAGGCTCTTCGCAAGCCGGAAGCGCAATGCGGCGCTTAGCCAGTCAGCGGCGAAGGTCGCGAGCGGTGCCCGCAAAACCGTGAAGGCCCCACGGGATGCGGTAGACGCCTTCACCTCAAAGCTCGGCAGCAGCAGCGGAGAGCCTCGGACCTCGAACGTCCCGGGCAAGCCACGGCGCACCCGGACAGTCCAGAAAGCCACTCGGACCCGCAGCGGCCAGGCATCTCGCAGCGGGGGCAACCGCGGCTCGAACGCCTCAACTGGCCGCGAGCGGCACACCACGGACGCTCCGAGCAGATCCCGCTCGACGGCATCGAGCAGCCGCGGGGCCAGCGCGAAGAGCAGCCGGAACTCGAACGGGAGCGCCATGACCTCGATCGCCAAGAACAGCCGGAACTCGAACGGACGCACCAGCACTCGGAGCGCGAAGAGCAGCCGCAGCGCAAACGGAACCAGAGCCAAGACCCCCGGCGCGAAGGGCGCGGCCAGACCGGCCGCGTCGCGCCGGTCCTAGCAAGCTCGCGGCTCGACTCTCAGGATCCGGCCGCCTGGCCGAGCGCCCTCGCCCGCGCGGCTTCTAGCTGCGCAGTTCCACCGGCAGCGTTTTCAGCTGGTTGATGAAGTCTGACTCGGCGTACACCGGCTTCCCCGCAAGCTTCATCTCCGGATAGCGCGAGAGTGTTTCTTCGAACATCTGCTTGAGCTCAAGC
>CAVTDO010000005.1:0-306173 GCA_963733555.1 uncultured Solirubrobacterales bacterium
CTCCTCCACCGCCGGCGCCGGTTAGCGCCTGGTTTGTCGCCATTGCGGTCGTGAAGATTTCGACTGCCAACCGACGAACGCGATCGTTGCTCTCAACTTGAGACCTGAGACGCGCTCCCCTCGCGCGCACTCGGCCGATGACAACGTGGGCGGGTTAGAACAGCGGTTGGGGGCGATTGGTCTCGAAGTCTTCGGGTGTGATGTCGGGGTCTGGCGGAGCGGTCTGGAATTGCCTGCGCTGGTCGTCCGTGATCAGCCCCGAAGACAAGCCCTTGAGGACGACATACGGCTGGAGGATCGGATCGGAGAAGCGGTAGAAGTACCGGCGCGACGTGCCTTCGCGCTGGAGCACGACCCACGTTCCGGCTCCAGAAACTGGCTCAGATGGTTGGAAAACGCAGGGATATCGATGCGACGCCCTGCGATGACCTCCAATGGCTCGCGGATCGCCCCGGACGTGAAGAAACCGAGCTGATTCTTGGGCGCAAGAGCACATGCAAGGAGGACCTGGGCGAACAGGGCGTCCTTTCGAGCGCTGCGAGTGGCCTGTAGATAGTCGTTCAAGATCGTGTGACGATCGACCGCCTTGGGAATGGCTCTCTGGACGTCTTCCAGCACGACTGACGTGCGGTCGTCTTGGACCGCACGCTGACCTGCGTGCAATCCCAAGAGGTGCGTGTAGTGCGGCAGTCCTTCCGAGAGCGTCGTTATCTCATCGACCGCGTCGCCGCGCATATCGAGATTAGCCTCGGCACATCCCTTCATGAGGATTTCGCTCAACTCTCGCGCCGACATCCGTGGCATCTCGATCTGGACAAGAGCGCGCACTATGGATGCATGCTCCCCGACGGTCCCCGATGGATCGTGCAACACCGACGAGCACCAGGGTCGACGGCACGGCGTGGTCGGAGAGTGTCTTGACCGTGTCGGCGAGCGCGGTCAAGGCGTCGTCGTTGTCGAGCCGATCTAGCTCGTCAAGAACGACGATGGCCGGCCGATCGAGAGCCTCGAGGGTGCGGCGGACGGCTTCGGGCGACCAGGTGTCAGGTTCCTCGATCGTGGGCTTGAGTTCAGCGAAGACATTTCGCCAGATCGTGGTGAATGTGTCTTCGGTCGTGCAGTTGATCCGCACGGAGTTGAAATTGGCTCGCATCCTTGGATCGTCGAAGACCTCCGCCAACACGTTGGCGAGCGAGGTCTTCCCGACGCCGCGCTCGCCGTAAAGGGCTACGTGCTGTCCGTTCATCGATACAGCGCTGACGATGTCGGTCAGCTGGTTCATGCGACCGGCGAGCATGTCGAGACGGCCCACGGGAGTACCCGGTGTAAACGCGCGCGCAACGGCCGCAATCCGCTCAACTTTCGCCAGATCATTCATGCAACGGGGGATAGTAATGAACTAAATACAGAAGTCAATGATAAAAAGAGTGCTCAACCGCCGCGCCCGCGCAAACAGGGAGTCCGCAGACGGTTCAGGCAGGCCCGGACCCTTCGATGCTCGAGTTGCGTCGTCATCCCTTTCGTCATTCAGCTTCCGCGAACGACGACTACTGCTTCGGCGACGACGCGATCGCGAGACGAAGACCTGCTTTTGGCGAGGAGCAGGTCTCCATCGACTCGCGCCGTCGCGTCCTGCTTTCGGTCTGGCGGCAGCCTTCAGGCTGTTCCTATTAGCCCGAAGGAGCAGTCTCGAATGCTGGCCTGGCGGCGCTTCCTCGCATATCGTGTTAGCCGGGACCGATTCCCAAGTCGAGGGGGATCAGAGTGGTTGATGAGCTGGTCGCTGAGCTGCACGGGGCGTTTCGGGCGATTGACCTTGAAGTGCCGAGTGAGCCGAATGACGCTCCGTGCTTGACGAGATCGACAAGGCCATTGCTCCGGCACGGCTCCCCGGTGCAGCGCGACGGCTCTGGGAACTGGTCGATCCAAGTTCGCTCCGGCAGCTCGTCAGCTTTTACCCGTTGCTAGCGCCACCTGAGTTCGGCTTGCGGATGTGGCGCGAAAATGAATCGAACGAGTTCATCGGTTCAGCACCGCGCCACTTCTTTCCTGTCTGCTACGAAAGCCACGACGTCGTATCGGTTGAATGCGACGGACCGGAGTGGACGGGAGGATCGCTGTTTGAGTGGTTTCTCAGCGACTCCGGGGGCACGTTCAAGCTCAGATATCGAAGCGTGGACGACTGGCTTACGGTCCTTGTCGCCGCGCTTCGTGACGGGATGTTTCAGCGAGTCGGTGACAACCACGTAATGATCGAGAATCAGCCTGCTCGTGAGCTGGCTCGCGCGAGACTCGTAAGCACCCGACCGGACGCGGTCTACGGGACTGCGGACGAGTTCGACCGCAACCCCGAGGGGTGGCCTGCCGCCTGGCTGGATCGCGCCCGACTGTTGGAATGATCGAGAAGCGACACTCTGCGCAGCGTTCAGTCTCGCCCACCGGCCGTCTCAGCTGCCGACGACTTCCCACGGACCCGGCGGCCGCAGGCACCAGAGCCGGATCGGCCATGCGAATGTCGCGAGCCACACCACGTCGATGACCGGTGGGATCGCGGGCGGCGCCGGCGGCGGCATCGTGGAGAACGCGAGTCCTCGGCGTCTGGGTAGGAGTCGGTTAGCCAGATGAACAAGTGACGCTCGGACACCGCGGCGCCGTTGCAATCACGTGCGGCCTTGAGCTTGTGGAGGTCCGCCTTGACGCAGCTGATGACGAGCTGGTTCAACTGGTCGGGGTTTCCGGAGGCTGATCCATGCGCGCTGAACAGGAGACGCGCGAGACCACCGGGTCGCTGGCCGGTGGAGCGGACAGACGTGACCTCGACCGAGCGCAACTTCTCGATTGCCTCGTGCACAGCGCGGGGCGTCGACCCGGGCAGGCGCGCCCACGGATCGAGGACGTCTTGCTCTAGCTCCGAAACGGCCTGAGCTTCGAGCAGCTCGAGGGCGGCTAGGATCGTCGGCTTCGCGCGCTTGACCCTGATGGCCGGCTGCCCAGCCTCGGGATCTGGGACCCTGATCCACCAGTCGGCTTTGAGCCGCGGCGCCAAGAACACCGTGTCACCCATGAGGTTGTGAAACGCCACGACGTCCCGGTCGGCGATCGACGTGACCTCCAGCGCGACCACGCGGCCGTCGGGCAGGTAGATGTCAAAGTCGTGCGTCCCGGGCGGTGCGCTCACGCCGTCGCGCGAGTCTGCCGTGCCGGCGAGGCGCTCGGCGATGGCGGCCGCGGCGTGGAGCTCGCGCGGATCGTGCTCGCGACCACTCACCGCATTCGAGCGTACCTGGCTCTGCGGCCACTTCAGCTCGGCTGCCGCTTATCGATCACACCGGAAGCCTGACCGGCCGTGGTTTCCAGGCCGGCCCCGAAAGGATGGGCAAGCCAGAAGGTATTGGCTGACCCCCGTAACGGGTAGCTGCGCCACATGGTCATTGGCAGGGTTTGGCGATTTACGTTGGGCGCTCACGCGACATGGTGATCGTGTATGGGAGCGTGCTCGTTTACGCCCACGGACTTTCAGGCGGTGGTTCGTCGCCCGTGTTCATCGTGTTGATAGCGATCTTTGTGATCCTCGGAGCAGGCTGGAACATCTGGCGGCGCCGACGCAGCCGCTAATTGCCCACGCCAATAGCGGGACGCGCCTCGCTTCTGCAAAGGGCTAGAAGCAGCGGCTAGCTAGCACGTCTTTACTCCACGGCAACGCGGTTGCTTCTCGATTAACCCCGAAGCGTCAAGCTTTCGCCTGGCGCGCCGATCTGATCGTATGGAGAATCCGTTCGGGTGGCTTTTTCTCCGCGTCGTGGGCACACCAGCCGACGCATCGAAAGAGGCTCGGCTCCGTTGGTTCCGCCGCATGTCCTACCGGTGGGAACTGCCCTGGTTGATCTTGATCGTTGTGCTCGTCGCCACCTATTTTGGGCTTGGAGGATGGTGGCGATGGGCGCTCCTAGCTGCTGTTGTCGCATGGGCGTATGGCTTCATGGCGGTGAGCCTGGCGATCCGGCGGGGAGCGCAAACGACCGTCCCCGAAGTGATCGAATGCCCATTGCTCGCGCTTCTGCTTCGGGCTAATAGGAGGAGCCCGCTGGTGAAGACCCGCTTTCGGTCTCCCAGAGGTTCGAGGACCCGCTGCGGTCGGCACCTGCTTCGCGCGGAAAGGGAGCATAGAGTCTGGCCTACATGCCTCCCTCTGCGCGAGGAGAGCGGCCAGCGACGCGAGGTGGACGAGCGCCACGCTCGTAGCTGCGACGGACAATCGGGGATCGCATGATGTCGGCATTTGGCGTGCCTGGTCCGTCGCCGCCATAGGAGTCGTCCAGTCTGAGGGCGCTGAGATTGCGAGAGCGATCGGCTGCGGCTGGGTTGCTCCCTATTGGGCCGCAGCAGCAGGACGCCCTCGGTTTAGATCGCAGAGTGGCTGCGCTGTGCTCTGCGATGACCCGCAACCGTGTGCGCGCCGAGCGGTCGGCCATAGACTTGTTTGTGTGCGGCGCCTGTTCGGACCAGTGTTCATCTTCGCGGGCGTCATGGATTTCGTGATGCCGCACGTCTATGAATCGCTCGTGCCGGATTATCTGCCGAGGCCTCGGGCGCTTGTCTATGCGAGCGGGATCGCGGAGATCGCGGGTGGGGCAGGCGTGCTGCATCCGAAAACGCGCAGGATTGGCAGCTGGTGGAGCGTCGCGACGCTGCTAGCAGTGTTTCCGGCCAACCTCCACATGGCGCAGCACCCAGAGCGTTACCCGAGGATTCCGGGCGGACGAGCGACACTGATCGCAAGATTGCCATTGCAGGCGCTGTTCCTGTCCTGGGCACGCGCTGCGGCAGCATAACCCGCGGTTCAGGTCCTCAACTCTTCGACACGACCTCGCGGGCCGGCGCCGGTCAAAGGTGTCGGGCGTCACTGCTCTTCGCGCTTGGTAAGCGACGAAATGCTCCCGGTTAGGCCAGGTAGGTTCGATCGCGACGGTGCACGCGGACGAGCACAAACACCATGGCCAGCAGGAGCGCTGGGGCGAGCGTGAGACTTGGAATGACATCGCCGTGACCGGTCCCAGAGGCACCGATCGCTACCGCCATAGTCACGGCGAGGAGCAGAGCAGCGGGGACGACTAGCAGTCGCAAGGCCAGGAGGACTCCCCCGACGGTCTCCAGTCCGCCGGCGAAGATTTCAAGCGCCGAGGGCCAGGGAATCCCAAACGAGCGGAACGCGTTCAACTCCCAGCTGTGGAATACGAACTTGACCAGACCGGCAAAGATGAAGATGACGCCGGTGACGATCGCGACGTTGGCAGCGGGTCGGTCCCGACGCATTACCGAATCGGGCTTGGAGACCAGCAATTGGCGAATGTCAGCGGCGACTAACGTCGAACCGGCGCCACGAAAGACGGGGAACCTCACCAGGACAGGCTTGCAGACCAACACGCCGGGCCCCCGAACCACGATGGCGCGAACTTGGCATCTCTCCGATCGCCAGAACCTCCCCTGCGGGTGCAGAGCGCTCATACCACGCAGCAACCACCCCGAACACCCTAGTAGCCCACCACCGAACCCGAGTGCTGCTTTCGACGCGCGACGGACGTAAGGGGTTGGGGGTTCAAGTCCCCCGGCGGGCTTGGGGATTCTGCAAAGCGTGTCCCCAATCAGATGGGCGTCGGATGTGCGGATGGTTGGAGTCGCCACACCATCCGGACATGTGTTTCGAGTCGAGCGCAAGCGGGGGCGTGCTGGTACGCGAAATCCCGGCTGGCGCATATCGCTGCCCGATGAAGTCCGTGTCCTGATTTCACCGGTCATCGTGGTTGCTGAGCGAACACGAGGCCAGAGCGTCAGCGCCAGGAGAATGAAGAGAGGTCCGGCGGCGAGGTCGGTCGCCTCACCGGTGAGCAGCTGTGCGAGCTGCTGACCAAGGACCCAATAGGTCGCCGCCACGAGCATCCCCATTGCGAGGAAAGCCCGTCGGTGGCGGGTGAGCACGCCTATCCCGATCACCAGCTCGACCGTAGCGATGGCGATCACCAGGGGAAGGCCGGCGGTAGCGGCGAGGTGACTGAGCCTCTCGTTGACTCGAAAGAGCCAGTGCGGTTCCTGGTTTAGGCCGAGCTCGAAGTCACCCGCCAGTGCGTATACAGGGGGAAACCAGAATGGAACAACCCTCAGGATCGCCCCACCGGTCCAGAGCAGCGCCCAGAGGCGGCGAGTAGCTCGCTCGCCGAGCGCTCCCGCGGCAGCTACGGTGGCTCCCGTGTGACGGTGGGCCGGCCAGGCGATGAGCGCGAGTAGTGCGTAGAGCAGCGCTGGCCCGGGCGCGCCGACGAGCAGCGTGGCCTTGCCGGCAAAGATCCCGCCGAATCCCTCGCCCAGCCACCAAACGCCCAGCGCCCACGCGATCGAAAGGCCGAGCGCGGGCTTGATCGCGCGCGGCCACACCAATCCTGCCGCGATCGAGAACTCGACTGTGACGATCGCGACGTTCAGCTCCACCGGGTAGGGGCCGAGCAGATGCGACACCCGGACCAGTGAGCCGTAGATCGGCTGGGGCTGGTTCTCGGCGTTACCGAGGATCGTGCTGAAAATCAAACTCTTGGTGAAGTTGGCCGGCTGGAGCTGGAGCAGCGCGTCAATTGCCCAGAAGGCGGCCAGGGCAAGCTGCAGGCGCCGGAGTCCCGGGTCGTCCCCGCAGTTCAACTCGTGCGCGTGCCCGCGCCAGCGCATCTCAGCGCGGGCTGGACGACGGAGCCTGCCGGCGCGATGGCATGCTGGAGGAGATCAGGAGCTCGCGACGCAGAAACATCAGGAGCACCGGAATCACGATCGCCTCGGCCACGATCGCGATCAGGATCGGGAGTCGCAGGGTGGGCTCGCTGTAGCCGAAGAAGCTTCCGCTCAGCGCGATCGCGATCGAGACCAGAGAGCCGGCGGCCAAGCCAATCGATCCGATCGCCGCGAGGAGCCACAGCCGATGCTCCGCGCTCACGAGCGCGACTACCAGTCCGGCGCCGCCCGCCGCGTTGAGCAGGAACAGCACGCCGACGGTCGGAACCTCGCTCATGAAGTCGGCGTACTGTTCGAAATGGACGCCCGCTATCACCGCCACCAAGCCGGCTCCGAGCAGGCCAAGAGCTGACCTGCCTCGCACAGAGCGCACTAGCCAACCACCTTGACCGTGCCGGTCATGAATGCATGAAAGGCACAGTGATACGCGTAGGTGCCGGGTTGCTTGAAGTCGATCGTCTTGCTCTGTCCCGGGTTGATCGTCCCGGTGTCAAGGGAGCCCTGGTCCAGGGTCGCCGTATGCGCCGTCGCATCGCGGTTGGTCCAGGTGATCCGCGTCCCGACCTTGACCGTGAGTGACTGTGGGGCGAACGCATAGTTCTTGATCGTCACCGCCGCCGCCCCGCCGGTCACAGTCGCAGTCGACCGCGCGCCGGACGAGCCGCCCCCGTGGTTCGCGAGTGCCAGTGCGACCACGGCAACGGCGACCGCCGCGCCGGTTGGCGCGATGAGGGATCCGATCCGCACACCACGTATTCGCACAGGCGAGCTGACTGGATCATCCGCGGCCATGACACGGGGGTGTCCCCGTCGGCGTGCAATGAGGATGCTGCCGGCTCCGCTGCAAACCTCTGCATGAGCCTCGTCGGGCGGGGGTAATTTGATGGCGCGGGTGCCGCAGGCCTTTATTCCCCGGCGGCCGCCTGCGAGCTTATTTGGATGGATGGACTCTGATCGGGCGTCGCGGGCCGAATTGCAAGCTTCCGCATCGGCGACCTCTTTCCATCAACCGATCTGGTGTCTCGCTCGTTGACCGTCTGCGCGACCGCACTCCGGGATGAGCTACCCGAGCAGCTGCCCAGGATGCCGGGTGCCGAGGCCCTCGGGGCGCCGCCAAGCGCCCGCGATAGCACCGGGGAGAGCATGAGCTGGGTGGCCGGCTCGCGTCGGTGTCTCGGGACCGCTGGTGAGATTTCGGTGCATCTTCCTGAGTGCGAGGCGCTGCCGACCTTTGACCGTCCCAAGGGGAACCCCAACTTTTTCGGCGATTTCGGTCTGGGTCAGCCCGGTGAAATACGCCAGCTCGACAACCCGGCGTTGGTCGTCAGGAAGGCCGGCCAACAGTTGGCGGGTGTGGCGGGATTCCTCGAGGTCGGCCACCTGTTGCTCAGTACGCTCTGCGGCTTCGAGCCGTGCGGCGAGTGCGTCGTCGATCTCGAAGTCACGATCGTGTCGGGCTTCACGCCGCAAACAGTCGATGCTGCGGTTTCGCACCATCGACAGCAGCCAGGTTTTGAGGGTTCCTCGGTTGTTGTCGTAGCTCCGTGCGGCTCGCCATAGGCCGAGGAAGGCGTCTTGGGTGGCTTCTTCGGCCGCTCTGCGGCGGCCGGTGACCCGCATCGCGAGTCCGAAGGCTTGAGCGCTGTGCCGGTCGTAGATCGCTTCGAAGGCCCGAACGTCGCCCTTAGCCACTCGGAGTACGAGCTCGTGATCTTCGAGTCCGGTGAGCCGTGACTTGCTCATGTTCCTTACTGTACAGCTTCTGTCTAGCTTTTGTCAAGTTCTTGCCTAGATCGGCTAGGATCGGGTGGTGGCCGAGACTGGACGACTCCGGATTGGGGAGCTCAGTAAACGCGTCGGCGAGAGCCCCGAGCTCCTACGGGCGTGGGAAACCCGCTACGGGCTGGTCACGCCCGAGCGAACCCCGGGCGGACTTCGTCTCTATTCTGAGCAGGACGAACGCCGCGTGCGCGCGATGCGCGAGCACATCAACGCCGGGCTCTCCGCCTCCGAGGCGGCGCGCTTGGCGAAGCTCGCGGGCGACTCAGATCCCGCAACGGCATCGGCGTCGCTAGCCGACATCGAAGCGGCACTCGAGCGCAGCTTTGACGACCTCGATGAGGCCGCGGCCCAGGCGGCGCTCGATCGTCTCCTTGACGCCTTTGCAATCCGAGAAGCCCTCGCAGAGGTGATCTTGCCTTTTCTGCGCCGGCTCGGTGTGCGCTGGGCCGCCGCCCAGGCGAGCGTTGTTCAGGAACACTTTGCGAGCAACATCATCGCCGGGCGCCTCCGCGGGCTGGCTCGCGGCTGGGAAAAGGGTGTCGGGCCACGCGCGATCCTGGCTTGTCCAACCGGAGAGCTGCACGAGCTCGGATTACTGGCCTTCGGTCTTGCCCTTCGGGAGCGCGGCTGGCGGATCACCTACCTGGGCGCTGACACTCCGCTGGGTGACATCCGCGGGGCGCTGGATGAGCTCGCCCCCGCGATCGTGGTGCTCGCCGCGATGACCCCGCAGCGGTTCCTCGACAACTCCGCGGAGCTAACCGCGCTCGCGGCGAAGGCACGAGTCGGGATCGGCGGCGCGGGTGCTTCCGCTCCTCTGGCCAGCCGGCTGGGCGCCGAGCTACTCGCGGGCGAGCTCGTGGAAGTGGCGGCGACGCTCACGCCCTGAAGGTTCCGTGCGATCCTTCACGCCCCGATGTACGTCTCCCTGTCTCGCCTGCGCATCAATGAGCACGGAGCGCCACGACTGATTGCCGCTTTCCGCGCACGCGCACACCTCGTCGATGACGTAGACGGTTTCATCGACCTCCAGGTGTGGCAATCTGACCGCGACGCAGGTGAGCTCGTCATGGTCAGCCGATGGCGCGACCGCACCAGCTTCACGGCGTACATGAAGAGCGAGGCGCACGCCACCTCGCATGACCGGATCGACCCGAGCCTGCAAGAGCTGATCAAGCTTGAGCGCCTCGAGCACCTCCACACCTACCAGGTCATAGCCGAGTGAGCCGGCCGCCCCAAGCGCCCAGCGGAGGTGCACCGCCCAGCTCGGCGACGCTGCCCGACGGCTCCATCCTCGAGCTCGCGCCGCTTGCCCGAGAGATCGGCCGCCGCCACCGACTCGAGTTTCCCGACGAAGCCGACCGCTACGGCGACCGAGGGCTCGAATGGTGTGTCTACGACAACCAGTGGCTGCTCTCCTGGGCGATCATGGCCGCCGCAGGGTGGGGCGACTTCAGCGACCAACTTGCCTGGCTGGCAGGGATACTCGAGAGCCGCGGCTATCCTGTCGACCGCCTCGCTCGCGACCTCGAGATAGCCGCGGACGTGACCACCCATGCGCTGCTCTCCGCAGCCGACCCCGTCCGCGGAATCCTCCTCGCCGGTGCCGACGCTGTGAGGGCACGCTAGCCGGTCATCGGGCGGCCTATATGCGCGCCGGGTCACCGGCGACGGAGCCGAGGACCGCGTTCCGTGAATGCGGCGGGCACCGCCCTGTGAGGTCCGCCGTCCCGAAGCCCCAGGAGGCCGAACGCTGGCAGAGGACCGGCCCGGACACCTGCTCTCACGTCAAAACGCGCGTCACGGCGTCGCCGACAAGCGTCCTGCTCCGCGCGGCAAGCGGGCTCCGGGCCGACCAGAGGCGATCTCGGCGAGCGGCGCGGTGACGCTCACGTTCAGCACGGTGCGTGACGGGGTTCCCCAAGCAAAGAAACACGGTCACGTGGAGCGTGAGGGGCAACGTCGGTGTGGCTGCCTAAGCTCGTTTACGTGGCTGAGTCGACCGTTCCCGATTCCGAGGCGTTCGAGCAGCTTCTGGCGAGCATGGATTCTCAGGGGCGCGACTTCGAGCGTCTCTGCGCCTGGTTTTTGGAGTCCGATCCTGAGTACACGATCGAATTCGAGCAGGTCTGGCTGTGGAACGACTGGCCGGGTAGCTGGGGTCGCGACAAGGGGATTGACCTGATCGCCCGCAAATATGACGGCCGGATCGTCGCAATCCAAGCCAAGCACTACGCGTCGACCTACTACGTCAAGAAGGCGGACATTGACTCGTTCCTGTCCGAGTCGAGTCGGGACGTGATCGACGAGCGGTTGCTGATCGCCACGACCGAGCTGCTGGGCGACAACGCTCGAGACGTCATCGAGGCGCAATCGAAGCCGGTCAGCCTCTGCTTACTCGACCGCCTGCAGGGCGCTGCAGTGACGTGGCCATCGGGTATCGGCGAGCTCGCCGCGGACGCACCCGTGATGCTTGCGCCGCGGCCTCATCAGCAGGCCGCGCTCGACGGAATCGCTGAATGGACTGAGAGCAATGAGGACCGTGGACAGGTGCTGATGGCCTGCGAAACCGGCAAGACGCTTGTGTCCGTACGCGCGGCGGACCTGCTTGAGGCCGAGTTGATTCTCGTACTCGTCCCGACCCTGCCGTTGCTGCGCCAGACCGCTGGAGTCTGGGCGGCTCAGGCGACGACAACCCGCCGGACGCTCCGGGTGTGCAGCGACCAGGCTGACTCCGGAAGCGAACAGGTGGCGACCGTCAGTGAGCTCGGCTTCCCGACCACGACCAACCCGGAGCGTGTGGCCGAGTTTCTGCGTCTCGATGGGCCACGGATCTTGTACGCGACCTACAAGTCATCGCCGGTGATTGCCGAAGCGATGGCCGCTGCGCCAGAAGTTCGCTTTGACCTGGTGATCGCCGACGAGGCTCACCACTGCGCGGGCGCCGCCCGTAAGCCCAGCAAGATCGTCCTTCATCCGGAGCAGATCCGGGCCAAGCGCCGTCTGTTTTTCACGGCGACACCGACCCTGTTCGGGCCTAAGCAGAAGGAGCGGGCGCGCAACGTGAACGTCGCGCTGGCGTCGATGGACGACCGAGAGCTGTTCGGGAAGGTGATCTACCACCTCAGCTTCGCCGACGCCGTTCACCAGAGCCTGCTCTGCCCCTACCAGGTCGCGGTGATCGCAATCACTGACGAAGAGGTTCAAGAACTCATCGACCACCGCCAGCTGGTCACCGCCGATGGGACGCGCATTTTCGAGGCATCCGCGATGGCTACCCAGATCGCGTGCGCGCGGGCGATGCGCAATTACGGCGCGCGGCGAATCGTCGCCTTCCACCCAGGGATTCACGAGTCGACCAAATTCGCTGATCACTTCCCGCGCGCCGCCGGACTGATTTCAGACGAGAACCGGCCAATCGGGCCGGTGTGGTCCAAGCACGTGGACGGTGGCGGGATGGCGCGCAGCAAGCGGATACGCATCGTGCACGAGTTTGAGCGGCCCGGCGAGGACTTCCGGATGCTTTCGAACGTCAAGCTGCTCACTGAAGGAGTGGATGTGCCGGGAATCGACGGGATCGCGTTCGTTGACACGCACCGTGGTTCCGTGTCGATCATCCAGGCGGTCGGGCGCGCGATGCGGCGTGCCGACGGCAAGGAAGCCGGCACCATCATCCTGCCAATCATCGTTAGGCACGGTGAGGACATTCCGGCGGCGCTGGCCCGCCGGGAGCACAGGGACATCATCGAGATCCTCGGCGCTCTGCGAAGCCACGACCCTGAGATCTTCCGATCGCTCGACGCGCTGCGCTTTACCGCGCACCCCGAGGATCAATCGCACGCGCCGCGGCGCTTCATGATCGACGCGCCAGTCGACGTCGACGAGAGCTTCGCCGATGCGATCGACATCGCGCTCACGAGAGCGCTTGGTTCCGCCAACGACCGCGCGCCCCGACGCCGGGTGCAAGCGGCGCCACTCCCGGCGTCGCAGCCGCCGAGGCCTCTGTCCGAAGACGAGATCTTCGAGCGTGGGCTCGACGTCCTCTGGGACCACGCGCTTTGGGGCCTCGCTCCCGTCGTGCCCGACAGTATCTCCGGATTCCCGCTTGGCACCTGGTGGGACGAGATCAAGAAGCGATGGTTCGACGGCGACCTCGACCGCGAGCTGATGCCGGTCGTCGCCAACACGGTCTCGTGGCTGGCGCCTGACCTCGGCCCGCCGGAGTCGAAGCTCCGCCGCGAGCTTCGCGCGCTCACCAGCTATAGCCCGCCTGAACAGCTTGCGGTTCAACTCTCGCGGCAAGGTATCCACGCGACTGGATCCTTGGCACCCCTCGCGGCGAGCGACCGCGACTTCTTCGACAGGGATGGCCTTGTTGAACGTCTCGAGGCGGTCCACGCGAAGGTCACGCACGCTGCGATGTCGACCCGGATGCAAATGCACTTCCTCCTCGCGGCGCTTCGCCCCCTGGCTGAGGCAACCGCGGCAGCACGCGACGACGAGGGCGACATCTCCCACTGGGAACGCGAGCCAATCCAACACGGCTACATTGACCGCCTCGACGACGACCCCCAGCTCCTGGCGCACTGGTGGGCCGGCTCGGCGCCCGAGTCTTACATGGCCGGCTGCCGGGCCGCGGATGCGGTGTTGCCCCTGGTTCGGAGGATGTCGCTGTATCGCTTCGACGACGATGAGGCGGCGGTCGAAGCGATACGAGCTGAAGACAGAATGCGCTCACCTAACGACCGACTCGATGCGCTCGCCTTCGACATCTACCTGCTCGCCCGGCATCGGGGGTCTGACGACCTCCAGGCGCTCCAACTCGCCCGACCTGGTAGGCACAACACGCTTGCTGACCGGATCGCCATGCGTGAGCATCTCATCGAACGTCAACTGCCCGCCGAGCCGGTTGGGTCGGCGGACCTAGGCCGTGCGATCGCTCGCCCGCGCTGACCTTGTGTGAACCTGCTTCCCGGTCGCGGGGAGCATTGGAGGAGCCGGGTGCCCGGCCCTGCTTCGCGCGGGCTGCAGGGCCGCGGCCCTGATGTCTAGGCGGCTTGGAGCGCCGCGGCGAGGTCGTCGGCGCTGGCCTCGACGGTCTCGGGCACGGTCACGATGAGGCGCCCGTCCCGATTCAAGACCTGACGCGCGTTGATGACGGTCAGGCCGACGATTTGCTGGGTGCCTGGGGCGAAGCGAAGGACGTGTCCCTCCGGCGTTTCTTCGCCTTCGCCGGGCTGGGGCTGACCGATGTGCAGGTACAGGACGTCGCCGTCGGCGTCATAGTCGGCGTGGTCGAAGGCCAGCGGTCCGATGCGGATGTTCATGGCTTCCATCGCTTTGGGTCCTTCCGGTTGGCCAGCGCGGTGATGATCCGCGCCGGCTGCTGCTCATAGCTTACGACCGCCATCAGCCAGCGGCTGGGGCCGACGTCGCGCCGGTAGAACCGCGTGCGGGCGGAAGCGCGTCCGGCTCGACGTGATCGGGCTTCGCGACCGTCTCTATCACGGCAGTCGAGATGATCGACGAGTTCGGGATGGTCGCGAGCGATCTTCTCCTCCCAGATTCGGGCCAGCAGCACGACCTCGTGACCATCCGGATCGGTGACGGTCGCAGCACGAGGATCGTCGGTTGCCATCCAGCGCAGCCTGCCGCACGGCCCGGACGCGCAGCCTCGTAGCGGCGGCTCGGTTCGAATAGCAGCCACAGTCAACCCACCCAAGGGAGGATCCATGGAATCCATGCTGCTGGACGCCGCCGGCCACCGCCGTTCGCCCGCGACCATGCCCGGCTATCACCGAGGCCGCCCACCGCGCAACAAGGGCGAGCAGTATCCGGCCGATCCACCGACCGTTGAGGAGATCGTTGCTGTGATGCGCGCGGTCGGTGACCGTCCCGACGCTCACCGGCTCCGCGCGCTGATCGTCCTGCTGTGGCGTGCCGGTCTGCGGGTCAGCGAAGCGCTCGCCCTCCAGGAGAGCGACCTGGACAGCTCCCGCGGCGCCGTGCTCGTTCGGCGCGGGAAAGGGCGGCAAGCGTCGCGAAGTCGGGATGGACCGATGGGCCTGGCAACAGCTCGACCCATGGCTCGAGATCCGCCGCGAGCTCCCGATCGGAGCGCTCCTGTGCGTGATCCACGGCGCGACCGCTGGCCGACGCTGGGAAGCATCGGCCGCGCGCAAGCAGCTGCATCACGCAGCCGCCGCGGCGGGCGTCCGGCGCCGCTTCGCGCCACACCAACTGCGGCACGCACACGCGGTCGAGATGGCGCACGAAGGCGTCCCGCTGGTCGTGATCCAGCGCCAGCTCGGGCACGCCAACCTCGGCGTCACCAGCATCTACCTGCAGGGCATCGATAGCGCAGAGATCATCAGCACGGTCCACGGACGGCCATCGCCGACGATCTCGGCCTCCGCCGGGCTCCAGATCAGGCGCTAATCCCAACGCGTCGGGTCAGGCCGTGCGTATGCCGGCCGGCCCGACGCACCCCCGGCTGGCGAATCTCAGGGCCGCGGGCCGGGCTGAGGGTCTGTCCTGCTTCCGTGACTCGTCGGGTCTCCACCGGGCACTCGCGGGCGATCGCAAGCGTGGCAAGCAATCACGCGACGCGGCGCCGGCCAATCGCTCCTACGTCGCCAAAGCGCTCGTCAGCTCCGTGGCCTCGCGCTGAGCGAAGGAGTGGTCTGCGGACGGCCGGCCGGCTCCCGGCGGACTGACAGTCGGCCCGAGCATGCGAACCAGCGGGCATCCGCGCGCAACTAGGAAGCACGATTGCTTTTCCCTTTTCCGCCCGCGGCGTCTAGGGCGCGCCGACGAGGTTCCAGGTTTGGGTCGTGGTTACCCCCGACGAGCTTTGAGACGTGGAGCCAACGTACTTCATGCCGTCGGGCGAAGTTTGGATCCCCGTGTCGAGTCCGATCCCGATTCCGATCATCGTCTGTCCATCCTGGGAAGAGTTGTTACAGCCAGTCAAGGTCACCGGCATCGAGGCGGGCGGCTGGGGGCCCGCGGTGGCGTGGTAGGAGACGGGCGGTCCGTTGGACGGCGAGGTGCCAGAGGTAGATATGAACGAGACTGACGGCGAGACCGGGAACTGCTGTGTGCCGCTCTGCCGGCAGCCGGGCCCAGCTGGATTGCTGCCCGAGGCTGTGTAGGTGATCTCGCCGGAGCTGGGTTCGAAGGATCCGCTCACGCCGGATCCCTGATCGGCGCGCGTGTACGTGACATTTCCCGTGAAGCCGAGCACCGAGCCCTGGGCGTCTTGCGAGCCGCTGAAGGTTCCCGCGATGGTGTTGATCGTGTTGTCCTTGGTGGGTTGGGTCCAGGGAAGCTCGGCCACCCCTGCCGTCGAGGTGACATGGAAGCTCGCCTGGACCGAGACACCCGGGCCAACCCGGGTCACGTCGTAGGTGAACGTCGGGCTAGGTTGCGGAGCGCTCGTGGGCGAGAAGCTGGCGTTTTGCTGGCCGGTCATACTCCAACGTGCCTTGCTTGCCTGGCCGCCGTCGCTGGCGTTGATGGACCCGTTGAAGGTCCCATGAGCTGATTGGGCGAGCTTGAGCGTGTTGCTGGCTGGACTGAACGTCAGCTGCGCGCAGGTATTCGGAGCGCCGAACGCGGTCTCGCGGGCGTGGTAGCGGGTGATCTCCTTCTGGGCAATCTTGGCGAACTCCTGGTTCGAATCGGCTTCGGTCTTGCTGGCGAGGTTCACCAATTCCGCGTCGTTGAGAAATATCCCGTCCACCGTGGCGCCGATTGTCACGCCACCAGGCGATGAGTCGTAGCTGCCGGTGCGCATGTTCACGCGCACCGTGCGGAGGATCTGGCCGAAGATCGTGACCGCGTGGGCGACCTGACTACCGCCGACGCTGAAGCGAAAGCGACTAGCGTCAGTAAGCTCGAGTGAGTCGAACTCGGCGTCGTCGGCGACCTGGCCGGCGAGCTTCTCTGTCTCCGTCGTCTCAATCGACTCCCTGCGCAGAGTCTGGGCACCTTTGGTGATCGTCGTGCGAACTTCGAGCGGGTTCGAGTCGGTACCGTCAAGCTTGCCGTCGGCCGTCGGGCACTTGGGGGCATCGAACTCGTCGCACAAATCGGCCTTGAACTGGACCGAAATGGTCACTCCATTGCCACCGCTCGTGGAGATCCCCAAGGTGCCGCTCCCGCTGGCGCCATCGACGTCATTTGAGACCGAGGTGCCGTCGGTGCCCCGATATCCCGACGAGACCGAGGTCGGTAGGTCATGCGAGCACTTCTGGCTGGCGGTCCGCGCCAGAGCTGGGCGCTGGTGCGCCGCCACGAGCGCGTCAAACCGCGCCAGCGCGGTCGGCAGGTTCGCCAAGATCGCGCGGTACGGCCTGCCGCCAGCGACCATGGACAGCGGCTGGAGAGCATGCCGGTGACGGTCATGCACGACACCTAGGTCCTCCGTGAGCGCCGATCGAAAGAACGCCAGCCTCGGATCTCCCGCTTGAGGACGCGGCAGCGCTCGCTTGAGCGGCCGGCATCGCGCCCTGCCCACGATATTGACGCGCACCATCCCGGTTCGGCACTTAGCCGGGCCGGGGTGACTCGCCCTCGCGACAGCCGACGTGCCCATCACTGCCGCGCACAGAAGCCCCAGCAACATCACGCCCCAGCGGCTCACGAGCAACCCTCGCGCGCGAGCGCCGACGACCAATACGCCAAATTCGCCCCCATTGTCCGATTCTTGACTATCACGCCCCCGTTTGCAAATAGGGCGAAGTGCCGCTCAAGCCGGTCAAGGCCTGAACGCACAACCAAGCGGACTAGCCGGAGCTCTCTCGCTGCCGAGTGTGGTGCCCGGACGACACGAAGTCGGCGTCGAAATCCTCCCGGGTATCGCTGTGTCGAAATCCGGGGCTCCTATTACTGAGGAGCTCGCTCCGCAGCTGGCGAAAGAAGCCGAGACGGGCTACGACCTCTCGCGGGCCCGGTCCGTCGGCCGCAAATCGCTTTCGGGGCGGCGGCCGCTCACGGAGGCTGAACAGCCGGACGGGTTGACCTTTACGAGAAGGCGCTGGTCAAGGCGACGCGGGCGGGGAAGACGGTCAGTTGGCTCGCGAGGCGCTCGAAAGGTACGTATAGACCCAGGGACTGCTGGCCGGTTGCAACCGAGGACCTTGCGGGTCCCAGCGCTGACCATCTCGGCCAGCGCAGGCCTACAAATCAGACGGTAGGGGGCAAGGGTCGGGCCGGCCGGCGCCTCCCGACCGGCCCGGCCAAAACACCCTCGGCTGGCGAGAAGGAGGTGCGCGACCACGCGGGGGCCGAGACGCGCTTTGCTTTCGCAGGGGTATCACGAGCACGGTGCTATGGCCGGCGTGTTCGGAGTGACAGCTCCGCTCAGGTATGACGTGCCGGCGAGACTGCCCCACGTTCGTGCAAAGCCGCGACGACGCGCGCGTTCGGCATTGCTGCCGCGGGCAGCGTCTGGCGAGCGCATCGGCGGGGTAGAAACACCGTGTGGCTCGATCACCTCAGGGCTGGTTTCGCGGCATGCCGTTCAACTGGTCTCCGCCGGAACGAGACGATGTCGGTAAGGGCGTTTGGGACCCTGACGACCCGCGAGTTTTGACTCCGAAGAACTATGGATGGGGCTACGGCATCAACTTCGCTGCCCTCTTCCGGCGCCGTCGCCGCGACCGCGATCGCAACCAGGAAACGTAGACCGGCCGCCGACCGCTTCTGTCGCGATTGCGGGCAGGGAACGCCGCGCTGCCGATTCAGGCGTAACCCGGCGGCGCACCCCCGACTACCTGCTCTGCGATCGTGAGGAGCACCTCGGACGCGACACCGGCTTCCCTGCTGCGCGCGGAATCGAGGGGCCCCAACACAGCGGCTCGTAGATCACGACGAGCGGATCGCGGGCTCGCTCCCGAGCGGTACCCGCCCTGTTATGTCCGGACGGCCTCTGGTCCGTCGTGGAAATGGACGCTGCGGTGGCTGCCCACCAGCACGAGAGCTCGTCGTCAGTCTCGGCGCGGTAAGGGGAGTAGGCTCGCGCGAAACATCCGAGGAGAGGATTTCAGATGGCGGTCGGCATCAGGCTTAAGTTCGGCGGAGGGACGAAGGATCAGTACGAAGCGGTGCATCGAAAGATGGACATTGACAACAACCCACCGGAGGGCCTCATCTTTCATTCGGCGGGTCCGATCGACGAGGGCTGGGGCGTTATCGACTTCTGGGAGTCCGCCGAAGCATTCGATCGCTTCGCGCAGAGCCGGCTCATGCCGGCGGTCGGAGAACTCGGCGACCAGGCGTTCGCTGGCCCACCTGATCGCAAGGAGTTTCAGGTCCACAATTTCACCAAGCCATAGGGTGCTGGCCGATGTCGGCGGATCCTGTCGGGACCGCCGACCCCAGCGCGGCTGGGGCCGGCGGTAGGATCGCTTTTGGTTTGACCCGCCCTCGGCAGTGGGCCCTGAAGGGACGCGCCTCGCGCGCAGATGCGCGTGTGGCCGCGAGCGAATTAGCAGGATGCCCCGCTAACTGAGGCCTGGTGGCGGGACAAAGGCGAACCTGCGCCCGCGTCGCCGAGCCGCCGTGGACGCCTCCGGCGCGCAGCCCTTCGCTCACCGAAGCGGCCACGCGGCCAGCGTGACCGGTTCAGGCGTCGAGCAGCAACCACGCGATGATCTGCGCGCCCACCACGCAAGCCTGTATCCGTTGCCGCACGGGTATCGTGAGACCGGCCGCCGAGCGCCCTGCCTTCGCGCGGAAAGCGCGCCTGACACGGGCGATTGCTTTTGCCCTGTGACGGGTCCAAGTGCCCACGCTTTTACGCTGGAGAACATCGCCGGTTCGAATCCGGCTGGGGTATCGATAAAGGCCTGGAAACAGGATTCGGTTCCGTGGCGCAACGCGCACGTTGGCGAACGCCAAGCGCCGGTCGCCTGTGACCGGAGCGACTGACCCGCCTCCTCAGGTCACCCAGTGAACTGGGGGTGGCGCCGGGTGCTGCTGGCCTTACGGTGCGCCCGTCCGTGCCGGGTCTTGGCGCGACGGTGGTGGGCGGCACCCTTGCGGGCGGCGGACGCCGGGCAGCCGAGCCGCTCGAAGTCATTTTTCGTCTGGTAGTAGCGGCTGGCCGGGAAGTACGGCCCCATCTGCGCCTGCTCGTGTCCGGGCTGGACGTTCTGGATCGCCTGCCTGAAACCGGGGGCCGGGAGCATGTTGCGCATGATGACGACCGTCTGGCTGGTCGGGCCGGTGGGAAGCCACGCGACGCCGCAGCTCGCAACGGCGTTGGCGGGGCGGTCGGCGGTCGGCGAAATCACGAGCGTGAAGTCGCCGTGGCGGTCGAGCGGCATGTCCTTGTCCACCACGCAGGCGTACGTGGCCGTCGACGGGTAGTTGGCGGTACACATCGACCAGAAGCGCACCTGGCCCGTCCCCATCGGCGACTCTCCGTAGTACGTGTGCGGGTAGGTCGGGAGCTTGGCGCGCATTACGACGACCTGACCGAAGTCCGTCGAAGTCGCGGTGTAGATGTAGTTGATGTAGATGTTCTCGAAGAACCCGGCCGGCAGGCGGGTGGTATAACCGCTGGCCGGGTCGTAGACGTCCTGCCCGACCGCATCGTTGTCGGTGAGACCCCCGGCTAGCCCTGTGGGCGCGTTGACGAACTTGTGCCAGACCGGCACGCGATGGGCGACCAGGGGGCCGGTGCCAGCCAACGCGTTGTCCGGCGGTCCGAACGCCGCGATCGCCTGGGTGTAGCCCGGATCTCCGAGGTTGTCGGTGCACGTGGGGGTTGGGACCTGCTGGCCAGTGGCGGTGACCGTCGTGATCGTCGGCGCCGGCACGCCTGCCAGCCGCCCCGTTCCAATGTCAGGGAGGTAGTAGCGAAGGGTCACGATCGCGTTGCCCGGAAGCGTGCGCGTTCTTCCGTCGGTGCTCATGCTGTAGAGCGTGTTCGGGGCCGGTCCGCTCGCCGGCATAGGCGCGTCGAGCACGCGCACCGTGTACGAGCGATGAGTCGTTGTGCGGTCGGCGCCCGGGACGAACGGGTTGCTGGACCCCGGGTCGGGCTGGATGTTCTGGTCGAGCAGGCCGCCGATGTTCTGACCGTTCTCGCCCGAAGTCTGGAAAGAGAAAAACCGCGAGTGCGGAAACTGGCCGGTGATCTCCGTATAGCCGCCCGGAGGGATGGGGACCGACCCCGACTCGTAGGTCGTGGTCTCCTCCGGGAAGATAATGTTCTCCCGGTCGGTGGTTGGCTCGAGGAACAGTACGCAGGGGCGCGTGGCGGCGCCAGCCTGTCCCGGCTTCAAGCCGCAGGGCGCGAGCACGGCGACCGCCAGGGTCAGCGCCGCAACCCGCAGCCGCCGGCGTCGAATGAGGTACGACAGGACGATGGTCTCGATTCTCCCGCTCCGGACCTTGTTGGCGCCCTGTATAACAGCTTGTTAACTACCTGTCAAACGAGCTATTCTCCCCTTCGATGGCCGCGTCGGAGCCCGCGTTCACACGACTCGATCCAGAGGGACGCCGGCACCAGATTCTCGCCGCGGCCCTCCGGGTGTTCAGCGAGAAGCCCTACGGCTCGGTGTCGATGAGCGCGATCGCGCGCGAGGCCGGGGTCACACGTGGGCTCGTGCACCACTACTTCGGGGGCAAGACCCAGCTCTACGGCGCGCTCGTCGCCTCGCTCGCCGAATTCAGCGTCCCGATGACCGCGCCCGACCCAAGTCTGCCGCTTGAGCAACTGGTCGCAATCCGCGTCGACTCCTGGATCGACTTCATCGCCGAGCACCGCCAGATCGCGTTGACGATCGGCGCCGGCATGCATCCCGACGACCCGGAGCTGATGGCGATCATCCAGGATGCGCGCGAGGAAATCGTCGAGTTGATCATGCGCGCCGTGGCCCTCGACACCGAGGCCTCGGCGCAGATGCGCTTCCTCATCCGCAGCTACCTCGGCCTCACCGGCGCCGCCGCCGGCGAATGGCTCTACCACGAGCGTGCCACCCGCGACGAGGTGCACGCGATGTTCACACACGCCCTGATCTCGCTGATCCGGTACGCGCTCCCCGCCCTGAGCGAGCAGCGCTGAGTGAGAGACATCGTCTTCGCCGAGGACCTGAGCGGGAGTGTTTGGGGCCATCGAACGGATCTAAGCGAGCTGGCTGAGTCAAGCGGTGGTGCTGAGCGGACCGGTCGAAAGGTTGGAGATTGGGCTGGTGCTCGGAGAGAATCTGGTCATGACACGGGTTGAGTACGCGCGGCGCAATGGGGATCACGTCGCTTACGCCGTTCGCGGCGATGGTCCGCTGGATGTCGTGATGGTGTCGAACTGGCTGACGGATGTGGAGTCCTCGCTCGATGTGCCGATTGTCGGGGAGTTCGTGGAGCGGACGGCGAGCTACAGCCGGTTGGTGTGGTTCGACCAACCAGGCACAGGCCACTCTGACCCGATATTCGGTGAGATGCCATCGGTCGAGACGTTCGCCGACACGATCGAAGTCGTGATGGACGCCGCCGGAGTGGAGCGCGCGGCATTGCTGGCGTGGGACCTGGCGACGGCGCCAGCGGTGATGTTCGCTGCCACGCGTCCCGAGCGCGTCAGCGGGTTAGTCATCTGCGGCGGAACGGCGCGGTGGCTGGCAGACGGCGAGTATCCCGGCATCTCGCCGAACGAGTTGGAGCCAACGGTAGAAGCGCTAGTCGAGATGTGGGGAACACCTCGATATGGGACGTTTCTGGCACCGAGCATGGCCGCGGACACAGCGACGTGCGAAGCGGTCGCGCGCTGGCTGCGGCAAGCCCTAAGTCCCGGGATGGCGCGAAGGGTCTACACGCTCGGGATCCAGGCCGATGTTCGCGCGCTCCTACCGTCGATCAGCTGTCCTGCCCTCGTCATCGGCTCCCGCACGGAACTCGTCGCCCCGCTTGCCCAGGTCGAGTATCTGGCCAAGCATCTGCCGCAAGGCCGCCTGGAGGTGTTCGACAGCGCCGACCATCTCCCGTACCAACGAGATCACAGGGAGTGGACGCACGAGACGATTCAGCAGTTCCTCACTGGCGGGCGGCCGAAGCCGCTCGTTGACCAACGCATCCTCACGACGGTCCTCTTTACCGATCTCGTCGCCTCCACCGAGATCGCCGCGCGGCTCGGTGATCAACGCTGGCGTGTTCGGCTTGATGACGCAGACACGATCGCGGCTGCCGAGATCGAGAGCTACCGGGGTCGCCTGATAAAGACCACCGGGGACGGCGTACTCGCCACGTTCGACGGCCCCGCGCGCGCCATCCGATGTGCCGCCGCGATCAAGGACTCCGTGAGGCGGGCCACAGGTCTTGAGGTCCGTTCCGGCGTCCATACTGGGGAAATCGAACTGCGCGGCGAGGACATCGGAGGAATAGCCGTGCACATTGCGGCCCGCGTGATGTCACGAGCCGAACCGGGCCAGGTGCTTGCTTCGTCCACCGTGAGAGACCTCGTCGTCGGCTCCGGCATCGAGTTCGCCGCAGCAGGTGCCCACGAGCTCAAAGGCGTACCAGGGACTTGGAGTCTGTTCGCGGTCGACAGCATCTGACCGGAGCGTCGAGGCGGCGGGTGCGGCGGATCTCGCGTTCCTACTTCACCGCGCCACAAGCGGTGCCCAAATGGCGCTGCAGCCGATCGTCAGCGGGCGCTATCACGACCGTTTCGCGCGCCTTGACGGGCGGTGTCGCTTCGTCGAGCGACGAGTTCGAACGCTCCCGTCGGCGACTTGAGTCGGCACCTACGACGATCTGCCGTCAACCCGGAGACGCCCTGACGGCCGCTCAGATGTCGCCAACTTGTTGGGTTGGGCGGTGTGCGCGCGACGGCGGCGATCACGCGCTGTCACGCCGACGAGCTTCGTCCGTGGGCTCGCTCGTGTCCTCTCCGAACCACTCGAACATCCATTCATGCGTTCCGTCCGGGCTGGTGGCAAAGCCGTCGAGGGTTAGAGACCTCCACCCTCACTCGAACTAATCGCCGCCGACGAAGAGTCGACGCCGACGACCGCTCGGACATACGGGCGGACCGTCCACCAACGAGCGCCTCGGCGACAAGAGAGCAGGACCGAGCGCCTCGCCGACCTCACAAGCGCCGCTCAAGCTCGTATTGGTCGATGTCTGCCTCAGAGAAGCCCTCCTCTCTTAGTAGCTGCGCGACTGGGTGGCGCTCGGGGATGACCGCGGGTACCGAGATGAGGTCAACCTGCGAGCGAGCAGCGCGGACGACAGGCACGAGCTGCCAGCTGTCAGGTTCACCAGGGTGCGAGAGAGCGGCGTTCCAACGGGCCTGGTCGATCGGTTTGCTACCCGCAGGCCGAGTGAATCCGATCAGCCGGCGTCGGCGGGTAAACCGCAAACGCTCCTCATAAAGAGCTAGCGCCGGTTTGTTGACGGTCAGCGCCTCCAAGATGACGCTACGGACACCCGCGCGGCCTAGGGAATCCAATAGCGCTTCACCAAGAGCCTGCCCGACTCCTTGGCGATGAGCTTCCCGCACCACACCCATCGCCGCAACTCGCCCGCAACGGTTACGCACGGCGGCTAACCCGACGCCGAGCAGGCGTCCGTCGGGCCCCCGTGCGAGAGCACACGCTTCAAAGACCACATCGTCTAGGCGGCGCATCCTCCTCAAGGATGCGGGCGTAAAAGAGACATCAACCGGATACTCTGCAAACGCGTCGGACAGGACTGATGCTGCCTCCACAAGTGCCGCCTCAGTGAGACCGACGTGGACTTTCATGTCGCTCTGTTCCGCCCTCGAACCATGGTCGTCGGGGCTCGCCTACCGCTCAGTCGCCCCTGGGAAGCAGTGATCTACGTTAGCTCGGACGCCCCAATGCGGCCTGAAACCGATCGGGCCCCGCTCGCTTGAGCACGGCACCGTTTTCACGAAACGCCCGCGAGCTACCCCCTCTCTACCAGGGCCGCGGCAGCAGTACTAAGCCCGCCCGCGGGCCCGCCGGCGGGACTGGCGACCACGCGCGCCGGGGCGGCCCTGCGTCACGGGACGTCCACGGTTTGACCTCACCGGAGCCGTGTGCTCACGCGCCTCACGGGGCGGGGCGACGAGAGAGTGCTCAAGGCCCAGGTTGGCGGCCATGCGGGCGACGTCGCCGTGCTCAGCCGGGGCGACCAGAGTGATGCCGACGCCCTTTGCGCCGGCCCGGCCGGTGCGGCCGATCCGGTGCACGTAGGTCTCGCTGTCGGCCGGGGGATCGAAGTTGATCACGTGTGAGATCCCGCTCACGTCGATCCCGCGGGCTGCGACGTCGGTGGCGATGAGGGTGTCGACGTCGCCGGACTCGAACCGTGCCAGCGCCTGCTCACGCTGCCGCTGGGACTTGTTGCCGTGCATCGCGACGGACTCGACGCCATGTGCGCGCAAACGTTTGACCAGCCTGTCCGCGCCGTGCTTGGTGCGGACGAAGACGAGCGTCAGCTCACGGTCTCGTTTCAACTCGGTGATGAGCGCCGCGACACGGTGGTCGAGCGAAACCGAAACGAAGCGGTGCTCGATGTCGATGCCGGCTCGGCGCGCGGTCGGGCCCTGCTCGTGCACGACGGCATCGTTCGTGTAGAGCTGCGCGACGCGACCAGCCTCGCCATCTAGGGTGGCCGAGAAGAAGAGCGTTTGGCGGGAGGGCGGACAGAGCGAAACGATCCTGTCGACCGCGGGGCGGAAGCCCATGTCGAGCATACGATCGGCTTCGTCGAGCACGAGCAGACGGACAGCGTCGAGCGTAAAGGCGCCCCGCGCGAGCAGGTCCTCCAGCCGTCCCGGGGTGGCGACCAGGATTTGCGACTTGGCTGCCTCGCGCGCCTGCTTTTCCAGGCCGACGCCGCCGTAGACGGCCGTGACGCGGAGCGCACGAGCGTGCGCGATGCCGCGAATGTCCTCGACGATCTGTGTCGCGAGCTCACGCGTCGGCGCGAGCACGAGGGCCGAGGGACGGGGCCCCTCGGCCTTGATGCGGTCGACGAGCGGAATTCCGAAGGCGAGCGTCTTGCCCGATCCGGTGGGAGATTTCGCCAGGACGTCACGCCCGGCCAGGACGTCACCAATCACGTCGCGCTGAATCGCGAACGGCTCGGTGAATCCCTGCTTTAAGAGTGAGCTGGCAACGGCGTTTGACACGCCGAGATCAGCGAAGGACTGCTTTGACATCGGACTGCTCCTTGGCGGCGCTGCGGGCCGCGGACGATTCGGGAGGCTACGGCTGACCCGAACCGCTTTTGCGGGACCCAAGCAAGCTGCCTCGCGGCCGACGGCGCCGACCGCTACTAAAGAACGTAGCAGGGCGGGGTGCGGGGCCTCGCAAAATCCCGCCCGCCCGCTCCCTAGAGCAGCCGCTCGACCCGAAGCCGGCGCGGCCCCTTTGGCGTGGAGATCTCGACCGTTTCGCCGGGCGAGCGACCGAGAAGAGCCTTGCCCACCGGAGACTCGGCGGACAGACGCCCGGCGCTCAGGTCCGCCTCGGTCGAGCCGACGATCCGCCATGTGTGCCTCGTTCCGGTGCCCTCGTCGAGCACCTCCGCGCTGTGGCCGAAGGCGAAGACGTCGCCGCCCCCGGACTCCTCGACGACGACTGCGTTGCGCAGCCGCTGTTTGAGACGCTGGATCCGCGTCTCCATGTGCGACTGGTCCTCCTTGGCGGCGTGGTACTCAGCGTTCTCTTTGAGATCCCCGTGCCCTCGCGCGGTCAGGATGCGCTGGGCGATCTCCCGACGACCCTGGGTCTCAAGCTGGGAGAGCTCAGACTTGAGGGCTTCGAGACCCTCAGGCGTGATCGCTTCGCCGTCACCAGCAGAGCTCATGCGGGCGTGGGGTTTGCGGACGTGGTCGGCGAGTTCATAGTTCGAGCCTACATCGGTTCGGCGAGCCCGGCACGCTCACGCAGGATCTGCGTGAGCTCCTCGGGATGGGCCACGGTGACCGTCAGCTCTCCGTGGCGCAGGAGCCCGATGGGCTCGATTCCGGCCACCCGCTTCTTGAACGTGATGAGGACTCCGCGCTCGCCGTTTGTGGCGAATGTCAGTCCCAGGTCAGTGACCCCAAGCCGGGCCGGGCCGGCGGTCTTGAAGAAGCGATAGGGGCCGGTCAGCTCGACCGACTTCACATTGTCGAGCGGGGTCCTGACCCGCCAGCGCCCAAAGCGGGCCTGCAGATCTTCCTCGGTCACGACGACCCAAGCCCGCTCTGGCCGTACCCCGAACTGGCGGCCGAGCCGTGCATAGCGGGGATCGAAGCGAAACCAAAAGCGACGGGTCCCGGGCGGATCGTCAGCGGGATCGGTTGGGGTCATGGCTTCAGGGTAGGCCGCCCTGCATCTGCAGGCCTCGCCAGCCACCCTGACCACTCTGGTTCCTAGGGAACCATCCCTGAGAGCAATCCAGATTGCAGGAGGACCAGGATCCCCATGAGCAGTACCAACAGGAGGCTCCAGCCGATGACCCGGCGGAAGATGTCGCCCTCCCGGCCGCCCAGGCCGACGGCGGCGGCACCGATGGCCAGGTTCTGGGGGGAGACCATCTTGGCCAGTACTCCGCCTGAGCTGTTGGCGCCCGAGAGGAGTACGGGCGACAGGCCGGCCTTGTGAGCTGCGGCGACCTGCAGCGCGCCAAAGAGCGAGTTGGTCGACGTGTCAGATCCGGTCACGGCCGTTCCGAACCAGCCGATGAGCGGCGAGAGGAAGGCGAAGAAGCCACCCGCTCCCGCCGCCCAGGTGCCGAGCGTGACCGTCTGGCCCGAGAGGTTCATCACGTAGGCGAGCGCCAGTACAGCGCAGACGGTGAGGATCGCCGTGTACAGCTGTGCCAGCGTGCGGCCGTAGATCCGTAGGGCGCGTAGTGGGTTGACGCGGAGCACGAGTGCAGTGATCACCCCCGACACGAAGAGCCAGGTTCCAGCGGCAGTCAGCCAGTTGAACTTGAACGTCTCGCTTGTTGGTGTCTTCCCCTTCGCGGTGAGAACGTGGAGGCCCGGCCACTTGAACTCGGAGGTCGCCTTGTCAAGCTGGACTGCGATCGGGTGGAGGCTCGTTACCCCGAGAACGACGATGATGATCACGTAGGGGGCGAAGGCGAGTGCCATGTCCTTCCGGCTCGGAGGCCGCTCGTCGCTCGGACGCGCCTCGCCGCGCCCTGCCACGCGCTGCTCAAAGGCAGGATCGCTCACGCCTCCTCCCGCGATCGCAGGACGGGCGCCGACCGTCGTTGCGGGGCTGGCGGGTGCGCGCGGCGACCATACCTTGAGCAGCACCACCAGGGCCGTGGCCGAGGCAAGTGATGCGAGGATGTCGGTGAGCGGCACAGAGACGTAGTTAGAGACGGCGAACTGCACGACCGCGAACACGACCCCGGCCAGAAGCGCGGCCGGCCACGCCTCACGCAGGCCACGGCGGCCGTCAACCATGAACACGAGGACGAAGGGAACGATCAACGCCAGGAAGGGCGTCTGGCGTCCCACCATCGAACCCAGGTTGTGCACCGGCAGGCCGGTGACCTGGGCCAGGGTGGTGATCGGAATGGCAATGGCACCGAAGGCCACCGGAGCGGTATCGGCGACAAGGGCGACGGCGGCAGCACGGACCGGCGAGAGGCCGAGGCCGACCAGCATGACGCCGCAGATGGCCACCGGTGTGCCAAAGCCGGCCAGAGCTTCCAGAAGGGCGCCGAAGCAGAATGCGATGACCACGACCTGGACGCGCTGGTCGTCCGAGACCCCGCTGAAGACCCGGCGAAGAACGGCAAAGTGGCCCGTGGCGTCGGACATGTTGTAGATCCACAGGGCGTTGATGACGATCCACATGATCGGCCAGAAGCCGAATAGCGCCCCCTCAAGCGCGGAGTCGCCCGCTTGGCCGATCGGCATGGAGTACACCGCCAGGGCGATGATGATCGCCACTACGAGGGTGAGCAGCGAGGCGAGCCACGCTCGCATCCGCAGTACACCGAGCAACACGAACAGCACCACGAGCGGCAACACCGCAAAAATCGACGTCAGCCCGAGCGAGTGGCCAACCGGATCGAGCACCTGCCGGTACATCCGTCCTCCCTCCCGAACCCGTCTCCCGAACGGGTTCCTCCTCTCTTCAGGGCCAGTTACCCCCCAGGGCGGGCGCTCATGCCTTGAATTTCCGCGCGCCGAGTCCCGAGGAGAGCTAGGGCTGAGGTGGAAGCACCGCCGTCAGCGCGTCCAGCGCACTCTCCTGTCCCCCGAGAGTGATGCCCATCGGCGCAGGATCGCGCTCGCCCGTCCAGTGAAACGAGAACTGACAGGTCTTCGGGGTGGCGCAGTGGGCGACATCGTTGTGCGGTCCGCGGATGGCGTTTTCAACCACCGCCGTCGCCTGGGTGCCCATGGCCGCCGCGAAGGCATTGCTCCCGGTGGATGCCCCCCAGTCGGCCATGGCGTTGACGAACAGGCCCTTATAGGCGGGAAGGTCAAGCCGGAAGAGCACCTGGTTGCAGGCTCCGAGTGTGGCTTCGCAGTGCTCTTGAAGGACGCCGTTTGCCGTAAGCCCGCTGGCCGAGCTGAGCGTGTAGTTCAAAAAGCCCTGGGCCTGCCCGTAGTAGGTCGCGCTGTTGACGGTGTTGCCCATTTGGGTCAGAGCTTCGGCGACCTCACCCTCGGTGTAAGTGAGCGTGCCGCCGATGGGATGACAGGAGCTGTTGAGGCTGTCGATCACCGTGCCCGTCGACAGGTTGACCAGTCCGCTGGCCTCGAGCCAGTTGAGCGTGCCCTGAGCGTCGCTCAGCCATGAGGAGGCCAAGGCCGGGTTGTAGAACGGCCCCGCCGAGCGGTAGCGGGAGAGCTGAGCGGTCAGGGCGATGAACTGGGCGTTCGTCACGACGTTCGGCGGGGTGCCCACCGACCACTCGATGCCGCCGCATACCTTGGGCTGGGCAGCGATGTAGCGGGCGTCCCACTCCGCCGTGGCGAGAAACCTGGCTGCGTCTTTGCGGTCGTGCTGGTAGTAGAGCTCGTAGCGTGAGGCGGTGAGCCAGGCCAGGGCCCACCAGCCGGTGTCGTCCGTATAGGTGTTGGCGAACTGCCAGCGAGCGCCGTAGACGTTGTGCTTGTAGGTCTGGAGGAGGATGCGCTGGTACACGGGCGCAGTGCTGTCGACCCGCTCGGCATAGCGGACCATCGTCGTCACGGCCAGCGCGGACTGCCACCAGTACGAGGAGTTCTGGGAGCCCCAAAGCGCGGTCAAGGGGTTCCAGCTCGCCGGACTGTGGTCGCCCGAGCCGAGCAACTCCTGCATGCCCCGGCTGGCGGCGACACCGAAGCTGGGCGCCGGAACGGCCGCGGGATGAGCGGGCCGTGCCCGGCCGCTATCGGCCGCCGCCTGGGCGGGAAGCGCGACAACGGCGGCCAGGCACATCGCCACTGAGATTTGTCGGACTCGCACTCCCTGAGCTAACACGGCCGCGGTGGCTTTTAATCGCCTGGGAGGGAGATTTCATCGCATGGGAGTGCCCGGCTCCGATCTGTCCGAGACGCCCGGCATTCTCCGTCGTGCTCACCCGTCGAGCTTGGTACAAGGTACGCCACCGGTTCGAAGGGGCTAACTGCCGCCCCGTACCATCCCCCCTCCAGGGCGGTTAGCTCAGCTGGTAGAGCGCCTGCCTTACAAGCAGGAGGTCGGCGGTTCGAGCCCGTCACCGCCCATTGTTGATACGCGCGCCTAGAGCTGCATGGCCTTGATGGTGAGGAACTCCTCAAGGCCGAAGCGCCCGAGCTCACGCCCGTAACCCGACTGCTTGTAGCCGCCGAAAGGAGCCATGGGGTTGAAGGCGCCGCCGTTGATCTCGATCTGACCAGTGCGGATCCGCCGTGCCACGCGCTTGGCATGCTCCTCGTCGCCTGACCAGACACCGCCGGCGAGGCCGTACTGGCTGTCGTTGGCGATCCTGACCGCGTCCTCCTCGTCCTCGTAGGGCATGAGCACGAGCACGGGGCCGAAGATCTCCTCCTGGGCGATCGTCATCTCCGGCGTGACATCGGAGAACACGGTCGGGCGGACGAAGTAGCCACGCTCGAGGCCCTCAGGCGGTTGCTCGCCGCCCGTCAGCAGCTTCGCGCCCTCCTCCTGACCGGTGCGGATGTAGCCCCGCACACGCTCCCGCTGGGCGTCAGAGACGAGCGGCCCGAGCGTCGTCTCCGGAGACAGCGGATCGCCCGGCTTGAAGTGCGCGGCCACCGCGGCGGCGATCTGCTCGGCCTCGGAAAGGCGAGAGCGGGGCACGATCATCCGAGTCAGGGCGCTGCACGTCTGGCCTGAGTTGAGGTAGCACTTGGAAACCCCGTCCGTGATCGCCTGCTGAAGGTCGGCGTCCTCGAGGATCACGTTCGGCGACTTGCCCCCCAGCTCGAGGGCGACCCGCTTGACCGTGGCCGAGGCCAGCTCTGAGACGCGCCGCCCGGCCCGGGTCGAGCCGGTGAAGGAGATCATGTCGATGCCCCCATGGCTGGCGAGCGCTTCGCCGACCACCGGCCCGAAGCCGGTAACGAGGTTGAACACCCCTGCCGGCAGCCCCAGTTCGTCGAGGATCTCGGCCAACAGGAAGGCGTTCAGCGGCGCCACCTCGGATGGTTTGACGATGATCGTGCAGCCCGCGGCCAGTGCTCCGGCCACCTTGGCCGAGATCTGGTGCAGCGGATAGTTCCACGGAGTGATCGCGCCGACCACGCCGACGGGCTCGCGCACGATCAGCGAGTTGCCGACCTCTTCCTCCCACTGGAGCTCGTTCATGGCCTGGGGCATCGAGCCGAAGTCCATGGTCGGCAGGCCGGCCTGGATCATCGTGGCCAGCTTGAGCGGCATCCCGACCTCTTGAGCGATCAGCGTGGCGATCTCCTCGCTGCGCGCGCCCAGCGCCTGCGAGATCCGGGTCATCCAGTCCGCCCGCTCCTCGACGCTCGTCTGTGACCAGCTCTCGAACGCTTCCCGGGCGGCGGCCACGGCGCGGTCGACGTCCTCGGGCGTGCCCTCGGGGATCGACCCGATCACCTCCTCGGTGCTGGCGCTGATCACCTCGATCGTGCCGGTCCCCGCCGAGGCGATCCACTCGCCGCCGACGTAGATCTTGTCGCGCACCTGCAGCTGGGTCTCGGTGGTGGTTGCCATGGGGACTCCTCGTGGTGGTCTAGACGGTGGCCGCCGCGCCGGCGGTACTACGCGCAGCTTCGATTATGGCCTGCGCATTTCGGTGGGCGAGCGCCATGTTGGTGATCATGGGGTTGACGCCCGAGGCCGTGGGGAAGGCGCTCGCGTCGCCGATCCACACCCCGCGGACATCGTGAAGCTCGCCCCAGGGGCCGGCCACGCTCGTGCTCGGGTCACTGCCCATTCGGCAGGAGCCCATCTGATGGGCGGAAAACAGTCGCCAGCCGCCGGCGCGCAGGGGGATCCGTTGCACGCGCTCGATGAACGCATCGAGATCATCGCCCCAGCGCCAGGTCGGCGCGCCGACCGCGGCGGCGAGGATCTGCTGGGCCCCTGCCGCCTCGTGCAGCCGCACCTGGGCCTCGATCCCCTGGTGGGCGTTGCGCACATCGAGCTCGTCACTCAGCGAGTACCAGGGGACGGCGTTGCCAGCCTCGTCGATCGTCACCCGGCCGTGGCCGCGGTCGCGCAGAAGCGCGATGAACGTCCCGCCGTTGCGGAAGCGGGACATCAGCTGCTTGTGCGGCTCGCCCAAGACCGGGACCGCCGAAGCGGCAATCGCTGTCGTGTACTGAGCGCCCTCGATCAGGAACCCGTAGCCGTCATGCAGCTCGTCGAACTCGTGCACGAGCCCGGCATGGGGCGCGCCCTTCCACGCCTGGAGATCCTCCCCGTAGTAGCCGATCGTCGCCGTGCACGGGTGCAGGCGCAGGTGCTGGCCGACGGCTGGACCACCGATTCCCGAGCGCAGGAGGAGGGCGGGGGACTCGAGCGAGCCGCAGGCCACGACCACCTGTGGAGCGTGGACGACCAATTCGGCCGACTCGCCGCTGTCAGGATCTGACCACACCGCCTGGACACCGGAAGCCCGCCCGTTTTCGGCCCGGACATGGGTCGCCCAGCAGCGCGTGACCAGCACCGCGTCGTGCTCGAAGGCGTCCCGGAGGTAGGTCTTGACGGTGGAGCGCTTGGCTCCCGACTGGTCACCGAAACCCATGTAACCGGCGGTGTCGAACGAGTAGCGATCCTCGTCGGTGTTCCGACTGGCCAGCGCGAAGTCCCAGCCCAGCGCCTCAGCGCCTGCCTTCATCCGCTGCTGGGGCCCGTTGAGCTCCGAGCAGCGATCGTTCACGCCCAGGCGGTGCCACACGGCGTCCAGGTGCCGGTCGAAGTCGGCTCCGGACAGTCCTTCGAGCCCGAACTCCTGCTCCCACTGCTCACGCACCCAGCCCGGGGTGCGCAGCGAGTTGGTCCAGTTGATCACCGTCGCGCCGCCGAGGCAGAATCCCGCTTGAAGCGAGATGTTCATGTCGGCGGTCGGCGTCGGGCCGCCCCGCCAGTACATGTTCTGGTAGGCGGGGATCTCAAGCTGGGTGAAGTCGGGCTCATCGAAATAGCCGCCCGCCTCGAGCACGACCACCTTGAGCCCGGCCTCGGCGAGCACGCCCGCCATCACCCCACCGCCGGCCCCTGACCCCACCACGCAGACATCGGCCTCGAGCACGGTTTTAGAGCCAAAGGGCAAAGGCTTGAGCGGCTTCTCGACCTGCGGGGGAGGGCTGACTGGACCCGGGTACCCGAACGTCCGCCAGTTCGGGTTCTGGCCCTGCTCGTCGGGAAGGCCGTAGTAGAGGAACAGGGTCATGACGGCCAGGGCCTCGATTCCCGCCGCGACCTGGGGACCCATGAAGAAGAGGTTTCGCATGATCTGCTCCCGGGAGCGGCGCGAGGCGCCGAGGAAGCCCTGCTCGCCGAGCGCGCCGAGCAGCTCTGCGAGCCCGCCCCGCTGCTCGGCGGGCATCGTCTCGATCAACGCCGCCATCGCCACCGGGACGCCGACATCGCTCGCCTTCCGCGCGAAGAAGCCATCCGGATCGTGGCTTCGCGCAAGCGACGGGACGACGGTGTCACACACCGCGGCCAAGACCTGGCTATGTGATTCGTTCAGCGCACTGGCTTCCATCGCTCATCCTCCCTCGTAAAAGCCGATCTATGCATGATGCTCACATTTGGATTCTTCCAACAGGAATCAGCCCGACTAAGTCGCACGCCGGTTGACTTCAGTCGGGGCGGCAGGAAGGGTTCCGATGTGGCGGATGGCCAAGAGCGAGCAGACCGCGGCGAGTTCGAGTCCCCCGCAGCAGGTTTGCTCAGCCAGTTGGGACGAGCTCCGGGACCGTCGTCCTGAGGAGCTCCTGGAGCACGTCGGTGCTCACGGGGCGGGCGAGGAGGAAGCCCTGCGCGTAGTCGCAGCCGAGCTCCTTGAGGCGAAGATGCTGCGCGGGCCGTTCGACCCCCTCAGCGATGCAGCGAAGGTCGAGCACGCGGGCTAGGCCGATAATCGCCGCTGCGAGCCTGCTCTCCTTGTTGTCGCCGTCGACGCTGTCGATGAATCGCTTGTCGATCTTGAGGACGTCGATCGGGAGCTGGAGGATGTAATTCAGCGACGAATATCCGGTGCCGAAGTCGTCGATCGCGACTTGGACTCCAAGCTTACGCAGGGCGCTGAGGCGCTCGATCGCGAGCTGTACGTCGAAGATCATCACGCTCTCGGTGATCTCAAGCATCAAGCATCGGGCGTCGAGGCCGCTCGAGCGCAATGCACTGCGCACCTCCTCGACCATTTCCACGCGTTGCAGCTGCTGCGCGGAGATGTTGACCGAGAGGATCCGACGCCCAGCCTCCGGAGCATCGCGCTGGAACGCCACGGCGTCAGCGCACGCACGCTCGAGCACCCAGCGACCGAGCGGAATCATCAGACCCGAATCCTCCGCCGCAGGGATGAACGTGGAGGGTGGGACACTGCCTCGGACGGGGTGCTCCCACCGCAGCAGGGCTTCGTAACCGGTGATTGCGTCCGTGCTCAGGTTGAAGATCGGCTGGTAGGCGAGGGTCAGCTCGTCGGCCGCGATCGCCGCCTTGAGGTCCGCGCGCAGCGCGAGCTGCTCGACCGCGGTCTCGTGCATCGCGGGCGTGAAGTGACGGAAGGTGTCGCCGTCTGCGGCCTTGGCCTGGTACATCGCGGCATCGGCGTCGCGCAGGAGCTCATCGACCGTGATCACCTTCCCTCTCCCAGTCGTCGAGGGTGCGACGGCGATCCCAATGCTGCACTGAACCGACGCGTCACCCTCGTCCAAGCCGATGGGAGCCCTGATGATCTCGAGCAGGTGGGCCACGATCTCCGAAACGTTCATCTCGCTGGCGAGGTCCTCGAGCAGGATCGCGAACTCGTCGCCGCCCAGGCGGGCCACGGTGTCACTGACACGCAGCACAGACCGCAGGCGCGCGGCGATGGTGTGCAGCACCCGGTCACCGGCGTCGTGCCCGAACGTGTCGTTGATGACCTTGAAGTGGTCGAGGTCCAGGAACAGCACGGCAAGCGAGCGAGTGTCCCGGTTGCGACGGTTGAGCGCGTGCTCGACGCGATCGCGGAACAGCGCGCGGTTCGCGAGGTCGGTGACTGGATCGTGGAACGCCTGGTAGGTCAGCTGCTGCTCTAGTTGCTTGCGCTCGGTGATATCGCGCAGGTTCACGACGATCCCGCCCACGGCGTCGTGCTCCAACAGGTCGGTGAACAGACACTCGGTGTGCAACAGGCGACCTTCGCGGTGACGAATACGAAACTCGAATGCCTCCGAGGTTTCCGACGGCCGCGCGAGCAGCCCGCTGAGCGCGGTCTCAAGGCGCCCTCGGTCCTCTTCGGGGACGTCGTCGAGCAGCCGCCGCCCAACGAAGTCGGCAGCGTCGAATCCGAGAACATCACGAATCGAGGGACTGACGTACTCGACGGTCAAATCAGATGCGAGCACGATGATCACGTCGCTCGAATGCTGGACCAAGGCGCTCAAGCGGGTCTCGCTCTCGCTGCGCAGAACGCTCTCACGCAACACCGCCTCGCGCCGCACGCTCGCCTCCTGCGCCCGCATGAGCCCGATCATGCGGAGGACCACCAGCCCGAAGAGGACGATCGCGCCAATACCGATAACGATCGCGTCGGAACCGCCTTGCGCGGAGGACCTGATCATCCCTGTGATGGGCGCGATCATTACTGCGACGGCGATTCCGACGATCCGCACCCGCGTCAGCGTGACCTTCGTCGCCGTAGCGTCCGAGACGCTGTTCATCGACGGGTGGAGCGCGGCCGCGCCGAAGAGCACGTAATACACGATCCAGCCGCCGTCCAGCAGACTGCCCGGCGTGTACGTCCCGTGGAGCAGAATCAACCCGTAAACGGAGTCGGTGAGCAGCACCGCCGCGATCGCGCCGATCAACATGGAGTAGGAGGGGCTGCGCCGTCCCCCGCCGACCGCCATCCGGACCGCAACCCCCAGCATCAGGATGTCCCCGAGCGGGTAGGCGATCGAGACCAGCTGGGTCCCTAGGTGAAGCGTCGTGTCTTGCGTGTACGGCGAGATCAGGAAAACCCACGACAGCACCGCCAACCCGATCGTGACGATCAGCGAGTCGACCAGGCTGGCCCAGTCGCGGCCTGGATTACGACGGCGGATCATGAACAGCAACCCGCCCACCGTGAGCGGGTAAACCGCCAGATAGACCGGGTCGGCAACCGAGGGGAATGGCAGCGCTGCGCCGAAGAACGCCTTGTAGTTGTATGCCAGCACGTCGCCCGCGGCGAAGAAAGCCGTGCCGAGGGCGATCAGATACCAGGCAAGGCGAGCGGCGGGCTTGTGCACGCGCACTCCAACCACGATCGCAAGACAGGCACTGAACCCGATCGCGTTGAAGACCGGTCCGGCGTTGAGCGGCCCAGCGAGGTAGGCGACCGTGATCGGCGCCATGAGGGTCAGGTATAGCCACCACGCGTGGCGGGAAAGGCGCATCTCGGTCGTCAAGAACTCCTAGGTGTTGGGGGCCCCTACCCATCTATCGACACCGAACTGCGCTGGCGCGAGCAATCGCCCTGGACTCCGCCGTCCCCGGGAACGCCATCGGCAGGGCGTGCCCCCCCGGTGGCGAACCTCGGGAACGATGCCGGCGGCCTGGGTATATCTGCTTCGCTGCTGCGATGGTTCGCTCTACACCGGCTGGACGGTCGATCTCGACCGCCGGCTGGCGCGGCATCGCTCTGGCGTGGCAAGCCGTTACACGGCCAGCCGACTGCCGGTCGAGCTCGCGCTGGCGATCCCGATGTCCGACCGCACAGCCGCGCGCCGTGAGGAGGCGCGTATCAAGCGCCTGCCCCGCGCGGCGAAGCTTGCGCTGCTGACCGGTGCCGCGACGCCGGCGTCATAGGCTTGTGCCGTGCCGCTCTGGCGCTTTCTGAAAGGTCGGGTCGCCAAGGAGGAGGCGGTTGTGATCGGCGACCCGCGCGTGGAGGGTTGGGAGACGGTCAGCACCTTTGAGGACCAGAAGACCGCGGTGGCCTGGCGTGACCAGCTGCGATCCATGGGAGTCGACGCGAGCTGCGTGGCCGATCATCCCCTCGACCGTTTTGGCCGGGGGGACATCTACCTGATGGTCCCGCCAGAGCAATGGTCGCTGGCCACCGAGATCATTGACAACCTCGACTGAGTGCCAGCGGCGATGTCCGAGCGACGCTCGCCCGCAGTAAGCTCGGTCGGTGGAAATGACCACGTCAGGTGAGCTCGTGAGGGTCGGCGAAGGCGGTGCCGCTCTGGATGGAATCGTGTTCGACGTGCCGAGCCGGTCGAAGGTGGTCGTGGCCGTGGTGGATCCCGATCGCGGGCCGTTGTTTCGCACCGTCAGTCCGAGCGAGTTGACCGAGCGCGAGGAGGAGGGCTCGGACGACAGGATGTTGCGGCTGCTCATCCGTCGCACGCCGGCGCCGATCCACGGCGCCGCCCGCGGTGCAGTGGTTGGCGGCCAACGTCGCTCCGGCTTTACGCGCGGCGCCACCCATCGTCCGACCGGCAGGTAGCGCGGCTCAGGAAATGGCGATCGTGTCGGGAACTTCGGCCCGGGAAAGCACCGCCACGCCGAGCAGCGCCACGGCCAGGGCCACGAATGCTCCGGCAGCCTGCAGACTGCTGGCATGAAGGTGCTCGTCGAAGAGGGCGAGTCCTAACACCACGCTGACGAGGGGGTCGAGCACGGTGCTGCTGGCCATGGTCGCGGCGAGCGCGCGCGTGTTCAGCGCCAGCTGGTTGAAAGTCATCGAGATGTATCCGACGCCGGCCAGGGCGTAGGGCTCCCAGCTCGTGATCACATGCACCACGCCAAGGTGCAGCCCGTCGACTACCGACTTGGTCAGCGCCGCCGACACCGCGAAGAGGACCCCCGCGGCCGCCCCCAGCAGAGCAGCCCGGCGGGCCGCGGGGCCGGTTCGGGCGAACAGCGACAACGGCGCGCAGACCGCTGCGCAGGCAATGCCGGCGACGACCCAGTGGCTGAGCGACACCTCACTCCGGCCCCCCGAGGGATTGGCGATGGCGAGAAAGACGGCCAGCGCGCCCACCACGAGCACTGCCGCCACCGCCTCACGGCGCCCGACTCGCTGGTCGCTGAGCCGAGCGCTGAGCGGCAGGGCGAAGACCACGCTCAAGACGAGGAGAGGCTGCACGACCGCCAGCTGGCCGAGCCGGAGCGCTGCGGCTTGCGCGATGAAGCCGACGATGTCAGACGCGATCCCGGCCAGCCACAGCGGACGGCGTGCCATCCGCAGAAGCAATCCCGAGCTGGGTGCGGACGTGCTCGTGTCCATGCCTGCCTTCTGCTGCAGCACGGTTCCGAGTGCGAACAGGAGCGCGGAGATCAGAGCGAGGACGACTTGCACTTGGGCCGTCTCGGCGGTCCTCGGCTTAGGCCGCTCGGCGGCGTACCCGGCTGCGGTGGCGCTCCCGCTTGACCGCCAGCAGCCGCTCATCGGCCGCATGCAGTAGCGCGCTCGCGGTGAGACCATCGCCGGGGAACACCGCGACACCGACGCTGGCGCTGAGGGTCTCGATGCCGGCCGTGGCCTCGGCCACGGTGTCGGCGATCCGCCGGGCCAGCGGCAGAGTGCGGGGACCGTCCGTCTCCGGGGCGAGAACGCAGAACTCATCGCCCCCCAGCCGGGCCACGGTGTCCTGAGCTCGCATCGCCTGGGTCAGGGCCGCCGCGACATCGCAGAGAACCTCATCGCCGGCGGCGTGGCCGAAGCGATCGTTCAACAGCTTGAAGCCATCGAGGTCGAGCATGACCACGGCGAAGCTGTTCCGGGCGCGCCGGTGCCGCGCGATCTCGTAATCGGCCCGGCTGAGGAGCAGCCGCCGATTCGGGATGCCGGTCAGCGGATCGCTCAGGGCGACGTTGCGCAGCGCCTCACGCTCGCGCTCCAGGCGTTCGCGGACGGCGATGGAGACGGCGACGCTCGCAGCCAAAGTGAGGAGGGTCAGCACGGGCGAGGGCAGCGGGAAGGTACGCAGCCAGCCCCCGATCAGCGGGGCCGCCGCCACGGCCACCACCACGGTGGCGCTGAGGGCGGCCTGGACCCGTCCACGCCCCAGCGAGCAGGCGAGAAGCGCTCCGGGCAGACAGAGCCAGAAGGCATTCCCGCCACCCGCCGCTGCGACGATCACGCCGGTGATGACCGCGATCAACGCCACGCGAGGCACGACGCGGGTGCGCCGTCTCCCCAAACCGCCTGCCCACCGGCCACTTTGACGTCCGCTCACGCCTGGAACGTAGGACACGGTCCGGACTGCATGAGGCTCTCCATCCCGCAGATTGCGGCCTTTGGCGCTGGTCCGCGGACGGATGGGCCCGCGGCGTTAGCGGAGAGCGGCCGCGGGTAGGAGAAAGGTCATGCCACAGAACCTCAATGTTGCCGATCTCAAAATCAAGAGCCCCGCTTTCGAGGGTCACAAGCGCATACCGGACAAGCACACCTCGAACGGCGAGAACGTGTCCCCGCCGCTTGAGTGGTCAGGGGTGCCCGACGGGACCGAGGCGTTCGCGATCGTGGTTCACGATCCCGATGCGCCGCTCGTCGATGGCTTCACCCATTGGGTGGCCTACGGAATTTCCGCGCACACGACGAGCCTCGCGGAGGGGGGCGAAGGGCCGACCCAGGGGCTCAACTCGATGGGCGAGGAGGGCTATACAGGGCCGGCTCCGCCGCCCGGCCACGGACCCCACCACTACTACTTCTGGGTCTACGCGCTCGACGAGGACCTCGAACTCCCGCCCAGCCTGGATCGCCGTGCGCTCCTCGAGCAGATCGAGGACCACGTGATCGAGCAGGCGCGGTTGATCGGGACCTACTCGAACGACTAGCGCGAGCCAAGGGCGCTGCGCTTGACCTCGAACATCGAGGCATCGGCCCGGCGCAGGAGCTCGTCAGCGGTATCGGCATCGGCCGGGAAAACGGCCCGGCCGATGCTCCCCCGCAAACGCAGGTCGTGGCCGTTGATCTTGAACGGGTGAGCGAACGTATCGGCCAGTCGCCCGGCCAGCATGTCAGCGTGCTCCTGAGAGGTCTGGGTGGTGATGAGCACGGCAAACTCATCGCCGCCCAAACGGGCGACTAGATCGCTTGTACGCACGCACGTGGTCAGGCGCTGCCCGAACTCCGTCAGCAGGCTGTCCCCGACATCGTGGCCAAACTCGTCGTTGACAGGCTTGAAGCCGTCGAGGTCGATGTAGAACATCGTGACCAGCTCTTCCCGCTGCCGGGCCCGGTTGACCGCCTTGCGCAGCCGGTCGGCGAACTGAAGCCGGTTGGCCAGGCCGGTCAGCTGATCGTGGAGCGCCTGGTGGGTGATCTGATCGACCAGACGTCCGTTCTGCAGTGCCGTCGCCCCCTGGGCGGCGACTCCGGAGAGCCGGTCGAGGAGGTCGGGATTGGGAGCCAGACGCTCGGGGCCGTCGAGCACCGTTACCCCGAGCACGCCGAGCAAGGTGTCCTCGGTTGAGAGGGGGACGAGGATCACAGCTGCCTCCCCGGCCGCCTTGAGCTCCTCCCGGAGGATGGGATCTTCCGTCTCGGTGTCGGCGAACAGGGGGTCGTGCGAAGGGTCGTTGAGGAGCGTCTCGATCGGCCCACCGGGATCGGGAACACGGCTCCACTCGCCCTCCCCTACCGGATCATCAGCCCGGCTGGTGTTGAAGGCGCGGCGGACGATTTCGCCACGGGCCGGTTCCCAGAGCCAGACCGACACCCGATCGCAGTCGACGACCAGCGGCACGGCGTCAGCCAGGCGGTGGGCGACTTCTTGGCTCGTTCCAGCTGTGGCCAGGGCGCGCGCGAGCTCAAGCAGTGCGCTCGAATGGTGATAGCGCCGGTTGGCCTCCATCAGCGCCGCTGCGCCGTCCAGCGCCGTGGCGGCGTAGCGAGCGTAGACCTCGAGGAGCTCCCGCTCCTGGGGGAAGAACTCCTTGCCGTCGGCCGCCGCCAGCAAGCGCCCATAGTCCCGGCGCTTTGAGCGCACGGGCACGACAAGCCACGAATCCGGGTGGTCGACGGGATGCCGGGTCATGAGCGACGTGACGTGCTCGCTCGCCTCGGCCTCCGAGAAGCCGCGGTGGTGGACCTGAACCTCTCCGCCCTCTTCCAGCTGCACGGCCAGGAGGTAGCGCGGCGCGCGCACCTCCAGGGCGGCGCGGTCGGTTATCCGGGCCAGAACGTCGCTGACCTCATCAGCCGCGATCAGATCGGAGGCGGTGGCGAACATGCTGTGCAGCCGCTCCTGCATCCCCTCGAGCTGCTGGCGCAACGCGGCGACCTGATCGCCTGAGTCGGCAAACTCGGTCGCCAGGTCGCTCCGCCAAGTGATTCGGTACGTGCACTCGGGAGCGCCGAGCGCCGCGCAGCGGTCGTGCTCGACGTGGGCCGGAGGCAGCCCAAAGAGAATTGTCGTCGTGCTGAGCATGCCGATCGTCCAGCCGCAGTGCTCGGCGGCCCGGGGAAAGCCGTCGGTCGGCGTGGAGGTGAGGACGGCGAACCCGGGGCCGGTCTCGACCGCCTCGAGTCGGCTCACGGTGCTGAACTTGCTTGCCGTCGTGGTGATCTGGCGATAGATGTTCTCCGGAGAGCCCAGCGATCGCAGTAGCGCGGCCACCGGAGAGGAGCTGAGCCGCCGCGCCGCGCGCCGGCCGGACAGCGTCGGAAGCTGCGGGTTGTAGGTGACCTGCATTCCCGCCCTCCAGAGCGAGACCGCCTCGTCATAGGAGATCCAGTTGCTGATGTCGCACAGGTATTCCGGTGTGCGCGTACTCCCCGCGACGCGGAGAAGCTCGGGGATCGCCTCCTGCCCGGCCAGCTCGGTCACCTCGGCCAGCAGGACCGCGCTCATTGAGCACGAAAAATGGTTGCCGTCCTGGGTCGGCGAGGTGCCGTGGCCGGCGGGAACTTGGTCCATGGGTCATTAATCGGCTAATGCGACGCACGGCTGAATATTCCGTCCCGGCCGAGGTAGGCTCGCGCCTATGCCGCGGATCCCGACGCTTCCACGTCTGCCTGGGCTTCCGGATCCGCTGCGCCGCATTCGCCTGCCCGACGATCTGGACTCGGTAACCACGGTCGGCCCGGAGGAGGATCCAGCCGCCGCCGGGCTGGAGGCGGAGGCACTGGCCGATGTCTGGAAGGCCGCCGTCGATCTCTATCGCAGCGGCGTGCACCCTGCGGTTCAGGTCTGTCTGCGCCGGCACGGGACGGTCGTGCTCAACCGCGCGATTGGGCACGCCCGTGGCAATGGGCCTCACGACACTCCGGAGACGGAGCGGGTTCTGGCAACGCCAGAGACCCCGTTTCTCATTTACTCCGGTGCCAAGGGGGTGACGGCCCTTCTCGTCCACCTGGTGGCCGAGCGGGGCGCAATCGATCTCGACGATCCGGTGGCCAGGTACATCCCCGGCTACGCCGCCCACGGAAAAGGCGAGATCACCATCGGCCACGTGCTCGCCCACAGGGCCGGGGTGGGCAGTCTCCCGCGTGAGGCGTTCGATCTGGACCGGGTCAACGACCGTGAGTTCCTCCTCGACATCCTGTGCTCGGCCAAGCCGTTCGGCAAGCCGGGGGAGTTCCTGGCCTACCACGCGGTGTCCGGAGGATTCATCCTCGCCGAGGTGGTTGAGCGAGCGACCGGTCAGGGCCTCAAGTCCTTGCTGGCGGAAGCGATTCGCTCGCCGCTCGGCTTCCGCTGGACCGACTACGGCGTGGCTCCTGAGGACATCCCCGCTATGGCCGCGGACTACGTCACAGGCCCCCCGGTTCTGCCGCCGCTCTCGCTGCTCCTCACGCGCGCGCTCGGGGTCGGCCTGGATGAGCTCGTCGAACTCAGCCAGGACCGGCGTTTCCTTACCGCGGTCGTGCCGAGCGCGAACATCGTCACGACGGCAGAAGAGCTCTCACGCTTCTATGAGATATTCCGCCGCGGAGGCGAACTTGATGGGGTAAGGGTCATGCAGCCCCAGACCGTGCGGCGGGCGATCACCGAGCAGTCGCGCCTGGAGATCGATCTCTCGCTCGGCTTTCCCACCCGCTTTGGCTACGGGTTGATGCTCGGTGCGGCCTTCCTCAGCCTTTTCGGCCGCGATACCCAGCATGCCTTCGGCCACCTTGGCTTCACCAACATGCTCGCGTGGGCGGACCCACAGCGAGCTCTCTCGTGTGCCGTGATGACCAACGGAAAGCCGACCATCTACCCAGAGCTCCCGCGCCTCTACAACCTGATGCAGCGCATCACCTCGTCCGCCCCGAAGGTGCCGGGGCGTGAGATGCAGGTCTGGGATCCCCTGGCGGGCCGGCCGGAGTAGCTGCTCTACCCGGAGCTGGCGCTCTTCCGGGTAGAGCCACCGCTCCGTGACGAGCCGCTCGACTTACGGGCGCTGGTCGTCTTACGGGCGCTGGTCGTCTTACGGGCGCTGGTCGTCTTACGGGCGCTGGTCGAGCGTGAGCCGCTTGACCGAGAGCCGCTCGAACCCGACGAGCTCGAACCCGACGAGCTCGATCGCGACGAGCTCGATCGTGAGGCACTCCGCGAGCGTCCGCTCGACCCGGCGCTGCTGCGCGAGCTGCCGCGGGAGCTGGAACTGGAGCTGCCGGTACCGCTGGAGCGGCGGCTGGCGGTGGACCGCCGGCGCGTCGTCGATGCGCGCAACGCCGGAGGTACCTCGGACCGGACCACGTCCTTGACCAGCCGTCCGAGCTCGGCGTCGAGGAACTTGGCCATGCGCTCCTCGTCACGCTTGATCGACTTGGCGAGCTGGGCGGTCTCCTTATCGCCAACCTGTTCGGCGAAGATCTGGATACGTGAGTAAATGGCGATCTCGACGTGCTCCTCACGGAGCTCCTCCTGCGCGTTGCGCAGGTGCGTCTCGGCCTGGTTGGTGACGATCGCCCGGGCGGTCCCGACCTGGCCCTTCACCGCCGCCACGGCCTTGCCGGCGGCTTCGCCCACCACATCAGGTACACCGGGGACCTGAGGACCGGTGCTCGCGCTTCCCCCGAGCTGCTTGATCCGCCGAGCGACCTGCCGCTTGTGGTTCTTGGTCTCCGTCAGGTGCTGGCGCAGGCGCTTCTTGTAGGGCGCCTTCTCGGTCAGCGCGATGTGGGCCGTGAGGTCGGCCTCGAGTTCGGCTTCCTTGGCGTGAGCTTCGTTGAGCCACTGGACCAACTTGGCATCACGGGCATTCAGGTCAGGCATCGATTCGTCCTCTTTCTATTGGTCTCACTGACTGCGCCCGTTGCTGCTGCGCAGCTCTCGTTGAACAGCGTTCAAGATTGTCTGGCGCCCTCGGTGGCTGCTCTCGTAGAGCTGCACCGCCGCCAGTTCGGCCGGAGTCGCTCCGCTCAGCCGGGAGACGATCTCCTTGGCGCCCATGCGCCCGTAGCCCTCCCAGGGCTCGTCGATATGAACCTCGGCGCCGGCACCGTCCTCGGCTCCCGGTTCGGCGAACGCCTCGACGAGAGTCGGCTCCTCGGATACGTGGACCGGCACGGATTCAGGGGGGGCGGCGGTGGCTCGGGCGGCGAAGCCGGCTCGGGCGCAGCGACGGCCGCGGCTGCGCGGGCAGCGGGGTCATCGTCACGGCCGGCCTCGGACGGGGGCCCCGGTGCCTGCTCGGCCTCGGACTGGGGTCCCGGTGCCTGCTCGGCGTCGGGTCGGCGTTCGGTGTCGGGCCGGGGCATCGTCGCTCCTCCAGGACCTCCGCCTGACCGTGCCGAAGCCAGGCCGACGAGGCGAGTGGTGGCATTCGCGGCTACCGAAACCGTCTCCTCGGCCGCGCGCAGCCAAAGCTGAGTGGCGCGCACGCCGACGCGCACAGGCAACATGATCAACTCGCCGACCATCGCGGCTCCTATTACCCGGAAGGAGAAAGTTGAACCGCGGCCCCGTCCGGGGTTTCGATCGCTTCCGGGCTGGAAACACAAGTGATGCGGCATCCCATAGGGTTGGTTTCGCAGAGGAGAGGAACGGGTGGATCTGGATCCGAGGTCACTGATCAAAGGCGGGTTGAAGCTCGCCGAACGCGGGCTGGACGAGGCGTATTTCGCCGCGCTCCTGGCACGGAGCGGGGCGGTCGGAATCGAAATGCCCCACACGCTGGCGCAAATAGGCCTGGCCCTCGAACGCTACGGGATGCTGGGCTCGCTTCCCGCCATGGGCGCAATCCGTCACGGCGACCGCACCGCGATCATCGATGAGCGGGGCGAGCTCACCTACCAGGAGCTGCACGAGAATTCGAACGCGATCGCCAACGCCTGGCGAGACAAGGGTCTGGAACCGGGCGACGGCGTGGCGATTCTCGTCCGCAACCACCGCGGGTTTCTGGAGGCGCTGTTCGCCGGTGCCAAGTGCGGCGCGCGCGTCATCCTGCTCAATACGTCATTCGCGGGGCCGCAGATCCGTGAGGTCGCCGAGCGGGAGGGCACCGATCTGCTCGTCTACGACGACGAGTACAGCGAGGTTCTCGAAGGCATCGACGACCCGCCGCATGGCCGCTACCGCGCCTGGGCGGATGAGGAGGGCGACGACACGCTGGACGCCCTCATCGCCAGCGGCGATAAGGGAGCGCCCCCGCGCGCCGGCGAAGGCCCGAAGATCACCATCCTGACCAGCGGCACGACCGGCACGCCGAAGGGCGCTCCGCGCAGCGAGCCGAAGTCACTGGGGCTGATCGGCGGACTGTTGAGCAAGGTCCCGTTTAAGGCCGGCGAGGTGACCGAGCTGTGCGTCCCCATGTTCCATGCCCTCGGCTTCGCCCAGGCGCTGGTGGGGCTCGGGCTCGGATCCACGCTCGTGGTACGCCGCCGCTTTGACCCGGAGGCGACGCTCGAGAGTCTCCAGGAGCACAAGGCAACGGCGATGGTGATGGTCCCAGTGATGCTCCAGCGCACGCTCGAGCTGGGGGAGGAGAAGATCGACGAGTACGACCACTCGTCGCTCCGGATCATCTTCCTGTCCGGCTCCGCGCTCCCCGCGGCCGTGGCCAAGCGGGCGCTCAAGGCCTTTGGGCCCGTCGTCTACAACCTGTACGGCTCCACCGAGATCTCCTACGCCACCATCGCCACCCCGGAGGATCTCCAGGACGATCCCTCCTCGGTGGGCAAGGTAGTACGGGGCTCCGTGGTCAAGATCTATGACGATGACGACAAGGAGCTCCCGACCGGCGAGAGCGGCCGCATCTTCGTCGGCAACATCTCGCAGTTCGAGGGCTACACCGGCGGCGGAAGCAAGGACGAGATTGACGGCCTGATGGCCTCCGGTGATGTCGGCCACTTCGATGACCAGGGCCGGCTTTACATCGACGGTCGCGACGACGAGATGATCGTCTCAGGCGGCGAGAACGTCTTCCCGGCGGAGGTTGAGGAGCTGCTGGCGAGCCATGAGAAGATCGAGGAGGCCGCGGTCATCGGTGTCGACGACGAGAAGTTCGGCCAGCGGCTGAAGGCCTTCGTCGTCCAGCGCGGTGATGGCCTAAGCGAGGAGGACGTCCAGAAGTACGTCAAGGAGAACCTGGCCAACTACAAGGTCCCGCGGGATGTCGCGTTCGTCGACGAACTTCCCCGGAACGCCACGGGCAAGATCCTCAAGCGTGAGCTGGCCGAGGAGGATGAGGACTCCGAGGCCAAGAGCGAGCCAAAGTCCGGCGGCAAGAGCGAGACAAAGTCCGAGGCCAAGGACGGCGATGCGAAGGCCAAGGGTGAGACAAAGTCCGAGGCCAAGAGCGAGCAAGGGGCGAAGTCCAAGTCCGACGGCAGCGAGAAGCAGTCGGATGGGGCAAAGTCCGAGTCCGACGACAAGAAGCAGGAGAAGGCGGCTACCTAGGTGCCGCCGGCTGACCCCGCCGCGTTTCGAGCGCAGTTTCCGATCTTTGAGCGCTCGGCTTATCTGAACGCGGGCACCGAAGGACCGCTGCCTGAGCGGGCCGCGGATGCGGTCCGGGCCCGGATCGACCTCGAGGTCACGGGCGGCCGGTCCGGCAGGGCCTACATCGACGGAGTAATGGACCTGGCGTCACGCGTACGGGCGGCCTACGCCGCCGTCCTGGGGTGTGAGGACGTAGACGTGGCGCTGACCGGTTCGACCACGGACGGCGTCAACACCGTTCTGGGCGGACTCGACCTCCAGCCAGGCGATGAGATCGTGACCAGCGATGAGGAGCACCCCGGTCTCCTGGCGCCACTCGGGCGGGCCCGGCGGCGTTCCGGTGTCGAGATCAAGGTGGCGCCCTTCGCGTCGGTGGTCGAGGCGGTCTCACCATCCACCCGGCTGATCGCCTGCTCCCACGTCTCCTGGGTCAACGGACAGGTCGTGGACGTGGCGGCCCTCAGAGCGACCGGGGTCCCGGTCCTCCTCGACGCCGCGCAGGCGCTCGGCGCCATCCCGGTGGACATGCGGGAGCTCGGCTGTGCCTTCTACGCCGGTTCGGGCCAGAAGTGGCTGTGCGGTCCTGAGGGCAGCGGCTGCCTCTACGTCAGCCGGGATCGGCTCGACGACCTGTTGGTCCCCTGGCCCGGGTATTCCTCGGTCGCCGACGCAGACAACGCCCTCGAGTTCGAGATGGCCGAGGGGACCAAGCGGCTCGACCATGGTTTTCCCGTCCCCCTTCGTAACGCCTGGGCGCTCGCCTCACTGCAGGTGTTCGAGGAGGCAGGGTGGGACTGGGTGCACGAGCGAGCGGCGGGGCTAGCCGCCCGGCTCGCGGAGCGGCTGACCGAGCTCAGGCTTGAGGTCATGCCCCGCGGGCGTTCGACGCTCGTGTCCTTCAAGGCGGAGGACCCCCAGGCCGAGGTGGAGCGCTTCGCCGCTCAGGGATTCATCGTCCGGAGCATTCTCGGGCCCGGGCTGGTGCGCGTGTCTGCGGGAGCCTGGTCCGCCGAGGACGAGCTTGAAGCTTTCGCCAAGCTGGCGGCCGAGCGCTAACGCTTCGCTCAGCCCACGCGCGCGGGATGGGAGTAGACGTTGGTGTTACCTCGGCGGGTAAAGCCACACAGGGTGATCCCGCGATCTGCCGCCAGCGAGATGGCCAGCGAGCTCGGCGCCCCGACGCCGACCAGGAAGGGCGCTCCCGCCACAGCCGCCTTCTGGACGAGCTCAAAGGAGAGGCGGCCGCTGACGCAGAGGATCCGCTCGCCGAGCGGGACCATCCCCTCGAGCAGCGCACGCCCCACGACCTTGTCCATTGCGTTGTGACGCCCGACATCCTCGCGGGCGAAGAGGAGCCGGCCCGGTGGGCTCGAAGAGCCCGGTCGCGTGCAGCCCGCCAGTCCGCTCGAAGGCGGGCTGCTCGAGCAGATCGGGTAGCCCGGCCAGGAGCGACCGCGCCACCACCGGCCCCGCGGGCAGGGGCGCGCTGTGGACGGCGACCTCCTCGAGCGCGCCCTTGCCACACACGCCGCACGAGGAGGTCGTGTAGAAGCGGCGCTCGCCCGGGTCGCCCTCGAGTGGTCCCTCGACGTCGATTGTGTTGACGGCGAAATCCTCGGTCAGCCCGGCTCGTCGCGGCCCTCGGATCAGACCCTCTCCGTAGAGGAAGCCGAGGGCGAGTTCCTCGTCGTGTCCGGGCGTGCGCATGGTTACGGCCAGTGGCTTTCCGTCGACGCGGATCTCCAGCGGCTCTTCGACCGCCACCTCATCCGCGCCGCGGTCGTGGCGGATGCTGATGTAGGCCGAGGGCATGGCATAAAAGTACGCGGGCGGGCGATACTCCGGCGATGGCCGAGCACTACCAGCGCCCGGGCTGGTTCACCACCCACGTCTTCAACCGCGTGGTCGCGGGGTTGACGCGGGCCGGGATCAGCGTCCTCGGGTCACGCATTCTGGAGGTGCCCGGACGAAAGACGGGGGCGCCGCGCCGCACCCCGGTGAACCTGCTTGAGCACGAGGGCGGCCGTTATCTGGTCGCCCCGCGGGGCCACACCCAGTGGGTACGCAATCTCCGAGCCAGCGGCGCTGGGCAGCTCCGGCTCGGGCGCCGGGCCGAGCCCTTCACCGCCACCGAGCTCCTGGACGACGACAAGCCGCCGCTGCTGCGGGCCTACCTGAAGCGCTGGAAGGCCGAGGTGGGGGTCTTCTTCGACGGGGTAGGCCCCAACTCAACCGATGAGGAGCTCCGTCGAATCGCCCCTGATCACCCGGTGTTCAGGTTGGGCTGAGATTTCTGCGGTGCGGGGGATGATTTCGACCCTGAGGGCGTCTAAAGCTCCATAGCGCTTCCCTAAGGAGGACCATCAGCATGGCCGCAAAACCCATCCTCTTCGTTTGTCACGGCGATGACGGAGGCCCCAAGATCCACCCGTGCCGCCGGGCTCAGGAGGCCCTGCGTGAAGCCGGGATCGAGTACGAGAAGGTGATCGCCGCCCACGGCAACCCGATTCCGTTTCTTCGCAAGGGCTCACGTGAGGAGCTGCGCGCCCAGACGGGTGACACCAAGCTCCCGGCCCTGAAGCTGCCGGACGACACCGTGCTCACGCACTCGAAGGCGATCCTCGCCTGGGCTCCGCGACCAGGGCTGACGGTTCAGCCGGTGAAGGAGAGCGTGGGTCGCTGACGGCGCCGTCGGTGAGTGCGCCGACGGCTCCCCGCCCGCGTGGTCTGCGTCGCCGTGCGGCGGTTCAAGATAGTTGTGGACTGCGTGTGAGCGAGAACGTCGGCCTGGCAGAAGCGCTCGGTGACCCATTGCTTTTTGCTGTACATCCGGGTCTGGTCGGCGTAGAACGGCGACCGCGGGTTGGTCGAGAGGGAGTAGGTGAGGATCGTCCTGGTGTCCGGACAGGAGCTGCGGTTGAAGTTCACCACCTGGACGTAGGAGGACCCCAGATACGGGTCGCTCAGCCCCTGGCCGGGGATCCAGTTGTTGTAGATGGCGTTGAACTCGCCGTTGGGGTCGCCCGGGCCGCCGTGAAGAGGGATCTTCTGGCCGTTGCGCGTGGCGAACTGGACCTGCCCAGGTGAGGCGTCGAGCGGGATGTGGGCCGCCTCGAGGTCGCTGATCGCATCGCCGAGGGCGGTTCGCACCTGCGGGTCGTTGGTGTCAAGCCCGTAGGGCGTATGCACGGGATCCGAGGCGTCGAAGGGATGCGACCAGGGCGTCGGTTCGGCGGTTACGGCCCGGTCCCAGAAGCGCCGGAAGAGAATGGCTCCCGACGAGTTCAGGTTCTCATGAAGGTCCCACGCGGCGAGGACATTGCAGGCGTCTCCCACGGCCACGGGGGCTCCGGACGAGGTGGGAGCCAGGCCGCCGGGGAGCGATCGGCACATCGACACCAGGTCGTCACGCACCAGCACGCCGCCGTACTGGATGTCGCTGAAGACCATGTTTTGCATGTCCTGCCGGGTGAAGCCGGGTAGCCCGAGACCGTCGGTGCCATCGATCCGAGCCTGGGTCATGATCAGCCCGATCCGAGTGCGCAGGCTGCGCGCCGTGCCCTCGTCGCCGATGATCCGGGCAAATCCGGTGAGTGGGTGGTGCGGATTCGAGAGCCAGTAGCTGTCGTTCGAGTTGGTCACGTAGTCCAGGCGCTCGAGCGAGGGCAGGTGGCTGGGACCGAAGAGCCCGGGTTCGATGGCGTCGGGATCGCTGCCCCAGTCACAGGCTGAACGGGAGCCGTCGAGAATCGGCAGTCCGAGGTCGGTGTAGGTGGCCGTCCCGAGCGTCGTGTCGCACTCCTCAGCCTGGGCATTGGTCACATTGGGGATGGCGCCAATGTCCGCGTAGAGGGCGTTGCCCGGTTTGTCGGCGACGATCGTGTTGACCCAGGGGATGCCCTCGTACTTCTTCAGAATGGCGAGCACCCCGGCGGCCGAGGTGGCCTGGTCGACATCGAAGAAGTGGTTGAAGACACGGAAGTTGTCTGCCTCGGCGTCGCGCAGCGCAAACGCGGTGGCGGGCGTCCACGGCAGCGGCACCCCCTCCAGCGAGTTGAAGATTGGGCCGTAACCCGGGGCCGTCCAGAGCGTGCGTGACATCGGCTTGAGTCCGCCCTGGCCGTTGGGCACCTGCACGGTCACGCTACGGCTCGTCATGGCCACCGGCTTGCCATCCCGAAGGAAGGTGGTGGGCGAACCCGGCACCAGGGTGAGCTGGTACGGGGTAAACCGGAACGCGGTGGAGACCGTGTGGCTCCAGGCCATCGTCGCCGTATGTCCGATGAGGATCGCGGGAACTCCGAACAGGGTCGCCCCCTCGACGCTCGCCTTACCGGGAATCGTCAGCTGCGCCTGGTAGAAGCGCTCGGTCCCCTGCCAGGGGAAGTGCGGGTTGCCGAGCAGCAGGCCGTAGCGGTGGTTCCGGGTCCCGGCTCGGCCGACGGCCACGGCATTGCTGCCCTCCTGGCGAACGGACAGGCGCCCAGCGAGCGCTTGTGCGGTTGCCTGCACATTCAACGGTGGCAACGGTGGGAGGCCGACGGCCGGCGTCGGGGGCTGGGCCTCGGTGATGCCCGTGATGGCCACGTCCCCACTGGCCAGCTCGACGAGCTGGTAGAAGCGGCGGTAGGCGTCGCCCAGGGTGATGGGTCGCACCCAGGGCTTGCCGCGGCAGGTCGGGTCCGACACGCCGTTCGTGCCCCCGACGTCGCTCAGATAGCGGTTGTAGCCGGCGACATATCCGGCCACCGTTTCCTTCGCCTGCGGCTCGAGCCCGAGGGGTGGCGGGAGGCTCAGCAGATGATCGATCACGTGTGAGTCGATGATCTGCTGCCAGAAGAAGTCCGAGTCCAGGTTGTTGACCGTCACCCCGTTGCCGTATTGCTCGTAACTCCCGTCGGGACCGAAGAAGCGCGAGCGCTCTGCATCCACCGTCGCATAGTCCTCGGCCATCGTGCAGATGTTGTCTTGAGCGAACGCGAAGCCGAAGCCGTACCCGAGCCCGGCCCACGTGCTCGCTTCGATGTGGGGGATCCCGTGCTCGGTGCGGCGGATGACGGCGCTCAGAACCGAGGCCGGCTGAGGGGCCCGGGAGCGACGCGCGGCGGCCACAGAAACCGCCAGAGCGGCGACGCTCGCCGCGACGAGCGAGCCGAGCAGCAGCCGCCTCAAGACCGCACCTCCTCCACGGTGCGGAGCCTAAACGCTCTGGTGGTGCCTGTGCTCCGGTCCCCGACCCCGGAACTCTCGTCGGGCCTCAGTGTTCCGAGCCCCGTGGCTTTTCGTATTCCTGCGGCAGTCGCCTCCTTCCTGGCCACCGCCTTGGCGAGCGTTGCCGGGCTCGGCTCAAGCGCACCTCACGCCGGGGCTGCGCAATCCGGCGGGGCCGGCTTGGCGCAGCAGCTGTCAACGGCACAGCTGGCTGGCCAGCGCATCGTCTATGCCTACGCCGGCCTCCAGCCACCGCCCTCGCTGCTCGCCGTGATCCGGGCAGGGGAGGCAGGTGGGGTGATCCTGTTCTCCAACAACATCGCCAGCCCGCTGCAGTTACGGGATGTCACCAGCCAGCTCCAGCGAGCTGCACTGGCCAGCCCGCTGCATGACCGGATACTCATCCTGACCGACCAGGAGGGCGGCCAGGTGCGCCGGCTCCCCGGTGCACCCATCCTTTCGGAGAAGCAGATCGGCGCGTCGCGGGCGGGGGTTGCCCTGGCGCGATCGGCGGGAGCCGGTGCGGGACACAACCTCGCCGGCGTCGGAGTCAACGTCAACCTGGCCCCCGTGCTCGACGTCTACCGCCAGCCCGGGGACTTCATCGACCAGTTCGCCCGTTCGTATTCGAGCCGGGCGGCGACTGTCGCCTCGCTCGGCGCCGCGTTCATCGCCGCCCAGCAGCCGATCGGTGTTGCCGCCACGGCTAAGCACTTTCCCGGCCTCGGTGCCGCGGCGGCGGCCCAGAACACGGACCTTCGCCCGGTGGCGCTCACCTCCGGTCTGGGCGTTCTGCGCTCGGTGGACGAGGCGCCGTACCGTGCCGCCATCGCCGCCGGCGTGAAGCTCGTCATGACCTCGTGGGCGATGTATCCCGCCCTTGACCCAAAGCGCCCAGCCGGCCTCTCGCCGGTCGTCATCCAGGACGAGCTGCGGGCCCGTTTGGGCTTCCGTGGCGTGACCATCACTGACGGCATCGAGGCCGGCGCGCTCCAGGCCTTCGGGAGCCTGGCTCGGCGCAGCGTCCTGGCCGCGGGGGCAGGTGCCGATCTGATCCTGTGCGCGGCCACCAATCCCGCCCGCAACACGCCCCAGGATGGGATCACCGCCCTGCACGCCCTGACCGCGGCGCTCGGCAACGGTCAGCTGAGCCTGGGCTCGGCCCGGCAGGCCGCGGGGAGGATCCTGGCCCTCCGCGGTTGAGGGGGACGCGGCTTCGTTCCTCGCCGTTTCGGCTCGGACTGTTGTTCTTGGGCCAAGATGCCGATGTTCCGAGCAGGAATGCTGGGCTTGCTCAGAGAGAACCGCTTCCTCCGGCGCTTCTTCATCAGCTTCTTTCAGTCCCAGGTCGGGACGAGCGCCGCGTACGTCGCGCTGCTCTTAATCGCTTATCGGGAGCTCCGGTCGGGCTGGGCGATCTCCCTGGTGCTGCTCGGTGAGTTTCTTCCCGGGATCGTGCTCGCGCCGCTCTTCGGCTCGCTGGCGGACCGGATCCCCCGGCGCCGGCTGACCATCACGGCCGACCTCGTGAGGGCGGTGGCCTTCTTCGCTCTGGCCTTCGTCCATTCTTTCCCCGCCACGGTAGGTCTGGTTCTCCTCGCCGGGGTCGGTACCTCGATGTTCCGCCCCGCCATCAATGCGGCGCTTCCCAGCATGGTTCCCCCAGAGCAGCGCTCGCAGCTCGTCGCCCTTTTTTACGGAAGCGTCAACACCGGGCTGATGATCGGGCCGGCGCTCACCGCGGGCTTGCTCCTCTTCACCACGCCTCAGGTCGTGCTGATGGCCAACGCCGTCACCTTTGTCGCCTCGGCCATGCTGTTGGGCGGACTTGACCTAGGCCCCCACGCCGGCGATCCGCACGAGGCGGAGGAGGAGATGCCCAGGTCGATCTGGGCTCAGACGGGTGCGGGGGTCCGGGCGGTGGCGGAGACTCCCGGGGTGGCCATTCTCATCGTGGTGGCCGCCCTCGTGGTCCTGACCGGCGCGATGTTCAACGTCCTCGCTCCTCTCCTGGCCACGGGCCCGCTTCATGTTGGTGGGTCGGGCTACAGCTTCCTCATGGCTGTCTATGGCACGGGAATGCTCGCCGGCTCCTGGGCCAACGCCCATGCTGGTTCCGAGCTTGCTTCCCTGCGGCGCCGCTGGCTCTTCGGCATCGGACTCTCCGGTGTGGCCATGGCAGCGGCTGCGCTCGCCCCTAACTTCGCTGCCGCGCTGATCTCCTTCGCGCTCATAGGCTTGGCCGAGAACCTCCTCGTGGGTCCGGAGATGCGCCTGGTTCAGGAGCTTGTAGCTGAGCGGCTCCTTGGGCGTGTCTTCGGGCTCAAGGACGTGCTTGAGAACGTGGCCTTCGTCAGTGCGTTCCTCGGTGCAGGGGCGCTCCTGACGGTGTCCGGAGTTCGCGTCGTGTTCGTGGGAGCGGGACTGCTCACGCTCGGTCTCGCCGCCGTCGCCGGACTGAGCTTCAAGGTGGACACCACCCACCCGGCTCGGTCGCTTCGCATGAGCCCTCGCTCGCGGCCGGCGACCACCCCCTCTGCCCGTGAGGCGCGAGGCTAGGCCGGCGCCGGCCCGGACGGCATGGCCCCGACCACGCCGACGCAACGAGCTGCGGCTTCGATGGCCAGTTCAGGCCCTCCGACGAGATACCCGGCCGCCAGCGCGTCCCCGGCGCCGGTCGTGTCGACCGGAGTGACCGGACGGGCCGGGTAGAGGCCCTCGGGGAACTTCGCGCCCCGGGCGCCCAGCTTGATCACCCACGCGGTGTCGAAGCCAGGCACGGCCGCCCGCTCCGCCTCAGTGGCGAAGGCCAGCTTGGGAGCGAGCGCCTCTAGCCGCGCGGCGAAGCGCTCCGCGCCCACCCGCGTGATGTCCTCGGCCGAGGAGAGATCCACCGTGACGCGCCGCGCGTGGCGGGCGGCCTCGATGGCGGCTTCGGCCATCGGCTCGCGCAGCAAGGCGTAACCGGAGACGTGAAGGATGTCGCATGACTGCACCCATGCCGGATTCAGCTCCGAGGGGTCAAGCGTCGCCGCGACGCCGCGGTCCGAGGCCATTGTCCGGTGTCCGTGGCCGTCCCGGGTCGAGACCACGACACCGCCGCTGCCGTCCTCTGTAGGGCCGCAAATCTCCACCCCGTGGCGCTCGAGCTCCTCACTCGCCAGCCGGCTGGAAAGGTCGCTGCCCCGTTTGCAGATGAGCCGGCTCCGGGCGCCGAGAGCGGAGGCCCAGGCAGCCACGTTCGCGGCCTGGCCACCGGCGACGAGCCGGATTGTGGCCGGTGTGTCGGCGTCGGGGATCAGCGGCGCGTCCGGGAGAACCACGACATCGAGGATGAGGTCGCCGAGTGTGCAGATCGACTGCCGGCGTCCCACGCCTGCCCTCTCGCTCTGCATGCCCATGTCAACATGATTACGTGGAGGTGTCGGTGAGGTCCGCACAGCAACAGGTAGTCGTCTCCGAACGTGTCGCGGACGCGATCCGGGACGGCGCCCCCGTCGTCGCTCTCGAATCGACGATCATTACCCATGGCCTGCCGCGGCCGGAGAATCTTCAAGCCGCGCTCGAGTTCGAACGTACCGTCGCGGAGGGAGGGGCGGTCCCGGCAACCATCGGCGTGCTGGATGGAGTCGTGCGCGTCGGCCTCGACGAAAGAGAGCTCGAGCGGCTGGCCGGCTCTGACGCGGCGCGCAAGCTGAGCGCGCGAGACCTGCCCGTGGCGATGGCCCAGGGAGCGAGCGGAGGAACGACCGTCGCCGCCACCGCACTGCTCGCGGAGCGAGCCGGGATCCGCGTCTTCGCCACCGGCGGCATCGGGGGCGTTCACCGCAATGCTGCGGCCACCTTCGACGAGTCGGCCGACCTGGGAATCCTTGGCACTTGCCGGACCACCGTCGTCTCCGGTGGCGTCAAGTCGATCCTGGACATCGGCGCCACGCTGGAGCGGTTGGAGACGTTGGGGGTCACGGTGCTTGTCTTCGGAGCCGACCGGTTCCCCGGCTTTTGGCTCACTGACAGCGGCTACCCCGCCGATTCGCTGGTAAAGACGCCGGACGAGATCGCCGCCGTCATGCAGGCGGCAAAATCACTGGGTCTCCCCGGCGGGATTCTGGTGGCCAACCCGCTCCCCGTTACCTCGCAGATGGACCCGGCCCTGCACGATCGGCTCTTGGCGGACGCGCTTGCGGCCGCCGAGGCGGCGTCAATCCGCGGCAAGGAGATCACGCCCTTCCTGCTCGAGTACGTCCACGAGCAGACCGACCGCACGAGCGTGGCCATCAATCTTGAGATCGTCCGCGGCAACTGTCGGCTGGGTGTGGAGATCGCCCGGTCGTGGGCTGCGCTTGCCGCTGGACACGAGGGGCGCGCCGAGCAATAATTTCGCTTGAGGAAGAAGCGCCTCCGAAACGCCTCGGCGGAGCGGGGGGCAGCTACCGGTCTTTTAGCGGGCGTTGCCCGTGTGCAGACGGTTCGTTCAGATGCGGAGGGAGCGGCAAGCGCGACGCAGGCTGCTCCTTGACGATGACGACACTAGGGGTTGATTCGTGTCTTCTCAGTCGCTGTTTACCAAGGTCTCGTATTTCAAGATCGATGAGGAGCGCGAGCCGAAGGCAGTCCGCCTGGTGCTCAGTGGCGAGCTCGATCTCGCTTCCGTTCCGGAGCTTCGAGGGAGGCTTGATGAGCTGCGAGCCGAGCGTAGGGATGTGCGGTTGGATCTCTCGAAGCTCGAGTTCATGGACAGCACCGGCGTGCACCTGTTGATCAGCCGGCTGCAGGACTCACGCGCCGACGGGTGGCGGCTCGAAGTCGATCCCGACGTCACCCCGGGGGTCATGCGCCTACTCCGGCTCGTATGCCTCGACCGCTTCGTGCTCGGAGACGGCAGTTAGCGCCGAATCGGGAGCTCGGCCCAGACGCGATACCCATCTGGGCGCTCAGTCCCCCATCGCACTGCCAGCTTGTCGATGATCTGTAAGCCCCACCCGCCCGGCTCTGGATGCTGCGGGTCGCGGGGCTGCGCGTTCTCGCCGGAGAGCCCCGGATCGTGAACGGAGATCACCAGGTGCTCCCCCCGCACGCTTGCCCGCACGTTGAGTGTGTGGTCCGCCGCGCAACCTGAGTGCAAGACGGCGTTGGTGACCAGTTCGCTGGCCACCAGCATCCCGTCGGCCGGCGACCACGTGTCGTCCTCCAGCTCAGCGAGCGCGCCGCGCACGACCGCCGGAGCGTTGTCATTGCACGGGAGGTCCAAGCAAAGCAAATCCGAGGAGGGGCGCTCAGGCATCGTGGGCTCCAGCTACCCCGCTGACGCGATCCGAAGCCTTATAGAGCCAGGACATTCGCCGGTAACCGCGAAGCGCTCTTAGCCACACCTACGTCTGAGTCTGCCGCCCGCCCGTAAGGAGACCCGAATGCCCAAGCAGCCGGTGCACACACGCGACTATCTCCCGCGCGTGGTCATGCCCAACCCGCGTGAGATCAAGAAGGCCGTCGGCGAGGTCGAGGGTTTCAACGCCAAGTTTGCGGTCCTCATCACACGCGGCGTAGGCACCATGGCCTGCGCCTACGTGTTTGCGGGGATCGCTTTCGCCGGTCTCCCGGCTGCGCTCAAGCCGGGCGGGGAGGGAATCGTCTCGTGGATCGCCCAGACGTTTCTGCAGCTCGTTCTGCTGAGCATCATCATGGTCGGCCAGTCGGTACAAGCCGTAGCGTCAGACGCTCGCGCCAACAAGGAATTCCAGGACACCGAAATCGTGATGGACCGTTTGGACGAGCACACCGCGGGCGGCATCCGCACCGTATTGGACCGGCTCGATGCGCTCGAGGAAAAGCTGGGGGGACGGCCGGCGCAGTGATCACCGTGGGGCCGGTTGGCTCGTGAACCGCGCCCTCTGGGTCACGAAAACACAGATCGCGACGATGATCGCCGTGAGCAGCCCGGCAGCGTCGATCGACTCGCCGAGCAGCGGGATCGACCAGGCGATCGTCAGCAGCGGCTGGGCGAGCTGGATCTGGCTGGCTCTCGCCACTCCCGCCTCGGCGAGGCCGCGGTACCAGGCGAAGAACCCGACGAAGGTCGAAATCGTCCCCACGTAGACGAAGCCGAGGACCGCCGAGGCGCTCAGATGCCCCGTTGAGCCCCCCGTCAGCGCCACGAGCGTGAGCGCCAACGAGATGGGAAAGGCCACGAGCAGCCCCCAGGCCGTGACCTGCCAGCCCGGAACCTCGCGGGTGAGCCGTCCTCCTTCGGCGTAACCGACCGCGGCGGCGACGACCGCAGCGAGCAGGAGCAGATCAGACGCTCGCAGCGATCCCGCGCCGCGGGACAGGGCGTACCCGGTCACGGCGGCCGTTCCCACCAGGCTCGCGAACCAGAACAGCACCCCCGGCCGCTCCCCGGTCCGAATCACCGCGACCGTGGCCGTCGCCGCGGGCAGCAGCCCGACGACGACGGCCGCATGGCTCGACGTGGTGTGATGCAGCGCCAGCGCGCTGAGCGCACCGAAACCAATCCCGCAACCCAGGCCCACGGCAATGAGGCCGGGCCAATGCTCACGCCGGGGAAGCGGAGCGCCCAGAACCCGTAGGCAGATCGCTGCAATCGCGGCCGCGATGACTGAGCGGCCGGCGCCTACGAGCAGCGGATTGAATGAGCGCTCGGCCAGCGACGTAGCCGGGAACGTGAATGAGAAGGCCAGCACACCGAGCCCGGCCCAGCCGATGCTGGGCACCGAGCCTAAGCCCCGGCCGCGGGGCCTGGTTTGGACCTGTACGTCCGACACGGATTCATTCTGCCTCCGGGTTAGGAAGGCGTGGCCGGTGCCCGTTGAGATGGGGCGAGCGCGGGTATGGTCGCTTGCGTGACTACTCGCCCTGATCCCGTGGACGTTAAGCGCAAGGCTGGCTGGCTGCCGGAAGACCAGGACGACCTGGAGTCCTGGCTCGCCGGTCACCGGGACCGGGTGGAGGCCAGGGGCGAGCAGGTCGTGCTCCATCCGGTGCTCGTCGAATTTCAGGAGCTGATCGACACCGACCCGGTGGTGCGCATGTACATCAACCAGATGATCGCCCAGGTGCCGAGCACCAAGCCGTATAGCAAGCGGCACCTGGAGAGCGTCGAACAGCTGCTGCGTCTGATCAACGAGGTCTTGACGATGGCGCCTGAGTTCGGGCCGGCGATGGTCGCCACGCCGCTCGGCGCGATCCTCGACTGGGCAATGGGGACGCCGGCCGGGTTCGCCGCCTTCCGTGACCCGCGGGTCAACGCGATGTTCAAGAAGATCCTGACCGTCTGGTGCGAGTTCCTGAGCAGCGCCGATTCGCTTTACGTGCTCAACGATTCGCCCTCTGGCTGGAAATCTGCCGAGGCCCAGCGCAAGGTCGGCATGGAGCAGTATGAGCACGACCCGGAGGACGAGTACTGGGGCTTCACATCCTGGAATGACTTCTTCACCCGGCGCTTCAAGGAGGGCGAGCGACCCGTGGCCTCCCCCGATGACGACAAGGTGATCGCCAGCGCCTGCGAGTCGACGCCCTACGGCATCAGCACAGACGTGCAACGACAGGATCGCTTCTGGATCAAGAGCCAGCCGTATTCGCTCGAGGACATGCTGGCCAATGACGACTCAGTCGATCAGTTCGTCGGCGGCACCGTCTATCAGGCGTTTCTGAGCGCAACCAACTACCACCGCTGGCACAGTCCGGTGGCCGGCACGATCATCCGGGCGTTTGTCCAGGAGGGCACGTACTACTCGGAGGCCGACTCGGAGGGCAAGGACGCGACCGAGCCGATGAACTCACAGTCCTATCTGGCGCACGTCGCCGCCCGGGCGATCATTCTCATCGAGGCTGACGACCCGGTCATCGGGCTCGTGGCCTTCGTGCCGGTCGGCATGTCGGAGGTCTCGTCCTGCCTGATCGCCCCGGACGTGAAGCCCGGTTACCACGTCGGCAAGGGTGAGGAGCTCGGTCACTTCCAGTTCGGCGGCTCGACTCACTGCCTTGTCTTTCGCCCGGGCGTGATCGCTGAGTTCAGCCTCGCGGCGATTCCCCAGCCCCACGACCCTGACGCCCCGCTGGTCCTCGTTCGCTCGAGGCTCGCCACCGCCAAGTCCGCCTGACCGCCACCGACTCAAACGCCGCGATTGACCGCCTTCGCCATCGCCGTCGTGGGTGAGTCCACGATCTTGCCGTGGCCCGGGGCGAGGTGCTCGGGATTCAGCGCCAGCAGCTTCTTAGCGCTCTCAAGCTCGGTCGGCTTGTTCCAGGTGGCGGACGCCGGCAATGGGAACTTCCAGTTGACCTTGGCGCTGGTGGCGACGCCGCCCAGCGTGGAGAACGCGTCACCGCAAACCAGCGTGTTGCTGCGGGGGTCAAGGAACGACACGTGCCCCGGGGTGTGACCTGGAGTGGCAATCACCCGGAGTGAGCCAACCGAATCGCCATCCTCGAAGGTCCGGGTGGGCGTCGTCTCGGCACCCGGGTAGCCGCCCCTCAGCTTGGTCGTGGGCTCGTCAGGATCAAGCGTCATGTCCTTGGCCAAGAGCCGTGCGTCGCGGCTTGAGATCAGGACCTCAGCGTCCGGCAGCAACGTGTGTAGCGCGTCGAGCGAGCCGATGTGATCGGCGTGTGCGTGCGTGAGCGCTATGCGCACGATCGGCGCCCCGAGCTTTGTCGCCGCGGCCTGAATCGCCTTGGCGGACCCGGGAATCATCGTGTCAACGAGCGTGAGTCCATCGTCCTCGCGTACGAGATAGCAATTGACGAGGCCGAAGCGTGAGATACGGGTGATGTCAGGCATGGCGAACCTTTCGGAGGTCCCGTTTCGGGCACTCCTAAAGCGGGAGCGACGGGACTCGAACCCGCGACCTCCGGCGTGACAGGCCGGCGCTCTAACCAACTGAGCTACGCCCCCGACGGGGATTGGAAGTAAAGCAGGCAGCGTCGGGGCGGTTCGGCGCAACTTTCGTCGGTTTCCCATGTTCGTGGAGGCGTAGCACCGTCCGAGGGATTGCCCGACCCGGCCGTGGGCACCCAAAGGACCAGGAACGGGGACCTTGGAAGCAGGTCCCCGTCCTGCTTTAAAGGGCGGGTCAGGTGCGCGCCGCCGGTGCGCCAGCTGGCCAGATCAGCTTCAGGACGCTCCGGACGAAGCGCTCGTAGCGATCCGGGGGATAGCGCTCGGGATCGGTGAGAACCGTCCGCCCGGCCTCCTCGCCGAGGTCTCGGATGGCCCGGGACGCCAGTTCTACGTCGAGGTCGGCCGGTAGCTGGCCCTGGTTGACCGACCACTGCACAAACGCCTCGATCCGCTCCACGATGCGCGCACGGTTGATCTCGACGTGCTCCCGCACGAGCGAGGGCGTGCCCTCCGACGGCAGCAGGATCAACCGCCACGTTGCCGGGCGATCCATCACCGCGTCGAGGAACCGTCTCACCGCGTCGGCCAACACCTCGCCGGGATCACTTTTGGAGCCGTCTTTCGGAACCGGCGGCACGACCTGGTCGAGCTGCTCGAGCGAGTAACGCTCCTCACGTTCGACCAGGGCGTGGATCAGGCGGGGGAGGTTGGGGAAGTGGTCGTAGACCACGGGCCGCGTGACGCCGGCTTCCCGGGCGATCGCCTCAATCGAGACCCCGCCGTAGCCGTGTTCGAGGATCACGCTCAGTGCGGCATCGATGAGCTGCTCCCGCCGCTGTTCAGGGGGCATACGCGGCGCATACCGTCGCCGGGCTTTGATTGGAGGGGGCGGAGTGGGGGCGTGGGGACGCGGCATCGTGCCGCGTCTTAGCCTAACGAACAGCTACGCAGGCGTAGCTTCGTCTCGGACCGGCCGGCAGAGCGCACACTGGGCCCAGTCGAATCGAGGCAGAGCGCGGAGCCGCCGATCGTTTGCGTGCCAGTCGCGGTTGACATGGCGCCCGATCACGACCGCAGCGACCGCACCGGCGCCGGCCGCCTTCAACGTGGCGGCGGCGCTCTGCGCACTGGAGCCGGTGGTCCAGGTGTCGTCGATCAGAAGCACCGGCTCACCGGAGAGCGAGGCCTCAGAGATGTACCTATGAGGATGGAACGTGCGCGGCATGACCTCAACCGAGGAGCGCTGTAGCAGCCGGCGATGACGACCACGAGTTATCTCAATGGCATCGCCCACGATCCAGTGCAGCGGGTGCTCGCGGTCACGCCCACTTTCCCCGGACGGAATGGTCGTGACGATGGGGAAGCTGTCAACCGCAGCTGCCCGGGCCAGGCACGGCTCGTGTGCATCGAGGTAGCGCCACAGGACCGCTGCGAGTTGAACCGCCAGCCGGCGAGCCGCCGGCCCGACCCATCGCTTATAGGTGGCCAGCGCATGATGCAGTTGCTCCTGGGCGATGCTGTACGAGATGGGAGCTACGGCGTCCAGGACCGCTTCCTGGCGCATGCAGGCGTAGCAGTACCGGTAGCCCTCGTCGGTGAGGTTGAAGCAGCGCGCGCAGACGCCCGACCCGTGTCGGGGCCCGAGAAGAAAGTTCTCGTACGGCGCGCTCAGCTCGCGGACCGTCGCCATCGTCGATCCTCAGCCTGTAGGGGCCTCGATCGAGGAAATCCGCTCGATCACGTCCACCACCTCGGCCGGCGAACGGACGATATGGGCGCCGGCACGACCGGCCAGCTGCTCAGCCCACGGCTGATCGAGGAGGGAGCTGTCGAGGAGGACCGGGCGGCCGTGGCCGAGGGCGTGGCGAGCCTGGACTCGGGCTCCGCTTCTCTCGCCGGCTTCGACTATCACGGTGGCCAGGCTCAGCCCTGACATCAGCGCGTTGCGTAGCGGGAAGGCGTCTCGCCGGGGACCCTCGTCCGGCCAGAACTGGGATATCACCGCGCTCTCAGAGGCTATGCGCCGCTGAAGCGGAGCATTCTCCGGCGGGTAACACCGGTTGAGGCCAGTGCCGATGACAGCCAGCGTTCGGGCGCCTTGTTCGAGCGCGGTCACGTGGGCCGCGGTATCGACACCCGCCGCGAGCCCGGAAACGATCGTGTAGCCGGAGGCGATCAACCCTTCGCAAACCTCCCGCGCTCGCTCGAGGCCGGCGGCCGAGGCTCGGCGGCTTCCGATGACGGCAACGGCGCGCGCATCGGCGGCCATCAGCTTCCCGCGGACAAAGATGAAGGGTGGTCGGTCGTGGACGGCGCGGAGGTTCTCCGGGTATCCGCGCTCGAGGACGGTCAAGACCTCGACTCCCTGGCCCTGCCAACGGCAGAGATCCGCCGCGGCGGCTGAAGCGAGCTCGTGAGCCAGAAGGCCTTCCTCTGCCTCGAGTAGCTCCGTTGCGGTTTGACCCGCCTCGACTAGCTCCGCGTATTGAGGTGGTGGCCGCCGCCCTGCGCGAACGAGCGCGGCCAGAGCAGCGACATCGCTCCGGCCCTCATCTTCCCACTGACACGACATCGGGCGAGCGTAACCCCCGCGATCGATGCCAAGAGCGTCGGATCGGGCAGGGAAGCCTAGGTCGTGGAGTCGGTGCTCGTCGACGCCGTGACGGGCTCGACGGGTTCCTGCGGTCGTGCGTGCACTTCCGTCGGCGCCGTCTCCGGGGCCGGCGTTGGAGATGGTTGCTGGCTTGGGAAGGCCGGGGCGGAGGAGATTGTCTGCTCGGGTGTCTCCTCCCCGCTGATCGCGGTCCTGAAATCGCGCAGGCCACGCCCGAGGGCACGCCCTGCCTCCGGCAGCCGCTTCGGGCCGAGCACGAGCAGGGCAACCACCAGGACGAAGAGCAGGTGCGTCGGTTGCAGAAGGTCGCCGACCACGGTCCCAGAGGTTAGCCGGTGCTTGAGGTGGTGGGGGAGCCATCAGATTCAAAAGATCTCTGATGGCATGAGCCTCGGGCGTCCGCAAACCCGACAGCGGGCTCCAAGGTTGGTGCAGTCTTGTCGCAACTCGGCGCCCCGAGGCGAATCGTTCTGGGCGCTACCTCCCTACCGACACGCCGCTGCGTGGACCGCAAGCCGGGGCGAAGGGATAGTCCCCCTCAGGCAGCGTGCATTCCTGCAGCCAGTAGTGGCGGACCAATCCGGGCGGACCGGGACCGAACCTGTTCGTGACCTCGAAGGTCCCGTTCCCGCCCACGTGTTCCTGGACGCCGTAGGTGATCTTCGCGTTGCCGGAGCCGAGCCGCAGGCGAACCAACGCGCCTCCGGGCGGCAAGTAACCGCCACGCAGCTGAGCCTTGATGTGGACCCTTCCGCCCCAGGGGATGTGGCGAGGCCAGACTGCCAGGACCTTCACCGAGGCCGGCACGCTCAGCGTCGCGGCACCTCGCGATGGCTGAACCGTAGGAGCGCCGCCATAGGAAGCCGAAATCAATCTGGAAGGCCCAGCCCCGAGCGTAATCGACCAGGCGCCGTCTGCATTCGTCGTTGCTCTGGCGACCGTCGTGTAAGACGACGGGCCGTTATCCGGAGCGGTCCGGATCTCGATCGGGGCGTCCGGTAAAGGCAGCCCGTCTTTGGTGGTCAGGAGCCCATGAAGCGCGGTTGGTTGACCAAAGCCTGCGCGTTCCTGGGACTTGAGCACCAGGCGAGGCGTACGGCAGACCGTTTTCTTCCGGTGGGGTCCTCGCCGTTTCTTCCCGCGGCTGCGCGAGCAGGGCTCGCGGGACACTGAATCCTTCACCTGTTCGAAGCTGACGCTGCTTACCGAGGGGGTTCTCACTGGGAGGGTCACGGGCTCATCGGTCGACGCGCAGTTGCCGGCGTTGTCACACGAGGTCGCCTGGACGACCCAAGGGCCGGGAGGAAGGGTCGAGTCGTCGAACCGCGCGTGCAGATGCACGCCGTCAAAGCTGGTGGGCAGGTTCTGCCAATCTCCGCCACCGGTCGGCCGCATCTGAATCTTCCCGCTGGCCACGCCTGACTGACCGTCGCTCGTGTGGGCGACGACCAGCTGCGGATCGGCGGAATCGACGGGTTCGAAGGCGACTGTCGGAGGCGTCTCGTCGATGTGGACGATGGTCGTCACCGTCGGCGAGCTCGCCGGCTGGTGGCTCACGTCGTAGGCGTTGTTCTGACTCGTGCACGAGACGCTCCACGTGCCGGTGCCGTCGAGGTGGATACCGGTGGCGGGATAGGCATAACCCGTCCCGTTATTGGTCGTGCAATTGGTCCCGGCCACGCCGGACGGTCCCGCGGATGCTGCTGCCATCACCGACACCGGGTGGTTGACCCAGACGTTGGGGTCCGCGTCGTTCGGCGTCGAGAGAACCAACTTGACGGGTGTGTTGTCGACCTGAAGGGTCTCGGTCGGTCCGGTCACGAGATTCGCAGCGTTGCTCGCCGCGTACTCGATGGTCAAGGGGCCGTTGGCGAAACTGTCCGAGTCGAGCGAGCCCGTGACCGTGTCCGTCGGCCAGCACTGCGTAAAGCTCGACACGTCCGGGCTGCCATCCTGCGTGTTGTCGGTTCCGGTGTACTGACCGTTGATCAGCAGGTCCGTCCCACACACACCGCTCGGATCGCTCGCGCTGAAGGACACCGACCATCCACCGCCGCGCACCCACCGGCCACCCCACCACCAGATGTTGTTGGCGTCCCGGGCGGCAACGGAGGGACCAGAGCCTTCATCAGCAGTTAGACGAACGCCCTGCACGCCGAGGACGGCCCCGGCACTGCTCGAAGTGAGCAGCTCGAGAAGCCAACCAACATCCGGCACCCCAGCCGAAGTAGCTCGACGGCGCGAACGAAGTGTCGATCCCGGTGCCAAACCCGAGCCGGCGGAGTCGCATCCATTGACATGGTTGATCTCCTGAGTGCCGCCACTCCAAAGAAACTCGGCCGTGAAGCCATCGGTGTGGAGGTAGCAGTCAACCAGGACCGTGTTGACCGGCGTATAGGCGCCGACGATCGATATGGCCGGAGAGGGGCTGTAGGCAGTCCAGTTGGCGCCGTAGCCGTGGAGGACTGGCTCGGATGGATTGTTGATCTCGAGTGAGCGATAGCCACCGCCCGGCGCAGGCTCCATGCATCCATCGGCGGTGCTAGGTGATCAGCATTTGAATAAGGCGAGAAGGCTGGCGCCGTGTTGCCATAGGACGAACAGGCGTAGACGTAGTACTCGCCAGCGAATGAGGGAGTCGCAGTAGCCAGAGCGACCACGGCAGCGACCATTACCGACGCGAAGAGCTGTGCCAGTACCTTCACTTTGATCGCCGCAAGGCCTGTTCGTCAGCAGATCACAGCAACGTCAAACCCCAATGGAGTCGGCTGCCCCTGCTGATTGAAGGTCTGGATCCCAGTCTGGTTATGCCGGGCTGTTGTCGCCCCTGTGGCAAATCCGGCCGTAAAAGGCATTGACGGGTTCCCGGTGACTCCGACACGCTCGGTTGGCGGTGAAATCGCGCCGTCGATCAACGCCACCGTTGAACAGCGGGCGACGGCCACTCCCCATCTGATGCCGTATCCCCCAGGATCCGAGAGTTGCGGTGTCACCTTCGGCCTCCCCGCGCTGGCGATCACCCGCCCGTTCGGGGCGACGATTGCCCAGGCGCGGACGTTCCCGTTGATGAACCTGGGGTTCAGCTTGACGGGGTTGATCGTGTGATTCCGGATCTGGGTGCCGCTGATGGTGAAGGCGGCGTAGCTCGAGCCGGCGAGCGCGAGGATTGAGCAGACGAATGCCGCGGCGGCGAGCGCATGGCGGCGGAGGTAGTCGAGGATGCTGGTGGTCAACGAGGGTCCTTTCGTGGCTGATCACCCGTCGGGTGAGCTCATTGGTCCAAGCGCGCCGCTGGACCCGAACGAGGGCTGTGCAGAGTGGGGTGGGGATGCGGTTGACGCCGCGGTCGTGGGGCTCGCGGAGCGCGAGGGCGAGTTCTGGACGACTGGCATGCCGGACGCCTGGGAGGTGGAGCTCACGCCCGTGGAGGAGCGCGCCTGATTCGGGTGATATGCGACCTGAGTGGTCGTGACGCCCGCCGCGTTCCGGTGCGCCCTCCGTCGATGGGCGGAAACCCGCGGACGTCGCCTCACGGTCTTCGCGTCCGGCCTCACCGAGGATGGTCGGACCGGAGCCACGTATGGAGCATGGGCGACCGCAGCGACCGCAGGGCGGGGGGCCCGGGGGTGAGAGCCCCCCAGCGTCGTTACCGCGATCCCTGTGGTTGCGACAACCGCGATGGCTGCTGCGGCCACGAGCAGCCGGGCGCGGCCGCGCCCGACGGCGAGCCGGTCCGCTGGTGCGTCGACGACGTCGTGAACCGCACCGGCGTCCTCACCCCAGAAGAGGCTTGCGTCGAGCGGCTCCGGCGTGCGGAGCTCTGCCCCGGGATCGTCAAGAGATGTCTCGCCGGATCCGCCTCCGGCTCCCGGCCCGATGGGTACGAGCTCATCTCTTGGGCCGAACCAGTCCCGCGGAATGCGCACCACGTTGCTCGATTGACTCGAGCCGGATCCCTCCCCACCACTGCGTATTTCTGAAGAACCCACCCGTTTGCAGACCTTTTTTGCCGAGGTCGGTCGAAACGTCCTACCGGTGAGGTAGTCTATCTCTTTGATTAGCCCCAATTTGTCTCAATTAGACAAAAATGTCCACTTCTGGCGGTAACTTCGACGACACCTTCCTCACCGTGGCCGAGGTGGCGGGGATCCTGAAGCTCAACCAGCAGACCGTCCGGAACTGGATCGATCAGGGGTCACTACCGGCCCTCCGGGTGGGCCGGAGGGTCAGGATCAGGAGCTCTGACCTCGAGCGCGTGCTCGAGCAGGGCTCGACGACGGCCGGTCAGGCGACGGCCGCGAATGGCGGGCCCAGCGCCGAGGACTTCTGGGGCGGCGAGCCGATCGGCGTCTTGGACGAGGACCCTGACGTGGACGACCCCGCGGTCAGCCATCGATGAGCACCGGCAACCAGACTGATTCGCAGCGTGATGAGGTCACGCGCGCTGTCCAAGAGGCAGGGAGTGACTGGGCCGAGGCCATGCGCTCGCACAAGCTCGCACCGCCCGACGCGGGCTTCGCCGCCCGCCTGCGCGGTCTGGCCGAGGCGGCCGCCCGCGAACAGGCGGCATGGCGGGATGCTCACGCCGCCGGACTGGCCTGGCGCGCCGTTCCCGGCGCAGAGCAGGCGCAGCCGCCCTACGAACTGCGGCCCGGAACCGGCCGGCGCGGCCCTGAGGACCTGTGGGAGCGCTTCGACGCCAGCGTGGCGAAACTGAACCGCGCCATCGCCGGCTCCGACGCCGCTGTTGTCGCCGCTGCCTTCGGCGATTTGACGGCCGCGGCGCAAGGCCTCGCGGACGCCGTAGCCCAGGAGGACGAGGCGGCAGTCACGTCGGCGGACGGCCGCATGCGCGGAGCGGCCTGAGCCGACGCGCCACGAGGACGCTGGGCGCCCCCTGTCAGGGCACCGCTCCACCCGGGTAGGCTCGCGCCCCCGTGCCACCTGTTCTACGCCCCTCGATTCATCTACCCGCCCCGGGGACCCGGCGGGCCACCGTCATCGGGGCGGGCTCGTTCGGCACGGCGGTCGCCGTACTCCTGGCCCGGGGCGGCCTGAGGACGACCCTCCAGACGCGTAGCGAAAGCCAGGCGCGGGAACTCAGCGAGCAACGGGAGAACAGCGTCTACCTGAGCGGAGTCGCGCTTCCCCGGGAGCTCCGGATCGAGCCGGCGAGCGCCGGCGTTGCGCGCGCCGATTACGTCTTCCTCAGCGTCCCCTCGATGGGCCTCCGTGACGTAATCCAGGGCCTTGAGGAACGCGGCCTATCTGACAAGGCGTTCGTCGTCTCACTGGCCAAGGGTCTCGTCGGTCCGGATGGCGAGCCGCCGACGGCTCTGCTCTCGCGTCTCTTTGGCGCCAATCGTGTGGGGTGCATCGGCGGCCCCGCACACGCGCGGGAGATGGTGCGCGAGGGCGCTGGGCTCGTCGCGGCCTCGGCGAGTGAAGAACTGGCGACGGCGGTTTCTGGCGTGTTCGTCCGAGCCGGAGTTGTCTGCGAGCAATCGGACGATCCGGTCGGGGTCGAGCTGGCGGGGGTGGCCAAGAATGCCGCTGCGCTGGCTTCAGGGGCCACGGTGGCCCAAGGCCTTAACGCGGCCGGCGCGGCAGCGGGACACATCTTCTCCGAGGTGTGGCGCTGGGCCATGGCGCGCGGTGCGAGCCCGACCTCGATGATCGGGCTGGCTGGAACGGGTGACCTTGTGGCCACCGCCCTCGCGCCGGAGAGCCGGAATCGCCGCGCCGGTGAGCTGCTCGCGGAGGGAGTGCCGGCGGCCGAGATCCCCGCGCGGGTCGGTCAGGCGGTGGAGGCGCTTGAGACGGTTCCCCTGCTCGACAAGGCGCTCGCGGCGGCGAGCATCCAGGCGCCGGTCACGCACGCTCTCTCATGCTTGATCGAGGCAGAGCTTCCCCTCGACGAATGGGTGGCGGTGGTCCGGACGACGATCCCGCCGGCGGCTCGCCGCTCCGCGGAGCGACCGGGCCCGTGGCGGCGGCTCGTCGGCTGGTTCAAACGTGTCTTTACGCGCGGAGAAGCGAACGACGCCCCCTGAATCAGGTACCGGAAGGCGTCAACGTGCTGATTAGCTCTCGGCTACGAGATTTTTACTCGGGATGAAGGCGCCGCTGGCAGGGTTTCAGGTGACCTAAGAAAAGACTCCTGAGGAAGAGAGAGATATATGCCGCAGATCATCGTGACGGCAGGGGATGCATCGAATCTCGAAGGCAGGGTCGTGCTCCGCGAGCGCATCAACACCCGCGACTTCGAGAGCGAGCGCTTCATCGCCAACCTTCTCGAGCGCCTCGGCTGGGCCGTGGGGGACGCGGCCGACGCTGAACAGCCTCAGCCGAGCAGGCGTGACGACGAGACAGACGTGGCGGAGACGGACGAGCCGGTGCCCGCTGAGACAGCTCGGGAGCTGGTCAAGGCCTGACGCATTCGGGCCGCCTCGGCCCTAGCTTGCCTCGGCGAGCGTCGTGACGACGGCCTCGTAGACGCCGGAACCGTATCCCTCTTCGGCGACGCGGACACCGGGGTGCCCGGCTACTTCAGACGCCAGGCCCGGATCACGCTCGAGCGCGTTGGCCACGAGCCAGAACGTTCCTACCGCTGGGGCCACGCCGAGATCCTCACGCGAATCTCCGACGGCGATGCACTCGGCAGCGCTGTACTCCCGCGCCTGCATGTGCCGCGCCACGGCGCGAGCCTTCGAGGAGGCTGCCGGGATCAGGTGGTAGGCGTGGGCCACCTCGATCCCCGGCATCTGCTCCGCCGCCGTGGTCAAGACCCCATTGTCGACCAGACGCAGCCAGTCCAAGCCGCGCTCACTGAGGACCCGCGCCACTTCGTCGAGATCGACGGCGCCGCGAAACAGGTGCGACACCTCCCGCCCGACGGACCACGGCGTGTGGTACTCAAGCCGCCCCGCAAACCGCTCGAGCAACACCGCAGGAGCGCCTGAGACGGCGATCTGATCGTGGATCGATCCCGCCGAGGCCGACGGCGTGACCCCGTCTGTCAACCACTCGAGCTCGCCATCGACCACCAGACCACAACCGACCTCGAAGGTGTAGGCGGAGGCCCCGATCAGGCGGCCGCATTCAAAGACGCTGGCCTGGCGACGCCCTGAATAGAGCATCACCTCCACCTCCGCCCGGGCGCAGGCCTGAAGGGCTCGGACTCCTTCTAGGGCAAAACGCCCGTCGGCCCCTCGGAGCAGGGATGCCCCAGGACCGAGCAGGGTCCCGTCCAGGTCCAGATAGACGCAACGCAGCATCGCGGGCGACCATACTGAGCAGGTGGCCACGACCAGCCGAACCGAGCCTTGGGCCACCCTGTTGGAGACGGGCCGGGCCGACGATCGGCTCGTATACGAAGATCTCTTCGACGCCCGGGCCCCCCGCTTCGCGCCGATTCCCGACGGTCTGAGCCCTGCGGTCAACGGAGCGCTCGACCAGGCTGGGATCGACGCTCTCTATCAGCATCAGGCGGAGGCGCTCGAGGCCGCCTTCAGAGGCCCGACGATCGTCACCACGGGAACAGCTTCCGGCAAGTCGCTCTGCTTCCAGCTGCCGACGCTCGAAGTGCTGACGGCAGACCCAACGGCCCGCGCGCTCTACCTCTACCCGACCAAGGCGCTGGCTCAGGACCAGGCCCGCGCGCTCAACCGGTTCGGGCTGACTCAGGCCATTCGTCCGGCCATCTATGACGGTGACACCCCGCGCTCCGAGCGGGCGGCGATCCGCAAGCGCGCCAATGTGATCCTCACCAACCCGGACATGCTCCACGTGGGGATCCTGCCCCACCACGATGCCTGGGACGAGCTGCTGGCCAACCTCGCCTTTGTCGTGGTGGACGAGGCGCATGTCTACCGCGGCGTCTTCGGGTCCCACGTGGGCAATGTCCTGCGGCGGCTGCGCCGGGTGGCGGCGATTCACGGCACGGTGCCTCGCTTTCTCATGGCCAGCGCCACCATCGCCAACCCGCTCGAGCTGGCTGAGCGCCTCACCGGGCTCGACGGCTTCCAGCTCGTGGAGCAGGACACCGCGCCGCGGGCCGAGCGACGCGTCGCCATGTGGAACCCGCCGCTCCTCGACGAGGCCCTGGGGCTGCGAGGCTCGGCGCTCTACGAAGCGGCCGAGGTTTTTTCCGAGCTGATCACCGCGGGCGCCCGCACGATCTGCTTCATGAAGTCCCGTAAGGGCGTCGAGTTGATCCTGCGTCACGCCACCGATCGCCTGGAGCCGGAGTTTGCTGAACGCATCGCGCCGTACCGGGCCGGCTATACGCCGGCTCAGCGCCAGGACATCCAGCGGCGGTTGACCACGGGCGAGCTGCTGGGGGTGGTTGCCACCGATGCGCTCGAGCTGGGAATCGACATCGGCGAGCTCGATGCCGCGGTCTGCGTGACCTTTCCCGGCACCGTGGCCAGCCTCAAGCAGATGTGGGGAAGGGCGGGCAGACGGGGGCGGGGACTCGCCGTCTACATCGCGGGCGAGGACGCGCTTGATCAGTTCTTCTGCCGCCATCCCGATGACTTCCTGGCCCGCCCGGTGGAGGCGGCGATCCTCGATCCGGGGAGCTCGGAGATCTACGCCGAGCACCTGGTCTGCGCCGCTCATGAGGCGCCGCTGAGCGACGATGACGCGCCTCTGCTCGGCGAGCAGTGGCGTGACTACGCCGAGGAGCTGCACGCTGGCCGGCTTCCTCCGCCAGCGCGCGACTGGATTCGTGCCCCGGCGGGCCGATGACTATCCCGCTGCCCGGGTCGCCCTGCGCTCGGCCAGCGCGGACAGCTTTGTCCTGATCGACGGCAGCTCGGGCGAGGTGCTCGGCTCGGTCGAAGCCGCCCGGGCTTACGGCACCGTGCACGAGGGGGCCATCTACCTGCACATGGGTCGCGCGTACAGCGTGGGTGAACTCGACCTGGCCGGGCGGCGGGCGCTGCTAGAGCCCTTCAACGGGGACTACTTCACGCAGGCCAAGCGGGAGAGCATGACCTTCGTCGAGCGGCTGCACGACCAGCGTCAGACCCTGGGCGTCACGCTGTCCTTCGGCGAGGTCGTCTATTCAGAGACGGTGCTTGGCTACCAGCGCAAGTCGCTGCAGGACCACCAGGTGATCGGCTTCCAGACGCTGGATCTGCCCACGGTCGAGTTCCCGACCCGGGCCCTCTGGTTCGAGCTCGACGACCTGATCGACTCAGAGCCGTTCCCGGCCGACAAGCTGCTGGGTGCACTCCACGCCCTCGAGCACGGCCAGATCGCCGTCCTGCCGCTCATCGCCATGTGTGACCGCTGGGACATCGGAGGCCTTTCCACCAACGCCCATCCGCAGACCGGTGGACCCACGATCTTCATCTACGACGGGCATCCGGGGGGCGTGGGCATCACTCGGCGGGGCTACGACGAGTTCGAGCGCTTGGTCGGCGATGCCCGGCGCCTGATCGGCGAGTGCCCGTGCCAGTCGGGTTGCCCGTCCTGCGTCCAGTCGCCCAAGTGTGGAAACCTCAACGAGCCGTTGTCCAAAGCCGGCGCCCTGGAGCTGATCCGCCGTCTTCAGGAGCGCTGAATGAAGCCTGGGCGCACGAGTGGACAGATTTTCCACTTTTGTGCCCAGCCTCCAGCGCTGAGCCGAGTTACTTCAGTCCGAGCGTGGCGCTGCCCGTGAGCGCGCTCGAGCTCGAGGAGAGCCAGCCGGAGATGTCGCCCAGTGCAGACAGAACCGCCTGGATCGTTTTCGAGGGCGCCCCGCGCTGCGTCAGCTGGATCGCTTCAGGGAGCGAGACCCTGAAGGCGAACGCGCCCTGAGCTCCCGGAGCCGCCACCGCGGGAGCGGTGCCAAAGGCCTGCAGCGCTGCCGGCGAGCCGGTTCCCAGGACCAGCTCGCTGCCGACGAGGCCGACGAGGATCTTGTTCCTGCCGCGGTGAACGATTTCAAAACCAGCCGGACCCGCCGTCACGGTCGACTGCGAATGGCTTCCGAGCACGCCGAGCAGCGAGGGCCCGAGCTTGCGCAGGGTCCGCGCCATAGCGCGGGGGTTGCGGACGTCGATGCGGGCCATCAACCCACGATCCGCGGGGGTGCTGTTCAGCGCCAGGTTGGCGCCCAGCTGGTCGAGCACGTCACGCCGGAAGTCGACCCCCGTCTTGCGGCGCACCGCGTTCATGCGAGCCACGACGGCCGCGTACTGGGTCGGTGAGCTCCGACGCTCCGCGTCGAGGGCGAAGGCCAACGTCGCGGCGGGCTCGCGGAGGCCGAGCTGAAGCGGTGCGGTGCCCACGAAGCCCGGGGGTGAGGTTCCCGGGGACAAGGGCAGCTCGCCGGAGCTCAGGTGCGCTGAGCTGGTATCCAGCGTGTACTGGAAGGTCAATCCGCCCGAGCTGGTGCCGACCGCTACGCCGTAGGCACGCAGCGCGGCCAGCCATGGAACAGCCGTGCGGGAGCTGCTCGAGATCAGCGGCGCCAGGTCGCCTGCGGCGCGGACAAGCGCGCCGCTCGGGAGGGTGCCCAGATCGGCGTTGAAACCGGCCGTCGTCATTCCACTACCGGCGGCGTGCCGATTCAGCGCGGTGGTGAGCAGGCTCTGCGAGCTTCCGACGAGCAGGGTGGCCCCGTCCACGGCCAGCGTGGTGCCCGACACGCGATAGAAGGTGGCGCCATCGTGACTGCCGGTACTCGACGCATGGAGCTTCTTGACGAGCGAGCTCAGGGTCCCCGCGTCTTTGGTCACCCAGGCGAGCAACGAGGTGTTCCCAGTCGAGAAGGCGCGCAGGTTGCTCCCGCCGGAGCTCGCAAGGCCGACCATCACCGGATTGCCGAACAGCGGCCGGATGTCGGTGTCGTAGCTGATGCCGAGCTGCTGCAAGCGGGAGATGAGCGCGGCCTGGCCGAAGGTGGCAAACGGGATCCGTCCCAGCATCGCCTGTGCGTTCTTGACCGCCGGAGCGTTGGGAGAGGTGACCAGGCTCATCACGAACGGGCTGTCCCTTGGGAAATAGGAGAGCGCGGAGCTGAGCGGGGTGGCGGCAGGAGAGCTAGAGCCGCAGGCCGCGAGGGCGAGCGAGCCGACGCAGGCCAGGATGATCGACCGAGCGCCTCGCATGCCCCGACAGGCTAGGGGAACTCGCTACGATCGCCAACCCCGGCGAGATAGCTCAGTTGGTAGAGCACACGACTGAAAATCGTGGTGTCCTGGGTTCGATTCCCAGTCTCGCCACTTGTGAAGGCGGGGTGTCTGGAGGGGTTTTGCCTGCGGTCGGACCGGGCAGCCCAGCTGAGTCCAGGACAAACGGCTGCCTCCCGAGTCAGCGCCGGGCGTTTGTCTGTTTCAACCACAGGAGGGTCTCATGATCCGACTTCGCGTGGTGGCTGTCGCCGCCGCAACCAGCCTCGCCTTCGCGGCGGTAGCAGTTCCTGTCGCCTCGGCAGCCAATGGCACAGGCTCTCAGTCCCAGGCCTATAGCCACTTTCCCGCCCTGTACACGGTCGCCGTGAAAGGCACGGCCAAGAACGGCAAGCAGTTCACGGGCAAGTTCGGCATTCAGCGCGTCGTTGCCCGCGGCCAGACGGCGTATGCGGTGGGAACGCTGAAGGGCACCTTGGGCGGCCAGCGCGTCACGCGCTACGGCGTGATGATGCCCGCGAGCCTGACCGGAGCACCCAGCGGGTCGGCGCGCGATGCCGCGGCGTGTCCAGTGCTGCACCTGGTGCTGGGGCCGATCACCCTGAACCTGCTCGGCCTCGTGGTGACGCTCGGAGGCGGTCCGCAGATGAACCAGCCGATCGTTCTCGATATCACCGCAGTCTCAGGACAGGGCAACCTGCTCGGGAATCTGCTCTGCGGCGTCAGCAACCTGCTCAACTCGGGCTCACCGAGTCTTCTGAGCCAGGTCCAGAGGGATGTTCAGGCGCTGACGGCCGAGCTCAACAGCCTCCTGGCGACACTGAGCCTCTAAGGCAGCGAAGGCGCAAAGTAGGAAGTGCGCTGAGGGCGGAGGTCGATCCTCCGCCCTCAGCCTTTGCGCAGTCAGGCGGGGGCTGGGTGGTGAGCCGGCTCAGGCTCCTGTGGCGAGGTGCAGAAGGCGCATCGCCGCGCCTGGCGCGGGATGTCGCTCAGGCATTCGGTGCAGGGGCGCGTCTCAGACTCGACGTCGGGCTGAGTCTTGTGGCGACGCATCAAGGCGTTGACTGGCTGTACAACGAAGAAGAACACGGCCACCGCGACTGATAGGAAGGCGATCAGGTAATTGATGAAGTCGCCGTACAGAAAGTGGCTTGAGTTGAGCGTAAACGACAGATTCGAGAAGTTGGGCTTGCCGAAGATGAGCGCGACGATCGGGGTGAGCAAGTCCCGCACGAGCGCGGTAACCACCGCCCCGAAGGCCGCCCCGACGACCACCGCGACGGCCAGATCGACCACATTCCCCCTAAGCAGGAACGTCTTGAAGTCCTTCAACACTCCAGTCTCCTCTCGGTCCGTACCTCTGCCTAGTTCGCACAGGCCCGTCGATCTCCTCCGGGCCTCGTGAAGCGGATCGTCATCACCGGCGCCACCGGCGGGATCGGCCACGCCCTGGCCACCGCTCTGCGGGAACGTGGAGACCAGGTCGTCGCGCTTTCGCGGAACTCGCAGCGGGGCACCCAGGCCCTGGGCAGCGGAGTCGAGATCGTCGAATGGCCTGATCCGACCGGCTCACCCCCGCCGGCCGGTGCGCTCACTGGCGCCGACGCTGTGGTCCACCTTCTGGGTGAGCCCGTGGCCCAGCGCTGGAATGACGAATCCAAGGCGAGAATTCGGGACTCGCGGGTGCTGAGCACGCGTCAGCTCGTAGCCGCCCTGCGGGAAATTCCGAGCGCAGGGCGGCCCGCGGTGCTCGTATCGCAGTCGGCCACCGGCTACTACGGGCCCAGCGATGATCGTGAGCTCGACGAGGACGCCCCGCCGGGCAGCGACTTCCTGGCCGAAGTCGTCGCCGAGTGGGAGGCTGAGGCCGAGCAGGCGGACCCGCTCCTGCGCGTGGCCCGGACGCGCACCGGTGTGGTCCTCTCCCCCAGTGGGGGCGCCCTGGCCCAGATGCTGCCCTTCTTTCGCCTCGGCATCGGTGGCCCGGTGGCGGGCGGAAAGCAGTACGTGCCCTGGGTCCACCTTGCCGACGTCGTGGCGGCGCTCATCTTCTGTGTCGACGAGGACCGTGCCAACGGAGCCGTCAATGTCACGGCGCCCCACCCTGTGACCAACGCCGAGCTCTCCCATGCCCTCGGACGGGCCCTGAAGCGGCCAGCCGTGCTTCCGGTCCCAGCCTTTGCCCTACGTCCCCTCTACGGGGAGATGGCTCAGATCGTCACCACCGGACAGCGCGTGATCCCGCGGCGGCTGGAGAAGCTTGGTTTTCGTTTCCGCTATCCCGAGCTCGACCCGGCGCTCCGCGACGTGCTCGCCGAGGGCTGAGCGGCTTCCGGCTGTGCGTTCGCCCACTCGCGGGCTCGAGGGGCCCTGTGTGGTTGTAGAGCTACCGAACGATCATCCAAACGGATGATTGGCAACGGCCGTTGTCATACGTAGGCTTCCCCGTCCTGAGCCTGCGACGGTGCTCGGGCCCCCCGCTATGTCGAAATTCCCAGACGGTTCAGAGGCCGGACCGTTCTGGTCCGTCTTCGAACGCTCCCACATTCCGATGGCGCTTCTCGATCGCGATCTGCGCTACGTCGCCGTCAACGAGGCGGCGACCGATCTGTACCAGTATCCGCGGGAGGAGGTCGTCGGTCAGCCCGCGGGTACGGCCTTCGTCGGCGGGAGATCCTCGACGGGCTCCGGAGAGTGGCAAGACCTGCTCCGCGATAATGAGCTCTACGGCGAGCGTGTGATCGCGCACCCGAGCGGCCAGCCGATGCGCGTCAGCTACGCCGCGCACGCGACCAAGGTCGACGGCCAGTGGTTGGCGTTGTTCGTCACCCTGTCGGCCAAGCTCGAACCCCACGGGACCGAGCTGATCAGCGCGAGGCCCCCGAGGGTGGCGCCGGGGAACTCGGGGAGTTCCCCGGGCAACACCTTCGGCAGGGCGGGGGGATCGCTCACGCCTCGCGAGCGCGAGGTGGTGCGGCAGGTCGCGCTCGGACGCAGCACGCCCCAGATCGCCTCCGACCTCAGCTTGAGCCCGGCCACGGTCCGCAGCCACGTCCGGAACGCGATGGTGAAGGTGGGCGCCCACACTCGAGCCCAGCTCGTCGCCCTTGTGCTCGGCGAGGGTCTCGCCGACCGCTGAGGACCCGCTCCGCGGGCGACGGCCGTCCGTAGACTGCGCCTATGCCCGGGCAGATCGACCTAGCGGGGCTTGACCGCCTCATCGCCGAGGGGGCCCAGCTCGCCGAGGCGCTCCCGGAGGCGGAGTACGAGGAGGGGCACCTGCCCGGTGCGGTCAGCCTCCCCCTCAAGCAGTTGACAGCCGAGCGGGCAGAGGTGCTCGACCGCGGGCGTCCCGTCGTCGTCTACTGCTGGGACTCCCTCTGAGACCTCAGCGCACGAGCCGCGTGCCGGCTCGAAACGCTCGGGTTCACCGAGGTCTACGACTACGTGCCGGGCAAGGTCGATTGGCTGGTCCACCGCCGTCCCGTCGAGGGGACACGGGCCGCTGAGCCAACGGTGGCCGAGGTGGCGCGCGACGACGCCGTCACCTGTGGGCTCTCGGATCGCGTGGGTGAGGTGAGCGAGCGGGTCGATGATTCGCCGTATCCGTTCGCCCTCGTCCTCGGCACGAGCCGTATCGTCCTCGGACGGCTGCCGTCCAGCAAGATGAACTGCGACGCAGATCTCCCGGTCGAGACGGTGATGGACCCAGGCCCCAGCACGGTGCGCCCTCACAAGACCGCGAAGGGCACCGCGGAGGAACTCGCCAAGCGAGACCTGCGCTGGGCGATCGTCACCACACCGGACGGCGAGCTGATCGGGGTGGCGAGCCGCACGGACCTGGAGGCCGCGGTCAAAGGCGGCTGATCGGCGAGTCCGGCCGTGCCGCCAGGCGCTCAATCCTCTCTGGATCGGTCAGCCGAGCCAGCCGGTCAAGCTCGGGAGCCTCCTCCATCACCGAAAGGGTCTCGACCAGGTCGTCGTCGCTCAGCGCCTTGATCGCCGCCTCAAGTGGGCCGTCGTCGAGGTGGCCGACGAATCGGCCCATCGTCACGTACTCCCGGCGCCGGACCAGCTCGGCTGTGATGTCGGAGATGCGGTCCGGGGCGATGCGGGCGATCACGTCGCTGGCGCGCCGAGGATCGAGTTCGATCGCGACGTCGGCGACGAACCGGGTGGGCAGGCGCTGGCCGACCTGATCGGCGCGCTCGGGATCCATAAGACCGGCGATCCGCGCGGAGAGGATGGGTCCAAAGGTGTTCTCCGAGAGGCCGGCCACGAGCGCCACCGGGAGCAGACGGCTGGCCGCGGCGAGCCGGCGCAGGACCGACTCATGGTCGGTGAATAGCGTCTCCGTCATCTGGGCGCGCAGGGTCTTGAGGTCGTTCAGGGGCACCCGCTTTAGGTAGGCCAGCCGCCCAGGCTCGCGCTGGAGCAGCCGGGCCAGCTTGAGAATCTCCGTCTCGACGGCGAGCTCGTCAGCCACCGGCAACCTTCCGGACGGGCCCGCGCAGCACACGGGGAATTCGGCTCAGCGCCCGCTCGCCAGCCTCCGCAAGCGCCTTGGCCTGTCGTCGCCGGGCGACTCGCAAGGCCTCGCCGAGATCTTCCAAGTCTTCTTCGGCAAGCACGCCGACGCCCTTGGGAAGGCTGGCTCCCAGCTGCTCCTCGAGCGCTCGCCTGGCGGCCTGGCGGCTCATCCGGCTGCATCCTGCCGGGTGGCGCCCACGCGCGTCAACGCGCAACCCTGCGTAAGCTCACGCCGCGTGAGCACCGCCTACATCGTTGACGCCGTGCGCAGCCCCTTCGGACGCTACGGCGGCGGCCTCGCTCACGTCCGCCCGGACGACCTGGCCGCGCACGTCGTGGGCGCTGTCCTCGAGCGGACGCCGGAGCTCGATCCGGCGCAGGTCGATGACGTTCTCTTCGGCGACGCCAACGGCGCCGGCGAGGACAACCGCAACGTGGCCCGGATGGCCTGGTTGCTCAACGACCTTCCGACGAGCGTCCCGGGCTCGACGGTCAACCGCCTCTGCGGTTCCAGCCTGGACGCCGCCATGCAGGCCAGCCGCATGATCGAGACCGGCGATGCCTCGGTCGTCCTCGTCGGCGGGGTCGAGTCGATGAGTCGGGCGCCGTGGATCCTCCTCAAAACCGAGTGCCCCTTCCCGCGTGAGCACCAGCAGCTTCACTCGAGCACGCTCGGCTGGCGCATGGTCAATCCGAAGATGCCTGAGCAGTGGACGATCTCGCTCGGTCAGAGCGCGGAGAAGCTGGCCGGGATCTACGACGTGTCCCGGGAGGCCCAGGACGAGTTCGCCCTGCGCAGCCACCAGCGCGCCCTGGCCGGCTGGGAGAGCGGCTTTTACGCCCAGTGGGTCATCCCGGTTCCTGGGACCGACCTCGAGCGCGACGAGAACATGCGGCCCGATACCTCGCTTGAGCGCCTGGCCAAGCTGAAGCCCTCGTTTGCTGAGGACGGGACGGTCACGGCGGGTAACTCGTCCCCGCTCAACGACGGTGCCGGGGCGCTGCTCGTGACCGACGAGCAAGGTGCCCAGGCGATGGGCAAGGAGCCGCTGGCGCGGATCGTCTCACGCGGCGTCGCCGGAGCCGACCCGGACGTGTTCGGGATCGCTCCCGTCGAGGCGGCCGAACGGGCGCTCACCCGGGCGGGAATCGGCTGGGAGGACGTTGACGTGGTGGAGCTCAACGAGGCGTTCGCGTCGCAGTGCCTGGCCGACATCGGTCAGTGGAAGGGGCTTGATCCGGAAAAGGTCAACCCCCACGGCGGGGCAATCGCCCTCGGTCACCCGCTCGGAGCCTCGGGCGTGCGGATCCTGGGCGGCCTGGCGCATCAGCTCAAGCAGCGGGGCGGGGGCTATGGCGTGGCGGCGCTCTGCATCGGCGTTGGCCAGGGGCTGGCCGTCGTCCTCGAAGCCGCCTGAGTGTGACTGGCCGGGACGCATAGCCTGCCGTTCAAGATGGGATGCCTGAGAACGCGGTGGAGCACGCGCGCGCTGTTCAGCGCGGCCGTGTGCCTGCTCCTGGCTGGGTGCGGGGGCTCCAAAACCGTCCCTCCCCGGCCTGGCGGGACGGTGAGCGTGCTCATGGCCGTGGCTCCCGACTCCCTCGATCCCGCTGTTGGCTCCACGTCCGAGGCGCTCGAGGCCGACTGGCTCGTGTACACACCACTGCTCACCTACGACCATTCGAACGGGGTTCCCGGAACCCAGCTGATCGCCGGGCTGGCCAGCACGCTGCCGACGGTCACCGATGGGGGCCGCACCTACGCCCTGACGCTACAGCCGAGCCTCGCCTACTCCAACGGCGTGCCGGTCAAGGCGTCTGACTTCCTGTGGGCGGTTGAGCGTGCGATCAAGCTGAACTGGCGGGGAGCGCCGCAGTTGCTCACGCGCCGGATCGTCGGCGCGGCGGCCTTCGCCGCCCGGCGGGCCAAGACGATCAGCGGGATCAGCACCGACGATGGGACGGGGGCCATCACCATCCGCCTGACCGCGCCCTGGGGCCCGTTCGAGAACGTACTGGCGCTTCCCGCCACAGCGCCCGTGCCCAGCTCGACGCCGCTGCGCAACGAGCAGAGCGATCCCCCGCTTGGTCTCGGCCCCTACGTCTTTGGCCGCGTCGACTCCGGGCGGTCGTTCTCCGTCTTCCCCAACCCGCGCTGGCGCCCCGGGGCTATCCCCGGCATCCCCGCCGGTCACGTGAACGTCTCGGTCAGGATCACGGGGAACGCCCAGTCAGACGCGCTTTCGGTGCTCAACAACACCGCCGACGTGTTCGACTGGGCCGACCGTATCCCGTCCGCCCTGATTCCGCGCCTGCAAAGCCTCACCCCAGCCCGCTATTCCAAGCAGGCCCTCAATGCGACCGACCTGATCTTCATGAATGTCAACCGCAAGCCCTTCTCGAGCCGGCTTGCCCGCATCGCGGTTCAGACCGGGCTTGACGACAACACGCTCAAGCGGCTCGGCCCCGGAGCACTCCAGGAAGGCTGCTTCCTCCTGCCGCCGAGCATGTTCGGCCATCCCCATGACCAGTGCCCCCGCGGCGACATCCTGAAGGGGGGGGACATCGCTGCCGCCAGGGCCCTGGTCGCTCGCTCGGGCACCGCCGGCACGCGCATCACCGTGTGGGGCGAGGCCGATCGCCCGTTCGCCGCCTGGATGGCCTACTACACCGCGATGCTGAACCAGATCGGGTTCAAGGCCCGGCTCAAGCTCATTCCCGCTGCCTTGTACCTCTCGACCATCGGGAGGCTGGCACTGCATCCGCAGACCGGCTTCGGTGACTTCAGCGCCGGGGTGCCCAATCCCCTCGATTTCTACCAGTGGATCACCGGCTCGGGGATCCGGTCTGAGGGAAACCGGAACTGGGGGGAGATCGATGATCCCCACCTCAACCGCCAGGTGCGGATCCTCGGGGCAGTGCCCTCGACCGACCTAGGCTCGGTGTCAACCTTCTGGCACGCCCTCGAGCGCTACGTGGCCGACCAGGCCTACCTCGCCGTGTTCGGATACCAGACGGCTCCCCAGTTCGTCTCCGACCGGCTGAACTACCGGCGGATCGTCTTCAGTCCCGTGGCCGGTCTCGACTGGACCTCGCTGCATCTCCGGTGAGCCGGCATCGGCGCAAACGCCCGGGCGTATTGGAAATTGATTAGGGAGCCGGGCTGAGGATGACGCGCCCGGGACAGGTGAATTAGATTCTGCCGTCCAAAGCCACAAGCTTTTAGGAGGAGGTTGTATGAGGAGTCACATGCGGGGCGTTGCCATGGCCCTGATTGCATTGGGTGCGGCCCTAGCGGTCGCAGCCTGTGGAAGCTCGTCGAAGACGACGTCATCGTCATCGTCGGGCACCAGCAGCGGTGCTGCCAAGTCCGGCGGCACCTTCAACGTCGTGTTCGGCACCCCGCCTGACTCATTGGACCCGGGGATGATGTACACGACCCAAGGCCTCGAGGCCGACCAGACGGTGTACATCCCGTTGCTGGAGTACTCCCATCTGGCCGGACCGGCCGGCGGCAAGGTGATCCCGGGGCTCGTCTCGGCGCTGCCGACGATCAGCAACGGCGGCAAGACCTACACGATGACGCTTCGCTCGGGACTGAAGTTCTCGAACGGCAAGCCGCTCAAGGCAAGCGACTTCACCTGGGAGGTCGAGCGCACGCTCAAGATTCCGTGGGGTGGATCGTCGTTCATCACCAACAATGTCGTCGGTGCCAATGCCTACGCCACCGGTAAGGCGAAGACGATCTCCGGCATCACGACCGATGACACCACGGGAAAGATCACGATCCAGCTGATGAACCCGTACGGCGCGTTCGAGAACGTGCTCGCGTTCCAGGAGCTGGCTCCGGTTCCGACCGGCACCGCCATGAAGAACCTGGGCAACAACCCGCCCCCAGGGGTCGGGCCTTACATGTTCCAGAGCGTTACGCCCAACGCGGGCTACACGCTGGTCAAGAACCCGAACTGGACTCCGATTCCCGGGATCCCCGCGGGCAATGTGGACAAGATCGTGGCCAAGTTCTCGTCCAACACGACGGCCAACGCCCTGTCTGTGCTCAACAACTCGGTGGATGAGTTCGACTTCGCGGACACGATTCCGCCGAGCCTTCTGCCGCAGATCACGGGCCAGAACTCGAGCCGGTACGCCAAGATCCAGCAGCCGTCGACCTACTACTTCTTCCTCAACTCGCAGGCCAAGCCGTTCTCGAGCCAGCTTGCGCGTGAGGCCGTGGTGGTTGGTGTGGATCGAAACGCCCTGGCCCGGCTGGGCTCGGGGTTCTTCACCCCCGGCTGCTACCTGCTGCCGCCGTTGATGATCGGGCAGTCCAAGCAGCCGTGTCCCTACGGGGATCCGGCCACGCCGAACCTGGCGAAGGCCAAGCAGCTGGTCAAGCAGTCCGGGATGGCGGGTCAGCCCGTCACCGTCTGGGGCGAGGAGCGCTCGCCGCGTAGGCAGTTCATCGACTACTACACGAGCTTCCTGAACCAGATCGGATTCAAGGCGTCGGAGAAGATCATCGCCGACGCCACGTACTTCCCCACGATCGGAAACACGAAGCTCCACCCCCAGACCGGCTTCGCCGACTGGAACCAGGACTTCCCGAACCCGATCGACTTCTACGGGATCCTGGCTGCGGGGGATGCGATCACGCCGACGAACAACCAGAACTTCGGCATGATCAACGACCCGCACATCAACTCACAGGTCAACTCGTTGGGGACGCTGTACAAGCTCCCGACCTCGCAGTTGAGTGCCAACGCCACGGCGTACGAGAACCTCGACTACTACGCCGCCCAGAAGGCGTACTTCGGGGTCTTCGGCTACGCGGCGTTCCCGAAGTTCACCTCCAGCCGGGTGGACTTCGGGTCGTTCGTCTACCACCAGGTCTACGGGCCTGACTGGTTGACGCTCAGCCTGAAGTAGAAATGCGCCGGGCGCCGGGAGGGAGATCTGCTCCCTCCCGGCCTCGGCGGGTTTAGGCTTACGCCGAATGGCCGTCGATAGGGCTACCGAAGCAACCGGGACCGAGTTCTCCAGCGGCGTTCCGGCCGCCCTTCAGCACGAGGAGGAGGAGGGACAGCTCCCTGCTGGAACCGGCCCCTACAAGCTGGCCTGGCGGCGGTTGCGGCGCAACCGCGTCGCGCTGGGCTTCGGCGTCATCTTCCTGATCATCGTCGTGCTCTGCCTCTTGGCGCCGGTGTACGCCAGCGACATCGCCCACACCGGGCCGAATGCGAACCACATCACCGAGGTGATCACGGTTGGCCACAAGAAGGAGGACGTGGTCAGCGTCATCGGTCTCCCCATCGGTCCCACGTGGCACTCGCGATTCTTCCTGGGGGCGGACTCCAACGGGCGTGATGAGGCCGTGCGACTCCTCTACGGCGGACGTAACTCACTTGAGGTGGGCGCCATCGGAATGCTGATCACGATGTTCCTGTCCGTGACCCTCGGGGTCCTCGCCGGCTACACCCGGGGCTGGGTCGACGCGATCCTGACCCGGGTCTTCGACATCATCTGGGCCTACCCCGTGTACATCCTCGGGGTCGCCCTGGGGGTATCCATCGCCGTCGGCGGTGGCATCGGGCCGATCCACGGCAACTCGCTGCTCGTTCCAGCTTTCGTGATCGGCTTCGTCTACATCCCGTATGTGGCCAAGCCCGTGCGCGGGCAGGTCCTGGGAATACGCGAGCGGGAGTTCGTCGACGCCGCGCGGGTGATGGGCCTCAGCCACTTCCGGATCATGCTCTCCGAGATCCTGCCCAACCTGGCCTCGACGATCATCGTCTTCATCCCTCTGATCCTGGCCAACGCGATCCTGCTTGAGGCGGGTCTGTCCTTCCTCGGGGCCGGTGTGCAGCCGCCCAATCCCTCGTGGGGGACGATGATCTCCGACGGTGTGCACACCATCCCGGCGGCGTTCCACCTCGTGCTGGCGCCGGGGCTGATGCTCGTCATCGCCGTGCTCAGCATCAATGTGTTCGGCGATGGCGTCCGTGACGCGCTGGACCCGCGGGCCAAGATCCGGGTGAGCCACTGATGGGCCGTTTCATTCTCCGCCGCTCACTCGCCGTCATCGCGGTGCTGTTCGTCATCTCGGTCCTCACCTTCATCATCTTCCAGCTCATCCCCAATGGAGACCCAGCGGCCCGGATTGCCGGACCCCACGCCAACGCCGCCACGGTCGCGCTGGTGCGTCAGAAGTGGGGCTTTGACAAGCCGATCTACGTCCAGTACTGGCGAACCATGAAGCAGATCTTCGACGGCTCGATCGTCTCCTATACCCAGAGCCTGAACGTCATGGACCAGGTCCGCGCCGGACTGCCGACGACACTCTCGCTGGCGCTCGGCGCCGGGGTGATCTGGCTCGTCCTCGGAGTCCTCCTCGGCGTGATAACCGCTGTCCGGGCTGGACGCTTCTCCGACCAGGCGCTGACCGTGCTCGCCTTCATAGGGGTCTCGAGTCCGCCGTTCTTCCTCGGCGCGTTGGCCATCTACTACCTGGGCTACAAGGCGAGCATCATCCCATTGGGGGGCTACGTGCCCCTGACCTCGAACCCGTGGCACTGGTTCACCCACCTGATTGCGCCCTGGCTCGTGCTCTCGGTGCTCTTCATCGGGATCTACTCCCGCGTCCTGCGCTCGACGATCCTCGACACGATCAACGATGACTACGTCCGCACGGCGCGGGCCAAGGGGCTGACCGAACGTCAGGTGATGGTCCGCCACGTGCTGCGTAATTCGCTCATCCCCATCATCTCGCTGTGGGGCCTCGACTTCGCCCAGGTGATCGGGGGCGGGGCGATCCTCACCGAGAGCGTGTTCAACCTCCACGGCGTGGGTTATTTCGCTTACCAATCGATTCAGGCCTTGGACGTCCCCCCGATCCTCGTGATCACCATGCTGACGGCGTTCTTCGTGGTCGTCCTCGGTGCCGTGGTGGACGTTCTCTACGCCCTGCTCGATCCGCGGATACGCCTGAGCAGCTGATGGACTCAGAGCCGCTTCTCCAAGTCGAGGACCTGCGCGTCTCCTTCCGCACCGAGGAGGGCGTTGTGCAGGCGGTTGACGGCGTCTCGTTCTCGGTCAGCCCCGGTGAGGTCCTGGCCATCGTCGGCGAGTCAGGCTCCGGCAAGTCGGTGTCGGTGATGACGCTGATGGGGCTGACGCGGGGACCCAATGCGCAATTCGAAGGCCGGGCCATGTTCCGGGGTGACGATCTCGTCGCCGCCTCCGATGCCGAGTTGCAGCGCGTGCGCGGGAACCAGATCGCGATGGTCTTCCAGGATCCGATGAGCTCGCTCGATCCGGTCTACCGGATCGGTCATCAGATCGTGGAGCAGATCCGCGCCCACGAGCCCGACGTGTCCAAATCGCAGGCCATGGACCGGGCGGTCGAGCTCATGGAGCGGGTAGGAATCCCGCGGGCGCGGGACCGCGCCCGCTCCTATCCCCATGAGTTCTCCGGGGGGATGCGCCAGCGGGTGATGATCGCGATGGCCCTGTCCAACTCGCCTCAGCTGCTCATCGCCGATGAGCCTACGACCGCCCTCGACGTGACCATCCAGGCCCAGATCCTGGACGAGCTGCGCAAGCTGCGTGACGACACGAACGCCGGGGTCATCCTGGTCACGCACGACCTAGGGGTTGTGGCCGATATCGCTGACCGGATCGTCGTCATGTACTCCGGCCGCGTGGTCGAGCAGGGGACGCTGGATGAGATCTTCTACGACCCGCAGCACCCGTACACCTGGGGCCTGCTGGGCTCGATCACGCGGGTCGACAGCAGCCGCACGGAGAAGCTCCCGGCGATTCCGGGCCTGCCGCCATCGTTGCTGGCGGCGCCGAAGGGATGCCATTTCAGGCCTCGGTGCCCGCGCGCCTTTGATCGCTGCACAGAGGTTCCGGACCTGGCCGCGCGGGTTCCGGAAGCAGCCGAGCACCTAGATCGCTGCTGGCTGGGCCTCGAGGAGAAGCGGCAGCGGCGCCAGGTCGGCGACCAGATCGGGTTGGCCACCGAGGAGACGGTGGTCTCATGAGCACCCAGGCCGAGGCCGAGAGCGGATCCCCGGCCACACGGGATGGGCAGTCGCTGCTCGAGGCCGATCACCTGCAGGTCTACTTCCCGGTCAAGTCCGGCCTCCTGGTCGATCGGACGGTGGCCGAGGTACACGCCGTCGATGACGTCTCATTCCAGCTCCGGGAGGGAGAGACGCTCGGGGTGGTGGGTGAGTCGGGGTGCGGCAAGACGACCCTGATCCGGGCTCTGGCCCGCCTGGTCGACGCTACGAGCGGTGCCATTCGCTTCCGAGGCGAGGACATCACCAAGGGCGGACGCAAGGCACTCCGGCCGGTGCGCCAGCAGGTGCAGATGGTCTTCCAGGATCCCCAGGCCTCGCTGAACCCGCGCAAGCGGGTGGGCCAGATCCTGGCCACGCCGCTCGGGCTGCGCGGAGTCGACGGGGACCACATGGAGTCCGAGAGCAGGAAGCTCCTGGACCGCGTCGGGCTGAGCCCTGAGCATCTCAACCGGTTCCCGCACGAGTTCTCCGGGGGGCAGCGCCAGCGCATCGGGATCGCCCGGGCGCTTGCGGTGGATCCCAAGCTGATCCTGCTCGACGAGCCGGTTTCCGCGCTCGACGTGTCGATCCAGGCCCAGGTCATCAACCTGCTCGACGAGCTCCAGGACGAGCTGGGCCTGTCCTACGTGTTCGTGGCCCACGACCTCTCGGTGGTGCGCCACGTGTCGGATCGGATCGCCGTCATGTACCTGGGCAAGCTCATGGAGCTCTCGCCGGCCGACGAGCTCTACTCCAAGCCCATCCACCCCTATACCTCGGCGCTGCTGGCCGCCATCCCGATTCCGGACCCCAAGGAGAATCGCTCTCGCGACCGCCCTGTCGTGGCCGGCGAACCACCGAGCCCGATCAACCCTCCTTCCGGCTGTCGCTTCCACACCCGCTGTCCCCGCGCGACGGATATATGCAGCCGCGTCGAGCCGCAGCTCACCGAGTACGCCGGCGGTCATATGGCCGCCTGCCACCACCCCCAAAACGTGACCGCCGAGGAGATCGGCGCCTCCCGGCGCTCGGAGGCGTCGCCGCTGAGCACTGGCGACGAGCTGCCCGAGGCATCCTGAGCCTTGGCGAGCACCAGCGCCAGCGGTCTCTTCTCCACCCGGCGAAGCCGCGCTGCCTCGCTCTCACAGGCGAAGTCGATCCGGGAGCCGCTGGCCATCCTGCTCCTGCCGGCGAAGCTCGAACACCTCTCGTTTGCCGACCATGCGCGCCGGCTGCTTGAGATCCCCCGCGTCATCGCTCTGGAGCCCGGCCGCTTGCGCACCCCCCGGTGGCTCCGTGACGCGGCCCCGCTACGGCAGGTCAAGCGGCTTCGCTTCCCCGGCGATCCGCGGGTGGTGGTCCTCTACCACTCGCTTCAATACCCCTTGGCCCGAGCCCTGCTGGCCCGCTACGAGCAGTCAGAGCTCTGGTACCTGCGAATCGACGCCGCCGCTGAGCTCCCAGAGCTCGATGACCTGGCGCAATCACGCGCGCTGGAGATCCACCGCGTCCAGGAGCCTGAGGATCGGTCCGCGGCCGAGGAGTCGCTTCGCCGGCGCTTGGGTGAGCTCGGGATCATCAGCCAGCGCCTGTTCGTCCCGGGCGGACGGATAGGGCGCCGCTGAGGCCGAGCGGCCCCTAAGGCCCGCAGCGTCACAACTAAGGCCCCGGGCCGGCAGATCCACTCCTTCTGCCCGATGTGCGGGCGTTCGTCGCAGCTCATTCTGCTCTCAGTGGATACCAGCACAAAAAGGAGCGCAGAATGCATCCCCACCTCACAGCAGCGCTCGCGACAGAGCACCAACACGACCTGGCGCGCAGCGCCGCGGAACACAACCCCGGGCGCCAAGCTCGAAGCCGCTCGGGCCACCCCGTCCGGACCGCGATCGGACGATACTTCAGGCGTGGCCCGCAGGCTGAGCAGCAATCGCTTCATTGGGCGGACGTCGAGAGCTCCGCGAGCTAGAGCAGGCAGCAGAAGCGGCCTGTAGCCGCCAGCCCGGCCTGCTCCTGCTCGGGGGTGACTCGGGACTGGGTAAGACACGCCTGATCGCCGAGTTGGACAGGCTCTTGACCGAGCGTGACGTGCTCGTCCTGCGGGGTGAGGCGGTCGAGCAGAGCGAGGGCGAGCTGCCCTACGCGCCGCTCACAAGCGCTCTGCGCCCCCTCATCCGGGCCCACGACCCTGCGCTGGACGAGCTCAGCCGCGGCAGCCGGGCCCAGCTGGCGGCGCTCTTCCCCGGCCTCGATGAGACCGGGGCCGCCACCGCGGTCCACGATCCCTCGGCTCAGCTGCGGCTGTTCGAGGCGCTGGTCGAGCTCCTCGAGCTGCTGTGCGAACGTCGCCCGGTGACGCTGATCCTGGAGGACCTGCACTGGGCCGATCGCTCGACGCGCACGTTCGTATCCTTTCTCGCCCGGACCCTGCGCCGGGAGCCGATGCTCGTGGTGCTCAGCTACCGCACGGACGAGCTCCACCGGCGCCACCCGCTGCGCCCGCTGCTCAGTGAGCTCGACCGCCTGGAGGGCGTCCGCAGCCTCGAACTGAGGCCATTCAGCCGAAGCGAGCTCGCCGAGGTGCTGGCGGACATCCTGGACGCCCAGCCCGACGATGCCCTGATCGACCGGCTCTACGAGCGCAGCGAGGGCAACCCGCTGTTCACCGAGGAGCTGCTGGCCGCGGGCCTCGATGGCCGCGGGGCGCCTCCGGAGAGCCTGCGCGATGCCTTCATGCTCCGAATCGAGCGCCTCTCGCCGGAGGCGCAGCGCGCCGCCCGAGCGATAGCGGTCGGGTGGCGGCTGACCGAGCCGGTCATCGCCGAGGTCACCGACATCGGCCGGGACGCTCTGCAAGGCGCGCTGCGCGAGGCGATGGCCGAGCATGTGCTGAGCGCGGACGAGGAGGGCCGCTTCCACTTCCGCCATGCCCTCCTGCGTGAGGTCCTCTACGACGACCTGCTCCCCGGCGAGCGCGGAGACTTTCACCTCAACCTGGCCCGGGCGCTCGACACCGACCTGGGTGAGGGAGGTGAGCAGGAGGCCGAGCGGGCGGCGGCCGTGGCCACCCACTACGCCGCCGCCGGGGACCAGCCCGCCGCCCTGCGGGCAGCCGTCAGCGCCGCTCTGATGGCGCGCGAGGTCCACGCCTACGGAGAGGCGGCCGAGCTGGCCGAGCGGGCACTCGACCTGTGGCCGCGCGTGGCCGACGCCGAGCAGACGATTCCGCTCAGCCGCAGCGACCTGCTCATGCTGGCGGCCACCGCCCACAGCATCGCCGGGGATCGCGAGCGAGCCGAGACCCTGCTGGGGCTTGCCCTCGAAGCCGTCGACCCGGCCCAGGAGCCCGAGATGTACGCCCGGCTCCTCGACCGGCTGGCGCGAATCCAGTGGTCGTTGAACCGTGGGGCGGAGGGGGTCGAGACCGCGCAACGGGCTCTGGCCCTGCTGCCGGAGGACGAGGCCAGCCGCGAGCGACCACCCTTGATGGCCTGGCTGGCGCGGACCCGCTTTCTCCGCGGGCGCTTCCGCGACGCGGTCCCCGACGCCGAGGCGGCGCTGGCCGCCGCCACCGAGGCCGGTGACCAGCGTGCTGAGGGCGAGGTCCTGAACACCCTGGGGATGGCGCAGATCGCGCTCGGGCAGGTTGAGGAGGGAGTCCAGCTCCTGAAGCGGGCGATCGCGATCGCGCGGGCCGAGGATGACCTCGACAATCTGGGCTACGCCTACTCCAACCTGGCCGATCTGCTCCACCTGGCAGGACGCAGCGCGGAGGCACTGGAGGTGGCGCAGGAAGGACTGGCCGCCGTGCCCCGGCGGATCATCCGCCTCCACGAATGGCTGATGCTCACGGTGGCGATCCTCGCCTACGAGGTCGGTGACTGGGAGCTCATGCGCGCACACCTGCTACCCCCGACGATGCTCCTGGATCGCCGAACCATCTTCCGGCTGCTCGTGGAGGCCGAGGTCGCGCTCGGCGAGGGTCGGGGTGACGAGGCGGCTCAGCACCTTCAGGAGGCCGAGCCCTACGTCGAAGCCTCAACCGAGCCACAGTGGATCGGCTGGTTCGGCGCCCTCGCCGGTGAACTGCACCGCCAGCGGTACGAGCTGCCGGCAGCGCGGGCCGCGGTGGAGCACGCCCTGGACCGCCTCGAGGTGTGCACCGACGACGTGATGCGGATCGCGCGGGCCAGTGCGGTGGGCGCGCGCGTCGAGGCCGACATGGTTCGGCGGGCCAAGGACCTTCGGGAGCGAGCCGAGGAGCGCGACGCGAACGCCCGGCTCGAGATCTACCTGAGCCGCCTGGACGCCGCGGCCCAGGAGGGGGGCCCGGTGGAGCGGGCCTGGCTGGCCGTGGGCAAGGCGGAGCAGGCGCGGGGACAGGCGCACAACGATCCCCAGCTGTGGCGCGTGGCAGCGACGGACTGGATGGGGATCGAGCGGCCCTACCAGGCCGCGCTCATGCACTGGCGTGAGGCGGAGGCTGAGGTCGAGCGAGGTGACCGTGAGGCTGCGGGAGCAGCGGCTCGAGTGGCGTTCGGAGCGGCACGCGCGCTCGGCGCACGCTGGCTTGAGGACGAAGTATCGGCGCTGGCCCAGCGGGCGCGGCTCCAGCTCGGCGAGGAGGCGCAAGCGGAGTCCGACTCGGAGGCCGCGGAGGAGCCGTTCGGCCTGACCCCGCGCGAGCGCCAGGTTCTTGCCCTGATCGCCGCGGGGGCGACCAACCGCCAGATCGGGGCCGCCCTGTTCATGGCCGAGAAGACAGCCAGCGTGCATGTGTCCCGAATCCTCGGCAAGCTCGGCGTCCAGAGCCGGACTCAGGCGGCGGCCGTGGCGCACCGGCTGCATCTGACCTGAGCCGCTAGGTTCCCCGGATGCAGGCCGTCTTCGATGGGCACAACGACGCCCTGACCCGGGATGACCACCACCTGATCGTCGCCGGGCGTCCCGAGGGACACCTCGATCTGCCCAGGATGCGTGCCGGCGATCTGCGCGGCGCCATCTTCGCCATCTTCTCCGGGGGCGGGAAGCTGCGGGAGCGGACTGTGCCGCGGGACGATGGCGTGCTGGAGTTCGAATACGCCGCGCCCCTGGATCACGTCATCGCCGCCGCCGACGCGACCGAGGTGGCGGGACGCCTGGCTCGGCTCGAGCGCGACGGGCACCTGCGCCTGGGGAGGACGATCGCCGACGTCGATCGCGCCCACGATGGCGATGACGCGCCTGTGGCCATTCTGCATCTCGAGGGCGCCGAGGCGATCGATGCCGACCTCGAAGCACTCGATTTCTGGCACCAGGCTGGATTGCGCTCGCTCGGGCCGGTGTGGAGCCGGGCCAATGCCTTCGCCTCGGGGGTCCCGTTCATCTCGCCCTCCTCGCCTGACACCGGGCCCGGCCTCACCGCCGCGGGCCGGGCCCTGGTCCGCCGCTGCGCGGAGCTGGGGATCCTCGTCGACGTGAGCCATCTCAACGAGGCCGGCTTCTGGGACGTGGCGCGGCTGGAGGCGGGGCCGATCGTGGCCAGTCATGCCGCCGCCCATGCCCTCTGCCCGACCTCACGGAATCTCACCGACGCCCAGCTCGACGCCATCGGAGGCTCGAACGGCCTGGTCGGGATCGTCTTCGCCACGCCGTTTCTGCGCCCCGACTTCGCCGATGATCCGGACACGCCGGTTGAGCTGATCGCCGAGCACGCACGCTACGTGGCCGATCGGATCGGGCCTGAGCACGTGGCCCTGGGGTCGGACTTCGACGGGGCGACTGTCCCGCAGGCGGTGGGGGGAGCGGACGGGATGCCGCGCGTCCTGGAGGCGATGAGCGAGCTGGGCTTCGGCCCGGCCGAGCTCGACGCCATCGCCTGGGGCAACTGGCGCCGCGTCCTCGCCGCCTGGTGGCGGGACTAGTTTCCCGGGCCGCTGGCGATCGGAAGGGCGTAGTAGAGCGCGAGCCCTCCGGCGACGATCAGGGTGAGATATGGCGTGACGGAAGCCAGCGCGGTGGCGATCACGTACGGGATCACCCCCGCGACGCTCCGGGTCAGGATGCGGCGGCGGCGCTCGAGGCTGAGCTGGGTCTTCAGCATGTGGGACCGCCGCAGGAGGATCTGGCTGTTCAGAGCCGTGAAGGCGATCGCCATGAGCAGGAAGACGCCGCCATATACGGCGGCCGCGAGCTTGGCACCGCTTCCCGCTCGGAGGTATTCGGCGAGCAGTGAGGTGGCGAACGGGATCACCGCGATGGTCAGGAGCAGGAGCAGGTTGAGCATCAGGATCGAATGATCGGCCCGGGCCAGGCGGCCAATCATCACGTGGTGGTTGATCCAGATGATCCCGATGGTGATGAACGAGGTGACGTAGGCGGCGTAGAACGGCCATTGAGACCCGAGGGCGTGGGCGAGATGAGCACCGTTGGCGGTTTTGTCGAGCGGGGGAACGGCGATGTTCAGCACGAGCAGGGTGATCGCCACCGCGATCACACCATCGGAGAATGCCTCGAGTCGGCCCGTGCTCACGCTGCAGCTTTCGCCGAACCGACCAAGCCTCCTACCCGCCGCGGCTCACCCCGCAGCCCATGCCGAGCAGGGCTCGCTGCACCTCCTCGAGCTGACGATCGTCGCGACACACCGCGACGATCGCCCCGCCCGAGCCGGTGTAGTTGGCGCTCGCCCTGCAGCCGCGCGCCACCTGGATCATCTCGACACAGACCGGATCAAGGCCGATGAGCTCCCGGCGGAACTCGAAGGTTGCGTTCACGGACTCGTCGAAGCCATCGATATCTCCGTTCAGCAGAGCTGCCCGGGCCGACCGAGCCGTGCCGGCCAGGTCTCGCATGGCTCGCTGCACGGTGGCATCGCCTCGGCGGTGCCGGTCCCGCAAGCTGCCGTGGACCTCGCCGGAATGTCCAGCCGCCGCCTCGTGCCAGGCGATGAGGAGCGGTGGCAGCAGTTCCCGCTCGAGCCGCTCGTAGCGCGGGGGCGTTCCGAACTCCATGAACATCAGTCCCTCATAGGCCTGAACGACCCGGTCCTGAAGCCCGGCCACAATGCCGAGCTCCTCGGTTTCCACGGCCAGAGCGAACTCGGCCAGCTCCGCCGGAGCGAGGTCTACCCCGTGCAGCTCGCTCAGCGCCCGTGTCACCGCGATCACCAGCGCGCTCGAGCTCCCGAGCCCCACCCGTTGTGGGATCGAGGTGCTCCAGCGCACGTCCGTGGTGGCCGCGGACGGTGCGTAGGTCCGCCGGAACCGATCGAGCGTTGCCTGGACGAGCGGGTTGGCCGGCTCGACGCCCCCGGTCCCGTTGGCCTCCGCCTCGGCCTCGGCGTGCCAGGCATCGAGCGAGACGGCCAGGACGGCGCCGCCGTAGCCGTCCGACGGGTTGCCGGCCAGCGCCGTCCGTGCCGGCGCTGTCCCCCGGCTGCGCTCGAGATTCACCACGCGGGCAAGCTAGCGCGCTGCGCCGGCGCTCTCACGCAGTCCCACGCGGGCGTGCAGCCGCCGTAGCGGGCCCGGCGCCCACCAGTTGACCGAGCCCAGCAGCTCCATCAGCGAAGGCACGAGGAGGGCTCGGATGATCGATGCGTCGATCAGCACGGCGAGCGCCGCGCCCAGCCCGAGCTCCTTGATGAAGACGATCTGGGAGGTGGCGAAGGCGCCCAGGGCGACCGCGAACAGGAGGGCGGCCGCGGTGATGATCCGCCCCGTGCGCTCGAGGCCCACGGCGATGGCCTCGGAGTCCGAGATGCCGCTCTCGCGGGCTTCCTTGATGCGGGAGAGGAGGAAGACGCCGTAGTCGGTGGCGAGCCCGAAGCCGACAGCGAAGAGGAAGATCGGCTGGGTGGCATCGAGCGCACCCGCGCTGCGGAAGCCGAGGAGGGCCTGGAGGTGCCCGTCTTGGAAGATGAAGACGAGGATTCCCAGCATGGCGCTCAGGCTGAGGAAGTTCATGACCACGGCCTTCACAGGCAGTACGACCGAGCCGGTGAACAGGAAGAGGATGATGAGCGTCGCGCCGATCACGATGGCGAGGACCAACGGCAGGTGCGTGGCCAGGCTGTGCTGCAGGTCGACGAACATCGCCGTCTCGCCCGCCACCCCGACATAGAACGGCTCGTGGATGGCGCGCACGCTCTTGACCAACCGCTGCGTGGCGGCGGTCATCGGACCCTGCTGAGGGGCGACGGCGAGCAGCGAGTTCTGCGGCCCGGCGGGCTGGGGCCTGGCCACGGCCGAGACGTCAGGAAGGGCGGCGATCCGGGTCGCCAGGCTGCGGGCCTGGGTCGACCCTGCGGGCACCCCCATGACGATCTCGAGCGGTGAGGTGCGGTTGGCTGGGAAGTGGCTGTTCAGGATGTCGTTGACCTGGCGGGCGCTGGAGGAGGTGGGCAGCACCCGGGCGTCGGCCTGAATTAATTTGATGCCCCAGAACGGGATCCCCAGGCCGATCAGCAGAGCGGCAGCGCTCAGCGCGATCAGGGCCGGCCGGCGCATGACGAGCCGGGAGATGCGGTACCAGGCACCGGCGTGAGCGGGCTTCGCCTCACGCTCGGCTGCCCGCTGGAGCCGGGCGGGGGCGAAGGAGTTGATCCGCGGACCGAGCACACTGAGCAGCGCGGGCAGCACAGTCAGGGCCAGGGTGGCGGCGAGGAGAGCCACGATCACTCCCGCGACGCCCATCGAGTAGAGGAAGTTCTGCGGGAAGACGATCAGCGACGCGAGCGCGGCGGCGATGGTCAACGAGCTGAAGATGATCGTCCGGCCGGCGGTCTGAAGCGTGCGGGTCAGCGCCTCAGGCCCAAACCCGGTGCGCGCGGTCTCCTCCCGGTAGCGAGAGACCATGAACAGGCTGTAGTCGATGGCCAGTCCAAGCCCCAGGCCGGTGACGAAGTTCAGGGCGAATACGGACACATCGACGAACCCGGAAACGATGCGCAGGGCGAGGAACGTGAGGATGATGGCCAGACCGCCGAGCAGCGGAGGCAGCAACGCCGCCAGCAGCGAGCGGAAGAAGAGCAGCGAGAGCAGGAAGATGAAGGGGAAGGCGAGGAGCTCGGCTCGGCCCAGGTCGTCGCTGACCTTCGTGTTCACCTGGGCGTTGGCCACCTGATTGCCGCCCAGCTGCACATCGTGCTGGCCGGCAAAGCGCCTCTCGATCTGCTGGGCCACGTTCTTGAGGGCCCGGTCGGACAGGGGCTTGAAATACACGAGCACGTAGGTCAGATCACCGCTCTTCGAGACCATGGCGCGGTTGTGGGTGGTGTAGAACGACTGCACCGAGGCCACTTGTGGCTGCGAGGACAGCTCTGCCGCCACCTGATCGACGCGCTGCCGGGCGGCCCGGTTGAGGACGTTCCCGGAGTGCACGAGGGCGACGACCCCGGCGTCGATCTGACGTCCGGTCGCCGCCTGAAAGCGGTTCGTCGCCTGCACGCTCTGGGTCGCCGGGTCACGGGCGTCGTAGGGCCAGAGCTTCTTGGAGACGCCCACCCCGAACACCCCGGCGATGACGGCGCAGGCAACCGCCACGAGCAGGAGCACCCGGCCCCGGGCGTAGAGGAAGGTGGCCAGCCCGGCCAGCACCGTTACTCGGCCGCTTTCGTGTCGCGCGTGAGGCGGGCTTCGGTGCCCTTGCACCACTCGATCAGCCAGCCGGTGATGCCGAGGCCGAGCTCCAGCGTCAGTCCCGGCCCCTGAGACATATGGGGGGGCGCCGCAGCCTGGACGAGGCGAAGCTGCTCGTGACTGCGCTCGTGCAGCTCACGCATCGCGCGCACCGTGCGGACGGCGGCCTCCGGCTCGAGGTCGGAGAAGAACAGCTTGAGCATGCCCTCGTTGCGTAGCTCGTAGACAAGCCCCTGCTCGGAGAGCAGCCAGTCCCGGAGCGCCTGGTCGCCGAGCGGGGTGAGCTCGTAGAGCATCTTCGCCCGGGCTCCCGAAGGATCCGGCCGGCCGTGAACCAGACCGTCCTCCTCGAGGCGGCGAAGCTCGGGATAGATCTGGCCGTAACTCGCGGCCCAGAAGTGGCGGGTCGATTTGTCGACGAGCTGCTTGATCTCATAGCCCGAACGAACGCCCAAGGCGATCATCCCCAGGACCACCCGACCGGTGGCGGTGAGTGAGATCGGCCGCGTCGCCATGTATCGGCACGATATATCGGATCGATATATCCGTCAAGGGGTGGCCGGCCCGACCCCCGCGCTTTATTCTCGGCGCGGATGCATTTCGGTGAGCTGACCCCGATCGAGCAGCGGGTGCTCGGCTGCCTGATCGAGAAGCGCTGGACGACGCCGGACCAGTACCCGCTGTCACTCAACGCGCTGCGCTTGGCCTGTAACCAGCTGACCAACCGCGATCCGGTCACCAATTACGACGAGGACGCAGTGCGCGAGGCCGCGTTCCGGCTCACCCGCTACGGACTCACCCGGCTGGCGAGCGGCCACGGAGGCCGCGCGGTCAAGTACCGGCATCTGGCCGAAGAGAGGCTTTCCGTGGGGCGGGAGGAGCTGACCGTCCTCGCCGTCCTTCTCCTGCGGGGACCTCAGACGCCGGGGGAGCTCAAGTCACGCAGCGAGCGCATGACGAGCTTCGAGTCGCTCGAGGAGATCGACCGCGTCCTCGATGTCCTCTGCGAGCGCGGCTACGCCCGCCGGGTTCCCCGCCGGCCCGGACAGAAGGAGGATCGCTTCGAGCATCTGCTGGGCGGAGAAGATGAGGCGGCCCCGGAGGCCCCTCAGGCCACCCCGCCGCCCGCCCGTGAAGCGCCGAAGGAGGGCGAGAACGAACTTGCCGCCCGGGTGACGGCTCTGGAGAGCCAGGTCGAGGAGCTCCGGAGCGAGGTCAGGGCCTTGCGAGAGCAGCTGCCCTCAGAGAGCGCCGAGGTGTCCTAGCGCCCGAGGCGCGCTAGCGCTCGGCGATGGCCGGCTCGGCGCCGGCCAGCCGCGCCGTCAGCTCGGCCGGGTCGACTCCGTGTGCAGCCAGGACCCGGTAGAAGGTCGGCCCGTAAACCTCAGTGACGGCGATCAGTACGTCGACGGTTCCGAGCTTGGGGGAACCCCGCTCGGCCGCGGTCCGGCTCGCCTCGCCTGTGACCGTGGCCACGGCATCCGGATCGCCGCGTCCCGGCGGGTCGTCATCGCCTCGGTGCTCTGGCTCGTCGAGCGGGGTCTCGCTGAGCCCCAGGGAAGCCAGAATCGCGCCCGACTCTCCGTGGTTGCGCAGCGCCCGGAGCCAGCGCTCGGCCTGATCCTCGGGGGTCTGGGCGAAGGGCATGGCGGTTGAGGCGATGCCGATCATCAGGGCGGCGTCCGCAGTGAGCGGCGGCATGGAACGCGCCACTGACCGAGCCTCCTCCTCTGTGACGTAGTCGAGCGCCGCCTCGCGCGTGTCGAAGACACGCAGCCCGGTGGCCAATCCGCTCATCTCGAGCACGCGGAGAACGGGCTGCGCCGGGGCGGCGATGGCCAGGCGCGCGTCATCGTCCAAGCGCCGTTGCACGCCGATCATCACTCCCAAAGCGGTCGAGTCCATGAAGCCGACTCGAGTCAGGTCGAGGACGAGCCGGTCCCGCCCTGAGCTGAGAAGGTCGCAGAGCGTGCTCTTGAGCTGAGGCGCCGACGACAGATCAAGCTCGCCGTGAAGGCCGAGCACCACGGCGCGCTCGCCGACCTGGAGCTGATCCACGCCGAGGGTGTCGTTATTCGTATTCGGGGTGGGGAGACTGACTGACTCAGGCATGTTGGACCCTGGGACGTGGGGAGGGCAGGCAGAGACTGGAGCAACCTGCAGATTCAGATATCGACCAGCCGACGGGACTCGATTAGCAGGAGCGTCCCGTGTGGACCAGCAGGCAGACCATTCTCAGAGGATTCCCACCTCTGAGTTGTCTCCGACCAGGAACCGGTACGCCCGGGGCTGTCGCTGATCTCGCCCGATGTGGACGTTGCGGCCGAGCAGTGAGGATTCCATTCGCCCGGCCAGATCACGGACGGTGGAACCGGCGAGGAGAATCGAGTGCTCAACCTCGGCGTTCTCGATCGTGCAGTTCTCCCCGATCGCCGTATAGGGGCCAACGTAACAGTCGATCAGGCTGGCTCCGGCGCCGATGATCGCCGGGCCCCGGACCGTCGAGCGCTCGAGCCGTGCCCCGGCCTCGACAACCACCCGGCCGTCGACCTGGGAGTCGATCAGCTCACCCTCGCTCCGGCCCTCGATCGTGTCGAGCACGAGCCGGTTGGCCGCCAGCATGTCCTCGAGCCGGCCCGTGTCCTTCCACCACCCTCTGACTACGTGCGGCTCGACCCGGAGTCCGCCGTCGACCAGGTGCTGGATGGCATCGGTGATCTCGAGCTCTCCCCGCTCCGAGGGCTGGATCGCGCGGGCTGCGTCGTGCACGCGGGGCGTGAACATGTAGACGCCGACGAGTGCGAGGTCCGTTTTTGGCTCGGCCGGTTTCTCGACGAGCCTGACCACCGAGCCGCCGGCCAGCTCGGCCACGCCGTAATGCTCCGGGTCAGGGACGGGCGTGAGAAGGATGAGGGCGTCGGGGCCGTTCTGCCGGAAGGCCAGCACGAGGTCTTCGATGCCGCCCTGGAGCAGGTTGTCCCCGAGGTACATCACGAACGGGGAGTCGCCGAGGTACGGCTCGGCGGTCAGCACCGCGTGGGCCAGTCCCAGCGGCTCATCCTGGACGATGTAGGTGAGCTCGACGCCGAAACGGGAGCCGTCACCGGCAGCATTCCTGATCTCCTCGCCGGTCTCAGGCGCGATGATGATTCCGACCTCGGTAATCCCCGCCTGAGCCATGGCTTCGATCCCGTAGAACAGGACCGGCTTATTGGCCACGGGCACGAGCTGCTTGGCCGAGGTGTGGGTGATGGGCCGCAACCGCGTCCCCTTCCCCCCGGAGAGGATCAGTCCCTTCAACGCTTGCATGGTCAGGCGGAGAGTAAGGCTTAGTAGACGCCCTGCAGCTTGCGGTGGTCCCAGGTGGAGATACGCGCCGCGACGAATTGGAGCGCGACCCGCTTGACCGCCTGAGCCCGTACGGCATCCATGAAGCTGTCGCCCAGCGCCGCCACCCCATAGCGCTGGTAGATCTCCTGGCCGAGCCGCGCCACCTCTTCGAGCTCACGGTGGATCACCGTGCGGGCCTCGATCATCACCCCACGGAGCTCCTCGTAGCGCTCGCCGTCCTCGATCTGGAGCGTCGCCCGGTCATCACGCTCGAGGTTGCTCGCCTTCTGGGATTTGGCGTAGGTCCAGGCCCAGATCTCCCCGTCCCGGACCACGTACCACAGTGGCATCAGGTGCGGCCAGCCACGCGGACCGTGGGTGCCGCAGACGACGACGCGCTGAGTGGCCAGGAAGGCCGCGACCTCCTGGTCGCTCATCGTGATCTGGCTCCGCCGGCTCAAGAAACGGAGGCGGCAGCCAGGGCGCGGATCGCCTCGGCGGCGCTCCGGACCTCGGCGCGGGCGTCCTCAGGCTCGAGCACAACCGCGTCGCCGGCCTCCTTGAGCACCTCACGCACGAGCCAGGTCAGCCCGGCGAATCCGAGATCAACGATCACCGCACCATCCTTGAGCTCGGCCACCACAGCCCGCTCCTCCCGGGCCCAGCGGGCGCGCTCAGGCGAGATCCAGATCCGGGCGCGCTGTGACGAGGGCACCTCGCCGGTCCGGGGCCACCCGTCGACATCAGCCGACGGCTCGACGTCGGAACGTGGTTCGAACTCCTGATCGGTCACGGTGGCGGATTTGATCCGATCCAGGCGGAAGTGACGCATGTCCTCCCGCGACGGGTCGTAGCTGGCCACGTACCAGCCCTCACGACCGTTCATCAGCGCGTATGGCTCCACCGTCCGCGTCGAGAACTCGTCCTCGTTCTCCTTGTAGTACTCGAAGGAGAGCAGTCGGCTCGCTTTGATGGCGTGCGAGACCACGGCCACGATGTTGGCGTCATCGCCACCGCGGGGAGCGACCTGGAGTCCCTCCTGGGCCGGATCCTCACCGAGGGCGCTCACGACCTTGGCCCGGACCGAGCTGAGCGAGCCCTCGGGGATGTGCTCGCCGATCAGGTCGATGGCCGCGATCAGAGCCTTGGCCTCGACCGGGAGCAGGCGCGCAGGCCGGGCGAACGAGTCGCCATAGGGCTCCGGGTCGACCTCGATCGACCCGTCGTCGCCGATCTCGGCATAGAGCACGTAGGTTCCAGCGCCGAAGTTGACCACGTTGAGTACGGCCACGTCCTCACGCAGCTCCTGGTCTGAGACGTTGAGCGTGCGGCAGAGCTCGTCAACGCTCAGCCGGCGCCCGGCCCGCCCGCCGTCGATGAGGATGCTGGCCAGGGTGACCAGCCGGGCAAAGCGCTCAGGCCGGATTCCGCCCTCGGGATGGTGACCGTTCTCTGGGTCGTTCTCGGTCTCGGCCCGGCCGGATGTCGTCGCCGGAGCTTGCGCTCGGCTGAGTTCAGCGGAGAGCTGCGGCGCGCCGGTATGGCGCTCGATCAGCAGCTCGAGGCGTTCGGCAAACTCCCCGGCCAGCTCACCCGGAGCGAGGATGCGGGCGTTCTCACCCAGGCCGAGCACCCAGGAGATCAGCTGCCGCGCGTCGGCGTAGGCGGTGGTGAAGATCTGATCCCCGTCCTCGCCGTCGGGACGCATCTCGCCGTAGAGCCCGAAGTGGCGCTCTATCTGCCAGGCGATCCGCCGGCCGACCCAGATCTCGGCGGTTCCGATCGGATCGCCGAACTGCCAGTCGATCCGGTTGGCATAGCCCCGCGGGTCGAAGTCGGCAGGGCGTTGAAAGTCGTGCTCGGCCTTGGTGGCGTAGCCAACCTTGCCGCGGATGCGCGACAGGCGAAAGACGCGGATCGCGTCCCGTTCCTGTGAGCGGCCGACGAGATAGAACTGGTTGCCCTGGTAGAGCAGCTGGTAGGGATCGACCCGGCGGGTCGCCACCTCGCCCCGTTGCATCGTGTAGTAGTCGAAGAGGATCGTCTTGCGGCGGAAGATCGCCGTCTCGATCTTGGCCAGCCGCTGGGAGACATCGTGGCCGCCGGCCGAGCCGGTGATGCCAAGGGCCACCGTGTGCTGCTCCGGCGCCCGCAGGGGGCTCGGGCGGCCCCAGGAGATCTGCTGAAGGGCCAGCCGCAGCGGCTCGGCGTAGGCGAACTCGCCGTCCAGGAGGTGGAGTGCTGTGTGGAGCGCGGCCAGCTCCTCATCGGTGAACTCGATGGCGGGCAGGTGAAAGTTCTCCGGTGGGAGCGAATACGTTTCCTGCTCCACCTGACCATCGACCGGCTTCTCCACGGTGAGGACGATGCCGAGCGCCTCGAGCTCGGAACGGTCCGCGTAGAAGCGCCGCGCGAACGCGTCCTCGTTCATCACGCTGTACCCCTCCACGTCTCGCCGGATCTCATTGGCTGTGACCGGCCGGCGCTCGGCCATCAGATATGAGATCAGCGAGAGCTGGCGAATCAGCTTCTCGGTGTCCTTCGCCATCCCGGGGCAACTTTATCCCGCGGTGGGGAACACCGGCGGGACCACCGACAGGCGGACGCTATTTGCGCAGATCCGAGCCTCAGGGCTGCGAGGCGGCCCACTCCTGCACGCGCCCCGCGACGCCCAGCGAGCCGGCTTGCACCTCGACGATCTCGTCGGCGGGAACCCCAGCGCGCTCCGCTGCGGCCCTGATCGCCGCCGGTGACGGCGCCTCGTAGAGGCAGTAGGTGCGCCGCCGATCGGCGCTCAGGAACGAGAACAGCCAGCGCACGCCTTCGTCGGCGTTGACGTCCTCGATGAGGGTGACATCGTCGTCAGAGAGGTCGAGCTGCTCGGCGAAATTCCGTTCGATCACGTACAGCGGCATCGTGCTCCGATCGTATCCCCCGGATCAGCCGTCGACAAGGGCATGAGAGTGAGCGTAGGAGGCCGCCTCGGTCCGGTTCGCGCAGCCCGTCTTGCGCAGGATGCTGCGCACGTGATTGGCCGCGGTGTGCTCGCTGATGAACAGGCGGGCGCCGATGTCACGGTTGCTGAGGCCGCGAGCGATGAGGCGGAGCACCTCGGCTTCACGGGCGGACAGGTCGTCGGGAAGCTGTGAGGTGCCCGCGGCGGGCGGGGCTGGGACCGGGCCGGCGCGCTGCAGCGCGGCGATCCGGCCGCTCAGCGCCATCAGGCCGATCGAGGAGGCGAGCTCGGCGGCCAGGCTCAGCATCCCTGCTGTCCGGTCGCTTTCCGGCTCGCCGCTCTCGATCAGCATCCGCGCGTACTCATAGGCCGTGTGGGCGAGCCACGTCCGCGCGCCCATCGCCTGGTTGAGCGCCAATGCGCGCTCGAAGTGCTCCTCCGCGCGCTCCCAGTCCTGGAGCGTCGCCGCGAGCATGCCCAGGTAGCGGTCCGCGGCGCCGTAGTAGGTCACGAGGTGACCGATCATCACGTTGGTTCCGCTCAGCGGTTCGAGCTCCGGATACACGAGCTCGGCGATCACCCGGTGGCGGAGCGCTGCACAGGCATCGGTCATGTAGGTGAGCGAGGCCAGCCACAGCGACTCACGGAACGGTTCGAGCCCGTCCGCGGCGATCAGGTCGAGCTCACGCCGGGCCTCGGCCTCCATCCCCAGCTCGCCCAGCAGCGAAGCAAAGCCCGGTCGCCAGGCCCCTCGGTCCCGGCCGCCGCCCGCCAGCACCCTGATGACAGGGGCGAGCTCGGCAAGCCGTCCCTGCTCACGGCGGAGGCTGAACATCTGAATGCCGTAGGTCCCTGATGCGTCTCGGCCAGTGAGCAGGCGTCCGGCTTCCTCGGAGCGGTGGGCCATTTGCTCCGCCTCGCCCAGGAGCCCATCCCCGAGGGCGAGGGCAGCCCCGTAATGCTCGGCGACGTGCAGGTAGAACGGCTGGGCGGTGATCTGTGCCAGCTCACGCAGGCGTGAGGTCTCGGTCCGCGCTGACCCCAAGTCGGCCACGGCGACGAGAGACGGGACGGTCCACGAGATTGCCTCGGCCTGAATCTCCGTATCGCCCAGTTCGGCGCCGATGCTCATGGCCTCGGCCAGCATCCTGAGGATCTCCTCCAACGAGGTCGATCCCCGCGACCAGTAGGAACGGTTGAGTGTGGTCGCCAATCCGGCCTGGTCTTCCATCTTCCGGGCGAGGGCGATCGTGTTCGCGCGCACGATCGCCGCCCGTTCCGGCATACCCTGCATATCGAGGGCTCGGGCCAGGCCGCTCAGCAGACCCACCCTCAGCCCCGAGGGCTCCTCGCCGAGCGCGGCCGTCGCTTCCTCGAGGACAACCAGCGCCTGCGGGTCCGGTGAGCCGGGACGCCAGCCCGCTTCCTCGAAGCCAATGGCCGCCCGCGCCAGCAGCTGGGCATCCCCGAGCTCGCGGGCGATGATGGCGGCGGAGCGGAACGCGTCGCGAGCGTCGTAGGCGCGCCCGGCTCGGTGGGCCACGAATCCGAGCTCGACGAGCACCTCGGCCTGTTCGTGCGGGTCCTCGATTCCCAGATCAAGCGCTGTGCGGAGAAGTTCGACCGACTCGTCGAAAGCCAGCGCCTCGGTGGCCGCCCGGGCTGCTCGCAGGTTGTATTCGATGGCTCGCAGCGCCGCTCCCAGTGGTGCGGCAGCAGCGAAGTGGTGGGCCAGATCGGGCAGGCTGCCCAGCGACCCGCCGGACGCTTCGAGGGCCTCGCCGACCCGGAGGTGGAGTTCGGCACGGCGGACTCCGCTGAGCCGGTCATAAACGGCCCGGCGGACCAGCTCGTGGGTGAACCGGTAGGCCATCTGGAGGCGCGGGAGCTCCTCCACGATCCCGCTTCGGAGCGCCTCGTCGAGGGCACGCACGAGCTCCCCTTCCTCCAGGGCGGAGGCTCGGCGCACCACGTCGATCTCGAATTGCGCCCCCGCCGTGGCGGCTAGCTCGAGAAGCCCCGTCGTGGCCGGTGCCAGACGCGCCAGGCGCTCGCTCACCACCTCCCGGACGCTCTCTGGAGTGCCCAGCCCGCTCGGCGGCCTGACCAGGCGGACCTCGTCGTCGACCAGAGCGATCGCTCCCGTCTCGATGAGCGAGCGCCACAGCTCACATACGAGGAACGGGTTGCCCCCGGTGAGCTCGCTGATAGCCCCGGCGAGCTGGCCCATCGTGGGCCCGAGGCGTCCCTCCGCGGTCCGGCGGACGAACTCGCTCACCTCCTCATCTGACAGGCCGCCGACGGTGAGGCGGACGACGTCGTCAGCCCGGCGCAGGTCAGCCAGGGTGGTCGCGAGGGACTCCGGGACATCGGCCTCCGTGTCGCGGAAGGTGGCGAACAGGAGCACCCGGCCGGTCCAGGGGGTGCGCGCCAGGTGACGGAGCAGGAGCAGCGTCGAGGCATCCGCCCAATGCCCGTCTTCGATCACCAGCACAAGGGGCTGCCGAAGACTCACGGCGGCGAGGAGATCGGTGACGATCATGTGCAGGCGGTGGCGCTCGGTGTCCGGGTCGGCTCGTATGGGCGGCGGCAACTCGCCGATCTGGGCCGGCAGGTCAGGTAGCAGCCGGGTGAGCTCGCCGCCTCCCGGCCCCATCGCCACCCGGAACTCAGCCGGGTCAAGCGTCCTCGCCAGGCCTCGCAGCGCCTGCGCAAACGGCCCGTAGGGCGTGCGCACGACGGCGTCACACGCCCCGTAGAGGACTAGAGCGCCATCCCGGGCCGCCTCAGCGGCGAACTCCCGCGCCAGCCGGCTCTTGCCCGACCCAGGCTCGCCCCCGAGCAGAACCACGCGGCGGCCCTCGCCCTCGGCGCGCGGCAGGAGGGTCCGGAGCATGTCGAGCTCGGCCGTGCGTCCCACGAACGGAAACGGCGATGAGATCCGAAGCGAGGCGGGAAGATCGTGCTCCAATACTGCCCCCACGGCACGATAGTCAGATCTGACTACCGGCGCAATATGGGGGTCACCGAACTCGGCGCGTAAGTGGATCAGCTCTGGTCATGACAGTGGGCAAACGTGGGCTTATGGTTGCCCGACCACACGGACGCCAACCACAGGAGGAGGGGCAGTGAGCACCACAATCGAACCGGCCCAGCAGGCGCAGGACGAACTGGCAGGCTTCCAGGGGCAACTGATCGGACCGAACGACGCCTCGTACGAAGAGGCTAGGCTGATCTTCAACCGGATGATCGATCGACGGCCGGCCCTGATCACGCGGCCAGCCAACGTTGATGATGTGGTGCGAGCGGTTGGGTTCGCACGTGATCACGGGCTGCTGCTGGCGGTCCGCGGCGGCTCTCACAACGGCGGCGGCCTCGGGACCTGCGAGGGCGGCCTGGTCATCGACCTGTCGCTGCTCAAGGACATCCAGGTCGATCCCGACGCACGTACCGTCCGCGTCGGCGGCGGCTGTGTCTGGGGCGAGGTTGACGCCGCCACGGGTGAGTACGGGCTGGCCACCCCGAGCGGGATCATCTCCACGACCGGGGTCGGCGGCCTGACGCTCGGCGGCGGACTTGGACACCTGACCCGGAACTGCGGGCTGACGATCGACAACCTGCTCGAGGCGGAGGTCGTGCTCGCCAGCGGCCAGACGGTCCGCGCCAACGCCGACGAGCATCCGGATCTGTACTGGGCGCTACGCGGCGGGGGCGGCAACTTCGGCGTCGTCACCTCCTTCCTGTTCCGCCTCCACAAGGTGGGGACGATCTTCGGCGGTCCCACCTTCTGGCCCGCAGAGCAGGGCGCCGAGGTCCTGTCCGCCTATCGTGAGTTCATCACCTCCGCTCCGCGGGAGCTGAACGGCTTCTTCGCTTACACGGTTGTGCCCCCGGCGCCGCCCTTCCCGGAGGGGCTCCACCTGCGGGAGGTCTCCGGCATCGTCTGGTGCTACGTGGGCCCCGAGGATGCGGCGACCAAGGCGATGGCGCCCTTGTTGGACTCGGTGCCCGAGCCGCTCATGCACGGTGTCCAAGCGATGCCGCATGCCATGCTTCAGGGGGCGTTCGACGGGCTCTACCCGCATGGGGATCAGTGGTACTGGCGGGCTGACTTCGTCAAGGAGATCCCCGACGAGGCGGTTCAGATCCACGACCGGTTCGGAACCTCGCTACCGACGATGAAGTCGACCATGCACATGTATCCCATCGACGGGGCGGCGCACGACGTGGCTCCCGACGAGACGGCCTGGAGCTACCGGGACGCCAACTGGGGCTCGGTGTTCGCCGGCGTCGATCCCGACCCGGCCAACGCGGATAAGATCCGCCGCTGGAGCGTCGACTACCAGGAGGCGCTCCATCCTTATTCCGCGGGTGGCGCCTACGTCAACATGATGATGGACGAGGGCGAGGACCGGGTCCGGGCGAGCTACCGGGACAACTACGCGCGGCTGGCTCAGATCAAGCGGACCTACGACCCGGAGAACCTGTTCCGGGTCAACCAGAACATCAAGCCCGCCGAGGGGTGAGCCACTCGCTCAAAACCGGGGGCGGCGTGAGAGCCGGGCGCTATGCCGCCTGGCTCTCAGCGTCTGCGCGCCCGGAGAAGTACGCGCCGCCGCCGAGCGCCTTGTCGTAGCCCGACCATTCCTCTCCGGCGGGGAGCTCCTTTTCGATCCGGTCGAAGCTGCCCAGGCGACCCCCGAGGTTGTCGATCATGTGCACGAGCGTCGCCTCACGGGTGCAGGGCACGACCGGGCTGCCATGCTCGAGGCAGCCGTGGTGGCTCAGGATGATGTGGAGCACCGCCTGGGCGAGCTCGGGCGGAAAGCCACCCAGGCGCTCCATCGTCTGGCGAACCCGGTAGTAGCCGATCGGGATCTCCCCGTAGAGGCGACCGTGGTCGGACATCGAGATCGCGCCTCCCTGCAGCTCGTAGGCCTCGAGCTTGCCGATGTCGTGCAACAGGGCGCCGGTCACCGCGACGTCCCGGTCGATTCCCGGGAAGGTGGCCGAGATGGCGCTCACCGCCTGGGCCACGGTCAGGCAGTGCTCCAGCAGCCCATGCCGGTAGGCCTGGTGGTAGCGCTTGGCCGCAGGGGCGTCCCGGTAGCTCGACCAGGTCGGCGAGCCCTCCCCGAAGATCGCCGTCAGGAGCCGTCGCAGGTGCGCGTTCTGGACCGTGCCCAAGAGCTCACGCAGGTCGGTCTCCATCTGGACTGCAGTGCGCGTGGGACCATCGTGCAGGTCGGCAGGCGCGTACTCATCCTCACGCGCCGAGCGGAGCCCCTGCACCGAGAGCTGGGGCCCGAAGCGGGGATGAACCGCGTAGCGACCATTGACGAAAACCACCGCACCGGTGCGGCAGAGCTCACGCGCCTCAGCCACCCCATCCCAGATCACGGCGGGCACGCTGCCGCTCCGATCACCCAGGGTCAGCTTCAGGTATTCGCCCCCGTCCCGCCGCGACCGAATCTCGATCTCACGGACGAGAAGCGCCTGCGCGACCTCGTTTCCGTCCGCAAATTCCCGAACTTGCATGGCGCGAAGATAAAGTGGTCGGCGGACGTCACCCATGAATTGCAGCGCAATTGTCACAGGAGGGACCGGCGGCCTCGGGGCTGCCGTGGTCGCGCGGCTGCTTGACGACGGCTGGCGCGTCGTGGTTCCCTGGGTCGCCGAGGCTGAGCTCGACCGAGTGCAGGAGCGCCCCGGTCTCCAGCTGATTCAGGCTGATCTGTTCGACCCGCCGGCGGTGGCCGGGGTTGTGGGGACCGCCGCCGGGGACACGGAGGCTCCACTCCGCGGGCTGGTCAACCTGGTGGGCGGGTTCGCCATGGGCGGCCGCGTGCACGAGACGCCGGTCGAGGAGTTTGAGCGGCAGTTCCGGCTCAATCTCAGGGCTACGTATCTGATGACCCAGGCGGCGCTGGGATCGATGCTCGAACAGGAGGGCGGATCGATCGTCTGCGTCGGGACCCGGGCGGCGGTCCAGCCCTTCAAGGGCGCCGCCGGATACATCGCCTCCAAGGCGGCCGTCATCGCCTTCGCCCAGGCCGTGGCGGTTGAGTACCGCGATGACGGCATTCGCTGTAACGCGATCCTTCCCAGCGTCATCGACACCCCCGGTAACCGGGCGTCGATGCCCAAGGCTGACCACGAGCGGTGGGTCAAGCCCGAAGCCATCGCCGGGGTCATCGCCCACCTGCTCTCCGGTGATTCGAGCCCGGTGAGCGGTGCGGCTATCCCGGTGTACGGCCGGGCGTAGACCCGGGGGCGAACGGGTACCGCTCCTCCGATGCGCGCAGTCGTCTACGAGCGCCACGGCGGGGCCGAGGTCCTCGAGTACAAGGAGGCTCCTGATCCCGAGCCCGCCGAAGGCGAGGTGCTCGTGAAGGTGGAGGCCGTGGGGGTCAACTTCCGCGACGTGTACGAGCGCGAGGGCCGGGCCTACGCCCTGGAGCCGCCCGCGATTCTCGGCGTCGAGGGCGCGGGCACGATCATCGACACCGGCGAGCGCGCGGCCTGGATCGGCGTGCCCGGAAGCTATGCCGAACTCGTGGCGGCGGAGCGGGAGAAGCTGCTCCCGGTGCCGGAGAACATCTCCTCCGAGGAGGCGGCGGCAGCTCTGCTCCAGGGAATGACCGCCCATTACCTCTCCCACGACTCCTACCCCATCCAGGATGGCGACTGGGTGCTCATCCACGCCGGAGCCGGAGGCGTCGGGCTGCTGCTGATTCAGATGGCCCGGCTGCGAGGGGGGCGCGTGATCGCCACGACCTCGACCGACGAGAAGGCCGCGCTGGCCAGTGACGCCGGTGCCCACGAGGTCATCCCCTACGAGAACTTCGCCGATCGAACGCGTGAGATCACGGGTGGCGTCGGGATGGCCGCTGTCTATGACGGCGTCGGCAAGGCCACCTTCGCAGAGGGGCTGGACGCGCTGGCCCCCACGGGGCGGATGATTCTGTACGGCGCGGCCAGTGGCCAGCCCGATCCCCTGGAGGTCGCGGTGCTGGGCCAGAAGGGGTCGCTCTACGTGCAGCGGCCCACGCTTCAGACCTACACCCGCACCTCCGAGCTGCTCCACGACCGAGCCGCGGCGCTGTTCGAGCTGATGGGCATCGGAGCCGTCGAGGTCCGGATCGGAGCGAAGTACCCGTTGAGCCAAGCCCGGCAGGCCATGGAGGACCTGGAGGCCCGCCGGACCACCGGGAAGGTACTGCTCATCCCGTAGGGGAGCCCGGTGCCCGGGGGGCGGCTCGCGCTTACTAGGATCAGGCCGATGGAGCGCAAGTGGTGGACGCTGATCGTCGTTTGCGTGGGGACGTTCATGCTCCTCCTGGACATCACGATCGTGAATGTCGCGCTGCCGACGATCGCCCGGGACCTGAAGGCCAGCTTCTCGGACATCCAGTGGGTGATCGATGCCTATGCCCTGACTCTGGCCTCCCTCCTGCTCACTGCCGGTACGCTCGCCGATCGCCTCGGCCGGCGCGCGGTCTATGCCACCGGCCTCGTCCTCTTTGCCCTCACCTCATTGCTCTGCGCGCTCTCGCCGAGCGCGCTCTTCCTGATCATCGCCCGGGGGGGCCAGGGCATCGGCGGAGCGATCATGTTTGCCACTGCCCTGGCCCTGCTGGCGCAGGAATTCCACGGACGGGAACGGGGGACCGCCTTCGGGATCTGGGGCGCCGCCATCGCCGCGTCGGCCGCCGTTGGACCTCTCCTGGGAGGGGCGCTGACCGAGGGTCTCGGTTGGGCCTCGATCTTCTACATCAACGTTCCGATCGGCCTGGGGGCGGCAGTGCTGGCCATGACCAAGCTCGCCGAGTCACGGGATCCCGAGGCCCGAGCGATCGACTGGATCGGAACGGTGACGTTCACGTCGGCTCTCTTCCTGCTCATGCTGGCGCTCATCGAGGGCAACTCCGACGGGTGGGGAAGCACGAAGATTCTTGCCCTCTTCGCGGGCTCGGTCGTCCTGATAGTCGCGTTCGTGATCGCCGAGCTGAATCAGGACCAGCCGATGTTCGACCTCTCGCTGTTCCGCAAGCCGACCTTCGGAGGCGCCTCGCTGGCGGCGTTCGCGGTCTCCCTGTCCATGTTCGCGATGTTCCTCTACCTGACGCTCTACATCCAGACGCTGTTGGGGTACTCGCCGCTGCAGACCGGCCTTCGCTTCCTGCCCTTCACGGTCGTCTCGTTCGTAGCCGCGGCCGCGTCCGGCAACCTGAGCTCACGGGTACCGGTGCGCTTTCTCCTTGGCGGCGGCCTCGCGCTGACCGGAGCGGGGCTGCTCCTGATGCGCGGTCTGACGCCCACCTCGAGTTGGACGGCCCTCCTGGCCGGATTCATCGTCGCCGGGGCCGGTGTGGGACTGGTGAACCCGGCCCTCGCCTCAACGGCGATCGGCGTCGTTCCGCCGCAGCGCAGCGGGATGGCCAGCGGGATCAACAACACATTCCGGCAGGTCGGAATCGCCACCGGGATCGCCGGCCTCGGGGCGCTGTTCGAGAGCAGGATCTCAAGCCAGCTGGCGCCGCACCTGAGTGGCACCTCCGCAGCCGGCCAGGCCGGTCTGATCGGCAAGGCGGTGGCGGCGGGCGGTACGCAGAAGGTTCTCCAATCAGTCCCCCATGCCGATCGTGCCCGTGCCGCCGCGGGCGTGCACATCGCCTTCACGAGCGCGATGAACGAGATCCTGCTCGTCGCCGGAGTCTTCGCCCTGGTGGGGGCGGTGTTGGCGGTCATTCTCGTCCGCGGGAGTGACTTCGTCACCTACGGTGCCACCGAGGCCTCCGAGCAGGCCGAGCCGGCGGCGGCAGCCGCCTGACGCCTCAGTCGTCGAAGCGGCCGGCGTAGAGCGCAAACACGGCGCCCTGCGGATCCCGGACGACCGCGATGCGCAGGCCCGGCCCCAGGTCCATCGGATCCATCAGCGTTGCCCCGCCGAGCTCACCCGCCCTGGCCACGGCGGCGTCTGTGTCCTCCGCCCCGAAATAGACCAGCCAGTGAGGGGGCGTGCCCGGGGGGACAGTGGCGCTCATGCCGCCGTTGGTGTGACCATCGGCGTTCTTGATGATCCGGTAGTCCATCTCGTCGCTCGGCATCGGCTCCACCGTCCAGCCAAACAGCTGCCCGTAGAAGTCGGCGGCGGCGTCGAGGTCGGGCGTGTGCAGCTCGTTCCAGGCCAGTGCCCCCGGCGCGTTGACGAGCGAGGCGCCGATGTTGGACCGGGGCTCCCACACGAGGAAGAACACACCCTGGGGATCTTGGACCACTCCCATCCGCCCAGCCTCCATGACGTCGAAGGCGTCCGCGTGGACGTGGGCCCCGAGCTCGGCTGCCCGGGCGAGGGAGGCGTCTGCGCTCTCCACCGTGATGTAGGAGTTCCACAAGGGCGGGGCGCCGGCATCGCGCTGCTGCTCCGGCTGGGGTGAGATGGCGGCGACGTTCTGCCCCTCGAGCTGCATCATCGAATACACCACGCCGTCGCCGATCGGCTGATCGACGGCCTGCCAGCCGAAGAGCGCGGCGTAGAACTGCTTGGCCGAGTCCTGGTCTGGCGTCGTCAGGTCGGTCCAGGAGAACGTACCCGGGGTGTATTGCGTGCGCGTTCCCATCGCCGTCTGACCGTACCACCTGGGATCGGGGCGGAATGTGAAAATTCCGCCGCGGGTCTATCTTCTGTCCCATGTCTGATTTCGCCATCAAGAATCTTCAGGAGATCGATGACTCCGCCGCCAGCCGTGGCCCCGATATCGAGGCCCGGTTCGCGCGGAAGCATCTCGACTCCCAGCACCTCGGGGTGAGCTTGTTCCGCTACGGGCCCAGCTACCGCTCGCCCATCGGCCACCGCCACCGCGAGCAGGAGGAGGCCTACGTCGTGGTCTCAGGCTCGGGACGCGTCAAGCTCGACGATCAGATCGTCGAGCTACGCCAGTGGGACGTTCTCCGGGTCGCTCCGCACGTCGTCCGAAGCTTCGAGGGCGGCCCTGAAGGCCTCCAGGTCGTCGCCGTTGGCAACGACCGCCCGGAGGGCGGCGACGGCGAGATGATTCCGGACCACTGGAGCGATTAGAGGCCGCCCCGGCGGTCGCCTGTGGCGGCCGCGACTACCCTCCCGCTGGCTATTTCGATGCGACTCTTGATCGTCGGCGCGAGCGGTATGTTGGGTCAGGACGTCGGATACGCGGCGACCAGGGCTGGGCATGACTGCGTCGCCCTCTCACACGGCGAGCTCGACATCGCCGATCCGCGTGAGGTCGGCGCCGCTGTGGCCAGCGCCGCGCCCGAGGTGGTCATCAACTGTGCCGCCTGGACCGACGTCGACGGTGCCGAGGCGGCCTACGCGGACGCAGCCATGGTCAACGGCGACGGGGCCGGCCACGTGGCGCGGGCCGCCTCGGAGGCAGGGGCGTGGACGATCCACGTCTCCAGCGACTACGTCTTCGACGGGGCCAAGACGACGCCCTACACGGAGTCCGACCGCACGAATCCGCTCTCGGCCTACGGGCGCTCGAAACTGGCCGGCGAGGAAGCCGTGGCCCGCGCGGCGCCCGACGCCCACACTATCGTCCGCTCGTCGTGGTTGTTCGGGACCCACGGCCGCTGCTTTCCGGGCACGATCCTGCGCCTCGCCGCCGAGCGTGCCGAGCTCTCCGTGGTCGACGATCAACGAGGGTGCCCCACCTTCACCGGACATCTCGCAGACGCGTTCATCGAGCTCTGCGTGAGCCGGCCGGCCGGGATTCTGCACGTGGCCGGAGAGGGTGCCTGCTCCTGGTACGACCTGGCCCGGGAGATCGTGGCCCTGGCCGGGATCGACTGCGAGATCCGTCCCTCCAGCACGGCCGAGCAGAACCGGCCCGCACCTCGCCCCGCCTACAGCGTCCTGCAGAGTGAACGGCCCGAGGCCCCAAGGCTGCCGCCGTGGCGGCAGGGACTTCAGGAATACATGAGCGTCGGACTGCCCTCATGAGGCTCCTGGTCTGCGGGGGCGCCGGCTTCATCGGCTCGAACTTCGTCCGCATCCGCCGCCGCGAGCACGACGACGCGGTGACGGTTCTCGACAAGCTGACCTACGCGGGACGCAAGGAGAACCTGCAGGACGTGATCGACGAGATCCGCTTCGTGCAGGGCGCGATCGAGGATCCGGCTGCGGTGGCCGAGGCGGTGGAGGGCTGCGACGCGATTGTCAACTTCGCCGCCGAGACCCATGTCGACCGTTCGATCAGCGGCCCGGAGGCATTCATCATGACCAACATGCAGGGGACGCACGTGCTGCTCGAGGCGGCGCGGGAGCGAGGCTTGCGCTACCTGCAGGTGTCCACGGACGAGGTCTACGGCTCGATTGAGGAGGGTTCGTTCACCGAGGGCTCGCCGCTCGCCCCCTCGAGTCCCTACAGCGCCACCAAGACGGGCGCTGACCTGCTCGTCGGAAGCTACTTCCACACCTACGGCCTGGAGACGGTCATCTGCCGAGGCTCCAACAACTACGGGCCCTACCAGTACCCGGAGAAGATGATCCCGCTGATGGTCCTCAACGCCCTGTCCGGGGATCCGCTGCCCGTCTACGGCGACGGGCGCAACGTGCGCAACTGGCTCTATGTAGAGGACTTCGGGCGGGGTATCGGCCACGCGCTGGTGCACGGTCAGCCCGGCGAGGTCTACAACTGCGGTGGGCCCGATGAGTGCGAGAACATCGACGTGGTGAGGAGGATCATCGAGCTCTGCGGGGCCGACGGATCGCTGATCGAATTCGTCACCGACCGCCCGGGACACGACCGCCGCTACTCGCTCGCCTCGGAGAAGCTCCGCGCCCTCGGCTGGGAGCCGCAGGTCCACTTCGAGGCCGGCCTGGCGGAGACGGTGAGCTGGTACCGGGAGAACCCCTGGTGGTGGCAACCCATCCGGTCCGGCGCCTACCGCGAGTACTACGAGCGCCAGTACGGTCGCGCCCTCAAGGGCTAGCGTGGCCGACAGCCTGGCCAAGGTCACCCGCGAGGTCGTCGAGTGTCACCGCTGCCCGCGGCTCGTCGCTTGGAGGGAGGAGGTGGCACGGGTCAAGCGAGCCGCCTACGCGGGCGAGGAGTACTGGGGGCGGCCGCTCCCGGGCTTCGGCGATCCAGAGGCGGCGATCATGGTCCTGGGGCTCGCCCCGGCGGCGCATGGCGGCAACCGGACGGGCCGGATCTTCACCGGCGACCGCTCAGGCGACTGGCTGTTCGCGGCCCTGTGGCGAGCCGGTCTCGCCAATCAACCGGAATCGATCGATCGCGGCGATGGTCTGAAGCTGCGAGGCTGCTACGTCACTGCGGCTGTCCGCTGCGCTCCCCCCGCCAACCGCCCGTTGCCCTCCGAGCGAGACAGGTGCCGGCCCTACCTTGAGCGGGAGCTCCGGCTCCTGCCTGACCTCAAGGTCATTGTTTGCCTGGGTGGCTTTGCCTGGGACGCCGCGTTGCGTGCCCTCGCCGCGCTCGACATCGCCCTGCCCCGGCCGCGACCGCGTTTTGGCCACGAAGCCAGCATCGATCTGGATGGCCTCACGCTCCTGGGCTCGTACCACCCGAGCCAGCAGAACACCTTCACTGGTCGGCTCACCGAAGCGATGCTCGACGCGGTGTTTCGACAGGCCAAGGCCGTGGCCTCGGCAAGTAGGCTATTCGCGTGAGGAGGGCGGCAGCTTGAGCAACGGGATCTGGGCGTGAGTCTCAGCGAAGGCGCGCCGCTGGTCCGCTCGCTGGCCGATCTGATCGCGCGGCTGGGGGCGCAGGGTGCGGGACTGGCCGAGATCCTCGACTCGCTGGGCGAGGCGGTGACCATCCGCAACCCCCAGCACGAAATCATCCACGCCAACCGCCGGGCGGTGGAGCACATGCATTTCGACTCGCTGGAGGAGCTGCTCCGCGCGGGTCCGGCGCTCATCATGTCCGACTACATCGTCCAGGATGAGGCGGGCAACCACCTGGCTATGGAGGACATCCCCTCCGTCCGCCAGCTGGCGGGCGAGGATGCGCGGCCGCTCCTCATGCGCACCGTCCACCGCACGACAGGGGTCGTCAGATGGAACCTGCTCAAGGCGACCCTGCTCAGTGATCAGAACGATGAGCCAATCGCCTCGGTGATGATCATCGAGGATGTCACCCCGGAGAAGACGGCGGAGCTGCGCGAGCGCTTCCTGGCCCGCGCCACCGAGACGCTCATGTCTTCTCTGGACTACCAGGAGACGCTGCGCAATGTGGCCTGGCTCGCCGTCCCGGAGCTGGCCGACTGGTGCGCCATGGACCTCGTGGATGAGACCGGGGCACGCCAGCAGGTCGTGGCGGCGCATCCGGATCCAGAGAAGCTCCTGCTGGCCGAGGAGCTGCGTCGCTACGAGCCCGACCAGCCGGATCCCGACCAGGGATTCGGACGGGTCGTCCGTACCGGTGCGTCCGAGCTCTTCTCCGACATCAGTGACGAGATGATCGAGGCTGGGGCTCGCGACGCCGAGCACCTTCGTCTGTTGCGGGAGGTCGGCTTTCGCTCCGCCCTGCTGGTGCCGCTACGGGCCCGCGGGAAGACGCTCGGGGTCCTGACGCTGGTCACGGCAGAGTCACAACGTCGCTTTGACGAGAGCGACCGCGACTTCGCCGAGCAGATTGCCGACCGGGCCGCCATCGCGGTCGACAACGCGCGGCTGGCCACGGCCCGGCGGGAGATCGCAGTGACCCTTCAGCGGAGCCTTCTCCCCGACGCCGTGCCCGCCATCCCAGGCTGGGAGGTGGCGACCATGTACCGCGCCGCCAGCGACTCCGACGAGGTCGAGGTTGGGGGTGACTTCTATGACTTCTTCCCCACCCCATCGGGCTGGATCGTGCTCCTTGGGGATGTCACCGGGCGGGGGGTCGAGGCGGCGGCAATGACCTCGCTGGTCCGGCACGGCGCGCGGTTCCTGGCCAAGCAGGAGCACATGCCGAGTGCCATCCTGGCCCGGCTTGACGAGGCCCTGCGCGAGCAGCCGGGGCTTTCCCTGTGCAGCGCGCTGTGTGTGCGCCTCCATAACGGTGGCTTCCTGATGAGCTCGGCCGGGCACCCGCCGCCGCTCCTGGTCCGTGACGACGGGCGCATCCGGGAGATCGGCGGATCCGGCCCGATCCTCGGCGGCTGGGACGACAGTCATTGGGAGGACCGAGAGGTTCGGGTGGCGGGCGACGAGACGCTGCTCATCTACACCGACGGCGTGACGGATACGCGCGGGGACCACGAACGCTTCGGTGTCGTGCGGTTGCGGCGGCTGCTGGCCGACCGCGCCGGGGTCCGCCCGGCCGAGCTCCTATCCGTTCTGCGGACGGAGCTGGACGCGTTCCAGACCGAGGGTCAAGCCGACGATACGGGTGCGGTCGCGATGCGGGGTGTGCCAGTGGAGTCGCTCCTGCACGCGATCGATGGCCCCACCCCCGGGGTGAGCGAGCCGGTCAGTTCCGACCCCCGATGATCCACCAGTCGTTTCAGCCTGACTTCGAGGTGAAGTTGACCACCTCCGGAGCCGGAGGTCCGTTGATCGAGGTGTGGGGTGAGCTCGACAGCGGGACCTGCGAAGAGCTCCTGGAGGCGTTTCGCTCGCTCGAGCCCACCGCAGGGAGGCTCACCCTCGACCTCAGCGGGGTCGGCTTCGTCGATTCCGCCGGCATCCGAACCGTGATCATGATCGAGCGTGAATCCCGGGATCAGGGAATGACGCTGACCATTTCCGCACCGCCCAACGAGGTCACGGAGCTCCTGCACACGGCGGGCGTGATCGAGCATTTCCAGCTCCGGCCGGGAGTGCGCCGCACCGCGGTCGATTCGACTTCGTTACTCGAGCGGGTCGAGCTGGCGCTTCCCCTCGAGCCCCAGTCTCCGGCGCGAGCGCGCGCGGAGGTCCGGGAACTGATGGAGGGCCGGGATCACACCCAGGCGGGGGATGTCGCGTTGCTCACCTCGGAGATCGTCACCAACGCCGTGGTTCACCCCGCCCCCACCTCCGGCTCCACGATCGACCTGCGGATCTTCACCTACGCGGATGGAATCCGCGTCGAGGTGGAGGACTCCGGCGCAGGCTTCGATCCCACGGTCCCCTCCACGCCCGGTCCCGAGCGTGGCCGGGGGCTCTTCCTGGTTGACCGGTTTGCCAGTCGCTGGGGGACTGAGCACGTGCAGGATGACCGCGGACCGGGCTTCATGGTCTGGTTCGAGCTCGACTGGCGTCAGCCGAGAAACCTTAAGCTGGCCGACGAGTGATAGGGCAGCCGGGACAGCCTGAGCTGGCGACGCTGCGCCTCGGCGACTCCGCTGAGCGCTGGGCGGCGCTTGGGTTCGACTTCAGCGGATCGGTGATCTGGGTAGGGGGCGTGTCAATCGAGCTCGAGGCCCCGAAGCGCGGCCTTGTCGCCTGGCGCCTACGCGGGATCGCCCCGGTCGAGGCCGTGGATGGCCTTCCCACCGAGGTGGCGGGCGACTCGGAGTCTCCGCCGCCGGCGACGCATCCCAACGGCGCCGTCGGAGTCGACCACGTGGTCGTGATGACTCCTCGCTTCGATCGGACGTCCCAGGCGCTGGCCGCGGCGGGCCTGGAGCTCCGCAGCATCCGCCAAGGCCACGGCCGTGCCAGGCAGGGGTTCCGTCGGCTCGGCCCGGTGATCCTCGAGGTCGTGGAGGCGCTTGACCAACCCGACGGACCAGCCCGCTTCTGGGGCCTCGTCGTCAACGTGACGGACCTCGATGCCCTCGCGGAGCGCCTCGGCGAGCATCTCGGCGAGCCCAGGCCGGCGGTGCAACCGGGACGGCGGATTGCCACCCTCAGGCAGTCCGCGGGGCTCGGAGAAGCGGTGGCTTTCATGTCGCTGGAAGCGTCCTAGACGAGGTCCGGAATCCCGGAGATCCGAGCGCTACGCTCGGCCATGGATGCCTTTGCAAGAGTTCACGCCGCGGACCCGTGAGTGGTTCGCTGGGGCCTTCGCCGCCCCCACCGCCGCGCAGGAGCAGGCCTGGCCTGCCATCGCCTCCGGCGAGCATGTGCTGCTCTCTGCCCCCACCGGCTCAGGCAAGACGCTGGCGGCCTTCCTGTGGGCGATCGACCAGCTCGTGGCTTTGCCCACCCCGGAGGAGCGGCGGGGGATCGGGCTCGTCTACGTCTCGCCCCTGAAGGCGCTCTCCTACGACATCGACCGCAACCTGCGAGTGCCTCTGCGCGGGATCGGCGCTGAGCTGAAGGTGGCGGTGCGAACGGGTGACACGCCGCAGAAGGAGCGCCAGGCGATGCTCCGTGAGCCGCCGGACATCCTCATCACGACGCCGGAGTCGCTCTATCTGATGCTCACCTCACGCGCGCGTGAACTGTTCCCGGGAACCCGGTGGTGCATCGTCGACGAGATCCATGCTGTCGCCGCCACCAAGCGCGGGGCCCACCTGGCCCTGACTCTGGAGCGCCTGGCCCAGGCGGCGGGACAGGACGTTCAGCGCATCGGCCTGTCCGCCACCCAGCGCCCGCTCGAGGAGATCGGCCGTTTCCTCGTGGGTCCCTCGCGCAGCTGCCGGATCATTGACACGGGAGTGCGCAAGCCGCTCGATTTGAAGATCCACGTTCCGGTCGAGTCGATGGTCGAACCGGATGCGACCCCCGCGCCGAGCCTGGACCCGCTCGTCGGCGGGGGTGAAGCCACCCGGCGATCGATCTGGCCCGCCATCTACCCGGAGCTCCTGGACCTGATCGAGCAGCACCGCTCGACGATCGTCTTCGTCAACAACCGGCGGGGCGCCGAACGCCTGGCCCTGCGTCTGAACGAGCTGGCCACCGATCGCGCCGCGGCTGGGGCCCCGGGGCTGGCCGACGCCCCGCCCAGGGAGATTGCGCGGGCTCATCACGGCTCGCTGGCCCGGGAGGAACGACTCGTCGTGGAGGAGATGCTCAAGGCGGGCGAGCTTCCCTGCCTGGTTGCCACATCGAGTCTCGAGCTCGGGATCGACATGGGCGCGGTCGATCTGGTCATCCAGGTCGAGTCGCCGAAGTCAGTGGCCCGCGGGTTGCAGCGCATCGGCCGGGCCGGGCACTCGGTGGATGCGGTGAGCCGGGGCCGGATCTTTCCCAAGTTCCGGGCCGACTTGCTGGAGTGCGCCGTCGTGGCGCGGCGCATGCGCGCCGGGGAGATCGAGACGACGGTCATTCCCCGTAACGCCCTCGACGTGCTGGCCCAGCAGATCGTGGCCATCGCCGCCGCCGCCTCCGAGGATGAGCCGGTTGGGGTCGACGACCTGTTCGCGCTGATCACGCGCACCCACTCCTACGCCAGCCTGCCCCGCGCTCAGTTCGAGAACGTTCTCGACATGCTCGACGGCCGCTACCCGTCGAGCGAGTTCTCCGAGCTCCGGCCGCGGGTCATCTGGGATCGCATCAAAGGGACCATCCGGGCCCGCCCGGGCGCCCGTCAGCTCGCCATCACCAACGCGGGGACGATCCCCGATCGCGGGCTCTACGCGGTCACGCTGCCCGACGGCCGTCGCGTGGGCGAGCTCGACGAGGAGATGGTGTACGAGGCGCGGCCCGGCCAGACCTTTCTCCTCGGCGCCAGCACCTGGCGGATCGAAGAGATCACCCGCGACCGGGTGGTCGTCACCCCGGCGCCCGGCCTCCCGGGTGCCGTCCCGTTCTGGAAGGGCGACGGCGTGGGTCGTCCCCGCGAGCTTGGCGAGGCGATCGGCGCCTTCTCCCGCTGGGCCGTCGACCAGGAGCCTGAGGTCCTCGAGCGCGACTACGACCTCGACCGGCGAGCGGCCAAGAACCTGGTCGAGTTTCTACGTGAGCAGCAGGCGGCGACCCGGGTGGTCCCGTCCGACCGGGCGATCGTGATCGAGCGTTTCCGGGACGAGATCGGCGACTGGCGGCTCTGCGTCCTCTCGCCTTTCGGCGGGCGCGTCCATGCTGCCTGGGCCCTCGCCCTGAGCGCCCGCATCCGTGACGAGCTGGGACTCGAATCAGATGCCATCTGGTCCGATGACGGGATCATCGTCCACCTCCCCGACGCCGAGGAGCCGCCCGACGTCGACCTCGTGCTCATCGAGCCCGACGAGGTCGAGGACCGCGTGGTCGCCGAGCTCGCCGGCTCGGCGTTGTTCGGAGCCCGCTTCCGGGAGAACGCCGCCCGCGCCCTGATGATCCCCCGGGCGCGCCCAGGCAAGCGCACCCCGCTCTGGCAGCAGCGGCTCAAGGCACAGTCGCTGCTCGAGGTGGCCAAGAAGTACGACGACTTTCCGATCATTCTCGAGACCTACCGCGAGTGCCTGCGCGACGTCCTCGATCTCCCCGGGCTCGTCGACCTCCTGGCCAAGCTCCATCGCCGGGAGATCACGCTCGTGGAGGTGGAAACGGAGACCGCCTCGCCGCTCGCGTCCTCGCTGCTCTTCGACTACGTCGCGGCCTACATGTACGAGGGCGATACGCCGAACGCCGAGCGCCGGGCCGCAGCGCTCTCGCTGGACCGCGACCTCCTCCGCGAGCTGCTCGGGCAGGAGGAGCTGCGTGATCTGATCGACCCCGCCGCCCTGGCCCAGGTCGAGGACGATCTCCAGTTCCTCTCCGAGCTACGCCAGGCGACTGGGAAGGATCAGCTCCACGACATCTTGCGCCAGGTGGGAGATCTGACCGACGCTGAGGCGGGCGCCCGCGTCCTGCCGGGCCTTGACGCTGCGCGCATGCTCTCTGATCTCGAAGCAGAGCGCCGGGCGGTCAACGTGCGGCTGGCCGGCGAGCAGCGCTGGATCGATGCCGCCGATGCCGGCCTGTACCGCGACGCGCTGGGGGTAGCGCCGCCCGGCGGCCTTCCGGCGGCCTTCCTGGAGGACGTTCCCGATGCCCTCCTGCGTGTGGCCCGTCGCTACGCCGCCACCCACGGCCCCTTTATGACTGCCGATCTGCGGGCCCGCCATGGGATCGACTTCGGCCCTGCGCTGTCCGAGCTCGAACGGGGTGGCGTGGTGGTGCGAGGGGAGCTCCGCCCCGGGGGCAGCGGCCGTGAGTGGTGCGATCCCGAGGTCCTGCGGCGCATTCGCCGCGCCTCGCTGGCCGTCCTGCGCAAGGAGGTCGAGCCGGTCGACCATCAGTCGCTGGCTCGGTTCCTTCCCAGCTGGCAGAACGTCGATCATCATCCGGCCTTCGGGGCCGGGATCGACCGGCTCCGTGAGGCGCTGGTCTCCCTGCAGGGGGTTGCCCTTCCGGCCGAGGTCTGGGAGCGGGACGTGCTGCCCAGCCGTGTCGGCGCCTACTCGCCCACGTGGATGGATCAGCTCTGCTCCGGCGGCGAGGTGGTGTGGATCGGGGCGGGGGCGATGGGGCGCCACTCAGGCCGCGTCGCGCTCTACTTCCGGGAGGATCTTCCGCTGCTCGGGCCGCCACCGGTGAAGGTGGCCACGCCTGACTCCGAGGCCCACAGTGCCGTGCGCGGCCGGCTGGCCCGGGGCGCCTGCTTCTTCACCGACCTGCTCGTCGACGTCGACCTGATGCCCGAGGAGCTCCAGGAGGCCCTCTGGGATCTGGCCTGGGCAGGCGAGGTGACCAACGACGCGTTCGCCCCCCTGCGTGCCCCAAGGCTGACCTTGGCTCGCGCCCAGCGCGACCTGGTGCGCCGAGGCAGTCGCTTCTCGGTGCGCCAGCGACGGGGCGCCGCCGCTCAGATCCAGGGCCGGTGGTCACTGACCGTGCCCCGGCTGGGCGAGGACAGCGACCCCGTCGCCCGGCGGCGGGCCTGGGCCGAGCTGCTGCTCGAGCGCTACGGGGTGCTGACCCGGGAGCAGGCTCTCGCCGAGGGTGTGCCGGGAGGATTTTCCGCGCTCTATCCCGAGCTCACCCAGCTCGAGACGCTCGGGATCGCTCGTCGCGGGTACTTCGTCGAAGGGTTGGGGGGTGCTCAGTTCGCCCTCCCGGGAGCCGTCGAGCGCCTGCGTTCGCAGCCCTCGGGTGAGGCGCGGCCGACCGTCCTCTCGGCAGTGGACCCGGCGCAGCCCTTCGGGGCCGCGCTGCCGTGGCCGAAGCCGGCCGGCCACGAGAGCCGCCGGCCCGCGCGCGCAGGCGGCGCCTACGTCGTGCTGAGTCAGGGGGATCCGATCCTGTACCTGGAGCGGGGCGGGAAGGGGCTGCAGACGCTCGTCCCGGCAGACGATCCGCGGCTCGAGCCCGCCCTGGCCGCGCTCGTCGAGCGCGTCAAGTCCGGGCAGATCAAACGGCTGGCCCTCGAGAAGGTCGACGGCGAGCCGGCTCTCGGCACACCGCTGACGCGCCTGCTCATCGGTCTGGGCTTCCAGGAGGGGCCCCGCCGGATGACGCTGAGTGCCTGACGGCGACACGGGATGATCCGGAGTGCCTGAGGGCGACACCATCGCCTGGGCGGCCAAGCGGATTCGCCCAGTGCTCGAGGGCCGGATCCCGGATGAGATCCTCACCCCACAGCCCCGGCACGCCATGGACCGCTGGCCGGAGCGCCTGGCCGGGCAGGTGGTGCGGAGCATCGAGACCCACGGCAAGCACCTGTTCATCCGTTTCGAGGGCGGCCTCGTACTCCACTCACACCTGGGGATGGTCGGCTCATGGTTCGTGGCCCGCAGGCCGCAATCCTGGCGCCGGGCCTGGATCGTCGTGCGGGTGGGAGAGCGCTGGGTCGTGGAGCGCGACGGGCCCCTGTTGGAGCTCATCACCGAGGGCCGCGCCCGCTTTGATCAACGCCTGTCGGCCCTCGGCCCTGACGTGCTGGCCGAGGAGTTTGACCGGGCTCGGTTCCTGGCCCGTCTGCGCTCCGACGACCCGACGCGCCTCCTGGGCGACGCTCTGCTCGACCAGCGAAACGTGGCTGGAATCGGCAACATCTGGAAGGCCGAGGGATGCTGGGAGGCCCAGGTGGATCCCTGGCGCCCGGTCACGGCCGTGAGCGACGAAGAGGCCCTGGCCGTCATCGACCGCCTGCAGCCTCGGATGCAGAAGTCGGCCGAGGAGGGGCCGCGGACGATCGCCCCGCGCGTCTACAGGCGTACCGGTCAACCTTGCCCGCGCTGCGGAACCCGCGTCCGGGCGCGCGGCCAGGGCGACGCCAACCGGACCACGTACTGGTGTCCCGGGTGCCAGCGGTGAGGCGGCGGCGGACCCATCTCCGTCACAGCGCGCTCCGAGCTCCTCTCTAGGCTGTCCTCGATGGCCGCGCACCAGCTTCGCCGGGTCGGGCACAAGGGCGCGGATCTGATCGCGCCCGGGAATACCCTCCCCAGCTTCGACGCCGCGCTCGCCGCGGGCGTCGACATGATCGAGTTCGACGTCCTGCGGGACGGCGAGCGCCTTCTCCTGGCTCACGACTACGGGGATGCGGCGGGCCGCGCCGCCCACACGCTTGAGGAGGGGCTGGCCCATCTCGCTACCGAGCGCTTTGCCGGCGTTGAGCTGGACGTCGACCTCAAGCTGCCGGGATATGAGCTGCGAGTGATCGAGGCGCTCCGGTCTTTCCGGCTGCTCGAGCGGACGATGATCTCGAGCCAGTACCGCTCCAGCCTGAGGTTGATCCGTCAGGCGGCGCCCGAGGTGCGGCTCGGCTGGTCGGTGCCGAAGCTCCGGCGCGACCCCTTCCGCTCGCGCGTCGCTTTCCTCCCCGCCCTGCTGGGACTGTTCGTCCTGCGCTCACTGCTCCCGAGCCGCGCCGCAGCCGCGCTTCGCGGTCAGCGTTGCGACGCGCTCATGGTCCACTGGCGCCTGGTCACGCCGCGGCTCGTGCGACGAGTGGCCGCGGCGGGCGGGGAGCTCTACGTGTGGACGGTCGATGAGCTGCCCCGGCTCCGCGCGCTTGAGCAGCTCGGGGTGACAGGTGTGATCACGAACGATCCGCGGCTCTTCACCGCGCTGGCGTGAGGAATTTCCCGGGCCTGCGTGATGGTTCACCGCCCGACACGTAGTACCAGCGTGATCGAAGCACTCTCGGCCCGTCAGGATCCCCAGGCTTCGTGGGACCGATTCGAGGCGCTCTACCGCTCCAGCCGCGACGATGTCTACGCGTACGTGGCGACGCTGCTGCGAGACCGAGCCGCCGCCGAGGACGTGACGGCGCTGTCCTTCGAGCGTGCGTATCGCCGGCGGCGAACCTTTGACCGGCGCCGGGGTGAGGAGCGAGCATGGCTCTTCGGGATTGCGCGTAACGCGGCGCTGGATGAGCTGCGCCGTCGCCGCCGCCTGGCGCAGCTGGCTGGAGAGCCAGCCCAGCCGGACCAGGCCGAGCCGGTCGGCGACGGTCCTGAGGTGGCGCTTCGGCGCACGGCCGTTCGCACCGCGCTCGGCCGCCTCTCGGCCCGGGAGCGGGAGATCGTCGCCCTGAAGTTCCATGCCGGGCTCTCCAATGTTGAGATCGCGAGGCTGCTCGGTGTCAGCGAATCGAACGCCGGGACGCTCCTCTACCGCACCCTCGAGAAGCTGAGGAGGGCCTGTGATGCCACAGCTTGAGAATGGTCCCGACGACGTGCGGCGCCTGGCCTGTCTGGAGGCTGTCGACGCGACCCTGGCGGGTGAGCCGGTGGATCCGATTCATGCCGAAGTGGCTGAACTTGCGCTGCTGCTGGCCGACGAGCGGCCGAGCGTCGACGCGAACTTCGCCGACGCTCTCGACCGGGCACTGGAGCGGCGGTTCCTGCCCGCCCCCAGCGAGTCGGCGCCGGCAAGTCCGCGCGTCGCCCGCGTGCTCCGGCGCCGCTGGTGGCTCTGGACACCTGCGGTGGGCGTCGCTGCCGCGCTGATCGCAGCGGTCGTGGTCGTGGCCGCCCAGGGTTCAGGCCAGCCGGTGGCGGGCGGCGCCTCGAGTTCTAGCGCCAGCGTTCCGCGCGCACTCCTGGCGCCCGCTCACGGCACCCCTTCCGCCGCGGGGAGCACCGCCACTACGGCGGGGAGTAGCGCCGCCTCCGCTCCGGGCGTTGCGAACCCCTCCTCGTCCTCCGCCAGCGGAGTCCCGCTGCAGGCCCCTGCCAACGGTCGCAAGGTCATCCAGGGAGCACAGATCTCGCTCGGCACCGCGCCCGGCCACATCGACGCGGTGGCCCAGGAGGTGTTCGACGTCGTCGGGCAGTTCCGGGGCATCGTCAACAGCTCGAACGTGACCGCGACCAACGGCACGGGGGGATCGGCGGATTTCCAGCTCCGCATCCCGAGCTCAACGCTGCCCCAGGCGATGGCCGCGCTCTCCACCCTGCGCTACGCCCACGTGACGTCTCGCACCGACACGACTCAGGACGTCAACGATCAGTACGAGGCTGACGTCCGGGCGCTGCAGGATGCACGGGCTCTGCGCACATCGCTGCTGCAGCGGCTCGCCGGCGCGGTCACCCAGGCACAGATCGCCAGCCTCACCGCGCGTATCCACGATGCCGAGGCATCGATCTCCAGCGACGAGGCCACGCTACGAAGCCTCAACCGGCAGGTCAACTACAGCCAGGTCGCTCTTACCATCAACGGAGGCATCGCAGTCCCGCTCCCGGCCCAGAGCAGCGGCTTCGGGCTCGGCAAGGCGGTCCATGACGCCGGCCGCGTACTGACGGTGGCCGCCGGCATAGCGCTTATCGGCGCGGCGGCACTGGTGCCCCTTGCTCTGTTGTCCGCCTTGGCCTGGTGGGTCACCTCTGTGACGCGCCGCCGCCGTCGCGAACACTCGCTCGATCTTGTCTGACCCGCGCACGATTGCCCCGCGCACGCTTCCCCCGCGGGCGTGCTACACCTGCCCGGCATGGCGGCCACGCGGGAAATCACGCCGGAGTTGCTGCGCCAGGTTCCACTCTTCTCGGGGCTGACCGAGGACGAGCTGCGCGCGGTGGCCACGGTGGCGAGCGCCGACGCGTTCGAGGCTCACCAGACCGTGTTCCGCGAAGGCGAGGCGGGCAGCACCGTCTACGTCATCCGCTCAGGTCACGCGACCGCGCTGCGTGAGCACCCCGACGGCCGGGTGATCACCCTCGCCCGCTTCGGGCCTGGGGACATCTTTGGCGAGCTGGCGGTGCTCGACAACCAGCGGCGCTCGGCCACGATTCAGGCGGTCGACGAGTTGGAGACGATCGCCATCCTCGGTCCCGACATGCAACGGCTGCTGGGCGAGCACCCCGCCATCGCGCTCAAGCTGATCGTGGCGCTGGGACGCAAGCTGCGGGAGACGAATGAGCGAGTGGCCGGGCTCTCGTTCCAAACCGTGCAGAGCCGTGTCGCCAGGGTGCTCTCACAGCTCGCGCAGGCGGCGCGGTCTGAAGGCGCCGGCGAGCACGACGTGCTCATCACCTCGACCCAGGCGCAGGTCGCGCGGCTGGCCGGCTCCTCACGTGAGTCGGCGAGCCGGTTCCTCGCCGTTCTCGAGCGCGCTGGGATAATCACCCAGGGTCGCGGTCGACTGACCGTTCATGATCCCGCGGCTCTGGAGCGCTATGTCTACTGAACACAAGCCCAACTCCGGCGAGGAGACCTCACGCCGCGCCAACCGCAAGGACTTCTCGGCGGGCGGCGTCGTGGTCCGGGGTGATGAGGTTGCGGTGATCGTGCCCAGGGGGCGGGGCAACCACGGCGGCAAGGTGCTCGGTCTGCCCAAGGGTCACCCGGACGGAGACGAGACGGAGGTTGAGGCGGCGGTGCGTGAGGTCCGTGAGGAGACCGGGGTGGTCGCGGAACCGGTGGCCAAGCTGGGTGAGGTCCGCTACCGCTACGAGCGCCGGGGCGAGGCGATCGATAAGCGCGTCGTCTTCTACCTGCTGGAGTACCGCTCGGGCGAACTGTCTCACGATCACGAGATCGAAGAGGTGCAGTGGATGCCGATCGAGGAGGCGCTGCACGCGCTGAGCTATTCCGGCGAGCGGGAGATGGTCGCGCGGGCGCTGTCGCGTCGTGCTTCCGATCGGTAGGCTGGCGCCTCGTGCGCGTCCTCAACTTCTACTCGTCGGTGTTCGCCGACCAGCTTCGCCGCGGCCGCAAGACGGCCACCATCAGGCTGGGCGACAAGTCCCACAAATACCGCAAGAACGACTGCGTGCTCGTGACCATCGGGTATCAGCACTCGCCCCGGGAGAAGATCTTCAACGCTGTCATCGACCAGGTGGAGGTCAAGCGGGTGCGCGAGCTCTCGCCCCGGGACATCGAGCACGACAACCCTGAATTCCGCCGGATCGACGAGATGGTCCACTTCCTGGAGCAGATCTACGGCCGCACGGTGGACGTTGAGGACACCGTGACCGTCGTCCGCTTCTCCCAGATCATCGAGAACCCCCCGGAGATCCGGGACCGCATGCACGGCCTGGGCGGCGCCCAGAACTGAAAGCCGGGCTTGGCACTCTGGCACCGAGAGTGCCAAGGGCCCGTTGAAAACCCGGTGGGGCGCGCTATATTCAGTTCTTGGCACTCGGGCATTCAGAGTGCCAAGGGGCTCCAGCGTCCGCTGTGAGCACCAAGAAACCACCCAGCATCCGCTTTTACCGGAGGTTGTCTAGATGAAGCTAAAGCCCCTCGGCGATCGGCTGATCGTGCGGGCAATCGAGGAGGAGGAGACCACTGCGAGTGGGATCGTCCTGCCCGATACCGCCAAGGAGAAGCCACAGAAGGGCAAGGTCCTGGCCGTCGGTGACGGCAAGGTCAACGAGGACACGGGCAAGCGCACGCCGCTCGACGTCTCAGAAGGCGACGAGGTCCTCTACAGCAAGTACGGCGGCACGGAGATCAAGGTTGACGGCGAGGAACTCCTCGTCCTCCGCGAGTCCGACGTGCTGGCCAAGGTCCAGTCCTAGGAGAAACCAGAACAGATATGGCACACAAGGAACTCAAGTACGAGGCGGAAGCCCGTAAGGCGCTCGAGCAGGGCGTCGATGCGGTAGCCAACGCCGTGAAGGTCACGCTCGGCCCCCGAGGCCGGTACGTGGTTCTCGACAAGAAGTTCGGCGCGCCGACGATCACCAACGACGGTGTGACGATCGCGCGGGAGATCGAGGTCGAGGACGTCTTCCAGAATCAGGGTGCACAGCTCGTGCGCGAGGTCGCTACGGCGACCAACGACGTGGCCGGTGACGGCACCACCACCGCGACGGTTCTGGCTCAGGCGATCGTTCGCCAGGGCCTCAAGAACGTCGCCGCCGGCGCCAACCCGCTCGCGCTCAAGCGCGGGATCGAGCGCGCCGTCGACGAAGTCGTGAAGAACATCGAGACCCAGTCGGTCGAGATCTCCGGCAAGGATCAAATCGCCCGCGTGGCGACGATCTCGGCCGGCGATGATGAGATCGGCGATGTCATCGCCGACGCCATCGACAAGGTCGGCAAGGACGGCGTGGTCAACGTCGAGGAGGGCCAGACGTTCGGCATGGACCTCGAATTCACCGAGGGCATGCAGTTCGACAAGGGCTACATCTCCCCGTACATGGTCACTGACCAGGACCGGATGGAGGCGACCCTCGAGGACCCCTACGTCCTGATCGCCAACCAGAAGATCGGCTCGGTCCGTGACCTGCTGCCGGTTCTCGAGCAGGTGATCCAGTCAGGTCGCCCGCTGCTCATCATCGCCGAGGACGTCGAGGGCGAGTCGCTCGCGACGCTCGTCGTGAACAAGCTCCGCGGCACCTTCACCGGTGTTGCGGTCAAGGCCCCTGGCTTCGGCGATCGCCGTAAGCGCATGCTGGAGGACATTGCGATCCTCACCGGCGGCGAGGTGATCACCGAGGAGATGGGTCTCAAGCTCGAGAACACCCAGCTCTCGCAGCTCGGCCGCGCCCGGCGCGTGGTCGTGGCCAAGGACACCACCACCATCGTCGATGGTGCTGGTGAGAGCGAGGCGATCAAGGGCCGCATCAACCAGATCAAGACCGAGATCGACAACACCGACTCCGACTTCGATCGCGAGAAGCTCCAGGAGCGTCTCGCCAAGCTGTCGGGGGGCGTCGCGGTGGTCAAGGTCGGCGCGGCTACCGAGACCGAGATGAAGGAGAAGAAGCATCGCGTCGAGGACGCGCTGCAGGCCACCCGGGCCGCCCTCGAGGAGGGCATCGTGCCCGGCGGCGGTGTCGCTCTGCTGGTCGCCCAGCAGGCGCTCAACATCGATGCCATCGAGGATTCCGATGAGCGGACGGGCGCGAAGATCGTGCACCGCGCGCTCGAGGAGCCTCTGCGCCAGATCGCCGAGAACGCCGGCCTCGAAGGCTCGGTCGTGGTCAACGACGTCCGTAACGCCGACAAGGGCCATGGCCTGAACGCGGCCACGGGCCAGATCGTCGACCTCGTCGCCGACGGTGTCATCGACCCCGCGATGGTCACGCGCTCTGCCCTGCAGAACGCGGCCTCGATCGCCAAGAACATCCTCACCACCGAGGCGATCGTCGCCGAGGTGCCTGAGAAGGACGGCGGCGGAATGTCGGGCGGCGGTATGCCCGACATGAGCGGGATGATGTAATTCGCCCCACAGGCGAGTGCAGTTTCACGGGGGCCCGGCTAGAGCAGCCGGGCCCTCGGTCTTTAATCCGGCGGCCGCGAGGGGCTTACGCCGTTCGCGCGTAGGTGACGTACGTCCCGCCGTGCGCGGTGACGAGGAACATGAACGTCTCGACCCGGGGCTGGCGGGCGATGCCGATGCAGGAGAAGGTCTCGCCGACGACCTCCGGCACCGAGCTCGGGCAGAGGACCTGGGCGGTGACGTGATCGTCGGCCTTGATCGTGCCGGCAATCGCCGACTCGATCTGGGCGATGTTGGGCAGGCTGGGGGCCGTTGCGGTCGTCGAGGAACCCCCGCCGCACGCGGCGAATGCCACCGCCGCTCCGGAGGCAGCCAGGAGCGGCAGCGGGCGGACTCGCTTCAACGCGCGGGCCCCCTCGCTGACCGGGTCAGTCGTCTCCGGTGACCTTGTCAGCAACCTTGTCGACCCTGTCCTTGACCGAGGACTTCGCCTGATCGACCTTGCCTTCGTTCTTCAGGTCCGAGTCGCCGGTCAGCGAGCCTGCCGCTTCCTTGACCCGGCCCTTGGCCTCGTCGGTGTGCTTATCGCTCATGTGTCTCCTTTGAGTGGTTGCGCTCTGTGATCGCCGGCGCCGTCGCTAGGCGACTGGGCGAACGCGTCCGAAGCCCCGCCTACGCGGGGCCCGCATGATAAGCCCCGCCAGCAGGTGGGCGACGACCAGATAGACGACCGCGGCGATTCCCCAGTTGACCGCCATCGACGCCTTCGCGCTGCCGATCGAGAAGATCGACTTGAAGGGGCCGACGAGCCATGCTGCCGCGTCGTGGATGTCGCTGACCACCGTGTTGTGAGGATTTGCCGACAGCAGCCGCAGCACGATCGCCGCCACGATGATGGCGGCCACGATTCCGGCCACGGTGCGTATCAGTCGTGCAATTGCCATCCCGATCCTCCCTCTCCGAGTATCGCCTCAGCGCGAGATTTACCCGTGTGCGGTGCATTGCAATCGGCGGGCCGGGCGAGGCGTGCGGGCAGCTGCCGTTCTGGCAGCAGGGACGCCGAACGGGAGCGGATCAGCGCGGCCGCCGGCTCCTCGCTCTATCGTCCTGGTCATGGCTACCACCGTTTCCGAAAGAGAGTCGCGCCAGGTTGCCGAGGAGGCGCGTGAGAAGGACTGGGACCTCCCGAGCTTCGGCAAGGAGCTCTTCCTCGGCCACCTCAGGCTTGACCTGATTCATCCTCAGCCCCAGCTCGACCCCGAGGCCGTCGAGAAGGGTGAGCGCTTCCTGGCCGAGCTGCGGGTCTTCCTGGAGCGTGAGGTCGATCCGCTCGGGATCGAGCGTGAGGCCCGGATCCCCGAGCCCGTGATCGAGGGACTCAAGCGCCTGGGCGCGCTGGGGATGAAGATCCCCAGCGAGTACGGCGGCCTGGGGCTCTCCCAGGTCTACTACAACCACGCCCTGGCGCTGGCCGGCTCGGTGCATTCCTCGCTCTCGACGCTGCTTTCGGCCCACCAGTCGATCGGCCTCTCCGAGCCGTTGCGCCTGTTCGGCTCCGAGGAGCAGAAGCGTAAGTGGCTTCCTCTGGTCGCCACCACTCACATCTCCGCGTTCCTGCTCACCGAGCCTGATGTCGGCTCAGACCCGGCGCGGCTCGCCTCCACCGCCACCCCGACCGAGGACGGCTCCGGCTACACCCTCAACGGCCGCAAGCTGTGGGCGACCAACGGCGCCATCGCCGACGTTGTCGTCGTGATGGCCAAGGTGCCGAAGCGCGATGGCCAGAAGGGCGGGATCTCGGCCTTCATCCTCCCCTACGACAGCGAGGGGGTGTCGGTCGAGCGGCGCAACCAGTTCATGGGCCTGCGCGGGATCGAGAACTCGGTCACCCTGCTCGACAACGTCTTCGTCCCGGCCGAGAACCTGATCGGGCGTGAGGGAGAGGGCTTGAAGATCGCCCTGACGACGCTGAACACCGGGCGCCTGGCGCTGCCGGCGATCTGCGTCGGCGTGGCCAAGTGGGCGACCAAGGTGGCCCGGGAGTGGTCGAATGAGCGCGTGCAGTGGGGCGCGCCGATCGGCAAGCACGACGCGATCTCCCAGAAGCTCGCCTTCATCGCCGCCACCGCGTTCGGGCTTGAAGCGATGCTCGACGTCTCGGCCCGCCTGGCCGACGACAAGCAGAACGACATCCGGATCGAGGCCGCGATCGCCAAGCTCTACGGATCCGAGATGGGCTGGAAGGTCGTCGATGAGCTGATGCAGATTCGGGGTGGCCGCGGCTACGAAACGGCCGAATCACTGAAGGCCCGGGGCGAGAAGCCGGTGCCGGTCGAGCAGGCGATGCGCGACATGCGGATCAACCGGATCTTCGAGGGCGCCACGGAGATCATGCATCTGCTGATTGCTCGGGAGGCCGTCGACACCCATCTCCAGGTCGCCGGGGACATCCTGGATCCGGAGACCGAGCTCGCCGACAAGGCCAAGAGCGCGGTGGCTGCGGGCAAGTTCTATGCCCGCTGGCTACCCCAGCTCGCGGTTGGCCAGGGACAGCGCCCAGGCGCCTACAAGGAATTTGGCCCGCTGGCCGAGCACCTTCGTCAGGCCGAGCGCCATTCCCGGAAGCTGGCGCGGTCGATCTTCTACGGGATGACCCGCTGGCAGGCCGGCCTCGAGAAGCGGCAGGCCTTCCTGGGGCGCACGGTCGACATCGGCGCCGAGCTGTTCGCCATCTCGTCGGCCTGCGCATACGCCCAGACGATCGGGCGTGAGCATCCCGAGCGGCGAGAGCAGGCGATCGAGCTGGCCGATCTCTTCTGCCGCCAGGCTCGCCTGCGCATCGACCAGTTGTTCACCGCGCTGTGGTCGAACGAGGACGACGCCAACCACGCCGCCGCCGAGCGGCTGCTCGAGGGCCGCTACACGTGGCTCGAGGAAGGGATCATCGACCCGTCAGGAGATGGGCCGATGATCGCTGAGCAGCCCGAGCAGGTGAAGACGAGCTGAAAACGCAGAAGAGCCCGGCCGGGGGCCGGGCTCTTCAACGCAGCATCTGGATCTGCCTACGGCAGTGCCGTCGGGAACTGCTGGCCACCGCCGGCGCCGGGGCCACACACGACGCCCACCGATACCGGCTCATCCGCCGGCCGGCCGTGGCTGAACGTCTGCACGGCGACGAGCGTGGACTCGCCGCTGCGCTGAATGACCCGTGCCTCCGCGTAGGCCGGGGCCACGCCGGTCGGGGTTGAGGTACCGGTGGTACCCGTCGCCCCCGTCGCGCCGGTGGGGCCGGTCGTGCCCGTCGCTGGACGGGTCGCCGAGCCACCGATGACCGTGGCGAGTGGCGCGCACCAGCCGCCGAACGCGTCACCCCAGGTGACGACGTACTGGCCCGTGCTCAGCCGCTCGGACTGGCCGCTCGGAGCCGTGGACAGGATCGCGCCCGATGGGCTGATCGTGGCCCAGCGGCGCACGAACCCGGTGACGTAGGTGGTGTCCCACTTGACGGGGTCGATGACGTGGTTCTTGAGCTGTCGCTCGCCCACAGATCCGTTGGGGATCTTGAAGCTCGCGTATGCCGCCCCGCCCATGGAAAGCAGTGCGCAGACCAGGGCCAGGTATGCGATGACATGTCGACGAGCGTGCTCGACCAGAGTTCTGGCCATAGAGCCCTCCTTCGTGTTAGAACTACTGGGGCAGACGGTCCCGCTGTGTACTGGAACTACCCGCTCTACCCAGAGTTGCGTTGCCGGCAATGCCTGCAAACAGCCGTGCCGTACGTCGGCCGACCTCGGCCCAGTCGAACTGGAGGACGTGGGCGCGGGCCTCCGCGACCATCTTGTCCCGGGCCTCGTCCTGGACCAGCACCTCCGCAAGCACCCGGCCGAGGGCCTCCGAATCCCGGGAGGGGAAGCGCAGGCCCACCGTGCCGTCGTCGGGCACGACCTCCCTGAGACCGCCGGTGTCCGCCACCACGCACAGGCAGCCCGAGGCCATCGCCTCCAGGGCCACGAGGCCGAAGGGCTCGTAGATCGAGGGCACGATCACGACGTCGGCGACCCGATAGAGCGAATGGAGCATGTCGTCGCCAACCCAGCCGAGGAAGGCGCCGTGGCGGGTGAGGCCGAGCTGGCGGGCTTGGCGCTTGAGCTCGGCCTCCGCGGTCCCGGTCCCGGCGACCAGGAAGCGCAGCGTTGCCGCGCTGCCTGACCACCTGGGCCAGAGCATCGAGGGCGAGGTGAAAGCCCTTTTCGTAGACGAGCCGTCCGACCAGCAAAACCAGCCGTTGGTCCGGGCGCGCGTACTGAGCGCGCAGGGCCTGAAGGTCCTCGACCGTGGGCTCAAGGTCACGCGGGTCGATCCCGTTCGGAATCACAGTGATCCCCGGCTCCGGTACGCCGAACACGCTGGCGATGTGGCTCTGCATGAACTGCGAACAGGCGATCACGTGGTCGGCCCGCCGGACCATGGCGCGCTCAACGCCGTGGATGTGAGACTGGGGGTAGGCGTGCACCCATCCCTGGTGGCGCCCGAACTCGGTCGCGTGGACCGTGGTCACCCAGGGCAGCGAGGCGGCGCGGGCCAGCCACTGAGCCGCGCCTGCGACCAGCCAGTCGTGCGAGTGCACGAGGGTGAACTCGTAGCGGCGCACGAGCTCCGACCCCCGCGCGTACATGTCGGCGTTCATCGCTTCGACCCAGCGCACGAAGGCGCCCATGTCCTTCGGGAACGGCGGTTCGGTGACCCGGTGAACGATCACCCCGTGGCGCTCCTCCTGGCTCGGGAGATGGCCGCCGCCCCGCGTCAGCACGTGCACCTCGAGGCCCTCGTGCACGAGGTGCCTCGGAGAGCTTGCGTACGTGGCGCCCCAGGCCGCCCTCGATCACGGGCGGGTACTCCCAGGAGATGAGCAGGACGCGCACGGCGCCGGAGACGCTAGCTGAGGGGCGCGCGGCGGGGCTAGGAGGCGAGGCCGGCCGGCGCGCCCGACACGGGCTCGAACTTCGGCGGCCGGCGCTCGACGAAGCTCCGCACGCCCTCCCCGAAGTCGGGGCCGGTGAAGGACTCGGCCATTAGCTGGTTGGCGTTCTCAAGGCTCTCGGCCAGCGGCCGCTCGAGATCGGCGTACACCTGGTGCTTCATCCGCGCCATGCTGGCTGGCGAGGCCTCGGAGGCCAGCATGGCGGCGTAGGCCAGCGCCTCCTCGAGGAGACGTTCGCCCGCGACGGCCTGGTTGACCAGCCCCAGCTCGGCGGCTTCGCTGCCCAGGATGACCCGGCCGGAGAGGAGCAGATCGAGGGCCCGGGAGGGTCCGATCAGCCGCGGCAGCATCCAGCTGACTCCGTGCTCGGCCACCAGGCCGCGGCGTGCGAACGCCGTGGTGAACTTGGCCTCGGTGGCCGCAAAGCGCAGATCACACATGACCGCATAGACGAACCCGAGGCCGGCGCAGGCTCCATTCACGGCGGCGATGATCGGCTTGGGGATGCTCAGCGGGAAGGTGACGGGGCGTGACTCGTGGCTGTTCCCCGGCGCGGCGCTGCCGTTGCCATCGCCGTCGCCACTGCTCAGCTGCTCAAGCGCCTGCATGTCGGCCCCGGCGCAGAAGCCGCGGCCGGCACCGGTGACCACGATCGCTCTGACGTCAGGACGAGCGGCGCATTCCTCGAGCAGATCGAAGTAGCGCGTCTGCATCTCGGGAATCCAGGCGTTCAGCCGGTCAGGCCGGTTGAATGTCAGCACGGCGACGTCGTCCGTCACCTCGAAGAGCACGATCTCGCTCATCACACCTCCAGGATGTCCTTGGGCTCGCGGGGGCTCGGGACCTCGTCCCTGGCCAACTCCAGCACGAACCGTACCCCTCCGACGACGATCGCCTCCTGCTCCCGTGGCCAGTCGTTCGGATCGTCGGGCGCCAGCACCACCTCGGTGAGCCCTCGGTCGAACTCATCCGCGCTGACCCTGATGCCGAGATCGCTGAACTCGGCGCCGAGAATCCCCTGCCATAGAGCGGCGACCCCGGCCGGCTGGGCCACGGTGATGGTGGCCCCGGCGACGCGCAGTCGGCGCGCGCCGATTCTCCCAATCCGGCCCGCCCCAGCGCCATGATTCCGGCGGCTTGGGCTGGCTCAGTGAGACGATGGCCGCCCGAACATCGGACGGGTGCAGATGGACCTCGTCGATGTCGTCCAGCGAGATCTCGAACACCTCTCGGACTCCCTCCCGCCGGGCCCGCTCCCGTGCGGCAGCCAGGTCCTCGACCTGGAACATGAGCATGTAGCCGGAATCTCCCCCCCGCCGCTCAATCAGGCGCCCCGCCGAGGTGCCGGGCCGGATCGGCGAGACGACCTCGAGGAACGTGTCCCCGAGCGCGAACACGGCGTTGCGCAGCCCGAAGTACTCGACCCCGGGGTCCGCGTAGGGTTCGCCCAGGCTCAGCGTCGTGCGCAACTGAGCGACGACGGCGTCCAGGTCACGCGCGGCGAGAACGGCTTGCCGGAGGCGAGGCAGAGCGGGCACGTGAGAGAACCTACCCCACGGCGAGCCGCTCATAGACCGCGATGCCGCCTTCGCCGAGCACCCGGCGCCCCGACTCGGTGGATCCGAATGATCGCTCGTCGCCGCGCAGGACATCGCGCCAGCGACCTCGCGGCAGCGCCACCTGGGCATCGCCGGACTCGGGACGCACGCCCACGGCGACGAGCACGTTGTCGGCGCGCAAGAAGGCGCACACCTCCGGTCCGGCCTCCACCGGCTCGTAGCCCCCGCGGAGAAACGTCTCCGGCTGCCGGGCACGCAGACCGAGGAGCCGCAGGATCAGGAACAGCTTGCGGTTCTCCTCCACGACCGCTGACCCTCCCATCAGCCTCCGCAGCATGGCCTGACGCCAGGCCCAGTCGACCGGACGCCGGTTGTCAGGATCGACGAGAGCCCGGTAGGGCAGCTCATCGCCCTGGTAGATGTCGGGTACGCCGGGGGCGGTCAGCTTGAGGACCAACTGTCCGAGCGCCGATCGCTCGCCCGCCGCCGCCACACGGGCGACGAAGGGCTGAAACTCTTCCAGGAAGGCCGCCTCGGAGTAGAGGGCGGTGCAGAAGCGCTTGACCGCCGCTTCCCACTCCTGGTTCGGCTCGACCCAGCCCGTGTTGCGCTTGGCCTCACGAAGCGCCTTCTCCATGTAGCCCTCGAGCCGCTCGGCGCTCGATCGGCCAGGCTCCGACCAGGGTCTGGAAGATGAAGTAGCGCTCGCTGTCGTCAGGGGCTCCACCGACACGCAATCCGTCGGTGATCTGCGAACCACCGCTCGACCTGCCCCCGCCACTCCTCGGCCATGCCCGCCAGGGCGCCGATCCGGGCCCTGACGTCGGCCGAGCGCTTGGCGTCGTGGGTCATCGTGGTGAGCAGGTTGAGCGGGAAGCGGCGCGCCCGCTCCTCACAGCCGGCGTGAAACTGCTCGACGCCGATTCCGAAGCGCGACGGGTCACCGCCGACGTCGTTGAGCGCCAGCAGCCGTCCGTAGCGGTAGAAGGCGGTGTCCTCGACCCCCTTGGCCATGATCGCCGGCGTCGTCTGCTGAAACCGCGTGACGAAGCCCGGGGGCCCTTCGAGGAGGAGCCGCTGGAACTCCGGCTCCAGGTGGGCGATCGCCTCGCGGTCGGCGTCGTCGACGCGGCCGCCGGCGATGTACGTCCGGTAAATCGGCAGGGAGGAGAGGGCGCGGGCGAGGTCGTCAGTGAACGATGGCGAATTGGCTCGCTCGGGGGATGGCGATTCGCCATCGTTCGGCCCCGAGAGCTCCCCAGCCAGCCGCTCGACCTCCCGGGAGAAAGTGCCCGTTGCCTGCTCGAGCTTGGCCTCGAAGGCGACCTCACCGAACGGCCGACCATCCCCAGACACCTCCTCCCACAGCGCCGTCAACGGCGCCTCGCCGGCCGGATCGACGAACAGGGCGCAGACGTCGTTGAGGAACTCGTAGCCGACGGTCCCGGAAACCGGCCAGTCCCGCAGCGTCTCGCCGGGGTCGAGGATCTTCTCCACCCAGACACGCTGCGCCCCTCGCCCGGCCAGCCGCTCCAGATAGGCCGGCGGGTCGGCCAGGCCATCCGGGTGATCGACGCGCAGCCCGTCGATCAGCCCATCCCGGAGAAGCCTCAGCGCCAGCTCATGCGTCGTCTCGAACACCTCCGGATCCTCCTGGCGGATCGCCGCCAGATCGTCGATGTCGAAGAAGCGCCGGTAGTGGCTGGTCGCCTCGTCGATGTCGAAGTACCGGCGCCGGAAGCTCGGGATCGGCCCAGTAGCGGTTGGCCTCATCCGCGGCCATGTGGTTGGGCACGATGTCGAGCACAACGCCCATCCCAGCGCTACGGGCCTCGCTGCTCAGCCGCTGGAACTCCGCCTCGCCGCCGAGCGCGTCCGAGAGCCGACCCGGGTCGACCACGTCATAGCCGTGGGTGGAGCCCGGGCGGGCCTGGAAGGAGGGGGAGAGATAGAGGTGGGAGATCCCCAGATCACGCAGGTAGGGCACGAGCGCACGGGCCGAGGCGAACCCGAACTCGGAGGTGAGCTGGAGCCGGTAGGTAGCTCGCAGCTCGGAGGCCGGCCTGTGGCCGCCCGTGCTCACGTGGCGCGCTTGAGGATCACGATCGAGCGGGCCATGACCTCGAGCTCGGTGCGCGCTCCGAAGGTCTGGCTCCCGGCCTCCAGCGAGGGGTCGGCCGTGGAGAGCTCGAGCGCCCACTGAGCCCCGAAGCGGCGGCGCGGGAGCATGAACGTCCGGTCCTCGTGGTGGGAGTTGAACAGGAGCACGAACGAGTCGTCGTCGATTTCCTCGCCCCGGGGGCCCAGGGCACCGATCTCGCCGCCGTTCAGGAACATGCCCAGGACGTGCTCGCCGTCGTTCCAGTCGCGACGGGTCATCTTGCGCCCGTCGGGCCGGAACCACCAGACATCCGGCAGGTTCGTTCGCTCGCCCTCCTGGCCGCGCAGGAAGCTGTCCCGCCGAAAGGCCGGATGCTCGCTGCGCAGCCGGATCAGCCGCCGGGTGAAGTCCCTGAGCTCCTCAGCTTCTGGATGCGGCGTCCAGTCAAACCAGGAGATCTCGTTGTCTTGGCACCAACCATTGTTGTTGCCGCCCTGCGTTCGGTGCATCTCATCCCCGCCGAGCAGCATGGGCGTGCCCTGGGAGACGAGCAGCATGGTCAGGAAGTTGCGCTGCTGCCGGGCGCGCAGGGCAAGAATCTCCGGGTCGTCGGTCTCGCCCTCGACGCCGCAGTTCCAGGAGCGGTTGTCGTCGGTGCCGTCCTGGTTGTCCTCCAGATTGGCCTCGTTGTGCTTCTGGTCGTAGGCGACCAGGTCGTGCAGTGTGAACCCGTCATGGGCGGTGATGAAGTTGATCGAGGCGAAGGGGTCACGGCCGTCGGCCTCGTAGAGGTCGGCCGAGCCGGACAGCCGGTTGGCGAACTCGCCGCAGTTGGTGAAGCCGCGTCCCCAGTCACGCATCGAGTCGCGATAGACGCCGTTCCATTCCGACCACAGAACGGGGAAGTTGCCCACCTGATAGCCGCCCGGACCGACATCCCAGGGCTCGGCGATCAGCTTGACCTGCGAGAGGACGGGGTCCTGGTGGATCGTGTCGAAGAAGGCCGAGAGCCGGTCGACCTCGAAGAACTCCCGGGCCAGGGTGGCCGCGAGGTCGAAGCGGAAGCCATCCACGTGGCACTGCGTCACCCAGTAGCGCAGCGAGTCCATGATCAGCCGGAGCACGCTCGGATGGACCGGGTTCAGCGAGTTCCCGGTGCCTGTGAAGTCCATGTAGAACCGGGGATCCTCCGGCGAGAGGCGGTAGTAGGACTGGTTGTCCACGCCCTTGAAGGCGAGCATCGGGCCCAGGTGGTTGCCCTCGGCAGTGTGGTTGTAGACGACGTCGAGGATCACCTCGATTCCGGCCCGGTGCATCGCCTTGACCATCCCCTTGAACTCACGGACCTGCTCGCCGCGTCGGCCGGTGGCGGCGTACTCGGAGTGGGGAGCGAAGTAGCCGATCGTGCTGTAGCCCCAGTAGTTGCGCAGTCCCCGCTCACTCAGGAACGACTCGTCGGAGATGTGGTGGACGGGTAGGAGCTCGACCGCGGTCACCCCGAGGTCCGACAGGTAGGCGATGGCCTCGTCCGAGGCCATGCCGGCGTAGGTGCCGCGAATGTCCTCACGCACCTCGGGATGGCGCATGGTGAAGCCCTTGACGTGGGTCTCGTAGATGATCGTGTCGACGAAGGGGATCTGGGGCGGCCGGTCGCCCTCCCAGTCGAAGTCGTCGTTGATGACCACCGACTTCGGCATGGCCTGCGCGTCGTCCTCGTCGTCGAGCTCCAGGTCGGCATCGTCGCTGCCGGTGGGCACGTAGGGGAGCACGTTGGCGTCGTGGGCCCAGTCGACCACCCCGTCGATCGCCTTGGCGTAGGGATCGATGAGGAGCTTGTCCGGGTTGAAGCGCTTGCCCTCCTCCGGGGCGTAGGGACCGTACACGCGGAAGCCGTATCGCTGCCCGGGCCGGCACTCGGGCAGGTAGCAGTGCCAGTTGAGCGCGCGGCGCTGCGTCATCCCGATCCGGGTCTCCTGATCGTTCTCGTCGAACAGGCAGAGCTCGACCCCCTCGGCGTGCTCGGAGAACAGGGAGAAGTTCGTCCCGTAGCCGTCCCAGGACGCGCCCAGGGGAAACGGATCGCCGGGCCAGATGTCGGTCATCGCAGGAGGGCTCCGGAGAGCGGGGGCAGATGGAGCTGAGCGCCCTCGACTCGTGCCCCCGGGTCGGTGGCGAGGCGCACTTCGCCTTCGGCGGCGAGCGTAAGCGCCTGGGCGGAGAAGTTGCATGCGAGCTCGAACTCGCCCCGCTGCACCCGGAGCCAGCGCGCGTCCTCATCGAACTCGATGGCGTCAGCCTCGGCGTGGGGGAGCCCTCGCCGTATGGCCAAGAGCTCCTTGTAGAGCCGGGCCAACTCCTCATCGCTTTCACGCGTCAGCTTGGAGCGCTCGAAGGTGGCCACGTCCTGGGGATCGGGCACCTCCTCCTTGGAGAACGAAGCGAAGGAGGCGAACTCCGACCGGCGTCCCTCCCGGGTCGCCTCGGCGATCTCCCGGTCGATGTGGTCGGAGAAGAACTGAAACGGCGCCGCCTCCCCGTACTCCTCGCCCATGAAGAGCAGCGGAGTGAAGGGGGAGAGCAGAGTGCAGAAGGCAGCCAGGCGCCGCGCCTCTGGGGGCATGCGATCGCCGAAGGCGCGGTTGCCAACCTGGTCGTGGTTCTGCGAGAAGACCACGAAACGCTCGACCGGAACGTCGTCGGCCGGAGCACCGAAGCGCCGGTGGCGGAAGCTCGAGTAGTTCCCGTCGTGGACATGGGGGCGATGGAAAGCCTTGGCCAGCTGGGACAGGTGCCCGAACTCGGCGTAGTAGCCGTCCCGCTCGTCGGTCACGAGCGTCCGCACGGCATGGTGGAAGTCGTCCGCCCACTCGGCGTCGCACTCGTATCCACCGCGCGAGCGCGGGCGCATGACCCGGGGGTCGTTCAGGCCTGATTCGGCGATCACCAGCGCATCCTCGCGCACCGCGTGCACTCGACGGGCCACGGCCTCGACGATGTGCTCGGCGCTTGAGTCGAAGATGGCGTGGATGGCGTCCAGGCGCAGCCCGTCTATGCCGAAGTCCCGGACCCATCCCTCGGCGCTCTGGAGCACCCACTCCCGGACCGGGTCAGAGTCGGCATCGTCGTAGTTGATGGCGCGCCCCCAGGGCGTCTCGTACTTCTCGGTGAAGTACGGCCCATAGGCTTCGAGAGCCTGCACGCCCGAGGCGCCGACGTGGTTGTAGACGACGTCGAGGAGCACGGCCAGCCCCACGGCGTGGGCAGCCGAGACGAGCTCGAGGAGGCCGTGGGCGCCGCCGTAGGACGACTGAGCGGCCGAGAGGTAGACGCCGTCGTAGCCCCAGCCGTGATGGCCCGGGTACTCGGCCACGGGCATGAGCTCGATCGCGGTGACGCCGAGCTCGGCCAGGCCGGCGAGATACGGGATCGCCCCGGCGAACGTCCCCTCGCCGCTGAAGGTGCCGACATGGAGCTCGTAGACCACGAGATCCTGGAGGGGCCGCGGCTCAGGAAGCTGGATCTGCGGCGTCGGCGCGACGACACGCGAGGGACCCCGCAGCCCCTCTGGCTGCGAGCGCGAGCAGGGATCGGGCAGGGGCTGACCGTCGAGCACGAAGCGATAGTCGTCGCCGGCCCGGCCGGCGCACACGAGCTCGTAGACGCCATAGCCGGCGTCGGCGAGCGGCAGCTCCTCGTCCCGCAGGCGCACGGAAACCCGCTCCGCCCGTGGCGCCCAGGTACGGAACTCGACACGCTCGTCGTCGATCACGCGCGCCCCGAGGGGCCGTTCCCACGGATATTCGGCCTCCACTACTCGGTCTCGGGAACGAGCCAGAGGGCGGCGAGCGGCGGAAGCGTGACCTCGGCCGAGAAGGGCTGTCCGTGCCACGGGATCGGTTCGGGCTGCACTCCCCCGAGATTGCCCAGGTCGCCGCCCCCGTAAAAGGTCGAGTCGGTATTGATCGCCTCGCGCCAGCGCGTCGAGCGGGGCAGACCGAGCCGGTAGGACTCTCGGGGAAGCGGGGACAGGTTGGCCGCGAACACCACCACCCGGTCCCCGTCGCGTGACTGGCGGGCGAAGGCGACGACATTGGCATCGGCGTCGTTGGGCTCGATCCACCAGAAGCCTGAGGAGTCCGAGTCGACCTCCCACAGCGCAGGCTCGTCGCGGTAGAGCCGGTTCAGGTCACGGATGAGCGACTGCATGCCCGCGTGGCCTGGCTGCTCCAGGAGATGCCAGTCCAGCGAGCGCTCGTGGCTCCACTCCGATTCCTGGGCGAACTCGCCGCCCATGAACAGAAGCTGCTTGCCGGGATGGGCCCACATGTAGGCGTAGAGCGTGCGGAGGTTCGCCAGCTTCTGCCAGCGGTCGCCGGGCATCTTCGAATAGAGCGATCCCTTGCCGTGCACGACCTCGTCGTGCGACAGGGGCAGAATGAAGTTCTCGCTAAACGCATACATCAGGCTGAAAGTCAGCTCGTGGTGGTGGTAGCGGCGGTAGATCGGGTCCTGCTGGAAGTAGTCCAGCGTGTCGTGCATCCAGCCCATGTTCCATTTGAAGCCGAAGCCGAGGCCGCCCAGGTAGGTGGGTCGTGAGACGCCAGGCCACGCCGTCGACTCCTCGGCCACGGAGACGATCCCGGGCTCCTGCCCGTAGATCAGCTCGTTGAGCTGCTTGAGGAAGACCACGGCATCGAGGTCCTCACGGCCGCCGAACGGGTTGGGGATCCACTCGCCCGCCTTGCGGGAGTAGTCGAGGTAGAGCATCGAGGCCACGGCGTCGACCCGGATGCCGTCTGCGTGGTAGTCACGCAGCCAGAAGAGGGCGTTGGAGGTGAGGAAGTTCCGCACCTCGTGGCGCCCGAAGTTGAACACCAGCGTGCCCCAGTCGGGATGAGCACCGCGGCGCGGGTCCTCGTGCTCGTAGAGCGCGGTGCCGTCGAAGCGGGCAAGCGCAAACTGGTCACGCGGAAAATGGGCCGGGACCCAGTCCAGGATGACGCCGATGCCGTTGGCGTGCATGCGCTCAATGAAAGTCCTCAGATCGTCCGGGCTGCCGTAACGGGGGGCGGGGGCGTAGTAGCCCGTCACCTGGTAGCCCCACGAACCGCTGAACGGGTGATGCATCACGGGCAGGAGCTCGATGTGGGTGAAACCGAGGTCGTTGACGTAGGCGCTCAGCTCGTCGGCCAGCTCGAGGTAGGTCAGCGGTCGGTTGTCCTCGAGCGAGTTGAGCCTCCAGGAGCCCAGGTGGACCTCGTAGATCGACATCGGCTCCGCCAGCGGCTGCTGCTCGGCCCGGTGCTCCAGCCAGCGCGCGTCGGTCTCGCTCCACGAGTGATGAGAGCGGTGAACGATCGAGGCGGTCTGCGGCGGGTGCTCGGCCTCCTGGGCGTAGGGATCGGCCTTGAGCACCAGCTCATCGTCGGCGCCCAGGACCTCGTACTTGTAGCGGACGCCCTCCTCGACGCCGGGGAGGAAGAGCTCCCAGACCCCGCTTGCGCCCAGCGTCCGCATCGCGTGGAGGCGTCCGTCCCAGGAGTTGAAGTCGCCCACCACGCTGACCGCCTTGGCCGCCGGCGCCCACACGGCGAAGGCGGTGCCGTGGACGCCCTCGTGGTCCATGACGTGGGAGCCGAGCTTCTCGTAGATCTGCTCGTGGCGGCCCTCGCCGATCAGGTAGAGGTCGAGCTCGCCAATCGTTGGCGGGAACGCGTAGGGATCCTCGATCGTGAACGTCCCGGCGTCGCCATAGTCGACCTCGAGGCGGTAGTGGAGCGGAAGCTCGGCACCCTCGGCCACGCCCTCGAACACGCCACCGGGATGGATCTGCTCAAGCTCCACCGTGCGCCCGTCGTCGAGGTGGACGGTAAGCGCGCAGGCGGCCGGGCGCAGGGCTCGGAATACGACCCCACCATTGAGCGGGTGCGCCCCCAGGACGCCATGGGGGTTGTGATGCGCGCGCCGGACGAGCGCATCGAGCTCGGTGCTGGCCACCGTGCTCACGTCGCCTCCAACAGCCGCGCGATCCCCGCCACGGGGATGGCGACCCAATCAGGACGGTTGTTGAGCTCGTAGTGGAGCTCGTAGATCGCCTTCTCCAGCTCGTAGATCGAAAGCAGGTTGGCGATCGCCGCCTCGCCGGGCGGGAGCAGCGTGGGATCGATGCTGGCGAAGTACTGCTCCAGAAAGCGCTCGCGCGCGTAGAGCTCGAAATCAGGCGGAGCCGTGGCGCCCTGAAGGATCTCGACCGCTGAGGTGACGTAGGCAAAGGAGCGGAGCATGCTCGCCACGTCGCGCAGCGGGGAGCGCTTCTGGCGGCGCTCGGGCAGGGGCCGAGCCGGCTCCCCCTCGAAATCGATGATGACCCAGCGCTGCGGGGTGCACAGCGTCTGTCCCAGGTGGTAGTCACCGTGGGTCCGGATCACGCGCCCGCCGATGCCGATCTGCGAGCGGGCGGCCAGGCGCTCGCGGACGTCCTGCCCGCGGCCGGCGATCGGCGCCACGCGTTCATCATCGGGCAGGCGAACGAAGATCCGCTCGATGTCCTCGTCCACCGTCGCCGTGAGCAGCGACATCGCCTCGGTGCTCGGCTCCTCCGGGGAGAAGGCGGGATCGCTGGCGTCTGAGGCGAGCACGTTGTGCATCTCGGCCGTCGCCTGTCCCAGGGCTCTCAGGCGCTCCAGGAATCTCTCCGGCTGGGTCGGGATCTCCTCCAGCGCCAGCTCCCAGCCCCCCACCGCGTCCGGAAGGAAGTCCTGGGCCACGCCGAGTGTCGAGCTCAGCGCGTGCCCTTCGTACTCGTACCACCCACGCAGCGGAGCGATATTGGGGAACTCGTGGCTGGTCAGGAAGCGGAGCATTTCCAGCTCGGGGTTGACCCCGGGTTCGAGCTTGCGGAAGACCTTGAGGACCAGCCGGTCGTCGAACACGATCGATGAGTTCGACTGCTCGACGCCCATCAGCCGGACTCGCGCCTCGTCTCCGATCGCGACCGAAGAATCAGCGCAGTGGAAGCTGAAGGCGCCATCCGGAGTGTCGATCTCGTCCCCGGCCCGGATCCGGCGCAGAAGCTCGGTTGCCTGTTCGGGGTCGGCCAGCGCGTCGAGCACGGCGCAGCCATCGACGGTGGCGATCTTGGCCGCGCCGGCGGGTGCGGTGGCCTCGCCTGGCGAAGCCGGCTCCAGGGTTAGCAACAGCTGGTAGAGCTCGTGCGTGCCCGTGGCGAAGCGGGTCTGCGCCAGCGTGAGCATCAGCAGCGGCTCCTCACGCAGGACCACGTTCTCCACGATCTCGATGCCGGTAATCGATCGGGATTTGGAGGCATACCAACGCTGGACCGCGATCCATTCGCGCAGTCCGCGATCCGCCAGCACATGGGGTATATCGAGCTCCTGAAGCCTGACCGGCTCAGCCATCGGCTTCCACCCTCCCCTCTCGGACCAGGGCGAACCAGTAGAAGCCGCGGGAGCCCAGGGTGAGGAGATAGGGAAGCTCACCGATGCGCGGGAAGCGCGAGTTGCCGAAGAGCTCCACGGGATAGCGGCCCTCGTACTCGCTCAGATCAAGCTCAACCGCCTGGGCCGAGCGGGCCAGGTTGTGAACGCAGAGGACCAGGTCGTCCTCGAAGCGCCGCAGGTGGGCGAAGATGCGCGGGTTTGACGGCTCGATCGGCTCGTAGGTACCGAAGCCGAACACGGGATGCTCCTTGCGCAGGGAGATGAACCGGTGCAGCCAGCGGAGCATCGAGGTCGGGGTGCGGAGCTGGGCCTCGATGTTGACGGCCTGGAACCCGTATACGGGATCCATCAGGGGAGGGGCGTAGAGCTGGGCGAAGTCGGCCCGGGAGAAGCCGCCGTTGCGATCTCCGGTCCATTGCATCGGGGTCCGGACGCCGTCACGGTCGCCCAGGAAGACGTTGTCCCCCATGGCGATCTCGTCGCCGTAATAGAGCACCGGGGAGCCGGGCAGCGAGAAGAGGATGGCATGCAGGAGCTCGATCTCGTCCCGGCCGTTGTCCAGCAGGGGCGCCAGCCGGCGGCGGATTCCCAAGTTGAGCTTCATCCGCGGATCCTTGGCGTACTCGGAGTACATGTAGTCCCGTTCCTCGTCGGTCACCATCTCGAGCGTCAGCTCGTCGTGGTTGCGCAGGAAGAGCCCCCACTGACAGGTCTCTGGGATCTCCGGCGTGTTCTCGAGAACCTCGTAGATCGGAACCGCCTCCTCCCGTCGCAGCGACATGAACATGCGCGGCATGACCGGAAAGTGGAAGCACATCTGGCACTCGTCACCGGTCTTCCCGAAGTACTGCACCACGTCGGCCGGCCATTGGTTGGCCTCGGCCAGGAGGACGCGGTCCGGGTAGTTCTCGTCCACCTCGCGCCGGATCTGCTTGAGGTACTCGTGGGTCTCAGGCAGGTTCTCGCAGTTCGTCCCCTCGCGCTCGAACAGGTAGGGCACGGCGTCGAGCCGGAATCCGTCGAGACCCAGGTCAAGCCAGAAGCGAAGGACGTCGAGCATCGCCTCCCGGACCTCCGGGTTGTCATAGTTGAGGTCGGGCTGGTGGTAGAAGAAGCGGTGCCAGTAGTACTGGCCGGCGACCGGGTCCCAGGTCCAATTCGAGGACTCGGTGTCGATGAAGATGATGCGGGCGTCCTGGTAGCGGTCGTCGGTGTCCGACCACACGTACCAGTCGCGCTCCGGTGAGCCGGGTGGCGCGTGCCGGGCGCGCTGAAACCACGGGTGCTCGTTGGAGGTGTGGTTCATGACCAGGTCGGCGATGACCCGGATCCGCCGCGCGTGCGCGGCGTCGATCAGCTCGTGGACGTCGTCGACGGTCCCGTAGTCAGGGTGGACGTTGGCGAAGTCGGAGATGTCATAGCCGCCGTCGCGCAAGGGCGATTGGTAGAAGGGCAGCAACCAGATGCAGTCGATGCCCAGCCACTGCAGGTAGTCGAGCTTCTCGCTCAGGCCCCGGAAGTCACCGATGCCGTCACCGTTGGCGTCATAGAAGCCGCGGACGTGGATCTCGTAGAACACGGCGCGCTTGAACCACAGCGGCTCGGCCTCGAACCACTGCCGGGTCTGGGCCTGCGCGGCGGCGTCGGGATCGCCCGGAGCCGCGTTGCGCGCGCCCGGTCGCTCGGCGGCCAGAAGATGAGTGAGCGTGGACGGGCCGACGGACATCGGGTCCTCACACTAGCTAGCGGAACTGAGGCGAGCGGCGCCGCCCACTAGCTCTCGACGCGCATCAGATGAGCCTGACGCACACCCGGTTCGAGGCGTACGTAGTTCGGCCCGATGCGCCACTGGTAATGCTCGTCGGTCAGGAGGTCGTGGGCCGTGAAGCTCGGCGGGAGCCCGAGGCTGGCCGGGATCGTCGCCACCCCCTCCTGCGCTTGGTGGGGATCGATGTTGACCACCGCGACCACGGTGTTGCCGGCCGACTGCTTGGCGTAGGCGATGAGCCCGTCGTTGGCGGCGTCGAGGAAGGTGACGTTGGAGAGGTGCTGAAGGGCCGGGTTGTCTCGGCGCACGGAGTTCAACTGCTTGATCAGCGGCAGCAGCTCACCCTTGAGCTTTCGCTTCTTGACCTCGTACTTCTCCGAGTGCAGATACTCCTCCGAGTCCTCCTTGACGGCCACGTTCTCGATGGCTTCATACCCGGAGTAGATCCCGTAGCTCGGGCTCAGGGTGGCGGCGAGGATCAGGCGGGCTTCGAAGGCCGGGCGCCCGCCGTGCTGGAGATAGGCGTGGAGGATGTCCGGCGTGTTGGTGAAGAAGTTGGGCCGGAAGTACTCCTGCTCGCCTGAGTAGGCGAGTTCGGAGACGTACTCGGAGAGCTCCCAGCGGGAGTTCTTCCAGGTGAAATAGGTGTATGACTGGCTGAAGCCGACCTTGGCGAGGTGGCGCATGACCGAACGGCGGGTGAAGGCCTCGGCCAGGAAGATCACGTCGCGGTCCCGGGTGTGTACCTGCTCGATCAGCCAGGCCCAGAAAGCGAACGGTTTGGTGTGCGGGTTGTCGACCCGGAACACCTTGACCCCGCAGTCGACCCAATGAAGGACCACCTCCAGGAGCGCGTCCCACAGGCCCCGCCAGTCCGGCGACTCCCAGTTGAAGTTGTAGATGTCCTGGTAGCGCTTGGGTGGATTCTCGGCGTACTTGAGGGTCCCGTCGGGGCGGCGGTGAAACCACTCCGGGTGCTCGGTCAGCCAGGGATGATCGGCCGAGGCCTGGATCGCGAAATCGAGGGCGATGTCGATCCCGAGCTCCGATGCCGCCCGAGTCAGCGACCTGAGGTCCTGGACGGTGCCGAGGTCGGAATGGATGGCGTCGTGACCTCCGGTTTTGTCGCCGATCGCCCAGGGCGAGCCGGGATCCTTGGGTGCGGCCACGAGCGCGTTGTCCCGGCCCTTGCGGTTGGTGAGGCCGATGGGGTGAATCGGAGGCAGGTAGATGACGTCGAAGCCGTGCTCGGCCAGGTCCGGGAGCCGCTTCTGGACTCCGGCCAAGCCGCCCCAGGACCGTGGGAAGAGCTCGTACCAGGCGCTGAAGCGCGCGCGGGTGCGGTCGACCTCCACGGCCAGCGGCGGCTCGAAGGTCACGGCGCCATGGCGCTCCTGGTTTCGCTCCACCGCGTCCAGCAGCTCGGGGCCGAGAACCACATCGTGCTTGGCCGGCTCCGGCGTGGCGCGATCACTGAGGGTGAGCAGCGCGTGCTCGATCAGCTGGCGATCCATGTCTGAGCGCGCGTTCTCCAGTGCCGCGCGGAGGAGGAGGTCGCCCTCTGAGAGCTCCCCGGCCAAATCGTGCTGGCCCGCGGTGAGCTTTCGCTCGAACTCGTCGCGCCAGGTGCCGAAAACGTCGGTCCATGCCTGGATCGTGAACTCGTAGCGGCCGGTTTGCTCGACCGCGAAGGACCCCGCCCAGCGCACGCCTCCGAGATGGGCGTCGATCTGCTCGAGCTTGGTCTCACGCCACCGGCCGCCTCCTGGGCCGCGATGGCGGATCACCGCTCGCAGCACCTCATGACCATCCCGGAAGATGTCGGCCTCCACGTGGACTGTGTCTCCAGCGCAGCGCTTGGCGGCATAGCGGCCGTCGTCGACCGACGGGGTCGGGTACTGGATGACGATCCGCCCCGATACCGGCGCACGCCGCCCCCGGCCGCTCCGGCCACGGCCTGCTTTCTCGTCCTCCTTTGCCACGGCCGCCTCGGCTTCAGTCGTGTGCGTGGCCATACCTTCAACATACCGGCGCGGGCATCGGGGTAAACGTCTCCGGATGATCCAGCCTGAGCCTGTGAACAAAGCGTGATTGACCTGCCTCGCTCAAGCGGCGTGCTCCTCCACGTCACCTCCCTTCCCGGCGGGCGCCTGGGCCGTGAGGCGTTCCGGTTTGTCGACTGGCTGGCGGCCGCCGGACAATCCTGGTGGCAGACGCTGCCGCTGGGGCCTCCGGATCGTTACGGCTCGCCCTACAAGGCCCGCTCCGCCTTCGCCACCTCCCCGGCGATCCTCGGCTCGCCCCACGCACCCGTCAGTCAATCGGAGCTGATTGAGTTCCGCGAGCGCAACGCCTGGTGGGCGCTTGACTGGGAGCGCTTCAGCGGGCGCGACGCCTTGGCCGACCAGGTCCGCTTTGGGCGGGAATGGGGAGAGCTCCGGGACTACGCGCGCGAGCGCGGTGTGCGCCTGGTCGGCGACATCGCCATCTACGTCGCCCCGGGCAGCGCCGACCACCGCGCCCATCCCGAGCTCTTCCAGGACGGACTGGTGGCCGGTGCTCCGCCCGACGCCTTCGCGGCCAGCGGTCAGCTGTGGGGCAACCCGCTTTACGACTGGCCGGCCATGCAGCGGCGTCGCTACTCGTGGTGGGTGCAGCGATTTCAGCGCACGCTGGAGCTCTTCGACCTGGCTCGGATCGACCATTTCCGCGGGTTCGTGGCCTACTGGGCAGTGGCCGCGGGCTCACGGACGGCCCGCGCCGGGCGCTGGAAGCGCGGTCCTGGCCGGGCTGTGTTCGACGCCGCGGCGCGTGAGCTCGGGCAGCTCCCCCTGATCGCCGAGGACCTGGGGGTGATCACCCCGGCGGTGGAACGGCTGCGGGATGAGCTTGGACTCCCGGGGATGCTCGTTCTCCAGTTCGGCTTTGATCCCCACGATCCGGGGAGCCCCCACCGTCTGGAAAACCACGTCGAGAACCGTGTCGTCTACACGGGCACGCACGACCACGACACCCTGCGCGGCTGGTACGAGTCGGTTGAGCCCGGGTTACGCGAGCTCGTGGACGCGGAGATGCGCGCCCGCGGTGTTCTTGAGCGAGCGCGCTGGTGGGGGCTGATCCGCCTGGCCCTCGCCTCCCCGGCGCGGCTGGCCGTCATGCAGGCCCAGGATGTGCTCGGACTGGGCAGTGACGCCCGGATGAACTCCCCCTCCCGCGCCTCGGGCAACTGGCGCTGGCAGCTGGAGCGCGGTGCGCTGACCCCGGCGCTGGCCCGGAGGCTGCGCGAGGCGACCGAGGAGGCGGGGCGGCTTGGGGGATAAGTCTCGCTGAGCGATACTTATCCCCCACGATGAGCTACACGATCAAGAACCTGCGTGAGGTCGAGGATGTGGCGCCGAGGTTTGGCATGGACCAAGCACAGGAGGCACGGTTCGCCTGGCGTGACCTCAACTCCGAAACGATCGGGATGGCCTTGCACCGGATCAAGCCGGACTGCCGCCAGGCCTTCGCGCACCGTCACGAACAGGCCGAGGAGATCTACGTGGTGATCTCCGGGCGGGGGCAGGTCAAGCTCGACGACGAGATACGGGACGTCGAGGCGCTGGATGCCGTCCGCATCTCGCCGGAGACGGCGCGGTCCTTTGCCGCCGGCCCGGAAGGGCTCGAGCTGATCGTCTTCGGCCCGCATTTCGAGGGCGAATTCGAGGTGCTCAAGGGAGACTTCTGGGCGGGCGAAGCCTGAAGTAGGTGGTCAGCGCCAGTGCGCGCAGGCTGACCTTGAGGTGGCGGTAGGCGTAGGTGAGGTCGCCTCGCAGTCGTCCCCGGGGAGTCGTCTCGTAGCGGATGAGCGCCGAAGGGCGGGTCACGATCTCCATGCCGTCGCGGTGCAGCACATCAAGTGCGCGTTCGGCAATCGCGATCTGGCCGAACGCCGTGGGGTGGACGTGATCGGCCATGACCAGGTTGCGGGCGCCGAACCCACTCAGATCCAGGACCAGAGCTCCGGTCTCGCCGGCCAGCCGCTCGATCACAGCGTTGAGCTCGCCCACCTTCGCCCCGGCTCGCGGGCGCCCGAGGTCCAGGGGGACGGTCAGCGTGAGCACCCGGTCGCACCGGTCGTGCAGGAAGCGCAGGGTGTGGCGGAAGGCGGCCTCGAAGCGCGCCGAGTCCCAGTCGAAACCGCGGACGTCGTTGACCCCGATGTAGAGGCAGCCGAGGTCGTAGCGGGCCTGGGGGCGGACCTGCGGGAGCTGCTCTCCGACGACGTCGTGCACGGTTGCCCCGTCCCTGGCGTAGCTCGTGAACGGCAGCCCCAGGCTCCGAGCCAGCCACAGCGCCCACGACTGCAGCGCCACCCCCCATTGGAGCTCGCCACCGCCGTTGGTGATTGAGTCGCCGAAGGCGAGGAGGCCGAGCCGAGGGCCTGGTCTTTCGATCGGGGATGGCGCCAAGTGCGCGAGCGTAGATAATCCACTGCCCGTGAGCGATCCAGGCTCAATTTCCATCCCGGACGGGCGGGACGACCTCTGCCGCGCCGCCGACGAGCTCGCCGAGCGAATTCCCGCCCGCCTCGCTCCGCTGGCCCGCCTGGCCTACAACTACCGCTGGTCGTGGCTACCCGGAGGCCCGGAGCTGTTCGCCGCCATCGATCGCGAGCGCTTCGAGCTCTGTCTTCAGAACCCGGTGCGCCTGCTCCAGGAGGCATCGACCCGGGCACTCAGGCGAGCCGCCGAGGACGACGGCTTGGTCGCGCAGGCGGTGGCGCTGGAGGAGCAGGTCAGAGCCGACCTTGGCCGGCCAGCTGCCGAGGGCACCAACCCTGACCGTCCGGTCGGCTTTCTCTGCGCCGAGTACGGCGTCCACGTCTCGCTTCCTGTCTACTCAGGCGGCCTCGGAGCCCTGGCCGGAGACCTGCTCAAGGAGGCTTCCGACCAGGCGCTGCCGATGGTCGCCGTGGGCTTGCTCTACCGCAAGGGCTACTTCCGCCAGCGCATCGACGCCGGCGGCTGGCAGCACGAGTACTGGATCGACACCGATCCGCAGCGGCTCCCGGCCGCCCGGGTCTCGGCGGCCGACGGCAGCCCGCTCACCATCGAGGTCCCGATCTACGACACCAGCGTGCTGGCCAACGTATGGCGGGTTGACGTCGGACGGATCCCTCTGTTCCTGCTTGACACCGACATCTCCCGTAATGGTCCACTCGAGCGGTGGATCACCGGTCGCCTCTACGAGGCCGACCCGGCCACACGCCTGGCGCAGTACGTTCTGCTCGGCGTGGGCGGGATGAGCGCGCTGCGCGCGGTCGGGATCGAGCCCGGGGTGATCCACCTCAACGAGGGTCACGCGGCGTTGGCCCCGCTCGCCTTTGCCGCCGAGGGTCTCGACGCCGCCACCGTTCCTGCCGGGGCCCCTCGCTCGCTTGACGAGGCGCGAGCCCGGACCGTGTTCACGACGCATACCCCCGTCCCGGCCGGCAACGATTCCTATCCCGCCGAGCAGCTCGGGGCGGCGATCCGCGGCCTCGTGGGCCGGCTTGGTCTCTCAGAGTCCGAGGTGGTGAAGCTGGGGCAAACCCATCCCGGCGACCCGGGGGAACCGTTCGGAGTCACGCAGGCGGCCCTACGCCTGAGCGGCGCCGCGGGTGGGGTCAGCCGCCGCCACGGCGAGGTTTCCCGCGGGATGTGGGCCTCGCTCTGGCCTGAGCGGCCGGTGGAGGAGGTCCCCATCGCCCACGTCACCAACGGAGTCCACGTCCCCACCTGGATCGGACCCGCCATGTGCGGCCTCCTCGACCGCTACCTGGGGGCCGACTGGACCGCCAGGGTGGCCGATCCCCGGACCTGGGAGGCGGTGGACCAGATCCCGGCCCGCGAGCTCTGGGAGGTGCGCGGGCGCCAGCGGGCCGAGATGACCGAGTTCATCCGCGCGCGCAGCACCCAGGACCGGCTGCTGCGCGGCGACGTGCGCGAGTACGTCGAGGCGGCCGACCGGGGCTTCGACGAGAACGTGCTCACGATTGGGTTCGCCCGCCGCGTCGCCACCTACAAGCGGCTCGAGCTGCTGACGCGAGACCCGGAGCTGACCCTTGCCCTCCTCGGCGGTGAGCGGCCCGTGCAGGTCGTCCTGGCCGGCAAGGCCCACCCACGCGACGAGGAGGCCAAGCACGCGCTGCGCCATCTGTTCGGGATGAAGGCGGCCCAGGTGGTGGGCCAGCGGGTCGTCTACCTCGACGACTACGACCTGGCCGTGGCGGCGATGCTCGTTCGCGGCTGCGACGTGTGGCTGAACCTTCCCCGCCCGCCGCTCGAGGCCAGCGGGACGAGCGGGATGAAGTCGGCCTTCAACGGCGGACTCCAGGTCAGCGTGCTCGATGGCTGGTGGGCCGAGGCCTACGACGGAAGCAACGGCTGGGCCCTTCCTGGCGAGACCAGCGACGACGTCGGCGCCCAGGATCAGCGGGACGCCGAGATTCTGCACGGGCTCCTGGGCAGCGAGGTGGTCCCGAGCTTCTATGAGCGCGACGATGAGGGAATCCCCCAGGCCTGGATCCAGCGGATGCGCGCCTCCTTGCGGACGCTGGGGCCCCGTTTCTGCGCCGCGCGGATGCTGGCCGAGTACGCCGATGGCCCTTATCGCCAGCTGGTCGGCCTCGGCGCCTAGCCCCGCACCTCTTCCAGGTGCCGCGGCGGAGGGCCAACGTACTTGGCCGTCGGCCGGATCAGGCGTCCCTCACGCTTCTGCTCCATGACGTGAGCCGACCACCCGGCGGTGCGGGCGCAGGTGAACATGGGCGTGAACAGCTCCGAGGGAACCTCGGCGTAGTCGAGCACGACGGCCGACCAGAACTCCACATTGGTGGCGAGCACCCGGTCGGGCTTTCGCGCTTCGAGCTCCGCCAGCGCCGCGCGCTCCAGTTCTTCGGCGACCTCGGCCCGTGGAGCGCCGATCTCCTTGGCCGTGCGCCTGAGGACCCTGGCCCGCGGGTCCTCGGCCCGGTAGACCCGATGCCCAAAGCCCATCAGCCGATCGCCACGGTCGAGCAGCTGCTTGACGTAAAGCTCGGCGTCGCCCATGGCCGCGACCTCATCGAGCATCGTGAGCACGCGGCTGGGGGCGCCTCCGTGAAGCGGGCCTGACAACGCCCCGACGGCGGCCGACAGGGCGGCCGCGACATCGGCGCCCGTCGAGGCGACGACCCGAGCGGTGAATGTCGATGCGTTCATCCCGTGCTCGGCGGCGGAGATCCAGTAGGCGTCGATCGCCTTGACGTGATCCGGGTTGGCCTCACCGCGCCAGCGGATCAGGAATCGCTCCGGGATCGAACGGGCCTGGTCAACCTCACGCTGGGACACCGGCGGCTTTCCGATCCCTCGCGCCGACTGGGCCACAAAAGACAGCGCCATGACCGAGGCCCGGGCCAGGTTGTCCCGCGCCTCCTCGTCAGAGATGTCGATCAGCTGACGAAAGCCCCACTGGGGCCCGAGCATGGCCAGCGCCGATTGCACGTCCACTCGCGGGTCCCCGGAATGGACGGTGAGCGCATACGGCTCGGCCGGGGGGAGACCGGGGTCGAGCTTGCCGTCGACGAGCAGTCCCCAGACCTGTTCGAAGGGGACGCGCCCCACCAATTCCTCGATGTCGACCCCGCGGTAGCGGAGTGCGCCACCCTCACGATCGGGTTCGGCGATCTCCGTCGCGAAGGCGACGACGCCTTCAAGCCCTGATTGCACTTCCGCGGTTGCGCTCATGTCTCTCCTTTGCGGGACCACCGGGAAGGCTATCGGGGTAGGCTTGCGCGCCCTGTGAAGGGCTTGCTCACAAGGTCAGCGCTGGAGCTGTCCTCGCTCGTTCGTTCGGGGGAGGTTCAGGCCCGTGAGCTCGTCGAGGCCTCGCTCCGCCGCATCGACGAGCGCGACGGGGAGGTCGGGGCCTTTACCCACATCGCCCACGACTCGGCGCTGGCGACAGCGGGCGAGATCACCGCGGGCGATCCCCGCCCCTTCGCCGGGGTTCCCATCGCGATCAAGGACAACCGGGCCGTCGAGGGGATGCCGATCACGATGTGCAGCGACCTGTTCACGGACATCGTCCCCCGCCACGACTCGTTCCTGATCCGCCGCCTGCGGGATGCCGGGTTCGTGATCGTCGGCAAGACGAAGCTCCCGGAGATGGGGATCCTTCCCACGACCGAGCCGCGGCGCTTCGGGCCGGCGCGGAACCCCTGGAGCCTCGACCGGACGCCGGGAGGCTCCAGTGGCGGCTCCGCGGCGGCGGTTGCCGCCGGGATGGTGCCGATCGCCCACGGCAACGACGGCGGGGGCTCCACGCGGATCCCCGCGGCCTGCTGCGGCCTGGTTGGGTTGAAGGCGGCGCGGGGGCGGGTTTCGGTGGGTCCGGAAGCTGGGGACAGCTTTCTCGTCAGCGACGGCGTCCTGACGAGAACCGTGGCCGAGACGGCGGCTGTTCTCGACGTCCTGGCCGGTTACGAGCCAGGTGATGCCAACTGGGCACCGCCGCCGCCGGAGCCGTTCGCTGCCAGCGCCGGCCGGCCTCCGGGGCGGCTGCGGGTGGGGCTGGCCCTGAACGCGCCGCTCGAGGGCGCCGTCGTCGAGCCGCTGTGCGAGCAGGCGGCGCGTGACGCCGCGGCGCTCCTCGGTGAGCTGGGGCATGAGGTGGAAGAGATAACGCCGCCGTGGTCGGGGTTGAACCTGCTCCCCGACTTCACTCGCGCCTTCGGACCGGGGGTCTCGGTGGTAACGGCGATCGGGGCCCGCCGGCGAGGCCGAGAGCCCACCGAGGAGGACGTCGAGCCGTTGACCTGGATGCTCTGGGAGCGGGCCCGCACCCAGGACACGATCACTTACCTGTTGTCTGAAGGTCGCCTGCAATCGGTGGCGCGATCGATCGTCAGCTTCCTCGCCCCGTTCGACGTCGTCGTGACCCCGGCGCTGGCCCGCCGGCCGCTTCACATCGGCGAGGTGCACGGGCGGGGCCCAGACCCGTGGGAGAACTACCAGCGCTCAGGCCACTTCACGCCCTTCACGGCGATCTGCAACGTCACCGGCCAACCCGCCATCGCCGTGCCCCTCTACCACGGGGAGGACGGGCTACCGCTCGCGGTTCAGCTGATCGGAAGGCCGGCCGAGGAGGGCATCCTGCTCTCGGTGGCGGGCCAGCTCGAGCAGGCCCGCCCATGGGCCGACCGCCTGTCGCCGCTGGCGGCCGGCTGAGCTCAGCCGCCTTCGTCCTTCTCCTCGCCCGAGTCGTTCTCCCGCTGCTTGCTCTCGTTCTTCGGCTCGTCGCCGCCTCCGGCGTCGGGTTGCTCCTCGCCCTTGCCCTTTGGCTTGTCCGAGCTCTTGTCCTCGGAATCGTCGCCGTCGCTGCCACCGTCCTCCTCTACGACATCGTCCGCCGTCGCTTCCCTGCCCTTCCGGTGCTCCTCGCCCTCCTCCTCCTTCTGCTTCTCGTAGGCCTCGGCCACGCGCTCGGCCGGCGGTGTGTCATCAAGCTCCCGAACCGGCCCCTCGGCCGCGTCGGCATCGACCTTGCGCGCCTCGCCCTCCTCATCAGGAACCTGGCTGGCGTAGGACTGCGCACCCTGGACCAGCTCTTGGTCGGCCAAGCCGATGGCGAAATAGATGCGCAGGGCGCGGTCGTCTTCCTCTGATAGCTCGTCGCCCGGCTCGATCTCCGGGGATTCGTGGATATGGGCGAAGCTGTACGGGACCCTGATCTCGTCGTTCTGCTGCTTGATCCGCGCCAGTGGAATGAAGACCATCCGTGTCCGGCCAAGTCCCGTGGAGCTCTCGACGGTGACCCACATCGGCGTTTCGTCGTCGCCGACGGCATATATGTCCTTGACCGTGCCGATCTTGCGCCCGTCCTGATCGTTGAGGGTCTCCCCCGGAAGGGCGCTCACGTCCTCGATGGCCGATGTCCCCTTGCTCTCCGACCCCGAGTCGCCATCCCCGGCGTCCGAGCCGGAGCTCTCGTCCTCGCTGGCCGTCGTCTCGTCCTCGCCGGCCGTCGTCTCTTCCTCGTCGGCCGATGCCGTGCTCTGTCCCTCACGCGCCGATTCCATTCTCTCTCCCTCGCTGGCGGTTGCCGCTAGCCCTTCCCTACCCGGGGAAGGGATCGGGTGAACGTCCTGCAACGGCGGTCAACCGACTCCCAGGACCGCGGGCATCGGCTTGGGCAGGACGCCAAGACGCTCGGCGTCGGCGGTGCCCTGCCGGGCGATGAGCGGAATCTCCAGGAGCTCGGCCTCGTCCCAGGTGGCGAACGCGGTCGGTCCTCCCACCAGCTCCACGGCGGTGAGCAGCCGCCGCACGAGTCCGATGGGGATGTGCAGCAGGGGCCGCCGGCGACGGAGCGAGTCGAGGACGCACTGCACGACATCGGCATAGCTGAGGGTCTGGGGTCCCGCCAGCTCGTAGCGCTGGCCGGCGCTCTCTGCGCTGCTCGGTCCCCCGGGCAGCACGGCGAGCACGCAGTCGGCGACGTCCTCAGCCCAGATGGGTTGCACCGTGGCCCGGCCTGAGCCGGAGACCGGCATGACCGGCAGCAGCGACATCCGCTCCAGCAGGGTGATGAACGGGTCGCTGGGCGAATAGACCATCGAAGGCGCGAACACCGTGTACTGCAGCGAGGACTCGGTCACAGCCCGTTCGGCGACCGCCTTGGCCCGCATCAGGCGCGCCGAGCTCCAGGCGGACGCGCCCAGGGTGGAGAAGAAGACGAAGCGCTTGGCCCCAGCGCGCTCGGCCGCTTGGACCAGCCGCCAGGTGGCGACGCCTGAGAGTTCCTCGATCGATCCCGCCGGCTGATCCCGGATCGCCGCGGCCAGGTGAATCACCGTGTCTACGCCCCGCAACGCGTTCCGAAAGGAAAATGGATCGGCCAGATCGCCGAGGGCGATCTGGACCTTCACCCGCTGTCCACCCAGTCTCCTGGGGTCACGGACGAGGCAGCGGACCGGGATGCCGGCTGCCGTCAGGCGGCGGAGGATGGGCAGCCCGATAGTCCCCGTGGCGCCGGTCAGCAAGAGCACAGCGCGAGGCTAGCGATGCGGAACTGCCTACAATGCGCGACTCCCTGACTAGCCGACACAGGAAGAAGCACTGATATGGCATATGTGATCGCCGAGCCCTGCATCGGCACTAAGGACAACTCGTGCGTCGAGGTCTGCCCCGTCGACTGCATCCACCCGACGCCGGACGAGCCGGATTACGACAGCGTCGAGATGCTCTACATCGACCCTGAGGAGTGCATCGACTGCGATGCCTGCGTCGAGGCCTGCCCCGTTGACGCCTGCTTCGCCGAGGACCAGCTGCCCGACGAGTGGCAGAACTACACGAAGCTCAACGCCGAGTTCTTCGCCAATCGCTGGGCCGGAGCACCGCCTGAGCCGCGTTGTGGCCGGGGATGCCGCTGACGCCTCCACCCCGGCGTGCCCCGGCACCGCACAGCCACACGTTGGGGTGGGCAGTTTCGACACCCCAGGTGCCGACGTCCGCTTCCGCTTCGGCGAATGGCCATGACAGGTCACGGTGGAAGATGTGGCCACCGGGCATGGCCAGTTCGGCCTCGACGTCGAGTGGCGAGTGAGCCTCCAGGCAAGGGGCTTCCTCGCCATCCATGGCCAGACAGCCCTCGAGCGGCTCGGCGAGCACGCTGTTCACTGATGCCAGCGTCGCCTGGACCGCCGCCCGCTTGGCAACCTCCGGGTCCGATGCGAAGAGCCGGGCCGGCATGTGGAGCCCGAACAGGGTGAGCGTGTGATGCCCGGCGCGGTGTAGCTCCGGGGAAAGGATGCCGGGGTCGGTGAGCGAGTGGCAGTAGAGCTCGCAGGGCGGCAGGCTGGGGATCACGTTGTCTGCGGCCTGCTCATACGCGCGCTGGAGTTGCTCGTAGCTTTCGTTTACGTGGAAGGTCCCGGCGAAGGCCTCCTCGGGGGAGACGGCGCGGTCACGCAGCCGAGGCAGCCGCTTCAGAAGCATGTTGAGCTTGAGCTGCGAGCCCTCAGGCACGGGGTCCGGCAGACCCTCGCCCAGTAGACCCGCCAGAACGGCCGGCGCCACCCCGGAGAGAACGTGGGTGCATCCGTAGGACCGGCCGTCGCCGTTGGCCACCTCTGCGCGCTCGCCGTCGGTCTCGATCCTCGTGACCTCCGCGCGAGTCTGGATCGTCACCCTGGCCTCCCGTGCTGCCCGCTCGAGCGCCTCGCTCACGGCGCCCATTCCACCCACCGGAACGTCCCAGTGACCGGTGCCGTTACCGATCACGTGGTAGAGGAAGCAGCGGTTCTGGCGGAGCTCCGGATCATCGGCAGAGGCGAAGGTCCCGATCGTGGCATCGGTCAGAGCGACTCCGCGGAGAACGTCGTCGGGGATAGTCGCGTTCAGCACCTCGGATAGCGGCTGCTCGAACAGCGCCTCCCACGCCTCGTCGTCATTGACCCGCCGGCGCATCTCGTCCCGACTCAGCAGCGGCTCGGTCAGGGTGGGAAAGACGCGCTCGGCGACTCGGTGAAGCAGGGCATCGAGACGCTCGGGTCGGGGGTTCAGCAGGCCGGTGTCTCCGACCGGCGTGTAAGAGGACACGGTCCGCCGCCGCAGCTCGATCTCCGCGCCCAGATCTCGCAGCAATGAGGCTGGGAACAGACTGACCAGGTAGGCGAACTTCGAGACGCGAGCGTCGACCCCGGGAAAGATCCGCTCGGAGACGGCGGCTCCCCCCACCCGCTGGCTGCGCTCCAGGATCAGGACCGATCGACCTGCTCTCGCCAGCAGGGTCGCGGCCACGAGGCCGTTGTGGCCTCCGCCGACGACTATGGCATCGAACCGGCCGCTCTCGACCGGCGCGGCCACGTCTAGGCCATGGGAAGGGACATCCCGACCGGCTTGGGCGCCGCGGCTGGGGCGGCCTCCTGCATGACCGGGAGCTCGATCGGCGAGAGCGCGATCAGCCCGCGCGCGCCCTGGCGCAGGGCCTGGGCCGCCGAGTCATCGGGATCCGAGAAAACGACCGGGAGGCCGGCGTCCGACTGTTCACGCAGCGCCATGGTCAGCGGGATCTTGGCCAGCAGCGGTACGTCGAGCTCGTCGGCCAGCAGCTGTCCGCCGCCCTCGCCGAAGAGCTGGTAGCGCTCTCCGCCGGGTGTGACAAAGCCGGCCATGTTCTCGATCACGCCCGCCACCTCGAGCTTCAGCTTGGTCGCCATCTCCGCCGAGCGGCGGGCCACCTTCTGGGCCACCGGCTGGGGGGTGGTGACGATTACGAACTTCGCCTGGGGGAGCAGCTGGGCCAGCGTCATGGAGACGTCGCCCGTCCCTGGGGGAAGGTCGATGAGCAGGTAGTCAAGCTCGCCCCATTCGACGTCCTCCAGGAACTGCTGGAGCGCCTTGTGGAGCATCGGACCCCGCCATACGACGGCGGCATCCTGCTCGATGAAGAACCCAATCGACATCACCCGGATGCCGTCGTGCGTTCTCAGGGGGATGATCTTGCGCTCGGCGTTGACCTTCGGGCGCTCGGCGCCGAGGCCGAGCATCCGGGGCTGCGAATAGCCCCACACGTCGGCGTCAAGGACACCGACCTGCTTGCCCTCGGCAGCCAGAGCGGCGGCCAGATTGGCCGTCACGCTGGACTTGCCCACGCCGCCCTTGCCCGAGCCGACGCAGATCACGTTGGCCACCTGAGCCAGAGCGCCCTCGGGAAGCGACCCGCGCCCGAGCTTGTGACCCAGGGCCGCCTTTTCCCTGTCGGAGAGGACGTCGAAGCTGACGTTGACGCCGGTGACGCCCTCGAGCTCACGCACGGCCTGGGCCACACCGGTCTCGAAGTGGCTCCGGATCGGGCAGCCGGGGGTGGTCAGAGAAACCATGACGTCGACGACGCCGTTTTCGTAGATCTCGACCGAGCGGACCATCTCGAGCTCGACGATGTCTCGCCGCAGCTCAGGGTCGATGACGCTTCGGAGGGAATCGATTACTTGTTCACGGGTCGGCATTAGTTCCATTCAAGCAGGTCGGATCCGGCGTTCTGCCGACCGAGGGATCCGGACTTTGCTGAATTGGTTCGTCATAGGCATACCAATTCAGCATCGTTCTTGGATTGGGCCCCGCGCGGGCCGGTAAACGCATCCGGCTCCGGGCCTCGCTCCCTCCGCTCCTGGTTAGCGGTGACCGCTCCGGTCGCTCGGCAGCTGGCACGGCCGGCCTCCGGGCCGGCCATTAAAGACCGACCGGGACGCCACTTACGTGGCGCCCCGGCGGTTGAGGGAGGAGAGGGTGCTGCATTCGCCGGCGAAGATATGAGGCCGGCGAACTTTCCCCACCGCCGGTCTCTCCGGTCTCGGGGCGGGGGAAACTTGCGTGGGGCTAGGAAATAAGCCCCTGCGCGTCGGAGACGATCTTCTCGATCCGGCCTCCAACGATACCGGACCGCTTCTCGACGTCCTTGCGGACCGAGCGAACCTCACGCTCGACGCGGCGGCGGTTCTGCCGCACCGTGCGCTCGACGAGGTTCCGGCGCTGGCGCACCTGGCGCTCAAAGCGCGTCCGGCTCCGCCGGACCTGGCGCTCCAGGCGGTTGCGCGCCGTGGCGCCGCGGCGCTCGTAGCGCTTGATCTCACGCTCGACGCCGGTCCGGGTCCGGTACTTGGTCACCAGGCCGCCGACCGTGGCGACGAGATTGTCGCGGGCCAGGAGGCTGGCGCCAACCGGCACGAGGACCGCGCGCTCGGCAAGGAGCTGCACCTGACCGGCAGCCGTCCGGGGCTGGGTCGAGGTGACGGTCGTACGAGTGCTGCGCCGGGACGTGGCCGACCGGCGGCCGGACGCCTTGCGAGCGCTCGTCCCGCGGCTACCCGCGCTGCGGCTGCCGGTGCTGCGGCTACCGGTGCTGCGGTTGCCGGTGCTGCGGCTACCGGTGCTGCGGCTGGCCGCGCTGCTACGGGTGTTGGTCTTGCCGGTGTTGCTTCGGCGAGTGGCGGTTTTGGCTCCGCCCCCGCTGCTGCTTGTTGTCGCCATCTCTACTCCGTTCTCAGAATCGCTGAAATATCGAACACACGTTTGTACCCCAGCGGAGAGGCGGCGTTACAGGCCCAGCACACCTTTATCGGCTTTTAAACAGGTGCCGCGGTGCGATCCAGCCAGGCCCGCGGGTCGTCCAGCTCTTGCAGGGACGGAAGGGATTCGGGACCTGAGAAGACGTGGTGGAGCGCCTCGACCCCGGCCTCGGCCACGATCGCATCGCAGAACCGTTTGCCCTGTTCGTACTGACGGAGCTTCAGGTCCATCCCGAGCAGCTTGGCCACAAGCCGGGACAACCCGGTCTGGGAGCGGCGCCGGCGATCGATACTTGCCCGGAGCCGCGGCAGGGAGGGGACGAGGTCCGGCGCGACCGCATCCATCACGTGTTCGGCGTGCCCCTCGATCACCGCCATCACGGCCTGGACGCGGTCGAGCGTTTCCCGCTCGACCTTGTTGGTGACGATCGAGATCAGGTCTCCCTTGCGCACGGCCGCCATGATCTCGGTGATCTCCTCTCGACTGGGCACGCGCAGCTTCCGGGGGGCCTCGACTCGCACCTCGGCGCTCGACAGGAGCTCCTTAACCAGCCCGGCCACGTGGGCGTGTAGCCACGGCACCCCTGCAAACTGGACCGCGTGCGTCACCTCGTGGAGCGTCACCCAGGTCATGAACTCCCGCTCGTCAGCGTCGAAGGAGCGCACGGCCTGACCCAGATTGGGGAGCACGAAGAGAAGGCGCGGAGGCCGGTCTTCGACCGCTTCGTCGAGCAGGACGAGCTCGTATTGGCCCAGCACCCGCTGGGCCAGGTATCCAAGCACCACCCCGACCTCGGTGGAGAGGACGAGCCCCACCCCGATCTGCACGGCCGGACGTAGCGGGCCGAGGTTTTTCCCCGCCCGGTTCAGGATCGGATCCAGCAGGGCGCGCATCGAGCCGATGTTGCTGGCCACCCACTCGCGGCGGCCGATCCCCTCAGGGGAGGGGAGCGGGTGCGCCGGCTGAAGGCCCGTGTAGGCGACGACGCGAGCCTCTGACTCGGTGGCCAGAGGAGCGAGGTCGATGGTCGGTACCTCGCCCTCGCCCTCGCCCGCGACGAAGGTGGCGATGCGTTCGGCGATGATCCAGTCGATCATGGCTGGGGGATCCTTTCCAGGTCGTGCAGGGTGGAGAGGGCCCGGGCGGCGACGACCGGGGAGCTGGGAGCGGCATCGAGTGGAGCGGCCAGCGGGTCGGCGCAGCTGGGGAAGCTCACCACGCCCCCGCCCTCACGGACGATGAGCTGACCGGCGGCGGCGTCCACACCGCGCGAGCGGCGTAGCGAGACCATCCCGTCGAACCGTGCCGCCGCCACCTGGCACAGCGAGGCCGCGATCGTGCCCATCGCCCGTAGGCGGTAGGCGCTCCCGACCAGCGCGTCGATCGACGCCGCCACCCAGCGTGGGTCCGCCGACTCGATGCCGAGGACCTCGAGCCGGCCATCGTGGCCGCGTCGTTCCGCGAGTTCAGGATCGATCCGCTGCCCGTTCAGCCAGGCCCCCTTGCCGCGTTCCGCCCACCATTCCTCTCCCGGACCGAAGTCGTAAACGAAGCCGAACTCAACGTCAGCCATCGTCTCGCCGCCGGCCACGGCGATCGACAGCGCGTGGTGGGGGATGCCCCGCTTGGCGTTCAGCGAGCCGTCAATGGGATCGATGATGACCCTCACCTGACGATCCCCGTAGTCGACCTCGCCTCGCTCCTCGGAGACAGCGAGAAACCGGTAGCCCTCGTCGCGCAGCCCATCGAGCTGGGAGATGACCAGGCCCTCGGCCTGGCGGTCGATGACCAGCGTGCGGTCACCTCCGTGGCCGCGGCTGCCCGTCTCGATCGCCCGCTCGGCGGTCGTCGGCGACCGCGCCAGCATCTCCTCCAGACCCGCCACTGCACGGCGGCAAATCCCGAGCCAGTCTGCGTCCAGTGCCGAGCGGGTTGAGGTCATGTCTGGACCTATGCTGTCAGACGTGGCATCGATCACCCCGGAGCTCTCACCGGTCCAGCGTGAGGCGGTCACTCACACCGGTGGGCCGCTGCTGGTCCTGGGGGCCGGCGGGACGGGCAAGACGACGGTGCTCCAGGAGCGGTTTTTGTGGTTGGCCGCTCGGGGCGTCCGGCCCGAACGGATAGGGGTCCTCACCCCATCGAGCGGTCGCGCCGATCAGCTCCGCGCTCGCCTCGAGGGCGGTCTCACCGACGGTTATGAGCAGTTGTTCGTGATGACGCCGGTCGAACTCGCGGCGCTCGTCGTCGGACCGCCGGGGGGCGAGCTGGACGTCCTCGACGCCGTCCTCAGTCCCGGTGAGCGATTCGCCATGCTCCTCGAGCGGATCGACGAGCTGTCGCTCCAGCGCCACGACTTCGCCGGGAGCGCGAACGCCCTGATCACGGGATTCGTTCGCCGCATCGACCGCCTAAAGGCGCATCTCATCGCGGCCGAGGACTACGCACGCTGGGCAGCGGGACTTCAGGAGTTCGGCGCCGAGCCGGCCGACGCCGCCCTTGAACGTGAATTCGCCGAGGTCTACCGAGCCCACGAGCGCATGCTGCGCGACGCGGGGGGGACGGACGTGGGCAACCTGATCCGCGACGCCCTCGTCGCGGCCGAGCAGCGGCCGGCCGCCGCCCAGCGCTTCGAGCACCTGCTTCTCGACGACGGCGAAGGGCTCGCCCCGGCGGCCGCCGCGTTGGCCCGCCACCTCGGAGGCGCGACGATCGCCGTGACCGGCGATCCCGCACGGGGCGACTTCCCCCTGGCGGCGGCGCGTGTCATCACGCTGGAGGAGAGCTTCCGGTGCCCCGAGACGGTGCTGAGCGCCTCCCGGGCCTGCCTGGAGGAAGCCGAGGCGAGCACCGCAGCGGCACATGGGGCCGCCAAGATTCCGGGCGAGATTGCCTTCTGGCGCTGCGCCAACGACCGCGCCCAGGCCCAGTCGGTGGCGGCCGACATCGAGCGCCTGACCGCGCGGGAGGGGGTGGAACCGGGCGAGATCGTCGTCCTCGTCCCAACCGTCTCTCGTGAAGGGCAGTCGGTGGCCGTTGCGCTCGAGGAGCGAGCGGTGCCGCACACAGTGGCCGGGGCATCGGCGTTCTTCCAGCGGGCGGAGATCAGAGACCTTCTGGCCTGGTTGAGGCTGGTGGCCGACCCCTCAGACGCGGCCGCCGTCGTCCGCGCTCTGGCCCGGCCCCCGATCGACCTTCGCTCGGTCGACATCGCCCGCTGCACTCAGATCGCCCGCCGGCGCAAGCTCGACATGGTGGCGGCGCTGGCTGCAGCCACCGAGTCTCCGCAGGTCCCGCCCGAGGCGCGGGAGCGGATCCGGGTCTTCTTGAAGCTCTACCGCGCCGGCGCCTCCGGACTCGACAGCACCCGTCCCGACCTCTATGTCCACCGCCTGATCGATCGGCTCGGCCTCCGCCGGCACCAGCTCTTCGCCGCACAGACCGATGTCGTGGAGCGTCTGCGGGCTCTGGCGCGCTTCGGCGAGCTCGCCTCCTCCTACGGTCGCCGCTCGCCCCAGGCCACGGCACGAGAGTTCGCGCGGTCGATTGCGGCCGTGGCCGACTCCGGGATGCGTGAGGATGACGAGCCGCAGCTGAGCGACGTCCGTGCCGTTCAGGTGGTGGCGACCGAGGCCGCGGGAGGCCTCGAGGCCGACCACGTGTACGTCGTCGGACTGCATTCGGGGCTGGCGCCGCACGGTGCCGACCGGATCCCCCTCGAGCTTCTCCCGGAAGGAGTTTCAGCCCCGGAGCCCGGGGCGCGGACCCTGGGCCGCGATCTCTACATGGCCATGACCCGATCTCGCCGCCGGGTGATCGTGACCTACCCGAGCGTCAACGATCGGGGAGCGGTTCTGCTACCGGCCGGAGCGGTGGAACGTGCCCGCGCTGAGCTGGGCCTGGAGTGGGAGAACAAGCAGGAGGAGCTCTTCGGGCCTGCGGAGACGTTGCACTCGACCTACCGGATGCTGCGCGACGAGCTGCTCGAGGGGACGATGCGGGCCGGCAGCCGCCTGGGCGAGCTGCGCTTCGACACGGACCTCGACGTATCCCATGCGGTGACGCGCTACCTGGAGCTGCTCAAGTTGGCGGCGTTGATCGCCCGGCCCGAGGATCAGGGGTTGGCCGAGGCCATCCGGGATGTCAACGCCCGGATCCTCCAGGCGGTGACCGCCGAGCAGCGGGAGATCCTCACCTCCTCCGGGCTCGACGACTACCTGCTCGACGCCGAGCGTGATGTGCGGCGGCGCAGCCAGGCCATCGCAGCCCGCAACGAGCCGTCTCTGGAGCCCTTTCTTCCCAAGCGAGGCGACGGGGTGGTCCTGTCCGCGTCGGACATCGACACCTACCGGACGTGCCCGCTTAAGTACAAGTTCGCCCGCGTCTTCCGAATCCCCCAGGAACCGACGATCCACCAGCGCTTCGGGATCCTCGTCCATCAGGTGCTTGAGCGCTTTCACGGCGAGGGCTCCCGCGGCTCGTTGGCCGAGCTCCTGGGACTTCTCGACGCACGCTGGCGCCGGGCCGGGTTTGGCGACTCCGAGGAGGAGCGCCAGCTGCGGGGCAAGGCGGCGGCCTCGCTCGAGCGCTACTACCACCGCTTCCAGTCCGAGGAGGCCAAGCCAATGTGGTTCGAGCGCCCGTTCACGTTCCGGCTCGGGCCACACGTGCTGCGGGGGCGGGTGGACCGCGTCGATCGCCTGCCCAGCGGTGAGTACGAGCTGATCGACTACAAGACGGGCCGTCCCAAGAGCTCGGCTCAGCTGGCCGACGACGTGCAGCTGTCGTTGTACGCGGTGGGGGCCCGTGAGGCGTGGAGCCTCGAGGCTTCCCGCCAGGCCTACTACTACGTGCTCGACGACGAGAAGGTCAGCGTCGACGACGAGTCAGGCGACCGGGCGGGGTGGATCCGTGACGTGGCCAGCGAGGTCGCCGGCGGCATCCTGTCTCAGGGCTTCGAGCCCACGCCCTCCTACACCGCCTGCTCGATCTGCGACTACCGACTCATGTGCCCGGCGGCCGAGCGGTGATGGGAGACCGGGTGCCGCCGTCTCCCTCAGGCCAGCAGTTTGAGATCACGCACGGCGACCAGCACGCCACGATCGTCGAGGTGGGAGGCGGCGTACGTGAGTACTCGCACGACGATCGGGATGTCCTTCAGCCCTATCCGCGGGACGCCGTCTGCGACGGCGCTCACGGCGCGCCGCTGATCCCCTGGCCCAACCGCCTGGCTGATGGCCGCTATAGCTGGGACGGACAGGACCATCAGCTGGAGCTGACCGAGCCTGAGAAGCACAACGCGATCCACGGGCTGTTGCGTTGGCGTAACTGGACGCTGCTGGACCGAGGCGATGACCGTGTCCGGGTCGGCACCCGCCTGCATCCCACCGACCGCTGGCCCTTCGCTTTCGACGTGGCGGTCGAATACCGGCTGGGCGACCAGGGCCTGACCGTAGAGACGCGCGCGCGGAACATCGGCGACGGGCCTTGCCCGTATGCCTGCGGCCAGCACCCATACCTGTCCCCGGGCGTCGATACCGAGCTCGACGAGTGCACGCTCGAGCTGAAGGCAGCGACCCGGATCGACACCGACCCCGATCGCCAGCTCCCCGTCGGCACCGAGTCGGTGGAGGGCACCGAATATGACTTTCGCTCCGCCCGCCCCATCGGCGCGCTCGAAATCGACTACGCGTTCACCGACCTGGAGAGGGATACCGAGGGCAATTCATGGGTCCGCCTGGGCTGCCCTGACGGCAGGACGGTCGAGCTTTGGACGGACGCGGCGTATCCGGTCACCGAGCTCTACACCGCGGATACGTTGGCACCGGAGCGACGGCGCCGTGGGCTGGGCGCCGAGCCCATGAGTGCACCTCCTAACGCGCTGGCCACCGGTGAACTGATCGTCCGCCTAGAGCCGGATGGGGAGCACGTCGCGCGGTGGGGAGTTCGCCTGCGCTAGAGGGTTCAAACGCTCGGCCCGGACGGATCCTCGCCGCGCTGGCGCAGGAACCGCTGCAGGTCACGGGCAATCGTCTCGCCGGAGGGCAGCGAACCGGGATCCTCTGCCACTTCGGCGCTCGCCACCTGCTCCAGCCGCTCGACGAAGGCCTGAACGTCTGGGTCGCTCTGCACGGCCGCGTTGACCTGGCGCTCGTAGTCGCCGGCCGCTATCTCCAGCTCGCCGGCATCCACGACCACGCCGAGGAGACCCTCCAGTTTGCGCACGAGGGCAAGCGAGGCCTTGGGGTTCGGCGTGGCTGCCACATAGTGTGGAACTGCGGCCCAGAGGCTCGCCGACGGGAGGCCATCCTGCTGGCAGGCGGCGTGGAGGACCCCGATGATGCCCGTGGGCCCCTCGTAGGTCGAGCGGGTCAGCCCGAGCCGGGAGATCAGCACCGGGTCGGACGCGTGTCCGGTGACCGACACGGGTCGGGTATGGGGGACGTCCGCGAGCAGCGCCCCCAGCGTCACCACGAGCTGAGTGCCGAGCGCCTCAGCGAGTTCCACGATCACCTTGGTGAAGGTCCGCCAGCGCATCGAGGGCTCGGTGCCCACGAGCAGGATCAGATCCCGGGGCGCGCGCGGAACCCTGGCTTCGTACAGCTCGACCGCCGGCCAGACGACTGACCGCGTCTCGCCGTCAACCAGCTTGACCTGCGGCCGCGTGGCCTGGAAGTCGTAGAACTCCTCCGGGTCGATCGTGGCGAAGCGGCGGGCTCCGAGTGTGCTGCCCACGAAGGTGAGCGCGGTCGAGGCGGCATCGGCGGCGTCGTTCCAACCCTTGAAGGCACAAACCAGCGCCGGGGCGCGCAGACGGTCAGGCCGATATTCCCATTGCAGGGGGTGCATCTCTCAGATCACCGTACATCATGGAAGCGATGATTCTGGCCGCGTAAGGACGCAAAAGCCCCGGTCTCATCCGGCCCGAGGAGGATCATGGATGCGATGAGCCCTGACCCCGCAACCGCCGTCACCCGGCACGAACAGCGGGCCCTAACCGTCAGTGAGCTGCGCGCGGGTACCGAGGTCAGCGGCGTCTTTGCCTGTACCCGAAAGGACCGGCTGATGACCCGCAGCGGCTCGCCGTACCTGGCCCTCGAGCTGCGCGACAAGACCGGCGTAATCCCGGCCCGCGCCTTCCGTGAGGCCGATGCCCTCGCGGGTCGCTTTGAGCGGGGGGAGCTTGTCCGTGCCTCCGGACGCGTCGAGCGGTTCCGGGACGAGCTCGTGCTGGAGATACTCGAGATCGAGCGGGCCGGGCCCCCCGACGCTGTGGATCCCGGGGCCTTCCTGCCCAGTGCCTATCGCGACCTGGACGAGCTCGACGGGTTCCTCGAGCATCTGGCCCGTGAGGTCCACGACCGCCAGTACCGGGCGCTTCTCGATCGGCTCCTAGCCGACCCCTCGCTGCGCAGCGAGTGGCGGCGGGCGCCGTGTTCCCGCGCCGGCCATCACGCCTACCTCGGGGGCCTGCTTGAGCACACGGTCGCGGTGGCCACGCTGGCCCACGAGCTATGCCAGCTCCATGCCCGGCTCCGCCCGGACCTGCTTCTGACTGCGGCACTCGTCCACGACCTCGGCCGCACGCGTGAGTTCACCTATGGGGCCGAACTCGGGCTGACCGAGGAGGGGCGACTGCTCGGGCACCTGGTGATCGGCGAGCGGATCATCTCCGAACACAGTGCGCCAATGGATGACGATCACGGTCTCGCCCTGCTGCACTGCGTGCTCGCCCACCATGGCCCCAGCACCGCTCCGGGCGGCAAGTTCGCTTCCCCCGAGGCGCTCGCGCTCTACCGCCTGAACGCACTCGACGCCAGCGTCAAGGGAGCCTTCGAGCAGGGCTCGTAGGAATCCGGGCAACTCGCCCCGCCCCGTCAGCCGCTTAGCATCACCAGCGGCGCGGCACGGGCCTGGTGGCCCATCCAGTCTTCAAAACTGGCAGGGCCGGGCAGCCCCCGGCTTGGAAGGTTCGATTCCTTCGCCGCGTCGTGCTTCGCGGCGCTTGCGTTCGATTCATCTGCCGGCTACCGGGGCGCCCCCAGGCTGCCGATATGTCGTCTATGGACAAACCTATGTCTCCGGGCGTCCTCCGTCGGACGCTAGTCCTGCCGTCATTGCTCGCCGCGCTGCTCCCCTTCATCCTGATCCCGCTCCCGCCGGGTCACTGGCGTCTGGCGCCGCTTTTCGCCGCTGGCGCGCTGACCCTTGGCTTCGGAGCCACCGCGATCGCCGCGCCCTGGAAGCGGTTGCCGGGATGGGCGCCGACGGCGCTCTCTTTCGCCTACCTCGGCGTGGTCGCCCTGCTGCGCGATGCCGGAGGGGCCTCGGGTGTCGCTCCGATCGTGCTGCTGCCCGTGTTCTGGGTCGCCGTCTGCGGGAGCCCCCGCCAGCTCATGGCGCTGATCGCTGGGGTCGCGCTGGTTCTTCTTCTCCCGGTGATCATGGTCGGCGGTCCGGCCTACCCGCCGGCCACCTGGCGGGCGGCCCTCCTGTTCATCGCTGTCTCCGGACTCGTCGGCTGGACGATCCAGACCGTCGTTGCCTACGCCAGGCGGCAGGAGCTCGAGCGCTACACCCTGTTCGCAGAGCTCGACCGGCTGGCCCACACCGATCCGCTCACGCAGCTGGGCAATCGGCGGGCCTGGGACGCCGAAATCGAGCGCGCCCTCGCCCGGGCCCGGCGGACCGACGAGCCACTTGCTGTGCTGGTGATCGACGTGGACGGACTTAAGGCGATCAACGATTCCAACGGCCATGCCGAGGGCGACGCGCTGCTCGTGCGGATCGCCGTCACCTGGCGCCGCGTGCTCAGGCCCGACGACATTCTGGCCCGGATCGGAGGCGATGAGTTCGCGCTCCTTCTGCCCGCCTGCACCGAGGTCAGAGCGCTTGAGGTGATCGAGCGCCTGCGCGAGGCGATCCCCGTGCCCCACAGCTGCTCCGCCGGGGTCGCGGCCTGGGACGGCGTTGAGTCCGGGTACCAGGTCATGCGGCGCGCGGATGACGCCATGTACGCCGCCAAGCGCGAGGTCCGAAAGCGCGCTGTGGCGGTGTAAGGAAAGCCTCGCCTGGGCGGCCCGGCCGGCGAGCCTCGAGATCAGTTAGCGGCTGATGCGGTAGCGAATGTGCGTCGCGAGCGGAGAGCCGATCACCTCGATCGGCTTGAGGCCGGGGTCTTGCACTCCGTCGAACAGGCGCTCGCCGGCGCCGAGCAGAACGGGAGCGACATCGAGCATGAGCTCGTCGATCACGGCCGCCGCGAACGCCTGCCGTACGGTGGAGGCGCCACCGGCGATGTCGACGCCGATGTCGCCGGCCGCCGCCTGCGCGCGCTCAAAGGCGACGTCGAAGCCTTCGGTGATGAAGTGGAACGTCGTCCCCCCCTCCATCTCGATCGGGTCGTGCGGGTAGTGGGTGAGAACGAACACGGGAGCGTGATAGGGCGGCTCCTCGCCCCACCACCCGCGCCAGTTCCCGTCCCAGTGGCCCCGAACCGGGCCAAACATGTTGCGGCCCATCACGTACGCTCCGCAGGGCGTCATGAGCTCGTCCCGCACCCGGGCGTCGGCTTCATGGAAGGGCTCGTCCAGGTGCCAGCGGTGGAGCTCCCGGCCGCCGAGGCCGAGCGGGTTGTCCTGGCTCTGATCAGGGCCGGCGACGAATCCGTCGAGAGAGATGGACATGTGGCATGTGGTCGCTGTCATGTGAACCAAGACCACCGAAGCGACGAAAAATCATCGGTGGAGACGCGCTCGCGAAAGCTAGCGGTTGCCCCGGCCCTAGGAGGGCTTGCTCGCCTCTCCCAGGCGCGGGCCTGGGCGCTCGAGCTCAAACCACACGTGCGTGGACCCCTCGTGGACGCCCCACCGGGTCGATTCGGTGTCCACGATCTCCAAGCCCCTTCCACGAAGCTCGTCGAACTCGCGATCACGAAACTCGTGCTCAAACCCGCCCCCCTCGTCGAGGACCTCTACGAGCACGCGATCGTCGTCCAGCAGTGAATGGAGCACGATCCGTCCGTGTCCGTGAAGGACCGCATTGGTCACAAGCTCGCTGGTGAGCAGCTTGACCGTGGAAAGCTCGGTCAGCTCCAGCGTGTCCCCGTACCAACGTGAGAGCTCTCGGCGGGCGATTCCCGGCGCCTCCGGAGTATGTGGCAGCTCTTGCTCGAACTCCATCTCCCCTCCCATAAACCAGGGTCCGCGACTGGCGCCCGTTCCACCCAATGGGCTAGTCGACCTGGGCGGGCGCGCCAACTCGCCGATCAGCCGCGCCAAGCGAGACGACGAACCACACCGTCTTGCCGTCCCCGGGCACCTGTTCGACGCCCCACGCCTCGGAGAACATGTCGATGATCTGCAGCCCGCGGCCGTCCGGGTCGGTTGGTTCCGGGGTGCGCACGGTCGGTTTCCCGGCGGCGCGGTCGGTGGTCTCGACCCGGATCTCGTGCTCGGTCCGGAGGATCGTAAGGTCAAATCCGGTCTCGGCATGCCGGATGCAGTTTGTGGCCACCTCGGAGACCATCAAGCTGACCGTGTCACGAGCCTCAGCGGGTGTGTCTCGGAGCGCCTCGGCAGCGAACCGCCGGGCTGAGGTGACCGACTCGGGGGCGTGGTCGAAGGTCCTGATGTGTTTCACGGCTCGACCTGCAGGCGCTCGGAGAGTCCCATCCGGGCGATCACCCGCCGCAGCAGCTCAGGCGGCTGGCGGATCTCGACCTGGCCCGCTTGGTTTGCCCAGTTTAACGAGCAGGGCGATCGCCGAGCTATCGGCGAACTCGAGGCCGTGCGCGTCGATCACGAGGCGATCGGGGCGCCGGGCGATGATCGGCGCGAGCTTGGCGTCGAGCTCCGGGGCGGAGGTCATATCGAGCTCGCCGCGCAGGACGACGAGCGGTGATCCGTCGCCGTCCTCGGAGAGCTCGCTCGTCAGCTCGGCTCCGAGGGGCCTGTCTAAGTCACCCATCGGATGCCTGCGATCGCCGTGTCATCCGGCGCATCATGACGTAGCTCGGCCAACACGCGGGTCAGCAGCTGCTCGAGCGGAACGTGATTTGAGTTGAACTGGGCCCGCAGGCGCTCAAGCCCCACGTCGATCGACTCGCCACGACGCTCGACCAGCCCGTCGGTGTAGGCGAGCAGCGTGGCGCCGGGAGGCGCCGTGAATGTGGTCGACGAGTAGACGGGGTCACGATCGATCCCCACCGGTAGCCCGACCTGGGCCTCGATAAATTTGGCGCCCTCGGGTGTGATCATGAGCAGCGGCAGATGTCCCGCGCTCACGAGACAAATCTCGCGCGTGGCCGGGTCGATCAAGGCGCAGAGCACGGTGGCCAAGTGCCGGTCCTCGGTCACGTTGAGAAGCCGCGAGAGCTTGGATAGGAGCGTCGATGGGTCGTCCCCTTGCGCGGCGTAGGCATGGATCGCGAAGCGAAGCGCGGCCATCGCGGTAGCGGCGGGCAGGCCCCGCCCGGACACGTCGCCCACCACCAGCAGCAGCCTGTGGTCCTCAAGCTCAATCAGGTCATACCAGTCACCGCCGACTTCGACTCCCTCGGCTCCCGCCTCGTAGCGAGCGCCGACCTGGAGCCCGGGGAACTGAGGCAAGGTGTCAGGCAGCAGTGCGTGCTGGAGCGTCTCTGCGATGTTGCGCTGTTGGGCGTAGAGACGGCGGTTCTCTTCCGCGGCCTCGGCCAGGCGGGCGGCCAGGTCCTCGCTGTCGCGGCGGCGTTGGGTCAGTCGGAGCGTCAACGCGCCCGCGGCCGCTGTGAGTAGCGCTCCGACAAGGGCGATGATCCATGGCAGCCGCTGCGGCAGCGAGCCGCCGAGCGACCGTCGCTGGGCCACCGTCACGGCTAGCCGGGTATCCCCAAAGGGAACCCGGATGGTTGTGCGGGGTCCTCTCAGAGGAAGCCGGTGGGCACTCGCGATGAGCAGCCGCGCTGGACTCGTGACCCGACCGAGATAGAGCGCGTAGTTGATGTCGGTGAAGGCCGAATTGTTCTGGGGTGGCGAGTAGCGATCAGGAGGGAGAGCGCCTTCGCCGTAGGCGACAAACGGCCCCGCCGTCATACCCGTGAACCCATAGCCGAGGCGGAGCGGAGGCCGAGCGAGGAACCCAATCACCGCCAGGGTTGCGGATGCGGACGCGGTTTTGAAGAAGGCAGACGCGCGTCCAGTCGAAGCTCCGATAATCGGCGCAGCACCCACGACGGCCAGCGGCCCGCTCCCCGGCGTGGCCACGCGCCACAACGAGATTGACACGAACGTGCGGCCCTGGCCGGTGTACGGCGCCACGAACTGCTTGAACTTCGCCGCGTTCCCACCGGTGGCATTCGCCAGAGCGGTGGCGGAGGCCAATGGCGTTTGGATGCTCGGCAGCGATGCGGTCAGAACGGCCGCCACCGCGCGCGCGCGGAGATTGAGCAGCCGCTGCTCGTTGCGCATGTACTGATCCTCAGAGATTGAGGCCAAGACGCCCGTGACCACCAAGCCCACAATGAGCACGACCACAGGCGCCCAGAAGGGCCAGCGAGTTCGGCCCGAGGGCGGCCGCTCGGTCGCCGTAGGATCTTGCCACGCGTCCACGGCGGCGCCTGGCCCCTCGACGGTTGACGCCATCGCCCGAGGCTACTCGGTAGCAACGACACGAGCCAGCGTCTGCGCGGCTTCGGTCAGCCCCCGGCTACGAAGCGGGCGACAACGGCCTTCGTGATGACCCCGTGGGTGACGCCGACGCACGCGTCGGCGGCCTGGGCCAGCGCGGGCTCATGCAGGTCGATCCCCGCCTGGGCGAGCATCTCTCGGGTTAGCTGACCGCTCGTGGTTGGGTCGGGAAAGCTCGGGAAGCCGTGGGCGCGTATGCACCGCGACATATGCGGGGACCAGCGGGCGCGAATGCATGGGAAGATCGGTTTCCTTTCAATCGAGAGCGGAGAGGCCCCGCCGGTTCGGAGGAACAGGCGGCTGCCAGCGTGCGCCGTGCGGCGTTACAGGCCGGTTACCGTGTTATCTCGCTGTAACTCGCTCGACGGCATCATCAGCACCTTGAACACCGGCCGAACTCCGAGGCAGCTCACGCTGCGCTTGCTCGTTCCCCGCGTCAGAGTCACGATCGCCCGATTAAGACGCAGGCTCGGCCAGCCCGACATCGTCCACAACACCCCCGGAGTCGGCTACCGCATCACCGAAGCGCAGCAACCGAACCGCTGAGCAGCGCCGGGAGTCGCTCCCCGGACGGTGCAACTTTTTTGCTGGACCTGTCGATTTCGCGCCGTCCCGTTCGTCTTAACCCGACCCGCAATGAGGATCGATGATGAGGAGGAGCCGTTGAAGTACGTGATGCTGATCTACCAGGGCGATGCGCTCGAGCGACAGGCCGCGCTTCCTGAGGAGGAGCAGCAGGAGGTCTACGCCGACTACCAAGCGATCAATCAGACGCCGGGAGTCACTCCTGGGCTGCCGATGGGCCTGCCCCAGGACGCGACAACGGTCCGCGCCGAGGGCGGCAAGCCCCTGATCACCGACGGCCCGTTCGTCGGCATGAAGGAGGCCGTGGGCGGCATGTTCATCCTGGAGGCTGACGACCTCGATGCGGCTATCGAGGTGGCCGCCCGAGTCCCGGCAGCGCGCTACGGTGGCGCCGTCGAGATCCGACCCTCCGAGGTGTATTGGTAGGCACGCTCGATCAGGTCTTTCGCGAAGAGTGGGGCCGCGTTCTCGCCGCCCTGATCAGCCTCTTGGGCGACTTCGAGCTCGCTGAGGAAGCCGCCCAAGAGGCGTTCGCGGTCGCTGCCGAGCGCTGGTCGCGCGACGGGATCCCGACCAACCCACGCGCGTGGCTGATGACGACCGCTCGCAATCGAGCCGTCGATCGCATCCGCCGAAACCGGGCCCGCCCTCAGGTGCCGCTGGTTGATCCTCACCGAGATGTAGAGGACGAGATGGACGAATCGGGCTTTCCCGACGAGCGCTTGGAGCTCATCTTCACCTGCTGTCACCCCGCGTTGGCCCTCGACGGGCAGGTCGCGCTGACCCTGCGAACGCTCGGCGGACTCACAACGGATGAACTCGCCCGCGCCTTTCTCGTTCCCGAGCCCACCATGGCGCAGAGGCTGGTGCGGGCCAAGCACAAGATCAAAGCCGCCGGCATCCCGTTCCGGGTCCCGCCCCCCGAGTTGCTGCCAGAGCGGCTGGCGGCGGTTCTCGCCGTCGTGTACCTGATCTTCAACGAGGGCTACGGCGGTCGCGACGAACTCACGGCGGAGGCGATCTGGCTCGGGCGCGCGGTCGCGGAGCTGTTGCCGGACGAGCCGGAGGTGCATGGCCTGTTGGCGATGATGCTGCTGCACGACTCCCGTCGCGACGCGCGTGTCCGGGACGGCGAACTCGTGTTGCTCGCCGACCAGGACCGCTCTGCGTGGGACACACAGCAGATCGCGAGGGGCCGCCGGGTGCTGGACCGGGCTCTCGCTCTCGGCGGCCGTGGCCCGTATGTTCTCCAGGCCGCGATCGCCTCGTTACACGCCGAGGAGCAATCGGACTGGCGTGAGATCGCCGCGCTCTACGCGGAGCTCAGCCGGCTGACACGATCCCCGGTCGTCGAGCTGAACCGCGCCATCGCCGTCGCCGAGGTGGACGGCCCCGAGGCCGGCCTCCGAATCGTCGACCGTCTCCGCCTAGACGACTTTCGCTACCTCCACTCCACCCGCGGGGAGCTGCTTCGTCGGCTCGGTCGCACCGACGAGGCCGGCGACGCCTACCGCCGGGCACTGGCGCTCACCCCGGAGGGCGCCGAACGGCGGTTTGTCCAACGCCGTATCACCGAGCTCGGGCCGGCGTAAAGACAGCCCGAGCCCGGTCATGCGTGAGTGCTGGTCACTGGTTTTGAGGCTGTCGATCCCGCGGGGTGGCTGAGGTGGATCTCCAGTGCCTGGCGGACATCGGGGTCGAGCCGGTGAGGGACGTCCCGATCGATGATCGCCAGCGCCTCTTCGACTGGGAGAGCCGGGCGATATGGCCGGTCGGCCGTCAGGGCCTCGCATACGTCTGAGACGGCGAGGACCCGCATCGGCAAATCGAGATCTTCGGCACCCAGTGACCGGGGGTAACCACTGCCATCAAGCTTCTCGTGGTGGTTTGCGGCCAGCTCAGCCAGCCCGGCGAAGCAGGGCGCTCGCTCAAGAATGCGGAGCGTGTGCGCGGGATGGGTCTTGACGGCGGCGAACTCGGCTTCGGTCAGCTTGCCCGGCTTATCAAGAATCCGATTGGAGATCGCGAGCTTCCCGATGTCGTGCAGCAGCGCGGCCCGGCGAAGTCTCCGCCGCTCGTCAGCGTCGAAGTCGAGGACCCCCGCGATTCCGTCGGCGATCTCGGCGACCCGCTGTGAGTGGCTGGCGGTAAACGGCGACTTGGCGTCGATGACCCTGGCGAACGCTGCGGCGATCTGGTCCAGGCGCGCGTCATCACCGGCGAGCGCGAAGTCCGGCGGCTCCCATTGGGATACATCGGGTACCTCCAGCGCAGACCAGAAGTCCCGGTCACCGCAGAGGCGCAGAAAGGCGTCGACCAGCGTGGGGTCAAACCAGCGCGCGCGCCGGCGTCTGGCCATTGAGCGCGCAGCCTTGACGCCGCCGGTCGCGTAGAAGACCTCCAGCGTTTGGGCGAAGCACAGGATGCGGGCGGCGAGCGGAATCTCCTCGCCCCGCAGCCCATCGGGCATCCCCTTACCGTCCCAATGCTCGTCGAGGCTGCGGATCGCCGCCGCGGTCCCCTCCGAGAGAAACAGCATGCGAGCGATCTCGGCTCCGCGATCGCAACGGGCTTCCATGAACTGACGCGTCACCTCGCCCTCGTCGCGGAGGCCCCGCAGCACCTGCACGCGGCGGCGTACCCCCGTTCCCGGCGCCACCGTCCGCAACGACCACAGCAACGCCGAGCGCCGATCACTCCAGTCGACAAGCTTGGAGGTCGCCTTGGCCGTGCGGTCGTCAGCCGCGAACAGGGCCGACATCCGACTGGCGTTAGCCGAACACCCGGCGTCCTTGAGCAGCAGCGCGTAGAAGAGATCCGATCGGTCTGCATCGGGCAGATCGAGCTCCGCCGCGAGACGCATTCCAATCACGCAGGAGCGAACTGCATGGCCCGGCGGTTGTCCCTCGGCGATATCGAGCGCGTGGGACAGCGCAGCAATCACCCCAGAGACAGCTATCCGCTCCATACCTGCGCATCGGGTAACCCTGCGGGAGTCTTGAGCTTTGAGGGCGTCACGCAGCGAAGGTCGGGCTGCCTCGCAGCTAGTCGATCAAGACCTTCGAGAGGGCGGTCCACGAGGCGCGCGGGATGCCCTCCTCACCGAGCGGTTGCAGACAAACGTGGTCGGCGCCGGCGTCGAGGTGCGCGCGGACAACCTCGGCTATCTGCTCAGCACTGCCCTGCGGGATGATCGCGTCGATCAGGCGGTCGGAGCCACCTTCGGCGATGTCGGCCTCGCTGAAGCCGAACCGGAGCAGGTTCTGCGTGTAGTTGCCCAGCCCCAGATACATCTTTGCGTAGTCGCGAGCGACCGCCTTGGCGCGTACCGGTTCGGTGTCGACGACGCACGCCAACTCGAGCGCCACGAGCTTGCCCGCGCCGAGTCGTTCGCGGGCGAATCGCGTGTGCTCCAGCGGGACAAAGTACGTGTGGGTGCCCGCCGTGCGCTCGGCCGCCAGATCAAGCAATCTTCGGCCCCAGCGCGGCCAGGCAGCGTTCGTCGACCGGCGGCGGGCCCGGCGATGCATCCAGACCGTCCAGGAACGCGCGCATCGTCGTCAAGGGCCGCCGGTAGTCACTCGTTGCCTCGGGATGGCCGATCCCGATGCCGAGCATCAGCCGCCCGGGGAATTCCGCCCGTACGGCTGCGTCCGCGGCGGCCGTCTCGGCCGGGTCGTTGGCCCAGACGTTGAGAATGCCGGTCGCGGCGACGAGGACCGACGTCGCCTCCAATACCGGGCGAAGAGCGGGGATATGGGGAGACCCGCCCACCCACCACGCGGCATACCCCAGCTGCTCGGCGAGCCTGGCCGCCTCGCCGGCGCGCTCGATGCCGAACGGCCGGTAGCTGCTCCAGATGCCGATCCGTCCGAATTCCACCTCCAAAGCCTGACAGACCGGTTGACGTTCCTTGCCCGCGGGGTAAGATGTGAGCCGCGGAACTTCCTGCTGTCGCGGGATGGCTGGGAGGTCCTGCTGTGGCTGGCTGGACGCGACGGTGGTCACTGGGGTGGCCGCCCATTCGTGGCTCGCAAGCGGTTGTCCTTCGAGGCAGAGGAGTGACATGCCGCAGATCGTCGTAACCGCAATCCCGCTCGGGGACGGCCGAGACGGTTCAGTCGTGCTGCGTGAGCGAATCGCCGCCGCCGACTTCGAAAGCGCTCACTTCAGAAAGCAGCTCGTGGAGCGACTCGGCTGGGCCGTCGGCGACGCAGCCGAGGCGGAACAGTCACAACCGAGAAGGGGCGCTGCACCGACCACGGATGGCCGGATCGCCGAAGGCTCCGATGTCAACTCACGCTGAGGCAAGCCGAAGCGCTGCACCGGCCCCCACGGATTCGGCGATGCGGTGTCCAAGGTGCAAGCTGGTGATCTCGCCGAGGCTCCCGGCGCTCATCCCACGCCACTGCCCGCGGTGTCTGGCCCGACGGCGTCTCGCGGTTGAGCTTGAGCCGGCTCGGCCGCCGGCTTGATCTGAAGCGCACCGAAGTAGCCGCTCTACTCCCGGCGGGGCCACACCCCTGCTCTACGCCGCCCGCCGGACGAGAATGTCGCCGCTCACGGTGTTCCCGCGGATGACGACCGTGGGTCCGGGCTCCTCACCGGGCGCGCCGGACAGCGGGACCTCGGACATGAGCGTGCCGGAAGCCGTCCCGGCGTCAACGTCAATGCTGGTTCCAAGAGCGACGCCGAGCTCTACGTCGCCGGACACGCTCTGCACCTTGACCCTGCCTTCACGAACCGAGCCGATCTTCAAATCGCCGGATACCGAGCTCACGGACACGGAGCCCTCCACCGCCTGAGCGCTGACATCGCCCGAGACGCTCTGCGCCGCCAGGTCACCGTTCACCCGCTCCAGCCGCGCATCGCCGCTCACCGTTTTGACCTGAACGCTCCCGTCGATCTCGCCGGTGACGATCAAGTCGCCGGAGGCGGACTTCATGTCGACTCCGGCGAAGCGTCCATCGAGCCTCGCGTCGGCCGACGCGGTAGCGACGCTCACGCGGCTGCGGTGCGGGAGCGCAACCCGGACGCGAAGCGCCTCGTCGCCCCGTCCGAGCCACCCGCCCAGCGACCGCTTGCCCTGCTCGATCACGAGGCGCTCTCCCAGCAACTCGACCCTCAGGGCATCGATGAGCTTCGAAGAGCCGTCAAGGGAGACGGTCGACTCCTCGCTGTCACTGGTGCCCACGTGGATTTCGCCGGCCGCGATTCGCACCGCGAGTTCGATCGGTAGGGGGGTGGAGAAGTGCTGCTCAGTCATCGGAGCTCCTTTTAGCTTCGGCCGTAGCCGGTCAGCCGGCGATGGCCCCTGGTGGCGGAAGGGTTCGTCTCCAGCGCCCGCCCGAGCGCTCTGACGAGCCAGGTGTTGACGGACACGCCCTCGATGGCTGCCGCGGCTTCGACCCGGGACTTCGCACTCTCAGGCACGCGAAGGGTGATCCGGGCGGTGTAGCCCTCGTCGCTTGGCGCGGTTCTCACGGCCTGAGCCTCTTCGACGTAAACGAGCTCGGGGTCTGCGCCCGCCATGCGGACCTCGGCCCGCCCCTGCGGGAGCTGGGCCGATAGCTCGAGCGCCGCCTCGCCCAGGGCCTCTTGCAGCCGACGGCCCAGCGATGACTCGAGAGCTGAGGCCAGAAGCTCGGCCGCCCTCGCCGTTGAATCGTCGCCCACCGCTGCGATACGAGCCAGGTCTTCTCGAATTGCCTGAACGTGGCCTTCCAAGTGCATGACGTCACTATGACATCAAAAAGACAGCATGTCAAGCCAAAACGACATCACGCGCTCGCCGCTATCTTGCCAGCGCGTGCCGTTGCCGCAGGCGATCCGCTCGCTCACGCCGACATCACTCCGTGACCAACCGAGTGTGCGGGCGGTCGCGCTCGCTGTCGGACTGATTCCGCCGCGGCCGATGCACACCCAGGGCGAGAGCGAGCTGCTGCGAGCGCTGACGCGCGAGGCTCGGTGCGTCGTCGAGATCGGCGTCTACGAAGGGTCGTCAGCCGTCGTCTTCTGCGAGGCGCTTGCCCCGCAGGCTGAGCTCCACCTGATCGACCCCTTCGTCGACGAGGCGGGCTGGGCGCTCCGGCCGGGCTGGCGTGCCACCCCCGCGGCCACGCGTCTCGCCGTCCGGCGCCGGGCTCGCCGCGGGGGACCGAAGATTCGCTGGCACATCGCCCGCAGCCAGGACGTCGGCCGAGCCTGGTCCGGTCCCCTCGTCGATTTCGTCTTCATCGACGGAGACCACAGCCCAGAGGCCTGCCGGGAGGACTGGGATGTCTGGCATCCGCACGTCAAAGCGGGCGGTGTGGTCGCCTTCCACGATGCACGCCTGGACCTTCCGGGCGGGACCGGCGGCCCCGGCCCGACGTCGGTCGTCAACGACCTCTTCCGAACCAAGGGGCCACCAGCCGGCTGGCAGATTCGGAGCGAGGTCGACACGACTGTCGTCGTGCAGGCCACTCGCTAGCTAATCCGTCCGCTCGATCACCAGCATCGCGATGTCGTCCCGGGGATCCTCGCCGCCCGTGGCCTCGCGCTCCAGGAACTGGGTCAGCTCATCGCCGCGCTTTCCGGCACCGCGGCGGATCAGCTCGATGAGCTCCTCCTCGTCGAGGATCCTGGCTGGCGCACGGGCGTCGGTGAGGCCGTCCGTATACAGCAGCACGCCGTCGCCCGGTCCGAGCGTGACCTGAGCCGAGTGATACTGCGGCGCCAGCGTCAGCCCGACCAGCGGCCCGGAGAGCCGCGGGCGCTCGACGGAACCGTCCTGGCGCAGGATCAGCGGGGGTGGGTGCCCCGCGGTGGCGAACTGGAGGACCAGGTCATCGCCGCTCCGCCAGGCCACGGCGAACAGGACCGTCACCATCTGCTCAGGCAGCGAGGGCGGGTCCCGCATCAGCCGCTCGTTGAGGTGGCGCAGGACAACTGCGGGGTCGGGCTCGGCCAGGGCGCGCAACGTGTACCGGACCAGCGAGGTCAGCGACGCCGCCTCCGGTCCCTTGCCGCAGACGTCGCCGATCGCCACCCCCCAATGGCCCTCGCTGATCATGAACACGTCGTAGAAATCGCCCCCGACGTCCTGGCCCTGGGAGGCCGGGCGGTAGCTGCCGCTGATCCGCACGCCGGGAATCGCCGGCAGCGCGCTGGGCAGAAGGCTCCGCTGAAGCGTCCGAGCGAGGTGACGCGTCGCCTCGAAGAGCCGCGCGTTGTCGACGGCCAGGGCGGCCCGGCGGGCCAGCTCCTCAGCCAGGACCAGGTCGCTCTCCTCGTAAGGATCGGCGTCCTCGAGGCGGAGCAGGGAAAGCGTCCCCAGGACTCGCTGGCGCGCCACCAGTGGCACCACGATGGCCGAGCGGTAGCGCAGCCTGCGCATCAGCTCGAAGTGCTCAGGCCCCTCGGCGATCTCCTGCTGAAACTCCGGGGACATCTCCGGTTCCAAGCTGGCCCGCCCGCTACGCAGCACGCGGGCCACCGGATGTAAGCCATCTAGACGGAGCGGGTGCTCCCGGCGGATCGTCTCCACCGCCCGAGCCTGAGCCGGGTTGGCGGCCGCCGCGACCGCCGTCTTGATCAGGCCGCAGTCCTCCAGGAGATCGACCACGGCAATCTGGGCCAGCACGGGCACGGTCATCTCGGCGAGCCGATGGAGCGTCTCGTCGAACTCCAGGGAGCTGTCGAGGACAAGGCCCGCCTGGGCCAGAAACGCCATCCGCTGCTGCAGCCGGAGGTTCTCCCGCCGGGCCCGGCTGCGCTCCTGGAGGTCACGCACGAAACCGGCGAAGAGCGGGGCCTCGGACCCGGGGAGCCGCGTCACCGTCAGCTCGACCGGGATCTCTGACCCGTCCTGATGGAGCGCCGAGAGCTCGAGGCGGCGTTCCAGGATCGTGCGCTCGCCCGTCTGAAGGTAACGGGCCAGAGCATTGCGGTGCGCATCCCGCACTGGGCCCGGGATGACCAGATCGGCCACCAGCCGGCCCATCGCCTCCTCCCGGGTGTAGCCGAAGAGCTGCTCGGCGGCGGGATTCCAATCCCGCACCCGACCGTCGTCACCCATCACGATCACGGCGTCGAGGGCGGCCCGAAAAATGCTCCCCACGGGAAACCCGAAGTCCCGTGTCTCCGCCCCACCGGCCATGCCCTGTGTCTCGGACCCGCGCGGACGGCTTGGACTGTCGAATTGGTGGCTGATCAGCTTCTCCGCTCGCTGCACAGCGCGGGCAGCAATCCCCACAGCCACGATACTCGGCCTCCGTCGGACGCCCGGATGGGTGGCACCCGACGTTGGCGGGTAGGCCAGTGGACATGGAGACGACACTTTCCCGCAGCTACGACGTAACGACGGCCGAGGTGCCGCAGCCAGGCGCACCGGTGACCCCCGCGGTCCCTGAAGCACCCATCGCACCCGCGGTCCCGGACCCCGGAACTCCGGCCGCTCCCGAGGAGCCCGCCACGGTGCCCACCCCGCAGGAGCCGGCCACACCGGTGGTCCCCGAGCCGGAGCCGAACGTAGAGCCTCAACCTGATCCCGGCGAGGCCTGATCTGCGGCCAGCGCGGGTGCCGGGTCGGCCGACGCCGCGCCGATGATCAGCTCGGCCGTCTGGAGGGGAAGTTCTTGAAGGAGCAGGTGCGAGGCGAGCTCGATTTCGACCAGCTCAGCGCCGGGAATCTGCCTGGCCAGCCGGCGGGCCGAAGCGGGGGACACGATCCGATCAGCGCCACCAATGATGATCGTCGTCGGCGCTGATATCGCCGACAGGCGAGACTCCAGCTCTGGGAGCTCGTGCACGAGCATCCGCTGCTCCACCGAGAAGGAATGCCAGGTCCGCGGGTCGAGCAAGCTCTGCGAGTACGCGAGCAGGTAGTCCTCAGGCACCCGGAAGCGAGCTGAGATCCGCCGTCGCAGCGCGGCCAGCCTCAGCGTCGCCCCGATGCCGACTGACACGCTCGTCGCCAGTGCCGCGCCCAGAAACGGCGTGGCCAGTAGCTCGTCGAGTCGATTGAGCGATTCACAGCTGGCCGACGGAGCCATCAGCACGAGCGAGCTCACCCGGTGCGGATATTCAGCGGCGAGCCAGGCCGCGACAGCGCCACCCAGGCTGTGGCCGACCACGGTCGCTCGTTCGATGCCGTGATCATCGAGTGAGGCGAGCGCGGCGCGGGCGTTCCCGGCCAGGTCCGTCGGCTCACTCCTCCCGTCCCAGCCGGGGCGGTCGATGGCCAGCGCCTGCAGGCGGTCACCGATGGCGGCCCGGACGGTGTCCCAGTCGCGTGCGCTTCCCGGCTGCCCGTGGAGCAGCAGGACCGGATCCGATGACGATCGCACCGCGAGTGCGGTCAGGCGCCGGGCGGACCCTCGGAGGAGGAGCCGTTGGCTGGGCGTCCATCCCGCCCCACGTAGCCGTCTTTGCCCCCGGCCACGACCACGACTGCGTCACCGTCGCCGACATTGCGGATCCCCCGGGGCGTGGGCGCGTCCACGCGGACCACGCCCCCCGGCCCCAGCCGGCGCGTCGTCCCGTCGCCGAAGCGGAATTCCACCTCGCCCTGATGGACGAAGTACAGCTCCTCCTGCTCTTCGTGGTAGTGAACGCCCGACTCGTAGCTCGGCGGAATGACGAGCGCGTTGATCCCGAAGGCCGTCACCCCGACGGCGTGGCGGATCTTCCTGAACCCGTATCCGTCGCCCATTTCCTCGAGTGACGAGATCGCGTACCCCTGAGCCTCCTCGGTCATCACCCCATCCTATTCCGCTGCCTTCACCGCCCGGCGCCACCTCTGCAGGAAGTGAGCGGCCACGAACAGAGTCAGCGCTGCGAAGGCGTACCGGAGGGTCCGCTGGGGCAGGACGTTGGCCAGCGCGACCCCGCCGAGGACGCCCACCGCGGAGAGCCCCCCCAGCACCGCCGCGTCGCGGACGCGCACGTTCCCGTAGCGGTACTGGCGGGCCGCACCGAGCAGAGCCACCGGCACGATGGCCAGCAGCGAAGTCGCCTCGGCCTTGATCTGGGAGAGCGAGAGCGCCAGCGTCAGCGCGGGCACGAAGAGGATTCCGCCGCCCACCCCGAGCAATCCGCTCACCACCCCGCCGGCGGCCCCGATGGCGATGGCCGCGATCACGAGACGATCAGGTCGACGGCCACGCCGATGAGCAGGAGCGCGAAGAGCAGCCCGATCGTCTCGGTACGCATCCGCTGCTGAAGCCACGTCCCCGCCAGCACGCCAACCACCGCCGGCCCTCCAACCAGGAGTCCCTTGCCGACGACGACGTTGCCGTAGGCGCCCTGGACGAGCGTCGCCATCGCCGCAATCACCGCGATCGCGGCGAGCGAAGTTCCGGTCGCCTCACGCTCGCCGTAGGCGAGCCAGACCACGAGCAGGGGCACGATCACGGTCCCGCCCCCGACTCCGAAGAGACCGCTGTACAGCCCGGCCAGCGTGCCCGTCACGGCCAATCTGAGATTGCGGGAGGCGAGCATGGGCGGATATTAAGGCGCCGCACACGGGCTCCACCTAGACTCTGGCCCCGTGACGTCAGCGCTCCGCTCGGAAGCGCTCGCGCCCCTCCGCGAGAATCCGGCGCGAGCAGCCATCTTTTTCGACATCGACGGCACCCTGGCCCCGATCGTCGAGCAGCCTGCCGATGCCGTTGTTCCGGAGCGCACCCGGCAGCTCCTGATCACCCTCGGGCGCCGCTATGGGGCCGTGGCCTGCGTCAGCGGCCGCCGCGCGGCGGAGGCCCGGGCCCTGGTTTCGATCGGCACCATCTCCTATCTCGGCTCCCACGGGGCAGAGCTGCTGCGTGCGGGCTCGACCGAGCCTGTGCTTGACCCGGCGCTCCATGAATGGGCCGAGCGGATCGGCGAGTTCGGCCGGGAGGTGGACACACCCGACCTCCGCCGGCTCCGCGTGCGGCTGGAGGACAAGGGGGCCATCCTCGCCTTCCACTGGCGGGGCGCGCCTGACCAGGAAACCGCCCGGGCGGCCATCGATGCCATCGCGGCGAAGGCCGAGAGCGCCGGCCTGCGAACTCACTGGGGACGCAAGGTGCTCGAGGTCCGCCCGCCGATCCGGATCGACAAGGGGGCCGGCATCCGGTCTTTTCTCGAGGAGGCGGATGTCGACGCCGCCCTCTACGCCGGCGACGACGCCACCGATCTCGATGCATTCCGCATGCTCGACGAGCTGACCGGCGAGGGGAGCCTCAACCGAGCCATCAAGGTGGGCGTGCGTTCGGACGAGGGCCCGGAGGCGATTGTGGGCGAGGCGGACGTGGTTGTCGACGGGCCGCAGGGTGTCGTCGACCTCCTCTCGCTGCTGGTCGCGGAGTAGGTCCGATGCGGTTCGCCGACTTTCTGCGAACCACGGTGCTGATCAGTGCGGCCGCGGCCACGGCGCTTGCCGCGGTCACCGTGGCCGGTGCGGTCGGGAACAACGACAGCGGGGTGCTCGCCGTGGCCGGCGGTTGGTGGATCATCGCCGCCGTGCTGGGGATCTGGATCGGGCGCCGGCCCGAAGCGTCGACCCAGATCGCCAGCCTTCTGGCCAGCGCCCGGATGCAGCCCTCGCTGCCTGAGGTCAATCCCGGGCGCACCGTCCTCAACCGCCTGTGGCCGCTTCTTGTCCTGACCATCGGGGCCGGCGGCCTTGCCGTCCTGATCCCCCAGGTCCCGGCCGTAGCCACCGGCTTCGCGATCATCTGGGCGCTCGCCTGGCGCCGGCAGGCCTCCGCCGTCACGGCGATCGAAGAGCGCGATGGCGCCAGGTTCTACGTCGTGCGGACGTCGCCGCTGAAGCCGATCAAGCTCATCCGAACGCCGGGCTTTCGCTCGAACCTGCTCGAGCTGAATGGCGCTTCCGGTCACGCCCCGCGCGCGCGTCGGCGGGCCTGAATATCGCGCGAGTGCCCGGTATTGACATCCTCATCGTCTCGGCCGCCAACACGACCGGCTGGCGGGTGGCGGCCGACGAGCTCGCCGCCTCGCTCGCCCGCGCCGGTGCGAGCGTCGAGGTGGTGATGGCCGAACCAGCGCCCCGCGTGCGCACGTTCATGCTCACCGACTTCGTCCAAGCTCGGACAGCCCGCGCGGCAGCCCAGCACGGGCTTGAGCGCTACAACCCTCGCGCCGTCGTCTACTGCTCGATCACGGCCGCCCTTCTGTGGCCCCGGCCCGGCGCGATCTTCCTCGACTCGATCGCGGCCGAGAACCGCCCGGGGCGCCACGGGATCTGGCAGCGGCTCATCGAGCGCCGCCGCTTGGCCGAGACGCCCCTCGTGCTCGCCTGGAGCGAGCGCGCCCTGGCCCCGCTCCGGGGCCCACGCCCCGAGACGATCGTCGTGCCCGTTCCCGTTGAGCCGGCTGACGCTATGACCGGAGAGCGGGACATCGCCGCCGTCACCTACGCGGGGGATCCGGTCAAGCGGCGCCTCCCCCTCGTGCTGAAGGCCTGGGCACGAACCCGGCACGAAGACGAGACGCTCGTCGTCACCGGCACCGAGACCGTCGAGCCGGAGCCGGGGGTGGCTAGTGCGGGCGTCGTCTCACAGCCGGAGTTTCGGCGGCTCCTCTCACGCGCCCGCGTGTTCATCGCGGCGCCTCGCCGTGAGGATTACGGCGTGGCCGCCCTCGAGGCGCTGGCCTGCGGCTGCAGGCTTGTCACCACACCCTCCCCTGGCCCCTATCCCGCCCTCGATCTGGCTCGCCGGCTCGACCCGCGGCTGGTCGATTGGGACCTGGTGAGAGCGATCCGGACCGCCCTCGACGATCCGCTGCCTGGCTACGCTGAGCGCGCCGCGGAGCTGCTTGCGCCTTTCTCCCGCCCGGCCGTCGACAAGACGGTCGCGGAGCAGGTTTTGCCACGATTGCTCTCCTCGTGAACGCCCTCGCCTACATCCCGAGTCCTTCCTCCAACGGTTTTCACCTCGGACCGTTCTTCGTCCACGCCTACGGCCTGGCCTACGTGTTCGCGGTGACGGCGGCGATTCTGGTGACCAGCGTGCTCTGGGGGCGAGAGGGCGAGGATCCCAAGCTGCCCCAGGAGATCGCCGTCTGGGCCTTCCCGGCCGGACTGGTCGGGGGGCGGATCTATTTCCTCATCACCACGCCGAGCCAGATCCCTGACCACTGGTGGGGGCCCTTCGCCATCTGGAAGGGCGGCCTGGGGATCTGGGGCGGGATCGCCGGCGGCGTCCTCGTCGGCCTCTGGTATGTGCGCCGCCGACGGGGCCTGACCAAACAGCAGATGTTCAAGCTGATGGATTGCGCGGCGCCGGGCCTCCTGTGTGCGCAGGCGATCGGCCGGATCGGCAACTACTTCAACCAGGAGCTGTTCGGCAAGCCCACGACGCTTCCCTGGGGGCTCAAGATCGACCTCGCCCACCGCCCTCCCCACTATCTCCAGTACGCCACGTTCCAGCCCACCTTCCTCTACGAGCTGATCTGGGACCTCCTCCTCGCCGGCGTGCTGGCCTGGCTCGTCCGGCGCGGCCGGCTGCGCTCACCCGCGGTCTTTGCGCTTTACGTGGCCGGCTACTCGGCCTTCCGGATCCTCGAGGAGAGCCTGCGGATCGACTACTCGGTCCACATCCTGGGGATGAGGCTGAACTTCTGGATCGCCCTGATCGGGACACTGGGCGGGCTGACCTGGTTTGCCTGGATTCAGTGGGGGCTGCGCCCTGGCGGGCGGCCTCCAGCCTCGAGCGAAGGCCGTCGCCCCTCAGCCCCGGGCGTGGGTTCCGTTCAGCGTCCCCGGGCCAAGGACCCCAGCGCCACTTAGCGCCGAAGCCGTCATGAGGTAGCTCCTGAGCGGTTCCGAGGCCGCAACCTCTCCAGCTCCGCCCACGGTCGCGTGTTAGCCACGTCGGCCGCCGTGAGCCACGCCCGCCGGGCGGTGGCGATTCCGTAGCGGGCCACGGCAAAGCCCTTGGTCCGGTGGGCATCGGTGTCGATCACGATCAGAATGCCGGCAGCGGCCGCGGCGCGAGCCGTGGTGTCGTCGATGTCTCGCCGGTCGGGGTTCGAATTGATCTCCAGCATCGTCCCGGTCGCCGCGGCCGCCTCGAGCACACGGTCACGGTCGAATTCGTACGGCGAGCGTTGCTCGATCTTGCGCCCCGAGAGGTGGCCGATGACATCGACGAGCGGGTTCTCGATCGCTCGCACGATCCGATCCGTCATCTGCTGAGGCGACATGCGGAAGGAGGTGTGCACGCTGGCCACGACCCAGTCGAGCTCGGCCAGCAACTTGTTGTCGTAGTCGAGCGATCCGTTGGGAAGGATGTTGACCTCCGAGCCGGCGAGCAGCTCGATTCCGGCGATCTCGGTCGCGCGGATCACTTCGATCTGGCGGCGAAGCTCATCCGCCGAGACATCTGAGCCGAATCCCATCGATGCTGAGTGATCGGTGATGGCCAGGTAGTCGTAGCCGTGCTCACGTGCGCCCACCGCCATCTCCTCGATCGATGCCGTGCCGTCCGATGCCGTCGTATGGCTGTGCAGATCTCCCCGTAGGTCGGATGGCTCGATCAGCTCAGGCAGGGAGCCGGCCAGGGCCGCTTCAAGCTCCCCCCGGTTCTCACGCAGCTCCGGCTCGATGTACGCCATGCCCAGGAGCCCATAGACCTCCGCCTCGGTGGCGCAGCGATGGGTCTCGCCGGTTCCGTCGTCGAGCACCCCGTACTCGGACACGTGGAGGCCCTTGCGGACCGCGAGGTCGCGGAGGGCCATGTTGTGCTCCTTGGAGCCGGTGAGGTGCTGGAGGAGGTTGCCGAACTGGTCCGGGGCGACGACGCGCAGGTCCACTCGCATGCCGGTGTGGGTGCGCAGGCGCACTCCGGAGGCGGCCGGAGTGCCCGCCGACTCGATCAGATCAAGCGCGGTGGCCGCCCGCGCCAGCTCCAGGGGATCGTGCGCGGTGGCGATCACATCCAGGTCCTTCACGCTGTCGGCCATCCGCCGCGCTGAGCCCGCCAGCTCGACGCGCTCGGCCGCCGGATGCGCCCGGAGGGCCTCGACCAGCGGCTCTCCGACGGCCAGGGCGCGGTCAAGGACGGCCCGCTGCCCGTGCCGGCCCGAGTCGGCCGTGGCGATCGCCGCGAGGATTGCCTCCTCCGCCTTGGGACCGAACCCTTTGAGGGCGCGAATCCGCTCCCCCGCGGCCGCCGCACGAAGCTCCTGGACCGAGCCGATTCCCAGCTCGTCGAAGAGACGCCGGGCGCGCTTGGGGCCAAGGCCCGGGAGGCGCATCATCTCGACCAGGCCGGCCGGGAACTTGGCCCGCAGCTTGGCCGTGGCCGGGATCTCGCCGTCGTCGGCCAGGGCGATGATCTTGTCCTGGATCGTGCGGCCGATCCCCGGGAGCTCGGTGGCTCGTCCTTGACGGGCCAGCCCAGCCACCGATGTCGGTGCCTCCCGAACCGTCTTGGCCGCGTTCCGGTAGGCGACGACGCGGTGGATGATCGCGCCGTCGAGTTCAGACAGGTCGCCCAGCTCATCCAGCGCGAGCGCAAGCTCCGCGTTCGTGGGGTCGCGGGCAGTGGTTTCCTCGCTCGGAGCAGGAGTGGGAATCTCACCCGATTCTGGAGCCTTTTCCTTGGCTGGATCGTTCACGTCCACGGCAAGGCTATTCTGCCCGTACACCACCCACGCTATACTTTCTGAAGCAGAAGTTCCCCCACGGAAGGAGCCGTAATGGCAGGCAATGTCGCCGAAGTAACCGACAGCAGCTTCCAGGCCGAGGTCATCGAGTCCGAGGTTCCGGTGCTGGTCGACTTCTGGGCCCCCTGGTGCGGTCCGTGCCGCATGGTTGCGCCCGTGGTCGAAGAGCTCGCGCAGGAGCGCGGCGAGCAGCTCAAGGTCGTCAAGCTCAACATCGACGAGAATCAGAACACGGCCGTCCAGTTCAACGTGCTCTCGATCCCGACGCTGATCCTCTTCCGCAACGGCGAAGTGGCGAAGACCGTCATCGGCGCCGTACCGAAGCGCAAGCTCGAGGCCGAGCTCGAGCCCTCGCTGGCCTAGCTCCAAAAAAGCTTCAGGATTCATAGACATGAGCGGCGCTAAGACACCGCGGGTGGGGCTCGTGCTCGGGGCGGGTGGCGTGCTGGGCGGCGCCTGGCTGACCGGCGCGCTCCACGCGATCGCCTCCGAGAGCGGTTGGGATCCAGGAACCGCCGACTACATCGTCGGCACCTCCGCCGGCTCGATGATCGGCGCCCTGATCGCCTCTGGGGTGCCCCCGTGGTTCATGGTCGCCCACTCCGCTGGAGAGAGCTTCGAGGGGCTGACCGACGCGCGTGGGGAGGCATCGGACCACGCCGACCGGTCGGCCGGGGCCACCTTCAAGATCGACCGCACGGGACTGGGGCTCGGCCCCGGCTCGATGCGGCTGGGGGTGGCATCGCTGACCCATCCCTTCCGCTACACGCCGATGGCCGTCCTCTCCGGGTGGCTGCCCCGCGGCATCATTTCCACCGAGCCGCTCAAGGACACGGTTCGCCGAGCCTGCGCCGACGATTGGGCGCCCCACCCCAATTACTGGGCGATGGCCGTCGACTACGCGACCGGTCGCCGGGTCGCCTTGGGCCGCGCCGGCGCTCCTGCGGCCAAGCTGCCGGACGCCGTAGCCGCCTCCTGCGCCATCCCCGGCTTCTACCGCTCGGTCGAGATCGGGGGGCGCCGTTACATAGACGGCGGCGTCTATTCACCGTCGAATCTCGATGTGCTGCGCGCCGAGCCGGTTGACCTGGTCCTGGCGCTAAACCCGATGTCCTCGCTCGATGCCGGCGAGCCGCGCTCTCTGGCTCAGCGGGTGGCCTTCCAGATGCGACAGGCCAACGGGCGCCGTCTCGGCCATGAGGCCAAGCGCCTGCGGGCGGCGGGGATCGACGTGCACATGCTCCAGCCCACAGGCCGGGACCTCGGCGTCATGGGAGGCAACCTGATGAGCAGCAAGCGCCGCCACGAGGTGATCGAGATGGCGATCGAAACCACGACCGAGCTGCTCCGGGGCTCTGAGCTGGCGGCGCGGCTGGCCGAACTTCCGGCCGGTGACACCCGCCTCGTGCGCCGGCCCAGCGGGCCGCCTTCGACGTGGCCTGACTTCCGCGCCGCTGCCCGCGAGCGCTGGGTCCAGCTTCAGGCGGCCTAGACTCAGCGGCTCGCCGCTGCAGGCGAGGCGCTGACATGACCGACACCGCCGTCCAATCCCGCCGCCTCCTCGACGGCCGCTACGAACTGGGGCCTCTGATCGGGGAAGGGACGTTTGGTCGCGTCTTCCGCGGTTATGACCGCCGGCTGGCCCGGCCGGTGGCCATCAAGGTCATCAAGCCGTGGTGGACCGAGGAGCCGGAGTGGGCGGAGCGCTTCGAGCGTGAGGCCCAGCTCATGGCCCGGTTGGGCGATCCCGGAATCGTCCAGATCCACGACATCGGCCACGGCGCGGACGGCCTGTACTACGTGGCCGAGCTGGTCGACGGCGAGAGCCTGGCCGATCGCCTGCGCCGTGGAGCGCTCGCGGCGCATGAGGCTCTGGAGGTGGCCGCCCAGCTCTGTCGCGCGCTCATTCCCGCTCACGCCCAACGGGTCGTCCACCGGGACATCAAGCCGGGGAACGTCCTCATCACCCGCGACGGCCGGGTGAAGGTGGGGGACTTTGGGGTGGCTCGTCTGGCCGAGGGAACGAGCGATGGTCCCGGCGGCACGGTTCTGGGCACGCCCCGCTACATGGCGCCTGAGCAAGCCCGCGGCCGCACGCCGACGCCTGCCACCGACGTCTACGGGGCCGGCGTTGTCCTCTACGAGATGCTGGCGGGAGCGCCGCCGTTCCTCGAGCGCTCGGCGGTCGAGCTCGCCCTGCGTCACATCGGGGATCCGCCGCCGCCGCTCCCGGCCCAGACGCCGCGGCCGCTCGTCGAGATCGTCGAGCAGGCCCTGGCCAAGGATCCGGGCGACCGCTACCCGAGCGCACGGGAGATGGCGGCGGCGCTCGAGGCGGCTCGGCCGGCGGTGGCGCGCGGAGATGTCCCGCCGGCGCCGGCCCCGCGTCCGAATGTCCCGCCGGTGCCCCGCCCTCCCAGAGGGCCCTCGGGGACGCGTGTCGGTCCTCGCCGGGGCCCCCGACGGAGCTTCAACCCCTCCGAGTCACGGCGCTACCGAGCTCTTCTGGCCAGCGTGATCCTGATCGTGGTGGGACTCATTCTCGGCGCCGTCCTGACCGCAGGCGGGAGCGTGAGGGTGCCCTCGCTGCGCGGCCTGGATCGGGCGAGCGCTAGCGCGCGCCTGCGCCGGTTGGACCTCAGCCCCCGCTTCAACCGGCGCTATGCCGCGGCGGCGGCGGGCACGGTGATCGCGCAGCAGCCCGGTCCGGCGACTCACGTGTCCAACGGCAGCCGTGTGAAACTCACGCTGAGCGCCGGTCCGCCCCCGATCTTCATGCCTTCGCTCGTGGGCCAGCAGACGGCCGCGGCCGAGGCCATCGTGTCCCGGCTGGGGCTCAAGGCCGCCCTCAACCAGGTTCCTGCACCGGGAGTGACACCCGGGCTTGTCGTCCAGCAGATTCCGGCCGCCGCCAGCGCCGCGCCGCCGCATTCGCGGGTCACGCTCGCCGTGGCCGAGGTGCCGCGCTGGCGCTACCTCGACTCGTTCGCCGGCCACGCCGCAGGTGACTCCGGGCCGTTCGTGATTCGGGGCAGCCGGTGGCGCATCGTCGAGACGATGGGCTACGACGGGACCTGTACGTTCATCTTCTTCTGCTCGGGGCCAAGCGCCAGGGTCACCAACGCCCTCACCGGGGCCACCGTGAGCCAGTTCGACCTCAGCCAGGGGACCGGCCAGACCCAGGTCTTCTCGTCCGGGCCCGGGACCTACGAGATGCGGGTCACCCCGGGCTCAGACACCGCCCACTGGTCGATCGCGGTCCAGGACGACTACTAAGGCGCGTTCGGCCAGGAGCCAGCCAAACCTCTGGCCGACGCTTCGGACTCGGAGCGGGTCCTATCCCGGCGGCGTGTGAAACACGTCTATTGTGACCTGCTCGGTTACCTGGTTGCCGTTGTCGGCCGTGACATTGCCGTTGTAGACGGCGTGCACGATGTCGGGGTTGAAGTTGTCGAGCGGCATCGCGAACACCGTCGCGAAGTCGGTGTTAAATGGCTCTTCGGTCGCCGAGGTTCCAGACGCATCCGACGTCAGCGGAGTCGAGATAAAGTCGCCCCACCAGAAGAAGTCGGGTCCGGTCTGACTGGCTTGTTCGCCGCACTGCGGGGACCGCTCGTCGTCGATGATCTCCTGCGGCTGCCCCGGATCGATGACCAGCTGCGCTCCCAGGTTGGCGTTGGACTGAGTGATCTGCGACAGGTCAGGGAGAACGAGCTTCAGCACCTGCAGCGTGCCGGGTGTGGATCCGACGATTGTCTGGGTGTCAGTCCAGCCGCTGGGGTTGTCGTTGGGGCACGAGAAGGACTGGCTCTTTGACCCATCGGCCGCGGTGTAGGTGATCGGCGCCTGGCCAGAGATCAGACCGTTTGCGTCGGGGGCCAGGGTCGCCGTCGAGGTCGTCGAGAGGTCGAACGTGCCGTCATAGTTGCCGCCTGAGTCGCTGATCTGCGAGTGGAACTCGAGCCGGAAACGTAGGCACTTGAGGTCCTCGGGGATGTCGTGCCCAGAGTTCCCGAAGAGCTGCTCGGTGCGATCCGTGTCGAGGATCTTCGCGATCTGACTGAGGTCATGGTTGGACGCGCAGCGCTCCTGCGCGCGGTTGTAGATGCCTTCCAGGAGCTTGTAGATCGTGGGGAGCTCCTGGTCGAACAGGCTCTCGTGGTCATCGCCCAGCAAGGCCGACGTCCGGGCCACGGTCAGCAGGTCTCGGATCGCCTTCTGAGCGGCATCGTCATCGTTCAGCCCGGGCGGGACCTCCTGGTGCATGAGGTCCCCGAGCGCGCGTCGCAGCAACGCCTGGCAGTCCGCAAAGGCGTCTGAGTCGCTGATATAGCCCAACCGGTCGGCCTCCAGCTCCTGGGCGATGAGGGCCGAGTACCTGTCAAGGATCGCGCTGCCGGTCCCGGCCAGCGCCTGGGCGGCCCCGTCGAGGAGTCCCACACCGCTGAAGTGAGCCAGCGGAATCTGGATTGCCCGCCTGGGCGCCAGCGGCACCTCGTGCAGGTCGTCACCGCTTCCGCCGTACCCGTAGGCGACCTGGCGGGTGATCGGAACGGAATGGCTTGGGACGATCGTCAGGGTGCCGCCATGGACCAGCTCGAGACCCTCGGGAGCCAGCTGCACCCCGGCGACGAACTTTCGGGAGAACCCTCCGCCGCCGAGCGCGGAAAGCGGCGTCATCGTGATCTGGGTCCCGTTGGGCACCGAGTTCGCGGCGATGTCCAGCGTGAAGCGGGTGCCGTCGGCAGCGGTGGCGCTGAGCATCCCGCCGGCCGAGCCGATCGTCGCCGTTGAGGCCTGACTGCTCTCAGGTATGGGGTTCGCCTGCACCGGCGCCGAGAGCTTGCTCGGCGCTTTGAGCATCGGCTTGCGCGAGGCGGCGCACGAGCCGCGGCCGATGGCCGGACAGACCACGACGAACCACGCCCCCGCCCCAAGCTTGCCCGGTACCTTGAACGTGACCCGCTGTCGACGCAGCGAAACGCGACGGGCCAGGCGCACTGCGCCCCGAACCACACGGCGACCAGGACTGGCGTACACGTTGACGAGCCCGGCGCTTCCGTTCACCTTCAGCTTGAGACGGGCTGGGACGTTCGCTGGCGGATTTGACACCGAACGCACGCTTGAGCGCGCATTCGCTGCGGGCGTCAGCCCGGGCGCCGCCAACAGTGCAATGACCGTCGCGCAGCAGAGCGTCATCGTTTCTCTAGCGCACCTCATGGCTCGAGCGGTCCTCTCGGCCTGCCTGGGCTCTGCGCGGGTCTCCGCGTCTGCGGAGAACCCGCGCTCGAGCCGGCTTGGTGCCAAGCGCCGATCGCACGCTCAAGGCCGGATATCAGCCCGAGCCAGCCCGTGAAGGGCTGCTGCCCCTCGCTCGTCTCCAGCCTGCCGGCGATCGGCTCGCCCCCGGTGTCAAACTCCACGTAAACCCCAAGCGGTTGACGCACGAAGGCCAGCCTGGCAGTCGCGTCGCCGCTTCGCATCGTGGTCGCGACCACGATATTTGGACGGAGGCGCTGATTGACAGTGGTTTTCTGCCGCCATAGGCTCGCCGGATGGCAGACGCCTCGGCGGGGCTTCTGGAGCGGTCGTCGGAGCTCGGCCGGTTGCGCGCCCGAGCGGCACAGGCAGCCGCGGGTAACGGCTCCGTCGTGATCGTCGAAGGTCCAGCGGGGATCGGCAAGACCAGCCTCTTGGCGGCTGGGATGGAGTTAGCGGCGAACGAGGGCTTCAGCGTGCTCACCGCGCGCGCTGGACGCTTGGAGCGAGACCTGTCCTGGAACCTCGTCCGTCAGCTGTTCGCTGGCGTGATCGCGTCTGCGCCGCGCCGGCGAGACGAACTGCTCGACGGCGCCGCGGCGCTCGCCGCCCCGGCGCTGGGACTCGACGCTGCTCGAAACTCCTCGGTGGAGGAAGCCGGCATTCTCCACGGTCTCTACTGGTTGACCGCAGGTCTCGCAGCTCGCCAAGCGCTGCTGCTCGCCGTCGACGATGCCCACTGGGGCGATTCCGCGTCGGTCCGTTACCTGTCATACCTGAGCGAACGGGCATCCGACCTCCCGGTCCTCATCCTGCTGAGCATGAGATCCGGCGAGGCGCCGTCCGAGCAGCCGCAGGAATTCGGCTCACTCACGAGCAGCGAGCGACTAGTCGTCCACTCGCTGAGCGAGACGGCGAGTGCCGACCTAACCCGCACAACGGCTGGCTTCCAGGCCACAGATGAGTTCTGCCAGGCCTGTCACGAGATCACAAAAGGGAACCCTTTCCTGCTGCAGGAGCTGCTCAGGCAACTTGGGCGCGACGGAATCGATCCAACCACGGCGAACAGCGCGGCTGAAGTCGCCCGGGTGACTCCCCAGACCGTAAGGCGCGCTGTCCTGATGCGCCTCTCGACGCTTGACGCAAGCGCTCACGAGCTGGCCCGCGCGGTGGCGGTGATGGGCGACGACACCAGCCTCGCCGCCGCCGCCGCCCTCGCCGAACTCGACCTCGCTCACGCAGCCCGAGCGGCCGACTCGCTAACCGCGGCCGACATTCTTGCCGCCGGAACGCCACTGCGATTCGTCCATCCGCTCGTTCGCGACTCCGTCTATGCGGAGATTCCGGCCCATCAGCGTGCCGTCAGCCACGGCCAGGCGGCTCGGGTGCTGGCGCAGCTGGGCAGCGATCCGCAGCGCGTGGCGATCCAGCTCCTGGAGGCCCACCCAGCCGGTGATGAATGGGCGGTTGCTCATCTCCGGGAGGCCGCGGCCGCCGCCCGCTCGGCCGGTGCGAGAGAGCCGGCGGTGGACTTTCTGCGCCGCGCACTGGCTGAGCCACCCGACGAGGCGGCGCGGGTCGCTGTCCTCCGGGAGCTGTCGCGAGCTGAGGCACTCACGGGCTCGGCGGCTGCGATCGATCGTCTACAGGACGCTTTGGTTCGGGTCCGAGATCCGCGTGAGAAGGCTGAGGTGGCATTGGAGCTCGTGCTCATGCTCTTTCGCCACGGGCAGATGGACGCTGCCGTTGAGCTGTGCCGGCAGTTGATCGACGAGGCACCGCCCCGGGAATCCGCCTTCCGCTACCGCGTCATCGCGGCGGGGGTCACGGGAGCGATTCTCGTCCCCACCCTCCGCCCATACGTCGACTTCTTCTTGGATCGCGTACCTCCCGATCTGCCCGGCGAGAGCCCGGAGGAGCGCCTAGCACTGTCGGCCCGGCTCGCGGCTCGGCTGGCCGGCGGCGCCAAAATGGATGAGGTCGGTCAGCTCGCGGCCCGCGCCCTCGGCGGTGAGATGCTGCTTCGCGATCTGGCATCGCATGAACTGCTCTATTGGAACGCGGCCAGTGCCTTGATCGTGGCCGATCGGTTCGCGGCGGCGAGTTCGGCGATCGAGAGCGCGTCCGCCGACGCCCAGCGCCGAGGCTCGGTGGTCGGCTTTGCTCTGGCCTCATGTTTTCGCTCGCTCCTTCAACATCGTTTGGGCCGGATCACGGGCGGGGTGGCCGATGGCCGTCATGCGCTTGCTGTCACAGAACCCAGGGAGTTTCAGATCCGTGCGTACGCGGTGGCGTTCTTGATCGATTGCCTGATCGAGCGGGGAGAGCTGGACGACGCGCTCGCGCTGGCGGGGGCGCCTGAGTTCGCCGGTGCCCTGCCGCCGTTGCTTGTGTTCGATCTGCTGCGGCTGGCCCGCGGCCGGCTGCGAATCGCAGCCGGAGATGCTGAACTCGGCGTGGAGGAACTACTCGGGATTGGTGAGGCGGGAGGGGCCAGCGAGTTCGGACCGGCGGTGTGCCCGTGGAGGGCCCGCGCCGCGGTAGGTCTGTGCGCTCTGGGTAAACCCGGCGAAGCTCGCAGGCTTGCCGAGGACGAGCTGTCGTGGGCGCGCAGAACGGGATCCGGATGGGGCGAAGTGCTCGCTCTCCAGGCGCTCGCCCTGGCCAGCCCTGAGCGGGGAGAAGAGCTTCTGGGAGAGGCGGGGGCGATTGCCGAGCGGCGCGGCTTTGCCCTCGAGCGCGCCCGCGCGTTGGTGATGCTCGGTGCGGCGCAGAGGCGGCAGGGTCGGCGCCGGGCCGCAGCCGAGCAGCTGGAGGAAGGGCTGCGTTCCGCCATCGAATGCGGGGGTGCCGCCGTGGAGGAGCGCGCCCGCTCGGAACTCGTGGCGATCGGTCTAGCTCCGCGTCGCCGTGCGGCGACTGGCACCGACGCGCTGACCCCAGCCGAGCGGCGGGTTGCTGATCTGGCGGCGAGCGGAATGAGCAACCGCGAAATCGCGCAGTCGCTGTTCGTCAGCCTTCGCACTGTCGAGACCCACCTCACCCACAGCTATCAGAAGCTGGGCATCGCCTCACGCGAGCAGCTTGACGCCGCGTTGGCCACAGCCTGAGCGAGGCGTCTACGCCAACGCCACGCCCACCCGCAGCTCCCGGTCATCGATCGTGATTGGGTCGACACCCTGAAGCGACTCGTAGTTCACCTGGGTGGCCAGCGTCTCACCGGCGATGTAGTCCTCGTAGGCCCGGGCGGCGCCGACCAGATCATCGTCGCCGTCCAGGGTGAGGACGATCCGGTCTGAGACCTCGAGCCCGGCGTCGCGGCGCGCCGCCTGGACCGCGTGCACGATCTCCCGCGCCCATCCCTCGACCTGGAGCTCGAAATCGATCTCGAGCTCAAGGGCCACCGCGTGTGAACCCTCCCGCGCGAGCTGGTAGCCCTCGAGCGGCTTCATTGACACGAGCAGGTCGTCGGCAGAGAGCTCGTGGTCCTGGCCCCCGATGGTGATGGCCAGGCGTCCGCCGGTCCGCAGGGCCTCCGCCACGTGAACCGGATCAAGCCCGGCCACCGCCGCCGCCACCAGCGGCATCTGTTTTCCGAACTTCGGCCCCAGGGTCCGGTAGTTGGGCTTGATCTCGATCTCTGAGAGCTCGTCCGCCTGCTCGACGAAGCGCAGCTCCTTCACGTTGAGCTCCTCGCGCACCAGGTCGGCGAAGCGCTCGATCGCCTCACGCTCCCCGCCGGGAGCGACGATGGCCGCCGCGCGCAGGGGCTGGCGGACCTTCACCCGGGCCTGGGACCGGGCGGCCAGCCCCAGCCCGACCGCCTGGCGGGCCACCCCCATCGCCTCCTCGAGCCCGAGGTCACGTTCGCCTGGCTCGGGAAAGTCGGTCAGGTGAACGCTCGGCTCGGTGCCGTCGAGGTTGTCGTAGAGCTCATCGGCGAGGAAGGGGACGAACGGGGCCAGCAGCTGGGCCAGGGTGAGAAGCGCCGTGCGCAGCGTGAGGAAGGCGGCCGGGTCGCCATCCCAGAAACGGGGCCGGGAGCGCCGGACGTACCAGTTGGAGAGCTCCTCAACGTATTCCTGGATAGCCCGGCCGGCCGTGGTGGCGTCGAAGTCCTCGAGGCGCTCGCGCACCGTGACCACCGTCGCCGCAAGACGCGACAGAGCCCACTGGTCAAGCTCCGTGAGCTCCCCTGAGGAGGCGCGATCGACCCCGTTGGCGTTGGCGTAGAGAACGTAGAAGCTGTAGGTGTTCCAGAGCTGGAGCAGGAACTGCCGCACCGCCTCGCCGATCGTCTCCAGCGAGAAGCGATAGCCGTCCCACGGGTACTTCGAGGTGAAGAGGTACCACCGGAAGGCGTCGGCGCCGAAGCGGTTGATGACGTCCCAGGGCTCGACCGTGTTCCCGACCGACTTCGACATCTTGCGTCCCTGTTCGTCGAGCAAGAGGCCCAGGCAGACCACGTTGCGGTAGGCGGACTGGTCGAAGAGCAGGGTCGAGATGGCGAGCAGGGAGTAGAACCAGCCGCGGGTCTGGTCCAGCGCCTCGCAGATGAAGTCGGCCGGGAAGCGCGCCTCGAAATGCTCCCGGTTCTCGAACGGTGCGTGGTGTTGAGCGAAGGGCATCGAGCCGGAGTCGAACCACACGTCGATCACCTCCGGCACCCGGCGCATCGGCTCGCCGCAATCCGGGCACATGAACGAGACCTCGTCGACGAAGGGGCGATGCGGGTCGGCAAGCTCGACTCCGGAGAGCTCACGCAGCTCGGCGAAGGAGCCGATCACGCGCACGTGACCGGCCGGGCAGCGCCACACGGGCAGCGGCGTGCCCCAGTAGCGCTCGCGGGAGAGCGCCCAGTCGACGTTGTTCTCCAGCCAGTTGCCGAAGCGGCCGTGCTTGATGTGCGGCGGGTACCAGTTGACGCTCTCGTTGCTGGCCAGCAGGCCGTCCTTGCGCTCGCTCGTCGCGATGTACCAGGACGGCTTGGCGTAGTAGAGGAGCGGCGTGCCGCAGCGCCAGCAGTGGGGGTAGGAGTGCTCGTAGCTCTCGGCCCGGAGGATCCGTCCGCGGGCCCGCAGGTCCTCGATCAGGTCGGGGTCGGCGTCCTTGACCCAGCGCCCGGCGTAGGGACCGATGCGCTCGTCGTAGGTCCCGTTCGAGCGCACCGGGTTGATCACCCTGAGGCCCTGCTGCTCGCCGAGGCGGAAGTCGTCCTCGCCGAAGGCGACCGCGGTGTGCACGAGCCCGGTGCCATCCTCGGCGGTGACGAAGTCGGCCGGCACGACGGTGTGCCCCTTCTCGCCGTACTCGGAGCCGGGGATGAACGTCGAACGGGGGCTCATAGCGGGTGCCCACGAGCTCGCGACCGGGGAAGCGCTCCGTCACCTCGGCGTCCTCGCCCAGGACCCGCACGACCAGGGCCTCGGCGAGGATGAAGCTCTGGCCGTCTTGGTGCCCGCGCACGTAGGTCAGGTCGGGGTCGACAGCGACAGCGGCGTTCGAGACCAGCGTCCACGGAGTCGTCGTCCAGACGAGCAGCTCGTCCCCGGCCCGGGCGGCGCCGGCCGGCTCGGTCACGGGCAGACGCACGTACACCGAGGGGTCGATGACGTCCCGGTAGACGTCGGGCTGACCAAGCTCGTGGCTGGACAGCGTCGTCTCGTCACGCGGGCAGTAGGGGACGACCTTGAGCTTCTCGTAGAGCAGGCCGCGCTCATAAATCGTCTTCAGTGCCCACCACACCGACTCCACGTAGCCGGCGTCGAGCGTGCGGTAGGCGTCCTTCAGATCGACCCAGAACCCGATCCGCTCGGTCAGCCGGTTCCAGTCCTCCACATGACTGAGGACCCGCTCCCGGCAGACCGCGTTGAACTCGGCGATCCCAAAGCGCTCGATGTCGCTCTTGGAGGTGAAGCCGAGCTCTGCCTCCACGGCGAGCTCGACGGCCAGGCCGTGGCAATCCCAGCCGCCCTTGCGCTCGACGTAGTAGCCGCACATCGTCTTGTAGCGGGGGAAGATGTCCTTGAACACGCGGGAGAGCACGTGGTGTGACCCCGGGGGTCCGTTCGCGGTCGGGGGACCCTCGTAGAAGACCCAGGGCGGTGCCCCGTCCCGGCGCCGGACCGACTCGGCGAACACGTCGCGCTCCCGCCAGCGGGTGAGCACCTGCTCCTCCAGCTTAGGGAAGGAGACCCGAGGCTGGACGGAGCGGTGCGGCCCGGGGGCGGGATCTTCCGAGTCGGTGGCCATGGGCGGGTGATTCTAGGAGCGCCCTGCCGAGCGGCCCCGCGCAGGCGCGCGAGCGGCAGACTGCACAGCAGATCCATGCGGCTGCGGCTCTATCACCATCGCGACGGCGCTCGGATCGCCTACCGGGAAACCGGAACGGGTCCGCCGCTGGCGCTCTTTCACTCCCTCGGGTTGTCCTACCGGGAGTGGGAGCCGATCGTGGAGGTGCTCGAGTCCCGTTTCCGCGTCGTCCTCCCGGACCTGCCCCTGCACGGCGACTCGGAGGACCGCCCGCGCCATCCCTACACGCTGGATTGGATGACCGAAGTCATCGCCGGCTTCTGCGCGGCCGAGCTCGGACCCCGTCCGCTGCTGGCCGGCCACGATCTCGGCGCCGAGCTCATCCTCCGCGCCGCCACGCGCTCGCTCGTGTCGCCGGCGCGGCTGATTCTCATGCCCAACCGGCTGCATCGAAGGGATGAGTTCCCGGCCCGCCGCGCCGCCTGGCGCGCGGTCTGTGAGACCGCGGCCCTTCCCGGCCTCGACCGCCTCATGGCCCGTGGGGCCAAGCTCGCCTTCCGGCCTGCGCTCGGCGAGCGCCTCTCCGTACAACGCAACCCGGCCGCCCGGGACCTGATCCGCCACGCCTTCGCCGACGTGGGGGGAAACGTCAACCGCGCTCGGTCCTGGGCTCGCTTCGCCCGCCGGTGGCCCGCCGCCCCGCAAAGGGATCTGCTCGACGCCTACCCCGGCCTCCAGCTCCCGGTTCTTCTCCTCTGGGCCGACCAGGACCCCGCCCATCCCCTGGCCGGTGCTCAGGAGGCGCTCGACCTGTTGCCGCAGGCCGAGCTGCGCACGCTGCCCGAGACCGGGTTCCTCATCGCTTATGACGACCCTGTCTCGGTGGCGCGGGAGCTCATCGCCTTCTGCGGCTGACGCAGTAGCCTGGAAATGAGACTTAGAGACCGCGCGAAAGGACAGCAATGAGCGTTCAGGAACACGAGCAGCTCTGGGGCGGAGAGACCACCAAGGCACTGGATAACTTCCCCATCTCCGGCGAGCGCGTCCCCGCCGCGGTGATCCACTGGCTGGGCCGGATCAAGGCGGCCGCGGCCCGGGTCAACCGTGACCTCGGGCTGCTCGACGAGAACCTGGCCGAGCGGATCGCGGGGGCGGGCGACCGCGTCGCCGAGGGAGAGTTCGACGAGCAGTTCCCGCTCGACGTCTTCCAGACCGGCTCGGGCACCTCGAGCAACATGAACGCCAACGAGGTGATCGCCGCCCTGGCCGGCGAGGGCGTCCACGCCAACGACCACGTCAACATGGGGCAGTCCTCCAACGACGTCTTCCCCTCGGCCGTGCACCTGGCCGCCCTCGACACGACGACGCATGACCTTCTGCCCGCGCTCGAGCGGCTCGAGAGCTCACTGCAAGCCAAGGCCGGCGAGTTCAAGGACATCGTCAAGGCCGGCCGTACCCACCTCATGGACGCGGTCCCGGTCACTCTGGGCCACGAGTTCTCCGGCTACGCGGCCCAGATCCGTCTGGCTCGCAGGCGCATCGAGAACGCGCTGCCCCAGGTGGCCCAGATCCCGCTCGGCGGCACGGCCACCGGCACCGGGCTGAACACGCACAAGGAGTTCGCCGGCCGGGTCCGGGCCCGGCTGACCGAGGCCACCGGGCTTGACATCCGGGAGCCCGAGGACCCGTTCGAGGCCCAGGGCAACCGGGACGCGCTGGTCGAGCTCTCAGCGGCGCTCAAGGTCCTGGCGGTCTCCCTGCTCAAGATCGCCAATGACCTGGCGCTGATGGGCTCAGGTCCCCGCGCCGGCATCGGCGAGCTGCTCCTGCCCGAGCTTCAGAAGGGCTCCTCGATCATGCCCGGCAAGGTCAATCCGGTCATCCCCGAGGTGGTGATCCAGGTCTCCGACCACGTGATCGGCAATGACACCGCGGTCACCCTGGGCGGAAGCCAGGGTCAGTTCGAGCTCAACGTCCGCGTGCCTCTGATAGCCAAGAACCTGCTCGAGTCGATCCGTCTCCTCAGCTCGACGACGCAGGTCTTCGCCGAGAAGTGCATCGACGGGATCGAGGCCAACGAGGAGGGCACGAACCGCTCGGCCGAGATGACCTTGGCCGCAGCCACCGCGCTCAACCCCTACATCGGCTACGACAAGGGCGCCGAGATCGTCAAGGAGGCGGCCAAGTCAGGACGGCCCCTGCGTGACGTCGCCCTGGAGATGGGCGTCGACGAGGCGACCTTCGACGAGGCGATGGACCTGCGCAAGATGGCCCAAGGGAATCTGTAGCCGGGGCCGCATGCGGCCCCGGCCCGCGGGCGCATGCGCCCGCGGGGGGTCGGCGCATGCGCCGACCCCGGCCTACCGGCTCCCTCTGTCCGCCCGCCGGGCGCGGATCGTGTGGCGCATGATGTCCCGCGCCGCTGGGTCGCCGCGCAGGAAGGCCCGCGTCATGTTGCGCGCCGTCTCGAAGCGGATCTGGGGTGGGAGCGGGGGCATGTTGGGGTCGGTGACCGCCTCGTAGAGCACCGGCCCGTCATGGGCCAGGGCCTCCTCCCAGGCGGGACGGACGTCGTCCGGCGAGTCGACCCGCACCGCCTTCAGCCCGAGGAGCTCGGCGTAGCGAGCGTAGGGGAACGGCGGCAGATCCTGGGAGGTCTCGTAGCGGGGGTCGCCAGCCATCGCCCGCTGCTCCCAGCTCACCTCGTTGAGGTCGCCGTTGTTGAGCACCAGGATGATGCAGCGCCGATCCTCCCAGCGGGGCGCGTAGTGCGCGATGTCAATCAGGGCGCTGACCCCGATCATCTGAAACGCGCCGTCGCCCAGGGCCGCAATCAGCGGCCGATCCGGGTGGGCGAACTTGGCCCCGAGCGCGTAGGGGATGGCGCAGCCCATCGTGGCCAGCGTCCCGGAGACGGCCGCCGTCATGCCGGTGCGGAGCTTCAGGTGCCGGGCCCACCAGTTGGCCGCGGTGCCGGAGTCGGCGGTGAGCATGCAGTTGTCCGGGAGAAGCGGTGAGAGCTCCTGGAAGACCCGCATGCGGGTTGACCGGGTCGCCGGGAAGCATGGCCCGCTCCTCGAGCATCCGCCACCACCGCTCGACGTCCCGCTCTATCTGCTCACGCCAGGAGCGGTCCTCCTGGCGGTCGATCAGCGGCAGGAGCGCGCGCAGCGTGTCCCGGCTGTCGCCGACCAGCGGGACCTCGATCGGATAGCGGAGCCCGATCCGGCGCCCGTCGAGATCGATCTGCACCCCGCGCGCCTGTCCCTCCTCCGGCAACCAGTCGGCGAAGGGGAAGTTCGTGCCGACCATGAGGAGCGTGTCGCAGTCGGACATCATGTCGCTCGAGGGCTTTGAGCCGAGCAGTCCGATGGGGCCGGTCACGAAGGGGAGATCGTCAGGGAGCGCGGCGCGGCCATTGAGCGCCTTGGCCACGCCGGCGCCGAGCCGCTCGGCGATCTCGATCACCTCGTCGGCGGCGTCGGCGGCACCCTGCCCGATCAGAATCGCCGGCTTGCGCCCGGCATTCAGGACCTCGGCGGCGCGGCGCAGCTGATCCTCTCCGGGTGCGCCGCTGGGGCGAGCCAGGCCGGCCCCGGAAAACACGGAGCCGTGGGCGCGGGGCGGCTCCTCGGCATCGGCGTGCTGGATGTCGACGGGGATGACGATCGCCGCCACGGTGCGGGAGGTGATTGCCGTGCGCATCGCCCGGTCGACCAGGTGGCGCGCCTGCTCAGGCGCCATGCACGTCTGCACGTACTCACCCACGTCCTGGAGCAGGGTGTGCAGGTCGACCTCCTGGAGCCAGTCGGCGCCCAGCGAAACCCGCTGCTGCTGGCCGACGATGGCCAGCACGGGCTGGTGGTCGAGCTTGGCGTCATAGAGACCGTTCAGCAATTGGACGGCCCCGGGGCCTGAGGTAGCCACACACACTCCGACCTCACCGGTGAACTTGGCGTGGGCGCAGGCGGCGTAGGAGGCGATCACCTCGTGGCGGACCTGGATCAGCTCGGGGCTCCCGCCCAGATGCTGAAACGCGGCGATGACCCCGCTCAGTCCGTCGCCGGGATACCCGTAGATCCGGCGCACACCCCACTCGTCGCGCAGTCGCGCGAGGAGGAACTCACTGACCGACTGAGCCACTAGTCATCCACACCTGCGCGGCGTGCACTACGTGGCGACCGTCTCGGTGCCGAGCGTCTCGGACATGGCGACATCGACCGAGTAGTCGATCGGCACCACGATCAGCGATGGGAGGTCGAGCGCCAGAGCCTCACGGAGGCGGGGCGCGAACTCCTGCGCCGAGCCGCAGCGCCAGGCCGGCATCCCGAAGGACTCCGCCAGCTTGACGAAGTCCGGGTTGCCGAAGCTGACGTCGAAATGTCGGCCGAACTTGTTGTCCTGCTTCCAGGCGATCGAGCCGAACTCGCCGTTCTCCCAGATCACGTTGACCACCGGCGTGCGCAGGCGCACCGCGGTCTCAAGCTCCTGGCAGTTCATGAGGAAGCCGCCATCGCCAGACACGGCAACCACGCCGCGATCGGGATGCACCAGCTTGGCCGCGATCGCCGTGGGCAGGGCGAAGCCCATTCCCGCCAATCCATTGGCGATGAGGACGGTTCCGGGCTCGTGGGCCGGGAACATCCGCCCGATCCAGAGCTTGTGCAGGCCGACGTCCGAGACGAGGATGTCGTCCCGTCCGAGGGCTTCACGGATGTCCCACAGGGCACGGGCCGGGCGCACCGGGAAATGATCGTCGTCACGGGCCTCGGCCAGCGCGTGGGAGACGACCTCATGCAGGCGGCACCACGAGGGCGGATGTGACTCGGCGCGCTGACAGGTCGCGGCGAGCCGGGCAATGACATCGGCGATGTCGCCGATCAGCTCCACCTCGGGGATGAAGAACTCATCGATCTCCGCGGACACGCTGTCGACGACGACGATCTTCTTGTTCCCCTTCGGGTTCCAGTGCTCCGGGGCGTGCTCTACGAGGTCGTAGCCGATTGCGATCACGAGGTCCGCGTCCTCGAAGCCCGCCATCTCGTAGTCCCGGGTCTGAAGGCCGACGGTGCCGAGGGAGTGCGGATCGCCCGAGTCCACGAGGCCCTTGGCCATGAAGGTCTCGGCCACCGGAATACCCGTGGTGTGAACGAAGGCGCGCAGGGCCTGTCCCGCGCGGGCACGGATGGCGCCATTGCCGACCAGGGCAATCGGTCGCTCGGCCTGGTCGATCAGCTCGGCCGCGCGCTGCATCTCCCGCGGTCCCGGTTCGGGCTGGACCGGGGCGCGGCGGGCCAGTGGCGATGCGTCGAGCTGTTCGGCCATCACGTCCTCGGGCAGCTCGAGGTGGGTGGCGCCGGGCTTCTCGGACTCCGCCACCTTGAACGCCTTGCGCACCACCTCGGGAATGATCCGAGGGCTGGAAACCCGCGCGTTCCATTTGACCACCGGCTTCAGGATCCCGATCAGGTCGATGTACTGGTGGGACTCCTTGTGCATGCGCTCGAGGTCGGATTGGCCGGTCAGCGCGACCAGCGGCGCCCGGTCCAGGAAGGCGTCGGCCACCGCGGTGACCAGGTTGGTGGCGCCAGGCCCCAGCGTGCCCAGGCAGACGCCGGCTCGGCCGGTCAGCCGGCCGTAGGCGTCGGCCATGTAGGCGCCGCCCTGCTCGTGACGGACGGGCACGAAGTCGACTGAGGAGTTGGCCAGCGACTCGTTGAGGTCAAGCGTCTCCTCGCCCGGGATCCCGAACACGTACCGGACGCCCTCGGCCTCCAAGCACTCGACGAACACCTCAGACGCTTTGCGCGCGGCCACGGGCGCACCCTACCCAATCCCGCGCGCTAACCTCGCCGGTGGCGGCCTGGGGGCGGGAGCGGCCGCAACGATTCAACCGGCTAGGTGTTTGGGGCAATCTGATGCGCAGGATCATGAGCCTGATCTCAGTGGCGGTGACGCTGTGCGTCGCCTCCTCCGCCCAGGCCGCCACGATCTTCCAGATCAGCGGCGGGGGGAACGGCCACGGCATCGGAATGAGCCAGTACGGCGCCTACGGCTACGCGCTCCACGGCCAGGGCTATCAGTTCATCCTCGGCCACTACTACCGCGGGACCAGCCTCGGGACGACCAGCCCCAGCCAGAGGGTCCAGGTGCTGCTGGGCACCGGTAAAGCCCACTTCAGCGGCGCCGATCGAGCCGGTGCCCGCAAGCTCAATCCGGATCTCACCTACTCAGTGCGCGCGCTGGCCGATGGGTCGCTGGGTCTCTTCGGGGCCTCGGGCAAGAAGGTGGGGCATTTCTCCACGACGCTGACCGTCACGGGCTCCGCCCCGCTGTTATTGGCCGGTCACGGGACCTACCGCGGCGCGCTGCAGTTCAGCCTGGTCAACGGGGCCGTCCAGACGGTCAACTCGGTGGGGCTCGATGACTACGTCCGGGGAGTGGTGGCGGCTGAGATGCCGGCAGAGTGGCCGATGGCGGCACTCGAGGCGCAGGCGGTGGCGGCCCGCACCTATGCGATAACCGACAGCGTGAACGGACCGGGCTACCAGCTCTATGACGACACCCGCTCTCAGATGTACGGTGGCGTGGGGGCCGAGACCGCGGCCACGAACGCGGCTGTCGCCGCCACCGGCGGGCAGATCGTCACTTACCAAGGCTCCCCCGCCACGACCTACTTCTTCTCGAGCTCGGGCGGGCGCACCGAGAACGTCGAGAACGTCTGGATCGGCGACGCGCCGAAACCCTGGCTCGAGGGCGTCCCCGACCCCTATGACGGGGCGGCTGGCCAGGATCCGTACCACCGCTGGACGGTCAGGATGACGGTGGCCGCCGCGCAGCGGAAGCTCCGTGGCCTCGTCCAGGGCCGTCTGCGCGGGATCCGCGTGACCAAGCGCGGGGTCTCGCCGAGGGTCATCGACGCCGAGGTTGTCGGGACGCGTGGTACGACGCAGGTGACCGGCCCCCAGCTGCAGAGCAAGTTCGGTCTGCTCTCGACCTACATGCGCTTCACGACGATCTCGGCGCTGACCATCCACCGCCCGCCGCTTCCCCGGGCCGCCTTCGAGCACGTGAAGACGCCGTTCTGGGGTCAGGGCACCCTGAGGGGAAGCGTCTACAGCGCCCCGCGCGGCGCACTGGTCACGGTCCAGAGGCTGACGGCGCGGGGCTGGCGTCCGGTGCGGCGCGTCCGGGTGGGTGCCGAGGGCAACTACTCGGCCTATCTCTCCGCCGGCAGCTACCGGGTTCTCTACGACCAGGTGGCGGGCCCGACGGTCACCGTCGGCTGAGCCCCGACTAGGCTGGGGCTGCATGCCCCAGCCGCTGCTCATCGTCGACGCGCCCTACGTCCTCTTTCGCTCCTTCTTCGCGCTGCCGGACTCGATCAAGGGCGCCGGCGGTCATCCCGTGAACGCGCTGCTCGGAGCGGTGAACATCCTCCTGCGCATCGCCGGCGACCAGCGGCCGCGGGGAATCGTTGCCTGCTTCGGCCCGGACGCGGCGCCGTACCGCGTCGAGCTCTACCCCGATTACCACGCCGCCCGGCCGGAGGTGCCGGAACCGCTCGCCTGGCAGTTCGAGCAGGCGCCGGGACTCTTCGAAGCCTTCGGCTGGCCGAGCCAGTACGTCCCCGACCTCGAGGCCGACGACCTGCTCGGATCGTTTGCCCGCGCTGAGGTCGAGGCGGGCGGCGAGGCGCTGATCATGACCGGCGACCGCGACATGTTCCAGTGCGCCGACGAGCGGGTCAAGGTGCTCCTACTCAAGCCGGGCAAGGTGGGCTACGAGCTGTTGGGTCCCGAGGAGGTCCGGCGTCGCTACGGCATTCCCCCCGGGCTCGTGCCTGACTTCATCGCCCTGCGCGGCGATCCGTCGGATGGGCTCCCGGGGGGGCGGGGGATCGGCCCCAAGACCGCGGCTGAGCTACTGAGCAAGTACGGCTCGCTCGAGGGCGCGATCGCGGGCGCCCTCCGGGGCGGCGAGCGCCCGCGGATCGTGGGCGCGCTGACCGAGCAGGCCGACGAGTTGCGGGCCTTCAAGGACATCGCCACGCTGCGGATCGTCGACGTGGAGCGGCCACCCGATCAGGAGACCGATCTGGCGGGGGGAGCGGTGGCGGCGCGCGAGCTTGGGCTCAACCGTCTCGCGGAGCGCCTCGCGGCAGCCGACAGCGTCGCGGATCTCTAGCTAGGGCGTGAAGCGGACCGTGATCACGTCGCCGTCGGCGACCGGGTAGTCACGACCCTCCAGACGCAGCGCCCCCCGGTCCCGGGCGCCGGCGTAGCCGCCGGCATCCACCAGGGCATCCCACGGGATCACCTCCGCCCGCACGAAGCCGCGCTGGATGTCGGAGTGGATCATCCCCGCCGCGTGCCACACCGACAGGCCTCGCCGCAGGTGCCATGACTGCGCCGGCTTGTCCTCGCCGGCGGTGAAGAAGGCGATCAGCTCAAGCAGCGCGAAGGCGCCGCGGACGATGGCGTCGAGGCCTGATTCGGAGAGCTCGAGCTCGGCTCGCATGGTCGCCGCCTCCTCGGGCGCAAGCTCGGCCAGCTCGGCCTCGAGCCGGGCCGAGACGGCCACCGCCGCGGCGCCGCGCGAACGCGCGTAGTCGGCCAGCTCCGGGGGCACCTCGCCTGACCCCTCGTCGACATTGGCCACGTAGAGCACCGGCTTGGCACTCAGCGGCTGGAGCAGGACGACGGCGTCGGGGGCGTCGGCGGGCGGGGGCACGGTGCGCGCCGGGCGCCCGGCCTGAAGCGCCTCGATGAGCTCCCGCAGCCAGCCCTCCTCGGCCACCGCGTGGCGATCGCCGCCTCGGGCCGTGCGCGTCACCCGCTCGAGCCGCCGCTCGGCCTGCTCGAGGTCGGCGTAGATCAGCTCGGTCTCCACCGTCTCGATGTCGGCCAACGGGTCGACCCTGCCCTCGGGGTGGACCACGCCCGGATCCTGGTGGACGCGGACGACGTGGACCAGGGCATCGGTTTCCCGGATGTTGGCCAGGAACCGGTTGCCCAGGCCTTCGCCGCGGTGAGCTCCGGCCACCAGGCCCGCGATGTCGTGGAAGGTGATCGTGTCGGGGACCACCTTCGAGGCGCGCACGGTCTGGGCCACCGCGTCGAGCCGCTCGTCTCTGACCGGGACCACGGCCAGGTTGGGCTCGATCGTCGTGAAGGGGTAGTTGGCCGCCTCCGCCGCCACGCCCGTAAGGGCGCTGAAGAGGGACGACTTGCCGGCGTTGGGAAGCCCGACGATGCCCACCTTCATCCCGGCCAGAGCTCCGCCACCAGGGTGCCGAGGATGGCCCCGCCCAGCACGTCTGAGGGGTAGTGGACCCCGAGATAGGGCCGGCTGAGGGCGAACGTGGCCGCGGCCGCGTACAGCGGCACCGCCGGCGCGACCCGGCTGTAGGCGCGGGCGGCCGCGAACGAGCTCGTGGCGTGCGCGCTCGGAAAGGACAGTCGGGACACCGTGGGGGTGAGCGGCGGGAGCCTGCGCAGCTCCGGCCGGCGCCGGCGGACCGTGAGCTTGATGGCGTAGTTGGCCGTGTAGGCGCCGAGGACGACGGCGACTCCGCGCCGCCACTGGCGCCGGCGCTCGGGGTCAGGGTCGCGCAGGGCACCGGCGGTGCCCAGGGCAAGCCAGCACGCGGCATGTTCTCCGGTCCGGGAAAAGGTCCCGATCAAGCACTCGGCCCACCGCGGGTGCCCGTGCGTCCGCGCGAACAGCAGGAGCTTCCGGTCAAGGCCGGCTGGCGACAAGAGGGAAGCTAGGACCCGAAGCCGACCCGGTGCTCGTCGTCCTCGACCAGGACGTAGACCACCTTCGACAGATCGAGGGCGACCGTGCCGTCCTCGAAGCGGACGTCGCGCCAGCTCTCGGTGCCCAGCGAGTCGCGGAGCTTCGAAAGCTCGGGCGGAGCGATGCGGCCGCTCAGGACCTGGCTGCCGATGAATCCCACGCTCACCTTCAGGGGCTTTTCGTCAGGCATTCAGTGCTCCTCGGACGCGGGCTGGGTGATTTCGGTCAGGACCCCGCCGGTCGCGGCGGGGTGAAGAAAGGCTACGCGGGAGCCGCGAATCCCGGTGCGGGGCCGCTCGTCGATCAGCCGCACCCCGGCCTGGGCGAGCTCCCCGAGCGTCTGCTCGACGTCCTCCACGCGGTAGGCGACGTGGTGGAGTCCCGGGCCGCGCCGGGCCAGGAACTTGCCCACCGGGGTCTCGGGCCCCAGCGGCTGGAGCAGCTCGACGTGCGAGTGGCCGATGTCGAGCAGCGCCGCCTCGACGCCCTGCTCGCTCACCTTCTCCCGGTGAACCAGAGGCAGGCCGAGAGACTCGGTGTAGACGGCCAACGCCGCATCAAGGTCCTCGACGGCGACGCCCACATGGTCGATGGCGGACAGCATCCGGGTCTGAGCATATGGGACCTCCTGCCCGGGCGGCGATGCGCTCGGCGGAGATCTAGCCGCGCCGGGACGGTCGCTCGGCCGGCTTCAACGCGGTGGCTGCGGCTACCGACAGCTCGCCCGCGCGGCGGGGGGGTGCGGCGGGCGGGGTATCGCCCATGATTTCGTTGATGTCCTCACGCTCGAGCACCTCCTTGGTCAGCAGGGTGCTGGCCAGCTCGTCGAGCTGCGGACGGTGGGAATCCAGCAGCGAGAGCGCCTTCCGGAGACCCTCGTCGGCGAGCTCCCGAACCTCGACATCACGCACGCGACGTGTCGCCTCGGAGGCGCCGTCGTCGGTGGATCGCATGGCGCCTGAGGCGGTACCCATCGCGTATTCGGTCACCATCGCCTGGGCGATCTCGGCCACGCGCTTGAGGTCATCCGAAGCCCCGGTGGTGATCGATCCGAAGACGAGCTGCTCGGCGGCGCGGCCACCCAGGAGCATGGTCATGAAGTCGATCAGTTCCTCACGCGTCTTCAGGTAGCGATCCTCCTCGGGCAGGTTCAGGGTGTAGCCGAGGGCGCGGCCGTGGGGCACGATCGAGATCCGGTGGACGCGGTCAACGGAGGGCAGGAGCTCTCCGCACAGCGCGTGTCCCGCCTCGTGGTAGGCGACCACGCGCTTCTCATGGTCGGTCAGGGCCCGGCGGGATTGCACGCCGGCCACCACGCGCTCGATGGCGGCGTCAAAGTCGGACATCCGTAGCGCGTCGGCGTTGCGCCGCGCGGCGAAGATCGCCGCCTCGTTGCAGATGTTGGCCAGGTCGGCCCCGGTCAGTCCTGAGGTCTGTCGCGCCAGGAGGTTGAAGTTGACGCTGTCGTCCACCGGCTTGTTGCGGCTGTGGACCTTGAGGATCCGCTCGCGCCCGTTGACGTCGGGCGGGGAAACGAAGATCTGGCGGTCGAAGCGGCCCGGCCGCAGGAGCGCCACATCGAGCTTGTCGAGCAGGTTCGAGGCGGCGATGACGACCACGTCCTTCTCGCTCGACGTGAACCCGTCGAGCTCCACCAGCAGCTGGTTGAGCGTCTGGTCGCGCTCGCCGGCAATGTCGAAGCCGCGATGACCGCCCACCGCATCGAGCTCGTCGATGAACACGATGGCCGGGGCCTTCTTGCGGGCGGCCCGGAAGAGCCGCCGGATCCGGGCTGCGCCGACGCCCACGAACATCTCGACGAACGAGGCCGCCGACTGAGAGAAGAAGGTCGCGCCGGACTCGTGTGCGACTGCCTTGGCGAGGAGTGTCTTACCCGTGCCCGGTGGCCCGTGAAGCAGGATCCCTTTGGGCACCTTGGCCCCGAGCTCGCGGAAGCGCTTGGGGTCACGCAGATACTCGACGACCTCTCGCAGCTCGTCCTTAGCCTCGTCAGCGCCCGCGATGTCGCTCCAGCCGATGGGCGGCGAAGCCTCCGGTTTGATTCGTTGCGGGCTGGTGCGCGGCATGAAGCGCATCAGCGAGAAGATCGCCAGCACGAGGACGGCCATCAGGATGATCGGCGCCCAGTCGTGCAACCAGGAGAAGAAGTCCGGATAGCCCAGGAAGGTCCCGGGCGCCCGGAGTACGGGCAGGAAGAGCTGGCGGACTGTGTCCGATCCGCCTCCCCCAGTCATAACCGTCGCCGCCGCATGCATGCTGTCCCCGAATCATCGGCACGTTGAGCCAATCAGTCAACCGGGGCATGACCCCATCCGGACGTTCCGGGGGTGACCGCGGCCGCGGCGGGGCCTATTCGACGCGCTGGAGGCGCAGGTTCGGGCGGTAGGCCCGGCCGGCCTTGGCGCACGGGCGACCGTCCAGGAGGACCACGTCGGCGGTGAAGTCGTTGTCGCCCCGGATCAGCGAGGAGCCCACGCCGTAGGCGTCGACGGGCACGCCCTTGGACTCGAACTCGCGGATCCGCTCGGCGGTGAAGCCGCCGCTGGCCACGATCCGCACGTCGGTGAATCCGGCGGCGTCAAGTCCGCTCCGGACCTTCTCGACGAGCCGGAAATTGACGCCGGTGGGCTTGAAGCCCCCCAGCTCGTCGAGCAGGGAGCGGTCGACCATGTCCTCGCTCGTATCCAGGCGGACGCCCCAGAGGCGCGGGCCGAGAGCCTCCGCCACCTCGAGCGCCGTGCGCAGGGAGTCGTTCTCGAAGTCCACCAGCACGGTCACGTTCATCTCGTGGTGGAAGCGATCGGCGAAGACGGTCGACGCCTTGACCGTGTCGCCGCCGTAGGCCGCGATCAGGCCGTGGGGCACGGTGCCGATCCCCCGGCCTCCCCACCACGATGCCTGAGCTTCGGTGGAAACCCCGATCGCGCCGGCGACGTGGGCGCTGTAGCCATCACCGGTCTGAACCAGCCAGTGGTCGTGGCGAGCGGGGAAGTAGAAGATCTGCTTGCCGCGGGCCGCCTCCACCACCTCGCGCACGTTGCGCATGATCAGCGAGCGGCGGGCCAGCGGGCCGAGGTACACGGTCTCCAGGTGGGCGAACAGGCCGTAGTCGCCCTCGATCGTCATCACCGTCTCGAGGGGGCCGATCTCGTCGCCCTCGTGGAGCGCGTGGACTAAAAGCTCGTCCCACCCCGGGACCCAAAACCCGCCCTCATCATGGCCCGAGCAGAGCTTGAGAACGGCGATCGCCTCGTCGATCCCGCCCAGGAGCGACTCGCGCTTCTGGAACACCTGCATGGTCACGCGGGGGTGGTAGTCCTCGGCCTCGAGCAGCTGCTTCGTGTAGACGAAGTAGGCGTCGGAGTAGTAACCCCCCCGGATGCGGTCCACCGGTAGGCGGAAGATCTCTGGGTCCAGACGCCTGCGCCTGGAGGCCTGGGTCGTCATGAGCTGAGTCTATGGACGGTCGAGCAGCTCACGGGCGAGATCGGCGTAGCACCGTGCGGCAAAGCCGAGATCGCGCACGTCGATCCGCTCATCGGCGCTGTGCACGAGCGGCGCCGTCTCCCGCATTGTCATCTCACGGTGGGGGAAGAAGCCGTAGGCGACGCACTCCGGGAAGACGTCACGGAACCAGCGGGAGTCGGAAAAGCCGGGGAGAAGCACCGGGAGGGTGTCGGCGCCCTCGTCGTGCTTACTCACCCATCGGGAGATCGCGTCCATGAGCGGCGTCTTCACCGGCGATTGGTTCCCGACCACGGTTTCGGTGAACTCGATTTCGAGCTCGCGCGCCTCCTCGCCCAGCACCTCGTTGATGCGCCGTCGGGCAGCGTCCTCGCCGAGTCCCGGGGGGACCCGGCAGTCGATTCTGAGCTGCGCCCGCGACGGGATCACGTTGATCTTCTCCGAGGCTCCGACCATCGTCGGGCTCAGGGTCACGCCGAGCATCGGCTCGAGCAGCAGGAGCAGCGACGGGTCCTCTCCGATCCGCTCGAGCGCACCCGCCGGATCGGCGGGATCCAGATCGAGCCCGACGAGCAGAGCTTTCGCCGCGTTCGGTGAGCTCGAACGAGGCGGTCATCCCCTTGAGGCGCTCGAGCACCCAGCCCAGCTTCAGCAGGGCGTTATCGCCGGTTCGGGGCAGGGAGGCATGTCCGGCGACCCCGTGCGCGATCAGGTTGAAGCGAAAGATCCCCTTCTCCCCGCAGCACACGCCGTAGTAACGGTGCCCGTTCCACTCGAAGTGCTCCCCGCCACCCTCGTTGAGCAGCATGTCGCAGCGCACCCGCTCGCGGTGCTGCTCGGTCAGCCAGTGGGCGCCGACGTCGCCACCGGTTTCCTCGTCGGCGACGAACACGAGCTTCAGGTGTCCGGCCGCGGGCCGCCACCCCTCACGGGCGAGGGCGGCGCCGGCCACCGCCTCGGCCGCGACCTGGGACTTCATGTCAAGGGCTCCGCGCCCCCAGAGGATCCCGTCCTCGAGATCCCCGGACCAGGGGTCATGGCGCCATTCCGAAGGGTCGGCGAGAACGGTGTCGACGTGGCCGAGGAAGCACAGGGTGGGGCCGTCGCCACGCCCGCGCAGATCGGCGACCAGGTTCGGCCGCTCATCGTCGGCGGCCAGGAGCTCGACCTCGAACCCGGCCGGCTCCAGGTACGAGGCCAGGTACTCGATCGCCGGTCGCTCGTTGCCCGGCGGATTGACCGTGTTGAAACGGATCAGCCGCTGCAGGACCTCGGTCGTCTCCTGTTGAAGATCGGCCGTCATTGAGCGGCAGGCTACCCATCGCCCCTAGGATCCGGTTCCGGTGCCGACCGACCCCGACGATCTCGCGCTGGCCCTCGAACTCGCGGACATCGCCGACTCGATCACCCTCGAGCGGTTTGGCGCCGCCGACCTCGAGGTGGCGACGAAGCCCGACCTGACTCCGGTCACCGAGGCTGACACCGCCGTCGAGCATGCCATCCGCGACCGGTTGGCCGTGGCCCGTCCGGAGGACTCGGTGCTGGGCGAAGAGTTCGGCGATTCGGCGGGTGGTTCCCGGCGCTGGATCATCGACCCCATCGATGGGACCATGGGCTACCTCCGGGGGCTCCCGGTGTGGGCGACGTTACTCGCGCTCCAGGAGGGGGATGAGCTGTGGGTCGGAGTCGTCTCGGCTCCCGCGCTGGGCCGGCGGTGGTGGGCGGCACGGGACAGCGGCGCCTTTCTGAACGACGGTCTGGGCGACGCCCCACGCCCCATCCACGTCTCGTCGGTCAGCGAGCTCTCCGACGCCCATCTCTGCCTTTCTGCGGTCACCGAATGGGAGGCGATCGGCCGGCTTGAGCAGATACTGGAACTCGGGCGGCGGTGCTGGCGGACCCGGGGCTTTGGTGATTTCTGGTCCTACATGCTGGTCGCCGAGGGCGCCGTGGAGATCGGCCTCGATCCCGAGGCCTCGCTCTGGGACCTGGCCGCCATGCAGGTGATCGTCGAGGAGGCCGGGGGGCGCTTCAGCGACCTCGAGGGCGTGCGTCACCCGGATGGCGGGAACGCCCTGGCCACCAACGGCCTGCTCCACGAGACGACCCTGGAAATCCTGCGCGGCTAGGTCGAACTGGGCCACCTCGGTTGCGGCCCGGCCGGACCTGGGTCAGGAGGCTGGGCGCAGGAGTGGACACATATTCCACTTATTTGCCCAGCCTCGGTAGCCAGACCTCCTCGGGAAAGCCAGGCCCGGAAAAACCCCGCCGGGCGAGCCATACTTGAGCGGTATGGAGCAGCTGTTCGACACTGGCGAGCCGGCGGCCGCCGACGCTCCGCCCGCCGACGCCCCCCTGGCCACCCGCCTGCGCCCCCGCACGCTGGAGGAGTTCGTCGGCCAGGACCAGCTGCTGGCCTCCGGCTCCGCGCTGCGGCGGGCGATCGAGGAGGGACACGTCCACTCGATGGTCCTGCACGGACCTCCGGGGAGCGGCAAGACGACCCTCGCTCGCCTCCTGGCCGCCAGCACGGATGCCGCGCTCGAAGAGGAGAGCGCGGTCCAGGCGGGCCGGGCTGAGGTACGGGCCGTGATCGAGCGGGCCCGGGAACGCCTGGCCGGCACGGGCAAGCGGACAATCCTCTTCCTCGACGAGATCCACCGCTTCAACAAGGCCCAGCAGGACGCCCTCCTGCCGGCGGTCGAGGAGGGCCTGGTCACGCTGATTGGGGCGACGACCGAGAATCCGTACTTTGAGGTCAACTCGGCGCTGCTCTCACGGGCCCGGGTGTATGAGCTGGAGCCGCTGACCTCCCGAGCACGTGCGCGTGCTCCTCGACCGCGCCCTCCAGCGGGGCGAGTGCGGCCCGGCGGGGGAGGCAAGTCCCGAGGCGCTCGATTTCCTCGCCGAGCGATCGGGCGGTGACGCCCGCATCGCCCTCAACGCGCTCGAGCTCGCATGCGAGACCGCGGGCGCCGGTGTCAAGGTCGAGCTCGGCCACGCCGAGGAGGCGCTCCAGCAGCGGGCGCTGCTCTACGACAAGCAGGCCGACCGGCACTACGACACGATCTCCGCCTGGATCAAGGCGACCCGCGGCTCGGACCCCGACGCCTCCCTCTACTACCTCGCCGTGATGCTCGAGGGCGGCGAGGACCCGCGGTTCATCGTCCGGCGAATGATCGTGCTTGCCTCAGAGGACGTCGGGAACGCCGACCCGCAGGCCCTTGTCGTAGCGACGGCCGCCGCGCAGGCGGTCGAGCACGTGGGACTGCCGGAGTGCCAGTTCGCCCTGGCTCAGGCGGCTATCTATCTATCGCTGGCCCCGAAATCCGATGCCGCCAAGCGGGCGGTGGGCACGGCCCGCGGGTGGATCCGGGATCACGGCGCCGAGGCACCGCCGGCCCATCTGCGGTCCTCGACCCGCGGCGATGGCAACTACGACAATCCGCACCGGCGACCGGGGCATCGCTCGCCGCAGGAGCTGATGCCTGATTCCGCCATCGGCCAGCGCTTCTACGAGCCAGACGAAGCGGAGGCGGCGCTATCCGAGCGCCTGGAAGAGGTCCGCCGCGCCCGAGGGCGAGCGTGAGATAGCCCACAGAGACCGGTTTTCCACGTCCCGGCCGTCTGAATCCGCCGCTGAAGCTACTACGGTGTAGGAAATGGCTGGAGGCTTCGAATCCGGTGCCCTGTTCGGGCACGTCTATACGTTGAGGAACGGTCTCCCGGTGCGCCTGCGTCTGGCGCGGAGCAGCGATGCTTCAGCCATCAGGGCGCTGCTCGAGCGCCACGGCCCCGGGGGCGAACTTGAGCCGGTGCGTCTGGTCCACTTCGATCCGCGGCGGCGCTACGTCGTATGTGTCACCGGGCTCGATCGAGAAGGCGGAGACGCTTCTGGGCATCGGTGCCATCACGCTCGACGGAGCCACTGAGCCCGAGTTGCTCATCGTCGGCGGGGAGGACCCGGAGGAGCTCGCCGAGCTCCTGCGACGGGCCTTGGTGGCGAGCGCCGCGGCCCGCAGCCGCGCCGCCTGAGCGACGGTGCCTTCGCGCCGGAGCCTGGTGAAAGCTTCCTCTCAGAGCTTCACTCGCTCCTTGAGCGTCTGATAGCCGGGGTGGGTGACGGTGACCGTCACGTGGTCTCCGGAGGCGCCGCCGATGGTCAGCTTCGCCTTGCCCTTCGCGTTCGTCGTCTGAGACTGCCCCTTGGCCGAAACCGTCGCGCCACTCACTGGCGTCGCCCGCGTCCGTTACCGTGACGTTCAAGTCGAACTTCCCGCTCTTGGTCTTGTGAGCCGAGGCCGTGGCCGAGAGCTCAGGGAGCATGCGGCTGTAGTAGATCCCGTTCACGAGCGGCTGCGGCGGCGCGGTGCCGTTGACCAGTAGGTCGAGCGGCCCGAGGCGTCCATCACCGTGGAGCACGAACAGGAAAGGCCAATCCGCGAAGCGGAACCGCTGGATGGGTTCGAACCTGGTCACCGCCTTGTTCGAGCGCGTGACCGCGATGATGCCCTTGCTGCCGATCATCCCGTGCCACATCACCCAGATCCGGCCGCTCGTGCCCTGTGGCATCGCCGACCAGGCGTTGGCGTGCAGACCCTTCACGCTCCCACGGCCACCGAGCCGCCGCCGTACCGGAGCAGACGGATGTGCGTGGTGGTCCCGAGTCTGCGGGGTAGGCGGCGAACACGCCGGACCCGATGTCGCGCCCGGAGATGATCAGCGGTAGGCCCGTGCCGTACTGCGACGGGATCGGTGCCTTGGTCGCTGTGCCCTCGGTCGGTGCCACCTGCTGGAGCCACAGGCCGCCTGAGCCGTCGTTCGAGCCCCAGCTGTCGACCACGGCGCCGGTCGCCGCGTCCACCGCGGAGTCGATATTGCCGGCGGCGCCGTCAGCGCTGTTCGTGAGCTGGTAGGTGGGCGCACCCGGGCCGAAGCCCTGCTGGATCACGATCCCCCCGCAGCAGCCGGCGCTCAGCACAGGGGTGCCGTTGGAGTTCTCGATGTTCACATGGCTGTCGCCGAACTGCATCGAGCCGCTGCCGACGTTGGACGGGGGCGACCACGTGGAGCCGCCGTCGGTCGAAGCGATGCCCCACGGACCATCCACGCCGCTTGGCGAGCCGCCGAACGTCGCTTCAAGCGCATCCCCGGACAGAACCGCAAGGCCCGGGATGCCGTTGGGAGAACCACCGCTGTTGCTCCAGGACAGGGCCTGCACCGAGGGCTCCACATGTCCGGAGGGGGTGATCGAGACGGCACCGACGCCATTGGCGGACATTCCCCAGGCTGGTGTTCGTCTCATAGACCACGTGCAGGGTGCCGTCCGCCGTGCGGGCAAAGCCATCCGGGGTGGCCGCAGGGCTCGTCCGGGGGGCGATCTGGGTTGCCTGGAACTGCTTGGAGGCCAGGGCGCTCGCCGGCGTCAGCAGCAGGGCGGCGAGGGCCGGCACGAGCCCCCAGAGGAATCGGATCTCGTTACGTCGGCGCTTCATCAGGAACCCCCGAGTGGTTTGGACGAGGTGTGGCAATTCACGAACGGTTCATGGCGGCTCATCGCTCAGCAGCCTGCCTCACGGGGCCGTGACTTCGCATCGGGGAGCACCCTGAAATTTCCCGACCATCAAGGCACACTGACCGTTTGCGTCTTCGACGCCGGCGCGTGGCCAACGTCGCCCGCGAAGTTCGCCTGCACCTGCCAGTTGCCCGAGGCGAGCAGTGACCCGGCGGGAGCGTTGAGCTGGTCGCTGTAGCTGCCGTCGGCCGCCGTCGTGGCCGTATCCACAGTCGGCGAGCCGGAGGCCGGTGGCTGGTAGGTGACTGTGACCTGCGCTCCGCCGATTCCGGCAGCGCCCGAACTCGAGCTGGCCTGGCACACGAGATGAAGTGACGGCTCGGATCGGGCGTGCACTCGAGGGTCAGCGAACTCGGCCTGCGCACGGTCAGCGTGTAGGTCGTCGAGTGCGTGGCCCAGGCGCCCGCGCCGGTCAAGGTGATGGTGTAGGTGCCGGGCGCCGTACCCGCCGAGGCCGCAATCGTCACGTTCGCGGAGCCGCCGGTGGTGATCGTCGTGGGGGAGAACGTGACGGCTTTCCAAGCTGGCTCGTCTGCGGCCACAGACGAACGAGTTGCCCATCGGAGGAGTACGTCACAACGTGATCGTCGGGGCCGTCGGCCACGTAGACCCGGTTGCCGTCGGGGCTCACGGCGATCCCCGAGGGATCGGCGTAGGCAAAGGTCGCCGGCAGCGTCCAGTAGAAGGCGTTGCTCTGCGAGTAGGTCGCAGCCCGAGCCTGGCCGGCAGCGCCAACCCGGCCAGGCAGACAAGCGCTGCCAGGCCGAGACGGCGACATAGCCCCCGGTCCATGAGGCGAGCCGGCCGTGCTGGGCGTTTCACTGCGACCCCGAGCTCTCAGCGCATTTCCGGGGGCCAGTCGGTCCTATCGGCCCCTGGGTCCCCGCCTCGGGTGGTCCGTGTGCCTCACGCACCGCCTCGATCGCGTCGGTCAGCGCCAGCCAGCCCGTGAATGGGCGACCAGCCCGATCACCCTCGCTCAGCGTCCCGGTTATCGGGTCCGCATCGCGGTCGACCTCCAGCCGCAGGACGATCAGCTCATCCGTGCTCATCGATGCGCAGCTTGCCGGGCTGACCCCGGCTTCGCATCGGGGAGCACCCTGAACTTTTGTCGAGTTGAGCTAGCCGACACTGGTCAAACTCGCCTGAGCCGGTATCGTCGGGCAGGGGACTACTGATGCGGGCCCGGTTGAAAGCATCGGGGGTTGATGGCGCCGCCTTGCTCGAGCGTGAGCGCGAGCTCTATGCTGCACGCCGAAGCCTGTCTGAGCTGGCGGCAGGCCGCGGCCAGCTCGTGGTCGCCGAAGCCGCCGCTGGACTGGGCAAGACCCGCTTGCTGCAGGCGATCGCCGAAGAAGCCGCGGAACTCGGTGCGGAGGTCCTGACCTCCCGCGGCTCGGTTCTGGAGCGGGAGTTTGCCTTCGGGAGCGTGCGCCAGTGGCTTGACCAGCTGGCTCGGCGTGATCCCAGCGAGCTCGAACAGATTCTCAGCGGACCTGCTCGCGTTGTATCCGGGCTGTTGGATCCGTCAAGCGCCGCCGACCCGGCCGCCGCGGCCAACACGTTCGCGGTCCTGCACGCGCTCTACTGGGCGCTGGCCAACCTGTGCGCGGACCGGCCCGTGTTGCTGGTCCTCGACGACGCCCACTGGGCGGATGCGGCGTCACTGCGGTTTGTCGGTTTCATGCAGCCCCGCGTTCACGATCTTCCCCTGATGCTGGCGGTGGGGGTTCGTCCGGCCGAGCCGGGGGCACGGTCGGAAATCGTCTCCCGGCTGCTCGCGGATCCGGCGGCGGAGATTCTCCGTCCCAGCGTCCTCTCGGTGGATGGCGTGTCAGACCTGGTGACAGAGTGGCTCGGAGCTCCTGCCGCCCCCGAGTTCGCAGCTGCCTGTCACGCCGCCACAGGCGGAAACCCGTTTTATGTCCAGATGCTCCTGGCCGAGCTCGAGGCTGCAGGTGTCGTGCCGGAGGCCGCGAGTGCTGCGCTCGTCGGCGATATCGGTCCCCGCAACGTCTCACGCGCGCTGCTCCTGCAGCTCGCCCATCAGCCTCCGGGGACGATCGAGCTCGCCAAGGCGCTGTCAGTGCTCGGGGACGAAGCCAGCCCGGAGATCCTCGCCACGGTGGCGTCGGTCGACGACGAGACGCTCGCTGCCGGCCTCGATGCGCTGCGCCAGACCACCGTCATCGATCCCCAGCAGGTCCGCCCTCGGTTCGTCCACCCGATCGTGCGCGCTGCCGTCTATAGCGACATGGGAGCCTCCGAACGCGCGGCCGCCCACGCGCGGGCTGCTCAGGTCCTGCACGTGTCGTCCGCCGTCGAGGAGGCGGTGGCCGGCCAGTTGATGCTGACTGGCCCTCTGGGTGAGCCGTGGGCGGTCGAGAGCCTGCGGACGGCGGGACTTCAGGCGTCGGCGCGTGGCGCGCCCGAGGCTGCGATCGCATATTTCGCGCGCGCGCTCGAGGAGCCGATGGCTTCCGCGGCACGGGCCGGCGTATTCGCCGAGCTGGGACGGGCCGAGGCGCAGCTGATGCTCGACGGCAGCATCGAGCACCTGGAAGCCGCCATCGCGCTGGGCGAGGACCCCCACTGGCGGGCAGAGGTGGCTCGGCAGCTCGCCAAGGCGCTCGGCTTTCGCAGTCTGGTCCTCCAGGCGATCGCGGCCCTGGAGCGTGCGGCGACGGACGCCGGACCGCTCGACGCCGAGCTCTCGCTCCTGCTCGTGAACGAGATCCTCTTCTATGGGCGCGTGGACCGGGAGGGTCGCCAGCTCACCCGCGAGCGGGCAGCCAGGCTATGCGCTGAATTCGCCAGCCGGGAGCGAGCCACCACACACGGTGAGCGGATCGCGTTTCTGAACGCGGCCGCGGAAGTGACAATGCGCGGCGACTCGGCGGATCAGGCGGCGCGGTTGGCTGAGGAATCGCTTCGCGACGATCTCCTCTTGGGCGAGGAGACAGTCGCGTCGCCGATTCCCCCGGCGGCCGTTCTCATCTTGATCTATTGCGACCGCCCGGAGCCGGCGCGCCGGTTTGTCGAGAACGCTCTCGCCGAGGCGGTGCAGTCCGGGTCGATCCTCGGTTTTGCCCACTACAGCCTGCTCCGCGCCGAGCTCAACCTGAGCACCGGCGCCCTGGCGGAGGCCGAGGCGGATGCGCGCGCGTCGCTGGAGTCCGTGCGGGTGCCCGGAGTAAAAGCGCAGCAGGTGGGCGTCCTGGTTCGCATCCTGACCGAGCGGGGCGATCTCGCCGGAGCCGAGGAGGTGCTGGAGCAGCACCGGATGGCGGGCGAACTTCCCAACGGGTTTCACGTCAAGGAGATGCTCGCCCGCCGGGGCGGCTTTCGTCTCGTCCATGGAAGGGCGCGGGAGGCGCTGGCTGACCTGCTTCTGGCCGGCGAGCGGCAGCTGGCTTACGACATGCCCAACCCGGCCACGCTGCCCTGGCGCTCGCAGGCCGCGCTCGCCTATCACCGGCTTGGGGAACCGGGTCGCGCGCGCGAGCTGGCCGAAGAGGAGGTGCGACTGGCGCGAGCCTTCGGGGCCTCACGTGCCCTCGGGGTGGCATTGACCGCAGCCGGGCTGGTGAGCGATGACCCTGGCGCGGAGTGGCTCGAGGAGGCGGTCACCGTGCTCGAGTCTTCGCCGGCTGATCTCGATCTCGCCCGTGCTCTGATCCTGCGCGGCGCGCAGGTGCGACGTCGCGGCGAGCGGGTGACCGCACGCCCGCTTTTGACCCGCGGGCTCGAGCTGGCCCGCGAATGCGGCGCCACCCCGCTCGTCGAGGAGGCGACGCAGCAGCTCGCCTCGGCAGGCGCACGCCCCCGCAGCATCCTCAGGCGCGGGCGTGACGCGCTAACGCCGACCGAGCTGCGCGTAGCCCGTCTCGCCGCTGATGGCCACTCCAACCCGGAGATCGCCCAGGCGCAGTTCGTCACTCTGAAGACGGTGGAGACGCAGCTGGGAAGCTGTTACCGCAAGCTGGGCATCGGCTCGCGTCGGGAGCTCGCCCGGGCGCTGGAGGAGTAGGTCAGCCTGCGACTGCGCTGAGGCCGCGCGTCACCAGCACCGAGCCCTGAGCCAACCCCGCCGGCGTCGTCTCGAGCAGGCGGATCACCACGTGGTGCCCCCCGCGAGCCAGCCGGCCCGGGAGGGTCAGCTGGACAGTGCCGCTGCGCAGCGTGCGTCCCGTGAGCCTCGACGGGAACGGCCCGCTGGAGCTGGTGGCGGCCCTGCATCAGCGACGCCACGACCCCCAATGACGCCCCGGATGGCGCCTGCCGGACGCTGAGGGCAAGCCTCAGCCCGTAGCGACCGCCGCCGAGCGAGACCAGTCGCGCCCTGGTCACCGTGGCGAAGCGCCCGCCGATCAGGCGCCCCCGGACGCGCCTGACGATCGTCCGCCCGTGCACGCTGGTGATAACCCGTATGGGCGCCGAGCCGAGGGCGCGCCAGGTTGCTGGGGCCACGCGGAGCTTCTCACCGCTGGAGAGGCGGATGGCCGGAAGCTGAACCGCGATCGGCAGGCCCTGGGCGGTGAAGGCCGAGAGCTTGAGCGCCAGCGCGGCCGGGCTGCCGGTATGGCTGAGCACGAACTGGCTCGCGCCGGGGAAGGCCAGGGTGTCGGACCCGCCGCGGCCGTTGCTGGTCTGGAACTGGACGACCCGGTCCGAGAGCCCGGTCCCGGATCCCGCCGCCGCCGCGCGGGCGCCCGGCGCGGAGAGCAGGGAGCCACTGAACGGCGACGCGGCGCCCGCCTGATAGCCGACCGTGTCGGTGTGCGAATTGATGCTCACGTGGTCGACCTGTCCGTTGTGCGCCCCGCCCTGAAGCGTCGCTTGCAGCCCGGGAAGCTGGATGGTCATCGCGCCTCCACCGGCGTGACGCTCGACGGTGGCCGTGAGGGGGGCCGCCTGGGGCGGGTCCAGCCCCACGAGCTGGAGCGGACCGGGATCCCCCGTGAAGTCAGCGATCGGAACGACACCGGCGGGCCAGGAGCCTCCGTGATGCCAGCTGACCGTTGTCGAATAACTCCTTGCCGCCGCTGCTCACCTGCGTCACGCCATCTGCCGAGGAGCCGAACGCCACCATCACCGCGGCGGTGAACACGTTGGGCAACTTGGGCGACTTCCCGTTCACGATGGGGACCTTGGCGCCGGGATAGACGACCATGTCGGCTTCGGATCCCGTCCATGGCTGCCCGTTTGAGCCGGCGAATTGCGCGCCCTCGGGGAACGACCAGCTGCCATCGGCGTTGTAGACGATCTCCGAGTTCGTGAACTCCGCGGTGTCGTGGGCGCCCGGATCGTTTTCCTCGCCGGTCGAATAGGGCACGTTCGAGTTGACGACGTCGATCGCGGTGCTGCCGTTCGCGAGTGGATGGGTGTCGTAGGCGAGCACCGTGTGGCCGGCGACGGACAGCCCACTCCACTTGACCAGCCCAATCATCACCGGGTGACCTGCAGCGAGCTCAGCTTTGATGGCATTCAGGTCGTCATCAGAGCCATGAATTCCGATGACGGCGTTCAGGGCGACCGGGATCAGCTGGTCGGTGAACTGCAGCGAGAAATGCTCAATGACGAACCGCAGCAGCGAGCTCGAGGGTGCTGTGGCGCTGTCGAGGTGCCACGGCGTCGTGCCGCCGGTGTGGGGGAAGGTGAGCGTGTCCGACGGGAAATCGAAGAACTGGAGGCTTGAGTAGGCGATTCCGAAACACAGGCCGCCCGGGATGTGCTTGTTGGTAAGCAGCCCGTACTCCAGTGCCTCGGGCTTCGGGACGGGGATGAAGAACGGCGGCACGAGGAGGTGTGTCTCGTCCCACCCGAATAGCTCGTCCTCCATATCGAGCGTCATGAAGGTCTTGTAGTCGTGGTTCGGCCAGCCGAAGCCGTAGGTGTCACGGAACGTCTTTACGGCCAGGCTCGGGCCATCGAAGCTCGCGCCCGCCGCGGGAATCACGTGAATCGGGCCCGTGGTCGCGCCTCGGGGGACCGCGAAGTTGAGCGAGGTTCCGTCGCTCGAGACCGAGGTCGCGGGCGAGAGGTTGTTGGGATCTCCGACCGCGACCTTGGCCCCCGGGCAGAAGCCGGCGCCACGCAGCGTTATCTCGGTGCCCGGCTGGGCGAGAGCAGGCGCCGAGACCAGCGTTGGGGTGAAAACCGTCCCCGTCTGGATGACGTTGTCGACCTGCCCCGGCTCGATGGCCAGGGTGCCCGCCGAGCTGGAGGAGTCGGCGTATCCACTGGCCGAGGCTATGACGCCGAAGTGGGCCGGTCCGGCCGGTGAGTCGCCAGGCGGCACGCTCAGGAACAGGGTGACTTTGGCGACGCCGTTGGTCGGGGTCACGGTTGTGCTCGCGTCATTCGGATCGGAGACCTTGCCACCGGAGATTCCGTTGATGACAACCCCGCGCTGATTGACCGTGACCACCGAAACGGTCAGCGGCTGGGTGAACGTGTCCGCCGTATCGATCTCGAGCGTCACCTGGCGCGGGGTGCACGGCGCCAGCGTCACTGCGGGCGGCTTCACGACCGTGAAGGCCGGATACTCGGTGAGGCCAATCGTCGTGCTCGCCTCTTTCTGCGAGGCCAGCCCCTTGTCGACGTATCCGGTGACGGTGATGTTGGTGTCGAAGAGGGGCGCGTTCGTGGCCACGGAGAGCGTGAGCGTGGCGGTCCCCGTCGTGCTCGGATTGGGGGAGAACGAGGCCGTGACGTCCGGCGGAAGGTCCGAGACCTCGAGCGAGACCGGGCTCGACGACGGGTTGGGATTGTTGGTCCAGGTGATCGGGATCGTGGCCTTGGTCTGTCCCCCGACGTAAACCCCGAGCTGGGTCGGGCTGGCGCCGAGGCGGAAGCTCGAGGCCGGCGGTGATGAGGGCGGATCGTAGGTCAGGTCGTCGACCTGAAGATTCTGAGTCCCGACCGTGTCCTCGACGTGGGTCAGAGCCGAGCCGTACTGCTGGCTGACCTCGCCGTACTCGATCGCCACGAAGGCGATGTTGTCGGTCGTGGATGTGACCTGCGCGTGGGCGTAGGCACCGGCCTGGGATGGCAACGTCGTCTCTTCCTGGTCGACGATGTTGCCGTTGGCGTCGAGGGCAGTGGTCACGACATGCGAGGACGCGGTCCCGGGGCCGAGGGCGACCCAGTAGCCGACCGAGGTCGTCGAGTAGCCGAGCGAGAAAAAGGTCGCGGTCGACCAGAACTCGGCGAACTGGCAGCCGTTGAGCTGGACCGAGTTGGTGCCGGAATGGGCCGCGTCGGTGCTGTCGAGAACCGGCGGGTTGCAGGCTGGCCCATCGCTGAAGCCGGCGTCGCTGGCCTTCATGAATGTAGGCCCGGCGGGTGTACCTGGCGGCCCGTACTGGTTCGTCACCTGCTGGCCCGACGTGGCACCGGATTCGAAGCTGATGGTCACCGGCGCCGCGTTGGCCGTGGCGGCGCCGATGACGAGCCATCCGCTCAGCACGATGAGTGCTGCGATCACCCGGTTGGTGCCCCTCATGGCATGCAGCATCTCGCCCGGGGCGCGCCTTCGCATCGGGGAGCACCCTGAACTTTTCACCGGCTCGGCGGCGATAGGCTCCCGCGATGACCATCACCGCGCCTCCCGACCAGCTCGAATCCTTCTCCCCCGCCACCGGGGAGCGCCTCGGCGGAGTGCCCATGATCCCGCCGGAGGAGGTCCAGGCCGTCGTCGACGCCGTGGCCAAGGTCCAGCCCTTCTGGGCTCAGCTCCGGCTTGAGGACCGCGCCCGCTACCTGGAGCGCGCGGCTCAGGTCCTGATCGACGAATCGGATGACATCCGCGACCTGATCGCGCGGGAGCAGGGCAAGCCTCGCAACGAGGCGTTCGCGATGGAGGTCCTGCCCACGATCGACGCCCTGACTTGGATCGCGCGGGCGGGCCAGGAGATCCTGGCCGACGAGAAGATTCCCATGCCCCAGGTCTTCCTGAAGACGAAATCTTCCGCTTTCACCTACGAGCCCCTGGGCGTGATCGGGATCATCTCGCCCTGGAACTACCCGTGGAGCATCCCCTTCGGTGAGGTCGCGCTGGCTCTGATGGCCGGTAATGGAGTCGTGCTCAAGCCGGCTTCGCTGACGCCCCTGATCGGTGAGCGGATCGGCCAGGTATTCGAGCGAGCCGGCATTCCCGAGGGGCTGGTCAGGGTGATCCACGGCCCCGGCGCCGGCTCGGCCCTGGTGAGTTCAAGCGTGGCCAAGGTGTTCTTCACCGGCTCAGTCGAGACCGGTCGCGGCGTAGCCGAGAAATGCGCCAAGCAGCTCAAGGGCTCGGTGCTTGAACTGGGGGGCAAGGATCCGATGCTCGTCCTGGCCGACGCCAATATCGACCATGCCATCGCCGGCGCGCTGTGGGGTGGGTTTGCCAACGCGGGCCAGACCTGCTCAGGTATCGAGCGCGTGTACGTCATGCGCGAGGTGGCCGAGCGCTTCATCGAGGGGGTGGTCGAGGGCGCTCAGCGTCTGCGGGTAGGCGAGCCGCTGAGCTGGGATACCGAGATCGGCCCGATGGTGTCCCGGGACCAGTTCGAGCTCGTTCGTGAGCTGGTCGACGACGCCGTGGCCAGCGGAGCCAGCCTGCGCTGTGGCGGCCCCGCCGCGGCTCCGCCCGGCCTAGAGGCGGGCGCCTTCTACGCGCCCACGGTGCTCACCGAAGTCACCCACGACATGCGGATCATGCGCGAGGAGATCTTCGGACCGGTGCTCCCGATCATCACCGTCGACTCCGAGCACGAGGCGGTGGCGCTGGCCAACGATTCCGATTTCGGCCTCGGCGCTTCCGTCTGGACCTCTGACCGCGGCCGCGGTGAGCGAATCGCCCGGGAGATCGAGTCCGGGATGGTGTGGATCAACGACCACATGTTCAGCCACGGGGCCTGCCAGTGCTCGTGGGGCGGGGTCAAGGACTCCGGCCTGGGGCGCACCCACTCCAAGTTCGGGTTCTACGAGTGCGTCAACATCAAGCTCCGGGTCTGGGAGGGGTCGGCGGTCAAGAACGCCTGGTGGCACCCGTACGACGAGACGCTGGGCCGCGCCCTGCGTCAGAGCGCGAAGATCCTCTACGGCCGCCCGTCGATCCGTGCCGCGGCGCTGAAGGACGGTCTGGGCCCGCTGCTCAAGGTCGGAGCCCGGCTGGCCGGGGACGCCCTGAAGCGGTAGCTACTTCTTCCCCAGCGGCGGGTTTAAGCGGCCAAAGGGTTTCCGATCCAGGAGAGACTGATGAAGAAGGCATTGGCTCTGGCCGGTATGGCAGGACTGCTGGCCGCAGGAGGCGGGACGGCGCTCGCTTCGAGCGCCAGCAGCTCGAATGGTGCGTGCGCATCACAGCGCGGGGCTGTGAAGACGGAGCGCCAGACGGTCAGGGCTGAGGACGCTCAGATTCGCGCCGACCGCGCGGCTCTCCGGGCCGACCGGCTCCAGCTGCGGGCCGACCGCGGGGCCGACAACGCGTCCGCCGTGACGGCCGACAGGTCGAAGATCGCGACCGACCACACGAAGCTCGCCTCCGACCGGGCGACGCGCCGCACCGACCGCACCCAGCGCCGCGCCGACCGCAGGGCGCTGCGCTCCTGCCGCCGGGCGAACCGGAAGTAGCCCGCTCAAGGGCTCCTCGGGGCCTGGCCGAGAAACGCAACCAGAGGTAGCGTTTCTCGGCCCGCCCCCTGTCGGATACGGTGTCGGCGGAGATCCGACGTGGCGAGGCAACAGAAAGGCAGGGCAATGCACGCGGTCATTCGGACTTATGGGGGACAGGGAACCTCCGAGCTGTTTGAGGCCCTCGGGCAGCACGAGGACGACGTGAAGGAGCTGATCTCAGGAGTCCCTGGATTTGTCAGCTACGCGGCATTCATGGTCGGCGACACCGGCGTCACCGTGACCGTCTGTGAGGCGAAGGAAGGGACCGACGAATCCTCGAAGCGCGCCGCCGAGTGGGTCAAGGAGAACGTCGACGCCACGGTCGACGAGCCCGATGTGACCGAGGGGGACACGGTCCTGCAGTTCTAGGGGGAGGGGCCTCGCCTGAGTACCCTCTGAGGCATGCCCGCCCAGGCCTACGCCGGCAAGGAGTGCGTCTGCCAGTACCGCAAGGGAATCTGCGATCAGTCCTGCGTGGCGGACATGCTCCAGACGCCGTTTTACATCGCCTGCTTGCGCCTCACCGGCCGCCGCTGCGTGGTCGTCGGCGGGGGTGAGGTGGGGCTTGAGAAGGTCGAGGGTCTGCTCGCGTGCGACGCCCAGGTGACGCTGATCGCCCCGGAGGCGCATCCCGAGCTCATGCAGCTGGCGCTCGAGGGGTCGATCCGCTGGGAGCAGCGGGAATACGAGACGGGCGACCTCCAGGACGCGCTGATCGCCATTGCCGCCACCGACGACACCGACCTCAACATCCGCGTCTTCGATGACGCCGAAGCACGCTCGATGCTCGTCAACGTCGTCGACGTGCCGCCGCTGTGCAACTTCATCCTTCCGGCGATCGTCCGCACCGGACCGCTGGCTGTGGCCATCTCGACCGCGGGCGCCTCGCCGGCACTGGCCAAGCGGATGAAGCGAGAGATCGGCGAGATGTTCGGCGAGCCCTACGCGAACCTGGCGATCCTCCTCAACGAGGCGCGCGGATGGGCCAAGGCGACCCTCCCCACCTACCAGGACCGCAAGCAGTTCTTCGAGTCGATCGTCAACGGCGAGCCGGACCCAGTGAAGCTCCTGCGCGAGGGGAATGTGGCGGGCGTGCGCGAGCTGATCGCCGACGCCCAGCGCGCGTACGCCCCCGTCTAGCTGAACCCCCCTTCCTGTGAGCGAGCGTCTGACCCATCTCGATGCCGGCGGACGCGCGCGCATGGTCGACATCTCAGACAAGGAACCCACCGATCGCCGCGCCGTGGCCCGGGCGGTCGTGCGCGTCTCGCCGGAGACGGCGCAGGCGGTGAAGGCCGGGGACACCCCCAAGGGCGACGTCCTCGGCACCGCTCGGATCGCCGGTATTCAGGCCGGCAAGCGAACCTCCGAGTTGATCCCGCTCTGCCATCCCCTGCCCCTCTCGTTCATCGGGGTCGAGGGTGAGATCGACGACGCGGCGGGAGAGATCATCCTCACCGCTGAGGCCCGGACCACTGGTCCCACCGGGGTGGAGATGGAGGCGCTGACCGCGGCGGCGGTGGCCGCGCTCACGGTCTACGACATGGTCAAGGGGATCGAGCGCGGTGCCGAGATCGGCCAAGTGGTTCTGCTCGAGAAGTCAGGCGGCCGCTCGGGCGAGTGGCGCCGGGGCTAGGCCCCCCAGTTAGGAATCCGGGTGGTCCAAGAGTAGGATCACCCCCAATAATGAGGGGAATTTGGAGGGGTGGTGGTGCGGTCGTGCTCGCGGCAGCGATCGCGACCGCCGGTGGCGTGGCCGGCGCGGCCAAGGTCAAGGTGAGGAGCGAGAGAAACGTCTCGCTGATCGCGACCGGCTCGCTCACCTACACCTGGAACGGGGACGCGGCGCGGGGCTGCGCCGCGGTCGGCGTCTGCGGCATCCACGGCGAGCTCATCCTGCGAGCACAGTCCTCAGGCCAGAGCGGGTCGACGGGCGGCGGGCCGATCGACATTTTCCTCGACGGCTCTGCCGCGGCCCGTGTAGTGCGTGAGGAGGGCGGAGCGGTGGTCGGCGAGTGCGTCGACCTCCCCGGCAGCTCGTTCAGCATGCTCTTCATGAACCTCCCTACGCACCGAGCTGCGACGGCCACGATCGAGTCTCCGCCCACGAGCGGGCGCTGCGCCGGGCCGACCGGCGCCGACCTGGCCGGAGTGTCGGTCCCCGTCAGGCGCACCGGCCGATTCTCGTTCGACCTCACCGGAACCCGGTCGTTTGCCGCCGGTCCGTTCAGCGGCACGCTGGTGTCGAGCCTGCGGCTCGTCCCGCCGCCTCGCTCGTCAGGGGGCGGAAGCTTCAGCGGCGGTTTCAGCTCCAGCTCCAGTGGCCCGGGCGCCCCCGGCCGGCCGACCACCGCGCCGCTCCGGGAGTTCGTGCAGCTCCAGTACCGGGTCTCCGCCGCTCCGAGCGCGATCGAGACCCAGTTCGGTGGCTCCAGCCAGCCCAGCTGCCAGCTCCTAGACGCCTGCGGGACGTCCGGATCACTCGCCTTCTCGGTTGCGCCGTCGCACGGGCTTACCCTCGTAGGCTCGCGGTTGGTGGGCCGGCGTCTGAGCCGGCGGCAGGTGCTGAACGACGTCCGCCGGGGGAGGCTCCCGCTGAGCGCGTTCCAGCTGTTGACGGGCCGCGTCAGCGAGATGTTCAGCTGGCCCGACGGATCGAGCTGTCGCGACGCGGTGGCCACGCCGTCGCTGCTGCTGGGCACCCGCTCTCCGGGAGCGCGGCCGGCCGCGGGGCAGACGATCTCGGTGACCGTCAGCTCAAACGGCGGGGGACCAGCTTCCGAGGTGTTCCGCACCCACTGCCCCGGCCCCGCGGATTCGGACCTCTTCGGCGAGAACCTCAACGGCGGGAACCAAACCTACGCCCGCGGTTCGATCACGACGGCGCAGCTCCTGACCAAGCGATCGGTCCTGACGCTTTCGGATCCGGGCAGCTTCAACGGGCTCGGCTACGCCGGCAGCCGCACCGGCTCGATCATCCTGGACCTGACCCTGACCAAAGTCACCGCGGAGATGCAACGGTGAGGCGCTGGGCCCTCACCTGCCTCGTGGCCATCTGCGCCATGGGCGCTCCCGCGGCGACAGCCCAGAGCTCTGGCTCGCTGGTCCTCTTCGGAAGCCTGGACGGCCACGCGCCAGTTTCAACCACCGACGTCCCGGCGCACACCTCAGGCGAGCTGACCGTCTCGTTTCACGGCGACCCCGCCACCGGCTGCGCCGCCCAGGGGATCTGCGGATACAGCGGGACCGTGGTCTTCCGTCCCGGTTCGCAGGGCGACCTCAGTCTGAGTCAGTACCGCATACACGGCCATAGCTCCTACCAAGTCCAGCTGAGCCTGCCGGGCGGCGCCGGCACAACCTTTACGGGCGCTCGGGTCACGCGAGCGGGCGGCGGCGTGTGCAGCGACGCCCGGCAGCCCAACGCGGCGCTCACAGGGACCATCACCGGGAATCAGGTGGCGATCGGACTCATCCAGCCGCGGGGAGGACTTCTCAGCACCCGCTGCGCCGGGCCGCTCGACGCCGACCTGGCCGGTGCGGGCCCTGAGATCCGGCTGACCCTGGGCCAGCTCCGCCGGGGCCGGCGCGCCGTCCCGCTCAGCGGAACGTGGTCGTTCGCGGCGGGCGGGTTCGCGGGGACCGTCGAGTCGAACCTGACCATGGCCCTGGGAAAGCCCGTCGCCCAGCCGTCCTCCGCGAGCCCCCACTTTCCCGGGGGCATCAAGACCCAGCGCGACCGTGAGGTAACCGAGACGCTGACCCTCGTGCGCGGAGCCGGAAACCTCTCGCTGGCCCTGAATGGCGACCCCAGCGCCTGCCAGTTCCTCGACTCGTGCGGGATCCAGGGAACCCTCAACGGAGCCTTCTCCCCGACTGGAGGCACCGCCTCGCTGTTCGTGCTCGGCCCCGCGACCCGTCCCTACGCCGACTTCCTGGCCGCGCTGGGTTTGAGCCGGCGGGGCAACCCCCGCGGCCTCCATGTCGACGGCACCGTGGCCTGGCAGGACAGCGGCACGGTCATGGCCCAGGTCGCCCGGGGCGTGTCGTGTGCCAGCTCGGCTCCGCTGCCCGGAGGGGTGGTCATCCTCGGCACGACCGGCCGGGGGCTTGGCGCCACCTACAGCCCCGCAGGGTCGCCTCGGACCCGATGCCCGGGCCCTGAGCTGGCTCAGTTCCAGACCCTGGCCTCTGGCAGCGTCGGCGTGGCGGCGCTCGGAAAGCCCACCTTCACCCTGCGCCTCAGCGGTAGCGGCCCGCTCGGCGACGACGGATACACGATCAGCCAGCGGACGAGCCTCACGCTGACGCTCAAGCGGGGCCACGTTCACGAGCAGACCCTCCTCACGCCGGCGGGCTGAAGCCGCCGCGCCGCCGGGCTTGTGTAATCCTCAGGCGCGTGAAAACCGCCGTGATCACAGTTTCGACGTCGGTGACCGCCGGGAGTACTGAGGATCTCTCAGGCCAAGCTCTGGCCCAACTGGCTCAGCAGGTGGGGGCGGACATCGTGGCCAGCGAGGTCGTCTCCGACGACGAGCGGGCGATTGAGGAGGCCCTGCGCCGGCACGTCGACGCCGACGTCGCGCTGATCTTCACCACCGGGGGGACCGGGCTGACCTCCGATGACGTCACTCCCGAGGCCACCCGGGCCGTGATCGACCGCGACGCCCCCGGCTTCGCCGAGGCGATGCGGGCCGAGTCGCTCAAGTACACCCCCATGGGGATCGTCTCCCGGGGCGTGTCGGGAATCGCGGGGCGGAGCCTGATCGTCAACTTCCCGGGCAACCCAAAGGCGATCAGCCAGCTCTTCCCGGTCATTGCGCCCACACTCGAGCACGTCGTCGCCACGCTCCGGCGCGAGCCCGGCACCCGCACCGCCGGGCATTGAGCTCCGGGTCTTCGGGGATCGAGTTGCGCGGCCTGACGCGCCGCTTCGGTGAGCGCACGGTTCTGCGTGAGCTGACCCTCACACTGCCCCCGGGGGCCTCGCTGGCCGTGCTGGGGCGAAACGGGGCGGGGAAGACGACCCTGCTGAGAATCCTGGCCACGCTTCTGCGTCCCCACGGCGGCGAGGTCTCCGTCCTCGGCGAGGCCCTGCCGCGCCGCGCCTTTGCGGCGCGAGGCAAGCTGGGCTACCTCGGGCACGACCCGCTGCTCTATCGCGATCTCACCGGGCGGGAGAACCTCCTCTACCACGCCCGGCTGCACCGGGTCCCAAGCCCGCGCGTGGACGCACTCCTCGGGGCGGTCGCCATGGGCGCGCGCGCCGACGATCCGGTGCGCACCCTCTCGCAGGGGATGGTCCAGCGCCTCGCCGTCTGCCGCGCCGTGCTCCACGAGCCGGAGCTCCTGCTGCTCGACGAGCCGCTCGCCAATCTCGACCCCGGCGCGGGGGAGCTCGTCGAGCCGCTCATCGGGCGCAGCGCCGGCGTCACGCGTGTCCTCACCAGCCACGACCCAGCGGCCGCTCTCCGGGAGGCCGATCTCGTCCTCGGGCTCGACCAAGGACGTGCCGCCTTCATCGGCGAGCCGGGCAGCGTCGGGGCGCCCGAGCTCGAGGGCCTGTACCGGTGAGGACGGTCCTCACGATTCTGCGCAAGGACCTGCTGCTCGAGCTGCGCACGTTCGAGACGCTGCCGGCCATGGTCCTGTTTGCCGTCACCACCTTCGTGATCTTCCATTTTGCCCTTGACCAGAGCACGGTCAGAGGCCAGCTGGCGGCCGGCGTTCTCACGGCGACCGTCCTCTTCGCCGGCATGCTCGCGGTCAACCGGCTCTTCGTGGCCGACCGTGAACAGGGGGGCTTCGATGCCTTCCTTCTGGCTCCCGTCGATCGATCGGCTCTGCTCGTGGCCAAGGCGGCGGCACTCTTCCTCTTCCTGGTCGTGCTTGAGGTGTTCGCCCTGCCCGCCTTCGCTCTGTTTCTGCTCGGACCCTCGCTGGGACGGTCGCTGGGAGGCATCGTCGTTCTCCTCGCCCTGGCCGACGTGGCCCTGGCGGTGATCGGGACCCTGGTCTCGGCGATCGCCGTCCAGACACGGGCCCGCGACCTGATCGGGCCGATCATCGCGCTGCCGCTGCTCATTCCGGCCCTGATCGCGCTGGCCGAGGGCGCCGGCCCGCTGCTCGAAGCCCACGGAGCCACCTTCCCGCAAGGCCGATGGCTGACCATCCTTGGGCTCTATGATCTGGTGTTCGCCCTCCTCGCCTACGCGGTGTTCGACTTTCTCCTGGAGGACTAACCCCTTGACCCAGTACTCCCGCGGCCTGCGCGGTCTCACTCTCGCGACGGTTGCGTTTCTCGCCGCCGGGCTTGCCCTGGCCTTCTTCTACGCCCCGCTGGACGCCGACCAGGGCTTCGTCCAGAAGATCTTCTACATCCACGTGCCCCTGGCCATCGTGTCGCTCTGCGGGTTTGTCGTGGGCGGCCTGTTCGCCATCGGCTACCTGCGGACCGGGGAGCGCAAATGGGACATGCGCTCCTACGTGGCTATCCACATGTCGCTGATCTTCGCCGTCGGCGGGCTTATCACCGGGTCGATCTGGGCCAAGGCGTCGTGGGGGCACTGGTGGGAGTGGAGCGACCCGACCCTCGTCTCCTACCTGATCGTCTTCCTGCTCTTCGCCACCTACCAGCCCCTGCGCTTCTCGATCGAGGATCCCGAGCGCCAGGCTCGCTACGCGAGCGTGTTCGCCGTTGTCGCCGGCGCCTTTGTGCCGATGAACTTCGTCGCCGTGCGGCTCTCTCAGGGCTTCGTGCACCCACGGGTCCTCACCCTGACCGGAGGCCGGCTTCCGGGCTCGATGCAGCTCACCTTCGCGATCTCGGTGCTGGCTATCGCCCTGCTCTTCACGACGCTGTGGAAGTACGAGCTCACGGCCAAGAGCACACGGATGCAGCTCCGCCGCCTCCGCCGGGCCGCCCTCGGTGAGGCGGCGGTTCGGCCCCTGGGCAGGAGCGCGGCGCCGTCATGAGTCTCGTCCTCGCCGCACCCGCGCTCCCGCTGCACACCGCCGGCCCGTACGTCGCGGCGGCCTACATCGTGTTCGTCGTCCTCGTTCTGCTCTACGTCGCCATCATGGCCGTGCGCCTGCGCCGCACCGAGCGGGGCCTGGCCGAGCTCCAGCGTGAGGTGGCGGCCCGGGATCAAAATCCGGTGGATGAGCGAGACCTGGAGGAGGTGGCATGAGCGAGCTCCTCGCCATCGGGATCTCGCACAAGACGGCGCCGGTCGAGATCCGTGAGCGCCTCGCCCTCCCGGAGGCGCGCGCCACCCAGTTTGTCCGTGATCTGCGCGGTGCCGCCGACGTACACGAGGCGGTGACGATCTCGACTTGCAATCGAACCGAGCTCTACCTCGTCGTGGCCGACGCGGTAGAGGCCGAGGGGCGCGTCCTCTCGATGCTCTCAAGCCAGGCCGGCATCCGTCCCACTGAGCTGGCCGGTTCGATCTACTCGCACCGCAACTGTGACGCCGCCCGGCACCTCTACCGGGTTACGGCGGGGCTCGAGTCGATGGTCGTGGGCGAGGCGGAGATTCAGGGCCAGGTCAAGCGGGCCTACGAGGCGGCGCTGGCCCGTGACTCAACCGGCCCTTTGACCAACCACCTGTTCCGGGCCGCGCTCCAGGCGGGCAAACGAGCTCGCACCGAGACGGCGATCGCCGAGCGTCAGCTCAGTCTGCCCAGCGTGGCCGTGGCCCTGGCCCGGGAGCTCCTGCCTCCGGGACTCGAGGGCCGTTCGGTGGTCATCGTGGGAACCGGAGAGACGAGTGAGCTGGCCGCCCGGGCGCTTGGCGACAGTGGCTGCCGAACCGTGTTCGTGGCCAGCCGCCGCCGGGACCGCGCCGTGAGTCTGGCCCGCCGCTTTCACGGCGAGAGCGTCAGCTTTGACGAGCTCCCGACGGCGCTCGAGCGGGCTGACATCGTTGTCGCCGCCACGGCGTCTCCGCATCTGCTCCTGGAGGCGCAGGAGCTCGGCGAGGTGATGGAGGCCCGGCCGGACCGCCCGATGCTCCTGATCGATCTCGCCGTGCCTCGTGACATCGACGCCGCCTGCGGAGCCCTCAAGGGCGTCTCGCTCTACGACGTCGATGATCTGGAGGCGGTGGTGGCGCGCAACCGGCGCGTGCGCCAAGCCGAGGCGCGCAAGGCAGAGGGGCTGATCGAGGAGGAGATTCAGCAGTTCGCCGCCTGGCTGGGATCGCTCGAGGCGCTGCCCACGATCTCCGCTCTGCGCTCACGCGCGACGGAGATCGCTGAGCAGGTGCTCCGGGAGAACGCAGGCCGGTGGGACTCGGCCTCCGAAAGAGATCTGCACCGGGTGGAGGATGTGGCCCGCGCGATCGTGAACCGGCTGCTCCACGAGCCGACGCTGCGGATGAAGGAGCTGAGCGACGGCCGCGTTCACGCCCGGATGGCGCTCGTCCGCGAGCTCTTTGGTCTTGAGGCCGATGAGGTCCCCGAGGTGCCGGCCACCGAGGCCCCGGCTCTCGGTGACGCGGAGCCCCTCGCGGAAGTACGCGAGCTCCGTCGGCGTTGATCCGGATCGGCACGCGGGGCAGCGCGCTGGCGCTGGCCCAGGCTCGGTGGGTGGCCGAACGCGTGGGCGAAGAGGCGGAGCTCGTGACCATCACCACGTCTGGGGACCGGAGCCAGGACCGGGGCGCCGACAAGTCACGCTGGATCAACGAGCTCGAGCAGGCGCTCACCGCCAAGAGGGTCGACGTGGCGGTTCACTCGGCCAAGGACGTGCCGGCCGAGCTGGCCGACGGCCTGGTCGTTCTTGCCATCCCGCTCCGGGCCGATCCGCGCGACGTGATCTGCGGCGCCGCCTCACTGGAGGAGCTGCCTTCCGGAGCACGTGTTGGTACGAGCAGCCTGAGGCGGATGGCCCAGGTCAGAGCCAGCCGTCCCGACGTCGAGATCGTCCCGGTACGCGGCAACGTGGACACGCGGCTGCGCAAGCTGAGCGACGGGCAGGCCGATGCACTCGTGCTCGCGGCGGCCGGCCTCGAGCGACTGGGCCGAGGCGGCGAGGCCGGCGGTGTGCTTGAGCAGCTGGTGCCCTCGGCCGGGCAGGGCGCGCTCCTCATCGAGGGGCGCCCGGGGGCGCTCTCCAAAGCTCAGCTGGCGGGGCTCAGCGATGCCGTCTCGACCGCCTGCGTGAGGGCCGAGCGGGAGCTCGTCCACGGCCTCGGTGCCTCGTGCGACACGCCGGTGGGGGCCTGGGCGCGCCCTGTCGGACCGGACGAGATCGAGCTCACCGGGTGGGTGGGTCTGCCCGACGGATCGGAGTGGATCACCGACCGTCTGGCGGGAGACCCGGCGGGGCTGGGTGAGACGGTGGCCCAGCGGATGCTGAGCGTGGGCGCAGGTGAGCTCCTCCTCCGCGCCGAGCGGAAGGTGCAGGCGTGACTGTCTACCTGGTCGGCGCGGGACCCGGCGACCCGGGGCTCATGACCGCTCGCTCGCTCGAGTTGATCGCGCGCGCGGATGTGATCGTCTACGACCGGCTGATCCCCGACGAGGCGCTGGCCGGCGCCCGCCCGGACGCCGAGCTCGTCTACGTGGGCAAGGAGGGAGGCGGCCCCTCCATGCCCCAGGCGGAGATCGACGCCGCGCTGCTGGAACACGGACGGGCGGGCCGCTTGGTCGTCCGGCTGAAGGGAGGGGACCCGTTCGTGTTCGGGCGCGGTGGCGAGGAGGCCGAGGTCCTCAGCGAGGCGGGGGTCCCCTTCGAGGTCGTCCCCGGGGTGACGGCCGGCGTGGCCGCGGCGGCCTATGCCGGGATTCCGGTAACCCACAGAGGGCTGGCCAGCGCGGTCGCCTTCCTGACCGGCCACGAGGATCCGGACAAGCCGGAATCAGCCCTCGACTGGGACGCGCTGGCCCGTTTCCCGGGGACTCTGGTCCTGTACATGGGGGTGCGGCAGCTCGGGTCCATCGCCGAGCGGCTGATCGAGGCCGGCCGCGATCCAGCCGAGCCGGCGGCGATCGTCCAGCGGGGGACCTTCCCGGACCAGCGCGTGGTGGAGGGAACCCTGGCCACGATTGCTGAGACGGCCGGCGCCGCGGGGGTGAGGGCGCCGGCACTGACCGTGGTGGGGGCGGTGGGGGCGCTGCGGGAGCACATCTCATGGTTCGAGGCTCGGCCGCTCTCCGGGATCACGGTGGCGGTGACCCGGGCCCGGGAGCAGGCCAGCGGTCTGGCCGCTCGCCTGGGCGAGCTCGGCGCCGCCGTGGTTCAGGCGCCGGCGATCCGGATCGTGCCGCTCAGGCCGGCCATTCCCGACCTCAGGCGTTACGACCTCGTCTGTTTGACCAGCCCCAACGGGGTGCGACTGCTCTTCGAGGCGATGGCCGGCGCTGGGCTTGACGCTCGGGCGCTGGCCGGAATGCGGGTCGCGGCGATCGGGCCGGGGACCGCGGCGGCTCTCGAGCGCGGTGGCGTGATCGCCGACGTCGTCCCCGAGCGGTTCGTGGCCGAGGGTCTGGTCGAGGCGCTCGCGGAGATTCCGGTCACCCGAGCCCTGATCGCTCGGGCCGCGAGCGCCCGGGATGTCCTTCCCGATGCCCTGAGGGAGCGGGGTGCCGAGGTGGACGTGCTCGCCCTCTACGAGACGGTCGCCGAACAGCTCACCGAGGACGAGCTGGCTGCGGTGGCGGGCGCCGACTACATCACCTTCACCTCGTCCTCCACGGTCACCTTCTTCCTCGACAGCGCCGGGCGGTCCGCGATCGGCGCCGCCAAGCTCCTCAGCATCGGGCCGGTGACCTCGGAGACTCTGCGATCGCACGGGCTCGAGCCCCAGCTGGAGGCGGCCCGGCACGACATCGACGGGGTTATCGAGGCGTTGGTGCAGGATGCCGAAGGGCGGTCCGAGCCCTCAGCGATTAGCTGAAGCCGGCGAGCGCCAGCTGACCGCTCGCCGTCTGGCCACCGCCGGTGAGGGACACCTGGACCCCCAGCTGATTGCCGGCGGCGTGGGCGAGCATCGAGCGCCCGGCGGCGGTGAGCGAGAAGATCACGTAGCCCAGCTCGCCGGCGCCGAGGCGCTCCGACCCGGTGGTGGCGATGACCGTGCGGCCGACGGTGACGGTGGCCTTCACCGAGCACGGGGCCACCGCGGCGTGACAGGCGGCGAGCAGGCCACCGGTTCCGTGCGAGTTGACGAAGTCGCTCCCGCCGACGAGGGAGAGCTGCTGCGCCTGGGTGAGGCTCCGATGTGGACCCGCCCCGCTGGTCGAGAAGGAGACGAGATCGATCGGCGCGCTGACCTGAACCTTCGAGCTCGTGTCCTTGACCGTGACGGTCACGGGTAGGCGGTTCGATCTGGCGTGGGCGAGCATCTTCCCGGCCGTTCCCGAGAGGTGGAAGTAGACGATGCCGGTTCCCCCGGCGGGAATGGGCTCGGTTCCGGTGGAGGCCAGCACGGTCCTGCCCGAGCTGATCGTCGTGGTGAGCTTGCACGCCGCGCCCGTGAAGCAGCCCACGGGAAGGCCGCCGAAGCCGCTCGCCTTGGTCACGAAGGCACTCGAGCCGTAGAGCCTCGACGTGGCGCGCAACGCTCACCTCATTCGATCCGGCGAGGCTGTGGCCCGCCGCGTCGAGGGGCTGGACCTCGAGATAGGGCGCCTCAGTGCTCGCCGGGATGGCGGTCTCGAAGCCGTTTCGCCGCACCTGCCCGATCGCGCTCAGGGAGTTGGCAGAGGTCCCGGCGAGCACTCGCCAGGAGGCGACGTCGGTGGCACCGTTCCAGCTCGCGTAGAGCTCAGGCGTCTCGCCGGATCCCCAGCTCTGGGCCAGGGCCGGGGAGCTCGGCGGCTGGGCACTCCACTGAAAGCGGTAGGCGCGGTAGCTGCCCGACGGCTCGACGAAATGGGCGTCGAAGATCTGCTGCCCGGACCGCATTGTCTTCGGAGAAGTACGGCTGCTGGCCCCAGCCGAGGAACATGTCGCCTCCTGACAGCTCCTGCGTCGAGCCCTCGAAGTTGGTCGAGATCTGCGGTGAGTGCGGATAGGTGTTCAGAAGCCTCGCGGTCATGTGCTTGGTGTCGAGAGCGACCCGGATCCCCCGGGCGTACTTGTGCACGGTCGGTGGCCCGGCGCCGTCATCGAAGATCGTCACCGTCCCGTCGGGCTGGACCTCGGCATCGTGCTGGAAGGCGGTGCTCGTGCCGGACCCCAACCGGAAGCTCGAGTGCTTACCGCCGAGCTCCCACATGACCCGCCCGGTGGAGCGGTTGATTTTGTAAACGGCCGAGGTGTCCCGCATCGAGACGATCACGTTGCCGTCGCTGTCCAGGCCAAACGAGTTGCCGTGGTAGGGGTCATAGACGAAGCCCGGAGTGCTCGTACCGAAGTCCGAGTAGCTCAGCGGGATGTGGTCGAGTGCGTGCCATTCGAAGAGGACGAGCCCGGTCTTGATGTCGATCTCCTGGACCACGGAGTCGAGCAGAGGCTTGTGCACGACGTTCGGTTCGCTGACCGGGGAGACGGCCATGATGTAGGCGTTGCCCTGGGGGGTGACGAGGAACTCGTGCAGATCCATCTGGAGCCCGTTGGCGGCCTGTACCGTGGCCACCTGCTGGTAGCTCTGGTTGAGGATCACGCCTTCGCCCTCGCCGGTCCCGCTGTTGGTATAGCCCTGAAACCAGGTGAGCACCGGTTGTCCGTTGAGGTTCTGCGCACGGAAGTCCGTGACGATCAGCTTCTGCGAAATCGGGAAGGGCTGAAACCAGACCAGGTGGCCGGTGGAATCGAGGATCATCGGTCCGTTCTGGACCGGGCCGAACTGCGGCGCAACGAAGATGTCTCCCTCCGAGGACGGAGCCGAGTTCTTGCTCACCACGACCGCCGGAGGCTGGAGGTCAGGCCGGGACCTGAATTGCTGGAGCGCCCCGGGCCCGTTGGGTACCACCGGGAGCGCCGCCGGCTTGATAGGCCACGACGGGTGCTCGATCTTGAACGTGAAGCTGCCGTTGTGGCCCCCGACGATGTTCAGCGAGGTGCTCACGGTGACCGTTTCTCCGTTTTGGAACTGCTGGTTGGGCACGAAGCTTCCGCCGTCGCCGTCGGAGTCGGCCTCGATCTGCCCGGTGTGGGCCCCGGTGAGCGACCCCACCACGCTCACGTTCCCGATCTCATTGGCCGGAATGCCGCGAAAGGCGATCTGCTGGTGCGGCTCGTTGTAGCTCGTTCCCGGGGACGGATATACCGACACCGGGGTATTCGGCTGGGCGGCGGCGGGTCCCGCCAACAGCGTGAGCGAGATGGCCAGCGCGAGCGCCGGCAGCGAGAGGATCCGACCGATCACCGGGGTGTGGGCGCCAGAGGGCTCAGTAGCCCTGGCAGATCGGGTTGCAGACGACTCCGCCGCTTGCCGGTTGGGGCTTGACCGCGTTCCCGCTCGTGTTCACGAGGTACCAGTGACCGCCGAACTGATTGGCTCCCTCGCCGTTGATCTGTCCCGCGCTCTTGTCCCGCGTGAACACGTACAGGGGGTGTCCGTTGTAGGTCACCTGGAGAACGTTGCCCCCGCGCTTGATCGTGCCGAGCAGCTTGGCGTTGACGCCCGAGCCCGCGGCGGCCGTTGGGCGGCTGCTGGTCAGGAGCGGAAGCCAGGTCTTGGCGCATGCGCCCGTGCACTCGCTCTTACCCGCCTTGTCAGCGGTGGACATATAGAGCGCATGCCCATTGGTCGCGGCCAGCGCCTTACCTCGCTTGGTCTGGTGCGTGGTCACGACGGTCGGCTTGGTGGCGGCCGCTACGGCGCCGGCGCCCAGGGCGCAAAACGCCATCAGGGCGACGAGGGGCGCAAACCACCTCACGCTTCGCAGGACGGCACTTTCAACTCGGCTCATGTTCACCTGGCTCCATATCGGGTTCTGCCCCGAAACACCCCGCTTCGGACAGGGTTGCGGCCCCCGCGAGATTAGCCACATCATCAGCGTGCCAAGATGGGTCCGGCCGGAATGAACGACTCGGGACCCGTGATCACCTTCATGTCGGACTACGGCCTTCAGGACGACTTCGTCGGCGTCTGCCACGGGGTGATGGCGCGGATCTGCCCCCAGGCCCGGGTGATCGACCTGACGCACGGCGTGGGCCGTCATGACGTCTACGGTGGGGCGCTGACTCTTGAGGGGGCCCTGCCGTATCTGCCCGTCGGGGTGCACCTGGCTGTGGTCGACCCAGACGTGGGGGCGGCGCGCCGGGCGGTGGCGATACGACTGGCCGACGACCGGATGCTCGTGGGGCCGGACAATGGCCTCCTGTCGCTGGCCGCGCTCCGGGCTGGGGGGGCCGTCGAGACGGTCGACATCGCGCATTCGCCCTTCCGCCTCGAGCCGGTGTCGGCCACCTTCCACGGCCGGGACATCTTCGCTCCGGTGGCCGCGCGACTCGCTGCGGGCGTGCCCCTGGCCGAGGCGGGTGAGCCGTGTGATCCGGACGGCCTGGTGCAGCTGTTCCTGCCCGAGCCTGAGCTAGTGGACGGGCTCGTGGTCGCGCATGCTCTGTATGTCGATCGCTTTGGCAACATTGGCCTGAACATCGGCCATGACGACCTGGCCGGCTTCGGATTCAAGGTCGGACGTGAGGTGGGGCTCGAGGCGTCGGCCGGGGAATTTCACCTCACCTACGCCCGCACCTTTGCCGACGTGCCGGAGGGAGGGCTCCTGGCCTACGAGGACGCCAACCGCCGGCTGGCGGTCGCGGTGAGCCATGGCAACGCCGCCGAGAAGCTCGGCGTCGCGACCGGCGACAAACTCCGGGTCTGGCTGCAGTGAGCGGCCTCGGCATGCCCCGGATCCACTTCCGCCGCGTCGACTCGACCAACGCGCGGGCTCGAGTCCTGGCCGAGGCGGGAGCTCCTCATGGAACGCTCGTCAGCGCCGGCGAGCAGTCGGCCGGACGAGGGCGCCAGGGCCGGACCTGGAGCGCGCCCGCGGGCCAAGCTCTGCTCTTCTCGGTCATCCTGCGTGACCCGCCGCGGCTCCTGCCCCTGGCCGCGGGCGCGGCCGTTGCCGACGAGGCCGGCCCCGCCGCTCGGCTCAAGTGGCCCAACGACGTCCTTCTCGACGGGCTGAAGGTCGCCGGGATCCTGGTTGAGGGACGCCCCCAGCACGGGTGGTCCGTGCTCGGTATCGGGATGAACGTTGCCCTCGCTCCGGACGATCTCCCCACCGAGCTCCGCGGGCGCGCCGGATCTCTGGAGCGAGGTCTGGACGAGATCGAGCCGACGCTGACCCGGCTCCTCGTCCGGCTCGAGCGCTGGCTCGTGGCGCCCCCCCGGGCGGTGCTCGAGGCGGTCCGGGTGCGGGATGCCCTGCTGGGGCATGCGGTGCGCTGGCACGCCGGCCATGGTGAGGCGGCGGGGATCGACGGCGAAGGCCGGTTGGTCGTGCGGACCGACGACGGTCAACTGGCGCTCGAGGCGGGGGAGGTCCACCTTGGGTGAGGCCTCCGCCTCGCCGCGCAAGCGGCACACGCTGGAGCTGTTCCGGGGTCTGCCTGAGCGCTACGACCGGATGGGCGCGCTGATGAGCTTCGGCCAGGATCCCCGCTGGCGCAGTGCCCTGGTGCGTGCCCTCGACCCGCAGCCGGGTCAGGATGTGCTTGATGTCGCCACGGGCACCGGGATGGTCGCCTTTGCTCTGGCCCGGCGCGGCTCCCGGGTCGTGGGGCTCGACCAGAGCGAGGCCATGCTCTCAGGGGCGCAGGCGAAGCTTCGGACCGAGCCAGGACTCGCGGTCAGCTTCGTCCGCGGTGAGGCCGAGCAGCTGCCCTTTGCTGATGGCCGCTTCGACGCGCTCAGCTTCACCTATCTGCTCCGCTACGTGGACGACCGGGAGGCCACGATGCGGGAGCTGGCGCGCGTCGTCAAACCGGGAGGCCGGATCGCCATGCTCGAATTCGGTGTCCCCTCCTCGGCGGTGCTCCGGAGCCTGTGGCGGCTCCATACCCGGTACGTCCTGCCCGCTGTGGGACGGATCGCGTCGCCGGCCTGGTACGAGGTCGGCCGCTTCCTGGGGCCGAACATCGAGGCCTTTCACGCCGCCGAACCGGATCTGGTCGCCTTGTGGTCTCGAGCTGGGATCGAGCAGGTCTCGCTGCGCCCGATGAGCTTCGGCGCCGGAGTCGTCATGTCGGGAGTGCGGGGATGACGACGACCCAGCGTGACTCCGGGCTCGCCCGCCCGGCCTTCTACGCCCTGCGCTCCGGGGGTTGGCGTGACCTGGTGACCCTGGTTCACCCGCCGTACACGGCCTGGCATCTCAGCTACATCGTGTTCGGCACGGTGGCGGCGACGGGCCCCATCCGCGGAGACCGGCTGGGGGCGGCGCTGGGCTCCTTCTTCCTCGCCGTCGGCATCAGCGCTCACGCCCTGGATGAGCTCCGCGGACGCCCGCTCCAGACCAAGCTGAGTGATGGCGTGCTCGTGGCGCTCGGGGTGTTCGGCCTCGCGGGCGCGGCGGCCGTCGGCGTCCTCGGCTGCATGCTCGTCTCACCCCTCCTGGCGCCGTTGATCCTGGTCGGGGTCCTACTCGTCCCGGCCTACAACCTCGAGCTGTGGAGCGGGCGTCTGCATTCCGACCACTGGTTCGCCCTGGCCTGGGGAGCCTTCCCGGCCTTCACCGGCTACTTCGTCCAGACGCTGACGGTACGACCGGCCGGCGTCCTCGTGGCCGCTGCCTGCTACCTGCTGAGCCTCGCTCAGCGCCGGCTCTCAACCCCGGTGCGCACGCTGCGGCGCCGGACCGTCTCGGTCAGCGGCGAGCAGCGCCTGGCCGACGGCAGTTCGTTGCCGTTGGACCGAGCGCGGGTGGCCGAGCCGCTCGAGGGGGCGCTGTCGGCGCTGTGGCTGGCCGTGGTGCTGTTGGCCGTGGGCCTGGTGCTGACGCGGCTTTAGGGGCGGGCGCGGCCTAGGCCGCTTCCTGCTCGTGCGGCTCGGCCTCGTCGGCCTCGTCGTCATCATCGTCGTCGTCGTAGAGGTCAGGCTCGTCGTCGTCCTCAGGAGGAGCGACGTCGCGAGCGGCGGGACGCTCCGAATCCTCGATTTCCTCGGCGGCGACCGCCTCGGAGTTCTCTTCCAGGGCAGCCGTGGCCTCCACGGCTCCGTGCTGGGCCGCGCCGCGGGACGTCTGGCCTCCGCCGGAGCCCTTGGAGCGCTTGCGCCGGCTCTTCCCGCGCCGGCCCTTGGGGAAGTTCCGCAGGAGCTCCCGGGCCAGGGCCGCCGGCTTGCGAGCCATGCGCGTCCGCGCTCCCCGCAGCGCCTCCTCGGCCTCCGGGGTATGCGCCAGCGCCGCTGCCAGCAGCGCGGCCGAAAGCCGTCGGTCCTCCTTGCGAGCCGCGTGAACGAGCCGCCGGGCGTTCCGGGCGTGCGCGGCGCCGGACGAATTCACCAGGAGCCCCAGTAGCCGTTTGGTCTCCGGCCAGCGCTGGACCGCGTACTCCTCGTGCACCTCACGGGTGTATTCGGCCATGCGCCAGATCCAGGCGTTGGCCTGGTCGCGGCGGCCGATCCGGCGCTCGGCCAGGGCCTGAAGCATGATCTTGACCCCCTCACGGCGCTCGTCTCGTGGCCAGCCGGCCATGATGTCGATCGCGGAGTCGAAGGCCTCGGCGTCCCGGCTCGCCGCGATCTCCCCGAGGGCCCGGAGCCGTAGCTGGGCGTTGCGGTTGCGCTGCACCGCGGTCAAGAGGAACCGGCGTTTGAGCTCGCCCTGGCGATCGAAGTGGAGCATCGCCTTGGCGCGTCGCCAGCCGTTGGGGGCTACCCGCGCGCCGGCCAGCGCCGCCCATACGTGCTGTTCGCCGTAGTCGAGGTGCTCGACGGCGATCCGCCAGAGCTCCCGCTCGAAGACCTGAGCCCGCCGGTCGGGATCCGGGGTAACCGGCAGGACGCGCCGCTCCACCCGCACACGACGGCCGCGGCCGCGGCGCACGGGCCCCACGACGATCGCCCCGCCGCGGTAGACGTCACGGTCCAGCAGCGAGTGCAGGGTCACAACGGGGTCATCGTGCTTGGTGGCGGGATGCACGAAGTCGACGACGATGCCCGCCTCCTTGCCCGGATGGCGCCGGGTCACGCGGCCGACGCGCTGCTGGTAGACGCGCTTGGAGGCCGTGGGCGCCAGGTGCATGCACACAGTCGCCCGCGGGCTGTTCCAGCCCTCGGCCAGCAGCATCGCGTTGACGAGCACGTCGATCTTGCCGGACTCGTAGTCGGCCAGGATTCGCGCCAGCTGGCGCTTGGGCGTCTCGCCGGACACGGCCTGGGCATTCATGCCGAGGTCCCGGAAGGCCTGGGCCACGTTGCCCGCGTGGCGCACGCCGGCGGCGTAGACGACGCCGGGAATGCCGTTGAAGCGGGTCTTGTAGAGGTCGGCCACGGCCACGTTGAAGGGCGTCTGATCCAGGATCTCGGCCAGCATCTCCTGGTCGAACTCGGTGTCCACCTCGCCCCGGCGCAACGGAACCTTGGCGATCGTGCGCACCCCGGGGCCGGGCGGGATCCGCACGCAGCGCAGCGGGGCGATCACGCCACGGCGGGCGGCCTGAGCGAGATCGAACCGTGAGGTCTGGGTCGGGAAGAGGTCGGTGACGTGACGCGCGATGAGCGCGCCCGTGGCAGTCATTCCGATGAAGATCGGGCCCGACCAGCCGCGGATTGCGGCCGAGGTCTTCTCGCCCAGGGCGGTATGCGCCTCGTCGCAGATGACGATCGTGTAGGCGTCGGAGATCTTGCCCGCGTTGCGCACGAACCATTGGTAGGTCTCAACCGTGACCGGACCGTTGGCGGCATCCTGGCCGGCCAAGAGGGGTGCGTGGATGCGGTCCCGATAGCCTCGGTCGCGGAGCTCGCCGTTGAACTGATCGACGAGGTTGCGCCGGTGGGTGAGGATCAGGGTTCCGCCGGTGCGGGAGCCTTCGACGAAGCCCAGGGCGGCCACGGTCTTGCCGGCGCCGGTGGCGTGCTCGAACCAGAAGCGCTTGCCGGCGTTGGGATCCTCGGGCTGCTCGATCTGGACGTCCGCGTCGAGCTCATCATCGGCGTCCTGCCAATCCTGGGGCTCCTCGTCCTCCTCCTCGCCCTCGTCCTCCTCCTCCAGATCCAGGTCGAGCTCCGTGGACGCCGGGGCGGCACCATTGGCGCTGGGCGAGGGCGCCGCCGCCGCCGGTCCGTTGCCGTTGACGGCGCCATTGCGCTGCACCTCGGCCAGGAGGGCCGTGAGCGTGCCGGAGAGCGCGTCGACCTGGTGGGCGGAGAGAACCGTGCCATCGACCAGGTGAGGCTCCTCCTGGGAGAGCAGCCGCTCGAGCCCCAGGAGCAGCGAGAACTTTCGCCGCCAGTCGATAGAGGGCTGCTTGTTACCGGCCTCGATCTCGCCCAGTGCGGCGTCGAAGGCACGGCGGCGCTCCGACCCCGGAGCGAGCGCCTCCCCCAGCGATTCGCCCTCATAGACGAACTGCTCCCGCGTAAACCGCTCGGCGCGCGCAATGGCGGCGGGAGAGGGAAGAGAAGCGGTCTCAGTCATGGTCGGTGAACGAGGTTGGGTCACCCAGGAAGCGGAAGCGGGTCGGAATCGCCCATGAAGATCGGGAAAGGTGGCGTTACGGTGCGCGAGCCGCCGGTGCTGCGGGTGGCAGCTCAGGAAAACCTCAGCGGTGAACTGCGCGGCGCGGGTACATCACTAGCCCACGAACCCCCGCCGACTCGTTCAGGAGGATACACACATTCTAGCGCCTCTCCGGTCGGATTAGGCTGCTCTGGCAACCTTCATCCAGATGAGCACCGCAGTTAGGTACGAGGTCCGGCGCGCTCGGACGCCAGAAGAGCTCGACGAGGCTTTGAAACTCCGCTACGAAGTCTTCTGCGTCGAGCAGGGTGTGCCCGAGCGGGAGGAGGTCGATGGCCGGGATCACGAGGGACTGCACCTGGTCGCGGTGGCAGTCGACGAGAACGCCGGGGATGGGTCGGGCGAGGTCCTGGGGACCTGCCGTCTGGTGATGGTCGGCCGCACGGTCCAGTTCTCCCGGCTTGCCGTCTGCACCTCGGCCCGGCGCCAGGGGATCGCCACGGCTCTGCTCGAGGCGGCCGACGCCGAGACCCGGGGCGCCGGCGGGCGGAGGCTCGTGCTCCATGCCCAGACCTATGCTCGACCGCTCTATGAGCAGGCGGGCTATGTCCCGCGCGGCAACGTGTTCCGGGAGGCCGGAATAGAGCACATCGCGATGGAGAAGGCGCTTGCCTGAGATCCGGATCGACCCGCTGACCGGGCAGCGGGCGATCATCGCGGGGGCCCGAGCCGTACGGCCTGGAGGCGAGCTTTCCGCCCCGCCCGCACCGAGCATCGATCCGGAGTCGGATCCCTTTGCCGAGGGCCACGAGGACCGGACGCCGCCCGAGGTCTACGCGGTTCGGCCCGCCGGGGGCGAGGTGAACACCCCGGGCTGGACCGTACGCGTCGTCCCCAACCTCTATCCGGCCCTCGCCGCGCACCCGGAGCCGGTCGAGGCCGACGCCAATCCGGATCTCTTCTGGTCCGCTCCCGCCGCCGGGGCCCACGAGGTGGTGATCAACGCTCCCGAGCCTGTCATCTCGCTGGCCGACCTCGAGGTCGATCAGGTGCGCGGGGCCGTCGCCGTGTGGCGGGCCAGAATGCGCGCGCACCGGGAGGCGGCGTACGTGCACGTGATCGTCAACGAGCGCCGGGAGGCCGGCGCCTCGCTGCCCCACACCCACGCCCAGCTCTATGCACTCGATTTCGTCCCCGCCGCGGTGGCCCGGGAGCGCGAGCGGTTCGGCGCCTACGCCGCCCGCACGATGGGCGGTAACCTGCTGGGCGACCTCGTCCAGGAGGAGGTGCGGCGGCGGGAGCGGATCGTGGCCATCGACGACGAGACCGTCCTGATGGCGCCGTTCGCCGCCCGGGTTCCATACCAGCTCCTGATCGCGCCCCGGACACCGCGCATGCGCTTCGAGGACGACGGGCCGGATGGTGCGGCCATGCTCCACGATGCCCTGGGCCGCCTCCAGCGGCGGTTGGGCGCGAGTCCGCCGCTCAACCTGTGGGTGAGAACTGCGCCGCCGGATGCCGAGCACTTCTGCTGGCGGATCGACATCCTGCCCCGGCTCACCCATCTGGCCGGGCTGGAGCTCGGAGCCGGCGTGAACCTGAACATCGTTGCGCCCGAGCGCGCGGCGGCGGAGCTCCGGGATGCCTGAGCTGCGGATGCCCTGAGGTGCGCGCGCTCGTTCAGCGGGTCGCCCGGGCCTCGGTCTCGGTCGAGGGCCGGGAGGTCTCGGCCATCGGCCCCGGGCTGCTCGTGCTCCTCGGCGTGCGGCGCGGCGACACCGAGAAGGAGGGCGACTGGCTGGCCGACAAGGTGAGGGTACTGAGGGTGTTCGCCGACGCCGAGGGCCGGATGAACGAGCCTCTGGGTGACCGGGAGGTGCTCTGCGTCAGCCAGTTCACGCTCTACGGGAACGCCCGCAAGGGCAATCGGCCGAGCTACGTCGAGGCGGCCCTTCCGGAGCTCGCCGAGCCGCTCTATGAGCGCTTCTGCGAGCGCATCGGCGCCCGCCGGGGAGTGTTCGGGGCGATGATGGAAGTCGACCTCGTCAATGACGGGCCGGTGACGCTGCTGGTGGACAGCCCCGGCGGCTGAGCCGGTCGCCGCGATAATTCGAGCCATGCTGGCCTATCGCTACCTGTTCGGGCAGCTGGTCTCCCGCGAGCTCCGGCGCAAGTACAAGGGGTCCCGCCTCGGGGTGCTCTGGTACCTCGTCAACCCGCTGGTCCTGATGGGCGCCTACACGCTGATGTTCGGGTACGTGCTCCACTCCCAGAACATCCCGGACTTTCCGGTCTTCGTGATGATCGGCATCGTCGTGTGGACGTTCTTTGCGCAGTCGCTGCTCGCCTCCGCCGAATCGCTCATCGATCAGGGGTCGCTCGTGCGCAAGGCGCGCTTTCCCCGCCAGTCGATCCCCGCCGCCAGCGTCGCCGTGCAGCTGATCACGTTTCTGGCCATCCTCGTGCTCCTGGCGCCCCTGTCCCTGGCGCTACGCGGCAGCCTGACGCCCGCCCTCCTGCTCCTGCCGCTCCTGGTGCTGGCGCTGGTCGGCTTCGTCCTCGGCTGCGCGCTGATCGTCGCCGTGCTCCACGCCTACTTTCGGGATGTGGCTCCGATCCTCACGGCGGCGCTCCTGCCCTGGTTCTTCCTCACCCCGATTTTCTTGCTGCCGACGCGGATCAGCTTCGTCCGCCACCACGCCTGGGTGGGCACGCTGCTCGACTGGATCAACCCGGTCGCGCCGTTCGTGAACGGAATCCGCGCCACCCTCTTCTACGGGAGCGCCCCCTGGGGAGAGCTCCTGTACACCTTCGTCGCTGCGGGGATCGCGCTGGCGGCGGGGACGGCGCTCTTCCGGAGCCTGGAGGGCGAGCTGGCGGTGGTCCTGTGAGCCGCGGCCAGGAGAGACCAGCGGTGGTACCCGGGGAGATCATCCTCAGGGACGCCACGCGCCGGTTCAGCGTGCGCGCCGACCAGGCGGGGACGCTCAAAGGGTTCCTGATCGGCCAGCGAAGCGCCATGCCGAAACCGGTGGCGGCGCTCCAGGACGTGAACCTCCGGATCGGGCCGGGGGAGACCGTCGGCGTCGTCGGGCGCAACGGGGCCGGCAAGACCTCCACCCTGCGGGTCCTGGCCGGGATCATTCCGCTCCAGACGGGGGTGGCGATCTGCGGGGGGCGTACGGTTGCCCTGCTTGAGCTGGCCGCCGGCTTCAGCCGTGACTTCTCCGGGCGGGAGAACGTCTATCTGCAGGGGGCCCTGTACGGGCTGACCAAGCGTGAGCTCGACGAGCGGATCGACCAGATCGTCGCCTTCTCTGAGCTCGGTGACTTCATCGAGGTCCCGGTCAAGACCTACTCCCAGGGAATGCTCCTGAGGCTCGGGTTCTCGATCGCCGCTCACCTCGACGCGGACGTGATGCTGATCGACGAGGTCCTCGCCGTGGGCGACGAGGCGTTTCAGCGCAAGTGTCTGCGGCGGATCTCGGAGCAGATCGCCGGGGGGACGACGATCGTGCTCGTGTCTCATGACCCGGGGTCGATCGAGCGCGTATGTGAGCGGGTGGTCGTCCTGGAGGCGGGACACGTCGTGTTCGATGGCCCGACGGCTGAGGGACTCCTGCACTACCACCGCCTGATGGGGACCGAGCACCATGGGAGCGAGTCGGTGCGCCGGGCGGGAGCCCGAGCTGTCGAGGTGGCCGAGGTCGAGCTGCGCGACGAGCTCGGCCGCGTGAGCAGCGTGTTCTATAACGGCCAGCCGCTGCAGATCCAAGTCGAGCTGCGGGCCGCGGCGGGAATAACCGAGGCTGGGCTCAAGCTCGAGGTCCGCCTCGGCAGCGGCACTCAGATCTTCACCACCACCACGGTCGCCGACCTGGACTCCAACGGGGCCGCCCGCCTCGTCTTCGAGATTGCCGATCTGCCGCTCCTGGGTGGCGACTACGACCTGGTCCTGGGGGCCGCGCCGGCGGGGGAGGAGGCGGTGCCCGACCGGACGGTCCGCTTCTCGGTCGCGCATTCGACGGCGCACGAGGGAGTGGTCGACCTCCGGGGCAGCTGGCGATCGCTGGCTCGGGCGCGGGAGCTTTCGTGACGACACCGGAGCAGGCGATAGAGCAGGCGCGAGCCGCGGCGGCCCAAGCCCGACAGGACGGCGCCTATAGCGCCTCCGAGACCCGGATCGAGCCGCTGAACGAGACTCCGCCGAGCTATGGCCGCTTGCTCGAGTGGGCCCTGATCGATCCCGACCTCGGTCACGTCCGCTCGACACGGCGCTGGGGTGCGCCGATCACGATGCTCAAGCACGGGCTCCTCCGCCTGCTCGCGCAGTACCACGCCGAGCTGATCGCCGAGCAGACCCGCTTCAACGTCAACGTCGTCCACTACCTGCGGGGGCTCGAGGAGCGGATCGAGCGCCTCGAGCGCGAGCGAGAGCAATGAACATCCACCAGCTGCTCTCCGGCGCGGGCCCTCACGACGCAATCACGACGGAGGCCATCCTCTTCCGCTCCTACTTCCGGCGCTGGGGCTGGGGGGGCGGTGACTACGCGGAGCGCATCGCCGCCGGAGTCGGTGGCTCCGTCAGGCCGGCGGGAGATTTCTCGCCCGAGCCGGATGACGTGCTCCTCCTGCATCACTCGGCCGGCCTGCCGAGGCTGCACGACCTCCTGGCCCTCCCCAACCCGAAGCTCCTGCTCTACCACAACGTGACTCCGCCGGCCTGGCTCTGGGCGGAGGCGCCGCTCGTCGCCGCACACTGTGCGATCGGGCGTGAGCAGCTGCCTGCCCTGGTGGCCGGCGCCGACGTGGCCGCAGCCGACTCGAGTTTCAACGCGGAGGCGCTGCGGGACATGGGGGCCGAGGCGCCGACGGTCATCCCGCTGCTGACCGAGCGTGATCGCCTGGGAGCGCCGGCGCCGACCCGAGCTCCCGGGGCGCCGACCGTGCTCTTCGTGGGCCGCCTCTCGCCCCACAAGCGCCAGGACGAGGTGATCCGCTGCTTTGCCCTCTACCGCCGCCGGCACGCCCCCGGGGCCCGTCTCGTCCTGGTTGGCGATCCGATCACCCCCGGTTACTCGGGGCTTCTGCGCGGGCTCGGCGAGAGTCTGGCCCCGGGCGCGGTTCAGATCGAGAGTGGGCTGAGCGCGGGCGCCCTGGGCGACCGCTATCGCTCAGCCGACGTCTTCCTGTGCCTGTCCGAGCACGAGGGCTTCTGCATCCCGCTGCTCGAAGCGTTCCACTTCGGGCTTCCAGTGGTCACGCGCCCGGTGGGCGCGATTCCGGAGACCGTCGGCGATGCGGCCCTGCTCGTGGATGAGCCTGACCGGGGGGTGGTGGCAGAACTGCTCCACCTGGCGCTCACCGACCACGAGCTGCGCTCCGAGCTCCGCCGCCGGGCCGGGCGGCAGCTGGCGCTCTTCGCTCCGGACGCCGTGGCCGAGCGTCTGCGCCGGGCCGTCGAGGCGACGGTGACCCGGGCTCAGGCCCGGCAGCGGCCCGCGGAGCCGAAGTTCGCCGCGGTGACGTGATGGCGGTGAGTGCCTCCACCCGGCCGCGCCGTGCCGCGGCGGGCTTGGGCCGCGCCCTGCTCGGCCTCGACGTCCTGGTGGTGGCCGGCGCCGCCGGCTTCGCCTTGATCCTCGCCCTGACCAGCTTCGCCCATCATCTGGGCGGCATTCCCACCCTGGCCCTGAGCACACTGGCTTCGCTCGTGCTCTTCGGGATGTGCGGTGCCGCGCTCGCCCTCCTGCTGGTTCCCGCCGATTGGGGGGCGCTCATCGTGCTTTTCGCCGTGCCCATCGGCTCGGTCACCTCAGCCCTCGCCCTGACCGCTCTCGGCCTCGCCCACGTGCCCCTCCACGTCAGCCTGTGGCTCGTGCTGGCCGCAGGGCTGGCGGCCTCCTTCCTCCTGGCCAGACGTCGTCGGGAGCGCCTCACCACCTGGCGCGAGGCGGGGGCGGGCCGGAACCTCCTCGCCTGGCTGGGAGTGCTCTTCGTCCTCTTCTGCGTGGCCCTGATCCCGGCCCTGCGCAGCGGCCAGGCCACGATCTACGGCGAGAACCCGGACTCCCATCAGGTCGTGGGCATCGCCGTGCTCTTCCAGCACGTGTCGCCAACGGGGACCGATGTGGCCCTGCCGATCGACACCGTTCCCCCGTCCTGGCGCTTTCGCTACCCGATCTTCTATCCGCTCGCCGGCGCCAGCAACCTCGTCCACATGGATCCGATTCGCATGTTTCCCGCCATGGCGGCGGTCCTTGTCCTGATCGCGGCACTCGGCTTTGGGGCCCTCGCCGTCACGTGTCTACGAGTACCTGCCGCCGCGGGGCCGCTGGTCGCGGCGGCGGTCGGCCTCTCGGTCATCACGCTGCATCTGACCTGGCACCCCTATTGGAACCAGCTCTGGGGCCTCGCCGTGATGCCCTACGTGCTGCTGCTGGGCTGGAAGGCGCTCGAGCGCGTCGACGGACGTCTGACGCTGCTGTGGGCGCTGATGACGGTGATGCTCGCGCTCGCCTACCCACTGGCCCTGCCTGATCCGCTGGTCATCCTCATCGCCCTGGGAGTCGTCTATTGGCGGCGCCTGCACCCGATCGCGATGCTCCGCTCACGCTCGTGGCTGTGGGCCGTCCTGGCCGTGATCGTCCTGGCGCCCGCGGTCATCGGCGCGGCGGTCAAGCTCGAGCAGGGGGTCTCCCAGCTTTTGACGCCAAACGGGGCCCTGTGGCAGGGCGACATCACGCATTACCTCCCGGTGGGCTGGTTCGTGGGCACCGGCGGGGGGATCATCCCGGCGCTCGCGGTGGCCGTGGTGGCGCTCTTCGCCCTGAGCCGGATACCGAGGCGACTGGCCCTGGCCCTCGGCTTGGGGATTCTCGTCATGGTCCTCGTCGACATCCGCGTGCGCCTGACCAGTACCGGGCCCTACATGGACTTCAAGCAGCTCTCGTTCGTGGGGATGCTGGTGTTGACCCTGGCCGCCGCCGCGGTGGCCGGACGGTTGGCTGACGGGGGGACCGCCGTGCGCGGCGTCCTCGCTCGGCGGCCCCTCGCTCGGCGGCCGCTCGTCCTGGCCAGTGGTGCGGCGCTCCTGGCGCTCGGGTGGGCGGCGGCCGCGGGGGCTCAGGACCACACCGAGATCATCCAGACCCAACCCCAGGTCACGCCTCAGCTGTTCCAGATCCGGGCCTGGGCGGCCCGCTTGCCCGCGGGAGCCAGCGTCCGCGTCGACATTCCCCACTCGGGAACCCAGCTCTGGGCGGTGTACATGCTGGGCTCGCATCCGGTCGATACGCCGGACCCGGTGCTCTACACCACCTATGCCCACGCACCGTCTGGCTGGCGGGCCGATTACTCACTTGCTCTGCGTTACTACCCCCTGCCCGGCCCTGATGGGCGGCCTCGTCGCTACCCGGTGCCGCCCTTCGCGCATAACCCGCCCATGGCCGCGAACGACCAGTTCGTGCTGCGCCGGATCGTCTGGCCCAAACGCCTGGACTCCTATCCCAAGACCGCTTCGCAGACCCTGGTGGAGCCGTAGGAATCTGACTAGCCGGTGGCTTCCTCACGGGCCTGGCGCTTGGCCTCGCTCAGCACCCGCTTGATGAAGATCGGGTTGCCCAGGAGGTAGCGCCGCCACATCCGCTGGGGCTCGATGGCCAGGCGGAAGATCCACTCGAGCCCGTTGTCGGCCAGCCAGCGCGGAGCCCGGGGGGTGCGACCGGAGACGTAGTCGAAGAGCGCCCCCACCGTCCACACCACGGCGCCCTCCAACCGGTCTGCGTAGTGATCGACCCACAGCTCCTGCTTGGGGGTGCCCATCCCCACGAGCACGATCCGCGGCTGGTGGGCGTTGATGTCCTCGATCACCCGCTCGTTGTGATCGGACCCGAGCGCGAAGAACCCGTGGTGGGCCCCCGCCACGTCCAGATCCGGATACATGGTGCGCAGGCGGGCCGCCGCCTCCCGCGCCAGAGGAGGCTCCGAGCCGAGCAGGTAGAGGGGGTGTCCGCTCTCCTGGCAGATCCGGGCCAGGTCCCAGATCCAGTCGGCGCCCGTCATCCGGTGGGGGACCTGCCGACCCAGGACACGAGCCGCCATCCTCACCCCGTATCCGTCGCAGTAGACGAGGTCAGCCCGGCTCAGGGCATCGCGGAGTCCCAGAGCGGTCCGAGACTGGTTGACCACGTGGGCGTTGACGTACATGACCCGCCGCGTCCGGTGCTCCGAGGCCCACTGAGAGATCGTCGCGAGCAGATCCGGCGGGGTGGCCAGATCGATCGGGATCTCGAAGATCGGCGACGACGGTCTCAGCTCCGCTTCGCCGAGGTCCAGTTGGGAGAGTGCGTCAACAGGCACGCGGGCCAATGCTACGCAAGGCGACGGAGCGGCGCGAGAGGTGTCTGAGCGGGTATAGGTTTCCGGTGCCGGGAGGAAAGCCAACGCTGCGGAGGGCCCGATCGCCAAGAAGCAGAGACTGACCCTTGGGGCCCTTGCCGGGTCCGCCATGGGCGTCCTCGCGGCTCTGATGATGGCCGCGGCGGCGTTCGCAGCCACGCCTTCGCGGGTCGGCTGCCATCCCCAGTGGCCGGTGGTGGCCCACCATGCCGGCGGGGCGGTGGTCACCGTGCCCGGCGGACTGCCCATCGCCTGCGCTACTCCGACGGGCTATCCCACCTCCGAGACGACGCTTGCCGTCACTCCAACCGGAACGCTCTTCTTCTCTCCCGCCAACACCGAGAACTCGCTGGCTCGTTCCACCGACCAGGGAGCCTCCTGGGCGCTCGCCGCGCCGCAGCAGATGCAGTACACCTCGCTGTGGAACACGGTGGATCCGGAGGTCATCGTCGACCGCCGTACCGGGCGCACCTTCTGGGTGCGGGCCACGGGCGATCTCCGCACGACCCCGATCCTCGTCGACAACTCGCCGCTGGGGTGGCAGACGGCCACGGCGATCGCCTATGCCCGCGGGTTCCAGGTCTATTCGAGCGATGACCAGGGCCAGAGCTGGACCACCGCCGACTATCAGCACGAGCTCACGGGTGACTGGGAGAAGATCTACGTCGGGCCTCCCGCGGCCGGCGCGCCCCAGCCGAGCGGCTATCCCGACGTGGTGTACATGTGCGCCAACGCGCCCTTGGAGGTCAGCGGTCCCGGGCGAGCCTGCTACCGCTCGCTGGACGGCGGACAAACCTTCACCAACGTCGGGTACGTGTTGCCCACGGCCAGCTCGCCGCATGACATCTGCCCTCCGCTCGGGGGCGGCGCGGGGGGCGGAGTGGGCAGCGACGGCGCCTTCTACCAGCCGCAGAGCTGCGAGGGCGGCTCCTGGGTGGCGGTCAGCCACGACGAGGGGTCGAGCTATTCCTGGTTTCCGATCATCGGCGCCCCCGGGGTCAAGGGGCTGACCTCAGGACTACAGCTGGCCATCGACTACGCCAACAACCTCTACGCCCTGTGGACCAGCGGGAGTCAGCTTGAGCTCGCGCAGTCGCGTGACGGCGGAATGACCTGGGGCCGCCCGCTCCAGGTCGCCGCCCCGGGCCTGCGGCAGATCGACCTCCCCGCCATCGCTGCCGGCCCAAATGGACACGTCGCCCTCGCCTACTACGGAAGCACCAGCGCCTCGACGAAGACGCTCACGGCCTACCTCACCGTCACGAGCGATGCGCTTGATCGTCAGCCGCTTCTCTACAGCGCGGCGCTGAACGACCCAGCTCATCCGATCTTCCAGGACTATGGCGGCACTGACACCCCTCGGGCCGACTTCGTCGGCGTGACCTACGACAGCGCGGGCAACCCGTGGGCCGGGTTGGTCAAGCAGCTCGGCGCTCCGGATGCCAAGCAGACCGTCCCTACCACCGGCTATGTCGGGACCCTCGGAGCGGCGGCCAGGCCGACGGCTTCACGCGCCCACCGAACCGCCCGTCGCAGGCGCCATCCAGCGCACCACCGAGCACGGCGGCCCCGGCCCGCCTTCACCGGCTGACCCACCTGAGCATCACCTAGTGACGAGGAGCCAAGAGATGAGAACGATTCGCCGTAAGCGCCGTCTTCTGGGACTCGCGGTGGGGCCAGCCGCGGCTGTCCTCATGCTCGCCGGGTCTGGCTCCTCGCCGTCGGCCGCGGCCACCAGCGCCGCTCCCCCGGCCCCCTGCCCCACCCAGCAGGCCTATCCATGGTGCAACCAGTCGCTCTCCCCGGACGCCCGCGCGACGCTCTTTCAGCAGGCCATGACCCAGGATGAGGAGATCACGCTGGTGGGGGGCGACGCGAACGGAGCCGCGCCTCACACAGGCGCCACCTACGCGATTCCTCGCCTGGGGCTACGAGCCGTGTACCTCACCGACGGGCCGGTCGGGCCGCGGCAGGGCACCGCGACCGCGGTGCCGATCCCCATGGCGCTGGCCGCCACATGGAGTCCGCAGCTGGCCTTCGAGCACGGCTCCGTGGTGGGTACCGAGGCCAGGGACAAGGGCAACGATTTCGTCTTCGGGCCGACCGTCAACATCATGCGCACGCCCGAGGGCGGGCGTAGCTATGAGGCCTACGGAGAGGACACCTACCTGGTCGCCCAGACGACCGTCGGCTGGGTCGACGGGGCGCAGAGCGCCGGGGTCATCGCCACGACCAAGCACTTCGTGGCCAACAATCAGGAGGGGCAGAACGGCGTTCCCCCCTTCACCGCGACCGGCGGTGGGCGCCAGCTCGTCGACGTCAACGTGGCCGAGCGGACACTGCGCGAGGTCTACTTCCCGCAGTTCGAGGCGGCGGTGAAGCAGGGCAACACCGGCTCGGTCATGTGCTCCTACAACAAGATCAACGGCGTCTACGCGTGCGAGAACCAGCACACGCTCCAACAGGTGCTGGAGGGAGAGTGGGGATTCAAGGGAATCGTGCTCTCGGATTACGGCGCCACCAAGGACACCGCCGGCGACATGAACAACGGGCTCGACTTCGTACCCGACGAGGGCCAGATCGATCAGGCCTATCAGCCCCTGCTCATCCAGGCGGCGCTGGCCAGCGGACAGGTGAGCCGAGCCACGCTGGACGCCCACGTGCGCCGGATCCTGCGCACGCTGTTCGCCTACGGGGTCTTCGACCGGCCGGGCTACCTCAACGACGACGCCCAGATCCCGGTAGCCCCAGACCAGGCGAAAGCCGAGCAGATCGAAGAGCGGGCGATCACGCTGCTCAAGAACGACGGGATCCTCCCGCTCCGGCCGGGGATCCACAAGATCGCCGTGATCGGACCCTACGCCAACCGCTTCGTGACCGGTGGCGGTTCGGGCGGCGTCACCCCGCGGGAGGTGGTCACCGCGCTCCAGGGGATCACCGCCCGCGCGGGCAAGGACGTGACCGTTTCCTACGCCGACGGCAGCGACCAGGCGGCGGCCGCTGCCCTGGCCAAGGCGGCCGACGTGGCCGTCGTCGTGGTCGGCGATGTGGAGACCGAGGGTCAGGACAAGAGCTGCATCGACCTCAACTGCAGCAGCGACCTGGCCGACAGCGAAGCCGTGCTGGTGACGAGCGGCTCCTCATGCGGCTCGCAGCCCTGCCCGCTCAACGGGACCAACGAGGATGGGCTCGTCAGCGCGGTGGCCGCCGCCCAGCCGAAGACGGTGGTCGTACTGGAGACGGGAGCTCCGGTTCTTACGCCGTGGCGCTCGCAGGTGCCGGCGATCGTGGAGGCCTGGTATCCGGGTCAGGAGGGAGGCACGGCAATCGCCCGCGTTCTCTTCGGGGATGCCGACCCCGCCGGGCGGCTCCCGGTCACGTTCCCGGCCGACCCCTCACAGCTCCCGACCGCCGGAAGCACGGCTCAGTACCCGGGTACCGGCGAGGAGGAGTACTACAGCGAGGGCGTCTTCGTCGGTTACAAGTGGTACGACGCCCACGGTCTCGTTCCCGCCTTCCCGTTCGGCTCCGGGCTGTCCTACACGAGCTTCCGTTACGGGTCGCTGCATGTGAGCGCCACCCCGGGACCGGACCGGGTCGCCACGGCGACGATCGAGGTCACCAATACCGGTAAGCGCTCCGGCTTCGCCGTACCCGAGCTCTACATCAGCAAGCCCGCCACCAGCGCGCTCTCCCAGGCGCCACGACAGCTCGTCGGGTACGCCTCGGTCCAGGTTCCCGCTGGGCGTTCGGTCAACGTTTCCTTCCCGTTGAACGATCGTTCCTTCGCGACGTGGGACACGAGCGGTTGGCGGGTCCTCCCGGGGTGCTACCACCTGGCCGCGGGATCATCGTCACGCAGCCTGCCCGCTCAGGCGGTTATCGCCCGCGGCGCCAACTGTCCCGGGGCGGCGCTGACGCTGGGGACGAGCGGGAACTTCTTCCTTCCCCTCCCCGCGACGGCCACCTCGGCGCTCATGTCACGGTCCAAGCACCGGCACAAGCGCCACGTCCACCGCCGCGCGGCGACGCATCGTCGCCGGAAGGCTCCGGGGTTCACGGGCTGATTCTCAGCTCCGCCAAAGCTCCTCCTCGGCACCGGTAAGGAGCGCCCGCGCGGCGTCGACCCCCATCTTGACCGCGTGGTCCATGTTGCCGATCTCGTAGCGCCAGCTCCCGAACCGGCCCCGGGAGTAGATCCCTCGCCCCACCAACCAGGGCTGGATCTCCCCCAGCGCCTCGTCACGCTCAAGGGTCGGGACCGGATAGGCGTAGTCGATCTCCTCGACGTGCATCGAGGCGACCCCGGGGCGGCCCTCGACCACCCCCGCCGCGCGCAGGCCGGCCTCGACGGCCGCCTCGAGACCCTCCCGCGCGACCGGCTTTTGGTCCGAGAAGGAGGTCTCGGTCATGTAGGCGCAGTAGCGGCTGATGTCCCCCCCGGGGACGTTGGCGGGTGAGTACTTGGCGAAGTTGGTGGCTCGGTAGAAGGGGGCGTGGTTCTGGGGGAAGTAGAGCCAGGACTTGTCGTCGCTGAGCGGCTGCTCGTAGCCGACGCCGACCATGTAGACGCTCGAGTGGCGTAGCTTCGCCGCCGCGGCGTGGAGGGCGGGCGGGCAATCGGAGAGGCACCCGACCAAGCGGTCGAGTGGCACCGTGCTGACCAGGGTCCCGTAGGTGAGCTCGGTGCCATCGGCGAGTCCGACGCGCCTGGCCTCGGGGTCGACCCGCACCACCTCCCGGCCGTAGCGGATGCGCTCGCCAAGCCTGGCCGCAGCCCGGGTGTAGATCTCACCCGTGCCGCCGACGGCGGGGAAGACGAAGCGGTTGTTAGGCCCCCAGGCGGCGTCGTCACGCCGCTCGGTCACGTTGCGCAGCGCCCGTTCATAGTCGAGCACGGACACTCGCTCGGCGATCCAGGTCGAGGCCATCTCCTCCGACCGGGTGGCCCAGACCTTGAAGTTGTAGGGCGCCATGAAGTGGCGGGTGATGCCGGCTCCGAACACGGAACGCATCCAGGTGGCGAAATCCATCCCGGGATCGCCCCCCGGAGCCTCGGCCAGCCCGGCCAGGCACTCTGTGGTCACCGCCTCCGGGAGGTAGCGAAGATTGTTCTGGAAGGGGTAGGGCACCCAGCGGCCATCGAAACGAACGTACGAGGAGCGCTCATGGTCGAGCACCTCGTCGCCCATCACCTCGGCCAGCAACGCGTCGAACTCGCCGAAGTGGCTGAACACGACATGGCCGCCGAGATCCCACGTGAAACCCGCCCGGTCGACGACGGAGGAGGCGAGACCGCCGGCGTGATCCGCTTGCTCCAGGATCAGCCAGTCGTGATGGCCCAGGCGCTCGAGCTCCCGGGCGCAGCCGATGCCGCAGGGGCCGGCGCCGATGATCAGGACCTCGCTCACGCCGGCGGCTCCAGCCCGAAGGGCAGGCGCCCGGCCCGGCGGCGAGCCTGAATCACCCGGCGGCGAGCTACGGCGCCGGGCAGGCGCCGGGCCGCCTCCAGATAGCCCGGCAGGAGCTCGGGCTCCCGGAGGATGGCGTATCCGAGGGCGAGAACCTCGTAGAGGAGAAGCGGTCCGGCATCCCGGAGGAGGTCGCGCAGGGAGTCGTTCTTGGCCATCATCAGGTAGCGGTTGCGAAACTGGGTGCGGCGGTCCTCGGCGCTGGCCGAGGCCCGGGTGGTGGGGCTGTAGTTGCGGATGTGGTGCACGACCGCCGCCGGCTCGTAGCGCGCGCGCCAGCCGAGGAGCCGCGCCCGCCAGGCCAGGTCGGCGTCGCAGCCCCAGCCAGGCATGTTCTCGTCAAAGATCTCGCCGTCGATCGCGCAGTCGTCGAGCGCCTGGCGCCGGTACATGGCAGCGGCGCCGTCGGCGCCGAAGGATTCGGCCGCCTTGGCGTGGGCCTGCTGCGGCTGACCGTGCCCGACGAGGCCGTTCTTGCGCCGGCGATCGACCGACATGCCGGCGGCGTCGAGGATGGGCAGGCGGTCCTCAGGCCCCGGGCCGGTCGCGCGGACGAGCTTCGGGGCGACAGACCCCACCCCTGGGTCGGCCAGTGCGTCCAGGCAGGCGGCGCGGTACCCGGGAGAGATGAAGGTGTCCGCCTGGAGGAAGGCGACAGCGTCCGTACCCATCCGCCGGAGCCCGATGTTCATCGCCTCGGTGTAAGGGCGCCGAGGAGCCAGGGCGACGCGTCGGACGTCGTGCCGGCGGGCGATCTCGGCTGTGGCATCGGTCGAGGCGTTGTCGATGACCAGAGCGTCGTCGAAGCCGTCGGCCACCGCCGCCGCCAGCGAGTGCTCAAGCAGCGGTGCCTCGTCAGAGGACAGCATCACGAAACCGGCACGCATCGGGGATACAGCGCGAAAGACTAGGAGGCGGCGGCCTGGGAGTAGACCTCCCAGGTAGCGGCGGCGGCGTCCTCCCAGGACCATTCCGGCGGCGGCGGAGCCGGACGGCTCGCTGCCTCAGCGGCCGCGACGAGGCCGTCAAGATCGTCGACCGAGCGGAGGATCGCCCGCCCGTCGAGGACCTCACGGAGGGCGGGAACATCTGAGGCGGCCACCGGAGTACCGCAGGCCAGCGCCTCCACCGGGGGCAGGCCGAAGCCCTCATCGTCGCTCGGGAAGATGAGCGCGTGAGCGCCGCTGTAGATGGCGGCCAGCTCGTCGTCCGACAGGGCGCCCGTGAGGGTCACGTCAGGAAGCTCACGGGCCCAGCTTCCCGTCGCGCCCACGAGAACGAGGGGCATGCGCCGTGACGCGCGGACCAGGGCAGCGACGCGCTTGCGCGGGTCCGGGCTGGTCAGCCGCCCCACCCAGAGCAGGTAGGTCTTGGGCAGCCCGTAGCGCCGGCGCACCGCCTCGACCTCCGCGGGCGGGCGATGGTGGAGCTCCGGCGCCGCCGCCTCGGGAATGACCGTGATCCGCTCTCGCGGGAGCTGGAGCTCCTTGACCGCATCCTTCGCCACCGCGTTGGTGGGGACAATCACTCGGGTGGCGCGCTGCACCGCGAGGTAGCGGAGCTTGAAGCGCAGACCCGACCGCAGGTACTCGCCCCGGCGCTTGAGCGGGACGAGGTCGTGGAGGGTCACGACCATCGGCACGGGCGAGCGGAGCATGGCGCCGTCGATCCATGGAGCGTGGTACACGTCGCAGTGGCGCGGGCGATGCGTCTCGACGATCTCGCCCTGCGGGTGCGCCTGCATGGCTTCGAGCAGGCAGCGCGCGTAGCGGCCGATCCCGTGCGCCTGCCGGGCCGGCCGGCTATCGAACCCTACCCTCACAAATTCTGATCATGGCAGTTCGACTGGTGGATGCAGGACGTCGGGCGATTGCGGTGGGAGCGGCGGGAGCGCGGGCCTGTACCGTCTTGGCCGTGACGGCCCTTAGCGTGGCGGTAGCGATTCTCTGCTCACAACGAGGTGAGGGGACTCGGGGGCTTCCTGCTCGAGATCGATCGTGCTCTGCAGCCCATGGTGAACGAGCTCCGGCTGATCGTGGTGGATGACGCTCTACGGACGGCACGGGAGACGCCGTTCTTGAACGCCGCCCGCCGCCTGGGCTCCTCTGTGGACATGATCACCAACCCGCGGAATCTCGGCCATGGTCCGAGCCTGATGATCGCCAGCCGGCGCGGTCGAGGCCGAGCCGGATTTCGTGCTCCAGGTCGATGGCGACGGGCAGTTTCACGGCAGCGATCTGAGACGTGTCCTCGTGCTCCTGGTGGACGAGGCCCGAGCGGTTTGCGGGGTGCGCCGCTTCCGGCAGGCCCCTGGTTTCGCATGGCCATGACCTGTCCTGCGCGGGTACCTGAGCAGCGGGTTTCGGGTGCGGGCGCGACGCCAACTGCCCTCTCCGGGGCTACGAGACCGGGCTGCTCGGGAATACTGCTGGCATCGGTGCCGGACGGGTGTCGATCCCGAACCTGTATCTGACCATCCTTGTCGTTTTCCGGGGGGGTTATCCGTTGCTGAGGTCGACGTCAGCCATCGTGTCCGCCGCGGCGGCTCGGCACGGGGAACGACGTGGGGTCAGGGGATCTCGCCCGTGCCCTGGACGCTGCTGCGCTTCTCGGCTTAGGCGTTGCGCGAAGTCGCTGGCCTTCCGGCAGCGACTACAAGCACCGGCCCGACAATCCCCCCGTTCTGGCCACCGGAGACCCGGCAGCGGGGCGCGATTCCCACGGCGCGTCCTAGCTCACCCGGGCGATCACGCCCATGCGGTCTCGGAAGTCGGGCGTCCACAGGCGGTTGGCCAGCCCGGCGGCCTCGGTTGCGGCCACCAGCCGACGGGCCAACGGCTGCGAATAGCCAGACAACCGCTCGACGTAGTAGCGCGGCGTGAACGCCTTGGGTGCGGTCGAGATCTCCAGCACCTCGAACCCCCGCCGCTCCAGCAACATCCTGAGCGAGCCTGCGGGTGAAGTACGCACGTGGGTCGGGATGTACTGACCACCACCGGCGTCCCATCACTCGGGCGACCACGCTGCCGGCATCGGGAAGCTGAAGGGCTACGAGGCCCGGGGCGGAGCAACGAGCGCACCCGATCCAGGGCGTCCGCGGGGGTGATCAGATGCTCGAGCACATCGTTCATGGTTACGAAGGTCGAACCCGGCCACCGGGAGACGAGCTGGCGAACAGGTCGGCGGTGATGACATCGACCCCGAGCTGCTCGCGGGCGAATCGAGAGGGCGAAATCGCTCGGCTCGACGCCGGTTGCCTCCCAGCCTCGGCGCTCAGCCTCGGAGAGCAGATAGCCGACCCAGCAGCCCACGTCGAGGAGGCGGCCCCGTTCGGGCGCGTAGCGGTCGATCCGTGCCAGCCAGCTCCGAGCCGTTGCCCGCTGGCCACGCTCTTCTCGCACGTAGTCGAGTGACTCCGCCTCGGCATAGCCCTGGGTGATCGTCTCCGGCGCCGGCATCGGATGCACCTGACCGTGACCGCAGCGCCGGCAGCGGACGATGTCACCCGGAGCGCTACCAAACCGGTTCGTCGTGGGAACCAGCGCCTCGCCGTCCGTTTTTCTCACCTGCAGGTGTGGGAGGAGCTCGGGTGCGCCGCAGACGGCGCATCGTTCTCCGCTCATCGCAGGACCATAGCCACGTTCGCCGGCCGCTCTACGCGACGCCAGCTCAGGACCAAGAAGGCAACCAGGGCGAACGCCCACAGCCCGATCATCAAGACGTCGTAGAGCACCGCCAGACCGGCCTGATGCCAGGGCCGGAGGTAGAAGAGCAACGTCGGAACAATCAGGATCAGCTGCGCCGCCAACGCCTGCCGCAGATATCCCGCCATGACGAAGAACGGCAATCCCCAGATCAGATACTGAAAGAAGAAGTTGACCCCCAGGGCATACACGGCCAGCCAGAGAATCGTCGCCATCTGCGGGGCCCCGGCTCGGCTGCGGAGACCCACGGCGGCCACGATCAACAGCCCGGCCGCCACGAGGATCGTCCCGTGTCTCATCAGCGATTCGGTCAAGGGCGACGCACCGGGGTTGCCGATGCCCAGGGCCAGCTGCGCCAGGTTGGGCTGGGCCACGAGGCTCAGGTCTCCAACCCCGGGCAAGCCGCGATAGCTGAACACGTGGGCCGGGGGAGCGTTCCAGCGATGGCAAACGGCGCCAGCGACAGGACCACTGGCAGGGCCGGGGCGAGGAGGAGAGTCAGTGCCTCCCGGCGCGAGCGCGCGGTAGGGAGGAGCGCCAGCACGAGCAAGAGCGGAACCGTCTTGAGGGCTCCGCCGAGACCGATCAGCAGCCCTGCCGTGAGCGCGCGGTGCGGTGAGTCATCGCTGGACCACAGGCTCACCGCGAGCGCGCCGGGGAGGATCGCCACCGCGTCGAACTGCCCGTGATAGCCGGCAATCGTGATGAACGCCGGGCCCAAGGAGATCAAGCCTGCGGCGAGCAGGCGCTCCTGATGGCTTCGGCCGGTGCGTTCGAGCCATTCCTGCACGATCCAGGCGATCGCCGCGTCGGCCAGGATGCTCGGGACCCGAATCATGAAGGCGAAGCCGGGGCCGCCGAGCGCGGCGATCCTCCCCGCACCCCAGATCCAGGGAAAGAAGGCCGGGGATAGGGCCAGCGGACAATGCCGCGGTGGGCGAAGCTCGAGTACACCGAGAGCGCGCCGTGGTCCAGGGCGTCGCGCACCATGCGGAACGACTGCATGTCGAACGGATCACCCAGCGTCAACGCTGCCACCAGGCCCGAGATCAGCACGCCGGCAGCCAGGATGGTCCACAGCGAAACGCGAAATCCCTGCGACAAGGCGGCAAGCGTACTGTTAGCGCCCAGGACAAGAACGTAGCCTGACGGGCGGACTTGACCCTGAGCACGACGCATCCCGACCCGGTGCCCGCAACCTCGTCTCGCACGTCCGAGCGGTACGCCAATCCGCTGGGCTGGCTGGCTTTGCTCGCCCTCGCCCTGTGGGCGGCCGTGCCGCTGGTCTATCTCGCCATCCGAGCGCTGGCCGAGCACGAAACCATGAGCGGCGGCGAGAGCCTGTTCGTCGCCGACCAGATTCAATATCTGGCCTGGATCCGGAGCGAGGGGGAGCACGTTCTGGCCGCCAACGACTTTGCCCTGCGCACCGGGGGCCATGTGTTCCTGCATCCGATGTTCGTCATCTCGGGGCTGCTGTGGCGCGCCGGCGTGAACATCGCGGTGAGCTACCTGGTCTGGCTTCCGGTGGCTGTCGGGGTGCTCTACATCGGTTTTCGGCGCTTCGTGTGGCGCATGATCGGCACGCCGCTGGCGCGGGCAGCCACGCTCATCCTCGCCCTCTTCTTCGTCACCCCGGGGGATCCGCTGGCCGGCTGGACGGTCGGCTCAAACGGGCTGGGCACGCTGGCCGGAGAACTGGCACCGACGGGCGCCCTCTACGGTTACCTGCCGCTCACCGTCGCGGTCGGGCTGATGGGCCTGTTCATGGTAGGGCTTGAGCGGATCTGCGATCCCGCGCGCGGTGATCCACGCCGGGCGGTTGCCGGTACCGCTCTGGCCGGGGCCCTGATCTCCTGGCTTCATCCTTGGCAGGGTGCGACGGCGCTGATCGTGGCCGGCGCGCTGCTGGCCATCGCCGGTTTACGCACAGGTCGCCGGGCGCTTCTGATCCCCGTCGGGGCGACCGCGCTTCCGCTCGGTTACTACCTGGTGCTGTCGCGTATCGACGCCGGTTGGAAGATCGCCGGCTCCCAGTCGCCCGGTGGGCGGCCCAACGTGCTCCTGCTCGTCGCGGCCCTGGCGCCGCTGCTTGCCTTTGCCCTGCCCGTCTTCCTGCGCGGCGGGCGCTTACGCCGCTTGGAGCCGACCCTCTGGCTCTGGCCGACGGCGGCCCTGCTCGTCTACTTCGCCTCGCCTGAGTACGGCCCTCATGCCCTGGCCGGCGTCTCGCTCCCGCTTTCGGTGCTTGCCGCGCGCGGGTTCGAGCGGTTGCGCTGGCCGGGATGGCTGGCGGCGGTGGCGATTCTTCTCGCCACCGTGCCGGGGCTCGTCTTCAGCCTCAAGCTGTTTCACGAGGTGGCCAGCTCCGGGACCCAGCCCCTGCTGTTGCACCGCGACGAGACCCGGGCGCTGGCTTACCTAGAACGCGCGCCTGACCCAGGCGGTGTGCTGCCCTCGGTTCGGATCTCCTCGGTGGTCCCGGCGTATACGGGCCGGCGCACCTGGCTGGGCCATGCGCTGTGGACGCCCGACTACGGATCACGGGCATACGCCGTGAGCGCCCTGTTCGCGGGACGTCTCACCGGCGCAACGGCGCGCCGCTTTTTGCGCCAGGTCGGCGCCCGCTATCTCCTCGACGACTGCGAGCCCGGGTTCGCACCCGCGTGGCTCGGCTCGCTGCTCGTGCACGAAGCTCGTTTCGGGTGTGTGGTCGTCTACGACCTGGCCGTGCCGAACCGAGCCGCGCCTCTGTAGCCGGCTGACGCTGCCTGGACTACTTGTTGACGTGCCGTGCAGATCAGTGTCGTCGTCCCGAGCCACAACCGCCCCGCCAGCCTGGCGAGGCTGCTCGATGCGCTGCGGGACCAGAGCCTCGGCTGCGACCGCTTCGAGATGATCGTGGTCGACGACGGATCCCCGCTTCCAATCGCCGCCGAGGCCGGGGACTCAGCTGCAGGTGCTTCGCCACGAGCAGGCCCGGGGCCCGGGGGCAGCCCGCAACGCCGGCTGGCGGGCGGCTGAGGCCCGGTCGTCGCCTTCATAGATGACGACTGCGTCCCCGCGCCGGGCTGGCTGGAGGCGATCCTGCGGGCAGCGAACGGATCGGAGGTCGTGGTGCAAGGAAGCGTCGCGCCCCATCCGGAGCACGGCCGGCCCAGGCATCCGCTGAGCCACACGATCGAGGTGACCGGGGCCAGCCCCTCTTCGTCAGCGCCAACATCGCCTATCCGCGAGCCCTCCTGGAGCGCCTGGGGGGCTTCGATGAGCGCTGCGCGGGCCGGGTGAGGACGCCGAGCTGGGGGCCAGGGCCAACCAGGCCGGAGTCTGACCCGCTTCGCCCCTGACGCGCTCGTCCATCACGAGGTCCGGGAGCTCAGCCTTGCCGAGCACGTCCGCCAGACGGCCAAGTGGATAGACGCGGTCCACGCGGTGGCCCTACATCCGGAGCTGCGGGGTCTCCTGACCGCGCGGGTGTTCTGGAAGCCGACGCATCCCTGGCTGCTCGGCGCCGCGGCGGGCTCCTCACCCGGCGGCCGGGGTTGGCGGCGCTGGCGGCGGGCCTATCTGCGCCATTACCGTCGCGTGTACGGCGGGGATATGACCGCGGCCCTCGGGCGTTGCCGGCTCATGGTCATCGATTCGGCGAGATCGCCACCGCGGTCGGGGGCAGCATCCGCCACCGGACGCTGATGCTCTGATCTTACCGGTAGCGCGCGAGCGTCCGCTGAGGCGCGAAGGCGTAGAGGTGGACCAGCGTCCAGCCGGAACCAGGACCAGCGTTCGTCGGACGTAGACCCGGTGAGAGCAGGTCCAGAGCGCGAAGCCGGGGCGCTGAGCCAACGAGGTTGACGAGACCCACCGGCACGGTGCGCACGCCCTAAGCGGCGCACCATCCAGGCGTAGGCACAGCGCTGCCAGTGGATCGGGAGGTCGTCCCCCACATGGTCCGCGTGGCCGATGACTCCTCGTGCCGGACGATCGCGGAGGGCTCGTAGCGCGTGGCCCAGCCCGCAGCATGCATCCGCCAGCCGAGGTCGAGGTCCTCGGCCGACATCCACTGCTCCGGATCGAATCCGCCGATCTCCTCCCAGGCCGCGCGGCGCACGAGCAGAAAAGCTCCCACTGCCCACGGGATCCGCCGGGGCCGCTCGGGGTTCCAGGCGCCGTCGAGGGGTACGCGATCAGCCAGCCGAGCCGGAGGAGCATCGGGCCCAGATTCTGCGCCACGTGCGGCAAGGGTGGGGAAGGGCCAGGCCAGGTGCTGGGTCTGGCCGGTGGGGAGGACGAGCCGGGGGGCGACGATCCCGGCTCCCGGGTCGCCTCGCCGGCGGCCACCAGGTGCTCGAGCGCGCCCGGTCCCAGGGCCACGTCGGCGTTGGCGAAGCAAACCAGGGGGATCCCGTTCCCTGGCGACCAGGTTCACGGCCCGGCCGTAGCCCAGGTTCTCCTCCAGCGCGAGCAACCTCGCCCAGGGATGACGCTGGCGCACCATCGCCGCCGAGTCGTCCGACGAGGCGTTGTCGACCACCCAGACCTCGGCCCGACCTGCTGCGCGTATCCGGCGAGCGAGCCCAGGCAGCGGTCGAGCAGATCCCTCGTATTCCAGGAGACGACGGCCACGGTGACCGCCTCAGGCGGCTGGCGAAGAGTACGGTCCGCAGCCACGGGCCGCCACAATACGGATCTCGATGCGAGTCCTGACGATCGGAAACCTGTACCCGCCGCATCACTTCGGCGGCTACGAGCAGGTGTGGGCATCGGCCGTGGGTCATCTGCGCGAGCGCGGGCACGATGTCCGTGTCCTGGCTGTCGACTACCGCCATCCCGGCCCGAGCAGCCTGATGGGGCTGATGTGCATCGGACGTTGCGCTGGTACTGGACCGAGCACGACTTCGCCCGCTTCGGGTTGCGCCGGCGCGTGGCCATCGAACGCCACAACCAGCGGCGAGCTGGCGCGCCACCTGGAGGACTTCCGCCCGGACGTGGTCGGCTTCTGGTCGATGGGTGGGATGTCGCACTCGCTGATCGAGGCGAGCCGCCGCCGCGGCCTCCCGATCGTCGCCTTCGTCCACGACCCTTGGCTTGACTACGGACGCTGGACCGACCAGTGGACGCGGCTCTTCCGGCTGCGCCGATATCCCTGGGCGGCCCCGGCGGCCCAGTTGCTGAGCGGCCTGCCGACCCAGGTGAACTACGGCGCCGCAGGCCGCTACGTCTTCGTGAGCGACTTTCTCCGGCGGCCGCATGCTCGCCCTGAACCTGGGGCTGGCCGACACCGCGGTGGCGGCATCGGGCATCGCCGCCACGTTTTCCGCCGCCGGGGCGGCGCATCCCTGGCGGTGGCGGCTCCTCTATGTCGGACGCCTGCACCCGGACAAGGGGATCGAGGAGGCCGTCCGGTGTCTGGCCCATCTTCCCGAGGAGGCCACGCCTGACCGTCGCCGGCAGCTGGGATCCACGGGACGAGACGGCGTTGGAGCGGCTGGTCGACGAGCTCGGGTTGCGCTCCCGCGTGCGCACGCTCGGGCGCCTGCGCCCCGAAGCGGTGGCCGAGCTCTACCGGACGAGCGATGCAGTCCTCTTCCCGGTGCGCTGGGAGGAGCCCTGGGGGCTCGTGCCGCTGGAGGCCATGGCCTCCGGCTGCCCGGTCGTGGCCACCGGGCGCGGAGGGAGCGGAGAGTACCTGCGCGACGGCGAGAACTGTCTCCTCGTGCCCGTTGGCGATCCGGCATCCCTGGCCGCGTCGCTGCACCGCCTCGCCGAGGAATCAGCGCTCCGCGAGCGGTTGCGCCAGGGGGGCCTGGCCACGGCCGCCCGCCATCCCGAGACGGCATTCAACGAGGCGGTCGAACGCCACCTCCAGGAGATGGCTTGCCCGGCTCGGCCCGCCCCCAACCCGCCGAGCTGGCGCTCCGATGACACCCCCGCTCCGTTGGTGGCCGCAACTGCTCGGCTACGTCCACGGCCCCAGGTGGATGTCGCTCCTGCGCCAGCGCTGGGTTCTGCTCCGTCACCCTCACGCCACCGTCCGCTTTGGGCGAAACGTCTACCTCGGCCCCGGCTTCAGCCTCGATATCCCCGGCGAGGGGACGTTCATCGTCGGCGATGACGTCGAGTTCCGGCGTGATTTCCGGGCCGAGATCGCCGGCCGGGGAACGATCCGCATCGGGAGCGGTACGCATTTCACCTACTCGGTCCTCATCCAGTGCTCGACGACGATCGAGATCGGCGAGCGGACGATGTTCGGCCAGAGCACGATCGTCGTTGACGGTCAGCATCGCTTCCGCGACCTGACCCGCCCGATGCTGGAGCAGGGCTACGACTTTCAGCCGGTGGTGATCGCCGACGACGCGACGATCACCACCAAGTGCACAATCATGGCCTCGGTGGGGGAGCGCGCCTTCGTGGGGGCGAACTCGGTCGTGACCCGGCCGGTCCCGCCGTTCACGGTCGCGGTCGGCGCTCCGGCGCGTCCGATCGACTACTTCGGGCCGCCGGGGGGCGAGCCGCCCGAGCTGACCGGGGTCCTCGGCTCGGAAGGGCTGAGCCCAGGCGTCGAGGAAGGCCGGCGCGAGCGCCTGGCGGTAGAAGAGGTCAGCCCTCCACCACACCCGGCGTCCGATCAGGGGCAGCCGGCGGGGAACGAAGCGGGCCACGAAATCGATTCGCGGGGGAGACCGGGGGGCGGCCAGCGCGCCTGCGAAGAGTGCGTGGAAGTAGGGCGGGAAATCCGGGTGGAGCTCGACAAAGCGCCGCTCGGATCTGGCCACGCGGGGCACGCGCCGCTTCCAGAACTCCAGGTCCATCTCGTGGACGTGCTCGGCCGAGGCGCGGCGGTTGTAGCGCAGGCGGAAACCCGCGTGCTCGTGCATGCGCAGCGCCAGATCGAGGTCCTCGTAACCGTAGGGGAGGCGCTGTTCGTCGAAGCCGCCCACGCGCTCGACCAGCGCCCGCTTGACCGAGACGTTGGCCGTGTAGAAGTTGCCCCACACCGTCTCCTCGCCAGTGATGCTCGGGTAGTTGAACTGGATCCCGTGCTCCAGCCAGCGCATGAACGGCGTGACCCGCAAGCTCGCTCGCCCAGCGCACGTGGCCGAGGACCCCCACCTCGAGCTCTGGGGACTCTGCGTGCCAGGCGAGGTGCTCTTCGATGAGCGCGCGGATCCGGCAGGATGTCGTCGTCGATGAACAGGAGGAGCGGGGCCCGGGCGGCCCGCCATCCGGCGTTCCGCGCTGCCGAGGCGCCCGCCAGCGACGCCTTCACGCAGCGCGCCGGGTGGCGCCGGTGCGCGAGCAGCGACTCGAGCTCGGCAACGAGTCGGCCTGGGGGTCGGCGGCGACGATGAGCTCGAACGCCTCGCCGTCCACGGTCTGGGCGTCGAGCCGCTCGAGCACGCGGCGCAGCGTGCTCAGGCGCCCCAGCGTGGGACGACAACGCTGATCCGGGTCATCTCCGTCAAGCCGCGATGGCCGGGGGGCGCCGGCGCAGGTACCCCAGGGACTCCCGGATAAGATCACGCTGGAACGGTAGGTCGTCGCGAGCGCGAGCAGGCTGAAGAGCACCGCCTCGGCCACGGTCCAGGCGACGCTGTCAACGCCGCCGTGCAGCAGCGCTGGAGCAGGAGCACGGCGGCGACCGCCGGGAAGCGTCGGGCCGAGGCCGGCGGCCACGTGCGCAACACGGGGAGCTGGCCGAAGAGCCGGCGTAGGTACCACAGGCGCAGCGCGGCGGTCAGCCCGGTGGCGATGCAGAGGCCGACGCCGAGGCCGATGAGCCCGTCGAGGACGAGCAGGGGAATCGAGATGGCCAGCGTGACCGCCAGCCCGAACAGGTTGACGACGGCCACCGGTCTGGTCTCGCCCCGAGCCCGGAAGAACGCGGTCCAGTTGAAGCCGATCTGGTTGAGCACGCGCGTTGATCCCGAAGGTGATGATCAGCGGAATGGCGAAGTGCCACTTCTCCCCGATCACGTAATGCACGAAGTCCCCGGCGAACAGCGCCGCCGCCGCGCCCAGCGGGGCGGCCCAGAGCAGGGCGAGCCGGTTCGACTTCCAGAAGGACTCGAAGAGCAGGTCGGTCCGGTCCTGGACGGCGCAGATGGCGGGATAGAGCGTCTGCGTCACCACGTCGTCCACGCGGGTCGTGAACTGGGAGATGTTGGTGGCCAGGGCGAGGCCGCCCACCGCCGCCACGCCGAGCAGCCGCGCGCTCACCGACACCGGGACCTGAATCATCAGGACGGTGCTGACCACGCCCACGAAGAGCGGCCAGGAGAAGCGCGTGTACTCCCGCAGCGCGCTCCGGTCCCAGCGCAGGCGGAGCCTGTAGGGCGAGGAGAGCAGCGATCGCAACGGCGGCGCACCAGGTACCCAAGAGCTCCCCCACGACGAGCGCCCAGACCCCGAGGCCGGCCACGGCCAGACCGATCACGGCCACGATCGACACCACCGGGTCGATCGCCTGCAGCGAGCGCTGCCGCGCGAAGTCCATGCGCCGGTAGTGCGTCCAGAGCGGCATCTGCAACACGAGCGCGGGAATCGCCAGCGCGAAGACCATGCCCGGGCAAGATCATCTGGGTGCGGCCGTAGAGGAGTGCGAACAGCGGCATCCCCGCCAGCACGGCGATGAAGAAGACGACACCGAGGAGCGCCTGACAGGTCAATGCGACCTCGAAGGCGCGCTCCTGGTCGGCGCTCGTTCTGCTGGACGTACTTGTCGTCGACACCGACCGAGCCGAGAGTGACGATGGTCATGAAGGCGGCCATCAGGAGGCCCCAGGTTCCGTACTGGGACGCGGTCAGGAAGCTGGCCACGGCCAGACCCTTGATCAGGTTCAGCGCGTTGGTCCCGACGAGGAACGTGCCGTTGATCAGCGTGCCCCGCGCGGTCCGGTCGCGCAGCGGCGTCGGGTCTCCACCGAAGCGCTCGCCGGCCAGCGCGGGCGCGGGATCGTGGACCGCCGACATCGCTGGATAGCATGCCACAGCCGATAACGTCGGCCGCCATGCCGGCGACCCCATCAGAGGCCACGAGCGTGCTCCTGGTGTGCTCGGGACTCGACCACGCACAGCGGGGGTTCGAGAGCTTTGCCCGTGAGTGCTTCGACGCTCTGCGCGGCGAGCCCGCGCTCGAGCTTGACCCTGGTCAAGGGCAGCGGAGCCTCCGGCGCCCGGCGAACGCTCGATCCCGACCTTGACCCGCGACGGACTCCGTGGCGCGAGCCCTGGCGCGGGCGTCGGGGCCGGGAGCCGTTCCGCGTCGAGCAGGTGAGCTTCGGCCTCAGCCTGATCCCGCTCATCGCCCGGCGGCGGCCGGACGTCGTCTACTTCAGCGAGTGGCACACCGGGCTCGTCCTCGCTGCCTATCGCCGGCTCGAGTCGCCGTCCGCTTCGCCTCGTGCTCTGCAACGGGACGATGGCGGTGGAGGGATTCGGCCATCTCGATCTGGTGCAGCAACTGACGCCGGCCGGCCTGGAGGCCGCCCTGGCCGGCGGCGACCGGCCAGAACGACATGTGCTGCTGCCGCTCGGGTTTGCCATCGACAGCTCCTTCGAGCCCGTGGACGATGAGGCGCGATCCGCTCTGCGGAGACGGCTCGGCCTGCCCGCTCGAACGTCCGGTGATTCTCAGCGTCGCCGCCCTCAACCGCTACCACAAGCGCCTCGACTACCTGATCGAGGAGGTGGCGAGGCTCCCGCGAGCCGCGCCCGTTCCTGCTCATGGCCGGGCCAGGCGGAGGCCGAGACGCCGCGAGCTCCGGGCGCTGGCCGCCGAGCGGCTGGGTGCCGACGGGATACGCGATCGGACGGTTCCGCGTCGGCAGGTCGGGGATCTGTACCGGGCGAGCGACGCTGTTCGTGCTCGCCTCGCTCGGCGAGGGGCTTCCGCGGGTGCTGATCGAGGCGATGGCTCAGGGACTGCCCTGCCTGGCGCACGACTACGACGTCACCCGCTACGTGTCGGGTGCGCACGGGGGTCTGGCCGACCTCTCGCAGGCCGGAAGCCTCACGCGCGCTGCTGAGCGGGGGGCTCGAACGCTGCCCCGATCGCAGAGCGCGCGGGAGCGTCATCGCTTCGCCTACGAGAGCTTCAGCTGGGACCGGCTGCGCCCGGCATACGTGCGGCTCCTGCCCAGCGGCCGTCCGGGTGCCCTCCGGCCAGCGAAACCGGACCGACTCGCTCGCTCCAGCGGCGAACTGAGGCTGCTTGACGAAGCTACGCGGTAGGCCGGACCGCGGCGCCATCGGTTGCGGAATCCGACCAGGTTCTCGTCGCCGTGGTAGCGGGGCGACGGTAAGCCCGGGTGCTGACGTGCGCCTGGTTGTGGGCGCCGCGCGGGGCCTGGAACCCGCTCCCTCCACGTCAGCTGCACGAAGTCGATCCGCGCCGAGTCCGGCGCTGCCGCGACGTAGTCGTCGAGTGTGATCGTCTCGGCCGGCAGCGCCGTCGCGGCGGCGCGGGCGGCGCGGTCGTCCCGCCGCCCGGGGTGAACGACGACTGACGGTGTTCGCCGCGTCTGATGCCAGGAGGACGGCCTTTTCAGACTCGATGCGCGTGGCCAACTGGGGGTTGAGGGCCAGGTTGACTCGCATGATCTCGAGGCTGGCGGGATCGAACTCGAACGTTTAGACCCGACCCTCCGGCGCCGACCGCGACGGGCAGACGTGAGCGCGTGTCGCCCCGAGCACCCGCCCGACGTCGAGCACCACGTCGCCCGGCTGCGCCGGAGCGCCGGCTCCCGTTCGACTCGTAGCTGTACTGGTCGAGCAAGTAGACGCTGACGTGTCGACCGAGCGTCCATGCAGCGAACCAGCCCGCCTGGCTCTCGGGCGGCGATCTCGGTACCTCGAGAGCGGGCGAGAACCGAGGGGTCGTGATACCTCGAATGTCGCCGCCTCACGCCGGAGTCGCGCGTCGAGCTGGCTCTGCATGGCGCGGAACCGATCCGGAGTCACGGCGGAGCGGTGCGTGGTACGGGCCGAGCACCCGGAGCTTGAGCACGATCCGGCATCCCGCCCGCCGGGAGGCCTCGTCGCCCGAGCAGGGCGCGAGGTGCTCTCCAACTCGTCCTCGGAGCGCGAGGATGCGCTCGAGCTAGCCGCGGTGCGCCGAGCACTGGATCCCGATGGCGGCGGGTGAACCCGGCGCGCGCGGCGGCCCGCTCGATCAGGTCACGGCTGCGATGAACCCCTCGGAGCAATCCCCTGCGCAGGCTCGGCGAGGTGTCGTTCAAGGCGCCCTGGTGAGGCTCGATTCCGGGCACGTAACGGTGCGAGTCTCGCATGACCTCCTCGAGAAGCTCGTCGGTCAAGCTCATGAGCACCAGGCTCACGGGCGGCGGCGGCAGAAGCACGCCGCAGTACTCGGTCGCCTCGCCGGCCGTTCGCTCGATGGTCATCCCAGCCGCAGCGGCATCTGCTCTGAGGGCGTCGAGCTCGACGTAGGAGCCCAGCCACGCTTCGTGGTCCTGCCCACTCGGAGCCCGCCGGAGGAGCGCCGCCAAGCGGGCCGGGCCGGCGCGTCGGCGCCCGCGATGGGGCTCGGGATCGTTGGAAAGCTCGAAGGCGGCAAACCCCCCCGGCCTGAGCACCCGGCCCATGTCCCGGATGTAGCCGAGGGTGATGGCCGGGTCCGGGATGTGGCGAAAGACGACATGGGAGACGCAGACGTCGACGCTCGAATCGGGCACGGGCTGCAGGGAGACACCGTCACCGTGCACCCAGTCCACGTTTTCGAGGTCCGGGTTGAGCGCTCGGGCCCGATCGAGCATCTCGGCGGAGATGTCAAGGGCGATCACCCGCTCGGCCTCACGGGCCAGGGGCCGGGTTAGGCGCCCGAGGCCGCAGCCGATGTCGAGGACCACCTTCCCGGGCGGGATGGTCACTTCGAGGCCGGCCAGGAGCGCCGCCAGGGCCGCCTCTCCGCCGGCCCAGAACGCCTCCTCGTCTGGCGCGTTGTAGCGCAGGCGGCTGTCGACGAAATAGAACGCGTCCTCACGCGCCCTGGCGTCCCAGAACTGCTCCATCTCGGCCACCCGCGGGCAGTCTAGCCCCGGCCGGCGGGGGCCAGGACGCGGGTGTACGCCTTCATCAGCCGCTCCAGCCCGACCTCGAAGGGCTCGATCAGCTCTTCCCTCCGCGCCAGCACGGACCGGCTGAGGCGCTGTACCTCCCCCGGGTGCTCGATCGCCGTCGCCATCAGCTCGGCCAGCTCGGCGGCCGAGGAGGACCGGTTCAGCCAGCCCGTCTCGTCCGGGCGCACGTGCTCCGGCAGAGCGCCCACCGCGTTTCCGATCACGGGAATGCCCTTGGCCAGGAACTCAAGCGCGGCGAAGCCGTAGACCTCCTCCCAGACCGACGGGACGAGCCCGACATCGACCTCCGCGAGCAGACCGTCAAGCTCCTCGGTGCGGTAGTGGCCGCGCAGCTCGACGGACGGGTGGGCGAGCAGGGCCGGCTCGACATGGGGGGCGACGGCACCGAAGACGAGCAGCCGGTAGCGGTCATCGAGCCCACGCCGGGACAGCTCGCTCACCGTCTCGGCGAGCAGGTCCGCGCCCTTCTGGGTGCTGCTCCCGGCGTTGAGCGCGGCGAAGCGTAGAGGCGCTTCTGGCGCCCCGGGGTTGCGCGGCCGCAGCCGCTCGATGTGCGGGGGGTTGACCGGCGCGTGCACGATCGGCGCCTGGTCCACGCCGAGCTCTCGATAGATCTCAGCCGACCGCTCAGAGCTGGCGATGAGCGCGTCGAGGCCGTTCAGGCGCTCGAGGTTGACATCCCGGCGCCGCTGGTAGGCGGCGGCCGGCGCTTGGGGGGACCGAATGCGGGCCTCCGGGCCGGGGGCACCGGCCGAGGCCCCAATCTGATCCATGAGCCCGGCGCCGGCCCGGCTCACGTGCCGGCCCCAGCCGCTTCGCAGCACCGAGTCAAGCCGGGGGATCCGGGCACGAATTTGCTGCCGGGCGTACCAGAGGGTGAAGGCACGCTCGACCGTGTTGTCCCGCGGAGCACCGGCGCAGCAGACCGCGCACATCTCGCCCGGATCGGTACGCAGGCAGATCTGGTCGTAGGCGTCGTAGAGCTTCACGGTGGGACACAGCGGGTGGTAGTCGTGGATGGTCATGACGGTCGCCACCCCCGCTGATCGCGTCACCTCGAGCAGCGACGAGGGGAGACCGCCCAGATCGTGGATGTGCACGAGATCTGGCCGGAACTCATTCAGGACTCGGCGAAAGGTGGCTTCGGCGTGGGGCTCGCCCAGTTCACCCTCAGGGTCAGCGGTCCCGCGGTGGCGACCAACGACCAGCGTCGAGTTGACCCATTCGTACATCTGAACCCCCCCGCGCCGCCAGCGGTGCAGGAAGGGGCGGCGAAGGAGCGGGAGCTGGCGCGCGGGGAAGAAGTAGCCCACGCTGTGGCCGGCGCGGACCTGCCCCTCCATCACGGCCTCGCTGTAGATGACCAGGCCGTTGACGATCCAGGGCCGGAAGCCGAAGCCGACGTGCAGGATGCGCATGGCACAAGTGAACCGGAACCGTCTCGACTACCGTGGCGCCATGAGTCACGGTGGGGTGTGCGCAATCGTCTACGGCGCGCCGGAGGATCCGGTGGCGCGTGAGGTCGTGGCCGCCGTAGAGCAGCAGAGCTGCCCGCCCGGCACGGTGACCACGGATCCGGTTGGCCTGCGGCCGGCGGTGGCCGCCGCGCAGTCAGTCGATGCGGAATGGGTATGGCTGCTCGATGGCGGTGCCGTGCCCGCGCCGGAGGCGCTCGAGGCGCTGCTCATTGAGACAGCCGGCAGTCCGGCGCGGGCGCTTCTTTCCAGCAAGGTTCTGGGACCGGGCGGCGGCCTCGATCCCGGCTCGCTGCCCAGGCACGTGATCTACGCCACCCACCTCTCGGTCGCCGCCGCCGAGCACCACCTCATCCAGCTCCGAGCCGCTGGAAGTGGGTCAGTGCTGATCAGGCGACGAGACATACCCCGCGTAGGTCCAGTCCGTTCTGATCCGGGATGGGAGATGATCGAGCTCTCGGCGCGCATCCTGCGGGACCCGTCCGAGCTCGGCTATCTGGTTCCGGAAAGTGTCGTGACCCGGCGCCGCCCGCTGGAGCAGGCCGATCTCGTCTCCCGGGTGCGATCGCTCGGCGGCCGTGCCTGGACGCCTCGGGAGAAGCTCCGGGAGGGGTTTCTCCTCACTCGCCGGCTCGGGGAATCCGCCACCTCAACCCGTCGCGCAGGCCGCGGGCGATGACCGCCAAGGCTCCCGGGGCGAACCGGTTGACCCGGACATAGGCTGCGATGCTGGCCAACAGCCCGAAGACCAGGTTCGGCTTCTCGTGCCGGGCCCAGGCGGGGCCGCGGAGCATGTAGAGCGTGTTGCGCACATGGAAGTAGAAGCGCTCTCCGGCCGCACTGACCGCGGTGTAGGGCCTTTCGGTCCTATGCACCGCCACGCTCGTGGGTACGAGGTAGCCGGGCTCTGAGCGCAGGATGCGAGCCGTGTATTCGATGTCATCACTCCAGAGGAAATAGTCGCGCAGAGGGAGGCCGTGGGCCTCGATCGCCGAGCCGCGGATGAGCAGCGAAACGAACGTCGCCGCTCGCAGCGGGACCAGGCCGATCTCACCCGCGCCGATCATCGCCTCCGTGCGCTCACGCTCGAGCTGGGGGGTGTTCATCGGGTGTAGTCGCCCATCGGTCCAGACGACCTTGCTCGAGAGGAGGGCCGGCGGCCCGGGCACCAGGTCGGCCGCACGCAGCAGCGCCTCCAGGCAGGAGGGGGCGGGAGCCGTGTCGTCATCCATGACCCAGACCCAGTCAGCGGATCGGGCAGCCCGGAGGCCCTCGTGAAACCCTCCCGCGCCGCCCTGATTCGACGGCAGGGAGACCACGTCGACGTCGGGATGATCCCGGTGCAACATGGCCAGCGTCCCGTCCGTGCTGGCGTTGTCGACCACGAGGATCCGATCCGGCGACCGGGTCTGCGCGCGCAGCGCGGCCAGCGCCCCGGCGAGCATGGCCCGCCGATCACGGGTGACAATCACGGCGCAGACCTCCACCGCTTGAGCGTATGACCTGCGCCCGGACGGTACGGTCGCGGCGTGCGTGACTACTACGAGGAGCTCTGGCAACGGCTGCCGCCAGATCTGGCGGCGCCGGACGAGGAACTGCGTCGCGCCTTCCTGCTCGGCGAGGCCCGGCCGGGCGAGCGGGTGCTCGATCTGGGATCGGGAGAGGGCCGGTTCACGGCCGCCCTGGCCGAGGCCGGGGCGAAGCCGGTCGGCGCCGAGGTGGCCGAGGCCGCGGTAGCCCGCGCCCAGGCTGGGCATCCGGGGCTTGACTTCCGCCTCGTCCCCTTCGAAGGTCCGTTGCCCTTCCAGGACAACTCCTTCGAGCTCGTCTGGGCCAGCGAGGTGATCGAGCACGTGGCTGACACGGCGCGCTGGCTCTCGGAGGTGCGGCGCGTGCTCGTCCCTGGCGGCCGCCTGCTGTTGACGACGCCCTCCCACGGGCGCCTGCGGCTGGCTCTCAAGGGGGTTGAGCCCTTCTCCGAACCGCTGGGAGACCACCTTCACCTATATACGCGCCGCTCCCTGCGCGGGCTGTTGGAGGAGTTCGCCTTCACCGAAATTTCGGTGCGGACGGTGGGCCCTCCCTTGCTCCGGCGTCTCCTCCTGGCCCGGGCGGTGCGCTGATGCGGGTCCTGTTCGACGCCACGTACGCGCAGCGGGCGCCGTTCTCAGGCACCGGGATCTACATCGAGCAGATCATCGACGCCATGGGGAGGCTCGACGACGTGGAGGTCGAGGCGGTGGTCAACCCAAGGCGCCGGGCTCCGGCCGGTGGGGGTGCCGGAAGCGTCAGGAACCTGATCACCGATCGGTGGTGGAGCGCCGTCCAGCTGCCTCGGCTGGCCCGACGGTCCCGCGCCGACATCATTCACCATCCCCTGCCGGCCTTTTCACGCTGGACCTCGCTGCCGCAGGTAGTGACGGTTCACGATCTCGCCTTCCAACGGCTCCCGCAGCACTTCGATCGCCGGTTCCGGCGCTACACACAGATCTCCCACCGCGGCGCTGCCCTGGCGGCCGAAGCGGTCGTGTGCGTGAGCGAAGCGACGGCCCTCGACGTGCGAGTGCTGTGGCGGGTCGAGCCTGAGCGGATAGTCGTGGCGCTGCTCGGCCCGGGGCAGGAGGTGCCGGAACTGGAGCGTCGTCCTCGGCACTTCCTCTACGTCGGCGACGACGAACCGCGCAAGAACCTCCCCGTGCTGCTGGCCGCCTACGCGGGCTACCGAGAGCGCGCCGAGCGTCCCTTCGACCTTGTCCTGGCCGGCGCCGCCGAAGGCCTCGGCGAGGGCGTGAGGACGGAGCCGCGCCCCAGCCGCGAGCGTCTGGCCGAGCTCTATGCCGGCGCGGTGGCGCTCATCCACCCGAGTCTCCACGAGGGCTTCGGGATGACCGCGCTCGAGGCGTTGAGCCTCGGGGTCCCCGTCCTCGCCTCGGCGATTCCCGCGCTGCGAGAGATCTGCGGCGGGGCCGCTATCTACGCCGATCCCTGTGACCCGCGCGCCTTCACGACGGCGATGCTCCAGCTGGCCGCCCAGCCCCGGCTGCGGGAGCGCTTGGCCGTCCATGGCCGCGGCCAGGCGTCGGGCTTCTCCTGGGCGGCCTGTGCCCGGGCCCATCTGGAGGCCTATGGCGTAGCTGCGGCATCCGCGGCGAGACGTCCTACTCTCTCCGGCTGAGGCACCGATGAAGATTGCGATTTTGGGCACAAGGGGGATCCCCGCCTCCTACAGCGGGTTCGAGACGGCCGCCGAGCAGCTGGCCTCCCGGCTCGTCGACCGGGGCCACGAGGTGGTCGTCTACTGCCGCCCCCACGTGGTCGACCGCAGCCTTGACCACTACAAGGGCGCCTCGCTGGTGCATCTGCGCACGATCCAGAACAAGTACCTCGACACTTTCGTCCACACCCTCCGCTCCGCCCTGCACGCCGCGCGGATCACCCGGCCGGATGTGGCGCTGTTCTTCATCGCGGGCAATTCGCCGCTCTGCCTGATCACCCGCCGGGCTGGGATCCCGAGTGTGATCAACATCGACGGGCTCGACTCCGACCGGCGCAAGTGGCCCGCGCTGGCCAAGACGTATCTGCGCTTCGCCGAGAGCCGGGCACCGCGGTGGGCCGATCTGGCCCTGACCGACAGCCATGAGGTGGCTGATGTGTTCGAGCGCCGGTACGGCACCCGGATCGGCGTCGTCCCCTACGGCGTCGAGGATCCGGGTCACGGCGGGACCCAGACGCTCGAGCGATTGGGGCTCGAGCCCCGCAAGTACGTGCTCTTCGTCGGGCGCCTCGAGCCGGAGAACAATCCGCACCTGCTCGTGGAGGCGTTCAGCCGCATCGATGCCGCGCGCGCCCGTGGGATGAAGCTCGTGATCGTCGGCGGAGCGCCTTACGCAAATGAGTACATCCAGCAGGTGTGGCGCTCGGCTGACCCCCGCGTCGTCTTCCCGGGCTACGTGTTCGGCCAGGGCTACTGGGAGCTCCAGAAGCACGCCTATCTCTTCTGCGCCCCCACCGAGGTCGGGGGCACCCATCCGGTGATCCTCGAGGCCATGGTCGCGGGTAACTGCGTGCTCGTCAACGACCATCCACCGAATGTCGAGACGGTCGGGGACGCCGGCATCTACTTCTCCGGCGCGGCCGGAGTCGACGATCTCTTCCGCAACCTCGAGCGCCTCCTGGCCGACCCGGAGCTCGTCGAGCGCTACCGCGGCCAGGCCCTCGTTCGCGCGCGCAGCTACTCCTGGGAGCTCATCACCAATCAGTACGAGCGGATGCTCAGCGAGGTGTGCGCGGCCAGCGGCCATGGACCCCTGCCGCAGGCGCTGCTCGATCATGAGCACGCCGTCCCGGCCGGCCTGGTGTCAGAGCTGGCAGCAACCCGGGGCTGAAGGTCCTCAGGTCAGAGCGTCGACACAGAAGGCTGCGGGATTGCTCTGAGACTGGGAGTCGGCCGGCTGTAGTTTCAGGAGGCGCCGGAACTCGCTCGTCGCCTGCGGGTCGTGCTGGGCGTAGTCGTAGCAGCCGAGCTCTTGCCAGGTGGCGGGATTCCGAGGCTGGAGAGATGTCGCCTGGACCAGCTCGTTGCGGGCTGAGGCTCGGTTCCCCATGTGGGCGTAGATGACCGAAAGGAGGAAGAGCGGGTCGACCGAGACCGGGTTCTCGGCCGCCGCGCTCCTGGCGTCGCTCAGCGCCAGGACCCCATTCCCGTTGTAGGCCGCGGTCTCGGCGGCGGAGTCGGCGTCGGAGGAGCGCAGCGGCTGGACGACCACCCAGACGGCGACCAGCGTGACCAGGAGCGTGCAGACGAGCGCGATGGCCGCGGCGGGGGCCCGGACAAGCCGCCGACCGCGGGCCAGGCGCCCCACACGTTCCGACACCGGCCCCCGCCCCGCCAGCCAGCCGGCGCACGCGAGCGCCGGCACCGCGTTACCGGGAATGAACCAGGTCCAGTCGATCAGCGAGTGCACCCCGAACGTGACCAGGACCGCCAGCAGGGCGACGAGGCCGGCGCGTTCGGACTCCCAGGCGGGGTCCGGGGGCGCGCGCTCTGCCGAGGCCCGGCGGGGCCATGTCAGCTCAAGCGTCCGAGCGCCGGCCAGGCACCAGGCCCCGAGCAGCGCGAGGCTCAGGACGAGCCCGATCAGCCCGAAGTCGGCGAAGGTCTCGGCCAGGTAACCGTGGGCGTGCACGGCGTGCGCGTGCTGGGCGTTCCAGATCGGGCTCGAGGAGCTGGGCTGCGCGGTGGCAAACCCCAGGGCGCCGACGCCGGCGAGCAGGTGGTGCTCGCCCAGGGTGATGGCCAGGCTCCAGTAGTGAGGCCGGCTGTTGGAGAGATCGACCAGCCGCCCGGGCTGGTCGTTGACGATCCCGTTGGGGTTGGTCAGGCTGCTCCAGATGTGTGATACCTCGCCGGTCAGGCCGCGGTGCGACGCCGCCAGGGCGCCGACCCCCGCAATGGGGAGGAGAGCTACGAGGACCACCAGCCCAGTCGTCACGCTCCGCCGCGCGCGGTCGGTGAGCGTGACCCGGTCGAGAAGCCGGATCGCCCCTACGCCGGCCGCCGCACTGAGGACGAGGACGACGACGATCACGATTCCGAACGTGTGACCGGCGCTGGACCGCGTAGCGAGCGACACGCCGTCGGCGGAGATTCCGCGGCTGGCCAGTCCCCAGGCCGAGATGACGGTGCCGGCGGCCAGCCCCAGAGCCAGAATCAGCGCCGAGCGAAGACGCAGCGGAGCCAGACCGAACCAGACCGCGAGACCGACGATCGCGACCACGATCGCTCCCCGGCTGTAGGCCAGAACCACGGCCGTGGCGAGGATCGCCACGGCCGGGACGGCCAGGGCCCGCAGGAGGAGCCGAGCCTCGCGGCGGGCGCCGGCCCACAGGCAGGGTGGGATCCCGAGCGCGCCCATCAGGCCGACGGCGTTCCAGTAGCCGAATGGCGCCTGGAGGCGGCCTAACCGGTCCGTGGCGTCGAACGTGCCGGGAAACACCTTGACCAAGAGCGAGTAGCCGCACACGACCGCCGTCGCGGTGGCGACCGCCCCGACGAGCGAACGCCAGCGCTCCGGAGCCAGCCGGGCCAGCATGAGGGCGGTGGCGAAGGCAGCCAGGTAGGAGAGCGTGCGGTTGGCCTCGAGCCACGAATTGGCCGGTTGCACCGACCAGGCGATCGAGGCGTAGGTCAGCGCGGCCAGAGCAGCGAACAGGAGGAGCGCCATGCCACCCCACCCCGGGCCGCGGGCACCCCGGAGGGCCAGCGCGACAGCAGTTCCAGCGGCCAGGACGATCAGACCCACCTCGACCCATGTGTTGGGGGCGAGGTCGACGCCCCCCGACGCGAGGAAGGCGACCAGGCAGAGCGCCGCTGCCCCCACCCCTCCGGCCGCCAGCTCACCCCTCGGTCTCCGCTCACCCGCCGTTGGGCGCGTCGTCCGGCCGGGCCGCGAGGAGGCCCCCCCGGGCGCAGTGACTACGGACGACACAGTGGCGCCGAGGCTAGCAACGGGGCTTATGCGCCAGCAGCATCAGCGTGTGGCCAAAGAGGGCCGCGCGGGGCCGGGAACCCAGCGCATCGAAGGGGCGCAGCGCCACCTGGAGGGGTGGGGGAAGCCGGCGCCACCCGTAAGTGACGGCGTGCAGCTCAGGCTCCAGCCCCGCCGCCCGGGCCTGGGCCTCCAGGTACCGCGGAGACAGCGGAATGTCGTCGGGGGTCCCGTGGATTGCCGTGGCCACGCGGAGCTTGTTCGCCGCGGCCAGCGCCGCCCCCACCGGATGCCAGAGTCCGGGCTCGACCGCGATCAGCGCGCCGCCGGGCCGGAGCAGGCGAGCTGCCTCGGTGAACACCGGCTCAAGCGGCCCCTGGAAGACGAGGTGGTGCAGGACGAGGCGGTAGAGGACGACATCGAACGACGCCGCCGGGAGGTCAAGCCGGCCCGCGTAGCCGACGAGCGCGTCGTCGGCACGCTCGGACTCCAGCACACCGGCCACCTTGTCCGGATCGGCATCCGCGCCCACGAGCCGGTACTGCGGAGCCGGGAAGAGGTGCCGTCCCGGATGCCAGCCGCAACCGACCGAGAGGACGTCGCCGCGGCTCAACCCCAGGTGGCGGGCGGCGATCGTCTGCTCGCGCTCGAGCATGTGGCGGTAGTAGGTCTCGAGCGTCGCTTGCCGGCTAACTCGGTCCAGGAGATTCCCCGGCTGGTATGGCTCTGAGCCCATCAGCGGGCGGGAGTGTAGGAGGCTGTCAAGATCCGCCGATGCGCTTCGAGGACGTCGCCGCCCGGGTGGCCGGCATTCCCTTCATGGCGCCGGAGCTCGGCCGGCGGGTCTACGACCACATCCGGGACACGAAGCCCCAGGCGGTGCTCGAGCTCGGAACCGCGCACGGCGTCTCGGCCGCGTACATGGCCGCGGCACTCGAGGCCAACGGCGAAGGACATCTCATCACCGTCGACCACGCCGGCGCCGCCTACGACCCGTCTCCCGAGGTGGTCCTGGAGAACGCGGGGCTGGCCCACCGGGTGCAGATCGTGCGGGAGCACAGCTCCTACAACTGGTTCCTCAAACAGCAGATCGAAGCGGCCAGCGACGAGGCGGGGAACACCACCCCGCGGTTCGACTTCTGCTACCTGGACGGGGCCAAGAACTTCAACGTCGACGGCCTCGCCGTGGTCCTGATCGAGAAGCTCCTGCGCCCCGGCGGCTGGTTGCTCATGGATGACCTCGAATGGACCTACGAGGACAATCCATGGATCCTTCCCAGTGGCGACGGTCACCCGCTGGGAGCGCTGTCCGAAAGCGAGCGCACCGAGCCCCACCTGGCGGCGGTGTTCGAGCTGATCGTCAAGCCGCACCCGTCGTTTTCCCGCTTTCGCCGTGAGGACCAGTGGTGGGGCTGGGCCCAGAAGCTCCCCGGAGCCGAGCGTCGCTATGAGCTGACCACGAGCCGCCCCTTCGGTGCTGTCGTGATGGGCGAGATCCGACGGCGGAGACGCAAGCTGGCCCGGCGCGCCTAGGATGCCGATCGCCTCGCGAGTCGCGCGCGCTGTCAACCGGCGCGTGCAGATGGTGCGTCACCGCGGGGACGCGGTTCTGTGTCCTCTGTGCGGGCATCAGTTCGCCGACTTCAAGCCCGACGACGGTCGTCTCGACGTCCTGTGCTGGCGCTGCGGCTCGCACGAGCGCCACCGGGCCCAGTGGCTTCTCTACGAGCGCCGGCCCGAGCTCCTCGGCGAGGCTCGCTCGCTGCTGCACTTTGCGCCGGAGTGGGCGCTACGTCGGCACCTTCAGCAAATCAGCCGCCTCCGATATGTGACGGCAGACCTCTGGCAGCCCGGCGTCGATCTGCGCCTCGACATCACCGAGTTGGCCCTCCCCGACGCGAGCTTCGATGCGGTCATCTGCTCGCACGTGCTCGAGCACGTCCCGGACGACCTTGCGGCGGTGCGAGAGCTCCGGCGAGTCACCGCACCCGGCGGGTGGTGTCTGGTTATGGTCCCGCTTGACCTCAGTGCTCAGCGCACCTACGAAGACCCGTCGCTCACCGACCCTGAGGATCGCCGTCTCGCCTTCGGCCAAGCCGACCACGTCCGGTTCTACGCGCTCGACCTTTCCGAGCGGCTGGCCGCCGCCGGGTTCGGCGTCGAGCGAATCGTCCCCAACGAGGAGTTCGGTGAGGCGCTGGCCAGGCGCTGCCGGATTCAGCCCTCAGATCAGATGTTTCTCTGTCGCCCGGATCAGGCGTCCAGGACGGCCCGATAGGCCGCCACCGTGTCACGTCCGCACTTCTCCCAGGTGAACTCCCGCGACACTGTCTCCCGCGCCTGGTGGCCGAGAACGTCGAGGCGCTCGGGTTGCCGCAGCAGGGACTCGATCTCGACCGCCAGCGCCGCCGGATCGCGTGGTGGGACGAGCACCATGCCGCCTCCGGCCGCCGCGATCTCCTCCGGTCCGTCCTCGCCTTGGCAGCCGAGCGCGGGCACGCCGCCGGCCATCGCCTCGATGTAGGCCACGCCGAACGCCTCGTCGACGCTCGGAAGCACGAACAGACTCGATCCCCAGGCCGCAGCCAGAGCGTGCGGTGGGTCGAGCTGCCCGCGGAACTCCACCAGGTCCTCGACGAGGAGCGAATGCGCCTGCTCCCGAAGACGCTCTCGCTCCGGCCCCTCCCCGACGATCACGTAGCGCAGGCCAGGATGGCGGCCCCGGAGCAGCGAGAGGGCCGAGATCACGTCGGCGTGGCGCTTTCGCGCCGCCAGGTGGGCCACCGATACGAGCACCGGGCGGTGCGGCCGGGGCGGGGGGTTTGCGGGCAGGTCGGTGCCCAGGTGCACGACACGTGTGGCGTTGGCGCCGAGAGCCGAGCAGCGCCTGGCCGTCCCCTCGCTATTGGCGAGGACCAGATTCGCTCGCTCCAGCGTCGCTCGGACATTGCGGCCACCGGCTCCGGGTCCCTGGACGTCATGGCCGTGCACCGAGACGACGAGCGGTACCCGCCGGGCCACGCGGCGCACGGCATCGCCGGCCGGCACCGCATAGTGGGCGTGCACAAGCTCGAAGGGGAAGCCGCGGCGGATGCGGCGCAGCGCGCGGGCCAGCACCGGGGCAGCCCAAACGCCCCAGGATCCGTAGCTCACGGGCCGGGGAGGGGAGAGGTAACGAACGTACCGCACCCTCACGCCGTCGAGCTCGGCCGTCGCGGGTTGCCGGATCGGCGCCAATGCCGCACGGAGATCCCCTGTGCGCAGCGCGTTCAGCGGCGGGATGGGACGGTGGAGCGCCAGCACCCGGACCTCGGCTCCGGCGGCCTGAGCAGCCAGTGCCTGGCGGTGCGCCCACACCCCGAGCACCTGATCACCTGTGCGCGGGTAATACTCGGCGACGATCAGGACCTTCAAGTCCAGGACCGGTGGGTGGCGAGCGTCCGTTGCGAGTCCGAGGCCTTCACGTAGGGCCGGTCGGCGAGGAACCGACGACCTTCGGCGACCGCCTCGTCGCGGTTGTAGAAGCTGGCGATCCGGCGCAGCTGGTGACGGATCGGCGTCGCATCGACGATCCCGAGTCGCCATCCATGGGCTTGGGCCAGGGCGGCCCAGTGGGCGTCGAGTCCCCACCCCGCGCGCAGCTCCGGAAAGGGAAAGAGGACGTCGAAGGTGACCGCCTGCATGGCCACAACGGGTCCGATCTCGACGTATCCCGTCTCTCTGACGACGCTCCCCGGGCGGCGCCGAGTCAGCGGCCACGCGGCGTGAGACCGAGCCCGGTGGGCGGGCTGCGCCAGCTGGAGGTCGAAGCGCTCGGTCAGGAAGAGGAAGACATCGAGAAAGCCCTGGGGCAGGAGCACGTCGTCGTCGAGGATGAGCACCCAGTCGTAGTCGGCCAGGTTGTGCCGGGCCAGCAGGAGATTCAGGTTCTGGAACTTCCCCCGGCCGCCGGTGTCGGTGGAATCGAAGGTGACGGTGTGATGAGAGCGCAGGAGTTCCGCGTGCGCAGCGGCGAGGAGGTTCTCCTCGCCGGCCCGCTCGATGGCCAGCACGAGCACCCGCCGCGGCGGACGGGCGCGGGCGGCGCGACGTAGCCGCCAGGGACGCGCGCCGGCCTGCGCCCGGGCGTCGGTCAGGAGGTCGGCGAGCACCGCCCGGCTCGTGGCGCGGATCCCGAAGATCTGCCCGCTGACACCGGAGAGAAAATCATCGGGGGCCATGGGCTCGGTCATGATCGGCGCTCCGCGAGTGCCTCCCGAAGGCTCCCGGCGGTCTTAGCGCCCATCACGATTCCGTAGGCACATCGGCGCCGCGCCGTATGCCACATGCACCCGGCGAGGATCCGCAGCTCGGTCTTGACGGGGCGAGGAGCCCCCACCCTGGTGTCGTGGCGCCGGGCTTCCCTTCCCTGGCTGTAGGCGGAGCGGGTCAGGGCGCTGAGGCGGGCATCGGCGGCGGCTCGGCGGTGTTCCATCACGGCGCCGGCCAGATAGCGAAGCCGGCCCCCGGCCCTGGTGTAGCGAAGCATCCACTCCTCTTCGTCGCCTCGCCCGGAGAGCTCGTCCTGGAAATAGCCGATGCGATCAAAAACGCTCTTGCGGAAGGCCGTGTTGCCGCCGAACATGAAGGGGACGTCACGGTCGAGGGGCCCGAAGTCGTAGGTGGAGATCGGCGGCGGCTCACGGCCGCATCCCCGGGGGCCACCCTCGAGCCGACCCCGGATCGGGCCGCCCAGGACCTCGTGCTGCGGGTTGTCCCGGGCGCCTTTGAGCATCGCCTCGAGCCAGCCCGGCGAGACCTCGACGTCGTCGTCGAGCAGGATCACGAGGTCGCTGCTCGTGGCTCGGATGCCGGCATTCCGGGCGCCGTTGACCCCTCGGCGTTCGGCCAGCGTCACGACCCGTGTCTCGTGAGCGCGGGCGATGTGCTCCGTGGCCGGATCGGCGCCGTCGTTGACCACCACCACCTCGGCACCGGCGGCGCCGGCCTGGGGCATCACGGAGCTGAGGGTCACCTCCAGATATTCGGGACGGCCGACCGTGGGGATGACAATTGAGGCGCTGGGCGTGGCCGGCACGCCCGACATTGTGGCTGGCCCAGGCTCAGCGGCCGGCGGAGCCGCGGCGCCGGCCAGCCGCCAGCTGGGCCCCGAACGCGGCGACGAACCTCGGGTTGTAGCGGACGTAGCGCTTCCACAGCCGGCGAGGCTCATGGGCCAGCCGGTAGGCCCATTCGAGGCCGGACTCCTGGATCCAGCTCGGCGCCTGGGGAACCAGCCCGGCATGGAAATCGAACGCTGCCCCGACTCCGACGAGCACGGGGGTCCGGAGCTGCGGGCGCATCCGGGCCATCCACTTTTCCTGCTTCGGCACGCCGATCCCAGCCCACACCACATCCGCGCGTGACTGGTTGATCTCGTTGATGATCGCGGACTCTTCCTCCGCCGTGAGCGGCCGGTGCGGCGGCGAATAGCCACCCACGATCCTGACTCCCGGGAAACGCCGGCGCAGGTTGAGGGCCAGCTGCACGAGAGCGCCCTGGTTCCGGCCGCCGTAGAGATAGAAGCGGTGTCCGGCATCGACCGCTCGCTCGCACGCCCGGGACATGAGCTCCGGGCCGTACACCCGGCCGGGAAGAGAATGCCCGAGGGCGTTCATCGCCCAGACGAGAGGCTGACCGTCGGGAACGTTGATGGAGGCCGCCTCGAGCGCGGACCGCAGCTCCGGATCCTCACGTGAGGCCATGACCGTGTGCACGTTGCACGCGCATAGATAACCGCGGGCCCGACTGGTGATCATGGCGTCGATCCAGTCGAGCATCTCGTCATAGTCGGTCAGCGCCAAGCGCACGCCGAGCACATCGACGGTAGGCGGCGACGTGACTGCGCTGAGGCGCAGCTGGACTGAGCTTTCGGGACGCATGGCTTCTGATGAATGGCTTTCCATGGGCGACAGCGCAAAACGGCTGCCGATCTCGCAGCCACCCAACGCTATGAATCGGAAACGGCGAAAGCGCTCTTTAGTTACGCCGTTGGGACTAAATTAGCCGTCGAGGGCCAAAACCGCTGTTCGAGAGCTTGCCGAGCGCTATTCTTGGCCTTCGACAAGGACGTCAAGCGGCCCGCGAGCATCGCCCCCTTCTCGCGGGCTTGGGGACGGCCCCAGCCCTACCAGGGCCGTCCTGCGGCCGGTGTCCGTGCCGCTCCGCGGCGCGGGCCCGGCCGCCATGTTTGCGCTCGGCGAACCTGCGTGCCCGATTCAGTCTTCTTGGCGGCTCGTCGTCGCCTCACGCAGCCGGCCGGCGACGGCACGACGCCAGCCGAGACGGTCGACCGTGAGGAACTCGGCCCCGTCCGCCTGAAGCCCCTCCAGGACGAGCTCAAGGGCGTCGCCGGTGCAGTCAGGCCACGAGTGCAGAAGCACGATGGCCGGCCGCGGCCAGCGTCGATGCACGGCGCCGAGGATCGTCGCGGCGACCTCGTTGCCCGTGGCTCCGGGTTGCCAGTCGGCGCCCGAGGCATGCCAGTGGATGTGCCGGTAGCCGGCCGCCTTCACGGCAGCGACCACCTCCATCGGGGAGTCACCGAGCTCGCCTTTTGGAGCTCGGAACCACGGCCTGGTTTCTATCCCGAGCTCGGTCAGCACATCGTGACAGGCGGTCAGGTCCTCAACGATCTCCGCCGGGGACATGCGAGGCAGCGGGCAGTGCGCGTAGCTGTGATTGCCGATGTGGTGTCCGGCCGCCTTGATCGCTGTCACCTCGTGGGGATGGCTGCGGGCCCAGGATCCGACGATGAAGAAGGTGGCGGTGACCTGGTGAGCGGCGAGGACACTGAGAGCGTCGGCGAGAGCGCCCAGGGGGTCGGCAGCGGGTTGATCGGGAAACTCGGTGTCGATCGTGATGGCGACGGGAGGCACCTGAGGGACTATCGCACGTAACCTGTGGCCCGCATGGACTGTCTTGTCACCGGCGGCGCCGGCTTCATCGGCTCGAATTTGGTTGATGCGCTGATCGGTCGTGGTGACAGGGTCACCGTCCTCGACGACCTGAGCAGTGGCCGCCGGGAAAACCTCACGGGTGCGCTGAAGCAGGGTGCGCGGTTGCACGCCGCCGACATCCGCGACGCGGCGGCCGTGAACGCCGCCTTTGCCGCCGCACGGCCGGAGGTCGTCTTTCATCTGGCCGCCCGGGTCAATGTGAGCCGCTCGGTGGCCAATCCCGTCGATGATCTGAGGACCAACGTGGTCGGGACGATCAACGTGCTGGAGGCGGCTCGTGCTGCCGGCACTCGGCGGGTCGTGAACAGCTCCACTGGGGGCGGGCTGTACGGCGAGGCCGAGCTTCTTCCCACTCCCGAGGACTATCCGATCAGGCCGCTCGCGCCGTACGGTCAGGGCAAATACTCGGCCGAGGGCTACTGCGGTTTGTACACGCGCCTGCATGGGCTTTCGATCCTGTCGCTCAGGTACGCGAATGTTTACGGGCCTCGGCAGGACCCGCGTCTGGAGGGTGGGGTCGTGGCGATCTTCTGTGATTGTCTCGTCACGGGGCGGCGGCCGACGATTTATGGGGACGGTCGGCAGACCCGGGACTGGGTCGAGGTGTCGGACGTCGTTCGCGCGAACCTGCTGGCGGCAGATTCGTCGATCACCGATCCGGTGAACGTGAGCTGTGCGCGGGAGACCTCCGTACTAGATCTCATCACGGCGCTCAACGAGGTGAGCGATCGGGGACTGGTCGACGAGCCGGAGTTTGCGCCGGAACGTCCCGGCGAGGTCCGGCGGAGCTGTCTTGATTGCGCTCGGGCGAGGGATGCGTTGGGCTGGGAGGCTGGGGTGGGGCTGGGCGCGGGGCTGGGGCGCGTACTGGCCTCGATGTAGCCTGGCCAACCTGTGGAGCACCGAATCGGCACCGACAGGGCGCGGTACATCGTTTTGATGCCCGGCGTCCCGAGCTGGGCGCTCCCCCCGGCGAAGAACGGTCCGTGCCTGTCCGGCGGCCACCGTTCGCTGCACGAGCTCGCAGTGGCCATCGCTACAACCGGAAGAACGGTTGAAGTCCGGGGACAGTTCGACTTCGCCGAGCTCAGCGCTCTGGCCGAAGCGGCCGGCGCCATGCCTGGCCTGCCCGAAGAGCCGCGGCGGCCCCAGCGCGGTGATGTCGTGGTGATGCCAGAGGGCTTTGATGACCCACTGACCTTTGGCATAGTGGCTCTCTCGGAGGCCAGGGCGATCCTTCTCCTGCTGGCACCCAGCGGTCTTTTCGGCTGGTCCTTCCTCGCTGATTGGCACCTCGAGCACCCGCACGAGATAGCGATCGACAGCGTCGCTCTGGCGGAGCATCACCGCGCGATGAAGGCCATGGGGTTCGAGCTCTGGACGGAGTCGCCGAGGATGGCCGAACGGATCGAAGCCATCGGTATTGGATGCGAGACGATCGGAGTGGGTCGCCCCATCCCGTATCCCGCTCCTCCGCCAAAGCAATATGACGTCGTGACGTTTGCCCACAACCGCTGGGCTGACCTGGCCCGGTCCGTGGTCTCACGCCTGGACGGAGCGGTCACGCATCACGAGATTCCCTCCTCATCCTACGAAGACGTCCTGAGGCAACTGGGCCAGGCCCGCGTTCTCATCCATCCCATGCGTGTGGAGGGAGGCTCTCGGATCGGGCAGGAGGCTCGAGGCATGGGCACGGTGCCGATCGTCCTCGGCAGCAACCCCTACAGCCTCGGCCTGGACGAGCCCGGCGGGGCAGTCCAGGTTTCCAGTCTTGACGAGATGCCGGCGACGGTCACTGAGCTGCTCCGCGATCACGCGCGCCTGACTGAGCTACGGGAGCGAGGCGTCGAAGCTGTCAAGGCGCAGATCGACTGGGAGCCCTTCGTGGGCCGAGTGGATGCAGCATTGTCACGCGAGGCGCCGGATGATCCGGGGCGTGGAGCGCGAGCCGCGATTGGCAACCGTCTGGAACACACAGAGGCGTTGCTTCGAGCCGAGTTGAATGAGACTCAACGCGTGCTTGGACTGACACGGGCTGACCGGGACTACCTCGAGGGCGCGCTGGAAGGCGAGGTGCGACTGCTGAAATCGATGCAGGACACGCGCGTGTGGCGGCTGGCCACGCGCTTCTGGCATCTGCGAGACAGCTTACGCCGGACGGTGAGCCGCTTATCGAGACGATCGAGTCCCCCGTAAGTGCCGGCGCCAACTCTGCTCGACAACCTCATGGCCGTACTGGGGCTGCCGCTCGCATTCGTGGTGACCAGCCTCGGCGTCGGCCTGCTCATCGAGCGCGGGCTCAGGGCCAGGCTCCCCAACGCCCTGCTCGTGCCGCTGGGCGCTTGCGGCTCGATCGTCGTCACCCTGCTCGTTTACTGGACGGGATCTGGCGACGTGCCGGCGGTCGTACTCCTGCTCGTGCTCACCGTGGCCGGAGGCATTTTCGCCCGAGGTGGGCTCCTGTCACGTGTGAACCCGGGCTGGCCGGGGTTGGCCGGCCTGGCCGCGTATCTCCTGTTCATCGCGCCGGTGCTCTTCAGCGGGCACTGGACCTGGTCTGGCTACAACTTCGTCAACGACACCGCGACGCAGTTCCTGCTCACCGCGTACATGAAGACCCACGGCACGATCGCCGTGGGCCTGTATCCGCCGAAGAGCACCGCCACTGAGTTTCTCCGGGCCTATCTGGGAAGCTCGTATCCGCTGGGAACGCAAGCCCATCTGGCGACGCTCAGCGGCCTGCTCCGCACAAACGTGGCGGTCGTGTACCAGGGATACCTGTCTTGTCTGGCCGGCGCCGCGGCGATGTCCCTGGCCACGCTGCCCGGGCGGCTGATTGGGCCCCGCATGTCGGCCGTTGCGGGGTTTGCCGCCACGGGTGCGGCGCTCACCTATCAGTACGCGCTGCAGGGAAACATCAAGGAGCTGGGTACGTTCGCCACCTCCATGGCGGCGCTGGCCGTCATCCGCCAGGTGATCGTGGAAGGGGTCGACGTCAGGGGCGGCTTGCTGGCGGCCGTTCCCCTCGCTGCGGTCCTCGACTGCTACTACTCCGCGGGTCTGCCCTTCGCCGGAGCGGTGGCCGGCGTTTCCGTGCTCTGCCTGCTCCTCCTCTGGTGGAGAGACCTGCGATGGCGCCTGATCCCCGCTCTCGGGGCGGCCTTGGTGGCTGTGTTTGCTCTGGCGGCACCGGCCTCAGCCTCCTTCGCGAACTCGTTCAACTCTCTGTCCTCGAACTTCATCGCCGGAGGCGCCCCCATGCTCGGGCAGCTCGTCCGGCCGCTTCCCTTCAGCCAGGTGAGCGGTATCTGGTTGACCGGTGATTACAGGTACCCGGTGGTTGGCCAACCCGCGGCTGTCGTGACCCTGATCGTGACCGTCCTGATCTTTGTCCTGGCCGCCGTCGGGGCAGTCCTCGCCCTCCGCCTGCGTGAGGTGGGTCCGGTGGCGCTGCTCGTGGCGATGGGGCTGGTGCTGGCGGTGGTATTCCCGACCGTCACCCCGTACGCCGGGGGTATTACCCCGAGCGAAGCCGAAGGGCTCAAAATTACGGCCGGGGAGCTGCCGTTCCAGATGCCGCCACTCCCCCCTTGCCGAGCGCGCGGAAGTCTGCCACTTTCCGCGCCTTATGTGCGGCATTGTTGGCTACATCGGCAAAGCAGACGCGACTCCCATCCTCCTCGATGGGCTGCGCCGGCTGGAATATCGCGGCTATGACTCCGCGGGCGTCGCCACGCTGGATGGCGGCGGCATCGAAGTCCGCAAGAGCGTGGGGCGCATTGCAAATCTCACGGCGCTGATCGAGAACGAGCCGATCAAAGGCAGCGTCGGCATCTGTCACACGCGCTGGGCCACGCACGGGAGCGTGACGGATCACAATGCGCATCCGCATTTCGACAAAAGCGGAAAGCTCGCGATGGTGCACAACGGCGTGATCGAAAACTACAACACCCTGCGCGATGAGCTTGATGCGCGACGGGCACACTTTCAAGCGCCAGACGGACACGGAGGTGCTCGCGCACTTGATCGGCAAAGCATTACGACGCGGCGAAAGGCGAGGCGACCAAGGGGCGGCTCATTGAGGCGCTGCGCGCGGCTTTGAAACAGGTCGTCGGGACTTACGGCATCGCGATGATCCACAGGATTTGCCGGACTGCTCGTCGGCGCCCGGCGCGGCAGCCCGCTCGTGCTCGGCATCGGCAAGGGCGAAAATTTCCTCGCGAGCGATGTCGGCGCATCGTGGCCTACACCCGCGACGCGATTTACCTGAAGGACTACGACATCGCGGCGCTCGACCGCGAAAGTTTGAAATCACGAGCCTGCTCGGCGGCGCGAGCGGCTTCGAAGTCAGCAAGGTCGAGTTCAGCGAGAAGGACGTGATAAGGGCGATATCCGCACTACATGCTGAAGGAAATCTTCGAGCAGCCGCGACACGTGCGCGACGCGATGCGCGGCCGGCTTTCGCGCGAAGAAGCGACGGCGAAGCTCGGCGGGCTGGAGATGACGCCGCAGGAATTGCGCGCGGTCGAGCGCATCATTCTCACCGGCTGCGGACCGCGATCCACGCGGCGATGGTCGGCGAATATGTGATCGAAGCGCTCGCGCACATGCCGACGGAGGTCGAGTTCGCCAGCGAATTCCGCTACCGGAACATGCCGATGACGAAGGACACGCTCGTCTTTGCATCAGCCAGAGCGGCGAGACGGCGGACACGCTGGCGGCGTTGCGCGAGAGCCAGCGCAAGGGCCACCGCACGCTCGGGATTTGCAACAACGTGGCCAGCACCATCGCGCGCGAGAGCGACGGCGGCGTTTACATGCACGCCGGGCCGGAAATCGGCGTGGCGGCGACGAAATCGTTCACGTCGCAGGTCACGATCATGACTCTCCTCGGGCTGCTGCTTGGGCCGCATCCGGCATCTAAGCACCAGCGAAGGGATGCGGATCATCGATGAGATCGAGGCGCTGCCGGACAAGATCGGCGAGGTCCTGGAAATAGAACGACCACATCAAAGCCATCGCGGAAAAATACTGCGCAGGCGAAAGCGATGATGTTCCTCGGGCGGCAGTTCAATTACCCCGTGGCGCTGGAAGGCGCGCTGAAGATGAAAGAGATCACCTACATCCACGCGAGCGGCCACCCGAGCGCGGAATTGAAGCACGGGTCATCGCGCTGATCACGCCGGAAATGCCGAGCGTCTTCATCGCGCCGGAGCGACTCGGTTTTCGACAAAAACGTGCAGCAACATCGAGGAAGTGAAAGCGCGCAAAGGCCCGGTCATCGCCATCGGGACGGAGGGCAGCACGAAGCTGGAGAAAGTCGCGGACAACGTGATCTACATCCCGCACTGCCCGATTTCCTCTCGCCAATTCTCGCCGCGATCCCGCTGCAACTGCTCGCCTATCACATCGCCGTCGCCCTCGGCTGCGACGTGGACAAACCGCGCAACCTGGCGAAGAGCGTGACCGTGGAATAACGGCGGGGCGGCGCGTTTTCGCCTGTTAAAAAGGGGCGCGCGGTGCAAGTCTCTCCACGGCTCCGGCAGAGTCCGCCGCCGCGCATGGCTGATATTCCCACCCCGCCTCGCCGCCCGCGACCCGCGCGGGCCGAGGCGGCGCTGCGCGAGAGCGAGGCGCGGAATGCCGCGATCCTCCAGACCGCGCTCGACGGCATCGTGCTCATGGACGAGGGCGGGCGGATCATTGATTTTAATCCCGCGGCGGAGCGCATCTTCGGCCACCGCCGCGCCGACGTGCTCGGGTGCGAGATGGCGGAGGTGCTCATCCCGGAGCGGGTCCGGGAAGATGCCCGGCGCGGTCTGGCCCGCTACCTCGAGACGGGCGAGGGGAAAATCCTGGGCAAGCGGCTGGGCTGCCGGCCCTGCGCGCCGACGGGACGGAGTTTCCGGTGGAGCTTTCCATCACCGCGATCACGGGCGCGGCCGCGCCGCTTTTCGCCGGGACGCTGCGCGACATCACCGACCGCAAAGCCACGGAAAAGGCGCTGCGCGAAAGCTCGGGCCCCTCGCGACCTGGCCGACAGCATTCCGCAGCTGGCGTGGATGGCGGATGAAGCGGGCTGGATTTTTTGTATAACCAGCGGTGGTTTGACTTCACCGGCACCACGCTGGCGGAGATGCAGGGCTGGGGCTGGGAGAAAGTGCACCATCCCGAGCACATCGTGGAGGTGACGGAAAAGTGGCGGCAGCACCTGGAGCGCGGCGAAGTGTGGGAGGACACGTTTCCGCTGCGCGGGAAAGACGGGAGCTTCCGGTGGTTCCTCTCGCGCGCCATGCCGATCCGGGATCGGGCCGGGAAAGTGCAGCGCTGGTTTGGCACGAACACCGACGTGACCGAGGCGCGCGAGCTGACGGACGAACTCGCGCGCGCCAAGGAAAAGGCGGAAGCAGGATCGCGCGCGAAGGATCAATTCCTCGCGATGCTTTCGCACGAGCTGCGCACGCCGCTGATGCCGGTGCTCATGCGGTGGGCGCGTTGCGGAGGACCGGCGTTCACGCCGGAGCTGCGCGAGGAGCTGGCGCTGCTGCGGCGGAACATCGAGCTGGAGGCGCGGCTCATCGACGATCTGCTGGACCTCACGCGCATCACGAAGGGGAAACTGCTGCTGGAGCGCGCCAGCCTCGACGTGCACTCGGTGGTGCGGGACGTGGCGAACCTGATGCGCGGCGAATCCGCGGCGAAAGCGCATCGCGGTGACGCTGGACCTCGCCGCGGCGCGCTGCGCACATGGAGGCGACTCGGCGCGGCTGGAGCAGATGTTTTGGAACCTCGCCACGAACGCGCTGAAATTCACGCCGCAGGGCGGGCGGCTGGCGTCAGCGCTGCCACTCGGGCGAAGGCGGCGAGGCGATCGAGGTGCATTTCGTGGGCGACGGCATGGGCATCGAACCGGAATTGCTGGGCGAGATTTTCAACGCGTTCGAGCAGGGGGGCGACGGGACCACGCGGCGCTTCGGCGGCTTGGGGCTGGGCCTGGCGATCTCCAAGGCGCTGGTGGAAATGCACGGCGGCTCGAGCACCGCGGCGAGCGCGGGACGGGGCGCGGGGCGCGCTTTACCGTGCGGCTGCCGCGGCGGGCACGGCGGCGGCGGCCGCGCCGCCAGCCGCGCCGGCCGGGGACCGCGCCCGCTGCGCATGCTTTACTGGTGGAGGATCACGAGCCGACGGCGTCTGGTGATGGCGCGGCTGTTGCGCGGCGCGGGCACAACGTGCGGACCGCGGGCGCGTGCGCGAGGCGCGGGAAAACCTCGCGCTCGGTGAAATCGATCTCGTCATCAGCGACCTCGGCCTGCCCGACGGCTCGGGCTTCGATCTGATGCGCGAGCTGCGCGACCGGCACAACTGCGCGGCATCGCGCTGAGCGGCTACGGATGGATGGACGTGCGAAAGAGCCTGGAGAGCGGATTCGCGCTGCATTTCACCAAGCCGGTGGAAATTTCGCGCCTAGACCAGACGCTGCGCAACCTGGCCGCGGCGGAGGCGGGCTAGACGCCCGCCGGCGGGCGCGGATAGCTGCCGAGGATTTTAACGAAAGTGCAGTGCGGCTCCAGCTCCGCGAGCGCCTCCGCGAGCGGCTCGTCGCGGCGTGGCCATCGACATCGACAAAGAAGAAATACTCCCAGGCTTTGCGCTTGGAGGGCCGGCTCTCGATCTTGCTCATGTTAATCTTGAGACGGTTGAAAGGCTCCAGCGCGAGAAAAGCGCCCCCGGCTTGTCCTGCACGCAGAACATGAGCGAAGTCTTGTCGTCAGCCGTGGGCGGGAAGGTGTCGTGGCCGATGACGAGAAAGCGCGTGGTGTTGTTCGCGATGTCCTGGATGGACGGCTCGAGCATGCCCAGCCCGTGAACTTCCGCGGCCATCTGGCCGGTGATCGCGGCCGCGTCCGGCTCGCTGCGCCGCCAGCTCGGCCGCGCGCGGCGTGCTGGAGACTTCGACGGATCAACGTCCGGCAGGTGTGCCGCAGCCAGTTGCGGCACTGGCCGAAGACCTGCGGGTGCGAATAGACGCTTGCGGATCTCCTCGCGCGGAATTTCGCCACGAGATGGTTCTCGATCTTCAGCAGGATCTGCGCGCAAATGTGCAGCTCGCTGTCCATGAAGACGTCGAGCGTGTGGTTCACCGCGCCCTCGGTGGAATTTTCGATCGGCACCACGCCGTAGTCGGCATTCCCGCGCGCCACCGCGTCGAAGACATCGGCGATGCTCACCTGCGGGCGTGTAGTCCACGCTCGCGCCGAATTTCTGACGCGCCGCCTGGTGCGTGTTCGTGGCCTCGGGGCCGAAATAGGCGATCGTCAAATCCTTCTCCAGCGCGAGCGAGGCCGACATGATCTCGCGGTAAATCGCGCGGATCGACTTTCTCGGGCAGCCGGCCCTTGATGCGCGACATCTTTTCCGCGAGCGAACGCAAGAGCTGCTCCTCGCGCTCCGGCGCATAGATGGCCACGCCGTCCGCGCGTTTCACAACCGCCCGACTTCGTGCACGAGATCGGCGCGCGCGTTCAGCAGCTCAGAAGCTGCGCGTCGAGCGCGTCGATTTTTTTGCGGATTTCGGGCAGTGTCATCGTCAGGATCGGAGATGGGCATTCCGGAGATGGGAGATTGCGGCGCGGCTCGGCGGGTTTCACCTCCGGCGCGGGCGGAGTCGGCAAATAAACGCGCCGCAGCTCCGCGGAGTTTGGGAGTCGTCCAGCGTTTTCAAACCGAAGTGTTCGAGAAAAAACCGCGTCGTTTCATAAAGCAGCGGACGGCCCGGAACTTCCGCGCGGCCGGCGATGCGGATCAGCCCGCGCTCGAGCAGCGAGTTCACCATTCCATCCACCGCGACGCCGCGCACCGCCTCGATGTCCGCGCGCGTGGCGGGCTGGCGATAGGCGATGAGCGCGAGGGTTTCGAGCGCCGGGCCGCTGAGGCGCGCGGGTTTGCTTTCGGGGTAAAGCTGGCGCACCCAGCGGGCGAAAATCGGATCGGTGGCGATGTCCAGCCGTTCACCTGCTCGACGAGCGCGAAGGCGCGCTGGGACTGGATGTATTCGATTTTCAGCTCCTCGAGCAGCGCGGCGATCTGCGCGTCTTTCGCCTTGGCAAAATCGAGCGCGTTCCATCTCTTCGCTGTCCGCGGCTGCGGATTTCAGCGCCGCGACGATCTCGTGCGGCATGAGCGGCTTCGGCGATGCGAAGATGAGCGCTTCGACGACTTGTTCGAGAAGAGGCATGCGGATTTGTTACGATTCTTTTTCCAGCCGCTCGGCAAGCCATTGCTTGAGCATGCTTTGGTAGTTCAGGTAGCGGGAGC
>CAVTDO010000006.1:0-48316 GCA_963733555.1 uncultured Solirubrobacterales bacterium
GCGCGGAGCAGGACGCTTGTCGGCGACGCCGTGACGCGCGTTTTGACGTGAGAGCAGGTGTCCGGGCCGGTCCTCTGCCAGCGTTCGGCCTCCTGGGGCTTCGGGACGGCGGACCTCACAGGGCGGTGCCCGCCTCGTTCGCGGGGCGCGGTCCTCGGCTCCGTCGCCGGTGACCCGGCGCCCACATTGGCCGCCCGATGACCGGTTAGCGTGCTCTCACAGCCTCAGCACCGGAGAGGAGGATGCCGCGGAGGGGGTCGGGTCCCGAGAGCAGCGCATGGGTGGTCACGTCCGCGGCTATCTCGAGGTCACGAGCGAGGCGGTAGACGGATACCCGCGGCTCTCGAGGTCCCTGCCAGCCAGGCAAGTTGGTCGCTGGAGTCGCCCCACCCTGCGGCGCCCATGATCGCCCAGGGGAGCAGCCACTGGTTGGCGTAGACACACCATTCGAGCCCTGGGTCGCCGTAGCGATCGGCTTCGTCGGGGAACTCGAGTCGATGGTGGCGGCTGATCTCTCGGGCAAGCGACGCGAGCTCGAGGACCGTGCCGTCGGGCAACGTCGCCGAGGTGGGTGGGGCACCTCCGCTGGGCGCTCCGGGCGGCCGGCTCACTCGGCTATGACCTGGTAGGGCTGGAGGTGCTCGGGGAGCTTGATCAGCGCTTGCAGGCTCGGGTCGATCTGGTCATGTGAGGTTTAATTATTTGTTTGTGTTTTTTTTTGATTTTGATTATTTCTTTTGAGTTGCTTTTATTTTGTTAGATTTGTATTTTGATGAAGTTGTGTACTCTGTCGATGAGTTGTGCGTGTGTGCGTAAGGCGGCAATCAGTTCGCTCGCTCCGTCCTCATTGATGCGCAAGCGAGACAGGAGACGTACATCGGGGCGTGAAGGATCGCACGGAACCGTCAGGGCGTGAGCGTCGCCGCCACTTCCACGAGCTCGCCCGCGAGTAGCTCGGCGCCCAGCCGGTTGGCCAGAGCAGCGGAGGCACCCGCGCCGCCGAGCCCGACTCGCGCCTTCGCCGCGAGCGCGGTCAGCTCTTCGGAGTTGTCGAGGAACCGGTGCGGGGTCATAGCGGCGAGCACGACGATCGCGGGGGCGAGCTCATCCAGCGCCCCGCTGATGTCATCCAGCGGAGTGTCAGCGCCCAGGTAGGTGATCCGCCAGCCGCGCTCGCGAAGGGCGAGACCGAAGGCCAGTAGTCCGAGCTCGTGCAGCTCTCCGGGCGGACAGGCCAGGATGGCGCGTGGCCCGACGCCCTTTTCCCAGCCCCGAGCCAGCTCGCGGAGGCGGCCGCCGATGATGTTGCTCGCGAAGTGTTCCTGAACCACACTCGCCTGGGCGGCGGCCCAGCGCACACCGAGCCGGCGCAGGAAAGGCAAGATCACCTCCGCGAGGGACTCTCGGATCGCAAAGGCGCCAAGGAGACGATCGAGCGTCGCCTGGGCCGCGGCCTCATCGAGGTCGTCAAAGCTGCGCTCGAGTGCCGCTTCGATGTCGGCGAGGGTCGCCGATGCCGCTTCGGGCTGTGGGTCGTCAGCGAGCTTTGCCAAGCGCGCCGCCTCAGAGGCGGAGAGCCCGGCGTTGATGTGCTCGCGCATCGCCCGGACGCGGCGTTCGTCCTGCTCGGAATAAAGGCGAAGCCCGCCCGGGGTCCGCTCAGGTGCCACCAGGCCGTAGCGGGTTTCCCACGCGCGTAGGAGCTCCGGGCTCTCCCCAACCCGCCTACTGAGCTCCCCGATCCGCAGTCGTCCAGTCTCGGCCATTACCGGATGCTAGCCGATCTAGGCAAAAACTTGACAGAAGCTATACAAAAGCTGTACGGTGACCGGGCACATGGCCAAGACACAGCTCACCGAACTCGAAGACCACGAGCTCGTACTCCGGGTCGCTAAAGGCGACGTTCGGGCCTTCGAAGCGATCTACGACCGGCACAGCGCTCAAGCCTTCGGACTCGCCATGCGGGTCACCGGTCGCCGGAGAGCGGCCGAAGAGGCCACCCAAGACGCCTTTCTCGGCCTATGGCGAGCCGCACGGAGCTACGACAGCGAACCGAGGAACCCTCAAAACGTGGCTGCTGTCGATGGTGCGAAACCGAAGCATCGACTGCCTGCGCCGCGAAGCCCGACACAATCGCGACCTCGAGATCGACCACGCGCTCGTCACACGGCTCGAAGCCGCAGAGCGTACTGAGCAACGGGTGGCCGACCTCGAGGAATCGCGCCACGCCCGCGAGCTGTTGGTCAGCCTTCCGGACGACCAACGCCGGGTTATCGAGCTGGCGTATTTCAAAGGGCTGACCCAAACCGAAATCGCCGCAAAAGTGGGGGCTCCGCTTGGGACGGTCAAAGGGAGACAGCGCCTCGCACTCAAAAAGATGCATCGAAATCTCACCAGTGGTCCTGAGACACGGACGCGAGCCGGCCACCCAGCTAAGCCCATGCTCTCCCCGGTGCTATAACTGGTGCTTGGCGGCGCACCGAGGGCCTGGGCCGCCGAGGGCCGGAGCAGCTGCTCAGGTAGTGCATCCCGGAGTGCGGTCGCGCAGACGGTCAACGAGCGAGACACCAGATCGGTTGATGGAAAGAGGTCGCCGATGCGGAAGCTTGCAATTCGGCCCGCGACGCCCGATCAGAGTCCATCCATCCAAATAAGCTCGCAGGCGGCCGCCGGGGAATAAAGGCCTGCGGCACCCGCGCCATCAAATTACCCCCGCCCGACGAGGCTCATGCAGAGGTTTGCAGCGGAGCCGGCAGCATCCTCATTGCACGCCGACGGGGACACCCCCGTGTCATGGCCGCGGATGATCCAGTCAGCTCGCCTGTGCGAATACGTGGTGTGCGGATCGGATCCCTCATCGCGCCAACCGGCGCGGCGGTCGCCGTTGCCGTGGTCGCACTGGCACTCGCGAACCACGGGGGCGGCTCGTCCGGCGCGCGGTCGACTGCGACTGTGACTGGCGGGGCGGCGGCGGTGACGATCAAGAACTATGCGTTCGCCCCACAGTCACTCACGGTCAAGGTCGGGACGCGGATCACCTGGACCAACCGCGATGCGACGGCGCATACGGCGACCCTGTGAAAAGGGCCCCCTAAACACCGGGACGATCAACCCGGGACAGAGCAAGACGATCGACTTCAAGCAACCCGGCACCTACGCGTATCACTGTGCCTTTCATGCATTCATGACCGGCACGGTCAAGGTGGTTGGCTAGTGCGCTCTGTGCGAGGCAGGTCAGCTCTTGGCCTGCTCGGTACCGGCCGGGTGGTGGTGATAGCGGGCGTCCATTTCGAACAGTACGCCGACTTCATGAGCGAGGTTCCGACCGTCGGCGTGCTGTTCCTGCTCAACGCGGCGGGCGGCGCCGGACTGGTAGTCGCGCCGTGGAGCGCGGAGTATTCCTGGCCGCGGCTCCTCGCGGCGATCGAATCGATTGGCTTGGCCGCCTGCTTCTCCGGTCTCGATCGCGATCGCGCGAGCGGAAGCTTCTTCGGCTACAGCGAGCCCACCCTGCGACTCCCGATCCTGATCGCGATCGTGGCCGAGGCGATCGTGATTCCGCGGTGCTCCTGATGTTTCTGCGTCGCGTGCTCCTCCCGATCTCCTCCAGACGGCCATCGCGCCCTGCAAGGCTCCGTCGTCCAGCCCGCGCTGAGATGCGCTGGCGCGGGCACGCGCACGAAGTCCGACCCTGCGGGGACGACCCCGGCACTCCGGCGCCTGCAGCTTGCCCTGGCCGCCTTCTGGGCAATTGACGCGCTGCTCCAGCTCCAGCCGGCCAACTTCACCAAGAGTTTGATTTTCAGCACGATCCTCGGTAACGCCGAGAACCAGCCCCAGCCGATCTACGGCTCACTGGTCCGGGTGTCGCATCTGCTCGGCCCCTACCCGGTGGAGCTGAACGTCGCGATCGTCACAGTCGAGTTCTCGATCGCGGCAGGATTGGGTGGCCGCGCGCGATCAAGCCCGCGCTCGGCCTTTCGATCGCGTGGGCGCTGGGCGTTTGGTGGCTGGGCGAGGGATTCGGCGGGATCTTTGCCGGCAAGGCCACGCTGCTCGTCGGCGCGCCCGGGCCAGCGCTGCTCTACGCACTACTCGCGCTCATCGCCTGGCCGGCCCACCGTCACACGGGAGCCACCGTAGCTGCCGCGGGAGCGCTCGGCGAGCGAGCTACTCGCCGCCTCTGGGCGCTGCTCTGGACCGGTGGGGCGATCCTGAGGGTTGTTCCATTCTGGTTTCCCCCTGTATACGCACTGGCGGGTGACTTCGAGCTCGGCCTAAACCAGGAACCGCACTGGCTCTTTCGAGTCAACGAGAGGCTCAGTCACCTCGCCGCTACCGCCGGCCTTCCCCTGGTGATCGCCATCGCTACGGTCGAGCTGGTGATCGGGATAGGCGTGCTCACCCGCCACCGACGGGCTTTCCTCGCAATGGGGATGCTCGTGGCGGCGACCTATTGGGTCCTTGGTCAGCAGCTCGCACAGCTGCTCACCGGTGAGGCGACCGACCTCGCCGCCGGACCTCTCTTCATTCTCCTGGCGCTGACGCTCTGGCCTCGTGTTCGCTCAGCAACCACGATGACCGGTGAAATCAGGACACGGACTTCATCGGGCAGCGATATGCGCCAGCCGGGATTTCGCGTACCAGCACGCCCCCGCTTGCGCTCGACTCGAAACACATGTCCGGATGGTGTGGCGACTCCAACCATCCGCACATCCGACGCCCATCTGATTGGGGACACGCTTTGCAGAATCCCCAAGCCCGCCGGGGGACTTGAACCCCCAACCCCTTACGTCCGTCGCGCGTCGAAAGCAGCACTCGGGTTCGGTGGTGGGCTACTAGGGTGTTCGGGGTGGTTGCTGCGTGGTATGAGCGCTCTGCACCCGCAGGGGAGGTTCTGGCGATCGGAGAGATGCCAAGTTCGCGCCATCGTGGTTCGGGGGCCCGGCGTGTTGGTCTGCAAGCCTGTCCTGGTGAGGTTCCCCGTCTTTCGTGGCGCCGGTTCGACGTTAGTCGCCGCTGACATTCGCCAATTGCTGGTCTCCAAGCCCGATTCGGTAATGCGTCGGGACCGACCCGCTGCCAACGTCGCGATCGTCACCGGCGTCATCTTCATCTTTGCCGGTCTGGTCAAGTTCGTATTCCACAGCTGGGAGTTGAACGCGTTCCGCTCGTTTGGGATTCCCTGGCCCTCGGCGCTTGAAATCTTCGCCGGCGGACTGGAGACCGTCGGGGGAGTCCTCCTGGCCTTGCGACTGCTAGTCGTCCCCGCTGCTCTGCTCCTCGCCGTGACTATGGCGGTAGCGATCGGTGCCTCTGGGACCGGTCACGGCGATGTCATTCCAAGTCTCACGCTCGCCCCAGCGCTCCTGCTGGCCATGGTGTTTGTGCTCGTCCGCGTGCACCGTCGCGATCGAACCTACCTGGCCTAACCGGGAGCATTTCGTCGCTTACCAAGCGCGAAGAGCAGTGACGCCCGACACCTTTGACCGGCGCCGGCCCGCGAGGTCGTGTCGAAGAGTTGAGGACCTGAACCGCGGGTTATGCTGCCGCAGCGCGTGCCCAGGACAGGAACAGCGCCTGCAATGGCAATCTTGCGATCAGTGTCGCTCGTCCGCCCGGAATCCTCGGGTAACGCTCTGGGTGCTGCGCCATGTGGAGGTTGGCCGGAAACACTGCTAGCAGCGTCGCGACGCTCCACCAGCTGCCAATCCTGCGCGTTTTCGGATGCAGCACGCCTGCCCCACCCGCGATCTCCGCGATCCCGCTCGCATAGACAAGCGCCCGAGGCCTCGGCAGATAATCCGGCACGAGCGATTCATAGACGTGCGGCATCACGAAATCCATGACGCCCGCGAAGATGAACACTGGTCCGAACAGGCGCCGCACACAAACAAGTCTATGGCCGACCGCTCGGCGCGCACACGGTTGCGGGTCATCGCAGAGCACAGCGCAGCCACTCTGCGATCTAAACCGAGGGCGTCCTGCTGCTGCGGCCCAATAGGGAGCAACCCAGCCGCAGCCGATCGCTCTCGCAATCTCAGCGCCCTCAGACTGGACGACTCCTATGGCGGCGACGGACCAGGCACGCCAAATGCCGACATCATGCGATCCCCGATTGTCCGTCGCAGCTACGAGCGTGGCGCTCGTCCACCTCGCGTCGCTGGCCGCTCTCCTCGCGCAGAGGGAGGCATGTAGGCCAGACTCTATGCTCCCTTTCCGCGCGAAGCAGGTGCCGACCGCAGCGGGTCCTCGAACCTCTGGGAGACCGAAAGCGGGTCTTCACCAGCGGGCTCCTCCTATTAGCCCGAAGCAGAAGCGCGAGCAATGGGCATTCGATCACTTCGGGGACGGTCGTTTGCGCTCCCCGCCGGATCGCCAGGCTCACCGCCATGAAGCCATACGCCCATGCGACAACAGCAGCTAGGAGCGCCCATCGCCACCATCCTCCAAGCCCAAAATAGGTGGCGACGAGCACAACGATCAAGATCAACCAGGGCAGTTCCCACCGGTAGGACATGCGGCGGAACCAACGGAGCCGAGCCTCTTTCGATGCGTCGGCTGGTGTGCCCACGACGCGGAGAAAAAGCCACCCGAACGGATTCTCCATACGATCAGATCGGCGCGCCAGGCGAAAGCTTGACGCTTCGGGGTTAATCGAGAAGCAACCGCGTTGCCGTGGAGTAAAGACGTGCTAGCTAGCCGCTGCTTCTAGCCCTTTGCAGAAGCGAGGCGCGTCCCGCTATTGGCGTGGGCAATTAGCGGCTGCGTCGGCGCCGCCAGATGTTCCAGCCTGCTCCGAGGATCACAAAGATCGCTATCAACACGATGAACACGGGCGACGAACCACCGCCTGAAAGTCCGTGGGCGTAAACGAGCACGCTCCCATACACGATCACCATGTCGCGTGAGCGCCCAACGTAAATCGCCAAACCCTGCCAATGACCATGTGGCGCAGCTACCCGTTACGGGGGTCAGCCAATACCTTCTGGCTTGCCCATCCTTTCGGGGCCGGCCTGGAAACCACGGCCGGTCAGGCTTCCGGTGTGATCGATAAGCGGCAGCCGAGCTGAAGTGGCCGCAGAGCCAGGTACGCTCGAATGCGGTGAGTGGTCGCGAGCACGATCCGCGCGAGCTCCACGCCGCGGCCGCCATCGCCGAGCGCCTCGCCGGCACGGCAGACTCGCGCGACGGCGTGAGCGCACCGCCCGGGACGCACGACTTTGACATCTACCTGCCCGACGGCCGCGTGGTCGCGCTGGAGGTCACGTCGATCGCCGACCGGGACGTCGTGGCGTTTCACAACCTCATGGGTGACACGGTGTTCTTGGCGCCGCGGCTCAAAGCCGACTGGTGGATCAGGGTCCCAGATCCCGAGGCTGGGCAGCCGGCCATCAGGGTCAAGCGCGCGAAGCCGACGATCCTAGCCGCCCTCGAGCTGCTCGAAGCTCAGGCCGTTTCGGAGCTAGAGCAAGACGTCCTCGATCCGTGGGCGCGCCTGCCCGGGTCGACGCCCCGCGCTGTGCACGAGGCAATCGAGAAGTTGCGCTCGGTCGAGGTCACGTCTGTCCGCTCCACCGGCCAGCGACCCGGTGGTCTCGCGCGTCTCCTGTTCAGCGCGCATGGATCAGCCTCCGGAAACCCCGACCAGTTGAACGAGCTCGTCATCAGCTGCGTCAAGGCGGACCTCCACAAGCTCAAGGCCGCACGTGATCGCAACGGCGCCGCGGTGTCCGAGCGTCACTTGTTCATCTGGCTAACCGACTCCTACCCAGACGCCGAGCTCGCGTTCTCCACGATGCCGCCGCCGGCGCCGCCGGCGATCCCACCGGTCATCGACGTGGTGTGGCTCGCGACATTCGCATGGCCGATCCGGCTCTGGTGCCTGCGGCCGCCGGGTCCGTGGGAAGTCGTCGGCAGCTGAGACGGCCGGTGGGCGAGACTGAACGCTGCGCAGAGTGTCGCTTCTCGATCATTCCAACAGTCGGGCGCGATCCAGCCAGGCGGCAGGCCACCCCTCGGGGTTGCGGTCGAACTCGTCCGCAGTCCCGTAGACCGCGTCCGGTCGGTGCTTACGAGTCTCGCGCGAGCCAGCTCACGGGCAGGCTGATTCTCGATCATTACGTGGTTGTCACCGACTCGCTGAAACATCCCGTCACGAAGCGCGGCGACAAGGACCGTAAGCCAGTCGTCCACGCTTCGATATCTGAGCTTGAACGTGCCCCCGGAGTCGCTGAGAAACCACTCAAACAGCGATCCTCCCGTCCACTCCGGTCCGTCGCATTCAACCGATACGACGTCGTGGCTTTCGTAGCAGACAGGAAAGAAGTGGCGCGGTGCTGAACCGATGAACTCGTTCGATTCATTTTCGCGCCACATCCGCAAGCCGAACTCAGGTGGCGCTAGCAACGGGTAAAAGCTGACGAGCTGCTGGAGCGAACTTGGATCGACCAGTTCCCAGAGCCGTCGCGCTGCACCGGGGAGCCGTGCCGGAGCAATGGCCTTGTCGATCTCGTCAAGCACGTGAGCGTCATTCGGCTCACTCGGCACTTCAAGGTCAATCGCCCGAAACGCCCCGTGCAGCTCAGCGACCAGCTCATCAACCACTCTGATCCCCCTCGACTTGGGAATCGGTCCCGGCTAACACGATATGCGAGGAAGCGCCGCCAGGCCAGCATTCGAGACTGCTCCTTCGGGCTAATAGGAACAGCCTGAAGGCTGCCGCCAGACCGAAAGCAGGACGCGACGGCGCGAGTCGATGGAGACCTGCTCCTCGCCAAAAGCAGGTCTTCGTCTCGCGATCGCGTCGTCGCCGAAGCAGTAGTCGTCGTTCGCGGAAGCTGAATGACGAAAGGGATGACGACGCAACTCGAGCATCGAAGGGTCCGGGCCGGCCTGAACCGTCTGCGGACTCCCTGTTTGCGCGGGCGCGGCGGTTGAGCACTCTTTTTATCATTGACTTCTGTATTTAGTTCATTACTATCCCCCGTTGCATGAATGATCTGGCGAAAGTTGAGCGGATTGCGGCCGTTGCGCGCGCGTTTACACCGGGTACTCCCGTGGGCCGTCTCGACATGCTCGCCGGTCGCATGAACCAGCTGACCGACATCGTCAGCGCTGTATCGATGAACGGACAGCACGTAGCCCTTTACGGCGAGCGCGGCGTCGGGAAGACCTCGCTCGCCAACGTGTTGGCGGAGGTCTTCGACGATCCAAGGATGCGAGCCAATTTCAACTCCGTGCGGATCAACTGCACGACCGAAGACACATTCACCACGATCTGGCGAAATGTCTTCGCTGAACTCAAGCCCACGATCGAGGAACCTGACACCTGGTCGCCCGAAGCCGTCCGCCGCACCCTCGAGGCTCTCGATCGGCCGGCCATCGTCGTTCTTGACGAGCTAGATCGGCTCGACAACGACGACGCCTTGACCGCGCTCGCCGACACGGTCAAGACACTCTCCGACCACGCCGTGCCGTCGACCCTGGTGCTCGTCGGTGTTGCACGATCCATCGGGGAGCTCGTTGGGGAGCATGCATCCATAGTGCGCGCTCTTGTCCAGATCGAGATGCCACGGATGTCGGCGCGAGAGTTGAGCGAAATCCTCATGAAGGGATGTGCCGAGGCTAATCTCGATATGCGCGGCGACGCGGTCGATGAGATAACGACGCTCTCGGAAGGACTGCCGCACTACACGCACCTCTTGGGATTGCACGCAGGTCAGCGTGCGGTCCAAGACGACCGCACGTCAGTCGTGCTGGAAGACGTCCAGAGAGCCATTCCCAAGGCGGTCGATCGTCACACGATCTTGAACGACTATCTACAGGCCACTCGCAGCGCTCGAAAGGACGCCCTGTTCGCCCAGGTCCTCCTTGCATGTGCTCTTGCGCCCAAGAATCAGCTCGGTTTCTTCACGTCCGGGGCGATCCGCGAGCCATTGGAGGTCATCGCAGGGCGTCGCATCGATATCCCTGCGTTTTCCAACCATCTGAGCCAGTTTCTGGAGCCGGAACGTGGGTCCGTGCTCCAGCGCGAAGGCACGTCGCGCCGGTACTTCTACCGCTTCTCCGATCCGATCCTCCAGCCGTATGTCGTCCTCAAGGGCTTGTCTTCGGGGCTGATCACGGACGACCAGCGCAGGCAATTCCAGACCGCTCCGCCAGACCCCGACATCACACCCGAAGACTTCGAGACCAATCGCCCCCAACCGCTGTTCTAACCCGCCCACGTTGTCATCGGCCGAGTGCGCGCGAGGGGAGCGCGTCTCAGGTCTCAAGTTGAGAGCAACGATCGCGTTCGTCGGTTGGCAGTCGAAATCTTCACGACCGCAATGGCGACAAACCAGGCGCTAACCGGCGCCGGCGGTGGAGGAGTGCGCCGCCATAGCGGGCGATCTATGCCCCGCGTCGGGCCTATCGAACGAGGTAAGCCAAATGTGGACCAATCATGTGGACCAATTTGGATCGTGAACCGATCGCGCCAACCTCGCCCCACAGGAAGCACGCGATTTGCAGGAATCTCCGAAGGTGGAGCCAGCCGGGATCGAACCGGCGACCTCCTGCTTGCAAAGTCTCGCTTCGAGGCACCGGGCTGGCGGATTCTCTTCTCATTTGGTACCCACGGACGGTACCCACCGGGCACGCATGCCAGTAACTCGATACCCCCAGCCGGATTCGAACCGGCGATCTCCTGCGTGAAAGGCAGGCGTCCTAGGCCACTAGACCATGGGGGCGAGGAGTCGATTGTATGCGCGGCCTCATTGCCGTCCACGGGCAGATGAGGCAACCGTTGGTAGTGCCGCCGGCAGGGTTCGAACCTGCGACCGTGAGCTTAAAAGGCTCCCGCTCTACCAGCTGAGCTACGGCGGCTGGCCACGATGATCTCGCACGGAAAGGCTTAACCGGACGACATGGCTCCGGGCGGATCTTCGTCGGCATCGTTATCGGGTTCTGCGAAGTCAACCGTAGCGAGCGAGTTCGTCCGACGGCGGTGACAAGTCGCGCACCGAACCTCGCACTGCTCTACCTCATTCGCAAGTCGTCGCAGGCTGCAACCACGGCGTGCCAGCTCGGTCACATTCGCCTCCTTCTTGCCAACGTGATCGAAGTCCAACGTGACTAGGCGTGACTCGCCGCAATCAACACCGCTGGCGCGGAGCAATAACTCCCGCAAATAAGTCATGTTCCGCCGCTGACCAGCGGTCAGATGAGCGCTGCGATCGAGAGCCTTTGGGTCGAGCCGCCAGGATCCGCCGGATGCCGCTGTCCTGACGCGGTGGCAGCTGGCGCAAACAACGATGCACACATGGCGAGTCACTCGCTCGATAGCACGGACCGAGGTCCCGGCGATGACCATGTCGGCAACATTCCCGCGTTTCTCTTGCAGGTGGTGGAACTCAAGGACACGAGGATCCGCCTCGCTGCAATCTGAACAGCGCTGAGCTCGTAGGTATTCGGCAACGAATTCGCGAGCCTTCTCTCGGCGAGCCTGTCGCGAAATGCGGACTGGCGTCGGTGCAGTGGGGCACGCTCTCGGAAATAGGCTCGAAAGCAGTCACGACACCACCACTGGTAGCCCGCGGAGTGGCGGTTGAAGCTCGTCAGGGGTAAGTCTCGACCGCACTTTCTGCAGCGACGGCGCTCCGAACCGAGTTTCGCGTCGGTTGCGGACCCCACCTCTGGAACCTGTCTCGGCGCTGGGGCTACTGCAGGGGCCGGAACGTCACGCACCCAGATGCGTACGGTCGAGAGCGCTACGTCGACCTCGTTTGTGATGCGCCGCAGCGTCCATCCTTTCTCTCGGAGCGTCCTCGCCTGACGCCACAACCTGGCTTGCCTGCGACCATAGGAACGTATGTTCGTTCCGCGCTCGGACGTAACCTCCGGTGGAGCGCCAACTAGGCGGATCGGCGCGGCGCGGTGAGGCCGGTACAGGTTCGCGGCGCTATTGGCCGCGGCCGTGGCAAACCAAGCCCTCCCTACCCCACGAACGCCGCCGCCTCGATCTCCACGAACATCCGCGGGTCGAACAAACCCCCGACTTCGACCATCGTGGTGACCGGGCGGACCTTGCCCAGCGTGTCGGCATAGGCCCTGGCCACCTCGTCCCCCCGGGAAATGTCGACTACGTACATGCGGAGCTGGACAACGTCCGCCATTGCCGCGCCGGCCCGGCCGAGCTCGTGCTCGATCTTGCGCAGGATCTCGACAGTTTGCTCATACGGAGTCTCGCCCAGGACCACCCCACTGGGGTCGACTGAGGTCGTACCGCCGATCAGCACCCAGCCGCCGGCGACCACGACGCGGCTGTATGAATAGGTCACCTCGAACGGGGAGGGCGGGTCGCCCCCGATCCGCTGAATTCCGTCCGTCCCGGCCCCGCCCCCCAATCTTTCCACAGAGCTCAATGCCGGAAATGGCGCCGGTTGGTGAAGACCATCGTCGCTCCGGCGGCGTCGACCGCGTCGATCACCTCCTGGTCACGCACCGATCCTCCGGGCTGGATGATCGCCCCTACGCCCGCGTCCAAGGCCAGCTGAGGCCCGTCGGCGAACGGGAAGAAGGCATCGGAGGCCATGACGGCTCCCTCCAACCCGACCAGCGCCTTCTCGACCGCCAGACGAACCGAGTCGACGCGGCTCATCTGCCCGGCGCCGACGCCAAGGGTGCCCCGGTCCCGGGAGATGACGATCGCGTTGGAGCGAACGTGCTTGCACACAGTCCAGGCGAACTGGATCTCCGCCCACTCGGCTTCCGTGGGCTCGCGCTTGGTCACCACGCGCATGTCCTCACGCTCATCCAGCGCAGCATCACGGTCCTGCACCAGCACTCCGCCGACGACCTGGCGCACCACCTGCTCGCTGCTTCGCCAGGCCCGCGGCTCACGGTTGTCGAGGACCCGCAGGTTCCGCTTGGCGGACAGGAGCTCGAGCGCGTCATCGTCATAACCCGGCGCGAACAGGACCTCGACGAACTGTCCCGCGATGGCCTCCGCCGCGGCTCGGTCGACGCGCTGGTTCAAGACGATCACGCCGCCGTAGGCCGACATTGGGTCGCAGTCGAAGGCTCGCTTGTAGGCCTCGGCGGCCGTGTCGCCCAGGGCGGCTCCGCACGGGTTGTTGTGCTTGACGATCACGCAGGCGGGTCGGGGCAGCTCGCCCAGGAGCAGGCGCGCCGAGTCAAGATCGAGCAAATTGTTGAACGAGAGCTGCTTGCCCCCCAGCTGCGCAACCATCGACATCACGTTGATCCGCGCGCCCACGCGGGAGTAGAACGCTGCCCGCTGGTGTGGGTTCTCGCCGTAGGAGAGGTCCATGCACCTTCTCGTAGGCCCGCACCATCAGGGGCGGGAAATCCGTCGTCTTCTCCTGGAACCAGCGGGCGATGGCCGAGTCGTAGCGCGCGGTGTAAGCAAAGGCCTCGGCGGCCAGGCTCTCCCGCGTCGAGAGCGACAGCCGCCGGTCAGATTCACGCAGCTCATCCAAGACCGCGTCGTAGGACTCGGGGCTGACCACCGGCGCCACGTAGGCGAAGTTCTTGGCCGCCGCCCGGATCATCGTCGGGCCGCCGATGTCGATGTTCTCGATCGCATGCCCATCCTCGACACGCCGTGCCCCCACGGTCCGCTCGAAGGGATACAGGTTGACGCACACGAGATCGATGAACTCGACGTCATGGTCGTCGGCCGCCTGCATGTGGCTGGGGTCGTCGCGAACCGCGAGCAGCCCCGCATAGATCTTGGGGTGAAGCGTCTTGACCCGGCCGTCCATGATCTCGGGAAAGCCCGTGAGATCCGACACTTCACGGACCTGGAGGCCGGCGGTCGCGAGCTCTCGCGCCGTCCCGCCCGTGGATACGAGCTCGACCCCGAGCTCGGTGAGCCCGCGCGCGAACTCGATCAATCCCGTCTTGTCCGAGACCGAGAGCAGAGCCCGGGCGACCCTGACATCCGACTCGGCTCTCGCGCCGCGTTGAGCCGCCGACTGAATGCCCTGCTCCACGGCTCCGACTCTACCGCTCGACCACGACACGCCGTGGATTAGCCGGGTCGAGCCGCACTACCCCGGCGGCGATGAGCCGCACCGCCTCGGGCAGGAGCTCGTGCTCGATCGGCTGGAGATGCTCCATAACCTCCTCCGCCGAGCGAGCCCCGGGCAGCGAGACCGCCCGCTGGAGGATCACCGGACCCGTGTCGACCCCCTCATCAACGAAGTGCACCGTCACCCCGAACACCTTGACCCCGTAGTCGAGGGCCTGCTCCACGGCATGAAGCCCCGGAAAGGCGGGCAGCAGCGCCGGATGCACGTTGATCACGCGCCCTCGGAAGCGCTCCAGAAAGCCGCCTGAGAGCAACTGCATGTACCCGGCCAACACCACCAGCTCGGCCCCCTGCTCACCGAGCCACGCGCCCATCGCTTCGTCACGCGCCGGCCGCCCGGCAAACTCACCGGCGGCAAACACCTGGACAGCCACTCCCGCCTCGGCCGCCCTCTCCAGCGCCCGCGCCGACGGCTTATCCGAGGCCACCGCGACGACCGAGATCCCCTCGCGCCCGTGGACCGAGTCCAGCAAAGCCTGAAGGTTCGTGCCCGCGCCGGAGGCGAGAACCCCGACCCTCATCGTCCTCTGGGAGATAACACGGACATAGACCCAGTTATCTCCCAAGCGCCCGCGGCAAATCCGCCGTCAAGCGCGCACCAGAGGAAGCTCGGTCTCCAGCGAGTGCTTGCCAGCGGCCTCCTCAGTCCCCGCCAGGGGGTACTCGCCGCTGAAGCACGCGTCGCAATGCTCCCCCCGCGTGCCACCCACCGCCTCGTAAACGCCCGCCAAGGACAGGTAGTGCAGCGAATCGGCCCCGAGCTCGTCCGCGACCTCCTGAACCGTGCGTCCGTGAGCGATCATCTCCTCCCGCGTCGACATGTCGATGCCGTAATGGCAGGGATGCTTGATCGGCGGCGCCGAGATCCGCAGGTGAATCTCCGCCGCTCCCGCTTCACGGAGCATCTGCACGATCTGCCGCGTCGTGTTGCCACGCACGATCGAATCATCGACGACGACCAGCCGCTTGCCCGCCACCACCTCGGGGAGCGGGTTGAACTTCAAACGCAACCCGTGCCGGCGCAGCTCCTGTCCCGGCTGGATGAACGTCCGAGCGACGTACCGGTTCTTGATGAAGCCGTCGTCCTGCGGAAGGCCGGCCGCCCGCGCCAATCCACGCGCCGCCGGATTCCCGGAATCCGGCACCGGGATCACCACGTCCGCTGTAACCGGCGCCTCGCGCCACAGGATCTCGCCCATGCGCGCCCGGGCGACCTGCAAGACCGTCCCCGCCATTCTCGAGTCCGGCCGCGCGAAGTAGATGTACTCGAACAGGCAGAAGGCCCGCCGGGCACCCTCGACCACCATGCGTGAACGAAAGCCGCCGTCAACGAGGGTGATCATCTCGCCCGGCGCCACCTCCCGCAGGAAGCGCGCCCCGATCAGGTCAAAGGCGCACGACTCCGAAGCCACGCAATACGCCGCCCGCCCCTCCTCGTCGAGGATCTCGCCCAGGGCCAGCGGCCGCACGCCCGCCGGATCACGAAACGCAATCACCGCGTCATCCGTCATGACCACGGTGGAGAAGGCGCCCGTGAAGACGCGGCACCACGTCGGCCACGGCATCCTCGATCCGCTCCGCCGGATGGGTGGCCAGCAGTGCCGCGATGATCTCCGAGTCCGAAGTCGAGCTGAACGGAACATCACGACCGCGGAGCTCAGCGTGCAGCTCAACGGCGTTGATCAGGTTGCCGTTGTGAGCCAGCGCCAGTGTCCGCCGGTCATCCCGGACGATCGGCTGCGCGTTCTCCCATTCCGAGGAGCCGGTGGTCGAGTAGCGAACGTGACCGATGGCCATGTCGCCGATCAGCGAGCGCAGGGTGTGCTCGTCGAAGACCTGGGCCACGAGACCCTGGTCCCGGATGGCCATGATGCCGCCGCCCTGCTGCGCGGTGGCGATGCCCGCCGACTCCTGACCCCGATGCTGAAGCGCAAACAGAGCGAAGTAGGCCAGACGGGCGACGTCGTGATCCGGCGCGTAGAGGCCAAAAACGCCGCACTCGTCGCGCGGTCCGTCCCGATGATCGGTCACAGCTGACATCACGCTAGCAACGCGGTCAGTCCCCGCTCCCGCGCCGCGGCCAGCTCGGCCACCGGGACCTCGAGCCTCCCGGCCACGATAAGCCGCTCCCCGCCGACCCGGCCGATGACTCGCCCGAGCCGGCCCACGACCTCCTCGGGACCTGAGACGACGTACCCCGTCCCCGGCGCTTCCGCAAACAACTCACCCTCAAATTCCACCCGCGCCCCGATTTCGCCGGCCACGCAGCACTCCGCGAGCGCGACGGCCAGACCGCCTTCGGCGATGTCATGGGCTTGCTGGAGCGCCCCAGTGCGAACCGCGGCGGCGACGGCTTCACGCGCATCACGGACGTCCGTCGCCTTCACGGCCGGCAGGGGCCCGCGGGGCGGGCGGCCTCGGAGCTTCTCAAGCTCCGAGCCGGCGAGCGAGGGCGTGAACTCACCCACCAGGGCGATCGCGTCGCCCTCGGCCCTGAAGCCCAGCCGCCCCGCCCGGGTCACGTCGGGCAGCTTGCCGACGATGCCGACGACCGGCGTGGGGAAGATCGGGCCGGCCGGCGCCTCGTTGTAGAGGGACACGTTGCCCCCGACCACCGGGATCCCGAGCGCCACGCAGGCCTCGGCCAGCCCCGTGACCGCCTCGGTTAGCTGCCAGGCGACGTGGGGCTTCTCTGGGTTGCCGAAGTTCAGGCAGTTGGTCAGCCCCAGCGGCTCGGCGCCGACGCAGGCCAGGTTGGCCGCGCATTCATAGACCGCCTCAGCGGCCCCCCGGCGCGGGTCGCAGGCGACGCGGCGGCCGTTGCCGTCGATCGAGACGGCGATGGCCGACCCGTCGGGCAGCGTGAGGACGGCGGCGTCGGCCTCCTCGGGACGGCGCACCGTCCGCGAGCCCACGATCGGGTCGTACTGCTCGAACACGGGCCGGCGGGAAGCCAGGTTGGCCGAACCGAGTAGGGCCAGGAGAGTCTCGGCGTCGGATTCGGTGCCGTGGAGCCGCGCCGGCGGCGCCTCGTAGATTTCGATCGCCGGCTGGATCGGGTCGAGGTCGTAGAGCGGGCAGTCGTCGACCAGCACCTCGACCGGGAGGTCGGCCACCACCGTGCCGCGCTTCAGCACGCGGAACCGGTGCTCGCCGGTGACGCTGCCGATCGGAGTCGCCAGCACCTCCCAGTGCTCGCACACGTTCATGACGTCGGCCACCCGCTCGGGCTCGACGACGCAGAGCATCCGTTCCTGGGACTCGGAGACCATGATCTCGAAGGGCTCCATCCCCCGTTCGCGCAGCGGCACCCGGCATACGTCGATGTCGATCCCCACCTCGCCCTTGCTGGCCATCTCCGCCGCGGATGACGTGAGGCCGGCGGCCCCGAGGTCCTGGAGCGAGGTGAGGAGTCCCCGGTCAAGGAGCTCGAGGCAGCACTCGAGGAGCTTCTTCTCGCTGAACGGGTCCCCGATCTGCACCGAGGGCCGCTTGCTCTCATCACCTTCGCCCAGCTCGGCCGAGGCGAGCACGGAGGCGCCACCGATCCCGTCGCGTCCGGTAAGCGCCCCGAGCAACATGAGCACGTTGCCCGGGCCGGCGGCAGCTGAGCGGATGAGCCGTTCCCGGGGCGCCAGACCCAGGCACATGGCGTTGATGAGGCAGTTCTGCTCGTAGGCGGACTCGAAGTAGATCTCACCCCCTACGGTGGGGACGCCGATCGAGTTGCCGTAGTGGCCGATCCCGGCCACCGCGTGCTCGAGCAGGTAGCGACTGCGCTCGGAGTGCTCCGGCTCGCCAAAGCGCAGTGAGTCGAGGACCGCGATCGGGCGGGCGCCGACCGCGAACACGTCCCGGAGGATGCCGCCGACGCCGGTGGCCGCGCCCTGGAATGGCTCGACCGCGCTCGGGTGGTTATGCGACTCGACCTTGAAGGCCAGCGCGAGGCCGCCGCCGACATCGACCACACCGGCGTTTTCGCCCGGGCCCATGAGCACGTGTGGCCCCTGGGTGGGCAGGCGGCGCAGCAGCTTTTTTGAGTGCTTGTAGGCGCAGTGCTCAGACCACATGAGCGAGAGCATGGCGAGCTCGACGTCACCGGGCTCCCGCCCGAGGTTCTCGACGATCAGCTCGTACTCGAAGTCGGTGAGACCGAGTTGGCGGTGCTTAGACAGCGACGTGCTGGTCGACATGCGCTCGCATCGACTCGAAGATCTTCAGCCCGTCGGTCGAGCCTGTGAGGGCGTCAACGGCGTGCTCTGGGTGCGGCATCAGCCCGAACACGTTCCCGGCCTCGTTGCACACCCCGGCGATGTCGTCCTGGGAGCCATTGGGGTTGTGGCCGGGGGCGTAGCGGAGCACCGCGTGAACCGGCTCCGCCGTGAAGTAGCGCCCGGTTGTGTGCTTGACCGGAATCGAGAGCCGTTCACCGGACTCGGCGGCGCAGGTGAACGCGGTCCGAGCATCCACCACGTCCAGCTTGACCTGGCGAAAGACGAATCTGAGCGAGGTGTTGGGCAGGAGCGCCCCGGGAAGGAGCCCCGCCTCGCAGAGAACCTGAAAGCCATTGCAGATTCCGAGCACGAGGCCGCCCTCCCGGGCGAACTCGGCCACCTCCTCCATCACGGGAGCAAAGCGGGCGATGGCCCCGGCCCGGAGATAGTCGCCGTAGGAGAATCCGCCGGGAACGATGACCGCATCGACCCCCTGGAGGTCTCGATCGGCATGCCACAAGAGCACCGCCTCGCCAACGCGCTCGGCCGCTCGGAGCGCGTCGACCTCGTCGCAGGAGCCGGGAAAGCGGACGACTCCGAACTTCAACGTGCTGCCTCCGCAGCGACGTCCTCGACGATCTCGTAGTCCTCGATCAGCGGGTTGGCCAGGAGCCGCTCACACATCTCGGGCAGCTGCCCCGGGTCCTCGACATCGAGCTCAATTAGGCGCCCGATGTGAACATTGGCCACGCCGGTGAACCCGAGCGCGGGCAGCGTGCGTTCCACCGTCTGGCCCTGCGGATCGAGGATTCCCTCTTTGGGCCGGACCAGGACGCGGGCGCGCATCAAGCTTGCGTGCGCGTCAGCCAGGCGTCGAACGGCTCGCCGGTGATCCGCTCGTAGGCCTCGACGTACTTCTCCCGCGTCTTCGCGACCACGTCTTCCGGGATCTCCGGCGCTGGTGGCGTTCGGTCCCACCCGGTCGAGGACGCCCAGTCACGGACGTACTGCTTGTCGAAGCTGGGCTGTGAGCGGCCAGGCTCGTACTCATCGGCAGGCCAGAAGCGGGACGAGTCGGGCGTGCAGATCTCATCGCCCAGGGTCAGAGCCCCGTCGGGGGAGATCCCGAGCTCGAACTTTGTGTCCGCGAGGATGATCCCCCGCTCGCGCGCATGCTCGGCGGCGAACTTGTAAAGAGCCGATCGACACGTCGCGTACTCGCTCGGCCAGCTCACGATCCCCGATCAGCTCGACCGCACCCTCGAAGTCGATGGCCTCGTCGTGGCCGACCTCCGCCTTGGTGCTCGGGGTGAAGAGTGGCTCGGGCAGCTGATCGGATTCCCGCAGGCCGGGCGGAAGCTCGATCCCGGACACGGCGCCGGTCTGCTGGTAGTCCTTCCAGCCCGATCCGGTGATGTAGCCCCGGACGACGCACTCCACGCTCAGCATCTTGAGGCGCTGGACGAGCATCGCGCGGCCTCGCACCTCCTCCGGCACGCCGTCGGTGACCGACACCAGGTGGTTGGGGATGATGTCCGTCGTCCGCTCGAACCAGAAGGCCGAGAGGCCGGTCAGGACCTTCCCCTTGTCGGGGATCGGGGTGGGGTGGACGACGTCGTAGGTCGAGATCCGATCCGAGGCGACGAGCAGAAGAGTCTGGCCCGGCGCCTCGTAGATCTCACGAACCTTGCCCGAGGCAATCCGGGGCAAGTCGGCGAGAGCAGTCACTGGGGCGACTCTAGCAACGGGACCGGCGGCTCCAGGGCGCCCTAGAGCCGCCTTCCCGCTAGATGCGAAGGTCCGCTCAGCCGGTGGCGGCAGCGGGGGCACAGACCGCCCAGACCGTCTCGGTGACAGCGGGGGCGTTCTCGTTTTCGACCGTGGCCGTCCAGCCACGCCGGTCGCTCGTCGGATGCGAGTCGATCAGGTAGTCGGTGTTCACGGTGCTCTCATCGGGGCTCGAGCTTCCACCGCCCGTCACGAACGTTCCAGCGGGGCAGGTCGCTGTTCCGCTCGCACGCATGTTGGTGGTAGAACCGTCAGGCACGACGAACGTGGCGCTGACGTAGGTCAGCTTCGCGATCGGCGCCGACCCAGCCGTGGTCGCGTTCGTCGCGTTCGTCGCGTTGGTCGCGTTGGTCGCCGTGGCAGCGCTGGTTGCTGTTGTGGCGCTGTTCGCCGACGTCGCGTGGTCCGCATTCTTGGCGCTGGGCACCTTGCCGAGCTTGCTCAAGTTGATCTGCGTGCCGGTGAGCGTGTGATTGCGCAGGCGATTGCCTGAGAGCGAGTGCTTCTTGATCAGCTTGTCGCCGGTGACCAAACCGCTTGCGGCCACCGCAGTGCCTGACACGGCGAACACGAGAGCGGTGATAGCCACGACCATCGCAGCCGACGGCCGGCGCTGGAATGAACGCCTCATATGTACCCCTTCGGTAGACGAGATGCCCCCTGTGGCACCCCTGTGAATTCGAAGCTAACAGGCCGAAGTGACGGCGGCAACCTCGTCGAGCCGTGCCACGATCTCGTCCGCATAGCGCACGAACGGGGCGTAGTCGAAGATGGCATCGAGGTCCAGCCCGGCACCGGCCGGTTCGGCGGCCAGCAGCTCGCGCAGCGGCCGGCGCTCGGCGATGGCCTGCTGGGCCAAGCGCTGGACGACGCGGTAGGCATCGTCGCGGGTCGACCCCTGCTCGACCAGGGCCAGGAGCACGCGCTGGGAGAACAGGGCACCGTGGGTGAGCTCGAGGTTCTCCCGCATCCGCTCCGCGTTCACCACCATCCCTTCGACCAACCCCAGCACCCGGCGCTGGACGTGGTCGAGCAGGATCGTTGAGTCGGGGATGATGATCCGCTCGACCGAGGAGTGCGAGATGTCCCGCTCGTGCCACAGGGCGACGTCCTCGAGCGCGGCGTGGGCGTTACCGCGGAGAACCCGCGCCAGCCCCACGACCTGCTCTGACTTGATCGGGTTGCGCTTGTGGGGCATCGCGCTTGAGCCCTTCTGCCCTGCCCCGAAGGGCTCCTGTAGCTCGCCCACCTCGGTCCTCGCCAGGTGGCGAAACTCGAGCGCGAAGCGCTCCATTCCGGCCCCGGCGAGGGCGATCGCCGTGAGCAGCTCGGCGTGGCGATCACGCGCCACCACCTGGGTCGCGGCCGGCTCACGCTCCAGACCGAGCCGGCGGAGCACGCGCTCCTCGAACTCGGGTGAGGTGGCCGAGTAGGTGCCCACAGCGCCGGAGATGGTCCCCACCGTGGCCTGGGCGAAGGCGCGCTCCAGGCGCTCGGCATTGCGGTGGGCCTCGAACGCGAAGGAGGCCAGCTTGATCCCGAAGGTCGTCGGCTCGGCATGGATCCCGTGGGTGCGACCGACGGTGAGGGTGTGGGCGTACTCCCGCGCCTTGTCGGCTAGGGCCCGGACCAGCCGGCGGGAGTCCGGGAGGACGAGCTCGGCCACCCGGCGCAGCTGAAGGGCCAGGCCGGTGTCCAGCACGTCGCTTGAGGTCAGCCCGTGGTGGATCCAGCGGCCGGCGGGTCCCGCCGAGCCGGCGAGGACGTCGACGAAGGCGGCGGTGTCGTGGTCGGTCACCCGTTCGCGTTCGGCGATCGCCTCCACCGTGAAGCTCGCGGCGCGGATCGCCGCCAGCTCCTCCTCGCCTGGGCCTTCCATCTCCTCGGCGGCAGCCACCTCCACCTCACGCATAGCCTCGAAGTGGGCCTTCTCAGACCAGATCTCCGCCAGCTCGCGGCGGGTGTAGCGCGGGATCACGGCTCGATTATGGCCCCGGGGTCAGCCGCCGGCCAGCTGGACGGACTTGACAACCAAGAGGATCAGGGCCACGACCATGTAGGAACCCAGCCCGAGCATGGCCACCCGGCGCGGGGTCGACCAGCGCGGACGGGAGAGCAGTGTGGCCGGCGGCATCGTCCAGCGCTCCTTGGGAACGTCGAATCCTCCCGGAGGGCCGGGCGCTGCGCTGGCCCCAGACCGCAGCGAGTAGACGCCGATAGCGATCAGCACTACCAGCAGGGCCCCGCCTCCCCCCGCGGCCACTGCGGTGACGTCAACGTGCTTGAACAGCGTGGTGATCGTGAGGAGCAGTGAGAGCAAGACGAGCACGCCCACGATCACGCTGGCCAGCGCCTTCAGCCAGGGTGGGTTGGTCCACGGACCCAGGACCTCACGGTCGTTGCAGAGCATCAGCAGTAGCAGCGTCGTCATCGGGAGCAGGATCCCGCAGAGGGCTTGCACCGCCTCCAAGATCACGCCCAGCGGGGCGCCCGGGATCAGGACGATCCCCCCCGCGGCCAGGATCAGCACGATGAACACGGAGTAGAAGCCCTTGGCCTCGAAGAAGCTGCGGTGCAGCGAGGCCCGGGTGCCGAAGACGTCACCGATGACGTAGCTCGAGGCCAGCGTGACCACGCCCGCGCCGATGAGCGAGGCGTTGAGCAGGATGACGGCGAAGAAGGCCGCCGCCACGCCGCCCACCGTGTGGTCGAGGGCGGTCGCGACACCTCCGGCGTTGGTGAAAGCGTTGAAGTAGCGGGTTCCCTGCAAAGCGAAGGCGGTGGCGCAGATCAACGCGCCCGCTCCGATGACGACCACCACTGCCCCGAGGACGGTTTCGAACCGCTCATAGTTGATCCAGCGAGGCGTGATCCGCTTGTCGACGATGTTCGACTGCTGAAAAAAGAGCTGCCAGGGGGCCACGGTGGTGCCAACGATCGAGATCAGGAGCAGGACCGCGGTCGAGCTGGCGCCGCGTGGAATCCCAGGTATGAACAGGTGGTGGACGATGCTGCCCACGTGCGGGTGGCTGAGGAAGAAGAGTGGGATCAGGAGCAGGTTTCCGAACATGAACAGGAACATCGAACGCTCCCAAGCCCGGAAGCTGCCGCTGGCCGTCACCGCCACCAGGGCTACGGCGGCCACCGGAACCGAGATGTACTGGGAGACCCCTAGGTAGCCGAGGGCCAGGCTGACCCCAATGAACTCGGTGACGATGATGAGGAAGTTCTGGAGGAGCAGAAAGCCGGCCTCGAACGTCCCCCACGCACGGCCGAAGCGCTCGATGATGAGTTTGGCGTGGCCGACTCCGGTCACCGCGCCGAGCCGGACGACCATTTCCTGATTGACGATCAGGACAGGGATCAGCAGGAGGAGGACCCACAGGAGGCTGGTCCCGTAGTTCTGCCCGGCCTGGGCATAGGTCGAGACACCGCCGGCATCGTTGTCGCCGACCAGCACGATCAGCCCCGGCCCGACGATCGCCAGCAGCGCCATGACCCGTGAGCGCGGGCTGCGGTGACCTTCGTCGCTGTCCCTGAGCGTCCCGAAGGCGCCGCGGATCTCGCCCGCGTCCGAGGGGCCGAGCACGGCGCGTTCGCGCTCGTCCACGCCACCGCTCGTCGCCATGTGCTCGACCTCCTTTCGCCTTCTCGTCCGCGCATCCGTCGCGGCCGGCTGGAGGTCTTGAGTCCCGGGTCAGACCCTGGAGGAAGAGCTCACCACGCCAGCCGCGAACCGACTACTTCGCGGTAGCTCGTCGCTGTCTAAATGTCCGTCGTGGTGAACCATTGGATCCTTGATTTCCCGCCGGGACGGGCGGTCTTTCGAGCCTATCAACGAGCCGCGGTGCCTTCCACCAGGGTCACCCCCGGTTCACAGCTCCCCGGTACCGTGACGCCTCAGAGTCGCCGAGCGACTACAAATTGCCGCCTTGAACGCACAGACACAAGAGACATCTCTCGTCGACTGGCGCAGTGTCGTGCACGAGCTCGCCGCCTTCGACCGGCCCTCGGCCTCGGAGGGTGAGCGGCGGGCCGCGGAATGGATCGCCGAGCGGCTGCGCGGTCTCGGCCTGTCACCGGCCATCGAGGAGGAACGCGCCCACGGTGGCTACTGGTGGCCGCTCGCGGTAGCCAACGCGGTGGCCGCCGCCGGGGGTGTGGTGGCGCTGCGCCGCCGGGGGTGGGGCGGCCGGGTCATGGCGGCACTCGCGGGAGCCGCGGGGGCCGCCGCGGTGTGGGACGACATCACGGGCAGGGGCTTCCGCTACCGCCGCCTGTTCCCCCACCGTTCCACCTGGAATGTGGTCGCCGAGGCCGGCGACGCTGAGGCGGAGCGGACCGTCATCGTGGTCGCCCATCACGATGCGGCTCACTCGGGGCTCGTGTTCCATCCGGCCCTGGGACAGATCGGGCCGAGGTTCTTCCCCAAGCTGCATGAGCGAGCGACGCACACCCTGCCCATCATGCACGCCGTCTGGGGCGGTCCGTTGCTGCTCGCGGCCGGGGCAGTGCTGGGTTCCCAACGCGTGCAGCGCAGCGGCGTCGTTCTCGCCGCCGGCGCCGCCGCCGCGATGGTCGACATCGGTCTCCGGCCGGTCGTCCCGGGCGCCAACGACAACCTGAGCGCGGTGGCGGCCCTGTTCGCCCTCGCGGAGTCGCTCAGGACTCAACCGCTGAAGGGGGTCCGCGTCCTGCTCGTCTCAACCGGCTCGGAGGAGTCGTTCTCCGAGGGGATGCTCGGCTTCGTCCGGCGCCATTTTCCCTCGCTTGACCGGGCCCGGACCGAGGTCCTGTGTCTTGAGTGCCTGGGGAGCAGCGAACTGGTCGTGGTCGAGGGCGAGGGGATGCTGAAGCTCCACGACTATCCCCTCCACATGCGTGAGGAGCTGGCGGCCGCTGCGGCGGAGGCCGGCGTCGAGGTCACCCGGGGGCTCCGCACGGTGGCCGCAACGGACGGGCTCATCTCGATGCGCGCGGGCTATCCGACGGTCACGCTGGCCTCGATCGATGAGACCGGCCTGCCGCGCAACTATCACTGGCCCTCGGACACACCCGAGGCCCTGGATTGGGACACGCTGGAAAGCGCGATCGCCGTCTGCGAGCAATTCCTGCGCCGGCGGGGAACCGCCGGCTGAACCCTGGCGCTCAGTCGCGAGCCGCGCCGGCCCGCCAGCGCCACTCCTCGGGAATCAGGAGCTCCAGCACGTCGTCGACGGCGATGATTCCCGCCACTGTTCCGTCGCTTTCCAGCACGGGGATGGCGATCAGGTTGTAGTCGGACATGACCCGCGCCACCTCGGGCACCTCGGCGTCGACGGTAACGGTGGGGCAGGCCGATTCCACGAGGCTGGAGAGGCTGGCGTTCGGGTCGGCCCGAACCAGCTCGGCCAGGGTGGGCGCGTCGACGAGCTTCCCCGCATCGACCACGCACACCATCGATGTTTGCTGGGCGCCAAGCTCGCTCGAGCGCACGCGCTCGAGTGCCTGGGCGACCGTCGCGTCGGCGGGCACCGAGATGAAGTCCGGGTTCATGAGGCCGCCGGCGGTCGAGGGGTTGTGACCGAGCAGGCTGCGGATCTTGCGCTGCCTGGCCGCGGGAAGCAGATTGAGGATCGGCAGCCGGCGCGCCTGGTCGAGCTCGAGCAGGAGATCCGCCGCGTCGTCTGAGTCCATCCGGGCCAGCACCCCGGCTGCTTCGGCGTCCGAACGCTCACGGAGGAACTCCACCTGGTGCTCGTCGTCGAGCTCCTCGAACACATCGGCCTCGAAGTCCTTGTCCTCGCCCACGGCCTGGAGAATCTCCTCGCCCTCCTCGTGTGAGGCCGCCTCCACGAGGTCGGCGATCTGGGCCGGGTGCAGCCGGCGCAGGCGCCGGTTCGCGAGCTTGAGCCGTGAGGTCGGCACATGGCCCAGGAACGGCTCGACGTCGCTCCAGGGCACGAACTGCTTGTGCTCGGAGTCGTGCCCGCGGAACTTGCGGGGCAGCAGGCGGAAGAGCCGCGGGCGGAGGCTGGCATCGACGCCCTCGACACGCCATGCCCCGTCCTGACACACGAGCTCGACCTCGTGGGCGCGGATGAGCCGCGCCGTGGCCACATTGATCAGGTCACGATCGAGCACATCGCCCCGGAGCAGCACCTCACCCGGGCGGCGCTCGAACTGCGCCAGGTTGAGCTTCGTGGTCGAGATCTTCACCTGATCGGGACCGAACTCGGCCACCTGATCGATGGGTACGAACAGCTCACGGCCGCCGATCCGGGCCTGCAGGCCCACCACGGGCGGAAGACCCTGGGTGTGGTCAAGGCGGACGATCAGGTCGTCGACCCGCCCCAGACGCTCGCCGGCGGAGTCCACCAGAGGACTGCCCGCGACTGATGTCAAATGGATGACGTCGGGCATCAGTTGCCGCCCGGTAAGGCTAGCGCGCCACCGGACGACCTCAGATGCTGAGGATCCGGGCCGCCAGCACAGCGGCATTGCGCGCGTTGTCGATGCCCACACAACCCACCGGCACGCCGGGCGGCATCTGGGCGATCGAGAGGAGCGCGTCGAGGCCGCCGGCCACCGAGGTGCGGCTGGTCAGAGGCACGCCGATCACAGGCAGGTCGGAATGCGCGGCCACGACTCCGGGGAGGGCCGCCGAGAGCCCGGCCCCGGCGATGATCACGCGCAGGCCCCGCATCCGGGCGTTCTTGGCGTAGTCGGCGACCTTGTCAGGCTCCCGGTGCGCCGACATGACCCTCACCTCACTGCGGATGCCCCGGTCGGCCAGCTCCTTCTCGGCCGCCTCCATCGCAGGCAGATCGCTTTTCGATCCCATCACGATCCCCACCTGCGGGGCGTCCACGTCGAGTTCTGCGAGGTCGGCTTTGACCTCGGGCTCGAGCTCGGCCGTGGTCTCCGGCACGACTTGCGTGGTCTCCGGCACAACTTGGGGTTGCTCAGTCATCTCTCTCCACGTCTCAGTACACCCGCAGCGCTATGTCGCGCCGCAGCTGCTTGCCATCGAAGTCGATCTTGTCGGCGGCAGCATAGGCGGCGGCTCGGGCGTCAGCTGCATCGCGGCCCAGGGCGGTGAGGCCCAGGACCCGCCCCCCCGCGGTGACGATTGAGCCATCGGGGCGGCGGGCCGTGCCCGCATGCGTCACGTGGACGTCGTCCGGAACCTGATCGAGGCCGTGGATCACATCGCCGGAAGATGGAGCTCTCGGGGTAGCCGCGGCTGGCCAGAACGACCGTGACCGCGGTCTCCGGCCTCCAGTTGAGCTCAACTCCCTGGAGCCCCCCCGGCTCCCGGGACGCCTGCATGAGCTCGAACAGGTCGCCCCGCAACCGGGGCAGGATGGCCTGGGTCTCGGGGTCGCCAAAGCGCACATTGAACTCGAGCACCCTCGGCCCGTCTGCGGTCATCATCAGCCCCGCGTAGAGGACCCCGTGAAACGGCGTCCCGCGCCGTGCCAGTTCCTCGAGGGCCGGCTGATGGACGGCGCGAGCCAGCTCGGCTGCCCGCTCGGCGTCGACCTCGCCCACGGGCGAGTAAGAGCCCATCCCGCCCGTGTTCGGGCCGCGATCGCCCTCGAAGATGCGCTTGTAATCCTGGGCCGAGGCCAGCGGTCGCGCCGTGCGCCCGTCGCACAGGGCAAGCAACGACAGCTCATACCCGTCCAGGTGCTCCTCGACCACAACCCGCTCGGTGCCGAAGCGCCGCTCGGTGAGCAGCTCGTCCAGGGCGCGCCGGGCCTCCGCCTCGTCCTGGGCGATAACGACGCCCTTGCCCGCAGCCAGCCCATCGGCCTTGATCACGACCGGGTAGCTGTCGATGGCGTCGAGGCCCTGCGCAACATCCGTGACCACCCGGTAGGCCGCCGTCGGTACGCCCGCCGCGTTCATGACCTCCTTGCAGAACGCCTTCGATCCCTCCAGCGCGGCGGCGGCGGCGCTGGGACCGAAGCTGGGAATCGCCGCCTCGTCGAGGCGATCGGCCAGCCCGGCCACAAGCGGCGCCTCCGGGCCGATCACCACCAGAGAGGCGCCCTCTTGCTGCGCCGCCACGACGAGCCCGTCCAGATCATCGACGCGGACATCGAGCAGGCGTGCCTGCTCGCCGATCCCGGGGTTGCCCGGCGCGCAGAGAACCTCCGGTGGCCGCGGCGAGCGCAGGAGCGACTGAACAATCGCGTGCTCCCGCCCGCCGGAGCCGACAACCAGGACCCGCTCGACGCCTGCCTCAGATCGAGCCAATGAAGTCGTCGATGGGGATCGCGGTCAGCGTCTCGTACTTCGCGGTACCCCGCGAGCTGAGCTCGAGGGAGACCCGGGCGATCGTCTTCTCATCCGGCGCCTCGACCACGTTGACGAAGTCGAAGTGCCCGAGCGTTGCCCACTGGGCCTTGACGGTCGCACCCAGCTGCTCGACCTCGCGGTTGACCTCCTGGATCCGGCTCGGGTTGTTCTTGATCGTCTGCACGCCCTCGGGCGTGAGCGTGGAAAGCATGATGTAGGTGGGCACTGCTCCTCCTTGGGGATGGCTGACCAGTGCCCGACTTCTACACCCTCGCGGCGACCTCCGCCTTCTCCAGCTTGAGCTCTCCGCCCTCGGCGTCGACCCGGACCGTGTCGCCGGGGCCGAACCGCCCCTCCAGCATGGCCAGGGCCAGCGGATCGATGAGCCGCTTCTGGATCACCCGCTTGAGCGGCCGGGCGCCGTAGGTGGGGTCGTAGCCGAGGTTTCCGAGCAGGGTTCGCGCCTCCTCGGTGAGCTCGACCTCGATTCCCCGCTCGCGCACCCGGAGGACCAGCTGACTCACCTGGAGCTCGACGATCTCGCCGATCTGCTCGCGGCTGAGCGGCGAGAACTCGACGATGTCATCGAGGCGGTTGATGAACTCAGGCTTGAAGTTCGCCTCGACGCCGGCGCGGCCGCCGGGGATGTTCGAGGTCATGATCAGAACGACGTTCTTGAACGAGACGGTCCGGCCCTGTCCGTCGGTGAGCCGGCCGTCGTCCATCACCTGAAGCAGCGCGTTGAACACATCCGGGTGCGCCTTCTCGATCTCGTCGAGCAGCACGACCGCATAGGGACGGCGACGGACCGCCTCGGTCAGCTGGCCGCCCTCGTCGTAGCCGACGTAGCCGGGCGGGGCACCGACGAGACGTGAAACCGAATGCTTCTCCATGTACTCGGACATGTCGATCCGGACCATCGCGTCCTGGGAGTCGAACATGAACTCGGCCAGCGCGCGTGCCAGCTCCGTCTTGCCCACTCCGGTCGGTCCGAGGAAGAGGAAGGTGCCGATCGGGCGGTTGGGGTCCTGGAGTCCGGCCCGGGAGCGGCGCAGCGCCGCTGAGACCGCCTCGACGGCCTCGTCCTGGCCCACGACCCGCTGGTGCAGGCGCTCCTCCATGTGCACGAGCTTCTCGATCTCGCCCTCCATCAGGCGGCTGACCGGAATCCCCGTCCACTTGCCGACCACCTCGGCGATGTCCTCGGCGTCCACATGGTCCTTGAGGAAGCGCAGCTGGCCTGACTCGTGCTCCGCCGATTCGGCCGCCGCGAGCTGTTTCTCAAGGTCTGGGATCGTGCCGTACTTGAGCTCGGCGGCCCGCCCGAGGTCGGCGTCGCGCTCTGCCCGCTCGAGCTCACCCTTGGCTTGGACCAGCTGCGACTGGACCTCCGCCACGCTCTTGGTGGCCTCCTTTTCCCGCTGCCACTCGGCGGTCATCCCGGCCGAGCGCTCCTTCTCCTCGGCCAGCAGCTTCTCGATCTGCTCGCGCCGAGCCACCGTGCCCGGATCCTGATCGTCCTTGAGCGACGCGTGCTCGATCTGAAGTTGCATGATGTGCCGGTCGACCTCGTCGATCTCGGTTGGCTTGGAGTCGATCTCCATGCGGATGCGCGACGCAGCCTCATCAACCAGGTCGATGGCCTTGTCGGGCAGAAAGCGGTCGGCGATGTAACGGTGGCTCAGGGTGGCCGCGGCGACCAGGGCTGAGTCCTGAATCGTCACACCGTGGTGATCCTGGTAGCGCTCCTTGAGACCGCGCAGGATCGCGATCGTGTCCTCGACGCTGGGCTCCCCGACGTGCACGGGCTGGAAGCGCCGCTCGAGGGCGGCGTCCTTCTCGATGTGCTTGCGGTACTCGTCGAGCGTGGTGGCGCCGACGGCACGCAGCTCGCCGCGGGCCAGCATCGGCTTGAGCATGTTGCCGGCGTCCATCGCCCCCTCGGCGGCACCGGCGCCGACGATCGTGTGAAGCTCGTCGATGAAGACGATGATCTGCCCCTTGGCATCGGCGATCTCCTTGAGGACTGCCTTCAGCCGATCCTCGAATTCGCCGCGGTACTTCGAGCCGGCGACCATCGCACCCAGGTCCAGCGCGACCACACGGCGGTCGCGCAGGCCCTCCGGGACGTCCTCGTCGACGATCCGCTGAGCGAGGCCCTCGACGATCGCTGTCTTGCCCACGCCCGGCTCGCCGATCAGGACCGGGTTGTTCTTGGTCCTGCGGCTCAGCACCTGGATCACCCGGCGAATCTCGTCGTCGCGGCCGATCACCGGGTCGAGCTTGCTCTCACGCGCCGCCTCGGTCAGGTCGCGGCCGAAGCGCTCGAGGGCCTGAAACTTGTCCTCCGGGTTCTGGTCGGTGACCGGCTGGGTGCGCACCTCGGTAAGCGCCTTGAGGAGCTGCTCACGTGAGGCTCCGTTCGAGCGCAGGGCATCGCCGGCGGCGCCCGGATGGGCCGCAATGGTCAGGACCAGGTGCTCGGTCGAGACGTACTGATCGCCCAGCTCGCGCATCGCCTTCTCGGCGTCGCGCAGAACCTGTACGAGGTCACTGGAAGCGCCCGTGGGCTCCGGGGAGGAGCCGCTCAGCTTGGGCAGTTCGTCAAGCGCCCGGCTCAGCGACTGGCGGACGACCGCCGGCTCCACCCCCAGCTTGCGCAGCACGGGGAGGACGACTCCCTCCTCCTGCTCGAGCAGGACGGCGAGCAGGTGCTCGGCGCCGGTCTGCGGATTGTTCCGCGCCTCGGCCAGCTCCTGGGCGGCCTGAATCGCCTCCTGGGCTTTGATCGTAAATCTGTCTGGTTGCATATCTATTCCGGGTCGCGCTTCTGGATAAATCTAAGTCTTACTGACTTAGATCTTACCATCATTCGGGCGCTTCTGGGCCCGGTCGATGCGGATTCCGAGGCGCTTGAAATCGGCGGCCCGGATCAGCTCCCCGCCCTTGACATAGGGAACGATCTCGGCCCGCAGGTCACGCCGCAGCTCCTCGAGGCGCTCGACCTCGGACTGCAGGTCCTTGGCCCGGCGCTCGAGCCCGGCCAGCTTGCGCATCATCGCCTCGAGCTGTTCCTCGAGCTCGAAAACCCGCTCTACGCCGGCCAGGTTCATGCCCATCTCGGCCGTCATCTCCTGGATCCGGCGCAGACGCTCGACGTCCTCATGCGAGTAGAGACGGGTCCCTTTGGGCGAGCGCTTGGGCTCGATCAGGCCGCGTGCCTCGTACATGCGGAGCGTCTGGGGGTGCATCTCGGCCAGTTCGGCGGCGACCGAGATCATGAACACACCTCGCCCCGACGAAACCTCGGACCCGGGTGGTGGTGCGGCGGATCGTCGGCTCGGGATCCTCGGGCTCGCGCGTAGCCATTACGCCTGACCTCCCGCCGCGGCACCCGCCTCGGTCCGGGTAGTCCCGGCCTTGGCGAAGAGATCCGCCCGTGGGTTGCCGTTCATCACCTGGGAGAGCTTGTCCACGGCATCCTCCTGTTCGGGGGAGAGCGACGTCGGGACGTCGATCACGAAGCGGTAGTGGATGTCCCCGCGGCCTTTCCCGTTCAGCCGCGTCGGCCCCTCGCCGCGCAGCCGCTGGACGGTTCCGTGCTTGGTTCCGGGTGCCACTCGCAGCCGCTTGGAGCCGTGCAGAGTCGGGACCTCGACCACACCGCCGCGGACGGCCTCGGGAATGTTCAGTGGGACCTCGACCTCGAGGTTGTCACCGGCTCGCTTGAACACCGGCGACTCCTGCACCCGGGTAATCACATAGAGATCGCCCGGCTCGGTTCCGCGGGGACCGGCCTCGCCCTTGCCGGCGAGCCGGATCCGGCTGCCGTCACGGACGCCGGCGGGGATGTTGACCCGCATCCGCTTGATGGTGCGCTGAGCCCCGCTGCCGCCGCAGGTCGGGCAGGGATCCTCGATGATCGTCCCCGCGCCGTGGCAGCGCGAGCAGGGTTGGGAGATGGAGAAGATGCCCTGGCTCTCTGACTCGACTCCGCGCCCGTTGCACACGGGGCAGACCTTGGGGGTGGTCCCCGGCTTGGCGCCGGTGCCGTGGCAGGTTGGGCAGGGCTGCGAGGTGGGGATCGCGAGGGGCACCTGGGCGCCGTTTACGGCCTGATCGAAGCTCAGCGTGACCTCGGTCTCCAGGTCCCGGCCGCGCTGCGGAGCACGGGTGCGCGCCCCGCCGCTCCGGTCCCGGCCCGCCCCTCCGGCGCGCCCCAGGATGTCGGACAGGATGTCGCCGAAGCCACCCGCGAAGCCGCCGGGGTCGAACCCGCCGCCGCCCGGCGGGCTGAAGCCCCCGAACGGCCCGGTCCCCCGGTCATACGCCTTGCGCTTCTCCTGGTCCGACAGGACGTCGTGGGCCTGGGAGACCTCCTTGAAGCGCTCCTCAGCCTGCTTGTCCCCCGGATTGCGATCCGGGTGGTACTTGCGGGCCAGCTTGCGGTAGGACTTCTTGATCTCCTCGTCCGAGGCGCCCTTACCGACCCCGAGGATCTTGTAGTAATCGGGTCGCGCAGCCATCTCTCAGCTCCCTACCCCGCGACGAGTACGCGCGCCGGGCGGATCACCGCGTCACCCAGGCGATAGCCGCACTGGTAGACCTCGACGACCGTTCCCGTCTCGGCGCCTTCGACCGGCTGCTGGGCCACCGCCTCGTGATACTCGGGATCGAAGCGCTGCCCCTGAGGCTCAAAGCGCTCCACGCCGGCGCGGCCCAACCCCGCGATCAGCTCGGCTTGGACGAGCTTGAGCCCTGAGGCCACCTCACCGTCCGCGTCACCGTTGGCCGCCATGGCGCTCCACCGCCCGGTCGAGGTTGTCGACCGCCGGCAGAAGCTCCTTGACCAGCTTCGCCACGCCCCGCTGCTGAGCTGCGGCCGCCTCCCGGGCGGCCCGCTTGCGGTAGTTCTCGAAGTCGGCCCGTGTGCGCTGCGCCAGCTCGAGGTACTCGTCCGCCTTCTCGGCCTTCGCCGTCGAGCTCATCGAGATCACGCTCGAGCTGCTCGTGGCCGGCGCTTGAGTCAGCACCGTCGACCTGGCTGAGCGTCTCGGACTGCTCCTGACCTTCCTCAGCCGGAGTGCGGTCGGGGGCGGTTTCTTCCGGCGTCCGCTCGGGGGTCGACGGCCCGCTTCCTCGGCACTCGCGTGCGGTGCCGAGGAGGCGGGGGTGACCCCCGAGTTTTCACCCACAGGAGAGCTCATTTACTCGGCCCTCGTCCACCACTTCGGCGTCCACGACATCCTCTTCGGAAGCCGCGCCGTCGCCGGAGGCACCGTTGGTGGCGGAGCCATCCTGCGGGGCCTCGGCGGCAGCCTGCTCCTGGGCGCGCTGGTACATCGCCTCGGAGACCTTGTGGAAGGAGGCCTGGAGCGCTTCGGCCTTGGCGTTGATGTCGGCCGCGTCCTCGGTGCTCAGGACCTCACGGACCGCCTTGATCGCCGCCTCGATCTCCTCCTTGGAGGAGGCGTCGACAGCATCGCCGAGCTCGTTCAGCTGGCGCTCGGCCTGATACGCGGCGTTCTCGGCGTTGTTGCGGGCCTCCGCGAGCTCACGCTGGCGGCGGTCATCCTCGGCATGCGATTCGGCGTCGGTGACCATCCGCTTGATCTCGTCGTCGGAGAGACCGGAGCCGGCCTTGATCTCGATCTTCTGCTCCTTGCCGGTGCCTAGGTCCTTCGCCGACACGTTGAGGATGCCGTTGGCATCGATGTCAAACGTGACCTCGACCTGCGGGATGCCACGCGGGGCCGGCGGAATGCCGGTGAGCTGGAACTTGCCCAGCGACTTGTTGTACATGGCCATCTCACGCTCGCCCTGGAGCACGTGGATCTCGACCGACGGCTGGTTGTCCTCGGCCGTGGAGAAGATCTCCGACTTGCGGGTCGGGATCGTCGTGTTGCGCTCGATGAGCTTCGTCATCACGCCGCCCTTGGTCTCGATGCCGAGCGTGAGCGGGGTGACGTCGAGCAGGAGCACATCCTTGACCTCGCCGGCCAGCACGCCCGCCTGAATGGCGGCGCCGACGGCGACGACCTCATCGGGGTTGACGCCGCGGTGCGGCTCCTTGCCCGTGAGCTCCTTGACCTTCTCCTGCACGGATGGCATGCGGGTCATACCGCCGACCAGAACGACGTGGTCGATCTGCGCCGCGCCCTTGTCCTTGGCGTCATCAAGCGCCTGGCGGACCGGCGCCACGGTGCGGTCGAGCAGGTCGCTCGTCAGCTCGTTCAGCTTGGCCCGCGTAAGGCGCATGTCGAGGTGCTTGGGCCCGCTGGCGTCAGCGGTGATGAAGGGCAGGTTGATCTGCGTCTCCTGGGTGGTCGAGAGCTCGATCTTCGCCTTCTCCGCCGCCTCGTAGAGACGCTGGAGAGCCATCGGGTCGGCGGACAGGTCGATGCCCTGGCTCTTCTTGAACTCCCCCACCAGCCAGTCGACGACCGCCTTGTCGAAGTTGTCGCCGCCCAGGTGGTTGTCACCCGCGGTCGACTTGACCTCGAAGACGCCGTCACCAATCTCAAGCACCGACACGTCGAAGGTGCCGCCGCCGAGGTCGAAGACGAGGATCGTCTGATCTGACTCCTTGTCCAGCCCGTAGGCCAGCGACGCCGCCGTCGGCTCGTTGATGATCCGCTTGACGTCGAGTCCGGCAACCATGCCGGCGTCCTTGGTCGCCTGACGCTGGTCGTCGTTGAAGTAGGCCGGAACGGTGATCACGGCGCTGTCCACGGTCTCGCCCAGGTACGCCTCGGCGTCGGCCTTCAGCTTGCCGAGAATCATGGCGCTGAGCTCCGGCGGCGAGTACTGCTTGCCACCGGCTTCAACGCGCGCGTCGCCGTTGGGGCCGGAGACGACCTTGTAGGGGACGATCGACTCCTCCTCACGGACCTCGGCCTCCTTGCGGCCCATGAAGCGCTTGATCGAGAAAACAGTGTTCTGCGGGTTGGTCACGGCCTGGCGCTTGGCGACGGTGCCGACCAGCCGCTCTCCTCCCTGCGTGAACGCGACAACGGACGGCGTCGTGCGCCCTCCCTCGGCGTTCTCGATGACCGTCGGTTCGCCACCCTCGAGCACAGCCATGCACGAGTTGGTCGTCCCGAGGTCGATTCCTATGGTCTTGCCCATCAGTTTCTACTCCTCGTAGGTTGCAAAAATCTTAGTGAGAGCGTAGCAGATCTGGACCAGCCCCCTACACCTCGAACGCGCTCGGGCAGATGCGGTTGAGGACGCACTCCCGACACGCGGGCGGGCGGGCGTGGCAGGTGCGCCGCCCATGGCGCAGGAGGTTCAGGTGCAGCTCGAGCTCCTCCCCCGCCGGGGTGAACTCCAGCATCGAGTCGTGCATCTCCTCGAACGGCGCGCCGGAGCGGAAGAGCCCGAGCCGGGTCCCGACCCGGGACACGTGGGTGTCGACGGGCACGTCGTGCTTTCCGAGCGCGAACAGGAGCACGCAGGCCGCCGTCTTGCGTCCCACCCCCGGGAGCGAGGTCAGGTAGCTCTGGGCGTCGGGGACCGTCTCGCCGGCCAGCCAGTCGAGTGACAGCGGATCCTCGGAGGTGGCGCCGTACTCAGGCGCCGTGTCGGTGATGGCGCGCAGGATGGATTTGATCCGGGCCGACTTGACCTTCGAGATCCCGCCGGGACGGATCGCCGCCTCGATCTCGTCCACCGGAGCGTCGCGGACCCTGGCCCAGGTGTCGCCGGGGAAGCGCTCGCGCAGGGCGAGGTACGCGACATCTCGGTTGCGGTCGTTGGTCGACTGGGAGAGGACGGTGAGGATGAGCTCGGCGATCGGGTCGCCGTGCGGCTTGGCCAGCGGGACCCCGTAGACCTCACGCAGCCGGTCGCGGATCGCCCGCACCCGCCGGGGGGCGGGCGGCTTCCTGGGAAACTCCGAGCTCACGTCGGCTGACGTTATCCTCGCCCGCGGGTGCGCGTCGACGAGCACACCACGACGATCGATCACGTGCCCGTCTTCTATAGGAGCGCGTCCGACTCCGGCTTCCCTGAGGGGGTTCTCTACCTCCACGATGCTCTCTCCAGCTCGGATGACTTCCTGCCCTTCCTGGAGCGGATGGGGGGGACGGCGCCTGACCTGATCGGCTTCGGCCGCTCGGGCAAGGGCGGCCATCTCGACTACACGCCCACTGGGCTGGCCCGGTTCCTCGAGCGGTTCGTCGAGGAGCTGGAGATCAGGCCGACGGCCCTCGTCGGCCATGGCTGGGGCGGCGCACTGGCCCTGCTCCTGGCCCAGCGGAGCCCCGGACTGGCGAGCCGGCTCGTCCTGATCAATGCCGTCCCGCTGCTCGACGGCTTCACCTGGCACGGGCCGGCGCGGCTGTGGCGGCGACGGCTCATGGGGGAGCTGGCCATGGGCTCGACCCCGCGATGGCTCCTGGCCCGGCAGCTACGGCAGAGCGCCACGAATCCGGAGACTTGGAGCGACAGCCGCCTGGCCGATCTGTGGGAGCGCTTCGACCACGGAACCCAGCGGGCGCTGCTGCGCTTGCACCGCGCCGCCGATGAGTCGCGCTTGGCGGAGCTGGGAAGCGAGCTCGGCGCCGTGAGGTCTCCGACGCTCGTTCTCTGGGGCGACGCCGACCCGTGGTTCCCGGCCGGCTTCGCCGACGCGTATGGCGACCGCCTTGCCAACGCCACCGTGGAGCACATCGCCGGCGCCGGTCATTGGCCGTGGCTTGATCAGCCGCTGGCCATCGACCGCGTAGCCGCGTTCCTCGACCGCCAATGAGACACGCAGCGGTGTCACCCTCGTGGGGGGACATGGCGCGCTGGCAGCGCCTCGCTCCCACCGCGGCCGCAGCGGTCCTGGCCGCCGTCTACGTGATCGTCTCGCCGCCGAGCGGGGACCTGGCCGCGCACATGCTCCGGGCCAAGCTCTTCTCCACGGAGGGATTCGGTCTGTGGAACAACTGGTGGTACGCCGGCCACCCCGTGGTCCTCTACAGCCTCATCTTCCCCGCCGTGGCCGCGGCACTGACCCCGCAGCTGGCGGCGGCGTTGGCCAGCGTGGCCTCAGCGGCCCTGTTCGAGTCGCTGGCTCGGCACCACTTCGGGCCCCGAGCCTGGCTGGGGGCGCTGTGGTTCGGAGCCGCCACGGCGACGAGCCTCTACACCGGACGCCTCACCTTCGCCTTCGGGATGCTCCCGGCGGTGGCGACGGCTCTCGCTCTGGAGCGCGACCGGCCCGTCGAGGCCAGTGCCTTGGCGCTTCTCACCGCGCTGTGCAGCCCGGTGGCGGCGCTGTTCGCTGCGCTGGCGGGGGCCGCGGCGGCGGTCGGCGGTCTTGGCGACGGTCGCGCCCGCCGCGTCGGGCCCGGGGTGGCCGTAGTCCTCGCGGCCCTCCTCCCCGTCGCCCTCCTGGCCCTCGCCTTCCCGGAAGGCGGCACCGAGCCGTTCGTCTTCTCGGCCTTCTGGCCGCTCCCCCTGATCGGGCTCGGCCTGGTCCTCGTCACTCCGCGCCGGGAGCGGGTTCTGCTCGCCGGCATCGCGCTCTACGTCGCGGGCACGGCCCTCTCGTATGCCGTACCAAGCGCCGTCGGGAGCAACTCCTCCCGGCTGTCAGAGCTCTTCGCCGGCCCGCTCGCCGCCCTGGTGCTCTGGCCGCGGCGCAAGCTGCTCCTCGCCATCGCGGTCCTGCCCCTGCTCTATCTCCAGTGGCACGCCCCCGTGCGTGATGTCTCGAACGCCGGTGGCCCCGCCGTGACGAGTGGCTACTACGGCCCGCTGCTCGGTTTCCTCGAGCGCCAGGGCGGCCCTCCGTTCCGGATCGAGATCCCATTCACCAAGTTCCACTGGGAGGCCTACGCGGTGGCCCCGCGCTTCCCGCTCGCCCGGGGCTGGGAGCGCCAGCTCGACATCAAGTACAACGGCCTCTTCTACGACGGCCGGCTCACGCCGAGCACCTACGCGCGCTGGCTGCACGCCGAGGCCATCCGCTTCGTTGCCGTGGCCGACGCTCCGCTTGACTACTCGGCCGTCGCCGAACGCCGGCTGATCGAGCGCGGGCTCCCCTACCTGCAGCTCGTGTGGCGCTCCCGCCACTGGCGTGTCTACGCAGTCAGTGACCCGACTCCGATCGTGCAAGGCCCCGCGACACTCGACGAAGTCGGACCCAACTGGCTCAGGCTCACAGCCACCGCGCCCGGGACGGTCCTGGTCCGGGTGCACTTCACTCCGTACTGGGAGCTTCCCCGGGGTGCCGGTTGCGTCGCTCCCGCGGGGCAGTTCACCGAGCTTAAGCTCCGGAACACGGGAACGGTCAGGCTGAGCATCAGCTTTTCCCCGGGTCGAATCAGAGCCCGTTCCCCCCGCTGCAGCTGAGACAAATTGATCCGGCCATTAGATCGCCGTCGCTAGGATCACGACGCCATGGGGCAAGCCAAACGATGGATCGAAGTCAAGCTGCTGCCACACGGGTGGACGGACATCATCCGTCAGATCGCCCTGTTCGTTGGCGTCTTCGTCCTCTACGACATGGTCCGTGGCCTGGTGCTCGGCGGCAACCTCTACAAGCCGTTCGGCGACGCGATGAAGATCATCGACTTAGAGCGCGCCCTGCACATCTTCGTCGAGCCCAGCGTGCAGGCGTGGGCGCAGAACAAGCACGTGCTCATGGACATCCTCGACTGGACCTACCTGAACGGGCACTTCTTCCTCACCGTGGCTGCCATGGTCTTCATCTACTTGCGCCGCAACGACTCGTTCTACTTCGTGCGCAACACGCTGATGCTCTCGATGCTCATCGCCCTGTTCGGCTACTGGCTCTACCCCACGGCGCCGCCCCGGCTGATGCCCGAGTGGGGCTTCACCGACTCGATCTCCCAGTTCGTCACCCACAGCAAGGGCTGGAGTGACAACACGCCCGCCGGCGCCTTCGTCAACGCCTACGCGGCCGTGCCCTCGATGCACGTCTGCTTCTCGGTGATCATCGGCACGAGCATGGCCAGGCTCTCCTCGCATCGCCTGGTCAAGATCGCCTGGATGCTCTACCCCGTGCTCGTCACCTTCGTCGTCGTCGCCACCGCCAACCACTTCCTTGTGGATGTCTTCCTCGGCGCCCTGACCGCCGCCATCGGCTTCGCGCTCGCGCACCGCCTCCTGGCTCGGGCCCGCCCGGAGGCCTGGGGCTTCCGAACCTCCCGCGCCCGCGTGGGCCGGAGTGGCCATTTCGGGCAGGCAACGGCGTAGCTTTCATCGCGATGAGCGAACAGACCGAGGAGCGCGCCGCGCCCACCGGGCGACGGCGACCGCGGACCCTGGGGGTGGCACCTGAGACTCAGCAGTCCGTCCGTAACCGGCTGATCGAGTCCCGCCTGACTCCGAACGCCATCTCGCTAACCGGCTTTGCCCTGAACCTGACTGCGGCCGGTCTCGTGGTGGCGCGGCTCTTCTTCCTGGCCGGGGTCGCCTTCATCGTCGGATCGATCATGGACACCCTGGACGGCCGGTATTCCCGCATGTCCGGCAAGGGCACACCCTTCGGAGCCTTCCTGGATTCAACGCTCGACCGCCTCGAGGAGGGCGTCGTGCTTGCCGCCGTGGGCTCCTACTTCGCCTACCGACACAACCAGGTCGCCGTGGCCGCCGTGGTGGCGGCCGTCCTCTTCTCGTTGATGGTGTCCTATACCCGCGCTCGCGCCGAGGCGCTCGGTGTGGAGTGCAAGGTCGGCCTGGCCACGCGTCCCGTCCGCGTCGTCATCCTCTCGATCGGACTGGTCTTCGCCAGGGGCGCCTCGCTGGGACATTTCGAGCTTCTGGCGCCGGCGGTCTATGTCCTCGCGGTGCTCTCGGTTGTGACCACGGCTCAGCGCATCCACCACGTCCGATCGCAACTCCGCGCCGCCCCCACCCTGTAACCAAATTGGGCGGGAAGGGATAAGTTTGCCTGTATGAGCACAATCGAAGCTTCCAAGAACGGCGGCAGCCGCTACCAGCAGGACAAGGTGCGCGTCGCCATCATCGGAGTCGGCAACTGCGCCAGCTCCTTCGTTCAGGGCGTCCACTATTACCGTGACGCTGACGCCAAGGAATCCGTACCGGGGCTGATGCACGTCGACCTCGGCGGCTACCACGTGGGTGACGTCGAGTTCTCCGCCGCCTTCGACATCGATGCCGACAAGGTGGGCAAGGATCTGTCCGAGGCGATCTTCGCCGGACAGAACAACACCCTGAAGTTCGATGCCGACGTGCCGAACCTGGACGTCGAGGTCCACCGCGGGATGACCCACGATGGACTCGGCAAGTACCTCTCCGAGAAGATCACCAAGGCCCCGGGGCCGACGGCCGACATTGTCGAGATCCTCAAGGCGACCCGGACCGACGTCGTCGTCTCCTATCTCCCGGTGGGCTCTGAGCAGGCGACCAAGTGGTACGTCGAGCAGATCCTCGAGGCCGGTTGCGGCTTCGTCAATTGCATCCCGGTGTTCATCGCCCGGGAGCAGTACTGGAACAAGCGCTTCAAGAAGGCGGGGCTGCCGATCGTCGGCGATGACATCAAGTCCCAGGTCGGCGCGACGATCGTCCACCGGGCACTGGCCCGCCTCTTCCACGACCGTGGCGTGAAGCTCTTGCGGACCTCCCAGCTCAACGTGGGCGGCAACATGGACTTCTACAACATGCTCGAGCGTGAGCGGCTGGAGTCGAAGAAGATCTCCAAGACCAACGCCGTCACCTCGATCATGGGTCATGTGCTCCCGGCCGGCGATGTGCATGTCGGACCCTCCGACTACGTGCCCTGGCTCACCGACCGCAAATGGGCCCACATCCGGCTCGAGGGCCAGGCCTTCGGCGATGTGCCGCTGACGGCCGAGCTCAAGCTGGAGGTATGGGACTCGCCCAACTCGGCTGGCATCGTCATCGACGCCGTGCGCTGCTGCAAGCTGGCGCTGAACAACGGCCTCTCCGGGCAACTGGACGGCCCCAGCTCCTACCTGATGAAGTCGCCGATGAACCAGCGGCCGGATTCCGAAGCCCGAGATATGACCGACGCGTTCATCAAGAAGTACACGCGCAAGCCTCTGCCCACTGGGAGCAAGGGCAAGGCCAAGGCCGCCAAGGGCTGAACCGCCACGCCGCGCCCTCGGCGCGGCCTCATAATTAGCCGGTGCCAGACCGCCTCGCGATCGCCCAGGTGACCCCACACGCCTGGGAGGCGCCGAGCGAGGTCAACCACTACATCGCCCGGGTCTCCAGCGAGCTGGCCGAGCGGGGGCACCGTGTCCTGATCATGGCGCCGTCCGAGTCCGATGAGCTCGTGGCCGAGACGCGTCGGGCTCTCCGTGACGATCCGGCCGAACTGATCGAACGCGCGGCTTCCGGCCCGGTGGTGCTCGGAGTGGGGGCGGTCCTGTCCTTCGCCCCCACGCGGCGGAATGCGCCGTCGCTGCCGATCGACGTCGCCCGCACCATCGAGGACGCGCTGGCCGAGCTCGCCCTCGACCTGGTCCACGTGCACGAGCCGTTCGCCCCCAGCGCCGCCAGCGCGGCCCTGCGCCATTCCCGCGCCCTGAACGTGGCCAGCTTTCACACCCCCACCGAGCGGCTGCTCTCGACTCAGCTGACGCGGCCCCTGACCCGGCTCCTGTTCGCCCGCCTCGATTCAAGGATCGCCAGCTACCGAGCCACCCGGGACCTCATCCAGGGTTACTTCCCCGGTCAGTACCAGGTCATCCTGCCCGGCGCGGACGTCGAGGAGCGACGGCCACGAGGCAACGGCGTCGAGCTGTTCCTGAGCGCCGATGAGGAGCGGACCGGGCTGCGCCTCGTCCTCCGGGCCCTCCGAAGCCTGCCCGAGGAGCTCGACTGGCACGCCACGGTCTGGGCCAGCGGACCGGTGACGCTGCCGGGGGCGCTCGTGGGACGCCTGCGAGGGCGCGTAGACATCCTCGACGGAGAGACGATCGGCGAAGCGCAGGCGCTGGCCGGCTGCGATGTGGCGGTCCTCGCCTCGGAGGGCGTCCGTCCCGTCCCGGCAACCCTCGTGGCAGCACTGGCGGCGGGAGTGGTTCCGGTGACCACGGCGCTTCCCGTCTATGAGGAGCTCCTGGGCGAGGGTGAGTACGGCCTCGAGTTCCAACCCGGTGACGTGCAGACGCTGACCAGCCATCTGACCCGGCTCATCTCTGATCCGGGGCTCCTGAGCCACCAGAGCCGGCAGCTGGCCTCGCTCCGGGACACGTTCGCCTTCTCCCGTGTGGCCGGCGAGCTGGAGGGCGTGTACGAGCAGCTTGCGGCGCGGCGCCGGGATCCCCGCGGGGACGACCGGCTCCGGACGCGGCTCAGCTCGCGCCGGCTGATCGACGTCGACCTCCACATGCACACCGATCACTCCCACGACTGTGCGACGCCGGTCGAGGTCCTTCTTGCCGAGGCCCGGGCACGGGGCCTGGGGGCCATCGCGGTCACCGACCACAACGAGGTCTCTGGCGCCCACGAGGCCCGGGCCAAGGCCGACGGAGTCAAGGTGATCGTGGCCGAGGAGGTCAAGACGGCCGAGCAGGGCGAGGTCATCGGCCTGTTCATCGAGGAGAAGATCCCGCGCGGCCTGACGCTTGAGGAGACGATCGCCGAGATCAAGCGCCAGGGCGGCCTCGTCTACGTTCCCCACCCCTTCGACCGCCTGCACTCCGTACCTGACTACGAGCACCTGCTCCCGGTGCTGGACGACATCGACGCCATCGAGGTGTTCAACCCGCGCGTGGCCATCGCGGAGTTCAACGACGAGGCCGTCCGCTTCGCCGCCAAGTACCGCATCCCGGCCGGGGCCGGGTCGGATGCTCACGTCCCTCAAGGTCTGGGATCGGTGCGGATCCGGATGCGGGATTTCGATGGGCCGGACGAGTTTCTTCAGTCGCTCCGGGAGGCCGACATCGTCCGCAACCCCGCCAGTCTGCTCTACGTTCAGGCCCTTAAATTCCTTCAGACGCGGGCCCTTCCGGAGGCGGCGCGGAGGGCGGCACGGGACCGGCGGGTGCGCCGCGCGACCGGTCAGAACCGCCGCAACGTGCCGGGCGGCCGACGCAAGTCCTGATGCACGCGCAAGGACAAGCTGGGTCGCCGTCCAATCGGAGGGGGATGCCGGCGACCGATGACGAAATCCGGGAGAAGTACCTCGAGCGGGCGATCCGTGAGCTGAACGCCTTCGCCCGTGAGGTGCAGAACTGCCGAGAGTGCCCTCGGGGTGGCCTGATGCCCGTGCTCGGCTCCGGCCATCCCCAGGCCGACATCTTCCTGCTCAAGTACTCGGCTCGCCCGTCGGAGGTCGAGGAGGGCGTCGCCTTCTACGGCCGGTCGGGCAACGCGCTGATGAAGTCGCTCAAGCGTCTGAGCATCGATCCGCTGGCCGTGTACGGGACGCTCTGCGTCAAGTGCCCGGTTCCCGACCCGGCCATGGCTGACCCGGCCTGCGTCGCTCGCCTGGGCGAGGAGCTGTCGATCGTCGCCCCCAAGCTCGTCGTCATCATGGGCCCCGACGCGCTGGCCACGCTCAACGAGCTCGATGTTCCGCTTCAGCGGACGGTCGCCCCGGCGGTGGGAGAGATCCAGACCCTGACCCCCTCCGTTCAGGCCCTCTACGTCCCCAACATCGACGAGGCGCTGGATGACGAGAGCGCCAAGCGCGCGTTCTGGCGGGCCTTCCGCGTGCTCGGCGAGTGGTGGGAGGAACTGCCGCCGTACTGAGCGGTGGCCGGCCCGGACGGCCGGCCATGGTAGCTGGCGAGCGACCGAAGCGGTCATCGCTACCCAGAAGCGGAGGGAGCGAGCCCCCAAGCCGGATGCGGTTACGAGCCGTTCATCAGCAGGACGATCTTCCCGAGCTTGCCGCCGCCCTGGAAGTGCCCGTAGGCCGCCTCCGCCTCCTCGAGCCCGTAGGTGGCGGCAACGGGGACGCGGACGGTCCCGTTGGTGAGCAGCGGCAGCACTGAGCGCTCCATCGCCCGGGCCGTCATCGCCTTTTCCTCCAGCGGACGCGGGCGGAGCGTCGAGGCCATTACCCGGCCTCGCTTCATCATCAGCGCGCCCAGGTGGAGATCGCCCTTGGCCCCGGCGCCGATCCCGATGACGATGATCCGGCCCCAAAGCGCCAGGGCGTTGACATTGTCGGCCAGGTTGGGAGCCCCGACGAGCTCGAGGATCACGTCGAAGGGACCGTGCTCGCCGAACCCCTCGGGTTCGATCACCTCGGCGCCGAACTCGGCGACGCCGTCACGCACATCTGCGTTACGCACCGTTGCGTAACAACGAGCGCCCGCGGCATGGCCGAGCTGGATTGCCGCCGTGCCGACGCCACCGGCTCCGCCGTGGACGAGCAGGCGCTCCCCCGTGCGAAGACCCGCCTGGCTGAAGACCGCATCGTGGGCGGTGGTGAAGACCTCGGGCACGCCGCCCGCCTCGGGCCAGTCCAGGTTCTCTGGCACCGGCATGAGGATTCGCTCGTGCACCACGGCAAGCTCAGCTTGGCCGCCGCCGGCCACGATGCTCATCACCCGGTCGCCCTCGCTGAATCGTCGGGCGCCGTCTCCCCGCGCCACCACTTCACCCGCCAGCTCCAGACCGGGAATGTCCTGCGGCGCACCGGGCGGGGCAGGGTAATGACCCGCCAGCTGCATTATGTCGGCGCCGTTCAGGCCGGCGGCCCGGACGCGGACCAGGACCTCGCCGGCACCGGGAGTTGGATCGGGATGATCCTCGACGCTCAGCTTCTGGTCACGGATGGTGACGGCGCGCATGGGTTGGATGTTTACCCCTCACGCCGCACTGATGCACGCCTGACGCAATTGGGGCGCATGCCCAGCCGCTTGATCGAGATGCATATACTCAAAGCAAGCAGACTTCCGCGCTGCTGAGCCAGGTGGCTCGGTCGTAGGCTGTGGGTTGCCGGACGCAGTGGGCAGACACTCAGTGGCTGCTGACTTTGTGGACTTCTCCCGGTGTGTGCTTCGCCACATGAATCGGAGTTGTCGTTAGCAACCTGAGATGTACCTGGAGCGCGTACGTGACCGGACGTTCGTCGGCCACGTCGGTCAGGTGCGGGGGAGAGTCATGAAGGCCGAGGAGCTCGCCGATGTGTTAAGCGACTTCGCTCGCACGATGGTCACCGACTTCCCGATCCAAAGGATTCTCGATCGGCTGGTGAGCCGGATCGTCGACGTGCTGCCGGTCACCGCAGCGGGGGTGACACTGATCGCCCCCGGCGTGGACCCCCGCTACATCGCCGCTTCAAACGGATCGGCGTTGCGGTTCGAGCAGCTGCAGACCGACCTGGGTGAGGGACCGTGCGTGGCGGCCTACGAATCCGGTCATGCCGTGTCGATGCCTGACCTGCGAGCGGATGATCGGTTCCCCTCGTTTTCCGGAAGCGCGGTCGAGGCGGGGCTGGCGGCGGTGTTCACGTTCCCGCTGAACCACGGCAGCCGCAGGCTGGGTGCCTTGGATCTGTATCGGGACACACCTGGCCCGCTGACGGCCGAATCAATGGCCGCGGCGCAGACGCTGGCTGACGTCGCCGCCGCGTATTTGCTCAACGCTCAGAGGCGGGCCGATCTGGAGGAGAGCTCGGAACGCTCGATCGACGCGGCTCTTCACGACCCGTTGACCGGGCTTCCCAACCGGGTGCTGATGACAAATCAGCTCACCCATACGCTGCTTCGACGGCAACGCACGGGCAGGGTGTCGGCGCTGCTGTTCGTCGATCTGGATCGGTTCAAGGCGATCAACGACACCTATGGCCACCAGGTCGGAGACGGGGTGCTCGTGGCCGTCGCACGGCGGCTGTCCGATGTGCTGCGGCCCGGTGACACGGTGGCCCGCCTGTCCGGCGACGAGTTCCTGATTCTGCTCGAAGACCTTGAGAGCCCGGCTGACGCCGAGGTGGTAGCGGACCGCGTTCACGCGGCCATGAAGCCGCCGCTCAGCGTCTCCGACACCGAGGTGCAGATGACCGCGTGCGTCGGGATCGCCCTCGGCGACCGAGACGCCCTCACCCCGGCACAGATGATCCATGAGGCAGATGTGGCGATGTACCGCGCCAAGCGGCACGAGGACGGCAGTCCTCGACACGCGTGGCGCCCGGGAAAGCTCCGCCGATCACGTTAAGCCTGCGCTCGCGACCTGACCAGCTCGGCCACGCACTCAATGTGGGGAGTCTGGGGAAACATGTCCACTGGTCGCACCCGGCGCAGCTCGTACCCGGCCTCCACGAGCTGGGCGGCGTTGGGGGCCAACGTCGTCGGGTTGCAGGAGACGTAGATGACGCGCTCCGGCCCCGCCTCGATGACCCGCCGCACGATCTTCTGGGAGAGGCCGGCGCGCGGCGGATCCACGAGCAGGAGCTCCGGCTTGCCCGCCTCGGCGACGAGTTCCCGCAGGGCCAGGCGCACGTCGCCGGCGAAAAAGCGGGCGTTGGTGATCTCGTTCAGACGGGCGTTCGCGATAGCGTCGGCGGTCGCCTCCTCGACGATCTCAAGGCCCCAGATCTCCGCGGCGCGGGGAGCCAGCATGAGCGCGATCGTGCCGATCCCGCAGTACAGATCGAAGGCGCGCTCGTGACCGCTCAGCCGGGAGAACTCGACCGCGACCCCGTAGAGGCGTTCTGCCATCTCGGTGTTGGTCTGGAAGAAGGCCTGGGGCGAGATGCGCACCCGCATGCCCCCGATCTCCTCCTCGAGCCGGTCGCCGCCGGCCAGCAGCTCGGTCTCCCCGCCCTGGGTCGTCTCGCCGGCGCCGCTGATCCGTGTGACGAGCACGCCGTCGCAGGGCTGGGCCGCAGCGGTGAGCCCTTCGCGATCGAGCTGCCCGCCCTCAGCGGAGATGACAAGGCGGACCTGGAGCTGTCCGGTCCGACGGCCCTCGCGGACGACGAGGTTGCGCAGCAGGCCCTCGCCGCTCCGGCGGTCGTAGGGCGTCAGACCCGCGGTGCGGGCCCAGTCGACGACGCGTTCACGGGCCGCGTTGCCCACCTCGGAGGCGAGCAGGCAGTCATCGATCTCGACGATCTCGTCCCAGCGGCCCGGAGCGTGGAAGCCGCAGATGAGGCGCCCGCCCGGATCGGCGCCGAACGAGTACTCGAGCTTGTTCCGGTAGCGCCACTGCTCGGTCGCGGGCACGATGGGCTCGAACGCGTAACCGCTCAGGTGCCCGATCCGGCGCAGAGCCTCCTCCACCTGGTCCTGTTTGATCTGGAGCTGACGCTCGTAGGGGAGGAACTGCCACGGCGCCCCAGGATGGTCTGCCCGGCCTGGGATGCGTTCTGGTCCGGGCTCGAGGAGCTCGACCATCCGCGCCTCGGCGTAACCCCGCTTTGACTTCCCGACCACGGCCCGCACCCGGTCGCCCGGGAAGGCCCCGGAGACGAACACGACGTACCCGTCGAGCCGCGCCACCCCGGCGCCGCCAAAGGCGAGCGCGTCCACGGTGAGCTGAAGCTCCTGGCCCCGGTGTGGGCGGATCCTGGTCGTCGCCTGTTCCACGGCCTCCCAGGATGACAGGCCCGGCCGGTCCTTCCGGCCTGCACCCAACTACCCGAGCAGTTTCTCCACCCGGTCCAGGACCGTCTTGCGGCCGGCGTGGCGGCGCTCGTAGGTGCGGACCTTGCGCAGGTTTGCCTTGCTGAGCGTCCCCAGACGCTGCCGGATCTGGGTCACCGTTAGGTCGTCGTAGCCGATGATCGGAAAGGAGGGGCCGACACCGACGGTACGCCGGGCTCGGTCGGCGCCACGGACGAGACGGTCGACGGGCTCGGCGCGGCGCGCCTTGAGCGCGGCTGAGTCGATCTGCTGGCGCCCTCGGCCGAGAACGCGATCGAGGTCCGCAAAGAGCTCATCTGTCTGTAGGCGCCCGCGCTGGATGAGGAGCGCCGCCAGGTCGTTGGCGTCGCTGCGCGTGACCCGCCCGCGCTCCGCCGCCTCTT
>CAVTDO010000007.1:0-55656 GCA_963733555.1 uncultured Solirubrobacterales bacterium
AGTGAAGTGCTCTACCAGCTGAGCTACGTCGGCGCTGGCGGTGAGTCTAACGGCGGAGATCGGCCAGGCTGGGGGCCGCTTTGCGCTCCCCGAGGGTGCGCCAGTCGTCGGCCAAGATGGCCCAACGCTCGTGATCTCGCCAGCGCCCGCCGATCTTCAGGTAGCGCGGAGAAAAGCCCTCACGGCGGAATCCCGCGCCCTTGGCCAGAGCGATCGAGGCGCGGTTGCCGGGCTGGATGTTGGCCTCGATTCGGTGCAGGCGAAGCTCGGTGAACGCCCGCCGGAGGACGAGCTCCAGGCCCTCCCGCATGTACCCCTGACCGGCGTGGGGCTTGCCGGCGGCATACCCCAGGTAGGCGCTCTCCAACGCCCGCCTGACGATCTGCGAGAGGTTGAAGAAGCCCAGGATGGCTCCATCACGGAGACGGCACACGAGCATCGCCTCGAAGTCGGGACGATGCGAGTCGGCGATGTAGGCGGCGAATCGATCACCGTCGGTCGGAGCGGTGGCCCAGGGGCGATGAAACGTGCGGCTGGCCCGCATGAGCGAGATGAACTCGTCGCGGTCGGAGGGCACCGGTTCACGCAGGAAGACCCGGCTTTCGTGATGTCCGTTCGCCTTAGCCACCGAACACCGCCTCGAGCCGATAGGCAAGCGCCTCGCAGGCGAGTTCCTCGGACACGTTCAGCTGGAAGCGCTGGCGCGTCTCCTCGATCAGCTCCACAGCCCGGAGCAGCGAGACCGGCTCAGCGCCGGCATCCGCGCTGAGCTCGGACAGGCGATCGACGTTGCGGACGAGCTCATCGGCTCCCCAGGCCAGCGCAGCCAGGTCGGAGAACCAGAGCGCGCTCACCTGCAGGGCCAGATCCAGCGCCGTGGTCTCGGTGCGCCGGCGCACACGCCGGATCCGTTCAGACCACTCGGTCTCGACCCGCTTCTGCTCCTTGCGCGGGTAGAGCTCGAGGTCGGCACTGGCCTCACGCTCAAGGGCCTGGCGCACGGTCTCGCCCTTGGCGCGCACCACGGCGAGCACCTTTACCCAGGGTCGCTCCGCCGATGCCTCGCCACGCCGAGTAGTCCGGGCGAAGCCTTCGCCCGCCTCTCGCAGTGCCTGGCCCTCGTTATCGGCCAGGCTGCGAGCCCGGTGGGCATCGCCCAGCGAGATCCGCGCGCAGGCCATAGCGGTCTCCCAGCTCACCCCGAGTGCCTCCACCGATCCGGCCACCTGCTCGACCGGCGGGGCATCGAAACGAACGAGCTGACAGCGTGAGCTGATCGTTGGAAGCACCTCTGAGAGGCGATCGGTCAACAGGATCAGGTGGACGAACCAGGCCGGCTCCTCGAGCGTCTTCAGCATCCGGTTCGCCGCCTCGTCGCCGAGCTCGTCGACCCGCTCGATCACGAACACCCGCCGCTGCGCCTCGAACGGCGTCTTGCTGGCTGCGGCCACGACCGGCTGATCGATGTCGCTGACCAGGATTTCGTGGGCACCGCTCGGGACGACCCAGGTGAGGTCGGGATGAGCCCCGGACAGGACCCGGGCGCGGGCGCTATCCGGATCGCGCGCCCCGTCGGCGAGAAGCTGGCTGGCCAGGGCCCGGGCGGCGGCCCGTTTGCCTGCGCCCTCGGGGCCATGGAAGAGATAGGCGTGAGAGGCTCGTCCGCCGGGCCCAAGGGCAGGCTCCAGCACCGAGCGGGCGTGGGGGTGGCGGTCGAGTTCCGCGAGCACACTTCGATGCTATTTGACCGCCGCGCCTCTGCCCGGTGGTAGGGCCGCTACGGTGCCTGCCCACAGTGGCACGCGGACGGTTGATCACGATCGAGGGGCTTGACGGCGCGGGCAAGACCACCCTTGCCTCCGGTCTCGAGCGTCAGCTCGCCGAGCGCGGCATCGATGTGGTCCTGCTCCGGGAGCCTGGCGGGGTACGAGCGTCTGAGCGCATCCGGGAGCTCGTCAAGGACCCGGCGCTCGAGATCGGCCCTCGGGCCGAGGCGCTGCTCTACGCCGCGGCCCGAGCTCAGCTGGTCGAAGAGGCACTTGAACCCCTGCTCAACACGGGGAGATGGGTGCTCCTGGACCGCTTCGTCGACTCCTCGCTGGCCTACCAGGGCGGTGGCCGGCACCTCGGGATCGAACCGGTAAGCGCGGTCAACGAGTTCGCCACCCGCGGGCTTCGGCCTGATCGGACCCTCCTCCTCGAAATCGAACCGGGCCTCGGCCGCTCACGCTCCCGCGGTCGGGATGAGCCGTTGGACCGACTGGAGGCCGAGCGCGACGAGTTCTTCGAGCGTGTTCACCTGGCCTACTTGGAGTTGGCCGAAAACGAGCCGGACCGGATCCGAAAGATCGACGCCGGCGCCTCGCCAGGGCGGGTGCTCCAGGCTGCTCTGGAGGCGTTGGCCGATTTACTCTGAGTAGCCGCCGGGGTGAGCCTGGAAGAAGGCCCAGGCATCGCCGACGATCTGCTCGAGGTCGGGCTTCTCCGGCGCCCAACCCAGCTCGGCCCGGATCCGCTCCGAGGCGGCAACTAGCATCGGCGGGTCACCGGGCCGCCGGTCCGATTCCTTGACCGGCACCTCGGCGCCGGTGACCGACTGGGCGGCTTGAATCACTTCCCGGACCGAGAACCCGCTGCCATTGCCGAGGTTGAAGATCTGGTGCTCGCCGGGCTGCTGCGACTCGAGAGCCAGGTGATGGGCGCGGGACAGGTCCTCGATGTGGATGTAGTCCCGGATCGCTGTCCCGTCCGGGGTCGGGTAGTCGGTGCCGAAGATCTGGACGTGGGGCACGTCCCCGCGCGCGGCTCGGAGGATGTTCGGAATCAGATGCGTCTCCGGTTGATGATCTTCACCGAGCTCTCCGCTGGCCCCGGCCACGTTGAAGTAGCGCAGGCTCACCGCGCCCAGTTCGTGGGCGGTGCAGAACTGTCCGATCATCTGATCGACGGCGAGCTTCGAGGCGCCATAGGCATTGATTGGCCGGAGTGAGGCCGTCTCGGAGATGGGGACCTCATCTGGTTCGCCGTAGACCGCGCACGTCGAGGAGAACACGAGCCGCCCGACGCCACCCTGAGCCATCGCCTCGAGCAGGTTGAGCGTCCCGCCGACGTTGGTGCGCCAGTAGCGCTCCGGGTGGCTGACCGACTCGCCGACGAGGGCAAGGGCCGCAAAATGCAGCACCCCGTCAAACCCCTCGGCGAGAAGCTCGACGAGGCCGGGGCGATCGAGAAGATCGAGAACGACGAGGCGGGCATTGGGCGCAACCGCCTCCCGGTGACCGCGCTCGAGGTTGTCGAGGATGACCACCTCGTTCCCGGCCGCGGCTAGGTCGCGGGAGACGATCGAGCCGATATATCCGGCCCCTCCGGTGACGAGCAGCTTCACCGGCCGTAGCCTGCCAGGTTCCTCAGCCCCTGGGCATCCCGGCCCCGCGGGTCGAGCGAGATCACCCGCCGAGCGGCCTGGCGCGCGCCGGCCCGATCCCGTAGGAAGAGGTCGAGCTCGGCGAGCTCGCCCCACGCACCCTCATCGCTCGGATCTCGACCCACCGCTTGCTCAACGTCGTAACGCGCGCGCGCGAGCTCGCCCCGGTGCAGGGCAACTGACGCCTCGGCAAGCAGGCCTTGATCGGACAGGGGGTCAAGCGAGCTGGCCCGCCGGGCCTGGCTCTGGGCCGCGGCCAGGTCCGAGCTGGTGGAGCTCGAGGCATCTGAGGAGCGCCGCCCTGGCGTCGCTCGAGGCGAGGCTTGGAAGGACCGCCGAGGCGACGAAGAAGCAGAGCCCGAGTGTCATCGCAGCCAGGGCCACGGACCGGCCGCCGAGACCCCGGGGCTCCCAGAGCGCGCGCACCGGCCCGTCGCGCGTCGGGGGGGTGACCTGCGAGCCCGCGAGCACGCCGAGGAAGAGCAGAGCGGGAAGCGTGAGCGCCGGGATGTTCCAGTCCCAGTCATACAGGGAGTGGACCAGATAGGCGGCCCCCGCGGCCAGCAGCGCCATCGCCGCGCCCCGCCCGGCCTCGGTCCGGCGGGCGCTTCGGGCGGCGGTGATGAGAAGGAGAGTGAGGGCGCCGACCCCGAGCAGCGCGCCGACCAGGCCGGTCTCGCTCAGGAACTGGAGCGGGACGCTGTGTGGCTGCGCAACCGGCAACGTGTTCTGCCTGTAGATGAGATGAACGACGCCGAACGAACCCGCCCCCCACCCGCCGAGGGGGCGAGCGGCGAACGCATTGGCCGCCTCCTTCCACCAGAGCCAGCGGTAGGAATCGGTGGTCAGGAGCCGGTTCGGGCTCACATTGCTCGGCGCGCGGGGCGAGGTGAAGCCACTCCAGGCGTGAGTCAGCCCGGCGGCCAGTAAGCCGCCGATGACCAGGATGATCAGGGCGATCAGGCCAGTCCGTCGCACCCGGGCGACGCCGCGCGGTCCCAGGACCAGGCGCGCTTCGACTCTGATCAGCCCCCGCCCGGCCAAATAGAGCCCGACCATCGAAGCCAAGAGGATCGCGGCCAGGATTCCCCCGGCACTCTCGCGAGTCGAGAGCGGGATCCCGGCCGTGGTCAGGGCTCGCGCGGCCACGCCGTAGGCGAGTGCCGGGAGAGTCGCCAGCCCGGTGAGCACGACCCAGCTCAGGCTCCGGAGTCGCCCGCGGGCGCCCGCCACGAACACGATGATCGCCACCGCCAGGGCCAGCAGCCCGCCCCGGGACAGTGTCAGCCCAACGGTGAGAACCAGGAGCTCGACCGCACCTGCCGCCAGCAACCGTGAGCGGGGCGCTCGCTCCGGGTCGATCGCCAGCCGCAGCCCCAGCGGGACGCCGAGAACCGCGAAGACTGCGAGCCCATTCCAGTAGCCGATGGGTTCCTGAAGGCGCGGGACCGCGCCGGTCTGGTTCAGATCGAAGACCCCGCCGACGTGGACGCCGGGGAGCAGCTTCTGGCCCAGCGCGTAGACCGCCGCGAGCAGAGCGACGGCCAGGAAGCCGTTGGCTACGAAGTCACGCGCGCGGGTCAGTCGCGCCGACCCCAAGGGCCAGGGCGGCGACGAGCACGTAGGTGAGAGCGCGGTTGAACTCGACCCATGTCTGGTCCGGCGCAACGCTCCAGAGCACCGTGATCCCGCACCACGCGGCGAAGGCGGCGAGCAACCCCAGCGCCCCGCGGGCGGCTCGCAAATCTGAAGACTTCACGACGTCTAGCGTGAGCCAGGCAGCCGCCGCCACCGCCGCGATCACGGCGATGGCGACTTCGACGCGGGTCGCCACCGTCAGAGCGACCGCTCCGTGGTCAAAGGCCGCATAGAGGACGACGATGAGCAGCGTTCCGGCGATGAGGAGCGGGATCCGGGAAACCGCGGCGACCGGGGACGGCGGTCCACTCGATGGGCGGTCGAGCCAACCCGTCCGCTGTGCCGTCGCCATTGCGCGGCGAAGCTAGCACCCATCCACAAAATGGCCTCAAATTCGGCGGTTCTGCCGTCGCGGCGGAGTAAAATTACAGCTAGATCCGCGCTTCGAAACGCCTCGTGCAAGGGTCCGGCGCCAGACTCTGTTCCGTCCGGGGCACCAGGCACCATTCGCTGCCCCCTCGGCCGACCCGGTGCCGAGCACGAAGCAGCCGAAGCGAGCGGCGAAAAGGAGTCGGACGGTATGGAGCAGACGCCTCAAACACAACTTTCCCCGGAGTCCCGGGTCGGCCACGGCCTCACCGTCCGTCGCTACTTCACGACTCCTCTCGAGCATCCCTTCGACACGGTCGAGTGGGAGCTGCGCGATGCCCGCATCGGGCACGGCGACAAGGTCGCCTTCGAGCAGGCCGACGTCGAGTTCCCGAAGAGCTGGTCACAGAACGCGACCAACATCGTGGCCCAGAAGTACTTTCGCGGTCAGCTCGGCTCTCCCATCCGGGAGCGGTCGGTGAAGCAGATGATCGGCCGCGTCGCAGGAACGATCGCCGGCTGGGGTCGTGAGCGCGGCTACTTCGCCACCGAGGAGGACGCCGCGACGTTCGAGGCCGAGCTCACCCACATCCTTCTCCACCAGATGGCGGCCTTCAACTCGCCGGTCTGGTTCAACGTGGGCTTCGAGGAGAACCCGCAGTGCTCGGCCTGCTTCATCCTCTCCGTCGAGGACACGATCGAGTCGATCCTCGACTGGAACACCAAGGAGGGCATGATCTTCCGCGGCGGCTCCGGCTCGGGCATCAACCTGTCAAAGATCCGCGCCTCCACCGAGCCGCTGGGCAAGGGGGGCACCGCTTCCGGACCGGTCAGCTTCATGCGCGGCGCCGACGCGTGGGCCGGAACCATCAAGTCCGGCGGCAAGACCCGCCGCGCAGCCAAGATGGTCGTCCTCGAACGTCGATCACCCGGACATCGAGGAGTTCATCTGGTGCAAGGCCAAGGAGGAGGACAAGGCGGCCGCGCTCCGCGACGCCGGCTTTGACATGTCGATCGACGGCGAGGGCTTCTTCTCCATCCAGTACCAGAACGCCAACAACTCGGTCCGTGTCACCGACAAGTTCATGCGCGCCGTCGTCAACGACGAGGATTGGGAGCTGACGGCGCGGATCACCGGTGAGCCGGTCAAGACGTTGCCGGCCCGGGAGCTGATGCAGGAGATCGCCGAGGCGGCGTGGCGTTGCGCTGATCCGGGTGTCCAGTACGACACGACGATCAACCAGTGGCACACATGCCCGAACTCCGGTCGGATCAACGCGTCGAATCCCTGCAGCGAGTACATGCACGTCGACGACTCGGCCTGCAACCTGGCTTCGCTCAACCTGATGAAGTTCCGCAGGCCCGACGGGACCTTCGACTCAGAGTCGTTCAACCACGCCGTTGACGTCGTGTTCCTGGCCCAGGAGATCGTGGTCGGACCCTCGAGCTACCCCACCGAGGAGATCGGCCGCAACGCCCGCTCCTTCCGGCAGCTTGGACTCGGCTACGCCAACCTCGGGGCCTACCTGATGTCCAACGGCATGGCCTACGACTCCGACGAGGGTCGCGCCACGGCCGCCGCGATCACTGCCCTGATGACGGGCCGGGCCTACCGGGAGTCGGCTCGGATCGCCTCGGCTATCGGCCCCTACGAGCGCTACGCCGAGAACCACGAGCCGCACCTCGCCGTGATGCGCATGCATCGTGACGCGTCGCAGGTCATTCCTGACTCGGCCAGCGCCGACACCGACCTCCTCGAGGCTGCCCGTACGGCTTGGGACGAGGCCGTCAAGGCCGGCGAGGCCTATGGCTACCGGAATGCCCAGGCGACGGTGCTCGCGCCCACGGGCACGATCTCGTTCCTGATGGATTGCGACACCACGGGGGTCGAGCCTGACTTCTCCCTGGTCAAGTTCAAGGAGCTCGTCGGCGGCGGTCAGATGACGATCGTCAACCGGACGGTGCCGCAGGCGCTCCAGACGCTCGGGTACTCCGACGAGCAGATTGAGCAGATCGTCGCCTACATCAACGAGCACGGAACGATCGTCGGGGCGCCTGGCCTGGCCGAGGAGCACCTGCCGGTGTTCGACGTCGCGGTCGGCGAGCGGGCGATCTCCCACATGGGCCACATCAAGATGATGGGTGCCGTTCAACCGTTCATCTCAGGCGCGATCTCGAAGACGGTCAACCTGCCCGAGACGGCGACGGTCGAGGACATCGCCGATGCCTATCTGCAGGCCTGGAGCCTCGGGGTCAAGGCGCTGGCCATCTATCGGGACGGCTCGAAGACGGCCCAGGCGCTGCGCACCGACGCGCAGAAGGACGCACCGCTGTCAGCAGACGACTGAGGCGGCCATCGACCAGGCGGTCAAGGAGGCGCTGGCCCAGGCGCCGCCTAAGCGCCGGCGGATGCCGCGTGAGCGCCAGTCGATCACGCACAAGTTCTCGATCGGCGGTCACGAGGGCTATATCACCGCCGGCATGTACGAGGACGGAACCGTGGGCGAGATGTTCCTCACCGACATCGGTAAGGAGGGCTCGACGCTGCGCGGAATGATGAACTCGTTCGCCACGGCGATCTCGATCTCGCTCCAATACGGCGTGCCGCTCGAAACGCTGGTGCGCAAGTTCAGCTACATGCGCTTCGAGCCGGAGGGGATGACCTCCAATCCGGAGATCCCCTTTGCCAAGTCGATGCCCGACTACATCATGCGCTGGCTGGCCTCTCGCTTCCTCGATGCCGATCTCCAGGAGGAGCTCGGGATCCTTACCCCGGAGGTCAGAGCCCGCAAGGCGGCTCAGGACGCGGCTACCTCGCACACGAGCGATACCGCGGGTCCGGTCAACGGCGCTGGCAACGGTGAGGCCAAGGGCGAGGGCAACGGGAATGGGAACGGAGCGCCCTCGGCATCCGTGGGTTCCGGCTCGGCCAAGGCGGCGAGCTCCGCACTCACCGACGAGCCGCCGGTGCATCCGGTCGCCTGTGCCGGGCTCGATCTGGGGCCTGCCTGCCAGCAGTGCGGCGGCATGATGCAGCGGACCGGCAGCTGCTACACGTGCTCTAGCTGCGGGTTCAATACCGGCTGCGGATAGCTGTAGAGGCTCATCGGGATGTCCCGGGTTGGGTCACTGGAGGGCAGCCCGGTGCGGTGGGGAATCCTCGGAACGGGTGGGATCGCGAGCACGTTCGTGACCGATCTCCGGCTGACCGATTCCGGGGTAGCAGCCGCCGTGGGGTCGCGAACTCAGGGATCGGCAGATCGTTTCGCTGATGAGGTTGGCGTCGCGAACCGGCATGCCAGCTATGAGTCACTCGTGGCCGACCCGGACATCGACGTGATCTACGTTGCAACGCCCCATCCGATGCACCACGACAACGCGATCCTGGCGCTGCGGGCGGGCAAGCACGTGCTGGTCGAGAAGCCGTTCACGATGAACGCGGTCGAGGCCCGCGAGATCGTTCAGGTCGCGCGTGAGAGCAGACGGTTCGCCATGGAGGCGATGTGGATGCGGTTCTTGCCGCACGTTGGCGTGATCCGCGACTGGCTCGCGCGGGGCGTGCTCGGCGAGATCATCACCGTCATCGCCGACCACGGCCAGTGGTTCGCCGAGGATCCCGCTTTCCGGTTGTTTGCACCCGAACTCGGTGGCGGTGCGCTGCTGGACCTCGGCGTGTATCCGGTGTCGTTTGCGTCGATGGTCCTCGGACGGCCGGACCGGATTATGTCCATGAGCGCCCCGGCGTTCACTGGCGTGGACGCTCAGACATCCATGTTGTTCGGTTATGAAAGCGGTGCCCACGCCTTGCTGACATGCACTTTGCGCGGTAAGAGTCCGACGCGAGCGTCGATTGTCGGCACTGACGCCAGGATCGAGGTTGAGGGCGACTTCTACGCTCCTGCGAGCGTGACACTCGTACCCAGGAACGGCGACCCGACGCTCGTCGAGTCGGTGCATGAGGGCCGGGGACTGCGCCATCAGGCCGACGAGGTCGCCCGTCGGCTTGCGGCCGGTGACCTCGAGAGCCCGCTGATGCCGCTCGACGAGACGATCTCGATCATGGAGATGATGGACACGGTGCGGGAGCAGGCCCAGAAGCACGCATCAACGATGACCAGCAACGGTTGACGATCGCCGCGGTCACCGGGACCCGGCCGCACCAGGCGGGGCTGGCGTCGGGTCTGATCAACACCTCCCAGCAGATCGGCGGTGCGGTCGGCCTGGCTATCCTGACGACGATCGCCACCAGCCGCACCCAGACCCTCTTCCACTCCGGAGTCCACAGCGCCTCCGTTGCCGTCGGCTGATGATCGGCTTAGCCGCCAGTTTCTCCGACGCGATCCTTGCGATTCACATCCTCGCGGCGGTGATCGGCTTCGGGGTGCTGTTCGCCTACCCCATCGTCTCCCTGGTAGGGCCCAAGATGGACCGGCGCGCGATGCCCTGGTATCACCGGATGCAGGAGCTGTTTGGCCGCTACCTGGTTGCCCCCGGGCTGGTGGTGATTCTCCTCGCCGGCATCTATCTGGCCTCCCACGAGCATCAGTGGGGCAAGTTCTACGTGCAATGGGGGATCGGCGCGGTCGTCGTCATCGGCGGGATCGGCGGAGGCTTCCTCGGGACCCGGGAGGGCAAGCTGGCGAAGCTCGCCGCACGAGACGTCGCGCAGGCCGCCCCGGACGCCGAGGTCACCTGGAGCGCCGAATACGAGGCACTTAACCAGCAGGTCATGATCGTCGGATCGATCTTGCTACTGATCATCGTGCTGACAGTCTTCTTTATGGCGCTTCACCTCGGCGCCTAACCGGCGCTAGGCGAGGATGCCGACGGCGCGTGCGATGACCAATCCGATCGTTACGAGCGAGGCGAGCGCCTGCACGCTCATGAATAGCTTTGCGCGGTGCGTCAGCGGCATCGTGTCGGTCGGACTGAGCGCGGTCTGGTTCGTCACCGACAAGTAGAGGTAGTCGACGAATCCGGGCAGCCATTCGCCGTTTCCAGCCCACGGATCCGGCATCTGGGCAAAGAGAAAGTCCGCGCTGGCTTCGCGGTCGAGCACCCTGGTGATCGGGCCGCCCCGGTCGATTTCCCAGTACCACAGGGCGAACACCAGGAGATTGGTGAGCCAGATCACCACGCCGGCGAGGATCAGCGCGTGTCCGTTGGTCCTGCCGCCCCTGAGCAGGAAGTGGGTCAACAGCCCGAGCGAGACGAAGTTCACCGTAGTGACGAGGCCGATCAGGCCGAGCGCGAACGTCCGGCGCCGCGGCGAATACGGCCGGTGTCGGGACGGCGCCGTAATCACGAGGCCAACCAGCAGCAGCGCCTCGACGCTCGGTAGCAACCAGGCGGGACCGAGCGTCAGCTTGTTGGGCAGTGTGAGATAGAGCAGCAGGGCGGCAAGCGCGGCGAGCTGAGCTGGCCAGAACGGGTCGCTGCTCGTAACTACGGCTCGAGCGCGGGCCGCGCGCTCGGCCAGCTGCGCGGTCGATACGTGGGGCCGGTCGGTCGGCAGCGAGAGTCGTCGCCTTCGGGTCACGGTCGCCAAGATACGCGTCTACCGGCCAAAGCAGCGCGCGACCACTAGCACAACGTTCGAGGCGCCCCGCACAACCCCTGGGACCAGGACGCGACGGCGCGCAAGACTGCGGAGCGCACTGCTCAGATCAAGGGCGGGACGCGACAGTCCGCAGGTCGTCGTGATCCTTAGCCCCGTCCGAGTACCCTGCCGCAGCAATGTCCGATCGCATCGAGCGGATCACCCCGGCCTACCGCGCCGCGATGATCGCTGCCCATCCGGCAGTGGTGTCGTGGGGACGCTTGCAAGTGACGGGTGTCGAGCTGCTGCCTCTGGAAGGGCCGTTGCTGATCGTCGGGGACCACGACAGCTACTGGGACACCGTTGCGACCGGGATCGCCGGCATGCCGCGTCGGCAGATCAGAGCGCTGGCGAAGTCCTCGCTGTGGGAGAACAAGCTGCTTGGCGCGGTCCTGACCGGGATGGGTCAGATCCCGATCGAGCGTGGGTCCGGCGACAGCGGAGCCCTCGACGACGCGATCGAGGAGCTCCGCAAGGGTGCCTGCATCGGGATCTACCCCGAGGGCACGCGCTCGCTCGGCCGTGTGCTGCGGGCCCGCAGCGGCATCGGCTACCTGGCGCGCGCAGTGCCCGACCTGACGATCATCGGGGTCGCGTGCAGCGGCACCGTCGCGATTCCGCGGTTCCCCAGGGAGCGCCCGCGGGTGCGGGTGGAATTCTTCGAATTCGATCGAGCCGCGATCGAGCCCGATGAGTCGCCGCAGCAGTACAGCACCCGCCTGCTCGCCCAGCTCCGTGAGCGCGCGCCGATCGAGGTCGCGGGCCGCAAGCGTGCCGCCGCGCTCGCCGGCCGCGTCCCCACTTGGTCCGCGGAGCTGGCGATCACCGGTAAGCCCGGAGGCAAAGGCGCGCTCGAGGAAGCGCTCGCTCAGACCGCCACGAAGCAGGAATAGGCTCTCGGATCCAAGCGGTTGCCAGGCGACTGTCCGAGGGCTAGCGTCTGCTCCCGAAAAGCCACGAGGGAGGCATCATGAACACGCCTTATGCATTCGTAGCCCGGATCGAGGCCAAGCCCGACAAGGCGGAGGACGTCGCGGGGCTACTGACTGGCGCATTACCGCTCGCCGAGGCCGAGCCTGGGACCGTCGATTGGTACGCGGCGCGAACGTCACCGACGACCTTCTGGATCTTCGACACGTTCGAGAGCGAAGACGCCCGCCAGGCGCATATCAACGGCGAGATCGCGGCGGCACTCATGGCCAAAACCGACGAACTTCTCGCCAGCCCACCTGAGATCCTCCCCGCCGACGTGCTTGCCCGCAAATAGACCTCGCCGTCTGCCGGTCGCCCCGTGTGCCCCGGCCAAAATGCACGGATCTAGCCCCCACGGGGCGTAGCCTTTGCTCTGAGGTAACACCTCAGCTAGCAGGGTTGGCCACATCCGCACCATCAAGACACCGCACGGGCCGGCGCGGGCAGAGATCCGCACCCGCAAGGGTGCGGTGGGAGCACTCGTGCTTGGCCACGGCGCCGGTGGCGGCATCCAGGCGCCGGATCTCCAGGCGGCGAGCGCGGCGGCCCAGGCGGCTGGCTTCAACGTGGCTCTGGTCGAGCAGCCCTACCGGGTGGCCGGCCGGCGCTCTCCGGCGGCGGCCAACCAGCTCGATGCTGCCTGGTGCGCCATCATCGCCGAACTCCGGGATCACGAACTCGGTGACCTTCCGCTCGTCGTGGGTGGCCGCTCGTCCGGGGCCCGGGTGGCCTGCCGGACCGCAGGCGACACTGACCCGGTGGGTGTGCTCTGCCTGGCCTTCCCCCTGCATCCGCCGGGTAAAGCCGATGACCCGGAAAAGAGCCGGCTGCCCGAGCTCGAGGCGGTCAAGGCGCCCGTCCTGGTCGTCCAGGGGGAGCGGGATCCCTTCGGCATGCCGCCGGGAGCTCCCGGCCGGACGGTGGTCCGGGTACCCGGTGATCACGCGCTGCGCCGCGCGCCTGAGGTAGGCCAGGCGGTCGAGCCCTGGCTTGCCACATTGATCACGAAGTAAAGACTTACCGGGGCGTTACAAAGTGCGAGCCGCCATCCGTCAGACTGGGAGGCATGGCTTACGCCTCCCACTCGGGCGACGCGGCGCGCCTCCGCGACGGCGCGGAGGTGGTGATCGGCCCGCTGCGGGCCGATGACGCGCCTCTCCTCGCCGACGCCTTCGGACGTCTCAGCGAAGAGTCACGGCGGCTGCGTTTCCTCGGCCCCAAGCCCACCCTGAGCGCGTCCGAGCTCCGATACCTGACCGAAGTCGACGGGCACAACCACGAGGCTCTGTGCGCCATCGATCCAGCCACCGGACGCGGGATCGGCGTCGGGCGGTTCGTGCGTGATCCTCAGGACCCACGGCGGGCGGAGGTGGCGATCACGGTGACCGACGACTGGCAGCACCGTGGGCTCGGGAAGCTCCTCCTGCGACGCCTCGCTGACCGCGCCCGGGACGAGGGCGTCCGCAGCTTCACCGCGCTGGTCTCCGACGACAATCGCAACATGCGCGGGCTGCTGCAGGGGATCGACGCGCCCGCTCACGTCACCCACATCACCAAAGGAGTCGCGGAGTGGGAGATCGAGCTTGCCCCCGCAGGACTGGGGCCACAGCTCGAGGAGGCACTGCGGGCCGCGGCCGCGGGCCATTTGCAGTTCCCGCCCCAGATCTGCGCATTACTCCGTGGGCTCGTCCCCCTGCGCCTTCCGGGCGCTGGTCGGCTCTCTCAGACGGCGCGTCGTTAGGTAGCCGGGGCTCGGCGCAGCCGGCCTGAGCCCTCACCCCGCGTCTCCTCCGGCTCGGGTACGACCGGCCGCAGACAGCGCCCAGGCAATCATGATCGCGGCGAACATCAGCATCGCGATGCCCGACCCAGAGATCGATGTTGATCCCCGATGGCCTTGCGTCTTCACGTGGTGGCTGCCGACGATCCCGGTGATCAGCAGGATGACGCCGTAGAGCGGTGAACAGGCCGCCGATGATCCGGCGGATGTCGAAGCGGTTGGCCGCGCGCGCGGCAGCGATCTCGTCGGCGTCCGTCTCGCCGATGCAGGGCGTGATCGGACCGCGAAATGCCTGTGGTTGGTCCTGGTCTGCCATCGACCGCCTCCTTAGATGAAGATGATGTTGAGGGCCACGATGAGGACGAGCGCACCGCCGGCCAGGAGTCCGGGCGAGCGGTACCAGGCATCATCGCCGGTGACTGCGTCGCTCTTCTGCTCGCGGCGCTTGAGTGCCCCACACGAGCCCGCGGAGACTCCTCGTCCTGCTTGGGCTTCGTAGAACAGCGAAAAGACGACCAGCACGACCGCGTCGACGACGAACGCGGCGATGGCCTGCCACCAGGTGACCGCGAGCTTCGAGCTGATGTGGATGACATTGTTCGAGGCGAGCAGGTGCATGGCCTCGGCGGCGGCCGAGCCGGCGATCATGCTGAGGGCCGCCCGCCAGCGGCGTCGCCCGCTTCCAGAACATGGCGATGATGAACGTCGCGAACAGCGGCGCGTTGAAGATCGCGAACAGGTCCTGGACGTAGTTCATGATGTTCGAGTTGCCTTTGGCGATGAAGGCCGTCGCGATCGAGATCAAGAGGCCGACGAAGGTGGCAATCCGGCCCACCCTCAGGTAGTAGGAGGAGTCGCGGTCGCTGCGGATGTAGGGCTGCCAGATGTCGTAGGTGATGACGGTGTTGAAGGCGGTCACGTTGGCGGCGACGCCGGCCATGAACGCGGCCAGCAGCCCGGCGATCGCGACGCCGAGCATCCCCTCGGGCAGGAATTTGCCGACGAGCAGCGGGATCGCGGCGTTGTACTGAAGGCTCGGCGTTGGCTGTTGCCGAGTCCCTTGATCGAGACCAGCGCGATCAGGCCGGGGATGATCGTCAGGGCGGGGATGAAGATCTTCGGGTAGGCGCCGATCAGGGGCGTGCGGCGGGCCGCGGACAGGTTCTTCGCCGACAGCGCCCGCTGGACCTCGGCGAAGTTCGTCGTCCAGTAGCCGAAGGACAGGACGAACCCGAGCCCCATCACCATGACAAGCCAGTTCCCGCCGATCGGGTTGGTCACGTGGCCGATGCCGAGCCCTCGCCAGGCGTGAAGCCCGGCGTCGCCGAGCGCCGAGTGCTTGACGCGATCCTCGAGGCCGCTGATCCCGCCCACCGAGTTGAGCGCGACGATCACCAGCGGCACGAGGCTGGCCACGATCACGAAGAACTGGAGGACCTCGTTGTAGATCGCCGAGGTCAGGCCGCCCAGCGTGATGTAGACGAGCACGATCGCGGCGGCGACGAAGATCGATACGGCGATCGTCCAGCCGAGCATCAGGTGGACGACCAGCGCCAGCGCGAACAGGTTGACGCCGGCGATCAGGATCGTCGCCACCGCGAAGCTGAGTGCGTTCCATCCGTGGGCGAATTCGCCGAAGCGCAGCCGCAGGTACTCGGGGACGCTGCGCACCTTGGCGCCGTAGTAGAACGGCATCATCACGATGCCCAGGAACAGCATCGCCGGGTACAGCGCCGATCCAGTAGAAGTGGACCGTAGCGACGCCGTACTGGGCGCCGTTTGCGGCCATCCCGAGGATCTCGAGCGCGCCGAGGTTCGCTGCCACGAAGGCCAGCCCGGTGATCCAGGCCGGGAGCGAGCGCCCCGACAGGAAGAAGTCGATGTCGGTCTTGACGGTCAGCCGCGCGACCAGCCCGATGCCGAGCACGACGAGGAAGTAGATGGCCAGAATCGCGTAATCGAGCGTGCTGGCATGGATGCCGATCACCGCCAACCGCGGCAGCCGACCCGAGCAACCTCTCCTCCTTCCCTAGGGAACTGCCGCCTTCCTACCCGCGGGGAACGAAATCGGAAACACTCGGGACGGAAACCGTCGGGAGAGGCCTCGTGGGGCGACGCGCTCTGCTCAGGCCAGGGCGAGGTCGGCCCACACGTGGGTCGTTCCTTCGAACACTCCCCACTGCACGGCGAGCTGGTCGACAATCCGCAGCCCCCAGCCGCCCGACTCGCCGGGCGCTTCCTGGCGGACGCCCGGCGCCTGATCGGAGCCTTCGTCGACCACCTCGATGCGCAGAAATTTGCCGAGCATCGTCAACCGGAGCTCGATCCTGCCCTCCCCGTGACGGAGGGCATTGCTCACGAGCTCGCTGGAGACGAGCCGCGCTGATTCGCAAGTCGGCTCGCGGTACACCGCCCGCGCGCAGGAGGCGCTCGACCCAGCGGCGGGCCTGAGCAGCAGCTTTGGGATGGCGTGGCAACTGAAGCCGTCGCTCGTCGGCCGTCCCTTGATCAAAACCGTTCACTTGTCACCGCCCCTGGGTGGCCGTGTTTCCATGCGCCGGCACCCGCGCCCAAAGGTTAGACTATCACGCAAGGGTCATTGCGGAAATGACCATTGCTGGATGAAGGGGCGCGGTGGACGGGCTCGAGGCGGCTTGAGGGAGCGCACGTGAGCGAGGATCGACGATGCATTCATGGAAGCACTCGATGACCTCGACGGCGCGCTCGATCGCAGCCGCGAGATGACCGAGCGGATGAAGACCCGGATCGAAGAGATCCGCTCCGCCCGTCGCGCCGGGCACTCCCTGCGGGAGATCGTGCCCAACGAGGAAACGCCCCTGATCGTCCAGTTGCTGACCGAGAGCACGAATCTGCTTCATTCCTACGGGAACCGCGTGCGTCGCACCGAGGCGCGCGCCCTGCACCGCGAAGGGATGACGATGGACGAGATCGCCAAGCTGTTCGGCGTGACACGCCAGCGTGTCTCCGCGCTCCTGCGCGAGTGATCGGGCCGCGGCTGGAAGCAGCCGAGCTCGAGGCTGTCCGAGCCCTGTGTGAGCAGACCCTGAGCCCGGAACTGGCTCGCGGGCGTCCGCGGATCCGACCAGGCTGCGTTCGCCTACACCCGCCCCAGTCCCGGTCATTATCCGTGGCAGTGGTACTGGGACTCCTGCTTTGCCGCCGTCGCCTGGCGGCGGTTTGACCCGGACGGCCCGAGCGGGAGCTCCGCACCCTCCTCGCCGCCCAACGCGCCGACGGCTTTATCGGCCACACGATCTTCTGGACCGGTCCTCCGCGGGACATCAGGCGCTTCAGCTACAACGTCGTCTCGCGCTCGGCGACCATGACCGCGAGCATCCAGCCCCCCTGCTCGCCTGGGCCTGGCGGATCTGTGTCGGCGATCCCGCGTCCGAGCCTGGGATCGTGGCTCACCACCGGTGGCTGGCCCAGCACCGTGATCTCGACGGCGACGGGCTCATCTGGATCGTCCAGCCGGATGAGTCCGGGCTCGATGCCTCACCCCAGTTCGACCCGGTCTGGGGCCGCCGCTGCCACGGTTTGCCCGGCTTCGTGGGTCTGGTCCGCCGCAACCGGCGCCTGGGCTATGACCTGCGGCGGGTCAGAGACGCCGGCGGGTCCGTGTGCGCGGAGGTCATGACGAACGTGCTTTACGGCCTTTCGCGGCTCGCCATGGGGGAGCCGTCGCTGACCCCGACGATCGTCGAGCGAATGTACGACGAGCGGTCCGGCCTCTTCTGGCCGCTTGGCCCAACCCGCACCGGCGAGACCGATCCCACTGACCTGGGCGGCGCTCTCGCCCCTGGTCCTTCCCGACCTTCCGGAGGAGATCGGCCGCCGCCTCGTGGAGGAGCACCTGCTTGACCCGGAACGGTTCTGGCTCCCCGTGCCTCCGCCGTCGGTGTCGGTCAGCGACCCGACGTTCACCCTCCGGGACCGTGTGTTTCCCGGATTTCTTCGCTACTGGCGGGGCCCGACCTGGGTCAACTCGGCCTGGCTGCTCTGGCTTGGGCTGCTCCGCCTGGGCTACCAGGAGCAGGCCGAGGAGTTGGCTCGTCGAGTCACGGGCGCCGTGATCGAGAGCAGCCTGCGTGAGTACTACGACCCGCATACGGGACGCGGCATGGGGGCCCCGACCTTCGCCTGGTCGGCGTTGGCCATCGAACTGGCCGACCCAGACCCCGCAGCGGCATCGAGCTACCTGGGCGGCTAAGCCGGGCGAAGGCAGCTGAGCGGGGCGGCGCTTCCATGGGCGGCGCTACCGTAGATGTCATGGCAACTCATCCAGAGACAGACGAGCAGCGCGATATCCAGCTGAGCGACGAGCAGTGGCGTGAGCGTCTCACCCCCGAGCAGTACGAGGTCCTCCGGCGCGAGGGGACCGAGCCGCCCTTCACCGGTCGCTACTGGAACGTCAAGGAGGACGGGGTGTACCGGTGCGCTGGGTGCGGCACTGAGCTCTTCCGCTCCGACACCAAGTTCGACTCCGGCACGGGCTGGCCGAGCTTCTATGAGCCGGCGGTGGCCGAGAACGTCGAGCTGCGAAGCGACCGGAGTCTCGGGATGCGTCGCACCGAAGTTCGCTGCCGCCGGTGCGGAGGTCATCTCGGGCACGTCTTTCCCGACGGCCCGGCTCCCACCGGTGAGCGCTACTGCATTAACTCCTGCTCACTTCAGCTGGATCCGGCTTCGTCCTGAGCGTCGGAACTGCCCTGTCGCCGGCCGAGGTGGCGAGGGCTCGCAGGGCCTGGTCCCAGCCGCGCGAGCAGACATCCGAACGGTAGTCCGCCTCGGCCCTGGCCCGTGCGGCCTGCGCCGCTTGCCTCCGCTGGCCGGCGTCGAGCGACAGCACTCGGTCAAGCGCCTCAGCCAGGGCGCTGACGTCCCGCGGGGGGCACAGCCAGCCTGACTCACCGTCCTCGATCAGCTCGGGAACTCCGAACACGTCAGTGCTGAGCACCGGCAGGCCAAGCGCCATTGCCTCGAGGATGCTCCGAGGCGTCGACTCGACGTCGGAGGCACAGACAAGTAGGTCAGCCGTCGCATAGCAGGGACGAACGTCGGGGAGCACGGGGTGGATTCGGACTCGGTCTTCGATTCCGTGCAGGGCGACCGCCGTGTAGGCCACCTCGGAATATTCATCGCCCCGGCTCCCGACGAGATGCAGCAAGGCCTTTGGATGTCGATCCGCGATTCGCGCAAAGGCGTGAATCAACTGTGTCTGCGCCTTGCGCGGCTCGATCGTCCCCAGGCACAGGATCAGTGTCTGATCTTCGGCAATTCCCTCCCGCTGCCGGGCGCCCGCACGATCGAAGTCGGCTCGCCACGCGTCGAGTGCGCCGATGTCAATCCCGTAGGGAAGCGTGAGGCGCCGCAGTGACTCCGTCGACCGCTCGTAGCAGTCGCGGGTCGCGTCACACGTGAAGGCCAGGGTCGCCGTGGTTAGCGCGAGCTCGGCGCGCCGCCGAATGCCGGTCTCGACCGCCCCCCCGACGGCCCAGTACTCGGGGAGCGTCAGGCTCTCGTGAATCGCCCACAGAGCGGGAAGCCTGAGGCGCGCGGCCAAATCGGCGCCCGGGAAGGCTCCCATCGTGTTGACGAGGGCCGCGTTGAAGCCAAAACGTTCGGCCCAGCCGGACAGCTCCTCCAACCGCGCTACGTACTCGTCATACGAATCCATCGGGAACGGGGACGTCACATGGACCTCGAAGCCGATCTCCTCCAGGATCCGTCGGGTCGGCCCCTCCCGGGGGGAAAGGACGACGCCCGTCGCTGGCCCGTTGTTGGTGATCTGTCGCAGTAGCTCCGAGAGGAACAGCTGGGCGCCGCCGTAGCCCAGCTCGTGCGCGCAGACGAGGAGCCGCAGGTCCGGACCGGTCCCATTCGCGCGCGCGGGTGGCAGGCGGCGACGAATCGATCCCGGCTCCGGGGCCGCCCTCCCGTCGGAGCGCCGGTTTTCCAGCTTGGCGCGAGCCGGTCGGAGGGCGAACCGCGTGCCGTCCAGTCCGACGGCAAAGCCGCCGAGCTCAACCTCGTCCAGGTGATCCGGAAGCTCGCGCAGGTCAACGAGGTGTTGAAAGCCGCAGAGTACGGCCGACGGAAGGTCGAACAGCGTCTCCAACTCGGGCCGAAGCTCACCCAAGCGTGCTCGGCCGACCTGGCGCCCGTTGACGGTCAGATCCACCCGGGAACATGGTCCATGCCTCGTGACGGCCCAGCCGGTGACGCTGAGCACGGACCGCGGTACCGGTGTTGTCCGCAGGGCGAAGTCGAAATCGCCCGCGGGAAGACGACGGGTTGGCTCAGGCGCCGGAACAGGGCGCGTCCGTGCCGGGCGCCCCGGCTCGGCAAGGATTGCCATGTGAGCCGCCCCACGCCGCCAGACTCGCCCGGTGGCACGCAGACGCCGTCCCAGGGCGCCTCTCAGAGTCATCCGGCGACGGCGACCGGCTGAAGGTCGGGCGCCGCGAGCCCGTGGCCGGTCTCCGTCATAAGCCTCGTCAGACCTTGGGTCAGGGTCAGTGGATCGACGGCGAGAAGCCGGCGCAGCCGGGTCACATCCAGGACCACGCGCCGGACGTCAAAGTCACGCGCCGGACGAGCCGCGACGATCGCCTCACGACCCAGCGCGGCTTCGAGAAGTTCGATCAGCTCCTTGAGCGACGTTCCCACGCCTGAGCCCACGTTCAATACCGTCAGCCCGTCCCACCTCCGCAGACGGGCGATCGTCTCGACCAGGTCCCCCACGTAGACATAGTCCCTCACCACGCTTCCGTCACCGAAGAGCTCGATGACCTGGCCGCGTGCGATGCGGTCCAGGAAGACACCGACGGCGCCCTGGCCCCGGTCGATCGGCTGATCCTCGCCGTAGACGTTTGAGCAGCGGAGGATCCGCACGTCTAGCCCATAGCGCTTGTGCGCTTGGACCAGAAGGCGTTCTCCGGCCAGACGTACGGCGGCGTAGGCGCCAATCGGCTTCGGCGGCGCGGCCTCCGGAACAGGAAGCTGAGCCGGGTTGCCGTACACCGCTCCTCCGGACGACAGATAGGTGAGGGCGACACCCGGCCGGCCAATCAGGGTCGTGATGACATCGCGGAGCGGATCCAACAGCAGTGCCCGGTCACGGCGCGGATGGAGCTGGGCCTCCGCCGGCTGGAGCCCCCCGACGCAGTAAATAACCTCGTCGATTTCATCGAGCGCCGCGTGAAGGAGCGGGCGATCCCGGGCGTCTCCCCGGATCAACGCCGCATCGGGCAGCTCGCGGAGCGCGGCCGGCGCGAAGGAGCGCGACAGGACGCGCACGGCGTGACCGCGCTCGGCCAAACCGCAGGCGATGTGGCTCCCCAGGAACCCGCATCCGATTACGAGAGCACGTCCGTCCTTGTCCGGACCGCACCGTCCAGAGCTCATGAGAGGACTCTAACCGATCGATTCCGCCGGAGTAGAGTTCCGGCCCGTTGACGGGCGTGAGCGACGAACTACCCACTGATGTGGTTCCTGGACTCGAGACCCGGCTCGCCCAGATCCAAGCGACCATGGCCTCTCTCGGGCGCGCCGTAGAGGGTCACGCAGCTTGGCTCACCGACCTGCAAAGGTGGGTCAGCTCGTGCGCGAACGCGATGGTGCTCTACGGCGCCGAGGCCTCACGCGGCCCGTCCGCTGCGATCGAGGAGGGGCCTGACCTGATCGGCCGGCTGCTCACATGGACCGAGATCCAGACACTGATGGGCTGGATCAAGGATGTCGCCGACGTTCAGGGTGGGCCGCTGGTGTCGGTGACCATCGCCACGAGGGACCGGCCGGAGCTGCTGGAACAGGCCATCGGATCGGTCCTGCGACAGTCGTACGACCACCTGGAATTGATCGTGATTGATGACTCCGACGGCACGACGACGGCAGATTTGCTTGAGCGGATTGATGATCCCCGGCTACGCCGGCTCCGTACGGCAACTCGGGGCGGTCAGTGTCCTGCTTACAACCTCGGGCTCGATTCCGCCCAGGGCGAGTTGATCGCGTTCCTCGACGACGACAACGTGATGCACCCGGAATGGCTGCGCAGCATCGTCTGGGCGTTCAGCCAGCGCCCCGGTACCGCCGCCCTCTACGGAGCGCGAATCTTCGAGGATCGCTGGTCGGTGGGGACCGAGCGAACCGAATCCGAGGGCTTTCCGGTGTTCGGGTTCACCCGCTACGACAGGCGACGGCACGAGCGTTCGAGCTCAGTCGACCGCAACATGCTGGCCATCCGCGCCAGCGCACCCCGGGTGCGGTACGACGAAGGGCTGCGGTTCGCGGTCGACTGGGATTACACGCTCCGGCTGTTCGCGCAGACCCAGCCCCTCGCGCTGCCGGTGATCGCGTGCTACTACCGCACCTCGAGTCCAAATCGCATAACCCAGAGCCCCAGGATGGAGGACCTGAGACGCATCCGATCACGTGCGCACCAGGGACGTCCGCTGCGGGTACATGCCCACTGCTCCGGCGCTGACTGCCCCACCCTCAAAGCCGATGTGGATGCGTTGCTCGAGGCCGGCGCACGGGTGACCCTGTCCACCGATGTGCCGCTGCCGTCGGTGGATGGCGCGGGGCCTTGGCGGGTCGATGCCGAGCAGGCAATCGAGGACGCAAAGCCAGACCTCCTCCTGCTCGACTCGGCCAACGTGGCGACCGCCCTGTCGGAGCGGCTCGCCGCCGAGGAGCTGCCGTTTGCGCTGGCGCCCTCGACGCTGCCCGCCCCGGAACCACACGACCAGTATTGGCTGGGCAATTACGACGGAGGCGAGCTTGAGCCGGCACTGCGCGAGGCCCTTACGCGCTGGCTCTATGAGCAGCGAGCCGACTGGGTTCAGCCCTGAGCGGCCCGTACGCGGGCAAGACCGTCGCGCAGTTCTCCGTTGAAGCGGACCGGCGCCTGCGGATCACAGAAACGCTGGCGGCCGTACAGCATGTTGCGCAGCCATTCCGCCTCTATTTCCGGGCCTCCCGCGAGCACCTCGTGGGCGTGGCGCGCAATGTCCTCGGCCGTGCGATACGCCCGGGCGTCCGGGCCCGCGTATTCGATGGCCTCGGGCCAATCCGGGACGATGACTGAGCAGCCCGCGCACAGCGCGTCGACGATGCTCATCGGCATCCCGAAGCGCTCCCCGGGACGCATGGTGTAGATCGACACCGCGGTGCGCGGCAGGAGCGCCAGCACGTCCTCCCGGACCATGTTCATCTGGAGCAGGGGTGGATTCCCCAGTTCCTCACAGGCGCGCACGAGGGCGCTCGGGGTAGCCTCGAATCCGACCGTCGCCCCGATGATCATGCGGCGGTCCCCCAGGTGGATCCGATCGAAGGCGTCGAGCAGCATGGGCCAGTCCTTCTTCGGCAATCCCGCCGAGACCGAAACGACCTTGTCACGCACAGCAGCTGGTGGCTGAAGCAGTTCAGCGGAGGAGAAGATCGGTGCCAGCGGGTGCGCGCCGGGCATCTCGAATGCGGGCGATGGGTACGTCCATGCGCCGATGCAGAGGGGGTGGCCCATCAGCTCCCGAAGAACGTCGCGATCGAAGTCAAACCCGTGGGCACGGACACCAAACGGGAGCGCGTGGCGCTCCAACAGCGGAAGGTTCGAGCTGGCCGCTGTAAGCCAGTGCACGAAGGCGAGATCGGGCTGGACGACGTCGATGGCCCGCTCAAAGTCGTCGAACACCGGCTCAGGCACGGGCAGTGGGGCGGGAACGGACATGGACCGGTACCAGGCGATGTCAGCACCGAACGGGACGAGGGACAGGAGCTCCTCTCGGACATAGGTCTCGGAGATCAGCGGAAACATGGCGTTGACCCCGAGGATTCGCAGATGGCCGTCTCTGGAGGTGAAACTCGGCTGCGGCCGGGGCCGGCGGGGATGCCGCACGAGCGATGCGGCGGATTCATCGGCGCCGGCGGACTCGACGCGGCCCGGCGGAACGGGTGGCCCGGGTGCGGGCCCTGCCGACCAGAGTCCTGCGGTGAGGCCATCGAGGCGATCGATGCGTGCGGCCAGCCCCTCGAGTGCCCTCCCCATCGCGGGCAAGGCCACGAGGGCGTCATCGTGGGTCGCCACCCGGGATTGCAGCTCGCCGAGCTCCATGTTGTCCCGGGCCCGCGCCGCCACCGCGCGGCGGATACCCACTTGCGGACGCAGCTCACGGACCAGCCGGCGTTCACGGCCGACGAACCTGACCAGCTTCTGGAACTTGCTCATTGCGCTCATCGTCCCGGCGCGGCATCGTAGACGGGACCGCGGGGAAGCCACCAGAAGGTCACCCGGCGCCCGTCCGGGAGCGTCATACGCCTGACGGCTCTGAAGCCGTCGAGGCGCGCCGCGGCCACCGCCTGGCCCTGGTTGACGGACGGGGTGAAGTCGCCGGCGGAGATGGTCGTGGTGAGGAGGAAGTTCGGCTGCCCATGGCGTGGGTCGGCCAGGTAGTGGGCATAGGCCGCCGCGTCACCCCCGAGCGCCAGCGGATCGAGCTGTGCCATCGGGATGTCGGCACCGTCGTAGAGAACACCGGCCAAGGCGACCGTGTTGGTGTTGAACACGCGGTTGCGCATCCCGAAGGCGACCACCGGCTGACGGCCCTGACGGTGCGCAAAGGCGATAACGAACGAAGCTGCCCGTGAGGAGGCACGGGGCCAAGCACGCTCACGGGCTGCGAAACGTGTGGGGCTGCCGGGCAGCTGAGTGCGAAGCGCCGCCAGCACGTCACCCTCGCCGTCAATCACCGGAACGCTACCGAGCACTGGGACGTTGGCCAGGCGGGGTCTTGAAACCGAGGACCAGGCATCGCTTGACGCCGTGAGATTGACCACCGCGAGCGCTCCGACCGCCGCTCCTGCCACGGGTAGGCCCCGGCCGCATTCCCGGAGGGGAAGAGCGGCCAGGATGAGAAACGGCGGAACGAGGAGAAGCGCATAGCCCGATCCGCCGTTGCGTGAGGACGACAGGGCCACGTAGCCTCCGAGAAACACGATCGCGACGGTTACCGCCTCACTTGACGCCATTTGAGCCAGACGGCCGGTTCGGCTTTCTGCTGTGGCGATCCGATGCCCGGTGGTGACGGCCGCAATCACAAATCCACACAGCGAGAGCAAGCCCAGCGGGAGGAAGAGGTCCTCGGCGAACATCAGCGCGAGCTCTCGCTTCCACCACGCGACGGACAGCACCGAGTGCGCGGCCCCGTACTCGGCGCTGTGGGTGCCGTAACCGAAGTCGGTCAGGTAGTGGTAGACGGGCGAAAGGTTGGGCCCGTACCAGATCGCCGCGATCCCCACCGCCACGAGAACGGCCAGTCCGAGGTTGGCCGCCGCCCGTCCGCGCGCCTGCGGCACGCTCAGCACCTGAACCACGCCGGCGAGGATCACCGCGGGGACAAGGGCGACCGTCATCGTTCGCGCCAGCAGCATCAGGCCCAGCGCGAGGCCCAGCCCCACCGCCCAAGGCACCGAACGGAGCCGGTGCGAATAGACCAACGCGCACACGGCGCACATCAGCAGGGCGGTGGCAGGAAGCGCGAAAGCGTACTCCCGCGTGAAGTTGATGACACCCGGGACGCTTAAGATCGCCACCGCCAGCACCACCCCGACGCGCCGCCCGAGGAGGCGTGCCCCCGCCCCGTACGTAGCCAGGGCGAGCACGACCAGGAACCCGAGCTCGACCGCGAAGGAGGCGAGGATGCTCGTCCGGACCACATACACGAGCGCAGTCAGAGCCGGGACCAGCGGGGCGTTGGGGGCCTGCGATTCGATCGCGTGCCAGAAGGAGCCGAGACCGGCGTGGGCCAGGGCAGCATGATCACTGAGCGCGATCGTCATGTAGCCGGCCTCGTCGATGTCGAGAGGGAAGCCTCGCCGGTCGGCGGCCAGCCAGCTGATGTCCAGGGCGACCACGAGGGCGGTGAAGCCGAGAAGCACGAGGACTGCGCGGTGCTCACCGAACCGCGCTACGGCCCTCCCCCCGTCGATGTCCTCATTGTTCTCGACCGCGCCCATGTCGCCCCCGCTCCCGCCGACGGATGAATAGCAAGCCCCCCACGAATAAGAGCACAAGCACAACCGCTCCGGCGATCCCGAGCTTTGACAGCACTCCGGCGCCACCCTCGCCGGCGTAGTAGCCCACCAGCCCGTAGGTAATGCCCCAGGTGATGCCGCCCAGGGCGTTCCAGAAGAAGAAGAGGCGGAACGGCATGCGGTTGATTCCGGCCAGCCAGGCGGCGGCGAAGCGGACCAGGGCTATCCAGCGGGCCAGGAACACCGCCCGGGGTCCGTGCCGGGCAAAGAAACCGTCGCCGTACCGAATCGCGGCCAGCCGGCGATTCCAGAGTGGACCGGGCCGGGCCAGTACCTCACGGCCGTAGCGGCGACCCAGGAAATAGCCCGCGTTGTCGCCGGCGATGGCCGAGGCGACACCGATCAGGATCACGAGCCAGATCTGGAGCTTGCCCTGACTGGCCAGGACCGCCGCCAGCACGAGCGCAGTCTCGCCCGGGGACGGGACGCCCATCGACTCAAGACCGATGATCGCCGGCAGGATGTATCCGAGGCTGCTTGAGACCGAGATGCCCAGGATGGCGGCGAGCGCGCCGGTCACGCGCCAGGCTCAGCGCTCGGGAGCGCCGCCGTCCACACGCGGGGCCGGATTCTCGAGCATGGCGAGCAGCGACAATCCGGCGGGAAGCGTGCCCCCGCGCTCGAGCCACTTCGCCTCTACCCGGAGCGGGCGCTCGAGAATTGAATTCAGCCAGGCGGGGCCAAGCTTGAGCTCGGGGTTATAGGTCGAATCGGGCCGCCGACGGCGCTGGGTCAGTCGGACGCCGGCCGCCACGGGGAGGAGGATGGTGTTGAACGAGGTCATGCGGCCGAGCCTCCACCCGGCCTCGAGCGCCGCCAGTCGCAGGCCGCGCCTTGAATAACGTCGATAGTGGTGGTTGGCTACGTCGTGGAGCGACCACAGCGCCTGGTAGGCGGGGACCGTCACGAGCAGCCACCCCCCGGGCTTGGTCACGCGGCGCAGTTCAGCCAGCGCCCTCCGGTCGTCAGGAGTGTGCTCGATCACGTCGAGGCAGGTGATCAGGTCGAAGGTCCCGTCCTCCCAGGGCAGCTCCTCCAGCCGCCCCACCTTGACCTCGCCGCGGCCGCGCCCGGCGGCGAGTTCGGCGGCGTCAGGATCGAGCTCGATTCCGGACACGGTGCCGTAGTCGACCAGGTCCTCAAGGGTGCGACCGGACCCGCATCCCGCGTCGAGGACCCGAGCGCCGCTCGGGAGGCTCAGGCGGTCCAGCTCGCTGCGCACGATCATCCGGCGGCCTCGGTACCACCAGTGGTGCTCGTCCAAGTCGAGCATGGCTTTCATGAGGCGCTGATCCACAGTCTGATCCTTTTACAGCTTCCGTCAGGCAGGCGCGTTACGCGACGGCCACCGGCTCTTCGTCCGGCGTCCGCGCGATGGGAAGCCTAAGGGTGAAGCGGGCGCCGGAGCCCTCCTGGTCCTCGAGCACCAGCTCTCCGCCCATCCGCTCGGCCAGCTCGCGGCCGATGGCCAGGCCAAGCCCGAACCCGGGCGGACCCGCCACCTGGCGGCCGCGCATGAAGCGTTCGAAGATCAGGTCGCGCTCGCCGGCAGGGACACCGGGACCCTCGTCGCAGACGCTCAGAGAGGCCCGGTCTCCGTTGCGCAGCTCGAGGGTGATCCGGGACCGTTCCGGGCTCAGGCGCACCGCGTTATCGACGAGGATGCGCACGATCCGGGCCACGCTGCCGGGGTCACCCATCGCCCAGACCGGCCCGATCGTGTCGTCGAGAGCGGTCGAGATGTCTCGCTCGGCCGTCCCGAGCTCGAACTCGGCCAGGACGGCGCGGCTGAGCTCGCTGAGTTCGACGGGCTCCGAGCGGAGCTCGACCTGAGCGTCGATCCGGCTCAGGTCGAGCAGGTCGGCGGCCAGCCGCCCCAGACGGTGCGACTGGGCGCGGGCACGCTCCAGCAGCGACTCCGCGTCGTCGAGATCGGGATCGCCGCTGCGGAGATCCTCCTGGAGCAGCTCGAGCATCCCGTCGAGCGTAGCCAGCGGGGTCCGCAACTCATGTGAGGCTGTTGCCACGAAAGCACGTCGCGCCTCCTCCTGGTGCTGCAGCTGGGTCTGCATGAGGGCGAACGAGCGCGCCAGATCTCCCACCTCGTCGCGGGCCCGGTCGACCGGGATCTCCACCTCAGGGCCGCCATGGGCCAAGCGCAGGGCCACGTGCCGCAGGACGCGGAGACGGCGGACGATGCGCGCGGAGAGCGGGATACCCAGGATCAGCGTCAGCGCGAGCGCGACCAGCCCGGCGTAGAGGAACGCCGTGCGGACGGCGGCAAACGCCGTCCTGACCTCCGCGAGCGACTTACGGACGATGAGGACCCAATGCTGGGGAACGGGCGTCGAGCCGAAAATCGCGGTGGTCTGAAACGGGAGCGCCGCCTGCGCGTACTCGACGCCGTTGATCGAGGCCAGCGAGTAGTACTTGGTCTTGTGCTCGAGCATTGCGAGCGCAGCATCCTTTGCTGGGTCGTTGCTGACCAAGTCGGGGTCAGACGAAACCAAGACGGACCCGTGGAATCCGGAGGAGTCGGGGGAGCCGTAGCCGAGAATCGCCACCTCGGAGGCGCCGATCTGCGTCCCGAGCTTGGTCACGTAGCGCAGCAGCATGGCGCGGCTCGCCCGCGCCTGGGCTCGTACCGCGGGGCTGCCATAGGCGACCGGAAGGACGGCCCAGCTGATATCGCGCCGGGCCAGAGGGGCTGGTGTACCGCCAGGAACCTGCTGCTGGAGGGTGGTCTTCTCCGCGTCCCGGAGCGAGTGCTCGAGCGGGCCGAGGAGCACCACCGCGGCCACGGCCAGCGCTGCCACGGCGGTCACGAGCACGACGCCCACAATCCGTCCCCGCAGGCCCAGAGCGCCGAGCGCTTGTCCAGCCACGACTAGCCCCCCTGGAGTCGGTACCCCGCCCCGCGGACGGTGAGGATGTAGCGGGGCTTCTCAGGCTCAGGCTCGAGCTTCTCACGCAGGTGGCGAATATGGACGTCAATGGCCCGGGGATCTCGGTAGGCGCTGTCACCCCAGATGGCGCGCAGCAGCTCCTGCCGATTGAGCAGGCGCCCGGGATCGGTCATGAGCGCGTCGAGGAGCTCGAACTCCGAGAAGGTGAGACGCACCGGGTCGCCGTTGATCTTCACCTCTCGCTGGGCCCGGTCGAGCGCGATCGGGCCCACCATCAGCACCTCGTCACCGAGAGCCCGCGTGCCCGTGCGCCGGAGGACGGCGCGGATCCGGCTCCGCAGCTCGGCCAGGCCAAAAGGCTTGGTCACGTAGTCATCGGCGCCCGCCTCAAGCCCAAGCACGGCGTCGGCCTCGGAGTCGAGCGCGGTCAGCATGATGATGGGGACGACGTTGCGCCGCCCCCGCAGGGTGCGGCAGACTTCATAGCCGTCCGGTCCCGGGCCGAGGGCCACGTCCAGGAGCACGATGTCGTAATGATCAGTGCTGGCCCGGTCGATGGCGGTGCGGCCGTCGGCCACGGCGAGCACCCGGTGACCCTCACGTGAGAACGAGCGGGTGAGCATCTCCCGGAGGTCCGACTCATCGTCGACAACCAGGATGCTGAGCGACGGATCACCCTTACGCCCACCCCGGGGCGGTGCGGTAGGGGCTACTCGGCCGGCGGTCATTGGCGCAACGATCGTACCGGGAGGCTTCAGCCCGTCGGGCTGACCGGCTCCAGTTCACGGGCCTCGGTTCGCCGCTGCGTCACCGGTACCGGGGCGCGGCGCGGGACAAGCGCCCCGGCCGCTGCCAGCGCCCAGAGCAGCACGAGCCAGGTCACCGTGGCCAGGGCCACGTGGACCCAGACCATGTCCGAGGGGAGGTGAAACTCGTACTGAACGCTGCCGACGAGACCCTGAGCGGCCAGCAGGATCGCCAGCACGGTGAGCGACTCGAGCGTGCGCTCGGAGCCCCGGTGGCGGTGAAGCAGCCACACACCAATGACGGCGACGCCGAACAGAGCGGCGATCGTGGCGTGGCGGTGCACGATCCAGGTCAGCGTGTCCGCTCCCTTGAAGTGGAGGCGATGGACCACCTGGCCGGTGAACCCGCCCGAATGCGGTCCGGCAGCCGTCGTCGCCGTACCGGCGAAGATCGTCAGGGCGCCGAGCAGGACCAGGGCTCGCACCGACCACACCCCGACGTAATCGGACGACCGAGGCCTGGTGCCGGTCTCGAAAGTGCTCCGCCAGGCGAGAGCCGCCGCCGCCACGAGGATGAGCAGCGACAGGCTGAAATGCGCCATGACAAACCCGGGCGCCAGGTGGTTGAGAACCGTAAAGCCGCCGAGGACGGCCTGCGCGACCACACCAAGCGGCAGGAGCAGCGACAACCACATCAGATCACGCCGGAACGGGCGGCGGAAGAAGGAGAGGGCGAAGACAACAACCGTGACGACACCGACAACGGCGGAGACCGCTCGATTGCCGAACTCGACCAGCGCGTGGTAGCTGAGCGGGGGCAGTGGCGTCCCGCCGCACTTCGGCCAGTTCGAGCACCCGAGCCCGGAGTCGGTCAGGCGGACGGCCGCCCCCGTGAGCACGATCAGGGTGAGCGCCCCCAGCGCGATGTAGGAGGCGCGGCGGAACTGAATGGGGGTTACGGAGAAGCGGCTGCGCACGCCCCGGAGATGCTAATCGCCCCGGTCCGGCACCATGTCGCCAATGCGCAGATGGTTCGCGTGGCTGGGCCGAGATCCTCGTGGTCGCGTGAAGCGGCTATGGCTGCGGCTGAGCATAAATCCGCTCCGCACCGCGGTTCAGAAGTGGCGCTTCGGGCGTAGGCCCGAGCTTTCGGCCGCAGAGCGCGAGCTACTCGGTCGCGTAGACAGCCGAGTCCATCCCTACGAGGACATGTACGGCAGCGACTACTTCTCCGTCTCCCTGTCGGCCTTGAGATGCCTGGACAAGGCGTTGGCGGCGGCGAAACTAGCGCCCCCGGCGACGATCCTCGACATGCCCTGCGGCTACGGCCGTGAGCTGCGCGCGCTGGCGGCGAGATTCCCGCAAGCCTCGATGACAGTGTGCGACATTCGACCCAAGGCAGTGCACTTCTGCGCCCGGCGGTTCGGGGCTGAGGGTGTCGTCTCCGCGAAGGATTTTCAGACCGTCAGCTTTCGGCGGACCTTTGATCTCATCTGGTGCGGCACGCTGATGACCAACTTCGCCCCGGATCAAACGCTTTCCCTGCTCGACCTGTTCGTTCGGAGTGCCAACCCGGGCGCGGCCATAATCTTCACCACCCACGGCGACTACGTTCGTGAGCGAATGACGGGCGGGATGGACTACGGCCTCACTCCAGACGGGGTGGAAGCGGTCCTCGGGGGTTATGAGGAGACCGGGTACGGCTACGCCGACTATCCGTGGGAGTCCGGATACGGCATCTCGGTGATCTCCCCCCGCTGGATGCACGACCAGCTCCGCCAGAATTCATCGCTGAGCGAGGTGTACTTCGCGGAGCGGGACTGGGATAACCATCAGGACGTGTTCGGCGTCGTGAAGCTCTAGGGGTCTTGAAGCTCCCTGAGGTCGGCCTGCACCATCCGCTCGATCAGTTGCTCGAACGTGTGCGTGCGTTGCCAACCGAGGCGCTCGTGGGCGCGGCTCGGATCCCCCACCAATGGCATCGTTTCTGCGAGCCTGACGAGGGCCGCGTCGACCCTGATGTAGTCACGCGCGTTCAACCCGACATAGTCGAACGCGAGCTCAGCGAGGTCAGCCACCGTATGGGGAACGCCGCTGGCGAGGATGTAGTCGTCCGGCCGATCCTGCTGGAGCATGAGCCACATGCCGCGGACGATGTCCCCGGCGAACGACCAGTCACGCACCGCATCGAGAGCGCCGAGTGAAACCTCCCGAGCCTGGCCGAGCTTGATCGCCGCCGCAGCGCGAGTGATCTTGCGCGGGACAAACGACTCCGGTCGGCGCTCCGACTCGTGGTTGTAGAGGATGCCTGAGCACGCGAACAGCCCTTCGTGGGCTCGCAGGCGTCCAGTGAGCTGGTGGGCGGCAAGCTTGGCCACGGCATAGGGGTTCAGAGGCCGACAGTGCGTGTCCTCGTGCTGCGGGGTCTCCGGCGCCTCTCCGAACATCGCGGCCGAGGCGGCGATGCATACGCGTGTCTCCGGACTATGGTCCCTCACCGCCTCGAGAAGGACGGCGGTGGAGCTCGCGATCGCCTCGATTGTCCGGGCTGGTTGCCGCCAGGACTCGGGCACAAAGGAGGGCGCCGCCAAGTGGTAGAGCTCCGTGGGCCGTACCTCCGCCACCAGCTTTGTTAGCCCCTCGGAATCCAGCAGGTCGCCGGGGACCAAACCCACCCTGCCGAGGAGGTGTTGGGCCGCCCCCAGATCGCCGCTGGCGCGGATCATCCCGACCACCTCGTAGCCCTGATCGAGGAGGAGGTCGGCGAGGAAAGAGCCGTCCTGGCCGGACAGTCCTGTGATCAGCGCCGTTCGCCGGCTCTCGGCGCCAGCCGCCACCTCTAGCGGCTCAGGAGCCGGAGGTCGCTGTCGACCATCAGCCGGATCATCTCCTCGAAGCTCGTGCGAGGTTCCCAGCCCAGGTCGCGCTTGGCCTTCGAGGCATCGCCGATCAGATGGTCCACCTCCGCGGGGCGCTTGAGCGAATCATCGATGACCACGTGATCGGCGACCGGAATTCCGGCCTGGTCAAACGCTATCTCGACACAGTCACGGACCGAATGCGCGACCCCGGTGGCGATCACGTAGTCCTGCGGATCGTCACGCTGGAGCATCAGCCACATGGCCTCGACGTAATCCTTGGCATAGCCCCAGTCACGCTGGGCGTCGAGGTTGCCCAGCGTGAGCGCGTCGGCCAGCCCCAGCTTGATCGCTGCCGCGTGCCAGGTGATCTTGCGGGTCACGAACTCAAGGCCGCGGCGCTCACTCTCGTGGTTGAAAAGAATCCCGCTCGTCGCGTGCAGGTCATACGACTCGCGGTAGTTGACGGTGATGAAGTGCCCATAGACCTTCGCGACTCCATACGGAGAACGGGGATAGAAGGCGGTCTGCTCGTTCTGGGGTACCTCCCGCACCTTGCCGAACATCTCGGAGGATGAGGCCTGATAGAAGCGAGCCTCGGGACAGACCTCGCGCGTTGCCTCGAGCATTCGCGTCACCCCAACGCCGGTGAACTCGGCGGTCAGGGTGGGCTGAATCCACGAGACAGCGACGAAGGACATCGCGGCGAGGTTGTAGATCTCAGCCGGACGGGCGGCGCGGAGGGCATCGACGAGCGAGCGCTGGTCGAGCAGGTCCGCCTGATGGAGCGTGATCCGGTCTCGTAGATGCTCGATCCGGTCGAAGCGCTCGGTCGAAGAGCGGCGGACGAGGCCATGGACTGTGTAGCCCCTCTCGAGGAGTAACTCGGCGATGTAGGAGCCATCCTGCCCGGTGATGCCGGTTACGAGGGCACTGCGGGGTTCCGCCATGAGGCGGGCAGCGTAGCGGGAGCCGTGGCGATTAGCCGCGGGCGGAGGTCCGAAACCGTGTCGGCGTTGCTCGATACGATGCCCCGGGCTGCGGGTAGCCGATGACCTCATTTTCAAGCCTAGACACGTGCCCGGGCGCAACGCGCCCACTCGACGGATCCACTGTTCCGCGCTAAGGCGCCATTGCGGGTGAGCTTTGCCGGTGGGGGTACGGACGTAGCGCCGTTCCCGGAGCGTGAGGGGGGGCCTCGTCCTCAGCGCGACAATCAATCGCTACGCCCACGCGACGCTGCGCCCCGGACTGACGGCCGAATTCGGGTCGAATCCCTCGACCTCGGGACCGCACTCGAGTACGGCAGCGACAGAGCCAATCGACACTGAGGGGCAACTCGGATTGGTCCAGGCGGCGATTCGCCGGGTCGCTCAACTCGAGGAGCCGCAGGGGTATCGATCTCTTCTTGCATACCGCCGCCCCCCCGGATCCGGGCTCGGGGCTTCCTCGGCGCTTATCGTCAGCCTGATCGGCGTGCTAGCTGACTATCACAAGGTATCGCTCACCGACTACGAACTGGCGCATCTGGCTTGGGAAGTGGAGCGGATAGACCTCGGGCTGAAAGGGGGCCTTCAAGATCACTATGCAGCCGCTTTCGGAGGGTTCAACTTTATGGAGTTCAAGCCGAACGGCGTGATTGTAAATCCGTTGCGGATCAAGCCAGACATCGCGAATGAGCTCGAATCAAACCTCCTGCTCGTATTCACCGGTGCGACGAGGGCGGGCGATCACATCATCGACGACCAGACCCGCCGTTACGAGGCATCCGAAAGCGACGCACTGGACGGCCTCCGCATGCAGAAGAGCTCGCCTACCTCGATGAAAGAGGCGCTATTGCGCGGTCGGCTCACCACGTTCGGTGAGCTGATGGGCACAGCGTGGGAGTACAAGAAGCGAATGTCCCCGCGAATTAGTACCCAAACTATCGACGAGGCGTACCATGAGGCTACCGAGCACGGCGCCATCGGAGGCAAGGTGACCGGGGCAGGCGGCGGCGGGTTTATGCTCTTCTACTGTCGCCCGGGCCGCCTGCATCGCGTGGCCGACCGTTTGCGCCAGATGGGTCTCGAGCCGACCGACTTCGCCTTCGACTACGAGGGCCTCAAGAACCTGGAACTATGTCGAGGGCTGAGTTCATCCGCGACAGGGTGCGCGAAGCGATCTCTGTATGCGAGTTGCTGCTCGAGGATGAGGCGGTCGCGGCGTCGGCGGACGCCGTGGTCGAGGCATGGTACGGCTCGATCCGCGCCGGGGGCAAGGTGCTTCTGTGCGGCAACGGGGGGAGCGCCGCCGATGCCCAGCACCTAGCGGCTGAGCTCTTAGGACGCTTTTGCATCGAACGTCAGCCGTTACCCGCCATCGCCCTCGGGGACAACATGGCCGCCCTCACCGCGATCGGGAACGATTACGGATATCGCGAGGTATTCGTCCGCGGAGTAAACGGGCTGGGACGACAAGGTGACGTCCTAATCGGTATCTCGACCTCAGGGCGCTCGGCGAACGTGGTCGATGCGCTTGCGGCAGGCCGACACGTGGGCATGATCACGGTGGCGCTCGTCGGGGATGCCCATACCCTGTGGGCGAGGCCGCCGGCGCGGTCCTCGCGGTCCAGGGTCCAAGCACCCACGAATCCAGGAAGGACAGATGCTGCTCGGACACGCCATCTTCGAGCTGGTTGAGCACGAGCTCTGTAGGGCTTGAGTCATCCGGGCATCGCCTGCTCCGACCTGCTCATCCCCAGCGTCGAGCGTCGCGCATCGATAGCTTGTCGGTAGCTGTCGAGCGTTCGGCGGGCCGTTTCGGCCCAGGTGAAACGATCTGCCTGCGCGTACCCGCGGCGCACTAGCTCCGCTAGCCTCGCTGCGGGTCGCTCAGCAGCTCCGTGATCGCTTGGGCGATGGCCTGCGGGGACTCAGGATCGAAAAAGCGCGCGGCGTCTCCTGCCACCTCGGGCAGCGAGCTTCGATCCGAGCAGGCGACCGCCACGCCGCGTCGCATTGCCTCGAGCACGGGAGCGCCGAATCCCTCAAAGAGGGACGGAAAGACGAAGCACGCAGCGACCCGCCAGAGCCCCTCAACCTGATCTGCCGGATCCAGCCGGGCATCCGTACGTCAGCTTCAATGCCGAGCCCGCGCACGCGGGCGCGGAGCTCTGTTCAAACGCCGTGGGGTATCCGGGCATGACCAGCACCGGACGGAGTGCGCTCGGGATCGAGGCAAGGGCCTCGATCAGGCGCGTCAGATTCTTGACCGGTCGCTTGGCCGAGAGCGTAAGGACAACCGGGCGTTCGCCGAGGTCCCAGCGGCGCCGGACTTCCGGCTCGGGGAGAGCATCCACCGACGCACGAGGAGGATCGCCATGCCCCTGGTAGATCACGCAGCTTCCGGCGTGGACAACGTGGAGGAAGCGTTCGATATCGCGTGCGGTCGACCTCGAGATGGCGATGATGCGGTGGGAACGGCGTGCCGCAAGGGGGCCAGCGGCCCGCATCCCGGTGCGGGGACCGAAGTCGGCCTCGCGGATATGGCGGTGATCAGGTCGTGATCGGTGGTCACACGGGCGAAGGCGCCGGTGGCCGGCGCCGTGCTCGCCATGCTGTGCAGAACGTCGATCCCCGCTTTCCGAGCTAGCCGCGGCAGGTGGACCTGCTCGCCCAGGCCCACTGACCAGCAGCGATGACGACGTCGAGCTGGGACCAGAACGGTCTCCACGCCCTCGCCAGGTCGAGCCCGTCTGTCATCGCCTCGCGGTTCACGAAGGCGGTGATCTTCGCCGCCGGTGCAGCTGCGGCAAGCGCAGGCGCGAGCTCCCGGCGTACATTCCATACCCCTGTCTCCCCCGGGACGGGTAGACAATATTCAGGCCTAATCCGCATGGTTCCTCAGTGACGCACGCTAAGAAGAGGACAGGCGTCATCCAGGACCTCCTGTATTGGCGATTGCCTCCTCGAGCAGCGTGTCCAAACCATCGGCTGTGCGATCCCAGCTCCAGCGGGCGAGCACATCCGCGCGGCCGCGGGCACCGAGTCGTTGAGCCAGCAAGCGGTTTCCGAGCAGGCGCGCAAGCGCAGCGGCCATCGCCCGCGGATCCCGCTCGACGAGTAGTCCGGTGTCCCCATCGGTGATCGTCTCGCGGAATCCGCCTTCGTCGACCGCTACGACCGCCGTTTCGCAGGCCATCGCCTCCAACGGGGTGAGCCCAAAGGGCTCGCGGATCTGCCCGCAAGCCACCGCACCGGCCCGGCGGTAGAGCTCCACCACCTCGGAAAACGGGATTCTGTGGCGGATGTCGAGCTTCACCCCCGCTTCCAGCGCACGCTTTCGGAGCATGGCCTCTGAGAGGCCCCTGTCGCCGACGATGATCAGCCGCGGTCGAGGCTCGGGCAGGCGGGACACGGCTGAGAGCACCAGCTCGTGGCCCTTCAGGGGATGAAGCGCCCCGATCGCCAGAACGTAGTCCTCCCGCTCGTGGCACCCGGGCGAAAAGGCCAAAGCATCGACCCCAAGGGGAACGACACTTGCCGGCACCTCATAAATCTCATCAAGCATCGCCTGCGTGAAGTGCGAATGGGTGACGACCCGCCGCGCGGCAGAGATGTAGCGTCGGTCAAGCACCTTCCGCAGCCGCTCGATCGGGTTGAGGCCCCGCCGGGTGATCGTGCCGCGCCATCCCTGGGTAACTCGAGCAGGTCCTTGGGCTCGTAGGCAGAGCGAAGCGGCTCAGGCGCGTAATAGAGGCTCGGGGTGCGCAGATACGGCAGAACATCGGGTGCTTGGGTGAGGCGGCTGGCAAAGCACATCACCGCGTCGAAGGCTGCCCGTCATTTCTGTCGCCAGTGCCTTTCCCATCGCGGGGGGAGTGCGCCAGGGCGAAGAGCTCGCCCAGGCCATTCGTGCCGCGCCCCCTTCGTCGCTCACACACGACAACACCATCAACAACAGGTGCGAAACCATGCACTCCTGCATCGGGTGTGAACACCGTGACCTCCTGAGCTCGGGTGCGTGCAAGCCATTCGGCCAGGACGCGCATGGCGCCGCCCGTCGGAAGGTGGTGGAACACTGCGAGCTTCACGTCTCACCAGACCGCGGCCACAGGGTCCGGATCAGGTTGGCAGGCAAGGTCCCCGTGAGCAGAGCAGCTACTGCGGTTAGCATCGGCGCGACGATGGCAGACACGATGACCCCAACGCTGGAGAGGGCAACGGCCGCACCCGCCCCGACTGCGAGCGTGACGGCAATACGCCCATACACCCCCACTCCCAGATGCAACCCGGGGACGTGCCGTTGGAGCATGAAACGCGCAGTCACTGCCACGAACACCTCGCACAATGTGACGCGAGGGCGGCGCCGGTAGCGCCATGAGACTCCGCCAGCCGGGACCGGATGACCGGCGTTGAGCAGAAGCGCAACGAGGTTGATAATCAGGATCTCGCGGTGCGCCCGGATCGCCAGCAGTGCGTACTGACAGATCGAGCCGACGAAGGAGAACCCGAGCGCGCCGCCGAGAAGGCGTAGTGACAGGACCGCCCCATGCGGTCGCGAGCCGGCCAGGATCGTGATGGCAAGGGGAGCCCCTGTGGCCACGGTCGCTGCTACCAGTGTGCCGATTCCCAGGACCGTTCGCAGCGTGCTTTCGAGGGCCGCGCATGCGATCTGGATCTGTCACCGCTGTCCGTGCGAAGAAAGGGAAGAGCGCAGCAACGAGAAGACTCGGCACGTTGATGAGGACCTGAGCACCCTGAAGGCGATTGCGAACTCGCCGACCTGCGAAGCCGTGGCCACCAACGATGTGATGATGATGGTCGTGCGCAGGGTAGACCACGCTGAGAGCTGACGCTGCAGCGAACGACCGAGCCGCGCAGCAACCTGCTCCAGCGCCGAGGATGAAGAGAAAGCCGCGCCACAACCCAGTCGCGGGCCGCCCAGGCGGTAAGCGCGAGGCTCGCGAGAGCTGCGGGAATCAGCGTCGACAGCATGGGGACGAGGCCTAGGCCCAGCAACACAAAGAGGACGATCAGCCCGAGCTGGACGGCCTGGCGCCCCCACGTTCTGCTGCCGCGATCCAGCCCTGACGCAAGCGGCCGGCCAGTGGGATTGTCAGCGCGCTCTGGACCGCCATCACGATCAAGCCGACACAGGCCAGTCCGGTTCCCAGGAGCCGAGCCGAGTCGTAGCCTGCAATCAGGGCGAACACCATCGCAGACGCCACTCCGGCGAAGGAGAAGACCAGACGGGCGCCTAGAAGGTCGCGCATGAGCGCACGTCGCTCCCCAGCCTGCTCGCGCGCCCATTCCCTCACGCCGAGCGAGTTCAGACCGAGGTCGCTGAGCCCCGCAACGATCGTCACCAACGAGTTGATCGTGATGTAGATGCCAAAGTCAGCCACGCCGAGGTGGCGGACGAGGAGGGGTGCGGCAACCAGACCGAGCAACATGCCCACCGCATAGCCGCCGGCGCGAAGCCCGACCACGCACCCTTAGCCCCGGCGGACGCCGCATCGAGCGGCTCGGCGGGCTCGTCCGGCGCCGGAGGAGGGGTGATGGCATCCTGCACGACACCAAGGATGCCCTACCGCCCCATAGAAGACCGTCCGACGCTGACGGCCCTGATCGTGAACTATCGCTCGGCCGAGCTGACGCTCCGGGCGCTGCGGCGGTCGCCGGATCCTGGGATTGTGATGATCGTCTGGAGCTCGAGGAGGTTGTGGTCGACGCGGATCAAGTCCTGACCACGTACGCCTGCTGCACCAGCAGCGCCCTCATGCGACGCTCGTCGAGCTGGACGGAAACCCAGGCTTTGCCGCTGGCAACAACGCGGGCATCGCGCAGGCTCGCGGCGAGTACCTGCTCCTGTGCAACCCTGATGCTTTCGCCCAGACCGACGCCGTCTCACAACTCGTTCGCTACGCGCAGACACACCCGCAGGTGGGAGTTGTAGCGCCACTGTTTTTCAACGAGGACGGGTCGGCTCCAGGACAACGCCTACCGGCGCTTTCCTAACCTGGTCACGCTATTCGTCGACTTCTGCGCGCCTCTCGCGTACTTGATTCGCGGCACATGGCTTGATCCTCGTAACGTGGCACGCCGGACGTTGGATCGGCCACGCCGAATCGCGCACGCGATGGGGGCGGCGCTACTCGTACGAGCCGAGGCGGCGCACCAGGCCGGGCCGATGGATGAGGGGTATTTCCTCTACCTCGAGGAAACCGAATGGCAGCAGCGAATCGCTGCTGCCGGGTGGAGATCCACGTGCTCCCGAGCGCTCGTTTTGTGCACCTGGGGGGTGGCAGCTCAGTCTCCTCAACCCATGCCTCGGCCGCCTATCTGGACAGCGTAAAACGTTACTACCACCGACCGGCTGCCGCCCTCGCGGTAGTTCGGCTGGCGAGCTGGATCTCTCTGATCACCCTACGCACCGCCCTGATGTCGCATCTGCGCTCCCGCCGTGTGCGGGATCTCTATGAAACGTTCCGCCAGCTTCAGCGTGTGCTTCGAAGCACCGGCGAGCCACCAGCATGAGCGCGACGATCGTGCGTACCCGGAATATCGCCGCTCGCCACTGGCGTTGCGCCCCGGCCGTGATCACGCTCGTGTACCTCGTGCTATTAGCTGTCCCTTCACGGGTGATTACGGCCAGCTACCGGGATGCAGACGTCGCCTCGGCGGGGGTGATCGGCCCTTTCTCGGCGCCCAACGTGCTCATGTCGTGCTCGGGGAGGTCGGCTGGTACTCGAGCCTTATCTTCGAGCTGGCGACGGAATGGCTGCCGCTGCATCGAGACATATGGGAGGGCGCCGGGCTCGGCATGCTCCTGATCGCCGCCGGACTGATCGGCTGGGCGGTTTGGGAGCTGGTCGGCGCTGGGCCGCTGCCATCAGCATCGCGGTGTCCTGTCTACCTCCCCCCGACCCTACATTGGCTTGTGGCACTGGACGCCCACGGCCCCGCCTGGTTCACGCTGGCCATCCTCGGGGCGCTTCTCGTCCGGCTTCAGCGAAATGCCGACACGTTCGCTCCGAGGCTTGACCTGGCGCTGATCCTCGTAGCCGGCTTGATCGCCGGCCTGAACGCGGCCTCGGATCGTCTGGTGTTGGTGCGAGGCCTATTCCGTTCGCCGTGGCTGCTGCGGTGCCCCTGGGGCTCGCCCGTAACCGCCGGACCACGCGCGCAGCGGTGATGGCAGGGACGCGGTCGTCACCCTGCTGGGATGGCTCGTGACCGAGGTGGTAATAGGGGCCTGCACGTCGGCCCGACCACTTCTCGGGCAGCGGCCAGCGGCGTCAGCCTCTTCGCCTCGGGAGGAGCGGTCACCGCGCACTTGACCCTCTGGTGGCAAATCGATAACACGTGCTCGGAAACGGCAACTTCACCAGCTCGTGATGTAGTGCAGGTAGTACTGGCAGAGGAACGCGGTGTTGGGACAGACGTACAGCGGATAGACCTGCACCTTCAGATCGGTGGCCCAGGCGATCGAGCTGGCGTCCCAGTAGCCGGCGTAGCCGACTTGGATCCCCTGCATGGCCGCGATCCGGCTGACCTGGGCCGCCACTTGCTCTGTGGGCAAACCGGGTGCCTGGGTCGCAGCCCCGTCGGCCATCCATACGCTGCCGGCGGACCGAAGACGCGAGCACCAACCACCGCCATGATCTCGATCCAGCGACGGCCCGCCATGACCACAGGCACGAGCGCCGCCGCGCCAAAGAGGATTCCCACGAGATAGCGATCGCTATTGATGTCCCCGGGCGCCGATCCGATGATGAAGACCAGCGTGAGCAACATGGCGGACGTCAGCCAGAACGTGACGAAAGCGATGCGGGGAGCCTCGATCGCGGCGGTCCGCTCAGAGAAGCTGGCGCGCAGGGCAGTCATTGACAAGTGCGGAGACACAGAACCGTGCCCAGGCTTATCACTGCGGCGGCGGCCTCGATCACGGAGGTGACGGTGGGGTACTGCTGGTACACGCCCGCGGCCAGGCATCCGGAGCTTTCTCCTCACGGATCCGAGTTTGCCGGGTATTTCAGCCGCCCCCGCGTATCTCGGACCGCCCTCCGGCGTGTACCGGCTCGGCCAGGTGACGATGTACATCTACCCTTTCGACATAGCCAGTCGCCTCCACGGGTAGGGACGCCGCCCGGCCATCCACGATCGGGCTCATTGGGTACGGCTGGTGAGCCGTCCTCGAGCAGTTCGAGCACCCGTTCTGCGGTCTCCCCCCAGCTGAGTTCACGCGCGCGGCGCGTAGCCCGCTCGCCGAGGTCCCGGCGCAGCTCGGGCCAGCGCAGCACACGTTCAAGCCCCGCGGCGATACTTGGCACCGAGAAGGGCTCGACGTACTCAACTGCATCCCCGCCGACCTCAGGTAGGGGATGAAATCCTGGAGGTAGTGACCGGTGCGCCCGCCGCCATCGCCTCCAGCACCGGCAGCCCGAACCCCTCGCCCAGCGACGGATAGCAAAGGTGGCGCACCGCCGGTACAGCTCGGCGAGAGTTCCATCCGACACGTGACCGAGCATGATGCAGCGATCCCCAACGAGCGCAGCGCGGCGAGCGTGGGACCTGTGCTCCAGCCGCGAGCCCCGACGACGACCAGAGGGTGCCTGCCCTGGAGTTCCGCGGGAAGCGAGGCGTACGCTTCGACAAGCCGGGGCAGGTTCTTGCGCGGCTCGAGCGTCCCGACGGCCAGGACGAAGCCGGGATCAGGCACTTGGCTCAACTCGGATGTCCTGGCGTCAAGTGCAGGCGAGACAGCTAGGCGGATCACCTCAACTCGGTCTGCTGCCAGCGGGAATCTGGCCACGAGAGTCGGCGGTGGCTTGCGAGATACACCAGAGGTCCGTGCCCGCCGGACGGCGCTTCCGAGCGTGAGACGCTCGATCAGCACCGACCGCCGGTTGGGCCGCATGCTCGGCTCAAAAGCGATGAGGTCGTAGACGATGGCGACGGCTGGGATTCTCAGGAGCGGGATGGTCAGGTAGGAGTTCGTGGATAGGAACACGTCGTACTCGACGGCTGGCGGCGGCAGCCGCTTTGGACGCTGCCATAACGGATCGGGCAGATCAATCGAAACCCACTGGAAGCGCTCGCCAAGGGGCTCCTGCCCCACGAACTCCGGGCGTAGCAGCGATAGACATGGGGATCATCACGTTCGGCGAGGGCGCGAAGGAGATCCCGCACGACACGGCCCCTCCCGGCCCTGACCTCGACAGCGGCACGGGAATCGATACCGTCGTGAGGCTCAAGAGGCCACGTTATCGGTGGGTTCGGGAGGAACCCAGTCAACCGTCGCGCCTGCGTAGGCGGCAAGGACGATCTCAAGCGACCGACTGAGCGAGCGGAGGGGGGCATTGTGCTCGAACCAGCGAGCCGTCGTCAGCCGCAGACCCTGGCCACCGGCATACACTCGCAGAATCGCTGACGCGAGATCGTCCGGGGCAGCCGACGTGGCGATGAACCCATTGACCCCGTCCTCCACGAGTTCTACCGCGGCGTTGTCCGGGCCGGCCACGACGACGCTGGGCGTGCCCGCCGACGCGGCCTCGATGACGACCAGTCCGTAGCCCTCGCGGCGGGACGGGAGCAGCAGACATAGCGCCCGGGTCATCATCTGCTCGACGACCTCGGTCTCCACAAAGCCGCGGACCTCGACCGTTCCCTCCAGTCCGAGCTTTCGCACGAGCGCCTCGACCTGCGGGCGGTCAGGGCCGTCCCCGAGAATGACCGCCCGGAGATCCGGCAACTGCCTGCGGGCCTCGGCGATAGCGGGTGGAATCGATGGGACCTGCTTCTCCGGGATGTGCCGGCCCGCGAACAGCACCACCGGGTCAGGCTCGACGACCTTTTGGGGCTCCAGCGGGCCCACGTACTCGCCCGGAAGGATCGTCACCTCCCCGGTAAGGCCCTCTTCCCGGAGCCTGGCTGCATGCAGCCGTGAGAAGCAGAAGGCCTGTTGGGGAACCCGCGCACAGAGGCGTTGAATGAGCCAGCCGAGATCCCCCCGAATCGGCCCAGATACTCCCGCCAGTAGCTCCGCGTCCAGACCTCGAACCAATCCGCGACGACGCGGTAATGCCAGCGCAGACGGGCGACGGCGACGGCGAGGAGAGAGAAGTAGGGAAACGACGCCGTGTGGACCACCTCGTACTCGCCGCCGCGCCGCAGCAGATGCCATAGGACCCCCGCCCCGAAGACGATCGGTGGAAGGACCCGGCGCCGGCCCGGGCCGGCGTAGAGAGACATGCGCGGTCCGACGGCCAAGACCTTTACGCCAGGCACGCCGGGATCAGCGCCCCGAGACCACTGACGCAGGGTCAGGTAGGTCACGTCATGCCCATCTGCGGCAAGCCGTTCGGCCAAGTTCCGATAAATGCGCTCCGCACCCCCCACCGTGTGCGGAAACAGGCAGTCATAGACCAGGCAGACGCGCATCTAGTCAGCGGAGGCTGCCAGATTCTGCGCTACGATCGCCGCAGGCGTGCCCCCCCAGCGTCCCTCCCGCGCTGTGAACGAGGCAGCGTGAGGCGGCGGATGAGCACGATCGAGCGAGACACCCCCCCGGACGCGCTTGCCGAGCAGGCGGCGGTTGTCGTGTCCGTGGTCATCCCGTGCCTGAACGAGGCGGACAACATTGCGGTCTGCGTTGGCCAAGCCCGGGCAGCTCTCGACAAGGAGCAGATGCGCGGTGAGGTGATCGTGGTCGACAACGCTTCCACCGACGGCAGCGGCGACCTGGCCGCGGCGGCCGGAGCCCGAGTCGTGCTTGAGCCGGAGCGGGGTTACGGCAGCGCCTACCTGGCCGGGTTCGCCAACGCCCGGGGGCAGTACGTGGTGATGGCCGACGCCGACCTCACCTACGACTTCGGCGAGATCCCGCACTTCGTGGCCGAGCTCGAGGCGGGGGCGGACATGGTTATCGGCAACCGGATGAAGAACATCCACCCTGGCGCGATGCCTTGGCATCACCGCTACATCGGCAACCCGCTCCTGTCCGGGCTGCTCAACCTGCTTTTCCGCACCGGGGTCGATGACGCTCATTGCGGAATGCGTGCCTTCCGGCGCAGTGTCCTGCCCCAGCTTGACCTGCGGACCACCGGGATGGAGTTCGCCTCGGAGATGGTCATTCGAGCGGCTAAGGAGAAGCTCGACATCCGGCAGTTCCCCATCGAGTACCACCCGCGAGGCGGTGAATCCAAGCTCTCGAGCTTCCGCGACGGCTGGCGGCACCTCCGTTTTCTCCTCGTCCACTCGCCCAACTACCTGTTCATCCTGCCGGGGGCTCTGATGGCTGCGCTGGGCTGGATCGTCGAGCTGATCGTGGTCAGTGGACTGCCGGTGTTCGGTCGCCACTGGGACATCCACGCCCTCATCGCAGGCGCTCTGCTGGCGATCGTCGGGACTCAGGTGGTGGCCCTTGGCGTCTGCGCGCACGCCTACGGCACGTACTTCATGGGTGAAAAGGACCGGTGGTTCGATCGCATGCGAGCCCGGTTCAAGCTCGAGCATGGGCTCCTGTTGGGCGGCACCGTCACCACAGCCGGACTGATCATCGGGATCATCATCGTGATCGACTGGATCAACCACGGCTTCGGCGCACTGGCCTACGAACGGCTCGCCGTCTTCGCCGCGACGCTGATCATCGTCGGCATCCAGATCTTCTTCTCGTCGTTCCTGCTCTCGATACTCGGGCTCCGCCGCCGCGACCGCCCGGCCTCTGGCATCCGTTGACGGACCAAGCTCCGCAGCCGAAACGTGCCGAGGGCGCGGCGGATTCGCCCAGCCAAGTCGTGGGCGATCCGATGCCCGCCGGTCAGCTGGCCAATCTTCGCCGGCGCATCTATCTGACCTACCGCTACCACGGGCTCGGCTCGGTCGCCTTCCGCGTCGTCACCTTTCCCCTGCGCTTCACGCCGATGAAGCGCTTCCTCCGCCGCGGTCTGACGAACCGGGGTGATCGCGACCGAGCAATCGCCTGGTACCGACGCAACGGCTGGCCGGTTGCGATTGTCATCCCCAGCTACCGCGACGCGGAGCATGTGGCGAAGCTGGTGCGCAGCATCCGGCGGACGACGCGACGCGGACGGGTCCGGATCATCGTCGCCGACGACGCCAGCGGACCTGAGCATCTCGCCGCGCTGAGGAAGATCCGAGGGATAGAGGTCATCAGCGGGAGCGAGAACGTCGGTTTCGCCGCCAATGTCAACCGCGGGCTCCGCGCCACCCGCCAGACGGAGGATGTCGTCCTCCTCAACTCAGACATGATCGCCAGGCGAGGCTGGCTTCAGTCACTGCAATTCGCTTCGAGCCGGCACCCCAACGTCGGCGTGCTTACGGGAAAGCTCCTCTATGAAGACGACCGCATCCAGTTCGCCGGGACGGTGCGAAATCAGGGGGCGCCGGAGTGGTTCGACCACCGCTTCCGCTTCAAACCGGCCGATTGGGGACCGGCCAACGTTGGCCAACCGCTTCTCGCCGCCACCGGGGCCTGCCTCTATCTGACCAGGAAGGTAATCGAGCGCGTTGGCCTTCTCGATGAGGCCTATCCGATGGCCTACGAGGATGTCGACTACTGCCTGCGGGCATGGCACTCCAATCTCGCGGTTCTCTACGTACCCGATGCGGAGCTCAACCACTTGGAGTCCGTGACCCGGGGAACCGAGGTACGAGAGCGGGAGCGAAACTCGCAACGTGTCTTCTGGCAGCGGTGGGGCGGCTTCTTCGATGCTCGCGATGTCCGTGCCCCCGATGGATCGCTGCGGGTCATCTACGTCACCCAGGACACAGGAGTGGGGGGCGGCCATCGCGTCGTGTTCGAGCAGCTCAACGGGCTCCATGACCGCGGCCACCAGGTCGAGCTATGGACCTTGACCGGCGGCCCTGAGTGGTTCGATCTCCGTGTCCCGGTACGCACCTTCAAGGACTACCCCCAGCTGTCCAGGACCCTGGCTCCAATCGACGCGATCAAGGTGGCGACCTGGTGGGAAACGGCGGCTCCGGTGTGGGAGGCAAGCGTTCTGCACGGCATCCCGGTGTACTTCGTGCAGGACATCGAGTCGAGCTATTACGCCGACAGTGAAATCGCCCGTCACCGGGTTCTGGCCTCGTATCGCCACGAGTTCCGCTACTGCACCACCTCCTCCTGGAATCATGCCCAGTTGCGAGAGATCGGCCTGGAAGCGGCGCTGATCCCACCGGGGGTGGATCTCGACACTTTTCATTCGCTCCCGGCGGGCGAGCGTCGCGACGACATGGTGCTGGCCGTCGGCCGATCCAACCCCCTGAAGAACCTGCCGCTCACCCTCGACGCCTGGGGCAGCCTCACCGAGCCCCGGGCGGAGCTGGTCCTCTACGGGGTCGAGCCGAAGCTGTCCGAGGGCATGCCGGGGGTTCGGTACGTGATCGGCCCCACCGACGCGGAAATAAACCGCTTGCTCAACCAGGCCACCCTCTTCGTCCAGACCTCGGCGCATGAGGGGTTCTGCCTCCCCGTGCTGGAGGCGATGGCCGCCGGTTGCCCCGTTGTCTGCACCGATGCTCACGGCAACCAGGATTTCTGTCGAGACGGAGACAACTGCCTGATGCCGACGGCCGACAGCCAGGCTGTCGCGGAGGCGTTGCGGTCCGTCCTCAGCGACACCGCTCTCCGAGATCGGCTACGGGACAGCGGGCTTGCGACCGCGCGCCGCTATGGGTGGCCGGCGTCCATCGATCTCTTGGAGCAGTTCCTCGAAGGGATTGCCGCGGCGCAGACGATCGCCCCGTCGACAGACACGGTGCCTGAGCTACGCCGGGCGCCGATGACCTAGCCGAGGTCCGGCTACAGGTTCTCCGCCACGTAGGGCGCCGCCCGATTGAAGACGACAAAACCCAGGGCAAAGAATCCGACCACCAGCCCGATTGGCGCCAGCAGGACCACCTTTCCTCCGAGAACGGTGCTCACCGCCGGAGACGCGTGATTGATGATGGCGTGGCGGAACTGCTGGAAGACGGTCGCCAGCGGACTCAGCATGTAGACGTGCAGAAGCGTCGGGCTCAGTCGTGCTTGGACGGTCGAGAGGGGGATGATCACAGGAGAGGCGTAGAAGAGGATCTGCGCTACCACCTCCCAAATCGGCGAGATGTCGCGGAAGTACACGTAGAGCGAGGAAAGGAGCATCGCCAAACCGGCCGAGAAGACCGCGAGCATTCCGACGATCAGCGGCAACTCAACCCAGCTCAGCATCGGGCGGACGCCGGAGGCCAGGGCGAAGATGAACACGACGATCAGGTTGAGACCGAGGTTGAACAGGGCGAGCAGCACGAGCGAAAGCGGGATGACCAGGCGAGGGAACTGGATCTTCCGGACCAGAGCCTCGTTGTCCACCACACTCTTGACCGAGTTTGAGGTCGCCTCGACGAAGAAGGTGTAGAGCACCACGGAACCGAGCAGCTGCGCCCCGTAGAAGTGCTGTGGCTTGCCGGGTGCGGCCAGCGCGCCCTGACCGACGTGGCCTATCTTCGTGAAGAAGACCCAGAGGACGCCGAACAGGAGCAGCGGGCGCACGAGTTGCCAGAAGTAACCCAGGAAGGACCCGAAGAAACGCAGCTTCCACTGGGTTCTCGCGATGTTGAACGTGAGGTGCCAGAACCTGGTCCAATCGTCGGTCAGTGCCTCGGGACCCTTGATCGGGCGCCCCAGAAGTTCGGAGGGAAGCGTCTCGGCACCAATCGTCATGTTGAAGCTCCCTGAACGATGCTCGAGTCGACCCGATCGATCGCGACCTCCACGGGGAGATCGACCGCGCCGCCAAGGGCGTGGGTCCCGGAGACCAGGAACGAGAACCCCCGCTCATAGCGGTCGATTACGTCGAGCCCTGTCCCGCGGTGAGCCAGGTTGACCACCGGGCTGTATCGCCCGGGGGCAAGAACATTCTCGAACGAAAACGAGAACACGACGTGCTCGCCGGCCGAGAACCGGCCGGAGCGCTCGTGCTGAAGCCAGCTCACAGCAACCAGCACCGCCTTGTGGTCCTCGTCGTGGATGTAGACGCTCGCCTGGGGATCCTCAACGTCGACCTTGAACTCGACCCTCACGCGTAGCTTGACTCGGTGACCCTGCGGGGCCACCGAATATCGCTCGCCCTGTTCGTCCTCCAACCACACCTCGCGGACCTGCGCCTCGCCATCGCCGGGACGTCCGTTGGCTGACTCCTGATTCCGGGGATCACGACCGAAGTTGATCTCCAGGTACTGATCGGCCACCTCCTCCGGCTCGCCGAGGTGGACCATCTGACCTCGCTCCAGAAGCAGGGCGCGGTGGCAGAACCTCTGCAGAGCGCCCATGTCGTGGGTGACGAAGACGATCGTCTTCTTCTCGTCACGCAGGCGGTTGAACACGTCGAAGCATTTCTGTTGGAAGGAGGCGTCGCCGACGGCCAGAACCTCGTCGATGAGCAGGATGTCGGCGTCGACCTGAATCGCGACGGAGAAAGCAAGCCGGACCTGCATGCCGGACGAGTAGTTCTTGAGCTTCAGGTCCTTGAACTCCGCCAGCTCGGCGAACTCCATCACGCCGTCGTAGCGCTTACGCGCCTCGCGAGGCGAGAGCCCCATCATGATCCCGTTCATGACCACGTTGTCACGCGCCGCGAGGTCCGCGTTGAAGCCAACGCCGAGCTCAATGAACGTCGACAACCGGCCCCGGCACCAGATGTCCCCCTCGCAGGCGTAGATCCCCGCCAAACACTTCAGCAGCGTGCTCTTGCCGCTCCCGTTGCGCCCGGCGATGCCGAAGAACTCCCCCTCCTGGACCGAGAAGTTCACATCCTTCAGCGCGTTGAACTTCTGGTAGGTGATACGGCGCCGCGGATGCAAGACCCGCTCCTTCAACGTGTGCACCCGCTGTTCCGGGACCCGGAATGTCTTGCTGACTCCCTGGACCAAGACCGCAGGGAGAGGCTTCTCAGCGACCGACGTCATCCGGGCAGAGAGGGTAGCCAGAACCGGTGCGCCCCTCGGAGGAAAGCCGCCTTACCACCGGGCCGGGAAGCTTTTCGGCCCGGGTCCCGAGCATGGTGCCCAGCGTCCGCATCAGCCAGTGAGCGAGTGAATCGCCGGACAGCCGCGCGGCACGCATGGGGCCGTGGCCCAATCCGGCCGCTCGCTGCCAGCGCAGGTCGGCGCCGACCTGGCCCCAGACGTTGAGGGCGGCGGGGCGAATTTGGCTGGACTCGGAAAACCCGTAGGCTCGTGCATCGCCCGACTCTCATCGAAGCTCCGACGTAGCCAACCCCAGACCGAATAGTCGTGCGAGTGGATCACGGCAGCATCCGGAAGGTAGACCTTGGCAAAGCCGGCCCGGAGCATGTCGTGAGCGAGGACGTGGTCCTCGGCATAGGAAACCGGGCGGAAGGGCACGACCCTCCAGGCCGTCTTGGCTATGCACGCGTTTGCGTCGGTGAAAAAGCCTCGCGGTCCGAGGAGCTCCCGCGGAGGGACCTCACGTTCCGGGGGTGAGAGACGATCGATGCGTGGCTCCCCTCGGGGCGAGAAGGAGGCAAACCAGTCCGTGAGCTCACGTGAAACCATCGGGCTCGCTCCGGGCCGCGGACGGTACGGCCCGAAGACGAGCGCCACGTCTTCCGCCAGATCAAACCCGGCGAGAAGGCGAGCGAGCCATCGCTCGTCGGCCGGTACCGCGTCCTGACTCAGGAGTGCCACACGCTCTCCCCTCGCCTCCTCCATAAGCCGATTCCGTGTCCCGCCGTGAGAGAACTCGTGCGCGGGTATCTCGAAAACCCGAGCCCCGTACGCCCGCGCCAGAGCCACCGATCCGTCCGTCGAGCCCGAATCACAGACAAGGATCTCCAGCTCCGAATCGAGCCGCTGAGCGCGGATCGCCTGAAGAACCTGCTCAAGGAGACTCCCGCCGTTTCGAACCGGGATCGCGACCGTGGTCGTCAACCGGCCACCAGTTCAATCCAATCCAGGGTACGGCCGCAGAGCGAGTGCCACCGCGAGACCGCACGCGCCCCAGCCGGTCCGCGCCCTTCCAAGGATGGCTCCCGGACCGAGCCACGATTCGCACCATTCCCCGGCGCCAAACCCCCGCCGGAGCGCACGACCGTGAACCGGTGCGTCGGGATTCAGGTGCACCCAGGCGACATCGAGCCATTGGTTTACGGCGTCCCAGCAAGACTTGGGTTGCCATTGCCGGGGGTCAGACAAGTAGCCCGGGGGATTCGGCGGCTGGCCGCCTGGACCGCCCAGGTTACCTGTCGGATGGTGCGGCGATCCAACTCGCATCGGTTCCCATGAGGCCTTCGAAGCCGTTCCATCCAGGCGTGCGTTACTCTGAAGGGCAAAGCCCACAAAGCCGCGCGAATGACCAGGACCAGGAAGAGCGCCAGGAAAAACAGCCTGCGTTCACTGGCGCTCAAATTTTGATATCTCTTCAGCAGGCGCATCGGCGGCGGACAGGAACACCTTGGCGTGTCATTGAGTCGGGTGAAACCGCATCCAATTCGGGTCTCCCTGGTTCAATCGCTCAAGATATTCTCGGACGTTTTTATTTTTCTAAGCTCGACGGTTTTAACGACACACAAATATTCATACAAAGCATGAAGCCGGGCGAAATGGTAGCCTTCAATTCCATCGGCAAATCCCAGTTGCCACAAGTAAACATAAAGAAACCGCAGGAGCGGTCGTGAGGGCAGAGATTGGGAGACTTGCTTGATGCGCCGGCGCAACCCGACTTCCTTGCTTTGCAGAGCGCGGTTGCTTCCTTTGAGAAACCGGTCGAGCGCCACATGAGCCTCCCAGTTCGAGTATCGGTTGTGTTTCTGGACAAACACATCCACGGAAGGAAAAGCGTAATGGTCCATTTCGCAGCGTAAGCGGCCGGTTTCGCCATTCACGAGAACGTGCTCATGCACTTCGTTATCGCCGCTTGCAGTATCCACCTCCGTGAGTTTTTCATACCGCCCCAAGCGATGCTTGAACAGCCGCAAGTTCCAATTGGGGTAATAGGCGTGTTTGAGCCATTTGCCCATGAATTTGAACCTTCGATTGATCCAATAGCCGTCCAACGGATGATTCGAGTCACTTACGATCTCACGGAACTCCTGCTCAGCGGAAGGCGGCATAACCTCGTCTGCATCGAGGATGAACACCCAATCGTGCCGAAAGGCTACGTTCTCGAGGGCCCAATTTTTCTTTTTTGGCCAGTGCCCATTGAAATGGAATTGAACCACCTGAGCGCCATGCGCCTCGGCTATTCTGCCCGAGGCATCGGAACTCTGGGAATCGATGACAATAATTTCATCGGCCCAGAAGACTGACCTCAGGGTCCGAGGAAGATTGGCGGCTTCGTTCTTGATCGGTATGAGGATAGAAACCGGCACTTTCATAATCGTAAGTCCGAGCAGAATTTTAAGATCGCAGTCGAAAACCCGATTGAGTTGGCATCAGGCACGCACAGTGCCGGTAAGAATGATTGCGCGCAGCACGGTTTCCATACTGGTTGGATTCATCACCAGCACGTTCAGATGCAGGGAGCGCAACTTGGTAATGTTGGCCTTGGAGTAGATACCCTGCACCGCCACAATCAGGTTGGGCTTGAGCGATACGATCTTCTCGATAATTTGGACCACCGCTGTAGCTGGCGATCTTGGTCAGCTTGCTGGCCTGCGCCGGATAATCGCTGTTGCCATCCACCCCGACGATCTTGGACCCCAGACCCAGGGCGAACAGCACCTCTGTTCTCGCTTGGCGCCAGCGATATCAGCCGCGTCGGGGCGTGCGAGCAGCGAGACCTGTACGCCGTCATCACCGGTAACAGCAGTACGAACGAGCCAGGTCATAAGCAGCGCCATCGCCGCGCCCGCCGCGGTGGTGAACGCGATCACCGATGCCATCGGCTCGGAGGAGATCGCGATGCCCGCGACGCCGCAGGTGGTGTGGGCGGCGATCCGCAAGGCCAAACGCCCGCGCGGCGAAGTGATATTCGTGAGAGGACCGGAGACGAGCGATGTACGCTTTCACCTATCACCGTGCCAGCGGGTTGCGGCAGCCACGAACATGCTCGGCAAGCTCGAGGAGGCAAAGCTGCTCGCCGGCGGCCAGACCCTGCTGCCGACCATGAAGCTGCGGCTCGCCTCGCCGTCGAACATCATCGATCTCGACAGGGTCGAGGGCTTCCGCATCGGCTGACGGCCGCTCGTCGTCATCGGCGCCCTGGCGCGCCATGCCGAGGTGGCGGACTCGCCGGTGGTGCGGCAGCGATCCCGGCGCTCGCCGACCTCGCCGGCATGATCGGCGATCCCGGCGGTGCGCCACCGCGGCACGATCGGCGGCTCGGTCGCCAACAACGATCCCAATGCGGATTACCCGGCCGCCTGCCTCGGCCTCGGCGCCACCATCACCACGACCAAGCGCCAGATCGTGGCCGACGAGTTCTTCAAGGGCCTGTTCGAGACCGCGCTCGAAGCCGACGAGATCATCACCAAGGTGAGCTTCCCGTGCCCAAGAAGGCGGGCTACTAGAAGTTCCGCAACCAGGCCTCGCGCTTTGCGCTGGTCGGCGTGTTCGTCGCCAAGCGCCCGTCGGAGATCCGCGTCGCCGTGACCGGCGCCGGCTCTCGGGCGTGTTCCGCGTGCCCTCATTCGAGGAGGCGCTCAAGAAGCGGTTCTCGCCGAAGTCGCTCGAAGGGCTGACCGATCCCGGCCGACGGCCTCGCGAGCGACATCCACGGCAGCGCCGAATACGCGCGCACCTGTCGGCGTGCTGCGCGCGCCGCGCCGTCGCGGCCGCGCGGACAAGAAGAGCGGCGGCCGATAGCAGGTCTGATCGGACGGCCGGCTGAGGATAGCGGCCGGGCGGCGACGCGCCGCAGCCGTTGATTTGGGATCCCGGTGCGTAAAGGCCTATCCCGGCGTTGGCAACGCCGCAGAGCCAATCGGGGCCAGGAGTCCGGACCGTCGACCAGAGAATGCCGAAATCTGTTCGGCAGCTCCCGCCCCGATCCATCGACGCGACCCTCGAGCTGCTGGCGTCGGCCGATTATGTCGCCGACCGCGCGCTCGCGACGGTGCTGTTCCTGGCGCTGCGGATGGGCCGGCCGCTGTTTCTCGAAGGCGAGGCCGGCGTCGGCAAGACCGAGATCGCCAAGGTGCTGGCCGCGACGCTCGGGCCGCCGGCTGATCCGCCTGCAATGCTACGAGGGCTCGACGTCGCCGCCGCGGTCTACGAGTGGAACTACGCCGCGCAGATGATCGCGATCCGGCTCGCGGAGGCGGAGGGCGAGCGTCGACCGCGAACGCGCTCGAGCACGACGTCTTCTCCGACGCTTCCTGATCAAGCGGCCGCTGCTGCAGGCGCTCGAGCCGGACGCCGCCGGCGCGCCGGTGCTGCTGATCGACGAACTCGACCGCACCGACGAGGCGTTCGAGGCGTTCCTGCTCGAAGTGCTGGCCGACTTCCAGGTGACGATCCCGGAGCTCGGCACCATGAAGGCGGCGCAGCCGCCGATCGTGGTCGATCACCTCGAACCGCACCCGCGAGATCCACGACGCGCTGAAGCGCCGCTGCCTCTACCACTGGGTCGACTATCCGAACGCCGAGCGCGAGCTGGCGATCGTCGCGCCAAGGTGCCCGGCATCGCCGGCGGCTGTCGCGGAGGTCGTGGCATTCGTGCAGGCGCTGCGCAAGGAGGATCTGTTCAAGTCGCCCGGCGTCGCCGAGACGCTCGATTGGGCGACGCGCGCTGTCCGAGCTCGACGCGGTCGCGCTCGATCCGGCGACCGTCTCCGACACGCTCGGCGTGCTGCTCAAGTATCAGGACGACATCGCGCGCATCGAGGGCCGCAAGGCGCGGAGCTGATCGAGGGCTGCGCGCCGAGGTGCGCGCGGAGATGCGCGCAGCGGAATAGGCGCGCGACGCAGCGCGGAGACGGGACGGGCCGGCTGGCCGAGAACATCGTGTATTTCGCCCGCGCGCTGCGCGCCGGCGGGCATTCCGGTCGGCCCGGGCGCGGTGATCGACGCGATGCGCGGCGGTCGAGGCGGCCGGCGTCGGCACGCGCGAGGACTTCTACTGGACGCTGCAGCGGTCTTCGTGAAGCGCACGAGCATCGATCCTGTTCGATCAGGCGTTCCGCTCTTCTGGCGCAGCGCGGCTAGCTCGAGCAGCTCATGGCATGATGCTGCCGCAGGCGCCGGCGCCGCAGCCGAGCCGCCGAAGCCGGCGCGCAGCGCGTGCCAGGAGGCGCTGTTCGCCGGCCTGCCGACAAGCTGCAGCCGAAGTGCGCGAGATCGAGATCGACGCGCGCCTGACGGTGTCGGACCAGCGAGGTGCTGCAGCAGAAGGACTTCGCGCAGATGACCGCCGCCGAGATCGCCGAGGCCAAGGCGGCGATCGCGCGGCCTGGTGCTGCCGCTCGACGAGGTGCACGACGCGCCGCCTCGCGCCCGACCGCCCGGCCACGCATCGACATGCGCCGCACCATGCGCGCGAGCATGGGGCGGCGGCGCGCTGATCGATCTCGAGTATCTGCGGCGCCGAAGACCGAGCCGCCGCCGTGGTGGCGCTGCTCGACATCTCCGGCTCGATGAGCGAGTACACGCGGCTGTTCCTGCATTTCCTCCACGCGGTGACCGACGCGCGCAAGCGCGTCCATACCTTCCTGTTCGGCACGCGGCTCACCAACGTCACGCGCTCGCTGCGCAGCCAAGGATCCCGACGAGGCGCTGGCCGCGCTGCTCGGCCGAGCGTCGTCGACTGGTCCGGCGGCACCCGCATCGCCGCCTCGCTGCACGAGCTTCAACCAGCTCTGGTCGCGCCGCGTGCTGGCGCAGGGCGCGATCGTGCTGCTGATCACCGACGGGCTCGAGCGCGAGCCGGCGACGACCGCCTCGCCTTCGAGATGGATCGGCTGCACCGCTCCTGCCGCCGCCTGATCTGGCTCAATCCGCTGCTGCGCTACGAGGGCTTCGAGGCCAAGGCCGACGGCATCCGGGCCATGCTGCCGCACGTCGACGAATTCCGGCCGGTGCACAATCTCGCGCAGTATCGAGGAGCTCTGCCGGGCGCTGTCCGGTCAGGGCACGGGCAGGGCGATCCCAGGCGTGGCGGCAGGTGGCGCAGAGGTTGACCGGCTTCAAGGAGATGAAGTCCGGAGTTCTCACGCTCGTTATGAAGCCAATCTTTTTGCCAGACATAACTGCTCGAGCAGACGCGCTGAGCCAGTAAATACGTACAATAACATGGCCGTCAGATCGCTAT